>NZ_JACIBG010000002.1:329129-954301 GCF_014195185.1 Variovorax atrisoli | reverse complement strand
CGGCGCTCAGGCCGGGGCGGTTGAGGTAGCCGCGTGCCAGGCCTGCGCCTGCGATGTAGAGCTCGCCGGGCACGCCCGCGGGCACGGGCTGCAGCTGGGCGTCCAGGACGTACACCTGCGTGTTATCCATGGGGGCACCGATCGGCACGTTCGCATCGACGTGAAACGGTGCACGCATCGGATAGCAAGTCGCGAAAGTGGTGGTCTCGGTCGGACCGTAGACATGGACTACGTCGGTGTGCGGGCAATGATCGATCACCTGTTGAAAGGCTCGTGTCGAGGCGGCCTCACCGCCGCTCCATACAGTGCGTACATGCTCGAAGCAATGAGGTTGTTCCTCCGCAAGCAGACGGAACAACGCCGTGGTGAGGAACAGCGCTGTAACCTTCTTGCGGGCGATGAGCTGAGACAGCGCCTGGATATCAGTTTTTTCGGACTCGGCGATCACGCTCTGGTGACCACTCAGCAGCGGGACCCATATCTCGTAGGTGGATGCATCAAAGACCAGCGGAGAGTGCATCAGCACGCGCTGCTGGTTGCCGTCTTGCCAGCGATGGTCCATCGCCAGTTCGATGACGTTGCGATGGGTGATGGTGATGCCCTTGGGCGTGCCGGTAGACCCGGACGTGTACATCACATAGGCCAGATGATCTGGATGCGTCGCGCATGCTGGCGATGCGTCTGGCTGTTTCGCAATTGCCTCGGCTTCGCGATCAAGCACAACCAAAGTGTTCGACAGAGGTGGTAGGCGATCAAGCAGGGTCGATTGAGTGAGCAACACCGGATTCGTCGCTTCTGCGAGCATGAACGCGATGCGCTCGGGCGGATAGTCCACATCCAGGGGGAGGTAGGCGCCGCCGGCCTTGAGGATGGCCAGCAGGGAGACGACCAGCTCCAGGGAGCGGGGCAGGGCGAGGGCGACGATGCACTCGGGGCCGACGCCCTGTGCGATGAGGTGGTGTGCGAGCTGGTTGGCGCGCGTGTTGAGCTCGCCGTAGGTGAGCGAGGAGTCCTCGAAGACGAGTGCGGTGGCGTGGGGCGAGCGTGCGGCCTGCAGCTCGAAGAGCTCGGGCAGGGTGGCTGGTGGCACGGGGTGTGCGGAGTCGTTCCAGTCCAGCAGGATCTGGGAGCGCTCGGCGGGTGCGAGGATCTCGATGGCGCCGATGGGCTGTGCGGGGTCGTGCGCGATGGCCTGGAGTACGCGTTGCAGGCGATCGACGATGGCCTGGACGCTGGCGCGATCGAACAGGTCGGTGGCGAATCCGACCCGGCCGGTGAGACCCTGCGGCGATCCGTCCGTGGCGCGCAGTTCACGCAGCTCAAAGGATAAATCGAACGTGGCTGCAATCGACTCGAGCGATTGGGAACTCACAACGGCAAGCCCGGGCAGCTGGAAGCTGGCGCGCTCGTTGTTCTGCAGCACCAGCATGACCTGGAACAGCGGATGGCGCGCCATGGAGCGCACGGGGTTGAGCACCTCCACCAAGCGCTCAAAGGGCAGGTCCTGATGAGCATAGGCGCTCAGGTTGGTCTCGCGCACGCGCGAGAGCAACTCGCGGAAGCTGGGGTTGCCCGAGGTGTCGGTGCGCAGCACGAGCGTGTTGAGAAAGAAACCGACGAGATCGTCCAAAGCCTCGTCGGTACGCCCTGCGATCGGACTGCCCAGGGGGATGTCGGTGCCCGCGCCCATGCGGGTGAACAGGGTGGCCAGCGAGGCCTGCAACACCATGAAGAGACTGGCCCGTTCCTGGCGGGCGAGGTTCAGCAATCCTCGATGGATGGCTGCGTCGAATTTGAAAGCGATGTCTTCGCTGTGGTAGCTTGATACCGCGGGCCGTGGCCGGTCTGTCGGGAGTTCAAGCTGCTCTGGCAAGCCCGTCAGTGCGTTCCGCCAATAGCTGAGCTGCTTCGAGATGACGCTGTCCGCGTCCGCTTCGCTACCCAGCAACTCCTGTTGCCAGAAAGTGTAGTCGGCGTACTGCACGGGCAGAGGCGACCATGCCGGCGCGGTGCCACGTGCCCTCGCACTGTAGGCCAGGGACAGATCGCGGGCCAGCGGCGTCCACGACCAGCCGTCGCAGGCGATGTGATGGCACAGCAGCATCAAAACGTGCTGGGTCGGACTTAGCTGGAAGAGCCACGCGCCGAACGGGATCTCGCTGTCCAGCTTGAAGCTGTAGGCTGAGGCCCGTGCGATCTGCTGCGCCAGCGTTGCCTCCGATGCCGTTTCGATCTTCAGGAAGGGGCGGGCCTCCTCGGGCGGCAGAATGAGCTGCTGTGGTGACTGCTCGGCACCCGAGAAGACCGTGCGCAAGCTCTCGTGACGTTCCACCACGTCCGCCAGTGCCGTTGACAACGCCATTTCGTCCATGCGTCCTTCGAGCCGAACCACGGTTGGTACGTTATAGGTGGGCGTCGGACCATCGATCTGATAGAGGAACCACAGCCGCTGTTGTGCAAAGGACAGGGGAATCATGGAAGGTCCGGTACTGGATGAGGTTTGTCCCGATGGGGGCGTTGTCGTCGGTGACAAAGGCGAACGATGTGTCGATCAACGGCGAGCGCGGCGCGCACGAGCCATCCGGCGCGTTTGCGCCTGGGGCGCACGCTTGTCAGATGCTGTTGTCGTAGCGAACGCTCGGCTGTGGCACCTGATTGCTGCGCCGGGTCGGACGTAGCGCTATTCGGGCTTTGGGAGCAGTGCTGATCCTGGATGCCAGCTGGGCCACGCTCGAAGCTTCGAACAATGTGTGGATGTCGACTTCCACACCCATGTGGGTACGGATGCGATTGATCAGCCGTGTCGCCAGCAGCGAATGGCCACCCAAATCGAAGAAGCTCTCGTCGGTTCCGACTTGCGGAATGCCGAGGATTTCTGCGAAGAGCGCCGCCAACGCTTCTTCTTGCGGTGTGCCGGGAGTGCGCGTCGCCGGGGCCACTGCGATCGACGGTGCTGGCAACGCCTTGCGATCGATCTTGCCATTGGGTGTCAACGGGAGGGCGTTCAGCCAGACATAGTGCGCGGGCACCATGTGATCGGGCAGCAAAGCCGCGAGCTGGCTCTGCACCTGGGCCGCGTCGGGTGGCGAGCCTGCGCGCGATCGTTTCATCACGGTGGCGAGGTTCACCAGGTTGTCGAGGACTGTGTCCGTTGCGATGCCGAAATCAATCAGGCACGCAAACTCGTCGATCCCGACCTTCTCCAGCTTGCGCACCAGTTCCAGACAGCTCTCCGGGCCACCGATGAGGGATGAGGTGCCGAAGTAGCGACGCACCGCGAGCGCGATGAGTTGCTCCGCCTCGACTTCGCCCACGGCCTGGTTCGGGATGTTCCCCTCGAGGTCTTTGAATACGCTCTTGCGCAATTCCGTGTGTGCCTGGAAATACTGGACCATCGGCTCATGGGCCACCTTTCGTGCCGTCTCGTCGTCAGGGCCAACAAAGGTGTGCAGCATCAGCGTGACCTTGTGCGCGTCCGGGTCGTGCCCGTTGGCACGCAGCGCGTCGCGGTAGATCCGGATGCTCTCGGTCAGCTCTGGAATCGTGAGGCTCAGCAGCGCTGTCAGCACGTTCGCGCCGATCCGACCGGCTGCCTCGAAGGTGGCCGGGCTTCGGGTGGCCGTGATCCACACCGGCAGCTCCGGCTGGATCGGCTTCGGTTGCAGGTGGACCTGGGACGTGTGGCCCGCACCGTTGCGCGCGGCCATCGTGCCGCCGCGCCAGAGTTCGCGCACCTGCGCGACCCCGTCGAGCATCACCTGGTACCGGTCGGCGAAATGGTCCGGCGCCAACACGAAGTCCTCGGGCACCCACCCTGAGGCGAACGCGACGCCGACGCGACCACCGGAGAGATGGTCGACCACAGACCATTCCTCGGCAACCCGCAACGGATGGTGCAGCGGCAGCACGACACTGCCCGCTCGCAGTTGCACGTTCTGCGTGACCATGGCCAGAGCCGAACTCAGCACGGACGGATTGGGGAACGCGGCCGCCACCTTGGTGAAGTGCCGCTCGGGTGTCCAGATGGCAGTGAAGCCGTTGCGGTCCGCGAACTTCGCGCCCTCCACATACAGCCGGTAGAGCTGCTCACCCTCTTGGCCCTGACTCGCATCGGCAAAGTAGAAGAGGCCGAACCCCGGGGAGCGCGAGCGCTGGGGCAGCGCCGCCTCGTCCGCGACGAGATAGGCGACAAGTCGCTTGCCGGCCGTCGAGTCTTCCCGCGCCACAACGGCGGCGTGCTTGATCAAAGGATGCTTGATCAACTGCGCCTCGACTTCGCCGGGCTCGACCCGGAAACCCCGCAGCTTGATCTGGTGGTCGACCCGGCCCAGATAGCCGAGCACACCCTCTTCATTCCAGCGTGCCAGGTCGCCCGTGCGGTACATCCGCTCGCCGGGCGCCCCGAAGGGATTCGCCACGAAGCGTTCGGAAGTCAACGCGGGGCGACCGAGGTAGCCCCGCGCCAGCCCGGCGCCGGCGACGAACAGTTCGCCGACCGCGCCCGGCGGGACCGGTTGAAGCAGGGCGTCCAGCACATAGACCTGCACGCCCGGCAAGGGGGTACCGATCGGCACGCTGGGCAGTCCATGGCCGTCGAAGCTCTGGTTGACCCAGCCCGCCGCGTCCCAGAATTCGGATGTGCCGTACAGGTTGACCAGCAAGGCCTGCGGCAGCACCTTCCTGAAACGCTCGGCCAGCGCTGGCGTCAACGCTTCTCCGCCGCAGGACCAGTACCGCAGGTGCGGCAGCCGGGTCCGCACCTTGAACTCCGCTTCGAGCATCGCCTCGAGCAGCGACGGGACCAGGACGATCCGGGTCACCTTCTCGGCGGCCAGCAGATCGATCAATCCGTTGATGTCCTTGCTGAACTGCGGAGGCACGATCACCAGGCGCTGACCGCCGATGAGCGGCATCAGCACTTCCCAGACGAAGTCGATGAAGTTGTGGGTCGTCCTCTGGGCGTACACCGTCGCTTCGTCGGCCTGCAGCACGTCCCAGCGCAGCCTGTTGAGCAGTGTCCTTGCGGTTCCCGCCACGCCCTTGGGGAGTCCCGTGGAGCCCGAGGTGTACAGCACGTACGCAAGGTCGAGCGGGCTGGGCGCGCGCGTGCGCTGCCCGTGGGTCAGGTCCGTTGCCGGCAAGGCCGAGAGTTCGGCGCAGAGCGATGCGTCGTCCAGGCGCACGCCGAGCGTTTCCATGTCCGTGAGGAGATGGGTAACGTCGGACATAGAGATGACGCATCGGGGCCGTGCGTCCTCGAGCATGAACCGCAGGCGATCCACGGGATAGTCGAGGTCGAGCGCGAGGTACGCCGCACCTGCCTTCAGGACGGCCAGGAGGCTGACCACCAGTTCGGGCGAGCGTGGCAGCGCCAGCGCCACGATGCTGTCCGGGCCGATGCCTAGGGAACTCAGGTAGTGGGCAAGCCGGTTCGCCTGCTGATTCAGTTCCTGGTACGAGAGGTTGATTGCTTCGAACGAGATGGCGCGCGCGTGCGGGGTTGCCGCGACCTGTCGCTCGAACAGGTCCGCCAGTGTGTCGGGAAATGCGCCGGGGGCTGCGCCGTTCCAGTCCGCCAGGACGCGCTGGCGTTCCTCGGTGCTCAGGATGTCCAGCGCCGCGACGGGGATCGCCGGCTGGGCCAGGCTTGAATCGATGAAGCGCAGCAGCCGTTCCTGGTGCGCTTGCACGTCCGCCAGCGAGTAGGCGGACGCGTTCGCCGTGCAGTAGACGTCGGCGCTGCTGTCTTCGCCGATGAAGAACGAAAACGAGATGTCGGCCGCTGTGCGGGCGGAGGTGTTGAACGACTTGGACGGCAGGCCGCCGAAGGAGATGCCTTCCTTGAACGGCATCACATTGATCACGGGCCCGAAGTCGCTGCCATAGCCCCTGATCCTCTTGGCATCCAGGTACAGGCGCGATGCCGGATAGCGTTGATGCGCGAGGACCGTGCGGATTTCCCGGTCGACGATCCCGACGATGTCCCGCATCGTCATTTCCGGCGCAATCGACAGATGCATCGGCAGGGTGTTCGACATCATGCACGGGATCGCCCGTGTCTCGGCGGACCGCCCCGACACCGGCAGGCCGATCGACAATTCCCGGACACCCGTGGTGCGAAACAGGTAGGCGGCCACGGCCGCGATCAAAATACGCGCCAGGGAGGTCTCGCACACGCGCGCCAGCTCCGCGATGCCCTCGAGTGCCGGCTTTTCCATCCGGCAACTGTTGCGGATCGGCAGGCGCGAGAAGCTGCGCGTGCCTTCCCCGAAACGGGTTGGCGCAGGGAGGTTCTCGAGGTAGCCATGCCAGAAATCGCGATCCGAGTTGAACGCATCCGAGGACAGGTAGGTTTGCTCGATGTCCAGCAACTGGCCCAGCGGCTCGAACCACGCGCGCGGTACTGTGCGCGCTTCGATCGCAGCCGTGTAGAGCTCGCCCACGCGGCGCGCGATGAGCGAATAACCAAAGCCGTCGATGACGATGTGGTGGTAGAGGTGGTGCCAGGCGAATCGATCGGCCGAGAGCTTGAACAGGCAGAAGGCAAAGAGCTCGGGATCGGTCGGTGAGAGCGAGTTCTCCATCTTCCGGCCGATCGTGTCGAGCATCGACCGATGGGGATCGGCATCGCCGCTCAAGTCGACAAAGCTGACGCACTGTTCGCTGAGCTTTCCTCCGATGACTTGCCGGGGCGCTGTGTCCGTTTCGATGAACGTGGTGCCCAGCGCCTCGGCCTCCTTGGCCACTGTGCGCAGGCACTGCAGAAACAATTCCGCATTCAGCGCGCCGGCAATCTCGATGTATTCGCCGACGTTGTGGGAGGGGTGGCTCGGGTAGAACTGCCGCTCGAACCAGAGCCCGAGCTGCGCGAAGGACAGCGGCCAGCCATCTTCAGAGGTCGACGCCATATGGGGTCCTGTTGACTTACGTTTCGGGAAAGCCAAACGATCCGGGCCGGCCGCGCAACGGCGCCGGACGGAGAGCCGTACAGCTTTTCTAAGGAAAGAGCCGGATGCAGCGCGGCGGCTGCTTATCCCTGATTGCCCATCGCTTGGGCCAGGCTCCGCGGACGCATGTCCGTCCAGTTTTTCTCTACGAATTCAAGGCATTCAGCCTTTGCGGAAGGACCGTGAACTTTTTGCCAGCCTTGAGGGATTTCAACGAAATCAGGCCAGATGGAGTGCTGGTTTTCGTCGTTGGTCAGAACCAGAAATGAAGCGCCAACGTTGTCGAAAGGATTAGTCATGAGATCTTTTCAATGAAAACGACTGCTAAATTCTGATGCGCTGTTGCTCAATTTGAGCCAAATTGGTGCAACTGCAAATAGATGTGTCATTCCAGCACATTGCTGCCGAGGGCGCAACGCATACATATGGGATGCCACGGGATTGGGGCTTTAGCTGACTTTTAAGAAAAAAGAACTCATTAAAAAATTATTGACTATTTGTTGCTACTCCGGTTTTATCGATTCAGTTGGATCGCTTTGGTATGGGCGATTTGACTGGCATTGATATGGGGCAAATTCATGACATTCGAACTCCCGGCATGGTGATTTCAGCCGAGATGGACGCCACGATTGAAGCTGGTAACCGGTGAAATAGCTGCTCGGACGTTATTGGTCGTGTTGACCATGGGTTTGCGCCCGAACTCATCGAACGCATGACACAAGCACGATTGACTCGGAAGGCAAAGCCTCAGGCGCGGAACCCTTGGAAGGGATATGTCGCGAGAAGTGCCACGAAATTAAGTACCCTCTGTAAAAGGAGTACTTCGCGGGGAGGATCACTGCGGATCCCGCGAGCGCTTTGAACTCGATGCCCGAGCGAAGGCATACCCGTCAGATACCTTGGAGATGCTAGATCTCACAATGTGTCGAGCCCTTCTCGTTCTCGATGAGCCTCCCTCGAGGACAAAAGGCTTTAAGCAACTGCGGCGGCAAGAATGGCTTGATTCATTCGCCCCTTTCGTTGGAGCAAATGCTCTGTTCATCGGTTGGAGCCATTGCCGACATGCCGAACTTTTTGGGACGCTGCGTGCCTTGTGTACTTCTGCACGTTTGGTGATCAGAGTTCTTGGCGATGTCGTGGCAGCTGAGGTCAGTGTTTCAGGCTGCGCTGAGGAGGTCGTAGAGAGCGGGTTCACCGTGCATGAGTGGCGCCGCCGTCGACAATCAGGGTGGAGCCGACGACATAGTCACCCGCGCGCGACGCGAGGTAAACGGCTGCGCCTGCGATGTCTTCGGGGGTGCCGATGCGGCCCAACGGGATATAGGCTGCAACGTCGTCGCCATTGTCCCGTGCGCTCTTGTTGAGATCGGTGGCGAATGCGCCAGGCGCAATGGCGCTCACGACGATGCGTTCGGGCGCAAGCCTCAGCGCCATCAAGCGTGTCAGTTGAATCAACCCCGCCTTGCTGGCTGCATACGAATAGGTCTCCCGAGGGCCCACGGAGATGCCATCAACCGAAGCAATGTTGATCACTTTCGGCAGGTTCTTCGCCACTGCCTTGCGCAGCAGGGGCGTCAGGCACTGGGTCAAAAAAAAGGGCGTCTTGAGATTCAGATCGACGACCTTGTCCCATCCCGCTTCGGGAAATTCGTCGTAGGGCGCTCCCCAGGCTGTCCCCGCGTTATTGACCAGGATGTCAAGCGACTCCTCTCGTGCAGCAACGCCGCGCACGAGGGTGTTGACGCCTTCGAGGGTAGATACATCCGCCGGCAGTGCGACGATTTCACCGAACTCGGAAAGTTGTGCAGCGGTCTGGTTGCAGGTGTCGGCGTCCCGCGCCGAGATATAGACCCGCGCCCCTTGCACGAGATAGGCATGCGCGATCATCCGGCCGATCCCTCGGGACCCGCCGGTGATCAGGGCCGTGCGTCCGCGGAGGGAAAACAGATTGGCGATGTCCATTTGCTGCGTGATTCCTTGGATCGGGAACGTGAGGCTTGGCCGCGCATAGATCCCATACGTTGGAGCGTGTGTTCCGCAAATGTAGCGGAGGATGATGATTGGGTGATCGGACTGACTGCTCGGAGGCGCACGCTGTCGCACATTCAAGGAGCGAGCGGCGCTGCTCTGTATCAAGCGGTGCAATAGGACTCTCGCCGCCCCCGTTAGTCGGATGCTGCGCAGACCAATTTGGTCGCTGCCATAATGGCGGCAGGCTGGATGGCTGCCTGTGGTTCGATGCCACTTCTGGCCATTAGGCCGATGGTCAGTTTGGTGTACCCAAGCGTGTACCCCGCAGGAATTCACGAGTGAGAAAAGTAAAGCGTGGCGGTCTTGGCAAGGGATTTTTCGATTCCGCCCCAGCCACCAAATTCAGCAAGGCGCTACAACTCTCGAGGTTGTAGCGCCTTTTGCTTTGCGCCCGTCTTGCCGCGATCCGGTGCGGCCTCCCGTATCGGCACATCATCGGCCCTTCAGGCCGACGACCACTTCACTGCAGCGCCACCTCCGTCCCATCGGCCGCCACCATCACCCCCGGCGTGTTCTCAGCAATCTCGATGGGCACTCCCATGTGCTTCGTCGCGCTCATGTCGCGTTCGCCAGGGATGGTGATCAGCGACAGGTCGCGCAGATACTGGTCGCGCAGTGCGGGGCTGAGCACGAACTTCCGGGGGTAGGCGTTGTTGTTCTCTCTCCAGTGCGCGGAGAGCTTCTCGGTCATCTGCAGGTACAGCGTAGTCATCGGCTGATCGTAGCGGCAGGCCCGCGCCTACAGTGGGGCGGGCCGCACGCTGCAGAATCGTCGCGGGGAGCCACGACGACGAGCCATAGCCAAAAGAACAAGCAAGCGCGCACCTGCGAGGATCATCAGCAATGCCGATGGACTTTCTACGTCGGATCGAGGAGGCGTCTTTCCCGCTGGCCATCCTGGAGGAGGCCGATATCCACTGCGCGGCCGTCCTTGCGGCGGCCGGGTTCATCGAGGCGAGGCTTCCCGAGCCGGGTGAACGCCTGAGGCGGTCCGCCATGATCCTGCGCATCACGCCGCTCGGTCGGGCGGAGCTTGGGCGATGGCGTCGGCAGCGGGCCTGAGGGCCGCTCCCATCAGCGCTCAGGGCAGCAGCAGCGACGCTCAGGCTGCCGCGTCGAGCACCAGCTGAGTCTGGGTGACGACTGCGCAGAGCTTTCCATCCGCATTGGCGATCGTGGTCTGCCACACCTGGGTCGTGCGCCCGCGGTGCAGCGCCACGCTGGTGCCGGTGACCGTCGTTCCCACGCGTGCTCCGGCGATGAACTTGGTGCTCGAATCGGTCGTCGTCGTGCGCTTGCCTTCGGGCAGGTTGACGATGGTGCCGACCGCGCCCAGCGTGTCCGCGAAGGCCATGTAGGCGCCGCCATGGAGGATGCCGCCGGCGGTGCACAGGTCGGGGCGGACTTCCATCTGCGCGACTACGCGCTCGGGCGCGAGTTCGGTGAGCCTCACGCCCATGAGGCCGGGGAAGATGGTGTCCAGCAGCTTCTGCATCGAGGCGATGTCGGGCATGAGCGTCTCCTTGCTTGTTGTGTCGAGGAACGAATGAAGGCGAAGGCTCAGGCGGTCGCCGCCGCTGCAGCCGTCGCGCGCCGCAGCGCGGCGCGTGCCAGCAGGCGGGTCGAGTCCAGCGTCGGCAGCGACGAGTTGCCGTCGTCCAGCACCAGCGGAAGCTCGGTGCAGCCCAGCACGACGGCATCGCAGCCGCGCGCCTTCAGCCCGTCGATCATCCGCCGCAGCATGTCGGTGGACTCGGGCTTGATCACGCCGCGCACGAGCTCGTCCATGATGATGCGGCCCATCTCCGCACGCTCATCGGCGCCTGGCCGCACGGCTTCGAGCCCGGCTGCAGACAGCGCCTGCGGGTAGACCTCGCTGTTCACCAGCCAGTGCGTGCCCAGCACGCCCACGCTGCGGAAGCCGCGCGACACCGCCTCGGCTGCAACCACCTCGGCGATGTGAAGCCATGGCCGCGGCGATTGCGCAAGCACCAGGTGCATCGCCTGGTGGATGGTGTTGTCGGGGCAGATCAAGAAGTCGGCGCCGGCTGCGGCGAGCTTGCCTGCGGAGGACAGCATCAGCTGCGCGACGCCGTTCAGATCGCCGCGGTCCAGGCAGTCCACGTACGCCGCGAGCGAGTGCGTGTGCATCGAGACCTCGGGGTGCGCATGGGCGTGGCCCATGTGGCTGGCGCCTTCGACGCACAGCGTGCGATAGCAGAGCGCAGCGCCTTCGGCCGAGCAGCCGACGATGCCGATGTGCAATGGCATGGAAGATGTCTCCGGAAACGAAGTGGCAGAAAAGAGGCGGACGATGTTCTCACGCCCTGCGCGACACCGCCACGCCGGCATGGCGGTCGAGCCGCAGCGTCATCAGCGCCGCGATGGCCATCAGCAGGCCGACCACGTACCAGGCATGGCGAAAGTCGGCGAGCTCCACCGCGGGCGCGCCGCGCAACGCCTGAGAGGCGCCGAGCACCATCGCGCCCAGGGCCACGCCGAGCGCGAGCGACACCTGCTGCAGCATGGTGCCGAGCGTGCTGGCGCCCGCGCGGGTCTCGTCGGGCACATCGGCGAAGGCCAGAGTGCCGATGGCGGTGAAGTTCATCGAGCGCGCCATGCCCGCCACGAAGAGCAGCACGCACATCCACGGCAGCGGGTCGCCGGGCGACAGCTGCCCGCAGCCGAAGAGCGTGGCGGCGCAGATCGCGCCGTTCACCGTCAGCACGCGGCGAAAGCCGAAGCGCCGCAGCACCGCCGTGGTGGCGCTCTTCATCACGAGGTTGCCGGCCATGTAGACCAGCAGCATCGAGCCGGCCTGGAAGGCGCTCATGCCGAAGCCGATCTGGAACATCAGCGGCAGCAGGAAGGGCGAGGCGTTGATCGCGACCCGCGAGACGAAGCCGGCGGTCGCCGTGGCCAGCGCATAGGTTGGCACCGCCAGCGCACGAAGGTCGAGCAGGGGCGCCGCCGCGCGCCGCGCGTGGCGCACCGCGGCGATGGCGGCCGCCACGCCCGCGGCCAGCAGGCCAAGCGTGAAGGCCGAGCCCGGGTGCGGCCCGCCCAGCCGCGTGAGGCCTTCGACCAGCGCGGCCAGCGCGATGGCGGTGAGCGCGAAGCCGGCGGCGTCGAAGCGCGCCGGCGCCGCGTCGGCCCGGCGCGGAAAGAGCCGCATGATCAGCCACAGGCCGACGAGTCCCAGCGGCACGTTCAGCAGGAAGATCCAGCGCCACGACGCATGCGTGGCGATCAGCCCGCCCAGCGGAGGCCCGATCACCGGAGCGATGAGCGCCGGCCATGTGATGGTGCCGATGGCCTCGATCAGCCGGTGCTTCGGCGTTTCGCGCAGCACCACCAGCCGGCCCACCGGCGACATGAAGGCCGCGGCCGCGCCCTGCAGCACGCGCGCCGCGACGAAGAATTCGAAACTCGGCGCGAGCCCGCAGGCCAGCGAGGCGAGGGTGAAGGCCCCGACCGCCAGCGCGAACACCCGTCGCGCGCCGAAGCGGCCCGCGCACCAGCCAGCGGCCGGCACCAGCGCGGCCATCGCGATCAGGTAGACCGTCACGCCCAGGCTCGCGTCCAGCGCGCCGATGCCGAAGGCCGCCCCGATCGCCGGCAGCGCCGTGACGATGACGGTGGCGTCCAGCGTCTCCATGAAGAAGGCGGCCGCCACCGTGAGCGCGATGCGCCTGGAGGCGCCTTCCGAGGCCGCGACGGGCTGGGCGTTGTCGTTCATGCGCCGAGTCTGACACCGCCGGGCGCCTAGGGTTTACCCGGTGGTGACGATCCGGAAGCTCGGACGGGACCGGTCTGCGGCATCCGGATCATCGGCGGGGCGCCTCGCACCTCTTGGGGAAAAGCGCTTTGAAATCAATGGCTTATGGCGGCTGCCGACCCTCGCCGGCCGTGGCATGTCGATTGCTGAATCACCGGCCGGCCGCGCCCCTCCGATATGGGCCCGGTCACGACCCTGGAGACAAACCAATGAGCACCCCCATGGAACACCAGACCGCCCCCAAGCCCTTCTACAAATCCCTGTACTTCCAGGTCATCACGGCCATCGTGCTCGGAGTGCTCCTGGGCCATTTCTATCCCGACACCGGCGCCTCGATGAAGCCGCTGGGCGACGGCTTCATCAAGCTGATCAAGATGATCATCGCGCCGATCATCTTCTGCACGGTGGTGGTAGGCATCGCCGGCATGGAGGACATGAAGAAGGTCGGCAAGACCGGCGGCATGGCGCTGCTGTACTTCGAGATCGTGAGCAGCATCGCGCTGATCGTGGGCCTGGTGCTCGTGAACGTGCTCAAGCCCGGCGCAGGCATGAACGTCGACGTGAGCCAGCTCGACACAAAGAGCATCGCGGCCTACACCGGCCCCGGCAAGATGCAGAGCACCACCGACTTCCTGCTCAACATCATCCCGAGCACGGTGGTCGATGCCTTCGCCAAGGGCGAGATCCTGCAGGTGCTGCTGATCGCCGTGATGTTCGGCTTCGCGCTGCACCGCTTCGGTGGCCGCGGCACGCTGGTGTTCGACGTGATCGAGAAGGGCTCGCACGTGCTCTTCGTGATCGTCGGCTACATCATGAAGGTCGCGCCCATCGGCGCCTTCGGCGCGATGGCCTTCACCATCGGCAAGTACGGCGTGAGCTCGCTGCTGCAGCTGGGCCAGCTGATGGCCACCTTCTACGCCACCTGCCTGCTCTTCATCTTCGTGGTGCTGGGGCTTATCGCGCGCTTCCACGGCTTCAGCATCTGGAAGTTCATCAAGTACATCAAGGAAGAGCTGCTGATCGTGCTGGGCACCTCGTCCAGCGAATCGGTGCTGCCGCGCATGATGGCCAAGATGGAGAACCTGGGCGCGAAGAAGTCGGTGGTCGGCCTGGTGATTCCGACCGGCTATTCATTCAACCTCGACGGCACCTCCATCTACCTGACGATGGCGGCCGTGTTCATCGCGCAGGCCACCAACACCGACATGACGCTCACGCAGCAGCTTACGCTGCTGGCGGTGCTGCTGCTGACCTCGAAGGGCGCGGCGGGCGTCACGGGCAGCGGCTTCATCGTGCTGGCGGCGACGCTGTCGGCGGTGGGGCATGTGCCGGTGGCGGGGCTGGCGCTGATCCTGGGCATCGACCGCTTCATGTCGGAAGCCCGTGCGCTGACTAACCTGATCGGCAACGGCGTGGCTACGCTGGTGGTGGCCAAGTGGACCGGCGACCTCGACACCGTGCGCATGAACCAGCACCTGAACCAGGAAAGCACCGCCGAGGCCGACGAGCCCGAGCGCGTGCTCGACGCCACAGAGGCGCACATGCCCGTCGCTTCCGCGCGGCAGGTTTCCTGATCCTCCCCTCGGCCCCGCCCTGGGGCCATCGGGCTGCCACTGATGCAGGCGGCCCCGCCTTGTGCAATAACGGCCCCATGAATCCAAGGGAGCCGGCCCGGCGTCTAGACCCACATTCCGACCAGGCGACGAGAGGGTGGCGCGGCCTGCCTCGATGGGGCGGCGCGCTGGCCCTCGTGGCCGTGGCCGCCTTCGCGGGCTACCAGGTCGCCATGCAGACCGGCCTGGCCCGGCTGCGCGAAGCGGCCGACCACCGGCTCGACATGCTCGCCACCGGCCTCGACGCCGACCTGGCCCGCTTCGACTACCTGCCCGCGCTGCTGGAGATGACGCCCCTGGTGCCGGCCCTGCTCGGCACCCCGTCGGACACGCGGCTGCGCGATTCGGTCAACCGCTACCTCGACGGCGTCAACGCCGCGGCGGGCGCGGAGATGCTCTACGTGCTCGATGCCTCCGGCACCTCGCTGGCGGCCTCCGACTGGGACAAGCCCGGTACCACCGTGGGCCAGGACCTCTCGTTCCGTCCCTACGTGATCGACGCGCTGGGACAGGGCAGGGGCCGCTTCTACGGCGTGGGCATCACCAGCAAGAAGCCGGGCTACTACCTTTCCTATGCGCTGCGCCGCGGGCAGGCCTCGCGCGGCGTGGTGGCAGTGAAGATCAATCTCGAGGAAGCCGAGCGCGCCTGGCGCAAGCTGCCGGGCGACGTGGCGCTGATCGACCAGCGCGGCGTGGTCATACTTTCCACGCGCGAGGACATCAAGTTCCGGCCGCTGCTGCCGCTCGATGCCCTCCAGCGCGCCGAGGTGCTGCGCTCGCGCCCCTACGGCGAGGCCGCGCTGCAGCCGCTGCGATGGACGCAGAAGGAGGCGCTCGACCGCGACGTGCAGGTGATCTCGCTCGACGGCGTCGACCAGCTCGCCTCGGCTCGCACCCTGCGCGGCGCGCCGTGGCAGCTGGTGGTGCTCGACAACCTCGCGCCGCTGCACCTGGCCGCGCGCAACGCGGCCATCACTGCCGGGCTCGCGATGACGGTGCTGCTGCTGGTGGCCGTGGCGCTGTGGCAGCGTCGCCGCGCGGTGCGCCAGAAGCTCGCCAACCAGGCCGCGCTGCAGGCGGCGCACGACACCCTCGAATCGACCGTGGCCGCGCGCACCGCGCAGCTGCGCGCGGCGCAGGGCGAACTGGTGCATGCCGGCAAGATGGCCGCGCTGGGGCAGATGTCGGCGGGCGTCGTGCACGAGCTCAACCAGCCGCTCACGGCCATGCGCACGCTCTCGGAAAGCGCCGCCATCCTGCTCGACAAGAACCGCCTCGACGATGTGCGCGGCAACCTCGAGCGCATCCGCGGCATGGTCGACCGGCTCGCGCGGCTGACCTCGCAGCTGCGCACCTTCGCCTACAAGAGCGAGCTTCCGCTGGCGCCGGTGCTGCTGTCGCACGCGATCGCCGACGCGCAGGTGATCGTCGCCGAGGCGTCCAGGAAGCATCGCGTGGCCATCGAGGTCGACGTGCAGCCCGCCACGCTGAGCGTGATGGCGGAGGAGGCCGCGCTCGGCAGCGTGCTCGCCAACCTGATGCGCAACGCCATCGACGCGATGCAGGACGCGCCGGTGCGCAAGCTGCGCCTGCAGGCGCGGCCGAAGGAGGGCCGCGTGCTGTTGTCGGTGACCGACACCGGGCCGGGCATCCGCCCCGACATCCTGCAGCGCCTGTTCGAACCCTTCGTCACCGGCAAGGCCGCAGGCTCGGGCCTGGGACTGGGTCTCGTGATCTCGGCACAATTGGTGCGGTCCATGGACGGCACGCTGCGCGCGGCCAACCTGGACGGCGGCGGGGCCTGCTTCGTCATCGACCTGCCGGCGGCCATCGCCGTGATCCACGACAGCAGCAGCCAGCCGCCGGTTTCCGACGCCTTTTCCATTGCACAACAGGAGTGACCCCCAAGTGAGCGAAGCCCCTGCCATCCGGGTGATGCTGATCGAGGACGACGAAGACGTCCGCGTCAGCACCACCCAGGTGCTGACCCTGGCCGGTTTCGAAGTCGAGTCCTTTCCAAGCGCCGAGCGCGCGCGCCCGCACATCACGTTCGGCGTGCCCGCCGTCGTCATCAGCGACGTGCGCCTGCCGGGCATGAGCGGCACCGAGTGGCTGCCCGAGCTGCGCAACGTCGATCCCGAGCTGCCGGTGATCCTGGTCACAGGCCATGGCCACATCGCGATGGCGGTGCAGGCCATGCGCGAGGGCGCCTACGATTTCATCGAGAAGCCCTTCGGCTCCGAGCGGCTGGTGGCCATCGTGCGCCATGCCATCGAGCGGCGGCAGCTCAGCCTGCAGGTGCGCGCATTGCGCGATGCGCTGGAGAACTGGCAGGGCATCCAGTCGGTGCTGATCGGCCGATCGGCGCAGATGCAGCAGGTGCGCCAGACCGTGAAGACGCTGGCCGAGACCTCCGCCGACGTGCTGGTCTACGGCGAGACCGGCACCGGCAAGGAGCTCGTCGCGCGCTGCCTGCACGACCACAGCGCGCGCCGGCGCCAGCATTTCGTGCCGCTCAATTGCGGCGGGCTGCCCGAGTCGCTGGCCGAGAGCGAGCTCTTCGGCCACGAGGCCGGCGCCTTCACCGGTGCGAGCCGCATGCGCGTGGGCAAGTTCGAGTACGCCAGCGGCGGCACGCTGTTCCTCGACGAGATCGAGAGCATGCCGATGGCGGTGCAGATCAAGCTGCTGCGCGCGCTGCAGGAGCGCAGCATCGAGCGCATCGGCTCCAACAAGACCATTCCCTTCGACTGCCGCGTGGTGGCCGCGAGCAAGGACGACCTCAAGGCCATGAGCGACCAGCAGAAGTTCAGGGCCGACCTGTACTACCGCCTGGGCGTTGCCTTCATCGAGCTGCCGCCCCTGCGCGAGCGGCGCGAGGACATTCCGCTGCTCTTCGAGCACTTCACGCTGCAGGCCGCGACCCGCTACGACCGCCCCGCGCCGCTCTTGAGCAACGCCCAGCTGGCCGACCTGATGGCCTACGCCTGGCCCGGAAACGTGCGCGAACTGCGCAACGTCGCCGACCGCTTCGTGCTGGGCCTGCTTGGCGAGCGCCTGACGCAGACGCACGGCGGCGGCGGGAGCGCGCAGGGCGTGCCCGCATTGCCGCGCGGGCTGCCGCAGCAGGTGGAGTCGTTCGAGCGCGCCGTGATCGTCGAGGAACTGCGGCGCCAGCGCGGCGACCAGCCGGCCACGGCCGCAGCGCTGGGCATCGCGCGCCAGACCCTGCACGACAAGGTGCGCAAGCTGGGCCTGACGGTCGACGAGTTCAAGTGAGCGAAGCGGCGTACGCGGAGGCTTGCGTACGTCAAGTCTGGAACTGGTAGCCGGTGCCTCGCACGGCGTGCAGCGGCAGCGAGATGCCCGCAGCCGTCGCCTTTCGCCTCAGCCGGCTCACGACAGCGTCCACGCGCTGCAGATCGAAGTTCTCCAGGTCCTCGCCGCCCAGTGCCGCGGCGAGCTGCATGCGGTCGACCGGCTTGTTGCGCTGCTTGAACAGGCTGGTGACGATGGCGCGCTCCGACATCGTGAGGCGTAGCGCCCTGCCGTCCGGGTCGTACAGAATCCAGTCGCCTTCCTTGAGCACCCAGCGCCCAGTGCCGCGCGGCGCCTCGGGCTGATAGGGCTGCAGCGTTCGGCCGGCACCCGCTTCGGCAGCCTTGATGCGACGGTAGATGGCCTCGATCGATGCCGCGAGCTCCTCGGCATGCACCGGCTTTACGAAATAGGCGTCGGCGCCACCGCGCAGCCCGCGGACCCGGTCGCCGAGGTCGCCGTGCGCGGTCGCGAAGACGATCCCCACATTGCTGGCCGAACGCAGGTGCTGGGCGATCGAAAAACCGTTCTCGTCCGGCAGCTCGATGTCGATGACCACTACATCGCAGCGATCGACCGCGTAGGCCCTGTAGAACTCCGCCGCGGTAGAGAAGCCGGAGGCCTTGAAACCCAGTTGTTCGAGGCTGTAGACCAGCGCTTCCTGAAGGTCTTCTTCGTCCTCGATCAGATAGACGGTTATCTTTTTATCGGTGTTGGCGTTCGGAGTATTCATGGTGCACCTTTCCTGGGCGGCTAAACGGGACCGGCGCCGAAGAGTGGCTGGACAATATCAACAACATGAAAAGAAATCGCTGTCTTTTTTTTATCCTGGGGGTGGCGCTGTGGCTTGTTTCGCTGGTTTCCCATGCCCTCGAGCTACGCAGTGACCAGGGGCTGGAAGAACCCGTCCTGCTGCACGGTCATGAGGAAATCTTCATTGATACATCTGGAAATATTTCTATCGAGGACATTCTTTCAGGCCGCGAAGGCGTGGAGTTTATAGCCGGGGATACTCGCCACGGACGGCTTCGCCCCGGCGAGATTTACTGGATCAGATTTTCATTGCAGCGAGAGCCCGGCGCTCCTTCGCAATGGGCCGTGCAGATATTCCCCAACTGGATCGACGACGTGGAGGTCTACCGCCGCGATGCCTCGGGCAAGATTTCGGTGGATAGGGTGGGCGACCAGCACCCCTTCGTCGAACGGACCATCCGCAGCGGCATGCTGGCCTTCCCGGTCGAAGCGGGATCCTCGCCCGAAACCTACTACGTGAGGGTGAGGACACATGGCTTGGCCCCCCTGTGCCTGCATGTCTGGCAACGGGCGGGGATGGAGAGAGTAGAGATCAGCCGCATGGTTCTTGTCTCGGCACTCGCCGGCGCCTTCGGCGTCATGGTGCTGATGAACCTGATCTTCTGGGTCTGGCTGCGCAACGGCATCTATGCGGTCTATGCGCTCTTCTTGGCCTTTATGTTCGTGTTCGTCGCCTTGATGCAGGGCTACGCGAACTCGCTGTTGTTTCCCGAGGCGCCCGTCGTAGCCGACCGCTTCATGGACGTGATCTCAAGCGCGCTAATGTCGATCGGTGCCGTGTTCGCATGGCGATTCTTCGACTACGACAGCTATTCGCCATGGGCTGCCTGGTTGATGAAGGCCGCGGCGGCTACCTTCGCAGCGACCGCGTTTCTTTCGGCATGGGGCGTCCAGGCGGCCGTCCATGTGGCGATCTACCTGCAGATGGGCGTCGGAGTGTTCAACCTGGGCTTCTTCGTCTGGCTGATGCTTCGCCACCGGGCGTTCCACTATCTCCTGGCTACCACCATCTTCACTTGCGTGAATCTGTCGTGGACCTTCTACGTGCTGGTGCTGCTGGGGGTAGTGAACATGTCGCAGCCGTACCTTCTGGACTCTTGGATTCCGATGTTGCAGCTCGCGAATCTGGCGATGCTCAACTTCGCGGTGGCCAGCCGTTCAAGGCAAGCGGAACTGGCCCTTCGCGCAGAGCGCAAGGTCGCCTTCGATTCGATGAAGGTCGCCAAGAAGGCGCTGGAGGACAGAGTGCGGCAGCGTGAATTCGTCGCCGTCGTCTCGCACGAATTCCGCACGCCGCTCGCCATCGTCGACGCGGTGGCCCACGCGCTGGAACTGTCGCCTTCTGGCCGTGACGAGGCGGTGAAGCGCGCGGTCGGCAAGATCCGCAAGGCCATCCGTCGCCTCGCCGTGCTCATCGAGAACATTTTGCAGGACGACGCGTTGGCGGTCGGCTCCACGAAGCCCGCCGCCCGCAGCTTCGATCTGCGCGAGGTGATCGAGAGCGTGGCTGGCGTCGGGCTACCCGAGGAAAACGCCCGCCTGAGCGTCGAGGCGCCGACCCAGCGGACGATGTGCATGGGCGACCCCGCAAAAATCGAAATGGCGATCCGCAATCTGGTCCACAACGCCCTGAAATACTCCCCTTCCAATTCGACGGTCACGGTGCGCTGCGACTCCATGACGGGTTTTTTCAGCGTGACAGTCTGCAATCAGGGGGAGCCGATTCCCGATGGCGAGCAAAGCAGCCTCTTCGAACGCTATTTCAGAGGGGCCACATCGACCCAGGTGCCCGGCTCGGGGCTGGGACTCCACATCTCGCGGACCATCGCCCGCCAGCACGGGGGCGACGTGGTACTGCTGTCCAGCGACGATCAGGGCACGGTGTTTCGCCTGACGATTCCGCTGGAACCAGCGCCTCTTGGGCTGCCGCGCTGACCGAGGCCGGTTGCGACCGCGTCAGCGCGGGGTCTTGACCGATAGTGGAATGTGACTTTTTCGATTCCAGAAAGAAAACGTTCGCAGAGTCGCTGGCGGCATCGGATGACATTAATGGTCATTAATGCGCATTGACTTCGGGTCCGGACAAGGAGTTTTCCTGCTCCCTGTCCAACTTTGTGATTTTCTTCCACTCACTATACAAAAGTTTTAATTTTATGCGCGAGTGAATCAGTCAGCATAGGTCATTTGTGGTCAATCTCTGACATTGTCTGATCTGATTGTAAATAGATACATTCCCCACCCCGAAAGGGTTCACGGGGATGCGGGGAAAGCGCTTTCCGTGAAATCCAACGTCAAACGGAGAGTTTGGAATGATTTCGCCGGAGTCTCGCGCCCAGGTTTTCAACCTGGACAAATCCCAACTGATTTGCCTGCCGCCGCACCAGCGCCAGTTGTCGCACGCCGACACCTTCGATCTGCTTGCCGATTTCATCGGATCGCTTCAGGCGGGGCAGCATTCAGGGCTGGTCCTGCTGCCATTGCCCGTCAATGCGACTGTCCAGTGGCTTGACTCGGTCCGCGCTCTCATTGACGCGCCGCTGCTCTTCGCAGTCAACAGCGACAGCGTTGCTGCACAACAGCGCATCGATCGTGAGTTTTCCGGAGAGAGAAACTTCGATTTCGTGCTTCATCCCTTCGATCTCGAAGAGGTCAGATCGAAAGCACAGGGCCTGCTTCACCGCTCCACCATGGCGGCGTACGGCGCTGGAAGAAACGAGCTTCTGATTTATCGGGGCTACCGCTTCCAGATCAGCGAACGTCGGGTTTTTCACGGCGACCAAGAAATGTACCTGCAACCCCGCGAATTCGATTTGGCGCTCGAATTGTTCCGGAACAGGGATTGTCTTTTGAGCCGCGAGCAGCTCTACAGTCTTTTCTGGCGGGACACCGTCAGCCTGCGCTCTCGCGCATTGGATGTCTGCGTTTTCAAGATCCGCAGAAAACTCAATATCGAGCCGGCAAATGGATTGATGCTGCGCGCCGTATTCGGACAAGGTTACAAGCTGCACACGGTTTCACCAATGTTCCTCAGATGAATTGAGGGTTGCCTGTATTGCAGGCAATTTTGGCCGGCGCTTGGTGCCTCGAGCGCCGCCTTCCTTTTTGATTTTGTTTTTTACCTTTCCGGGATGCATCCGAGCAACATAGCTGGAGCTCCTTGGAATTTACTCGTCGATAGAAAAATGCAGGGAGCAGAAAATGATTTCGTTGAAGGTGGTCAGCAAGCGTAGCGGCGACTCCACGCCCGTCTCGGTGTCCGAGGTGTTCCTGAACGAGGCTGCAGTCGTCCGGGTGGGACTGTCCAGGGAACAGATCAGGGGAATGCGCCGTGTCGGCAACGACTTGGTCATCACCTCTGTCTCGGATGAGGTCGTCACCGTCCGCGACTTCTTCTCGTTGTTCGATGGCCACAAGAGCGATCTCGTGCTCGAGGGTGAAGACGGCGGCCTGTGGCTGACCGGCTTCGGTGAAGGACAGGGTGAGCTGGCATTCAGCTATACCAGCATCGACGCCATCGAGCCCCTGCTGCTGGCACAGGACTTCAACTTCGGCGTGGTGCCCTGGCTGCTGGGCGGTGGGCTGGCGGCTGCCGGTGTCAATGCAGGCGGCGGAGGGAGCTTCAGCGGCGGTTCCATGATGGCGGTGGCGCCTTCGACGCCACGTGCATCGGCTGCGAACGACTCGTCGCCTGGCAGGCCCACGGTCAATCCCACCAATGCTACGAAGATCACCGGTACTGCCCAGCCGGGCACGACTGTCAAGGTCTTCGACAACACCGGCAAGGAGATCGGCAGCGCGGTCGTCGCATCGGACGGCAGCTACATGGTCGTGCCGTCGACGCAGCCGCCTCACGGCTCCGAACTCCGCGTCGTCGCAGTGAACCAGGCGGGTACCGTGAGTCCCGAGGCCCGTGCGACGGTCGACAGCCTGGCGCCGGCCGCACCCACGATCCAGCCGACCACCGGCATCTCCGTCAGCGGCAAGGCCGAGCCCGGCTCGGTGGTCACCGCCACCGACGAGCGCGGCAACGTGATTGGCAGCACGACTGCCGGGGAGGACGGCGCCTACCGGATCATGCCGCCAGCACCACTATCCAATGGCGCTGTGATCAAGGTCGTGGCCGTCGACTCCGCAGGAAATGCGAGCGTGCCGGCCACCACGGCCGTTGACCTGACCGCTCCCGGACGGCCCACGCTCGATCCGAGCAACGGCAGCAAGATCGCCGGCTCGACCGAGCCCGGCGCGGTGGTCGCCATCAGGGACGACACCGGAAAGCTCATCGGCAGTACGACTGCCGATGTCAGCGGCAGGTTCAGCTTCACGCCCTCCACGCCTCCGGCGGACGGCACGTCCATCTCGGTGGTGGCAACCGATCCCGCAGGCAATAACAGCGACCCTGCAACCGCCGTCATCGATCGCACCGCGCCTGCCACGCCCAAGGTGAACCCGACGGACGGCAATCCCATCACCGGCATTGCGGAGCCCCGTTCGATCGTCATCGTCACCGACGAGAAGGGGGACGTCATCGGCAGCACCACGGCAGCCAACAACGGCATCTTCAGCCTCACGCCCATCAAGCTGCCGCGCAACGGCGACGTCGTCAAGGTCGTCGCGGCCGATGCGGCCGGAAACACCAGCGCGCCCGCCACCGCCACCATCGACGGCACGCCGCCGACGCCCACCGTCAACGCGACCAACGGCCGCGTGATCGCCGGCACTTCGGAGCCTGATTCGTTGGTCACCGTCACCGACGGCAACGGCAAGGTTGTCGGCAGCAGGACCACCGCTGCCGATGGCACCTACTCCCTCTCGCCCGCGGCGCCCCTGGCGGATGGCACGGTGATCCATGTCGTTGCCAAAGATCTTGCCGGCAACGTCGGCAGGGCCGTGACGACCACCGTCGACAGCAGGCCGCCCGATGTCCCGCAGGTGGACGCAACGAACGGAACGACGATCGCAGGCAAGACCGAAGCGGGTGCGCTCGTTACCGTCAAGGACGGCGCGGGCAAGCTCATCGGCAGCACCACCGCCGATGCCAATGGCAAGTTCAGCCTTTTGCCGACGACGCCTCTGACCGACGGCACCGTACTGCACGTCGCCGCCGTGGACGCCGTCGGTAACGTGAGTGCCGAGGGCCTGGCCACGGTGGACCGCGTGCCGCCGGCCGCCCCCTCGGTCGACCCTACGCATGGCAACCACATCACCGGTCGTGCGGAGATCGGCTCAGTCGTCACAGTCACGGACATCGCCAGCAAGGTCATCGGCAGCGCGACGGTCGGCTCCAACGGCTTCTACAGCGTGGTACCCAAGTCGCCCCCCAATGACGGCACGGTGCTGCGCGTGACCGCTACCGACGCTGCCGGCAACACCGGCCCTGAAACCAGGACCACGGTCGACGGCGTTCCTCCGTCGAGACCCACGGTCGATCCGACCGCGGGCAGCCCGATCACCGGCACCGCCGAGTCCGGCGCGCTGGTCATGGTCAAGGACAGCGCCGGCACCCTGCTCGGCAGCGCGACCACCGACTTGAACGGGCGCTACAGCATCAAGCCCGTGACAATTCCGCCGCACAACAGCGTGCTGCGCGTCGTCGCGACCGACCCTGCCGGCAACGACAGTCCGGAAGCCAGAGCCACCGTCGACAGCCTGCCGCCTTCGGCGCCCATCGTCGATCCGAGCTCCGGCCGCACGATCAGCGGCACGACCGAGCCAGGTGCAGTCGTCACCGTCAAGGACGGTGCGGGCAAGCTGGTCGGCAGTGCAACGGCCGACGCGAACGGCAAGTTCAGCGTCGTTCCCGCCGCGCCGCTGGCCGACGGTGCCCAGCTCAACGTCGTCGCCTCCGACTCCGCGGGCAATGCGAGTCAACCCGCCACGATGGTGGTCGACGCCGCGGCCCCGCTCGCACCGGCCGTCGATCCCACCGACGGCAGCCGGATCACTGGCAAGGCTGAAGCCGGCTCCGTGGTCACGGCAAAGGACGGAGCCGGCAAGCTCCTCGGCAGCACGACCGCTGATGCGAGCGGCAAGTTCAGCATCGGCCTCGGAACCCGTGAGACTGATGGCACCATCATCACTGTCATCGCGGCCGACCGGGCGGGCAATGCCAGCCAGCCTGCCACCGTCACGGTGGATGGCACGCCGCCTGCCAAGCCCTCGGTCGATGCAACCAACGGCAACTCGATCACCGGCTCGGCCGAGTTGGGCTCGTTCGTCACCATCCGCGACGGCGCTGGCAACATCGTCGGCAGCGCTGCCGTCGATTCAAACGGCCGCTACGGCATCAAGCCCTTGAGCGGCCTGTCGCACAACACCGTGCTGCGCGCCGTTGCCACGGATGCGGCCGGCAACACCAGCCCCGAGACGCGGGCCACAGTCGACAGCGAGCTGCCCGCCGTGCCCAAGGTCGATCCGACCAACGGCGGTTCGATCGCGGGCAAGGCCGAGCCCAACTCGGTCGTCGAGGTCACGGACGGCACCGGCAAGCTCATCGGCAGCACGACGGCCGATGCCAACGGCAACTACAGCATCAAGCCGGCAACGCCGCTGCCGCACGACACCCTGTTGGACGTCACCGCCACCGACGCAGCGGGCAACACCAGCCAGCCAGCACGCGCCACCGTCGACGGCCTGGCGCCCAATGCGCCCACGGTCAAGCCGACGAACGGCAGCCTGATCGCAGGCACGTCCGAGCCCGATGCCGTGGTCACCGTCAAGGATGGCGTCGGCAAGCTCATCGGCAGCACGACCGCAGACGGCAACGGGGCCTATGCCGTGCAGCCTGTGGTGCCGCCCTCCGACGGTACGGTGCTGCGGGTCATCGCCACCGATGCTGCCGGCAACAGCGGCCAGAGCGCGACTGCCACTGTCGACCGCGTGCCGCCTGCCGAGCCCTCGATGGATCCGACCAACGGCAAGCTGATCTCCGGTTTCGCAGAGGCCTATTCGGTCGTCACGGTCCGCGACGGCGTCGGCAATGTCGTCGGCAGCACGACGGCGGCTTCGAACGGCTCCTACAGCATCAAGCCTCCGCTCGTCCTGCCGGACGGCACCGTGCTGCGCGCCTTCGCCACTGACGCTGCCGGCAACAGCAGCTCCGAGGCCCGAAGCACCGTGGACAGCGTCGTGCCCGTCACGCCGACGATCAGCCCGACCAACGGAAACCGCGTCTCGGGCAAGGCCGAGGCCGGCTCGGTCGTCACGGTCAAGGACGACGCCGGCAATCTCATCGGCAGCACCATCGCCGAATTCAACGGCACCTTCACCGTCACGCCGGTAGCGCCGCCTGCGCACGGCACCGTGCTGCACGTCGTTTCGACCGACGCTGCCGGAAACACCAGCCCCGAAGCCCGGGCGATGGTCGACCGTACGGCGCTGCCGGGTGCCACTATCAACCCGACCGACGGCAGTCCCATCACAGGCATGGCAGAGCCCGACTCGGTGGTCACCATCAGGGACGATGCCGGAAAGCTGATCGGCAGCACCACGGCCGATTCGCGCGGTGCCTACAGCGTCACGCCAGCCTTCACCCCGCCGCACGGAACGGTGCTGCACGTCGTGACCACCAACGCTGCAGGCAACGAGAGCCCCGAGGCCACCGCGACGGTCGACAGCGTGCCACCTCCCGCACCGGTCATCGATCCGAGCAACGGCAATCTGATCACCGGGACGGCCGAGGGCGGCTCCGTGGTCCGCATCACCGATGACACCGACAGGCTCATCGGCAGTGCGATCGCCGCGCCCAACGGCGCCTACAGCGTCAAGCCCTTGGCCGTTCCGGCGCACGGTACGGTGTTGCGCGCCGTCGCCACCGACGCCGCAGGCAACGCGAGCCCCGAAGCCAGGACGACCGTCGACCGCGTGCTACCTGCGGCACCCAAGGTCGATCCGTCGCAGGGCGGCGTCGTCACCGGTTCGGCGGAGGTCGGCTCGGTCGTCAAGATCACCGACGATGCCGGCAAGCTCATCGGCAGCGCGATCGCCGGCAACGACGGCGCCTACAGCATCAAGCTCTCCACCACCCTGCCGCACGACTCGGTGATGCGCGTGACCGCGACCGATGCCTCGGGCAACGTGAGTCCCGAAACCAGGGCGACGGTCGACAACTTGGCTCCGGACGCACCGGTGGTGAAGCCCACCAACGGCAGCACCGTCACCGGCACGGCGGAGGCGGGCTCGCTCGTCACCGTGAAGGACGGCGTCGGCAACACGCTCGGTACTGCGACTGCGGACGGCAACGGCAACTACAGCATCAAGCCCACCACACCGCCGGCGCATGACACGCAACTGAGCGTGACCGCTACTGACGCAGCTGGTAACACCAGCGCACCTGCCACGGCCACTGTCGACAGCAAGGCTCCAGACGCACCGAAGGTCGATCCGACCTCGGGCAGCACCATCGCCGGCACGGCCGAAACGGGCTCGCTGGTCACCGTGAGGGACAGTGTGGGCAACCTCATCGGCAGCGCGACCGCGGGCAGCAACGGCAAATACAGCATCACGCCCTCAACGCCGGCGATGAATGGCACCCAGTTGCGCGCGATCGCCACCGACGCGGCAGGCAACACCAGCCAGGCCGCGACGGCCGTGGTCGACAGCGTGGCGCCCGTCATCGCCGTCGCGATCCTCAGCGACGCTAACAACGACGGCTTCATCAACGGCAAGGAGATGGGCTCCGAAGTGACCGTGCGCGTCAAGCTCGTTTCCGGCGCCGCCGAAGGCGATGCCATCAGCGTCACCGACGGCAACCGCAACGTCGAGGTGACGCTGGCCGCGGCGGATGTCGCCAAGGGCTTCGCCGGTGTCTCGTTCCCCAACCCCGCGGAAGGCGCGTCCATCCGCGTCAGCGCCGTGAGCCAGGACCTAGCCGGCAATGTCTCCAGGCCGGTGGCGGTCGACAGCGCCGTGCTCGACACCACGGCACCGGCGACGCCTGCAACCGTGTCCGCATCGGACAACTTCGGTCCTGTGCAGGGCGAGTTCGGCAGCGGCGGCTCCACCGACGACACCACGCCGACCCTGGCCGGCAGCGGCGCGACGCCGGGCGAGATCGTCAAGGTGTACGACGGCGCAACGCTGCTCGGCAGCGCGACCGTCAAGTCCGACGGCCGCTGGGAATTCACGCCGACCGGCCTCGGCCATGGCACGCACAGCATCACGCACACCATCACCGATGCCGCGGGCAACACCAGTATCGCCAGCACGCCGCTGACCTTCACCGTCGACACATCGGCGGTGGCCGTCAGCGTAACCAAGGCCGGGGAACCGCGGCAGGGCCAGCCGGTCAAGCCGCGCCCTGCCGGCTTCACCGATGACACCACGCCGGCCGTCGTGGGCACGGCCTCGCCGGGCGCGGTGGTGACCGTCAAGGAGGGGTCGAAGGCACTGGCTTCCGCCACGACGGATGCCAACGGCAACTGGAGCCTCATGCTGCCCGCGCAGTCGGAAGGCGCGCACAGCTACAAGGTGACGGCGGTCAACGCAGCCGGCAACAGCAGCGAGACCGCGTTCACGCTCACCATCGACACCACGCCGCCGGCCGTGCCGGTGGTCGCATCCGCGGAAGACGACCTCGGGCCGGTGCAAGGTGCATTGGCCAGCGGCGCCGCCACCGACGACACGAGGCCCACCCTCAGCGGAAGCGGCGCGACGCCGGGCGACATCATCACCGTCCATGACAACGGCAGCGCCATCGGCAGCACCACGGTGCAGTCCGACGGGCGATGGAGCTTCAACACGGCTTCGCCGACCGCACCGCTGTCCGAGGGCGAACACAAGCTCACCGTCACGGCCACCGACCCGGTGGGCAACCAGAGCGGGCATTCGGCGCCCTTCGTGATCAACGTCGACACGACGCCGCCGGCGAGGCCGGATGCCATCTCGGGCTATGCCGACAACTTCGGCGCCGTGCAGAACACGGCCAGCACGGCGGCATTCACCGACGACACCACGCCCGGTTTCAAGATCGGCTCCGTCGCGGCCGGCCTGACGCCGTCGCTGTACGTCGACGGCGCGAAGGTCGCCGCGACCTTCGACCCGAACACGGGCACGCTGATGCCTACATTCCCGCTGGCCGAAGGCGCGCACAGCATCAGCTACACGCTCACCGACGCGGCAGGCAACGAAAGCCCGCGCGCCGTCGATTTCAGGCTCACCGTGGACACCACGCCGCCGTCGGCCCTCGATGCCTCCCAGCTGCGCGTGCTGGATCACGTCGGCCCTGTCCAGGGCCCCCTGGCTGCCGGCGCGAAGACCGACGACAGCAAGCCGGAGTACACCGGCACGGCCGATCCCGCCCAGGTCACGGCCATCAACGTCTACGACAACGGCAATCTCATCGGCAGCACCGCGGTGAACGCCGACGACACCTGGCGCTTCACGCCTGCCGTGCCCCTCGCCCTGGGCGCACACAGCCTCGTCGCATGCCCTGTCGATGCGGCAGGCAACATCGGCCCGGCCACGCCCGCGTCGACCTTCACGCTCGTGGGCGATCCGCCGGCGGCACCCGCGATCATCGGCGTGAGCGACGACAAGGGCAGCGTCACCGGCAACGTGGCGCCCGACGCGAGCACCGACGACACCACGCCCACCCTGCGCGGCACGGGCACGGTCGGCACGGTGGTCACCGTCTATGCCGACGGCGCGGCCGTTGGCTCGACCAGCGTGGCCTCCGACGGCACCTGGAGCGTCACCACCAGCGCCCTGAGCGGCGACGGCACCAAGAACCTCACCGCGCAGGCGGTCGACGGCGCAGGGCAAGTCAGCCCGCGCACCGGCGTCTATGCGATCGTGCTCGACACCACTGCACCGGCCACCCCTGCAGTGGTCACGGCCATGGACGACCAGGGGCCTGCACAGGGCGCGATCACCGCCGGCGGCGTGACAGACGACACCACGCCCACCTTCAGCGGCAGCGGCGTGAAGGCCGGCGACACCATTCGCCTGTACGACGGCGGCGCCCTCATCGGCAGCATCACGGTCGCGACCGACGGCGCGTGGAGCATCACGCCCAGCACGCCGCTGGCCAGCGGAGCGCATCGCATCACCCTGACCGTGACCGACGCCGCGGGCAACACCAGCGCCGCCAGCGCGCCGCTGGAGTTCACCGTCGACCTCGCGGACGTCGTCGTCAGCATCGAGCAGGTCGTCGACGACCAGGGCAGCATCAAGGGCAACCTCGCTCCCGGTGCCCGCACCGACGACACGACGCCCACGCTCGTGGGCAAGGCGACGGCCGGCGCGCTCGTCACCGTCAAGGAAGGCGCGACGGTCCTCGGTTCGACGACCGCCGATGCCGGCGGCAGCTGGCGTCTCACGCTTTCCGCTCAAGGCGAGGGCACGCATAGCTACACCGCCACCGCGGTGAACGCCGCGGGCAAGAAGGGCGAAGCCACCATCGACCTGACCATCGACACGACCGCCCCGGAAGTGCCGAAGATCGCCGGCGTCGGTGACGACGTGGGCCTCGTGCAGGGCGCGCTCGCCAGCGGCGCATACAGCGACGACACCACGCCCACGCTCGGCGGCAGCGGTGCCACTGCCGGCGACCTCATCAAGATCTATGACAACGGCAGCTTCCTCGGCTCCGCCACGGTGAAGGCCGACGGCAGCTGGAGCTTCACGCCGACCACGCCGCTGGCAGAGGGCGCGCACCGCTTCACCGCCACGACCACCGATTCCGTGGGCAACGAGAGCGCGCACTCGGGTTCCTTCACGGTCAACGTGGACGTCACGCCTCCGACGGCCAAGGCCACCGTCGGCGCGATCAGCACCGACACCGGCACGAGTGCCGACGACTTCGTCACCAGCGACCGCACGCTGGTCGCGACGATCACGCTCGACTCCGCGCTGGAGCAGGGCGCCACGGTGCAGATCTCGATGGACAACGGCAGGACCTGGAGCAACGCCACGCCTGTGGGCAACAACAACTACCAGTTCGACAACACGGCCGTCTCGCTGCCCGATGGCAGCTATACCTTCCTGGCGCGCGTCGTGGATGCCGCCGGCAATGCGACCCCGTCGAGCTCGCAGGTCGTGATCATCGACAACAGCGGCCCCACCGCCGACAACGCCGTCGCGATTACCGCCTATACCGACGACGTTGCGCCCAATGTCGGCGACTACCCGAGCGGCACGAGCACGAACGACACCACGCCGGTGCTCAAGGGCACGGTCTCGGGTCTGAAGGCCGGCGACGTCGTGCAGATATTCGAGGGCGCCGTGCTGCTGGGCACGGCCACCGTGAACGGTGCCGCATGGACCTTCGCGCTGCCGGTCCTGGCCAACGGCACCGCCCACACCTACAAGGCCGTGATCGCCGATGCCGCAGGCAACAAGGGCACGGCCTCGGCGGACTTCTCGCTGAGCGTGGCCACCGCAGTGCCTTCGCAGTCCGCGCAGATCGTCGGCTTCACCGACGACCAGGCCCCGCTGACGGGCACCTTCGGATCGGGCGCCGTCACCAACGACACCTCGCCGCTGCTCAACGGCACCTTCACCGGCACGCTCAACACGGGCGACGTCATCGTCATCTATCGCAACGGCGCGCGCCTCGGTGCCGCCACCATGACAGGCGGCAGCGCCTGGACCTTCCAGGATGCGGGCCTGGTCGACAACACCAGCTACAGCTACGCGGCATTCGTCGAAGATGCCGCCGGCAACCGCGGCGGCTCCTCGGCGGCCTTCACTCTCACCATCGACCAGCGCGCGCCCAGCACGGCGCCCTCGATCGACAGCGTCACCGACGACGTCGCGCCCGTCACCGGCAGCATCGCTTCCGGCGGCACCACCAACGATGCCCGCCCCGAGCTGAAGGGCTCCGGGGCCGAGCCCAACGGCACTGTCAGGATCTACGACAGCGGCACGCTGATCGGCACCGCGACGGTGGACGACGCGGGCAAGTGGAGCTTCACGCCGGAGGCCGGCAAGGAGCTGGCCAACGGCGTTCACAGCCTCACGGCGAGCAGCGTCGATGCGGCCGGCAACGAGGGCCCGCAGTCTGTTGCGACGGCCTTCACGGTCGACACCATCGCGCCGTCGCAGTCGACGACCATCGTCTCGATCAAGGACGACCAGGGCGCACTGCAGGGAACGGTGGCCGACGGCGGCTTCACCGACGACGTCGCGCCGCAGCTGGCCGGCACGCTCTCGGCGCCGCTGCAGGCGGGCGAGAAAGTGGTGGTGCTGCGCGACGGCGCAGTCATCGGCACCGCGACGATGACCGACGCCACCCACTGGACCTTCGACGACGCCGGCCTGAGCGACGGCCGCACCTACGCCTACACCGCACGCGTCGAGGACGCCGGCGGCAACCGCGGCGCCATCTCGGGCAGCTACGCCATCACCATCGACACCTCCGTGCCGGCGCAGAAGGCCGCGATCTCGACCGTGTTCGACAACGTCGAGCCGGTGCAGGGCGATGTCGCCAACGGCGGAACCACCAACGACTCGCAGCCGGAACTCAGAGGCACGATCACCGGCAGCCTGGCGGCCAACGAGTTCGTCACCGTCTATCGCGACGGCGTCAAGATCGGCACCGCGTCGATCTCGGGCACGAGCTGGTCCTACACCGACACCAGCGGCCTCGCCAACGCCGCGAGCTACAGCTACACGGTGCGCGTCGAAGACGCCGCCGGCAACGGCGGTGCGGCTTCGTCGCCGTACGTCATCACGCTCAAGCTCTCCGGTCCGGCCACCACGGCAGCCATCACCGGCGTGAATGACGACGTCGACCCGCAGCAGGGCGACGTGCCGAACAACGGCTACACCAACGACACCGCGCCCCAGGTCTCGGGCACGATCTCGGCTGCGCTGCAGGCGGGCGAGAAGGTCGTGGTCCTGCGCGACGGCAAGGAGGTCGGCTTCGCGACCATGACGGATGCGACGCATTGGACCTATGCCGACAGCGGGCTCTCCAACGGAAGCGCCTATGTCTACACGGCCCGCGTGCAGGACGCGGCCTCCAACCCCGGGGCAGAGTCGAACGCCCACGCCATCCGCATCGATACGTCCGCGCCGACGCAGACGGTGAGGCTGCTGCGCGCCATCGACAACGTCGACCCGGTATCGGGCGACATCCCGGCCGACGGCACCACCAACGACGACACGCCCACGCTGGAAGGCACGCTCTCGGCCGCACTGACCGGCACCGAGCAGCTCCATGTGTTCCGCAATGGCGTGCACGCCGGCACGGCCAAGGTGAGCGGCACCCGCTGGACCTTCGAGGACGCAGGCCTCTCCAGCGGCACCGCCTACACCTACGAGGCGAGGGTCATGGACGCAGCCGGCAATGCCGGCGCTGCCTCGAACAGCCTGCGCTTCACCGTCAACACGTCGGGTGTCACCCAGACGGTTCAGATCCTCGGTGTGGAGGACCGCACCGACCCGGCGATGGGCAACGTGGCCAGCGGCGCCGCGACCAACGAAACCAGCCCGTTGCTCACCGGCTCCATCTCCACCGCGCTGGGGGCTGGCGACGTGGTCCAGGTGCTGCGCAACGACAAGGTGGTCGGCACCGCCACGGTCACCGGCACGACCTGGAGCTTCTCCGACTCGGGCCTGGCCGACGGCATGACCTACAGCTACACCGCCCGCGTCGTGAACTCGGGCGGCAACGAGGGGGCGAAGAGCGCTGCCTATGCGATCTCGCTAGACCTCACCGCACCGGGCCAGACCGCTGCGATCACCAGCTTCACGGACAACCAGGACCCGCAGCAGGGCGACTTCCCCTCGGGCAGCGCCACCAACGACACGACGCCCATGCTCAACGGCACCTTGAGCGCCCCGCTCAGCGCGGGTGAAGTGGTGGCGATCTATCGGAACTACAGGCGTGTCGGTTCCGCCACCATGGCCGATGCCACCACCTGGACCTTCCAGGACTCGGGCCTGGTCGATGGCGTCAGCTACGTGTACAGCGCCGCCGTCATCGACGCCGCGGGCAACAAGGGGCCGAGCTCCGCGCTCTTCTCGATCGCCATCGACCGCACCGCACCCGCGGCGGCGCCTTCGATCGACAGCGTCATGGACAACACGGCACCGGTCATCGGCCAGATCACCGCCGGCAGCACGACCAACGAAACCCGCCCCCAGATGGCGGGCGCGGGTGCCGAGCCCAACGGCACGGTGAAGGTCTACGACAACGGCACGCCGATCGGCACCGCGATCGCCGACGGCTCGGGCAAGTGGAGCTTCACGCCCGAAGCCGGCAAGGCGCTGTCCAACGGCGCGCACAGCCTGACGGCGGGCAGCGTCGATGCGGCCGGCAACGAGGGACCGCGGTCTGCGCCGCTGGCCTTCACGGTCGGTACCACTGCGCCTGCGCAGGTGGCAACGATCACTTCGATCAGCGACGACACCGGCGCCAGCGCGAGCGACTTCATCACCAGCGACACCACCCTGGTAGTGACGGCGGCGCTGGACGCCGCGGCCGCCACCGGCGAGAAGGTGCAGATCTCGCTCGACAACGGCACCAGCTGGCGCGATGCGACGCTGGTCTCGGGCAACACCTATCGGCTGGACAACACCGCTGTGCCGCTCGCGGCTGGCGACTACGTCTTCCAGGCGCGCGTCGTCGACGCCGCCGGCAATGCCGGCAAGCCGACCAGCCAGCGCGTGGTGATCGACACCCGGCACTCGGCGGGCATCACCATCGACATCGCCTCGATCAGCACCGACACCGGTGTCGCCGGCGACTTCATCACCAGCGATACCAGCCTGACCATCAACGGCAGGCTGACCGGCACGCTGGCCTCAGACGAAACCGCGCAGATCAGCCTCGACGGCGGCGCCACCTGGGTCAACCTGATCGTCAGCGGCGGCAACTGGAGCTACGTCGACGGCAGGGTGCTGACCGACGGCAGCCACGACTACAGGGTGCGCGTGGTGGACACCGCCGGCAACCTCGCGGCCTTCGACGCCCGCACCGTGGTCGTCGACACCTCGACGCCGACCGCCGGGAATGCGGTGGCCATCACCGCCTATGCCGACGACGTCGACCCGAATGCGGGCGACTACGCCAGCGGCACGACCACGAACGACACCACGCCGGTGCTCAAGGGCACCGTGTCGGGCCTGAAGACGGGCGAGGTCGTGCAGATCCTCGAAGGCGGCGTGCTGCTGGGCACCGCCACCGTGAACGGCAATGGCAACGTCTGGGAGTTCAAGCTGCCGACGCTGGCCGATGGAAGCACGCACACCTACACCGCTGCAATCGCCAGCGCTGCCGGCACCAAGGGAACCACCTCGGCGAACTTCACGCTGACGGTCGATACCGTCGCCCCGTCTGCCGCACCGGTCATCGACAACGTCGACCCGGTCCAGGGCCCGATCGCCCAGGGCGGCACGAGCAACGACGCGCGCCCGGAGTTCAAGGGCTCGGGCGCCGAAGCCAACGGCACGGTGAACGTCTACGACAACGGCGTGCTGATCGGCAGCACCAGGGCCGATGCCTCCGGCAAGTGGAGCTTCGAGCCTGCATCCGGCAAGGAACTGGCCGACGGCGTGCACAGCCTCAGGATGAGCAGTGTCGACGCGGCGGGCAATGAAGGACCGAAGTCGGCGCCGATGGTCTTCACGGTCGACACGGTCGCACCGTCGCAGACCGTGACGCTCGCGCGCGCACTTGACAACGTCGACCCTGTGCTGGGCAGCATTCCGGCCAATGGAAACACCAACGACGATTCGCCCAGGCTGGAGGGCATGCTCTCCGCCACGCTGGGAGGATCGGAACAACTGCGCGTGTTCCGCAATGGCGTGTACGTGGGCAATGCGAGCGTCAACGGTACCGACTGGGTCTTCGAGGACACCGGCCTCTCGAACGGCACCACCTACACCTACGAGGCCAGGGTCATGGACCTGGCCGGCAATACCGGAGCAGCCTCGAACAGCATGCGCTTCACCGTCATCACCTCGACGGTTACGCAAACGGTGGATATCACTCGAGTGCAGGACAACGTCGATCCGGTGCGGGGCGCCGTGGCAGACGGCGGAACCACCAACGACGCCGCCCCGGTACTCGTGGGCTCGATCTCAACAGCGCTGAATACGGGCGAGGTGGTCGAGGTGCTGCGAAACGGAACCGCGATCGGCACCGCCACGGTGTCCGGAACCAGTTGGCGTTTCGCCGACAAGGGACTCGCCGATGGTGCGACCTACAGGTACACCGCCCGCGTCGTAAGTGCCGGTGGCAACCAGGGCGCAGAGAGCTCGGCTCACTCCATCACGCTCGACCTGACGGCCCCCGTCCAAAAGGCGGCCATCACCGACTTCACCGATGACCGCGATCCGCAGAAGGGTAATTTCGCGTCCGGCAGCGCGACCAACGATGCGGCGCCCCAACTCAACGGCACGCTCTCAGCGCCGCTTGCGACGAACGAAGTGGTGGCGGTCTATCGCAACGGCTCGCGCCTTGGCGCTGCCGTCGTGAGTGGCAGCACCTGGAGTTTCGAGGACAAGGGCCTAGATGATGGCAGCACCTACCGCTACACCGCCCGCGTCGAGGACGCTGCGGGCAACCAGGGTGGTGCCTCGGCGGAGTTCACGCTCACGGTCGACCGGACCGCACCGGTGACCGCTCCCTCCATCGACAGCGCAAGGGACGACGTCGCGCCGGTGACGGGGGCCATCGCGTCGCGCGGCGCGACCAACGATGCACGTCCCGAACTGACAGGCTCGAGCGCAGAACCGAACGGCACCGTCCACGTCTATGACAATGGCACGTTGATCGGTACTGCGACGGCGGATACCTCGGGGAACTGGAGCTTCACGCCCGCGACGGGCAAGGAGCTCGCCGATGGTCTGCACAGGCTCACGGCGCGAAACGTCGATGCAGCGGGCAACGAGGGCCCGCAGTCGACGGCGATGGTCTTCACGGTCGACACGATCGCTCCGACGGCCACGCCTTCCATCGATCGTGCCGTGGACGACGTCGGATCGATCACCGGCTCGATCGCGCCTGGAAGCATGACCGACGATGTCCGCCCCGAGATTAGAGGGACGGGAATCGAGCCCAACGGCATGGTGAGCATCTACGACAACGGCAAGCTGATCGGTTCCACGACGGCGGACGGCTCCGGCAAGTGGAGCTTCACGCCCGAAGCCGGCAGGGAACTGGCCGATGGCACTCACAGCCTGACGGCGCGCAACGTGGATGCCGCTGGTAACGAGGGCCCCGCGTCGGCAGCGCTCGCCTTCACCGTCGATACAGTCGCTCCCACGACCGCGCCTTCCATCGACCGCGCCGTCGATGACGTGTCCCCCGTCGTCGGGGTCATCGCGCCCAACGGCGCAACCAATGACACCCTCCCCGAGCTGGGTGGTAGCGGCGCCGAACCCAACGGCTTGGTGAAGGTCTACGACAACGGTACGCTGATCGGCTCCGCGACTGCGGACGGCTCCGGCAAGTGGAGCTTCACGCCCGACGCCGACAAGAAGCTTGCCGACGGGGCCCACAGCCTGACAGCGAGCAACGTCGATGCCGCAGGCAACGAAGGCCCGAAATCGGCGCCGCTGAGCTTCACGGTCGACACGAAGGTGCCGGCCAATGAGGCGAAGATCGCCGGCTACATCGACGACGCGGGCCCGGCCAGGGGTACCTTCGGCAGCGGCACCACGACCGACGACGCGAACCCGGTACTCACCGGCACCCTGACGACCGCGCTCGGCGCCGGCGATACGGTGAATGTCTACGAAGGCTCCGCCCTGCTGGGGACGGCGACAGTGACGGGCGCCACCTGGACCTACGACCTCGGAGTTCTCGCGGACGGGTCGACCCATACCTATCGCGCTGCCGTGATCAGTTCGGCGGGCAATCAGGGCAGCCTGTCGGGCGGCTTCAGCCTGACCGTGGACTACGCCGTCACGGTCAACCGCCAGACGACCGTCGACACCACGCCGCTCGTCTCGGGTGGTATCCCCTTCAAGCTGGTTGGTGGTCAGTATCTCGAGGTCACCATTGTCGGAAAAACCTACAGCTCGGCCGATGGTTCGGTGGTTGTCGATTCGCAAAACGAGAGCTGGTATGTGCAGGTGACGTCGGACATTCCGGTCGGAACTCATGACGTCCGGGCCGTCGTGAAGAACGCTTCCGCTGCCGTGGTCACCGACGACGCAACCACGGGTGAACTGATCGTCGCGACGGCGCCGACGGTGACCGTTGGATCGGTGGCCAGTGACCCGAACCAGAAGGCGACTGCCTACACGCTCGGTGAGAACGGCATGTGGCGCATCCACAGCAACCAGACGATGCTGGATGCCGACGGGAGCGACAGCGCTTCGCTGGGCAGCTTCAAGCAGACGTATCTCCGCAGCAATACCAACGATGCTTCAAGCATCGGCTATGCCCGCGGTTATGTCGGGCCAAACTACGTGCAGAACGCCACGTTCATGGACTTCAACCGCGATGGATACATGGATCTGTTCGCGGAGGACAGCACCTACGACGATGGCCAGCAGGCCTTCCTCTACAACGGCGCCTCCTACACCGCCGTGCAGGTCGGCGGGCCGGCCGCCGTGTACGGCGACAAGCTCACCCCCGGAAGCGCGAATACGTACAGCTGGTTCGGTGGCGTGGTGGCCTTCGACAAGACCGGGGACGGGCTGGTCGATCTGGCATATGGCGACCAGACGCCCAACGACGCGACAAGCGGCGGCGGCTATGACTCCCAGATCGTGCTGAACGCGGACGGCACCATCCTCGGCATGGTGAAGGACGGCGGCTACACCGACGACAAGGCGTCCGCGTCGGGTGCGCCCAATTCGAACAATTACTACAACACGACCTTCGACATGGAACTGTCGGGCGTCGACCTGGACAACGACGGCAAGGTCGACCTGGTCTATCACGCCACGGCAAGCCTCACGAAGCTCGGCGGACCGTACGACGACCCAAACACCAATCCTCGTCTGGGCAGGAGTACGAACCAGCACCGGCTGGTCGTCGCGAGCAACAAGGGCGACGGCACCTGGGAGAACACGCAGATCATCGAGAAGACCTTCCAGCGCACAGACGACGACCCATACTATGGAAACGGCATCTCCATGACCTGGGCCGATTTCAACGGCGACGGTTACATGGACCTGTTCCTCAGCCGCGGGTACGGCACCACCACCGACGCCCAATACCAGAGCCGCATCATCTTCAATGACGGCACTGGCAAGCTGAAGATGGATTCCGGGACGCAGTACGCCGGCGTCGGCAGCCAACCGTCGGGCATGTACATGGTCAACGACGCGTACGTCGGCTGGAACGGCGCAACGCCGACCACGAAGCGCCTGCAGGGCGGTCCCTCGATCGCAGTGGACTGGGACGGCGACGGCAAGATGGATGCCATCGAACTGCCCGGCCTGGGGCCGAGCGGCGGCCAGACGGCCAGCGGCATGTCCGGACCGATAAACCTCTACCTCAACAAGAGTTCGTCCGGAAATGTCCAGTTCGACACCGTCAACCTTCTGGGAGGGCTGAATGAGACCGGCATCTGGACAGGCAACAACGCGACCAACAACGCCGTGACCGGCGCTGTCGCGGTCGACATCGACTGGGACGGCGACCGCGACCTGCTGGCATTCACGCAGCGGGGCAACACGAAGTTCATCACCAACACCAGCACGGTGGCCGATGGCACGGCGCTGCATTTCCGCATCCTCGATGCGCAGGGCATCAACGCGCTCTACGGCAACACGGTCCAGCTCTTCGATTCGAAGGGCAAGCTGGTGAGCACGCAGATGATCAACCCGCAGTCCGGCAACCAGACCAACGACAGCTCGGCGATCGTCGATTTCTACGGGCTCGACGCCAGCGAGACCTACACGCTCGCACTCCTGCGCATCGCCAACGGCAAGGCGGCGGACGTCGGCGGCCTGGGCAGCCTCGGCGGCAACACCATCGAGAACGTCAATGCGGCCTGGACCGGCCTGAAGACCGGCGCTGCGAACCATGCCTTCGTGCTGACGGCCGAGTCCGACAGCAACGTGACCAACGCCGACATCGGCAACGGCATCGTCGGAACCGGCTACAACGACACCTTCTTCGCCACCCTCGGCGACGACAAGTACGAGGGCGGCGGGGGCACAGTGACGGTATCGGGCGTCAGGGCGTGGAGCAACACGGGAGGTGTCGACGTCGTCGACTACAAGCTCGCTGGCAGCACGCCGCTGACCATCGACCTGAGCAAGGCCGGCGTTCAAAGCACCGGCTTCGGCAGCGCGACCTTCAGCAACATCGAGGGCCTCGCCGGCGGCAGCGGCTCGGATGTCTTCACCGACAACGCGGCGGACAACCAGTTCGAGGGGCGCGGCGGAAACGATGTCTTCAACCTCACGGGCGGGGGGCGTGACACGCTGCTGTACAAGCTGCTCGCCTCCAGCGATGCCACCGGCGGCAACGGCGCCGACTCGGTGAACTCGTTCACGGTCGGGACCTTCGAGGCAACCGCCAATGCGGACCGCATCGACATTCGCGAACTGCTGGTCGGCTACAAGGCGGACGCCGACGGCGCGGCCCGCTACATCAACGGCGTCGCCACCATCGACGCCGGCGAGACCATCGGCAAGTACCTCAGCGTGACGGTCAGCGGAGGCAACACCACGCTGTACATCGACCGCGACGGAGCGGGCGGCGCCTACTCGGCGACGCAGCTGATCACGCTCAACGGCGTGACCACCGACCTCGCGACGCTGCTCGCCAACCACCAGCTCGTGCTGGCCTGAGGCCCATTGCCGGACGAGAGAAGGGCGCGACACGTGCGCGCCCTTCTTCCCGGCCGGGGGCCCATGAAAGCACGCATATGCTGAATCTTCGCAACATCTCCCGTGTCGTCGTCATCGGCGGCGGAACCGCGGGTTGGTTCTCGGCGCTCACGCTGCGCCGCCTGTTCGCACCGAATGTCGAGGTGCGCGTGATCGAGTCGCCCGCCATCGGCATCGTCGGCGTGGGCGAGGGCGGCCTGCTCAACCTGATCGACGCGCTGCGCCGCAACGGCATCGGTCTCAAGGAGTTCGTGCGCGAAACCGGCGCGGCCTTCAAGCTCGGCTTCTGCTACGAAGGCTGGCGCACCGGCGACGACGACGACCGCTACTACCACCTCTTCGGCCGTCCAGGGCTGCAGGAGATCGACTGGATGGAAGCCGGCTTCCATCCTCTGCTCTCGGGCATGGTGCATGAAGGCATCGAGCTGCATCGGTACATACCGGGCTTCGCGTCGATCGCCAGCAATGCATCGCAGCAGCAAGCGGCGGCGATGCTCCAGCTCGGCGAGAGTTCGGGCCTGTCGGCGTCCTTCCATTTCGACAGCCACAAGCTGGCCGATTACCTGCGCCGCGTGGCCGTCTCGCGCGGCGTGGTGCACCAGCAGGCCCGCGTCGAGGAGCTGGTGTGCGACGCGCAGGGGCTGGCGCGCGCCGCAAGGCTCGAAGGCGTCGAGGAGGTCGTCGGACTCGACCTGCTCATCGATGCGTCCGGGCTGGCACGACTGGGCATCGGCGGCAAGCTGGGCGTGCGCTGGCGCTCGTTCTCCGACTACCTGCTGCTGGATCGGGCCGTGCCTTTCCACATGCCGCATCCGCAGCCCAATCCGTCGCTGGTCACGCGAGCGATCGCGATGCCCGCGGGCTGGATGTGGCAGATACCGCTGATGGAGCGCGTGGGCGCCGGCTACGTCTTCAGCAGCGCCCATACCGACGAGGCGCAGGTCGTCGACGAGATCCATCGCCGCATCGGCCCCGGGATCGAGCCCATGCGCACGCTCAGGTTCGAGCCCGGCCACTTCGAGCAGGTCTGGGTCGGCAACGTGATGGCGATCGGGCTGGCCTCGGGCTTCGTGGAGCCGCTGGAGGCGACTTCCATCGGGCAGATGCTCGAGCAGCTGCGCAATTTCGAGCGCATCGTCGCCGCGGGTGACGGTGTGGTGGCGGGGCACCTGATCGACGACTTCAACGAAGCCAATGCGCGTTGCTGGTCCGGCATCCGGGACTTCCTGCGCATGCACTACGACTGCCCGCGGCGAGACACCGCCTTCTGGCGCGACGTGGCGGAACTGCCGCTGCCGCCCAGCTACGCAGAGCTGTGGGCGTGCTTTCAGCAGCGCACCCCGCGGATGGTCGACGTGCAGGCCTACGCCATCAACGGATGGCAGGGAATCTTCCACGCCATCAACTGGCTCTTCGTGGCCGCGCCGCTGGGCGTGGTGCCGCGCGAGGCGGCTGCGGCCGAACTGGCGAGCCTGCCCGCCGCCAGCCGCAGGCGCGTGGGGGCCTACATCAACCGGATGCGCGAACTCGGCGCTGCGGGCAATTTCTCTTCCACGCAGGAGCGAAGCGCGTGACCCCTCGAACGAAACTCTGCGCGGCCGCCTTGGTGGCCCTGGCCGGCCTGCCCGCCGCCGCGCAGGATGCTCCTGTCGAGCTGAAGGCGTCGCGGCGGCTCGCGCCTAGCGCACTGGCTCGCGAGCTCGGTGCAGCCCGCGCCACGGCGGCGATGCATTCATCGACTCAGGCAGCCGCCGAAGACTCGAAGCCCTTGGAGCTGGCCGATGCCGTGCGCCGCGCGGTGGCGCGCCATCCGTCCATCGCCGATGCCATCGCCACGCTGGCGCAGCAGTCCGGAGGCGTCGACGTGGCGCGCGCCGGCTACTACCCGCAGGTGAAGCTGGGCATGGGGGCAGGCCTCAACAACAACAGCGGCGGCGCAAGGCGCGGCAACGGCATGCTCGCCAGCGCCTCGCTGTCGCAGATGCTCTACGACTTCGGCAAGGTCTCGGGCGCTGTCGACCAGTCCGAGGCGCAGGTCCGGCGCCAGCAGGCCATCGTGCTGAGGCAGATCGATGCGGTCGCGCAGCAGACGGCCGAGGCCGTGGTCAGGGCGCACCGCTACCAGTCGCTCGCCGCGATCGCGCAGGAGCAGGTAAACGCGGTCGAGAAGGTGCTCGAGACCGCGCGGCTGCGCGCGAAGTCGGGGCTGAGCACCGGGGCCGATCCGCTGCAGGCCGAGTCGCGCGTCGAGAGTGCGCGCGCCAACCTGCTGCAGGTGAAGTCGCTGCTCGCGCAGTCGCGCGAACGCCTGGCAACGCTGCTGGGCGGCCCCGCCCCGGCGCTCGTCGCAGCGCTGCCGCAGCAGCTGGCCAGCGAGCTGCGCTTCGACCAGCCGCCGGACACCAGCCTGCTGCCCGAAGTGCTGACCGCAGAGGCGGACCGGCGCGTTGCCGCCGCCCAGCTCGATGTCGCGAAGGCGCAGCGCTACCCGACGCTCAGCCTCGACGTCTCCGCCAACAAGGCCATGGGCGGAGTCAACCCAGGCACGCTGGAACGCAACGGCTTCAACCACACGGTCATGTTCAACCTCTCCAGCGCGATCTACCAGGGCGGCGCGATGGACGCCCAGGTGCGCTCGGCCACCGCCGCCGAGGAGGCCGCGCGCATGCGCATCGATGCCGCCCGCCTGAATGCGGGCGACCAGGCGCGCAGCTTCCGCGAGCAGGTCGCCGGCGCGCAGGCACGACTGGGCGTGCTGGCCGAGCGGCGCCGCAGCATCGCCGAGGCACGCGACCTCTACCGCGAGCAGTACACGCTCGGCACGCGCTCCATCCTCGACCTGCTCAACGCCGAGCAGGAGATCCACCAGGCCGCGGCCGACCAGGAGGCCGTGCTGCACGACCTCTGGGAGAGCCGCATCGGCTACATCGGCGCGACGGGACAGGGCCGCGCCTTCTACGGCCTCGACAACACAACCGTCCAGGGAATGGAGCTGCTTCCATGAAACTGCCTCCGCAGTACACCAGCTGGCTCGACGCCATGCTCTACGTCGCACGCCACTACGGCATCGGCGCCTCGCAGGAGCGCGTGCGCGTCTCGCTGGCATGGGAGCGCGGCGCGCCGCTGGACGCGCTGCTCGACCACATGGCGCGGCACCTGGGCCTCGCGTTGCGGCTCGACGCCTTTTCCCGCACGCAGCTCGACCCTTGGCGGCTGCCTCTGGTGGTGGAGTTCGACAACGGCGAGGTCGGGGTGGTCCGCACGGCCGACGGCAGCGGCAGGCTGGGCGTGCTGTTGTGCGGCGACCAGGGACTGGAGACCTCGCTGTCCGTCGACGAGCTCTGTGCGCGCGCGCAGCGCGCCGCCATCCTGCGGCCCAACACGGCCGTGCCCGACGCGCGCGTGGACGACTACATCCGTCCCTACCGCAAGGACTGGTTCTGGGCCGTCGCCCTGCGCGACTGGCGCCGCTATGGCGACATCGTGCTGGCCTCGGTCTTCGCGAACGTGCTGGCGCTGGCCTCGACGATCTTCTCGATGCAGATCTACGACCGGGTGGTGCCCGCCCAGTCGGAGTCCACGCTGTGGGTGCTGTTCGGCGGCGTCATGCTCGCCGTGGCCTTCGAGTTCCTGCTGCGCACGTCGCGCACGCACATCTCCGACGTGATCGGCAAGCGTGCAGACCTCAAGGTGTCCGATCTCGTCTTCGGCCACGCGCTGCGCGTGCGCACCGACGCCCGCTCCAAGTCCACCGGCTCCTTCATCGCCCAGGTGCGCGAGGTGGAGCAGGTGCGGGAGCTGCTCACCTCCACCACCATCGGCGCGGTGGCGGACCTGCCGTTCTTCGTGCTCTTCCTGGTCGTGCTGTGGCTGGTGGCGGGACCTCTCGCGCTGGTGGCGCTGGCCGCGGTGCCCCTGCTGGTGATTCCGGGGCTGCTGATCCAGAAGCCTCTCGCACGGCTCGCCAGCGAGGGCATGCGCGAGTCGGCGCTGCGCAATGCGCTGCTGGTCGAAGCCGTCGAGGGCCTGGAAGACATCAAGCTGATGCGCGCAGAGCCGCGCTTCCAGAACCAGTGGAACCACGCCAACGACGTCGCGGCCGGCGTCAGCATGCGCCAGCGCTTTCTCACGGGGCTGCTCATGACGTGGACGCAGGAGGTGCAGACCATCGTCTACGCGGTGACGCTGCTGGCCGGCTGCTTCCTGGTGATGAAGGGCGACATGACCACCGGTGCGCTGGTGGGATCGTCGATCCTCGCCTCGCGCATGATCGCGCCGCTCGCGCAGCTTTCGGGCGTGTTTGCGCGCTGGCAGCAGGCCAAGGTGGCGCGGGCCGGGCTCGACCAGCTCATGCAGCGGCCGGTAGACCACCCCGAGCGTGCGCGCCTGGTCCACGTGTCCGCAATGCAGGGACGCTACAACGTCGCAGGCGTCGAATTCCGCTACGGCAAGGACGACAGGAGCCCGGCCTTCGCGGCCGCGCAGCTGCAGATACAGCCCGGCGAGAAGGTCGCGCTGCTGGGCCGCATGGGCGCGGGCAAGTCCACGCTGCTGCAGCTGCTGGCCGGCCTGCAGTCGCCCCAGCGCGGGCATGTGACGCTCGATTCGCTCGACATCGCGCTGATCGACCCGTCCGACCTGCGCCGCGACGTGGGCCTGCTCACGCAGAACGCGCGGCTCTTCCACGGCTCGATCCGCGAGAACGTCACCATGGGCATGCCGCTGGCGACCGACGATCAGCTGCTGGAGGCGCTCACGATGGCCGGCGCCCTGCCTTTCGTGCAGTCCCGCGCGGAAGGCCTGGGCGAGATGATCCACGAGGGCGGCCTCGGCCTCTCGGGCGGCCAGCGGCAGGCGCTGCTTCTCGCGCGCACGCTCATACGCCAGCCGTCGATCGTGCTGCTGGACGAACCCACCGCGCATTTCGACGAAGTCACGGAACGCCAGGTCATCGATTCGCTCGGCGACTGGCTGGCGCCGCGCACGCTGGTGGTGGCGACGCACCGCATGCCGGTGCTGCACTGGGTGGACCGGATCATCGTGGTCGATGGCGGGCGCGTGGTTCTGGATGGTCCGAGGGACCGCGTGATTGGAGAGCTTTCCCATGGCAACAGCAACGTCTGAAGCGGGCCGTCCCAGTACCGTGGGTGGCGAAGTGGTGGTGGCCGACGCCGCGCAGGTCGTAGCGAAGACGGTCGCGGAATTTCCCGCGCAGCCTGCCGCGGCCGAACCGGCAGCGCCGGTACCTCCGTCGAGGCCGCCGTCGCGGCTGCCCGTGGCGCCTGCCGCCGCACCCCGCTCGCCCTCCGAGCCGCCGCTGCCGCGCTCCTCGCTGATCGTCTGGATCGTCAGCGCGGCGCTGCTCCTGCTGCTGGCGTGGGCCTGGCGCTTCGAGCTCGACGAGGTGTCCACCGGTACCGGCAAGGTGGTGCCGTCGTCGAAGGAGCAGATGGTGCAGTCGCTCGAAGGCGGCATCCTGGTCGACCTGAAGGTGGCCGAGGGCGACATCGTCGAGGAGGGGCAGGTGCTCGCGCAGCTCGACAGGACCAAGACCGAGTCGACCGTGCAGGAGAGCGCGTCCCGCGTGCGCGCGGCGCTCGCCATGTCGGCGCGGCTGACGGCCGAGGTGGGCGGCACGCCGCTGGCGTTTCCGCCGGAGGTGCAGGCCGACACCGACCTCGTGCGCACCGAGACCGCGCTCTACCGCTCGCGCCGGGAGCAGCTCTCGAGCAGTCTCGCCGGCGTGACGCAGGCGCTGGCGCTGATGCGCAGCGAACTGGCGCTGACCGAGCCGCTGGTGTCGCGCGGCGCCGCGAGCGACGTCGAGGTGCTGCGCCTGAAGCGCCAGATCAACGAGGCCGAGAGCAAGGCGGCCGACATCCGCAGCCAGTACTACGTGAAGGCGCGCGAGGAGCTCGCCAGGGCCAACGCCGAGATCGAGGCGCAGCGCTCGGTGACGCGCGGACGCTCCGATTCGCTCACGCGCCTGACCTTCGCCTCGCCGGTGCGCGGCATCGTCAAGGACATCGCAGTGACCACGGTGGGCGGCGTGCTGCCGCCGGGGGGCAAGCTCATGGAGATCGTGCCGCTCGACGAGAAGCTGCTGGTGGAGGCGCGCATCTCGCCGCGCGACGTGGCCTTCATCCACCCGGGGCAGGAGGCGACGGTGAAGGTGACGGCCTACGACTACGCCATCTTCGGTGGCCTGCCGGGCAAGGTGACGACGATCTCGCCCGACACCATCCAGGACGACGTGAGGCGCGACGTGTACTACTACCGCGTGTACATCCGCACCGACGCCGACCACCTGACGAACAGGAGCGGCAAGAGCTTCCCGATCGTGCCCGGGATGATCGCCTCGGTGGACATCCACACCGGCAGCAAGTCGGTGCTCGACTACCTGGTCAAGCCGCTCAACAAGGCGCGCGAGGCGCTGCGCGAGCGCTGAGGCGAACGAGCAAGCAAGCGAAGAAGCGAACACGCGAAGAGGCGGAACAACGCAGAGGCGAAGGGAGCGCGACGATGGCGAAGGCGGGCACGAAGAAGACGAAGTCACCGGTTCCGGTGCGCAGGCCGGCGATCACGCAGCAGGCGCTGGACGCCCTCGGCACGAGGTTCCGCGCGGCCTTTGCGGCAGGCGACTACGAGAAGGCGCGGGGCTTCGCGTCGCAGGCATGGCAGGCCACGTACAGCCCGCAGCCGCTGGCCGACGTCGCGCTGTGCCTGCTGAGGCTCGGCCAGCCGCAGCAGGCCTATCACCTCTACCTGCGCGTCATCGGCGAACTCGGTACCGCCAACACCTTCGACGGGCTGGCCGAGGCGGCCGGGCAGCTCGGCAAGCGCGACGAGGTGCGCAGGTTCGGCTCCGAGTCGCTGCGGCTGAAGATGCTGGAGGCCGACAGGGAGCCGGCTGCCACCACCGTCGGCCTGCCCGTACCTTGCCGCTTCGACGAACGTAACCGCCATCGCAACCTCATCGCCTTCAGCCTCTTCGGCGGCGATCCGCGCTACTGCGAGATGGCTGTACTCAACGTGCGGGCCGCGCGCGAGTTCTTCCCGGCGTGGCTGTGCCGCTTCTATGTAGACGATTCCGTGCCGGTCGACGTCTGCGGCCGGCTGATGCGGGAGGGCGCCGCGGTGATCGACGTGCGCTCCATCGGCGGTCAGGACCTGCCGGGCACCATGTGGCGCTTCCTCGCGCTCGACGACCCCTGCGTCCACCGCGTGCAGTTCCGCGATGCCGATTCACTGCTGTCCACCCGCGACCAGGCTGCGGTGCGCGCGTGGTGTGCCTCCGACCGCTGGTTCCACGTGATGCGCGACTACCACTCGCACACCGAGCTCATGCTCGCCGGCATGTGGGGCGCGTGTGCCGGCGTGTTCTGGGACATGGCCGGCGACATGCGCGCCTACCTGCGCAGCCGCCCTTTTTCCTCGCGTTATGCCGACCAGCATTTCCTGCGGCACCGGGTGTGGAAGGTCGCCCAGCGCAGCCTGCTCATGCACGACGAGTGGTTCGACCTGCCGGGGAGCGAGCCCTTTCCGCCCCACGTGCCGATGACGGTGGACGCGCGCTACGCCCACGTGGGCGCCAACATCGGCGCACCCTCGATGCAGGTGGTGCACGAGGCGCCCGACGGCACCCAGGTGCGCTGGACCCTGTACGACGCCGAAGGCCAGCCCGTGTGCAGCTACGACGCGGTCGTGCGCGGCAACGCCTACGAAGCCAGCATTCCGGCGCCCTACGCCGCCGAGATCTCGGCCGGGCGCTGGAAGGTCGTCACGCGCTGAGGCAGCGCGGGAAGGCGAGGCGGGGCGGGGCGGGCGCCGCGCTCAGAACGGCTCGACCGGCAGCGCCCGCTTGTGCGCGCTCTTGCGATGCGTGGAAAGAATGATGCGACGCGCCTCGGCCGACACAGGCTTGCCTTCGAGGAAGTCGTCGATCTGCTCGTAGGTGACGCCGAAGGCGTCCTCGTCGGGCTTGCCCGGCACCAGCGACTCGAGGTCGGCGGTCGGCACCTTGAAGACCAGCGCGTCGGGCGCGCCCAGCAGCTGCGCCACCGCGCGCACGCGGCGCTTGCTGAGGCCGGTCAGCGGCGTGATGTCGGCCGCGCCGTCGCCGAACTTGGTGAAGAAGCCCATCAGCGCTTCGGCCGCATGGTCGGTGCCGATGACGATGCCGTCGTGCGCGCCGGCCACCGCGAACTGCGCGATCATGCGCTGGCGCGCCTTGATGTTGCCGAGCACGAAGTCTTCATGCGCCGCATCGCGGAACTCCAGGTCGCCGGCCTTCAGCGCCGCGAGCATGGCGTCGGCCGCGGGGCGGATGTCCACCGTGATCGTGCGGTCGGGCTTCATCACCGCGAGCGAGGCCTGCGCCTCGGCCTCGTCCTTCTGCACGCCGTAGGGCAGGCGCATCGCGATGAAGCTCGCGTCGTAGCCCGTGGCGCGCAGCTTCTCGACCGCGCGCTGCGCGAGGCAGCCGGCGGTCAGCGAATCGACGCCGCCGCTGATGCCCAGCACCAGCGTCTTCAGGCCGGTCTGCTTCAGGTAGCTTGCGAGAAAGTCGACGCGCCGCTCCAGTTCGCGGGCTGCATCGAAGACGGGCGCGACATGCAGCGCCGCGATGATCTCGCGCTGCGTGTCGTCGACGGGGGAGAGGTCGTGATTCATACGGCGATTTTTCCTGAGATTCTTCGAGTGGAACACCGCGGAACCGGCTTTGCCGGGCCGCGGGTGTTGCCCCCGGTAGGGGGATGGCGAAGCGACACGAAGTGCGCGCAGCCTGGGGGCGAACTAGAAGTCCACGAGGCTGAGGCCGATGCTGAGCACCGTGCGCTTGCGGTTGTAGTCCGCCAGCGTGTCGCCGTAGCCCGAGAACAGCTGCGTGTGGAAGCGCAGGTTGCTCTTGGTCGGGTCGCCGATGGCTTTCAGCCATTCGAGGCGGATCGAGCCGCGGCCGCTGTCGCGCAGGTTGTTGCGCACGGTCACGGCGAGCTGGTTGTCGCGGTTGAGGTTCCAGCGGCCGGTGATCTCGGCGCGGCCGATGTAGTCCGCGATGTCGGGGTTGTCGTCCTTCGCGGCGCTTTCGGAGATGCGCTTCCAGATGCGGCCGGTGATGGTGAAGCGGTCGTCCAGCTCGGCGCCGCCCATCAGGTACACGCGGTTCCAGCTGCGCGACAGCGGCAGGCTCTGCCCGTTGGACTGGTGCACGATGCCCAGGCCGGCATAGCGCCAGCGCCAGCCGCCCGGCAGCTTGAAGTCGGCCGGGTAGACGTACATCAACTCGGGCTCGTGGTCGGTGGTGCGGAAGGGCCGCGAGATGGAGCCGTTGAACAGCTGCCAGGTCGACTGCTGGCTGTAGGCGAACCACAGCGAGTCCTTCTTGACTGGGTCGTTCTGCGTGAGCAGGCCCTGCGCGAGCTTGGTGCGCACCGACAGGCCGATGCGCATCTCGTTGGCCTGGTAGGCCACGGGGTCGGCGGTGTGGTCGGGCGAAGGCGAGGTCGGCGTCTCCGGCTTCTTGGTGGCGGCCGAGACCGACACGTTCAGCGGACGGTAGCCGCGGAAGCCGAAGGTGCCGCAGTCGGTGGCGTTCTCCAGTTCCCAGAAGCGCGAGAGCGCCGAGTACTGGCGGTCGCGGCAGCCCTCGGTGGTGGCCACCGAGACCACGCGCGTGGCGGGCACCGATCCGTCCACCGGCGGCTGCGTGCTCGCGAGCACCGGCGGGGCAGGCGGCACCGCGGCGGCGGGCAGCGTCTGCTGCTGCGCCCAGCGGTCGAAGCACGCCAGGCGGGCCTCGTTGTTGGCGCCGAGCGCGGTGCACTGCTGCCAGGTGAGCTGCGAGTCGGCCAGCGGGCTCGGGGGCTTGTCCACGGCCTGCGCGTGCAACGCGCCCGCCGTACCGCCCAGGCAGGTCGCCACGGCGGCGAGCGTGCCGAACCCGAATCGGGACCGCGGGATGATCTTCTTCGTCTTCGTCATGGCTTCTTTCCTTCCTGTGCCACTGTCTTGCTGAGCACGAACGGGTGCGTGCTCTCGTCGGCCGCATTGCGCCAGGTGCCCCTGAATTCGCGGCCGCACGAGCCGGCCTGCAGCTTGCCGGACCAGACGCCGCTGATGGCGCGCCCGTCCTGCGATTCGTCGATGGAGAGCGCGCCTTCGTCGTCCACGTCGCCCGCGAGCTGCGCGACCGTGGCCTTCGCCGGGTTGGCGCCGTTGCGCGTGATGGTGCCGCGCACGCCGTCGTAGTCGGGGTGCTTGCCGAGCTGCACGACGGCCACGGCCGGCAGGTTGTCGAAGCGGGCTTCCCAGCTGCCGTAGAGCGATTCCAGCGGCAGGTCGCGCGCGTCGGTGGGGCAGTCGGGGTTGACGCCTCTCATCGAGGCGCAGCCCGAAAGGAGGGCAATGGCGCCGGCGAGCAGCGCAGCGGTCGCGGTGGTCTTCTTCTTCATCGTGTTCGTCGTCGTCCTCGCTGTCGTCCTCATGGCGCCGAGGCGGCCGCTGCCGCCTTCGCCGCGCTGTCCTGCGCCTTGCGCGCGAACTCGGCGCGCAGCGCCTTGAGCTTCTCGCGCGGGTCTTCCCTGGTGGTGGCCTTGTCCAGGCCCATCTCGGCGATGAAGCGGCTGGGCACGCAGGGCACCATCTCGCGGCCCTGCTTGCGCTTCTTGGTCCAGCTCACGGCCAGGCTGCGCTGCGCGCGCGTGATGCCCACGTACATCAGGCGGCGCTCTTCCTGCAGGCGCTGCAGCGTGTCTTCGCTGACCTGCTGCTGGCGGCCGTTGTCGTCGTCGAGCTTGAAGGGCAGCAGGCCCTCGCTCACGCCGATGAGCATCACGTGCGGCCACTCGAGGCCCTTGGAGGCATGCAGCGTGGAGAGCGTGACCACGTCCTGGTCCTGCTCGCGCTCGCTGATGGTGGACAGCAGCGAGATCGTCTGCGCCACCTCGAGCAGGCTCTTGCGCTCGCTCTCGATGCCACCGCTGTCGGCGCCGGATGCGTCGTCGAGCGTGCCGCCGGCGCGCTGCGACATCCAGTCGACGAACTCCAGCACGTTGGTCCAGCGCGAGGCCGCGGCGGCCTCGCTGTCCTCGCCGTCGTAGAGGTGCTTCTCGTACTCGATCTCCTTGAGCCAGTCGAGCATGAAGGTGCGCGAGTCCTCGGCGCCCATGGTGCGGCGCGCACGGTATTCGAGGTCGTTGATGTAGCGGCCGAACTCGTGGATGCCCTCGAGCGTGCGCTTGGGCAGCACGCTGGGCAGCGAGGGGCTGAAGAGGGCCTCGAACAGGCTCAGCTTGTACTGGCTCGCGAAGGTGCCGAGGCTGGCGAGCGTGGTGTGGCCGATGCCGCGCTTGGGCGTGGTGATGGCGCGCAGGAACGCCGGGTCGTCGTCGTTGTTGACCCACAGGCGGAACCAGCCGCACAGGTCCTTGATCTCGGCGCGGTCGAAGAAGCTCTGGCCGCCGGAGACCTTGTACGGGATCTGCGCCTTGCGCAGCGCCTGCTCGAACACGCGCGCCTGGTGGTTGGCGCGGTAGAGGATGGCGAAGTCGCGGTACTCCTTGTACTGCTTGCCCTGCGTGGTGGCCTCGCCCGCGCGGATGCTGATGATGCGAGCCACCGCGCGCTCGGCCTCGTGCGCCTCGTTGTCGGCATCGACGATGCGCACCGGCTCGCCTTCGCCGAGTTCGGAGAACAGCGTCTTCGGAAAGAGCTTCGGGTTCGGCCCGATCACGTTGTTGGCCGCGCGCAGGATGGCGCTGGTGGAGCGGTAGTTCTGCTCCAGCTTGATGACCTTGAGCTTCGGATAGTCGACCGGCAGCTTGCGCAGGTTGTCCAGCGTGGCGCCGCGCCAGCCGTAGATGGACTGGTCGTCGTCGCCCACCGCGGTGAAGTGGCCGCGCTCGCCGGCCAGGGCCTTGAGCACGTCGTACTGCGTGGCGTTGGTGTCCTGGTATTCGTCGACGAGGATGTGGCCCATCTTCGCCTGCCACTTGGCGCGTACTTCGGGGAACTCGTACAGCAGCTTCAGCGGCATGCCGATGAGGTCGTCGAAGTCCACGCTCTGGTAGGCCAGCAGGCGCTCCTCGTAGCGCGCCATGATCTTCGCGGTGATGCGCTCGTTGTCGTCGGCCGCCTGGGCCTCGGCCTGCGCGGCGTTCAGGCCCATGTTCTTCCACTTGCTGATGGTCCACTGCCAGATGCGGGCGGTGGCCGCGTCGGTGGTGCCGCCGGCGTCCTTCAGGATCTTGGTCACGTCGTCGGCATCGAGGATGCTGAACGCGTTCTTCAGGCCGAGCACGCTGCCGTCCTCGCGCATCATGCGCACGCCCAGCGCGTGGAAGGTGCACACCACCACCTTGCGCGCGTCCTTGCCGATGAGGTCTTTCGCGCGCTCGCGCATCTCGGCGGCGGCCTTGTTGGTGAAGGTGATGGCCGCGATGCGCTGCGGCTCGATGCCCGACTGGATCAGCCGGCCGATCTTGTGGGTGATCACTCGCGTCTTGCCCGAGCCCGCGCCGGCGAGCACCAGGCAGGGACCGCTCATGTAGTTGACCGCTTCGAGCTGTGCGGGATTGAGACCGTGGGACATGGGAGGAAAAGAGAACCGAGGAAGCCGGAAACTGCCGCCGCAAACGCCGTGGGGAACGGCCGGCGCAAAGCGGGCAATGATACGGGGCCGGCGCTTTCGAGGCTGTAGGCGCGCAACGCCGATGCATCCCCCGGCAGCGGGCAACGACAATGGGGTGTGCTGGCTGTATTCCTTGTTACTTTCCCTTTCTTCGCGCTGATCGCGGCCGGCTACGGCGCGGCGCGCGCCCGCATCCTGCCGCTGGACGCCATTCCCGGCCTCAACACCTTCGTGCTGTATTTCGCGCTGCCGTGCATGCTGCTGCGCTTCGGGGCCGGCACGCCCATCGGTCAGCTGCTGGACGGCAGCGTCGCACTGGTTTGGGGCATCTGCGCGCTGGCGGTGGTGGCGGGCGTGGTGGCCTTCACGCGGAATGCGCGCGTGGGCTGGAACGACGCCGCCTTCGGCGCGCTGGTGGCCGCGTTCCCGAACACCGGCTTCATGGGCGTGCCGCTGCTGGTGGCCATCCTCGGCGCGCAGGCGGCGGGGCCGATCATCATCATGATCGCGTTCGACCTGGTCGTCACTTCCTCGCTGTGCATCGCGCTCTCGCGGCTCGACGGGGCCGGGGAGGCCGGGCGGCACGGTGCCATGCTGGCGGCGCGCAAGGCGCTGCGCGGCATCGTGGTCAACCCGATGCCGTGGTCGATCCTGCTGGGCGTGCTGCTGTCGGCCGCGCGCTGGACGCTGCCGGGCCCCGTCGAGCGGACCGTCGCCATGCTGGCCGACGCGGCCTCGCCGGTGGCGCTCTTCACCATCGGCGCGGTGCTGGCCCGCTCGGCGCTGCTGGCGCGCGAGCACGACGCGAGTGCGGCCGTGGCCGAGGCCATGGGCGCCACCGGCCGCATGCTGGCGGCCAGGGCGCCGTGGAGCGACGTGCTGCCGGTGGTGGCGGTGAAGCTCATCGTGCATCCGCTGCTGGTCTGGGGGTTGGGGCGGGGCGCCATCGCGCTGGGGCTGCCGCTGTCGCACGCGGCGCTCGTCGCCATCGTGCTGGTGGCGGCACTGCCGAGCGCGAGCAACGTGTCGATGCTGGCCGAGCGCTTCGGCGCGGACAACGGGCGCATCGCCCGCATCATCTTGTGGACGACGGTGATCGCCTTCCTGAGCTTTCCCCTGGCAGTGAGCGCGCTACGGAGTTAGCACGCCGAGCTTGAACGGATCGGCATCGGCCAGGCGCTCGCACTTCGAGAAGTCGCGGCCCTGCGTGCCGTCGCAGTAGTAGGTGTTGTAGATGCGGCCGAAGAGGGTGGGGCTCGCGGTGAAGAGCACGCCGTGGTCGGGCTGCCAGTTGTCCTTGGCGTCCCCCGTTGCAGAAGGCGCCGCGCTGGTCTCGATGGGCTTGGCAACGGCCGAGGTGGGCGTGAATTCGGCCAGCGTCTTGTGGGCCTCGTCGCCGCGCCAGCGCACGGCTAACTCGGCGGCGGTGGGGCGCTGCGCCACCGGAAGCAGGATGCCGTTGACCTGCGGGCCGTAGCCGAAGCGATGGGTCTTGCCGGCCAGGAAGGCGTAGGCGCAGGCTGCCATGCACTGGCCGCGCACTTCGGTCTGCACGCCGCTCGCGCGGATCGCGTCGGCAAAGGCGCCGGCCGCGTCGGCGGTGCCGCCGAAGGAGTCCTCGAAGACCACGGTGTGGATTGTTCCGCTGGTCAGGCGGTCGGTGAATTCCTTGATCGCGCTGCCGTCGAGCATGCCCGACACCACGAGCCGGCTGCCCTGAAGTTCCAGTTCGGCCGCAGCGGCGGGCGGCGCGGCGAGGGCAACAGCGAGGCCGAGGAGGCCCACGAGGCCGGAGGGGCCCGATGCCAGCGAGAGGGACCAACCACGAAGAGACGGCGGTTTCACGGTGACCTACCTTTGCGACCAGTAGCGAGGCAGTTTGGAGTTCGCGATCCGCGGCGGGTTCGCGTCTTTACAGCTTGTGCAGCGCAGCGAGCGCCGTCAACTTATTTTTCACATATTTTCGGTAATCCTGGGCATGCCGTAAGGCATAGCTGTCGGCTACCACTTCAGATGAATGCTTGGGTTTGCAGATGCACTGCTACAGTGTTCACAAGTCAAAGATGTGAATGGGGCGCGCGATGGCAATTCTGGTTCGCATCCTTCTGTGGCTGGCCTGGCTCTCGGCAGTCGGCTGGTTCTGGCATGCCGGCAAGTTCGGCACCGCCACCGCGATCGCGCTCGCCGCGCTGAGCCTCGTGGTGTTCGCATGGCCGGTGGGCGTCGCGCGGCGCAGGCACGACGAACTGCGCTACGTCGACATGGGCAAGGAGCCGACCGGCTACCACTGAAACCGCGGTCTCAGGGCCTGCGGACGCCGCCGGCGTCAGATGCTGTGCGGATCGACGTCGATCAGCCAGCGGATCACCCCCTTGCCCTCGGGCGTGCGCCGCAGTTCGTGCAGCAGTGGCTGCCATGCCGCAAGCAGCTTCTGCAGTGCGGCGCGCGAGGGGCTCTCGATCAGCATCTGCGCACGCTCCACGTTCGCCACGCGCTGGATCGCCAGCGGCACTGCCGGGTAGCGCGTGACGATGTCGGCGCCCGGCAGCGACTCGGCCTGGTCGGCCGCCGTGTTCAGGAAACCCTGTGCCACCGACTGCTCGCGTGCGTCGGCCCGCAGCAGCGCCTGGAAGGCGAAGGGCGGCATGCCGGCGGCGCGGCGCTCGTCGAGCTGCTGCGCGGCGAAGGCGGTGTAGTCGTGCCTGCGCAGCGCCATGAAGAGCGGGTGCTGCGCGTGGTGCGTCTGGATCCACATCTCGGCCGTCGCGCCCTGCGCCGCGAGGTACGCGGCGTCGCGGCCCGCGCGGCCGGCCGATTGCATCAGCAGGCTGAAGAGCCGCTCCGGCGCGCGGAAGTCGCTGGAGAACAGCGCGCCGTCGGGGTTCACCGCCGCCACCAGCGTGATGCGGCGGAAGTCGTGGCCCTTGGCGATCATCTGCGTGCCCACCAGCACGTCGACCTCGCCCGCGTGCACGGCGGCGAGCTGCGATTCGAGCGCGCCCTGCTTCTTCGTGCTGTCGGCGTCGATGCGTGCGATGCGCACCGCGCTGCCGTCGGGCCGCTTCACCGATGAGAACAGCTCCGCCAGGTGCTCCTCGAGCCGCTCGGTGCCGCGGCCGACCGGTGCGATGTCGGGATTGCCGCAGGCCGGGCAGGCGCGCGGCACGCGCTCGGTGAAGCCGCAGTGGTGGCAGCGCAGCGTGCGGTCGATCTTGTGGAACACGCGATAGGCGCTGCAGTGCGGGCATTCGCTCTTCCAGCCGCAGTCGCCGCAGGCCAGCACCGGCGCATAGCCGCGTCGGTTGAGGAAGATCATGCTCTGCTCGCCGCGGGCGATGCGCTGGCCGATGGCCTCGAGCAGCGCGCCCGAGATCACCGTCTTCGGCGGCTGCAGGTTCATGTCGACCAGCCGCACGGCGGGCAGCTCGCCCGCGCCGATGCGCGAGGGCATGGCCAGCCGCACGTAGCGACCGCCCGGGTCCTCGCCTTCGGCGGGGCGACTCTGGTGCCAGCTCTCGAGCGAAGGCGTAGCCGAACCCAGGATCACCTTGGCCTTCTCGCGCTGGCCGCGCCATACGGCGAGGTCGCGTGCGGAATAGCGCGCGCCCTCCTGCTGCTTGTAGCTGGGGTCGTGCTCCTCGTCGACCACGATGAGCCTGAGCGCCGGGATCGACGCGAACACCGCCATGCGCGTGCCCAGCACGATGCGCGCCGCACCGCTGTGCGCCGCCAGCCAGCTCGCCAGGCGCTGCGGGTTGGTCATGCCGCTGTGCAGGGACACCACCGCCTCGTCGCCGAAGCGCGCCTTGAATCGGGCCTCGAGCTGCGGCGTGAGGTTGATCTCGGGCACCATCACCAGCGCCTGCGCCTCGGGCTCGCGCGCGAGCAGGTCGGCCACGCAGCGCAGGTAGACCTCGGTCTTGCCGCTGCCGGTGCTGCCGGCGAGCAGGAAAGTGCCCGTTCCCTCGTCGATGCGCGCCAGCACGGCCGCCTGCTCCGCGCTCAGCGCCACCGGGTTCGACGACTCGGCCGTCTGCGCGACCGGTCCGGCCGCGCTCTTGCGCTTGAGCCGGCGTGCGAGCTGCGCGGTCGACAGGTCGCGCAGCTGCGGCGGCAGGGCCGCGAGCGCGATCTCGCCGATCGAGCGCTGGTAGTAGCGCGCGGCGAAGGCCACGAGGTCGCGCCAGCCTTCGCCCAGCGGCGCCAGCGCGTCGAGCGCCGCGCCTACCGGCTTGAGCGCCATGTCGGGCTCGGTGCCTTCCAGCGAGACCGGCTCGTTCCAGACCACGCCCAGCACCTCGCGCCTGCCCAGCGGAACGCGCACCAGCGTGCCCGGCGGCAGCGGCTCGGCGCCCGCGTAGCTCAGCAGATCGCCGAGCGCGGCGTGCGCGGGCGTCTGCACGGCGATGTCGAGCCGCCACGGCAGTGCCGAGGGGGCGCCGTTCGTCGGCTGGTCGCTGTCGTCGAGGGGCAGGCCGGCGGGGGAGATGGGAGATCCTTCTTGGAGCGGTTTGTTAATGAGACTTTGAGCAAGACCACTTAAGTCGTTGATTTTCCAGCGCTTTGGATCCCATCCAGAGTTCCTGTGGATAACTTTGTTGACAAGCAGGCCCGACACGCTGCCAAGCCTTGAAAATCAAGGCTCCGGCTGGATTGCCCGGAAAAAATGCAAAGTTCAAATCCTATACAAATCAACGACTTAGCTTTGCTATCTCTTTGGAAGCACGGAAGATGGGTAACCCGCGAATCTTGCGCACTGCAGCACGCGTTTTGTGCATAAGTGGGGTTGCATATACCGTTTTTGCGCTTGACAAACGGCTGCGGACGGCTTCTTCCGGGTTGCCGCGACCGCGCCGGCCCGGCACCCGCCGTTAACAATCTCAGGCCCGCATCGCCCTGGACTTCGCGTGCACCGCGGCCACCAGGGCCGCCACGTGCTCCGGTGGCGTGAACTGGCTGATGCCGTGCCCCAGGTTGAAGATGTGGGTCGGGCCCGGGGCAGCGCGGTCGGCGTGGGGCTTGCCGAAGGCTTCGAGCACCTTGGCCACTTCGGCCTCGATCTGCGCGGGCTGCGCGAACAGCACGTTGGGGTCGATGTTGCCCTGCAGGGCCTTGGCCTTGCCGTCGGCGCCTTCGGCGACCTGGCGGCGCGCGGCGGCCAGGTTCACGGTCCAGTCGACGCCCAGCACCTGGCAGTCGAGTTCGCGCATGTCCTGGAGCCAGAGGCCGCCGCCCTTGGTGAACACGATGCGCGGCACCGGCTGGCCGTCGGCGCCGGTGCGCTTGAGGCCGGCCAGCACGCGAGCGGTGTAGGCGAGGCTGAATTCCTGGAACGCGCCGTCTGCCAGCACGCCGCCCCAGCTGTCGAAAATCATCACGGCCTGCGCGCCGGCGTCGATCTGGGCGTTGAGGTAGGCGGCCACCGAGTCGGCATTCACGGCCAGCAGGCGGTGCATGAGGTCGGGACGGCCGTAGAGCATGCTCTTTACCAGGCGGTAGTCGCTGGAGCCGGCGCCTTCCACCATGTAGCAGGCCAGGGTCCACGGGCTGCCCGAGAAGCCGATCAGCGGAACGCGGCCGTTCAGCGCCTTGCGGATCGAGGTCACGGCATCGAACACGTAGCGCAGCTTCTCCATGTCGGGCACTTCGAGCGCCCCCACGGCGGCCTCGTCGCGCACCGGGCGGGCGAAGCGCGGGCCTTCGCCGGCCTCGAACGACAGGCCCAGGCCCATCGCGTCGGGCACGGTCAGGATGTCGGAGAACAGGATGGCCGCGTCCAGCGGATAGCGCTCCAGCGGCTGCAGCGTGACCTCGGTGGCGTAGCCGGTGTTGGTGGCCAGCCCCATGAAGCTGCCCGCCTTCGCGCGGGTGGCCACGTATTCCGGCAGGTAGCGGCCGGCCTGGCGCATCAGCCAGACGGGCGTGTGGTCGGTGGCCTGGCGCCAGCAGGCCCGCAGGAAAGTGTCGTTTTGCAATGGGGCGAAAGGCATTTCCCGATTGTCGCAGGGGTGTGTCCCGGCCCCCTCAGGCAACCGGCTTGCCGCCGAACGCGTCCGCCACGAGGCCGATGAGCCACTGCAGGGCCGGGTCGGCATCCTGCGCGGCCGTCCACAGCAGCGACACCTCGTAGGCCGGCGTCTCGAAAGGCAAGGGGCTCACCGCCAGCCCGAGCGCGTCGCGCCAGGTGGCGGCGGCGAAGGTGGGCACCGTGGTGATCGCGGGCATCTGCCGCACGATGAAGGGGCTGGTCGCGAAGTTGCGGCTGGAGAAGACGACCTGGCGCGTGTGCCCCTTTTCGCGCAGCAATTCGTCGACGAGCCCGCTGAGGTCGGCGCTGAACGAGGTCAGCAGGTGCGGGTGGCGCAGGTACTCGGCGAGCGTGATCTTCCCGCCGCGCAGCTTCACCAACGCCGGGTTGTAGACACAGACGAAGTTCCAGCCGAACAGCGCGCGCTGCCGGTGCCACGAGGCGCGGTCGATGAAGACGCCTGCCGCCAGCTCGATCTCGGCCGCGTCGAGCATGGCGGGCGCGTTCGTGCGGTCGGCCTCGCGCGCGATCAGCCGTACGCCGGGCGCCTCTTCGGAAAGCCGCTGCATGAGCCGCGGCATCAGCGCCACTTCGAGCGCATCGCTCAGGCCGATGCGGAACACGCGCTCGGCCTTCGCCGGGTCGAACGCCGGCCGCGCATGCAGGGCCTGCTGCAGCGACAGCAGCAGCGGCTCGATGACGCGCGCGAGCTCCAGTGCGCGCGGCGTCGGCGTCATGCCGCGAGAGGTGCGCACGAACAGCTCGTCGCCCAGCGCGGCGCGCAGGCGCTTGAGCGCGCCGCTCAATGCAGGCTGGCCGATGAACAGGCGCTGCGCCGCGCGCGTGACGCTGCGTTCGTGCAGCAGCGCGTGGAACACCAGCAGCAGGTTCAGGTCGAGCCGCCTGAAATCACTTTTGTTGATGTATTCCATGGTTACAAACGATTTGAATGATAGTGCCGCGCTCCCTAACCTGAGGCCTCTTCCAGCATTCAAAGGAATCGGCATGACCCAGAAGGAACAACAGCAACAGACGGTGGTGGTGGTCGGCGGCTCGTCGGGCGTGGGGCTCGAGACCGTGCGGCGCATGGCGGCGACCGGCGCGCGCGTGATCGCCACGGGGCGCGACAACGGCAAGCTGCAGGAGGCGATCGGTGGCCTGGGCGCGAACGTGAGCGGCGCGGCCTTCGACGCCTGCGACCGCGGCGCGCTCGACGCCTTCTTCGACAGGGTCGGGCCCGTCGACCACCTGGTGCTGACGCTCAGCGGCGGCGAGGGCGCGGGCGAGTTCGCGCAGCTCGACCTGCGGTCGCTGCGCCGCGGCTTCGAGGCCAAATTCTGGCCGCAGCTCGAGGCCGCCCAGGCCGGCGCACGCGTGCTGCGCAAGGGCGGCAGCCTGACCTTCGTGACGGCGATTTCCGCGCGCAACTCGCTGCCGGGTACGGCGGGGCTGGCGGCGATCAACGGCGCGATCGAGGCCATGGTGGGCAGCCTGGCGCGCGAGTTGAAGCCGAGCCGTGTGAACGCTGTGTCGCCGGGCCTGGTCGACACGCCCTGGTGGGACCGCGTGCCAGCCGCGATGAAGGACGACCTGTTCCGCCAGCAGGTCGAGACGCTGCCCGTCGGCCGCGTGGGCCGGCCGCAGGACGTGGCGCATGCGATCCAGTTCCTGATCGAGAACGGCTACACCACGGGCACCGTCATCGAATGCGACGGAGGGCTGCGGCTGGTGTGAGTCGAAGCGCCTGCAGCACCCGAAAGCGCCTGCGCCGGGACATGCATCGTGCGGGCATCGAAAAGTTTTGTTGAAAAAATGCGGGCGGATACAGAGCGATACGCAGGACCGGGCGAACGGCGGTTCGAGGGGTGACAGTCGGATCCATCGACCTTCCACCACAACCTCCAGCCATCCAGGAAAGCCCATGACATCGTCGCTCCAACTGCCCCGCAGAACCTTCCTCGCAGCCGCCGCCCTCGGCGCCGCGGCCGCCCAGCTCGCGGCACTCACGCCGGCCTTCGCCCAGGCCGCCGGCGCGTCCCGGCGCCTCGAGCCGCTCAAGAGCATCGATGCCGGCACGCTCAACATCGGCTACTACGAAGCGGGCCCGGCCGATGGTGCTCCGGTGATCCTGCTGCATGGCTGGCCCTACGACATCCACATGTTCGTCGACGTGGCGCCCGCGCTCGCGGCGGCGGGCTTCCGCGTCATCGTGCCGTACCTGCGCGGCTACGGCACCACGCGCTTCCTGTCGGCCGACACGCCGCGCAACGGGCAGCAATCGGTGGTGGCCGTGGACATCATCGCGCTGATGGATGCGCTGAAGATCCAGGTCGCCACCGTCGCCGGCTGCGACTGGGGCGCGCGCACCGCCTGCATCATGGCCGCGCTGTGGCCGCAGCGCGTGAAGGCGCTGGTCTCGGTGAGCGGCTACCTCATCGGCAGCCAGGAGGCCGGCAAGGTGCCGCTGCCGCCGCAGGCCGAACTGCAGTGGTGGTATCAGTACTACTTCGCGACCGAGCGCGGCCGCGCCGGCTACGAGAAGAACCGCCACGACTTCGCGAAGCTCATCTGGCAGACGGCGTCGCCCAAGTGGAACTTCGACGCCGCCACCTTCGATCGCAGCGCCGTGGCGCTCGACAACCCCGACCACGTCGCGATCACGGTCCACAACTACCGCTGGCGTCTCGGCCTGGTCGAGGGCGAGGCGAAGTACCAGGCGCTGGAGGACCGGCTTGCCAAGGCCCCGGTGATCGGCGTGCCGACCATCACGCTCGAAGGCGACGCCAACGGCGCGCCGCATCCGGAGCCCAGCGCCTATGCGAAGAAGTTCTCGGGGCGCTACGAGCACCGGCTGGTCAGCGGCGGCATCGGCCACAACCTGCCGCAGGAGGCGCCCGAGGCCTTCGCGAAGGCGGTGATCGACGTCGCGCGCGGTTGAGCTGGCAAGGCCCCAAGCGCAGGAGCGACGACCATGTGGAACATCCATGACGCCTACATCGACGGCGCCTTCGTGCCCGTGCAGGGCAGCGAGCGGCTGGAGCTCGTCGACCCGGCCACCGAGCAGCCGATCGGCACCGTGACGCTGGCGAACCGCGACGACGCGAAGCGCGCGATCGAGGCCGCGAGCCGGGCACAGCCGGCGATGGCCGGCAGCACCAGGGCGCAGCGCATCGACATGCTCAGGCGTCTCGAGGCCGCCGTGCTGGCGCGCACCGAGCAGATCTGCGAAGCCACCATCGAGGAATACGGCGGCCCGCTGGCCCGTTCGCGATGGGTCAGCAACTACGCCTCGCAATGCTTCGCCGACACGGCGCGCGTGCTGGAGGGCTACGACTTCGAGCGGCGCATGGGCGATGCCGTCGTGCGCATGGAGCCGGTCGGCGTGGCGGGGCTCATCGCGCCATGGAACAGCACCGCAGGGAGCATCTGCAGCAAGCTGGCATCGGCCGTCGCCGCGGGCTGCGCATCGGTGATCAAGCCCAGCGAGTTCAGCCCGCTGCAGGCGCGGGTCGTGACCGAGGCGCTGCACGAGGCGGGCCTGCCGGCGGGCGCCGTCAACGTGCTGCTCGGGCGCGGCGGCGACGTGGGCGACGAGCTCGCCACCCATCCGGCCGTCGCCAAGATCTCCTTCACCGGCTCGACAGCCACCGGCAAGCTCATCGCACGCGCGGGCCTGGACACGCTCAAGCGCGTGAGCCTCGCGCTCTCGGGCAAGTCGGCCACCGTGGTGCTGGACGATGCGGATCTGCCTGCGGTGTTGCCCATGGCGCTGGGCGCGGCCTTCATGAACAACGGCCAGGCCTGCGTGGCGGGCACGCGCCTGCTGATTCCGAATGCGCGGATGGCGCAGGCCATCGAGCTCTTGCGCGCGGCGGCAGCAGCCATGCGCGTGGGCGACCCGCGCGACCCCGCCACCGCGGTCGGGCCGCTGGCGAGCAAGGCGCAGTTCGAGCGGGTGCAGCGGTTCATCCGCCGCGGGCTCGAGGAGGGCGCGACGCTGGTGGCCGGAGGCGAAGGCCGCCCGGAAGGCTTCGACAAGGGCTGGTTCGTGCGGCCCACCGTGTTCGCGGGCGTGCGCAACGACATGGACATCGCGCGCGAGGAGATCTTCGGGCCGGTGCTCTCGGTGATCGGCTACGACGGCGAGGACGATGCGGTGGCGATCGCGAACGACTCGCCCTACGGCCTGCAGGCCTACGTCTTCTCGTCGCAGCCGCAGCGCGCGCTGCGCGTGGCCTCGCGGCTGCGCGCCGGCACGGTGCTGGTCAACCGCGTCACGCCCGAGCTCAGCGCGCCCTTCGGCGGCGTGAAGCAGTCGGGCATCGGCAGGGAGTTCGGGCTCTTCGGCATGGAGGCCTTCCTGGAGCCGAAGACCGTGGCCGTCGCGCAGTCCGGTTGAGATCGCGCCGCGACGGGGCGCAGGGGCAGCAGGGGGCAGGGGTTATCCTGCCCTCATGCTCCTTACAGACTCCGAGTCCTGCGCATTCGCACCGCAAGCACAGGCGAATGACGGCAAGAGGCCGTTGAAGCGCTGGGCGTGCCTCTGCTTTCTTTTCTTCGTCTTCATCGCGGCCTGCGCATGCCCGGCCTTCGCGCAGTCCAGGACGAGCCCGGTGCCCGTGCCGCCGATGAAGACGCGCGTGGTCGATCTCACGAACACGCTGGGCGCGCAGGAAGCCGATGCGCTGCGCCAGGAGATTTCCGAGCTCGAGAGCAGCACGCAGGCGCAGCTCGCGGTGCTGGTCGTGCCGACGACCGGACAGGAGTCGATCGAGCAATACGCCACGCGCGTGTTCGCGCGCTGGAAGCTGGGCCGCAAGGACGAGAACGACGGCGTGCTGGTGCTCGTCGCGTTGAAGGATCGCAAGATGCGCATCGAGGTGGGCTCGGGCCTGGAGGGCGCGATCACCGACATCCAGGCCGCCGCCATCATCGACCGGGAGATGGCGCCGCGCTTTCGCAAGGGCGACTACGCGGCCGGCCTGCAGGCGGCGGTGCGTGCGCTCTCGCAGCTGATCGGCGCGCCGGCGGCTGCGCAATCATGGCCCGACACGCTCGCATCGGACACCTCGTCCGCGTCGCTGCCGGTGGATGAGGAAGCCGTGCGCGAGCCGAAGGAATCCGGCGGAGGCCTCACGCCGGAGGGGAAGGCCTTCCTCGGCGTGATGCTGTGGAGCATCGGCGTGGGTGCATGGCATGGACTGGGCGCGGGGCCGCTCGTCCCCACGCGGCGACGCACCTCGCGGCCCCCTGTGCGGGGCAAGCGTTCGGGCAAGCGCGGGCGCCGCCTCCAGCGGCCCGAGCCCTGGGCCGAGGCGCTGCAGGACATCGAGCCCGAAGAGCCGCGCAAGCCGCGCGACTGGCGGCTCGTGCTCGGCCTGGTCGGCGTGGGTCCGCTGGGCGGGGCAGCCCTGCTGCTGAACCCGTTCATGGCGGGCTTTCTGGCCATTCCGGCGCTCTTCCTCTACGGGCTCGGCTATCTGTGCGCGCGCGTGAAGGAGGTGGCCTATGTGCTCGGCGGCATCGCCGCGGTGATCGCCGCCTTGACCTGCATCGGCTTCATGGTCGGCGGCGAGGTGTTCTGGCCGGGCTTCCTGTGGGCGCTGGCGATCGGCGGCGCGGGCCTTCTGGTCACGGTCATCGTCTTCGGCATCCGCAATACCTGGCGCGACGGCAGCGTGCTGGGCTTCGTGGTCCGCTGGGTCGTCGTGCTGGGCGTGGCCGGCGCGGCGGTCGCGATCACCAGGCCCGGGCCCTTCCCCGGCGAGATGTGGATTCCGGTGGCCATCGCGACCGTCGTCGCGCTGCTGTTCATGTTCGTCTTCCCGATCTTCGGCACGGGCTCGGGGGACGGCGACGACGACAGCTCGGACAGCGGCTGGAGCAGTGGCTCGTCGAGCAGTTCTTCGAGCAGCAGCTCGTCGTCGGACAGCTCCTCGTCCGGCGGCGGGGGCTCCAGCAGCGGAGGCGGGGCCTCCGGCAGCTGGTAGCGGCCGGTCAGACCACCGGGACGCGCGTGGCGTCGGCCGCGTCCACCTTGCGGCGGTACAGCACCAGCGTGGCGATCAGGCCGCAGATGGCGGCGCCCGTCATCCACAGGCCCGGCGCGCCCTTGTCGCCGGTCATCTCGATCAGGCCCGTGGCGATGGCCGGCGTGAAGCCGCCGAAGATCGCGGTGGCCAGGCTGTAGGCCAGCGAGAAGCCGGCGGTGCGCACGTTGACGGGCATCACCTCGGTGAGCGCGACCACCATCGCGCCGTTGTAGCTGGCGTACAGGAACGACAGCCACAGCTCGACCGCGAGCATGCGCGCGAAGCTCGGCTCGCCGACCAGCCACTTGAGCGCGGGATAGGCTGTGAGGATGGTCAGCACCGTGAAGACGATCAGCAGCGGCTTGCGGCCCACGCGGTCGGACAGCGCGCCCATGATCGGCAGCCAGATGAAGTTGGAGATGGCCACGCACAGCGTGACGATCAGGGCGTCGGTGGTGCTCAGGTGCAGCACGGCCTTGCCGAAGGTGGGCGTGTAGACGGTGATCAGGTAGAACGACACGGTCGTCATCGACACCAGCATCATCCCGGCGATGACGAGGCCCCAGTTGGCGATCATCGAGCGGAAGATCTCGCGCGCGTCGGGGCGGTGCTTGCGCGCCATGAACTCCTCGGTCTCCTGCAGCGAGCGGCGGATGATGAAGAGCACCGGCACGATCAGGCAGCCCACGAAGAAGGGGATGCGCCAGTAGAAATCGCCGATCTCCTGCGGCGTGAAGGTCACGTTGAGCCAGTAGCCGAGCGCGGCCGCCACGACGATGGCCACCTGCTGGCTGGCCGACTGCCAGCTCACGTAGAAGCCCTTGTGGCCCGGCGTGGCCATCTCCGACAGGTACACCGACACCCCGCCGAGCTCCACGCCGGCCGAGAAGCCCTGCAGCAGCCGGCCGACCAGCACCAGCACCGGGGCCGCGAGGCCGATGGTGGCGTACGAGGGCACGCAGGCGATCAGCAGCGTGCCCAGCGCCATCAGCGCCAGCGTGACGATCAGGCCCTGGCGGCGGCCGACGCGGTCGACGTACGCGCCCAGGAAGATCGCGCCCAGGGGCCGCATCAGGAAGCCGGCGCCGAAGGTCATGAAGGTCAGCATCAGCGAGGCGAACTCGTTGCCCGACGGGAAGAAGGCCTTCGAGATCTGCGTGGCGTAGAAGCCGAACAGGAAGAAGTCGAACATCTCCATGAAGTTGCCGCCGGTCACGCGCAGGACGGTGGCGAACTTGGAGGAGGAAGCGGTGGAGGCGTGGGCGGCTGTGCCCGATTGCGCGGCGCTGGGCGCAGGATTCATCTAGTTGTCCCCTTGGGCGGTTCTGGCGATGTGTGCGCCCAAGCGTAGGCCGGGCTTCCCGACCGCAACCTGACTGCGCTGGTCAGGTAGCTGTCACCGGCATCGTTGTCCCTCAGGCGGGGCGCTGCAGGACCAGGAAGCTCCAGCGCACGTCGGCGCGCCCGAGCATGTCCTCGCGCTGCGCGAGGAAGCGCGGCAGCAGCCCGTGACGGCCGGCGAGTTCGGCCGTTTCCTCGGCCGAGACCTCGAACATGCGCCGTCCCTCGGGCACCGGGCCGTGGCGCAGCGACATCGCGACCTGGCCGCCTTCGGCCACCAGCCCCGCGAGAGCCTGCATCGCTGCGGCGCGCTCGGCGGCGTCCAGGTGCATCCAGACGGCGGTCAGCAGGACCAGGTCGTGGCGAGTGCCCAGCGTCAGGGTGCGGTGCAGGCCGGGCAGGTGGTCGTCGATCCACTCGATGGGCAATTCGGCATGGCGGCGCATGCCCTCGGCGCGCAGCTGTGCCGTGGGCTCGACCGCCACCACCCGGTGCCCCCGCGCGGCCAGCGCCGCGGCATCGCGCCCGGAGCCCGCGCCGATGTCGAGCACGCGCGCCGGTGCGGCAGGGAACAGGTGCAGCACCTCGCGGTGCACGTCTTCGAAGCGCAGGCTCTCGTACTGCTGCGCCAGCGCTGCGGCATTGGCGCCGTAGCCGGCTGTGCCCCGGATCTCGCTCATCCCGGCGGCGTCAGGCCTTGTACTTGATCGAGCAGCCGTACGGCCGGGTGGTGGCCGCCGAGATCGGCCTGCCTCCGAAGGCCTCGCCCAGGGCCTGGTTCACGTAGTTGGTCGCGGTCTTGATGTCGTCCGCCCGCGCCGAGGCGATGCTGTCGATGCCGCCCGCGTAAACCAGCACGCCCTTGGGGTCGATGATGAAGATGTGCGGCGTGGTGCGCGCGCCGTAGACCTGGCCGATGACGCCGTCCTCGTCCATCAGCACGGCGGTGGGCGCGGCCTTCTGCGACTTCATCCAGGCGTCCAGCGCCTCGGGCTTGAGGTAGTCGGTGGCGGCGCGCTCGGTGGAATTGATGGCCAGCCACACCACGCCCTTGTCGGTGGCGGCCTTCTGCGTGGCGGGCATGTTGCCGCTGCCATAGTGCTTGCGCACGAAGGGGCAGCCGGGGTTGGTCCACTCGAGCACCACGAACTTGCCCGCGAAATCGGACAGCTTGTGCTTGGCGCCGGTGGTGTCGACCGCGACGAAATCGGGCGCCTGCTGGCCCACCGTGGGCGCCGCGGCGGCGTTGTTGCCCATCAGGAAGGTGGCGCCGAGCGCCACTGCGGCGGCGACGACGGCACGGCGGGAGGCCCGGCTCAGGGCGGCGCGGGCATTGCGCGCGGCACGGAAGGAACGCGAGTCGGCGGTTGGCGAGAGAGACATGGCCAGCTTGAACTCCAAAACAAAATTCCAAACAACAACTGCAGCTTAGAACGGTTTCTTCAAGTGCTTGTGACAACCCATGTCACGCCGGTGGTCAAAGCGCGGCGATGGCGGCGCGGACCTCGTCCTTGCCCAGTATCTCCGTCAGCACGACCGGCGGCTTGCCCGGCGCCTGCAGCACGTACACCGGCACGCCGCTTCGGCCCAGCGCGGTGAGCGCGGCGGTGATGGCCGGGTCGCGGCGGGTCCAGTCGGCGCGCAGCATCGCGACCTTCTTGGCGTCGAAGTCGGCCAGCACCTTCTCGTCGGACAGGGTGCTCTTCTTGTTGTACTGGCAGGTCACGCACCAGGCGGCGGTGAAGTCGATGAACACCGGCCGGCCCTCGCCCGACAGCTGCGCCACGCGCTCGGCGGACCAGGGCTGCCAGCGCTGGCCGACGCCGTCCTTCGTGGCGGCCGATGCCAGCTTCGCGGGCTCCACCACCTGCAGCACGTTGCGGCCGATGGCGGCGGTGAGCACGGCGGTGAAGGCGATCAGCACGCCGGCGATCACCATCCGCGTGCGCCCGCGCAGCGTGAGCGCCCAGACGATCGCGGCCATGCACACCAGCAGCGCCAGCAGCGTGCCCGCGCCGTCGATGCCGCTTTGCTGGCCCAGCACCCACACCAGCCACGCCACGGTGGCGAACATCGGGAAGGCGAGCAGGCGGCGCAGCGTGGCCATCCACGGCCCCGGCTTGGGCAGCAGGTAGGCCACGGCGGGCACGAAGCCGGCCACGAGGTACGGCAGCGCCAGCCCGAAGCCCAGCGCCGCGAAAAGCAGCAGCGCCTGGGCGGCCGGCAGTCCGATGGCGAAGCCCAGCGATGCGCCCATGAACGGCGCGGAGCAGGGCGATGCGATGACCACCGCGAGCACGCCCGAGAGGAAGTCGTTGGCCAGCGGATGCTTGGCCTGCGCGCTGCACACCGAAGAGGGCGCGGCGCGGCCGAACTCGAACACGCCCGCGAGGTTCAGCCCGATCAGCGTGAACAGTGCCGCCAGCGCCGCCACCACGCCCGGCGACTGCAGCTGGAAGCCCCAGCCCAGCCCGGCGCCCGCCGCACGCAGCGCGAGCATGCCGCCGCCGAGCGCGAGGAAGGACAGCATCACGCCGCCCGTGTAGGCCAGCCCGGCCTTGCGGTGCGCGCTGGCGTTGCCGGCCTGCCGCGCGAAGCCCAGCACCTTGATCGCGAGGATCGGGAACACGCAGGGCATCAGGTTCAGCAGCAGGCCGCCGAGCAGGGCGCCCAGCAGCGCGGCCATGAAAGTGGTGGTGGAGGGGGCGGGCAGGTCGCTGGCCTTCGTTGCCGCGGCATTCGCGGCGTTGGCCGCGAGCGCCGCCTGCAGCGCCGGAGACACCTCGGCAGCGCGCGATGCGGCGGCCGAGGGCCACGCGCCCGAGACGGGCGCCTCGGCGCGCCACGCCACCGGCTGGCCGGGCTGGCGGTCGGACTCGGGCAGCGTCACCACCACCGGCATGACGGTGGGGCTGGCGCTGCGCTGGTCGGCCAGCGGCACGGTGGCGGTCCAGGTGTCGCCCTGCCAGGACTGGGTCCAGTCCTTGCCGGAGACGGCGGCGGTGCGGATCACCTCGGGGGTCTCGGGGAAGAACTCCAGCGTCTTGCCCTGCGCGGCGGCCGGCAGGCCCTCGAGCCGCACCTTCAGGCTGTGGCCGTCGACCTCCACGGCGCCCGGCCTGGCCAGCGGCTGGGGGGCGGCGCCCAGGGCGGCATCGAACTCGGCCTTGTGCAGCGCGGTCGAGCCCTGCAGCGGCAGGGACAGCGTGAAGGTGCCCTCCTCGGGAATGCATTCCTTGCGGCAGACCAGCCAGGAGGCCTTGAGCTGGATGTCCATCGCCGGCGTGCCGCCCAGCGCCACCGGCGGCTTGTAGAGCGTGGAAACCTCCAGCGGCACCGGCAGCAGCACGGTGTTCTCGTAGCCGTAGTTGGCGAGGCTGCCGACCGGGATCTTCTTCGGCGCCGGCCATGCGATCTCGCCGGTCGAGACGCCCGCCGGCAGCGTCCACGTCATCTCGGTGGGCAGGCCGGAGTCGCCCGCGTTCTTCCAGTAGGTATGCCACTCGGGCTGGTGCGCGATCTGCAGGCCGACCCAGACCGGGGCGCCGGGCGTCACGCCGTCGGGGGCGTGGGCGACGAGTTCGGCGCGCACATGGGGGGTGGTGACCACCGCGCCCGGTTTCGACGCCAGTTCGGATGTCGATTGCGCCACGGCCGGCATGCTGGCTGCGGCTGTTGCTATCAGAAGCGTAGCGAATTGGATGCGCGGGAAGATCATGCCGTCAGTCGGAGCAATCGGTGGGGGGCGAAGTTCCGGGGCCTCGTCAGCCTGCCGTGGCGGCTTGCGGACCCCAGCCCAGCACCACGCGGCGGCTGCTGGCGCTCTTCTTCTCTATCTTGGTGACCACCACCGCCCCGATCTCGGCGGTGTTTGCAACATGCGTGCCGCCGCACGGCTGGAAGTCGATCGCCGTCCCGCCCTCGCCCGATCCGCCGATGCGGATGGTGCGAACGGTGCCCGTGCCGCGCGGCGGCTGCACGCTCATGCTCTTGACCAGCGCGGGGTTGGCGTCGAGCTCCTCGTCGGTGATGGCGCCCACCGTCAGCGGATGGGCCGCCTCGACCAGCCGGGCCAGGCCCGCGGTCAGCGCGTCCTTGTCCAGCGGATCGGTCATGTGGAAGTCGATGCGTGCGTAGTCGGGCGTGATGGAGCAGCCGTTCACCGGGACCGGCACCAGATGGCAGAGCAGGTGCGAGGCGGTGTGGAAGCGCATCAGCCGATGGCGGCGCCCCCAGTCGATGCGGGCGGCGACAGCGTCGCCTGGCTTCAGCGCGGCCAGCAGTTCGTCCTGCCCCGGGGCCGGCACGTGGATGAATTCGTCGGTCGGCTTGCCTTCCGCATCCTTGGCCTTGCGGGTGTCGGCGATGACGATTTCTCGCCCGCCGGCCATGGCCAGCACGCCGCTGTCTCCGGCCTGTCCGCCGCCCATCGGATAGAACACCGTGCGGTCCAGCACGATGCCGGTGTCGTCGATTCGCACGATGCGGGCGTCGCAGCTGCGCAGGTAGGCGTCGGCGCGGAACAGGTCGTCGGTCATCCGGCGATGGTAGCGGCGATGCGCCGATGAGGTGCGCCCACGCCAGAAAGCGCCCACGGCCGACACTGCCCGGTGCACCCGCCTGGGGAAGATGTGCCGCATGCGGCACGCCGCCGCAGACGACCGCAGCGCAAAGGAACACGCATGGAACGACAGCAGCAAGCACCCACCCGCATCGCGCCTTCGTGGCCCGCAGCCACCGCCGCGGCACTCGCCGCCGCGCTGCTCGTCGCCGGCTGCGGCGAGGCGGCAAAGCTCGCGCCCGAGCTGACCACCGGCCCCCGCCCGCAGCTGGCCGAGCCGAACAAGACGCTGATTCCCACCGTCAACGTCGCGCCGGCTGTCGGCTGGACCGACACCGCCGCGCCCGTCCCTGCCGAGGGCCTGAAGGTGACGGCGCTGGCGCGCGGCCTCGACCATCCGCGCTGGGTCTACACGCTGCCCAACGGCGACATCCTCGTGGCCGAGAGCAACAAGCCGCCCAGGCCCGCCGACAGCAACGACGGCGGCAGCGGCCCCATCGCCAAGATCCGCAACTGGGTCATGGGCAAGGTCATGGGCCGCGCCGGCGCGGGCGTGCCCAGCGCCAACCGCATCACCCTGTTGCGCGACGCCGACGGCGACGGCGTCGCCGAGGTGAAGCAGGTGTTCATGACCGACCTGCGCTCGCCCTACGGCATGGTGCTGGTGGGCGGCGAACTCTTCGTCGCCAACGCCGATGCGCTGGTGAAGGTGCCCTACACCGAGGGCCAGACCTCCATCACCGCCAGCCCGACGCTGGTGACGCAGCTGCCCGCCGGCATCAACCACCACTGGACCAAGAACGTCATCGCCAACGCCGACGGCAGCAAGCTCTACGTGACGGTCGGCTCCAACAGCAACATCGGCGAGAACGGCCTGCCGGCCGAGGAGGGCCGCGCCGCCATCTGGGAGGTCGACACCAAGAGCGGCGAGAAGCGCCTCTTCGCCAGCGGCCTGCGCAACCCCAACGGCATGGGTTGGGAGCCCGAGACCCAGGTGCTGTGGACCGTGGTGAACGAACGCGACGAGATCGGCAGCGACCTCGTGCCCGACTATCTCACCTCGGTGAAGGACGGCGCCTTCTACGGCTGGCCATGGAGCTACTACGGCGGCGTGGTCGACGTGCGCGTGCAGCCGCAGAACCCGCAGATGGTCGCCAAGGCCATCGCGCCCGACTACGCGCTCGGCTCGCACGTCGCGCCGCTGGGCATGGCCTTCTCGCGTCCGGGCGGCATGCCCGAGCAGTTCGCCAGCGGCGTCTTCATCGGCGAGCACGGCTCATGGAACCGCAAGCCCAAGTCGGGCTACAAGGTGGTGTTCGTGCCCTTCATCGGCGGCAAGCCCAGCGGGCCGCCCATCGACGTGCTGACGGGCTTCCTCAGCGCCGACGAGAAGGCCCACGGCCGCCCCGTGGGCGTGGCGCTCGACAAGAGCGGCGCGCTGATCGTGGCGGACGACGTGGGCAACACCGTGTGGCGGGTGTCGAAGGCGCGGTAGCCGTCGTCCTTCCTGCCTCAGCGCTGCGGCCGGGTGATGCGGTAGAGCCGGTGCCGGCGCAGCGCGTGTCCTTCGGGCACCAGCGGGTGGTCGAAGGCGCCATCGATGTCTTCCTTCATGCCGATGCGCTGCATCACCGCGGCCGAGCGGGTGTTGTTCCATGCGGTGAAGGCGACGATCTCCTGCAACCCGAGCTGCTCGAAGCCCACCTGCAGCGCGCCGCGCGCCGCCTCGCTCGCATAGCCATGGCCCCACCACCTGCGCGCGAAGCGCCAGCCGATCTCCACGCACGGTGAGAAGGGCAGCTCGGGCGCCGGCGAGTTGAGCCCGGTGAAGCCCATGAACTCGCCCGACTCCCTGTGCTCCACCGCCCAGAAGCCCCAGCCGCTCTCTGCGATGCGCGAGCGTGTGCGTGCCACTGCCGCATCGCTGTCGGCGCGCGTGGGCAGCGGCAGCAGGAATTCCATCACCAGCGGGTCGCACGCGAGCTCGAAGAAGGGAGCGAGGTCGCTGTCGCGCCATTGGCGCAGGCGCAGGCGGGTCGTGTCGGTTTCGATGATGTCTCTGGTCATGCGGCCGATTGTGTTCGACCAGCACGCTAGCCCCGCCGCGGCGGCAGGCGCTCTCTCCATCGCGCCTGCCTGCCGCGTGCCTTGACTCAGAACCCGGCCAGCACCACCTTGCCCTGCGCCTTGCCGCTCTCGATGAGCGCGTGGGCGCGGCGCAGGTTCGCGGCGTTGATGGTGCCGAAGCTCGCGTTCGCCGTGGTGCGGATGCGGCCCGCGTCGACCAGCGCCGCCACCTCGGCCAGCAGCGCGCCCTGCTCGGCGATGTCGGGCGTCTCGAAGCGCGAGCGCGCGAACATCATCTCCCAGTGCAGCGAGATGCACTTGGTCTTCAGCGGCATCGCGTCGAGCACCTTCATGTCGTCGATCACCGCGAGCTGGCCCTGGGGCTTGAGGCTTTCGATGATCTGCGCGTAGTGCTGGTCGGTCTGCGTGAGGCTGGCGACCATGTCGACCTCGCCGATGCCCGCGGCCTTCAGTTCGGCGGCCAGCGGCCTGGAGTGGTCGATGACCGCATGCGCGCCCAGTTCCAGGCACCAGGCGCGCGTCTCGGCGCGCGAGGCGGTGGCGATCACGCGCAGCTTCGTCAGCTGGCGCGCGAGCTGGATGAGGATGGAGCCCACGCCGCCGGCACCACCGGTGACCAGCAGCGTCTGGCCTTCGCCGCCGCCCTTGGGCACGCGCAGGCGGTCGAACAGCAGCTCGTAGGCGGTGATGGTGGTCAGCGGCAGCGCGGCGGCCTGCGAGTCGTCGAGGCTCTTGGGCGCGAGCGCCGCGATGCGCTCGTCCACTGCGTGCAGCTCGGCATTGGTGCCGGGACGGATGATCGAGCCCGAGTAGTACACGCGGTCGCCGACCTTGAAGTTCTTCACCTGGGCGCCGACGGCCTCGACCGTGCCCACGGCGTCCCAGCCCAGCACCTTGGCCTGGCCGGCCTCGGGAGCGGCGTTCTTGCGGACCTTGGTGTCCACGGGATTGACCGACACCGCCTTCACGCGCACCAGCAGGTCGCGCGCGCCGGGCACGGGGGTGGGCAGCTCGATGTCCTGCAGCGACTCGGGGTTGTCGATGGGAAGGGGCTGGTAGTAGCCGATGGCTTTCATGGGAGGACCTTTCAGTGACGATGAACGGACTGTAGGATCGCAAGGCCGATTTGATAAGTAGGCCGAAATCAGCAACAGTTTCAAATGAAGATTGAAAATATCTCCGACCTGCAGGTGCTGGTGCACACCGCGCGCGCCGGCACGCTCACTGCGGCGGCGCATGCGCTGGGCATCACGCCGGCGGCCGCGAGCGCCACGCTCAAGCGGCTGGAGGCGCAGCTCGGGGCGCGGCTGTTCGAGCGGTCGACGCGGGCGATGCGCCTCACGCCGCAGGGGCAGACGCTGCTCGACTACGCGGTGCGGGCGTTCGAGCTGCTGGACGAGGGGGAGTCGCTGGTCACGGCCGATCGCGGCGAGCTGGTCGGCACCCTGCGCGTGGCCTCGCCCTCGGACCTGACGCGCAGCACGCTGCTGCCGTGGTTCGACGAGTTCCTGGCGCTGCATCCGGGCGTGCAGCTGTCGCTCTCGGTGGGAGATCGGCCGCTGGACGTGATGCGCGACGAGGTCGACGTGGCGCTGCGTTACGGCGCGCTGGCCGATTCGCGGCTGGTGGCGCGCGCCTTTGCGCTGACCAATCCGCTGCTGACGGCGTCACCCGACTACCTGCGGCGGCATCCGGCGCCCCGGGTGCCGCAGGACCTGGTGCATCACAACTGCCTGATCTTCAATCGGTCGGGGCGGCGGCACCGGGTGTGGCGGTTTGCGCAGAACGGGCAGTGGACGGAAGTGCGGGTGAATGGGAACCGCAGCGTGGACGATGCCTCGTTGGCGCGGGAGTGGACTGTGGCGGGGTATGGGATTTCTCTGAAGTCTGCGCTGGATGTGCGCAATGACATTCGGGAAGGGCGGTTGGTGCAGCTGTTGGCGGATTGGGAGACTGAGCCTTATCCGTTGCATGCCTTGTTGCCTAGTGGGAGGTTTGTGCCGGCTCGGGTTCGGGCGTTTGTCGAATTTCTTGCCGTGAAGTTCGAGGGGTTGTTGGGGGCGGGGTGAGGTTGTTTCCCGGGGCCGGGACTCGCCCCGGCGGGCGACCTGCTTTCTTTTGCTTCGCCAAAAGAAAGTAGGCAAAGAAAAGGCGACCCCGCTGTCTGCGACCCTTCGCTTCGCTGCGGGCAACCTGCGGTGCTCGCGTTTCGCGGGGTCTCGCCCAAACTCGCTTCGCTCAGACAAGGGCGAGCCCTGATCCGCGAAACGCTGCGCTCCTCGGCGCAGCCAGAGGGGAGGAGGGACGCTCGGGCCTTTGCTGCGCTCGGCCTGGCTCCCTCTCCCTCTCCCGCTTGCGGGAGAGGGCTGGGGTGAGGGCTGCGGCGCCTATGTGTCGTGCTTTCTCGTTCTTTCAGATCATCGGCGTGACCGCACCATCCATCGCCACGATCGCGCCGGTCACATAGCTTGCCTTCGGCGACGCGAGGAACAGCACGGTGTTCGCCACTTCTTCCGGCGTCGCGATGCGGCCCAGCGGCAGTTTGGACTTGGCACGCTCCAGTGCTTCGTCGGTGCCGATGCCCTGCAGCTTCGCGTCGGCCTTCATGCCTTCCTGCAGGCGCTCGGTGAGGGTGAGGCCGGGGTTCACGGCGTTCACGCGCACGCCCTTGGCGGCGTAGGCGGCGGCCATGCCGGCGCTCACGAGCATGAGGGCTGCGTTGGCTGCGCCGCCGGCCATGTGGACGGGGCTGGCGACCTTGCCGCCCTGGCCGATGACGTTGACGATGGCGCCGCGGCCGCGACGGCCCATCCGCTTGACCACCGGGTCGATCATGTGGATGTAGGTGAAGTACTTGGCGTCCATGGCGTCGTGCCACGACGCGGCGGTGAGGTCGTCGGGCGGGGTGCGGCGGGCGGCGCCTGCGGAATTGACGAGGACGTCGACGGGGCCGAATGCCTTTTCGGCGGCGTCGAGGGCGGCAACGGCGCCGGCGGGGTCCTTGAGGTCGGCGGCGTGGATGGAGACGCGGCCTTCGGCCTGCGCGAACGATTCGAGCAGGGTCTTGCGGCCCTGTTCCAGATTGGCGAGGTCGCGCGAGACGAGGCTCACGCGCGCGCCTTCGCGCAGGAAGCCGAGGGCGCAGGCCAGGCCGATGCCCTTGCTGCCGCCGGTGACGAGTACGTGTTGGTCCTGGAGTTGGAGGTCCATGAATCGGGTCCTTGTTAGAGATTGCAGGATGGGTGCGGCGATTCAATCACCACAGCGAAACCCCTGCACGCGCCCGGACGGACGGACCGCGGGCGCTCAGCGCCTGTTCTTCGTGGTCTCGGGTTCGAGGGCCGCCGGCGTGGTGTCGATGGCTTCGCGCAGGTGGCCGTCGTTGTCGTGGTGCACCAGCAGCTGGCGCGTGCGCTGCCAGGTCGACAGGCGCGAGGGTGGCACCTCGATGTAGGTGGCCAGGGCGGAGAGGGAGGATTTCTCCTTCACCGGCGCCGGCTCGCGGCGGTGCTGCCGGCGGCGCCAGGGTGCGATCACCAGCATCGACAGCAGGATGCCGCAGATCACCAGCCCGTAGAGGCTCAGCAGGTGCATCACCTCGGGCTGGGAGCGCGCGCCCAGCACGTAGGGCCACGCGTACCAGATGGCGCAGAACCAGATCGCGACGGTGACGGCGGGGCGCAGCAGGCGCAGCCACAGGTACATGGCCAGCGCACGCTGCGGCGAGCGGCTGCTGCCGAAGGCGTGCAGCGGAATGCGCGCGGCGTCGATGATGGGCTCCTCCACCGCCGGCTGCCCCCACGAGCGGCGCCGGCTCGGGGGCGCCGTGTCGTTGTGCATGTCGGGCGGGTAGCTGGAGGGGAACACGGACTCATGGGACATCGGAAACTCCTCTATCGGGACTTGTCCACACCGCTCGTTTGCCCCGGCGGCGTATCAGGGCTTTGGGAAAGGCGATCACGGTGGTGGCCATCGTGATGGTCCAGAAGGCGATCGGATACCAGATCGTTCCGGCGAAGTAGCGCATCAGGTCCCGGTCGTAGCGGCGGTCGATCCACAAGCTCAGCAGCATCTGCAGGATGCAGGTCATGGCCAGCAGCGTGCCCTGCCAGTGCGGCAGCAGGGCCGAGTGCCACGACGAGTCGTAGGGCAGGAAGGGCCGCACCAGGCTGACGACGAGCACCAGCGCCATCGCATAGGCCCAGAAGACGCTGGTCATGTACTCGATGTAGATGGGCCACATGCGCCAGTGGCGCGGCCGCAGGATGTGCGAGCTGCAGCGCAGCATGGTCTGGATGCCGCCGATGGCCCAGCGCAGGCGCTGCTTCCAGAGGCCGCGCAAGGTCTCGGGCATCAGGATCCAGCACAGCGCGCGCGGCTCGAAGCGCAGCTTCCAGCCGGCGATCTGCAGCTTCCAGCTCATGTCGATGTCCTCGGTGAGCACGTCGGGGCTCCAGAAGCCCACGTCGATCACCGCGCGGCGGCGGAACATGGCGATCACGCCCGACACCGTGAAGAGCGTTCCCACCAGCTGCTGCGAGCGCTTGATGAGGCCGATGATCGAGGAGAACTCGCCCACCTGCATGCGCCCGAGCAGCGTCGTGCGCGTGCGGATGCGCGGGTTGCCGGTGACCGCGCCGATGCGCTCCGAAGCCAGCATGGGCAGTAGCATCCAGGCGATGGCGTCCTCGTCGATCAGTGCGTCGCCGTCGATGCCCAGGATGTACTCGCCGCGCGCGAGCTGGCAGGCAGTGTTCAGGCCCACGGCCTTGCCCTGGTTGCTGGCGTTGTGGATCACGCGCAGGCGGCCGTATTCCTTCGTCATCTCGTCCAGCAGCTCGCCGGTGCCGTCGGTGCTGCCGTCGTTCACCGCGATGACTTCGCAGTAGGGGTAGCGCGTTCGCATCAGCTGCTCGATCACCTCGCGCAGGTGCGGCGCCTCGTTGAAGCAGGGCACCACCACCGTGACCAGCGGGCGCGAGGGCAGCAGGTCGAGCGGGTTGACGTCCACGTCGCGCTTGCGCTCGAACACCATCGCATGCGAGAGGCCGCCGGCCATCCAGACGTAGGCCATGAAGAACGGGTAGTAGAAGACGAAGCCGAACAGCAGCGAGGGCAGCGTCTGCGCGAGGAACTGCGTCGTGGGGCTCATGGCGCACGTCCTCCCTGCGCCGCGGGCGACGGGCCTTCGGGCTGGGCCGGCGTGCGCAGCGCACGCGGCAGCAGGGTGCGCACCGAGATCGCGCGGCGCACGGTGTCAAGCCCCGGCTGGTCGTTGAGGAAGTCGTCGGGGTAGTAGCCGAGGTGGCGCACACCGGCGCGCTGCAGCAGCGTCCACTGGCGCGCGAGTTCGGCGTCGGGCACGGGCTTGCCGGTGCGCCAGTCGCGCGCCTGCAGTTCGAACACCGTGCCGTCGAGGCCGCGCGGCGTGTCGGCGGCGCGCCTGGCCAGCCGCGCGAGCCAGCCTTCCGCGTCGGCCTCGCGTTCCATGCGCGGCATGGCCATCAGCGCGACGTAGTCGTAGGCCGCGAGCGAGGACTCGTAGTTCTGCGCGAACCACTGCTCGGCCTGCGGCTCGAGCACCGGCCGGGCGTAGAGGTTACGCGCGGTTTCCAGCGCGGGCCGCCACGCGCCGGTGCGTGCGGCGAGCTCCTGCGTGAACTCGATCAGGTGGCGCGTCTTGGCCGCGGTCCAGCGCGCCGCCAGTTCGGGGTTCGCGCGGATCGCGGCCATGTCGGCCGGCAGGCCCCACTTCGCGTAGGCGGCCAGCGCGGCAGGGCTCGCGTCCTCGTCGTCGGACAGCATCGCGTCGTCGTGGAACAGCAGGCCCTCGAAGAAGGCGTGGCGGCCCAGGTCCTCGTAGATGTCGCCGACCAGCGCCCGCACCGCGGGGTCGAAAGGCGTGAGGCGGTGGTAGCGGTCGGCGTGCACCGCACCGTCCTGCGCCGTCACGGTGTGCGTGGCGAGCGGGTTCGACGCCGGCAGCCTGAAGGCCGTGACCGGCATCCACGCGTAGACCTTCACGCCGGCGCGGCTGTGCAGCTGCCAGGCCGCGCGGCCGAACAGGTCGGCGCGCACCGGCAGGTGGCGGTTGGGAAAGTACAGCGCGTCGGCCACGCCGTCGCCGTCGGGGTCGGCGTACGCCTGCAGGAACACCGCGCGCGGATGCACCGCGGCCACGCGGTCAATCAGCAGCGAGAGGTTGCGCTCCTGCTGTCCCGGATCGGGGTCGTACACGTAGTCGAGGTCCACGTGCATCACGCGGTTGACCGGCCGCACCTCGCCGCCCACGGGGCTGCGCAGCATGCGGTCGAAGGCGGGCGCCTCGTTGTCGTAGGCGGCCAGCGCGCGGCGGATGCGCGCGAGCGGCACCTCGGGCGCGTTGGGGCCGTCGTCGAGCGTGAAGGTGATGGGCATGCCCGCGCGCTTCGAGGCCTCGACCGCGGCGCTGTTGTAGGCGCCGTAGGGCCACACCATCGAACGCACCTTCGCGCCGGTGCGCCGCTCGATGATCTCGCGGCTGCGGCGCAGGTCGGCCTCGACGCGCCGCACGTAGGTGTCGTCGTCCTCGTAGCGGCCGGTCTTCGGGTCGTAGCGGTGCGTGGCCGCGGCCGGCAGCAGGTTGCCCTGCGGGTTGGCGAGGATGCCGGTGTGCAACGCGTCGCTGTGGCTCGCGAACTCGACCAGGCCCGAGCGCGCCATCTCGGCCGCCTCGCTCCACGAGAGGAAGTTCTCGCGCGGCGCGGGCCTGTCGCCCCAGTGCACCTGCCGGCCCTCGGGCACCTCGAGCCAGCTCGTGACCAGCGCCATCAGCGCCGGGTAGTTGTAGCGCTTGAGCAGCGGGAAGACCTTGGTGTAGGCGCTGCGGTAGCCGTCGTCGAAGGTCAGCAGCACCGGCTTGGGCGGCAGCGGCTTGCCGCCCGCGCGAGCGTCGACGATCTGCTGCAGGCTCACCGGGTGGTAGCCGTTGTACTGCAGCCAGGCGAGGGTGTCGGCGAAGGTGCGCTCGTCCACCGCGGTCTCGTCGGGCGATGCCTCGAAGCTCTGGCGCACGTTGGCGCGCACGTCGTGGAACGCGATCACGCGAAAGCTCAGGCCGTCGTCCGGGTCGGCGGGCGGCAGCGGCTGCGCGGGCACCGGCAGCGCGCAGGCCGCGAGCAGCGCCAGCAGCAGCCACGGCAAGGTCGAGCGCCAGAAGGCGAGGGGATGGGGCTTGGTTTTTCTTCTCATCACGGCAGCGGGGTCGAGAGGTTCAGGAAGACGCCGCGCTGTCGCTCGCGCACGCCGTCGTAGGGATGGCCGGAGAAGACCAGGCCGTAGCGCAGCGTGAGCTTCGGGCCGAGGTTCCAGCGGTGCTCGTAGCGCAGGCTCCACATCGGGCCGCTTCCGAAGCCGGCCTGCCGGTAGCTGCCGCCGCCGAGCTCCAGCACCTGGAAGAACTGCCGGTCGTCGCGCTTCCAGTTGAGCCACTGCGCGCGCACGCTGAACTGCACGCTGGAGTCGCTCGACGGATTGAAGTAGGGCGCATCGACCGTGCGCCCGCGGCTCGCGTCCGCGCCCAGGCGCGTCTCGAGCTGGAAGGCCGGTGTGCTGATCCAGCGCTCGCGCCAGCCGATGTCGACGCCTTCGCGCCGGTTGCCGTCGCTGAAATCGAGCTGCTGCCACTTGAGATCGAAGCGGCGCGATTCGTCGACCACGTAGCCCACGCCCGCGCCGAACTCATGCGCGCCGATGCCGGCCGCGCGCGCCTTCCACGGCAGCTCCCGGCTGTCGCCGTCGTAGGTGGCCGACAGCCGCCATGCGTCGCCCGCGCGGTAGTCGAGCCGGCCGGCCACGCTGTTGCGGTACGGCCCGCTGTTCGCGTGCTGGACGATGCCTTCGGCGAGCCAGCGGCCCTGCTCCCAGCTCAGGCCGAGGCCGCCGCGCGCCCAGTTCGCGTTGCCGATGTCGGTGCTGCCGCGCCCCAGCGTCTGCTCGTAGAACACGCGCCAGCGGTCGTCGATGAGGCCCGAGCTGAGCCGGCTGTCGATGCGCCATTCGTGGTTGGCGATGGCCGCGCCGCCCGAGGAGGCCTCGGCGTCGACGTCGAGTCTCGGGCCCACGAGCGCGCGGCGCTTGCGTTCCATCTCGCGCACCTGCACCGAGTCGGGCACGTCGGCGGCGAGCGATTCGGCGCGGCGGCGGGCCTCGGCGAACTCGGACGCGTCGAGCAGCGCCTCGACATGGCCCACGCGCGCATCGGTGTCGTAGGGCGAATCGGCCGCGAGTGCCTCGTAGCGCGCCAGCGAGGCCTCGGGGTGCTCGCGCAGCCGCTCGGTGAGGGCCGCGCCGTGCGCGAAGCCGGCGTTCATCGGCGCCTCCCGCGTCAGCACCGAGAAGCTGCGCTGCGCGAGCGCGGGACGGTCGGTATAGAGCTGCACCATGCCCCGCAGGCCGCTGACGTCGGTGTACTCGCCGTTCGGGCGGCCGGGCTCGGGCGCGAGCCGCAGCTGCGCGGGCGTGGCGGCCTCGATGCGCTGCAGCAGCGCATCGGCGTCCGCGAAGCGGCCCACGTCGAGATAGGCGTAGACCAGCCCCAGGTACGCCTGGTCGGGCATCGGCAGCTCGGACCCGCGCCAGGCGATGGCCGCCTCGTAGACCGGCACGGCCTCGATGGAGCGCCGCTCCTGCGCCAGCGCGCGGCCCGCGGCCACCAGCGCGTAGGCGGGGATGTCAGTGTCGGTGGCGCGCATCGCGTCGTAGAGCGCGATGGCCTGGGCAGGGCGGCCGCGTTCGACCAGCGCCAGCAGGCGGTCGGACTGCAGCTTCACGCGCAGGTTGCGCCATGCGTCGGCGTCCACCGAGTCCGCATGGAGCACCTCGGCATCGACCCGCGCCAGCGCGGCTTCCTGCTCGGCCAGCACGCGGTCGAGCGCCACGACGCGCTCGGTGCCCAGGCGCTGGTCGCGCGCCTGTATCGCCCAGCGCAGCCGCTGCGCAAGCGCCTCCTGCTGCAGGGTGGACAGCGCCAGCGGCGAGAAGCTGCCGGGGCTGGCGCGCTGCGCGGCCTCCGCGCTCTCGAAGGCGCTCGATGCGGCGCCGCTGTCGGCGAGGAGGAAGTCGGCCTCGCGGCGCAGGTCGGGACGGCCGGGTCGAAGAGCCCCGGCCTCGGCGTAGGCGCCCAGGGCCTGCAGCGTGTCCTTGCGGGCACGCGCGAGCGCGCCGCGCAGTTCGAGCAGCGCCACGCGGTCATCGATCCGCGTGGGAGCGGGCTGCGACAGCGTGTCATAGAGCGCCTGTGCGCCGGCGAGGTCGCCGCTCTCGATGCGCCACCAGGCCTCGTGCACGCGGGGCTCGCGCGCTTCGGGCTGCCGCGCGCGCCAGACGGCGATCGTCTCGCCCTGCAGGCGGGTGTCGTGCGTGCGCCGGGCGGCCACCGCCAGCGGGCCTAGCGCATAGGTCTGCAGCGTCGAGGGCGCGAACTCGCGGCCGAGCGCGACGGCCTCCGCGTACTGGCCGTCCGCCGAAGCGATCGCGATGGCGTCGGAGGCCACGCGCCGGCGCGCATCGCCGTCGATCGGCGAGGCCAGCCATGCCTTGAGCTGGCGCAGCGCGTCGGCACCGGTGATGCGGCCTTCGCGGCGCTCGACGATCAGCGCGTCGTGTCGGCGCGCGTCGTAGGCCGCGTCATTCGGCGAACGCGCGCTGTCGATGGCCGCGGGCCGTGCGGGCGACGGCTGCGCGAGCGCGACCGGTGCGCCGAACGCCAGGGTGCATGCCAGGGGCAGTGAGGGAAGTTTTTGCGCGGTTCGCGCCAATCGAAGAAACATCGGACCGGCCGGCGCCGAAGCGCGCGCAGCCATGACCGTGCCTCCAGTCTTTTTCTGGATGAACACCTTGCTCCCTTGGAAAACCGAAAAGAGACCCCGGGCGACCCATCGCGACGCCGCAAGGACCGGGGGTGCCTACGTGACAGGCCGGCAACCCCGATTCGGAGAATCAAATCTTCGCTGACTTTAGTGATGATTGTTAACTAACGCAAACAATGAAGTGAACTTTTGCGGTTCTAGGTGTGAATAGGTTCGCGTTTTGGCCGCCTGCGTCGATCGCTGTTGTCGGACGGGTGCCCGACCCGCCGATGACCGCGCGGTTCCGGCCCGGCCTAAGATCGCGTGATGAACGCTTCCCAGGCCCCTTCGACGCCATCGCTGCCATCGCCCGCGCTGCCGCGGTTCTGGTCGCAGCTCACCACGCGCGACTTCGCATCGCTCGACGCGAGCACCACCGTCGCGGTGCTGCCGCTGGGTGCGACCGAGCAGCACGGGCCGCACCTGCCGCTGGGTGTGGACACGGTGCTGGCCGACGGCATCGTGGCCGCGTCGCTGCCGCTGCTGCCGGCCGCGCTGCCTGTGCTCTTCCTGCCGACGCAGCAGATCGGCCTGAGCCCCGAGCACGCGCGCTTCGCGGGCACGCTCACGCTTTCGGCCGAGACGCTGATCCGCATGTGGAAGGAAATCGGCGCAGGCGTGGCGCGCGCGGGCGTGAAGAAGCTGGTGCTCTTCAATGCGCATGGCGGCCACGTGGGGGCGATGGACATCGTGGCGCGCGAGCTGCGCGCCGAGCACGGGCTCATCGTCTACAGCGTGAGCTGGTTCAACCTGCCGCTGGGCGACGCCGGTGCGCAGTTCAGCGCGCACGAGCACCGCTTCGGCGTGCACGCGGGCGAGATCGAGACGTCGATGATGCTGGCGCTCTCGCCGCAGCTGGTGCGCATGGGCGAGGCGCGCGATTTCGACTCCACCTCGCGCCAGCGCGCGGCCGACTACGCGATCCTCGGCAACGGCAGGAGCGCCAAGCTCGGCTGGGCCATCGAGGACTACAACGCCCACGGCGCCGCGGGCAACGCGGCCGCCGCCACCGCGGCGCACGGGCAGGCGGTGGTCGACGAGGCCGCACGGCAACTCGCGCTGCTGCTGGAAGAGGTGTCGCGGCTGCCGCTGGAAACGGCCAACACCGGGCCTCTGCCCTGAACTCCCGAGCTTCCTGAATTCCGGTCAGGCGGCGGCCAGCACGCCGGCGAACATGTCCGAGTCGACATTGCCGCCGCTCAGGCATACGCCCACCGTCCTGCCGCGCCAGCGCTCCTGCTGCTGGAGCGCCGCGGCCAGCGCGGCCGCGCCGGCCCCTTCGGCAACGTTGTGCGTGTCGCTGAAAAGGATGCGCATGGACTGCGCGATCTCGTCGTCGGTGACGGTGACCACGTCGTCGGCCTCGCGCAACATCACCTCCACCGATTCGGGCACCGGCGTGCGGCAGGCCATGCCGTCGGCCAGCCGCGTGGTCACGGGCGATTCGACCGGCTTGCCCGCGCGGAAGGAATCGCGATAGGCCGTCGCATGCGCCGACACCACGCCGATGAGCTTCGTCGACACGCCGCAATGCGCGCGCGCCGCCGCTGCGGCCGCGAAGCCCGAGCCCAGGCCGATGGGCACGAAAAGCACGTCGGGCGGCGTGGCCGAGAGCGCTTCGAAGAACTCGACATACGCCGTCGAGACGCCGCGCACCAGCTCGCGGTGGAACGAGGGCACGCGGTGCAGGCCGTCGCGTTCGGCGAGCGCGGCCGCATGTTCCGACGCGGCCTGGAAGTCGTCGCCGTGCTCGACCAGCGTGACGCCCAGTGCACGCATCGCGGCGTTCTTCTCGGTCGAGTTGCCGTGCGGCACGACGATGGTCGCGCCCAGCCCGTGGCGGCGCGCCGCGAAGCCGACCGACTGGCCGTGGTTGCCGCGCGTGGCGCTGATCGCGTGGCGCACCGTCGGCTGCTCGCGCGCCAGCGTCTCGAAGTAGGTCAGGCCGCCGCGGATCTTGAAGGCGCCGGCCGGCGTGTGGTTCTCGTGCTTGGCCCACACGGTGGCGCCCAGGCGCTGCGACAGGAGCGGCCAGGCGTACTGCGGCGTGGGCGGCATGGCCGCGCGCACGGTGCGCTGCGCCGATTCGATCTCTTCGCGGGTGAATCTCATGGGGTGTCTCTCTTCCTGTCTTCCTACTTGCGCTCGGTCAGCGCCACCCGCACGGCCAGCGCGGCGAGCACGCTGCCCATCACGTAGCGCTGCGCGCGCAGCCAGCCGGCGCTTTGCGACAACACGGCCGTGATGCCTGCGGCGCCGACGATCATCACCGTGTTGACCAGCGCGCTGGCGGTCATCTGCGCGATGCCCAGCTGCATGCTCTGCAGCAGCACCGAGCCGCGCTCGGGGTGGATGAACTGCGGGAAGAACGAGAGATAGAACATCGCCACCTTCGGGTTCAGCAGGTTCGTGAGAAAGCCCATGCGGAACAGCTTGCCCGGCGGGTCGGCCGGCAGCGCGCGCGCTTCGAAGGGCGCGGTGCCGCCGGGCTTCACCGCCTGCCATGCGAGCCACAGCAGGTAGGCCGCGCCGGCGATGCGGATCGCGTCGAACGCCAGCGGTACCGCCAGCAGCAGCGCGGTGAGCCCGAGCGCCGCCGCGAACAGGTGCACCAGGAAGGCCAGCAGCACGCCGCCCAGCGATATGAGCCCCGCGCGCCGGCCCTGCACCAGCGTGCGCGAGACGCAATAGATCATGTTCGGCCCGGGCGTGAGCGCCAGCAGCAGCGAGGCGAATGCGAAGAGGGCGATCTCGGTGAAGCTCAGCATGTCAGAGTCCTTGCGATTCGAGGGTCACGCTGCCGCGCGGCGTGTCGAGCACGGCAACCAGGTTGGGCGGGCCGGCATCGACCTCGAGGCCCGTCATGCCGATGGCCGACAGCGCGGCGGCCAGCGCCGGCGCGCGCGGGTGCGTGGCGCGCAGCGAGCGCAGCACGACGCCCGACGCGGGCATGGCGTCGGTGGGATGCACCGCGCCCCACTGGATCAGCGTGGGCAGCGCGCCATAGAAAAGCCGCTGGCCGTCGTCGCGCACGGTGATCTGCCATTCGAGCCGGCCGGCGGGCGTGTCGCGCGAGGCTTCGAGCAGCTGGCCGCGGTCGATGTGCGCGTGCTCTTCATGCGCCAGCGCGCGCATCGCCGCATGCGCATCGGGCACGCGCGCGACGACGTGGATCAGCCGCGGGCCGTGCCGCACGAGGCCGGCCTGCAGCGCGGCATCGTCCATGTCGAACCAGCGGCGCGTCTTGGGCCGCGACGGCTTCCTGCCCGGCTCGATCGCGATGATCTCGGCATAGGCCGCCGGGTAGGCGTCGCCGGAGACGTTGAACAGCCGGTTGTGCGTGCCCATGAGCGGATGCGAGCCGCCCGGTGCCGGCGTGATGCCGAGCGTGGCCTCGCACCACGCCACGCCCTCGGCGAGCGAGGTGGCGGCGATCACCAGGTGGTCGAGTTGCGCGTGCATGGCGGGCTGTGCGTTCAGAGCGAGACGCTGCCGTCCACGCAGGTCACGGCGTCGCCGCCGACCCAGATGCGGCCTTCCGCGTCGCGCTCGATGTGGACGCGGCCCGCGCGGCCCAGGCACTGGCCCTGCGCCGCGAGGTAGCGCTCGGGCATGTGGCCGTCGGCGATCAGCCATTCGGCGAGGCTCGCGTTGAGGCTGCCGGTGACCGGGTCTTCCTGCACGCCGATGGGCTCGGCGAAGGCGCGCACCTCGAGGTCGATGCGCGCGCCGTCCGCGTTGGGAACCGCGGGCCGGTTGCCGAAGGCGCGTGCCTCTCGGTTGGAGCGGCCGATAAGCAGCGAGGTGTCGTGCGCCGCAGGCACGCCCGCCACGCCGGCCTTCACGCCCAGTTCCTTCAGCGCGCGATGGTCGGGCTGCAGCGCCAGCACCGCGTCGGCGTCGTTGACCAGCAGGCCGAACCAGACGGGGCCGTTGTCCAGCACCTGCGCCGCGATGACCTGCTGCGCCTTCAGGCCCAGCGCGCCCGCCACCTTGGCCAGCAGCGCGGGGCTGGGCGCGCTGCGCTTGAGCGGCGGCGCTGCGAAGGCCAGGCGGCTGCCGTCGCGGCGCAGCGGCACCAGGCCCGCGCCGCACTGCTGCACGACCATGCCCGCCGCCTTGGGCTTGCCGCCGGCCTCCAGCCACGCATGGCAGCTGCCGATGGTCGGGTGGCCGGCGAAGGGCAGCTCGCCGCCGGGCGTGAAGATGCGCACGCGGTAGTCGGCCGTCGGATCGGTGGGCGGCAGCAGGAAGGTCGTTTCGGACAGGTTGGTCCACTGCGCGAAGCGCTGCATGGCGGCGTCGTCGAGGTCCTGGCCGTCGATCACCACCGCGAGCGGGTTGCCGTAATAGGCGGTGGCGGTGAAGACGTCGACTTGCTTGAAGGGGCGGGATTTCATTCGAGGCTCAGGAGGGTCGGATCAATGGACGATGTCAGTCGGGGAGCACCGTGGAACCGGCTTTGCCGGGCCACAGGTGTTGCCCCCTGCAAGGGTGTTGGCGCAGTCACACGAAGTGCGCGGAGACTGGGGGTCATTCCAGGCTCAGATCTAGCACGCCGCGCGTGCCCGGTCGGGAAAGCAGTTCGGAGTACCAGCGCTCCACGTTCGGCCAGCTCGGCCGGCGGTATTCGGCGGCGGGCAGGCCGAACCAGCGGTGCGCTTCGCAGCCGACCGGGATGTCGGCCATGGTGAAGCGCTGGCCGGCCATGTAGGGCTGGCGCGCGAGGTGCGCGTCGAGCATCGCGAACAGCGCTTCGCTGTCGCGCACCGAGGCATCGATGAGCGAGGGCTGGCGCTCCGAGGGCGGCGTGCGCACCCACTGGACGAAGGCGTCGCGGCTCACGCGGTTGAGCGTGGTCTGCTGCCAGTCCATCCAGCGCTCGGCGTCGAAGCGCGCGGGCAGCTCGGCCGGATAGAGGTTGCCGTGCGAATGCTTCGCGCAGAGGTAGCGCACGATCACGTTCGACTCCCACAGCGTGACGCGCTCGGCGCCTTCGCCGTCGTCGATGGCGGGCACCATGGCGTTCGGATTGATCGCGAGGTATTCGGGCGTCTGCACCACGCCGAACCTGCCGCCGGCCTCGGTGCGCTGGAAGTCGAGCCCGAGCTCCTGCGCGCACCACACCACCTTGCGGACGTTGATCGAGCTGATGCGGCCCCAGATGTTGAGCATGTTTGGTCTCTTTCTTTCTCTTCTCGATTCTTCGGTTGTTCAGTCCCGCATGACGCGCGCCGTTCCCGACACGCGTATCGAGCTGCCCGGCGCGGGCGAAATGTCGGCGTGCAGGCGCGACAGCATGCCCATGTCCTCGCCCTGCACCACGTCGATGGCGCCGCCGTGCGGCCAGCCGATGTCGCGCAGGTAGCCGGCCAGCGCGGCCGTGGCGGCGCCGGTGGCGGGGTCTTCGTACACGCCGCCGGACGCGAAGGGGTTGCGCGTGTGCAGCCGCTGCGCGGTCTCGGCGAAGACCAGCACGATGGTCGTGAGCCCGGCGCGAGCCATCAGCGCGCGGCCGGCCTCCAGCTCGTAGTGCATCGCCGACAGCGCTGCGCGGCTTTTCAGGGCCAGCACCAGATGGTCGGCGCCCGCGTGGACGACGGCCGGCGGGATGCGCGGATCGATGTCCTGCGGCGAATAGCCGAACAGGGCGAGCGCCTCGGACAGCAACCCGGGCGACGCAGCGGCGCTGCGCGTGGGTGGCGACTGCAGCGCAGCCTCGACCACGCTGCCGTTGCGCCGGCCTTCCACGGTGATCCGTGCCTGGTTGAGCACCAGCGGGAACACGCCGTCGCCTTGCCGCATCGCCAGCGCGGCGCCCAGCGCGATCGTCGCGTGGCCGCAGAAGGGCACTTCGGATTGCGGCGCGAAGTAGCGCACGCGCCAGCTGCCGCCGTCGGCCGGAGCGGCGAACGCGGTTTCAGAAAAGCCGACTTCCGCCGCAATGTGCTGCATTTGTGCAGCAGGCGGCAGCGCATCGGCGATAACGACGCCGGCTGGGTTGCCGCCCGTCTCTCCATCGGAGAAGGCTGCGATCTTCAGGACATTCATGAGAAGGCCTCTTCAGCGGGGCGAGGGGCGGTCGAGGAACAGCAGGCGCACGGCCAGCCCCAGCATCACGGCCGCAAGCAGACCGCTCTGGAAGCGCGCCGCGCCGGGGCGACTGTGCAGCCAGCGTCCGATCTGGCCGCTGCACGCGCCCAGCAGCGTGTTGAAGGCCAGCGCCGCCATCGACAGCACCACGCCCAGTTGCACCAGCTGCAGCGGCACGCTGCCGTGCGAGGGGTCGACGAACTGCGGCAGGAACACCATGAAGAACAGCAGCGCCTTCGGATTGACGAGGTTGTTCAGCAGCGCCATTCGCACGATGCGGCCGAAGCCGGCGGGCTGCGCCTGCGCCCCCATGCGAAGGCCGCCGCTGCGCAGCGCCTGCACCGCGAGCCACACCAGGTACAGCGCGCCCGCATAGCGCAGCACGTCGAACGACGGCGGCCAGGCGGCCACCAGCGCGGTGACGCCGGTGGCGGCGAAGAGCGTGTGCACCAGGTCGGCCGCCGAGATGCCGATGGCCGCCGCGAAACCGCCGCGCGGACCATGGGCCACGCCGTGCGAGAGCACGAAAGCCATGTTCGGGCCCGGCGACAGGAACAGCGCCAGTACCGCGAGCAGGAAGAGCGAGAGCGTCGCAAGACCGATCACGGGTGGCTCCTGGGTCGTGGTATCAGGCCTGCGCCACGGCCGGCGTCTTCTCGCCGAGCAGCGCCAGTTCCTCGCGCAGCGTCTGCGCGAGCGCGGCGATGGCGGTGTCGATCTCGTCGACGCTGGCCGTCACGAACGACAGGCGCAGCGTGCGCGGATCGCCTTCGCCGGCGTAGAAGGGCGCGCCGGGCACGAAGGCCACGTTGCGCTCCACCGCCTTGGGCAGCAGCTTCACGGTGTCCACGCCCTCGGGCAGGCGGGCCCACAGGAACATGCCGCCCTTGGGCGCGTTGAACTTCACGTCCAGCCCCTTCATCTCGCGGGTGAGCGCGGCCATCATCGCGTCGCGCTGGCGCTTGTAGAGGGCGCGGATGGTGGGCACGTGGGTGTCGAGGAACTTGTCCTTCATCACCGCCGAGACCATGCGCTGCGTGAAGATCGGCGTGTGCAGGTCGACGGCCTGCTTGGCCTGCAGCAGCTTCGGGTAGATCGACTTGGGCGCCACCAGGAAGCCCAAGCGCAGCCCGGGGGCCAGCACCTTCGAGAACGAGCCCAGGTAGATCACGCCCTCGGGGTTGCGCGCGGCCAGCGGCAGCGGCGGGGCTTCGTCGAACCAGAGTTCGCCATAGGGGTTGTCCTCCACGATGGGCAGGCCCGCGGCGGCAGCGGCGGCCGAGACAGCGGCGCGGCGCTCTTCCGTCATGGTGCGGCCGGTGGGGTTCTGGAAGTTGGGCAGCAGGTAGATGAAGCGCGCGTCCTTCGCCTTTTGCACGAGGTCGTCGACGATCACGCCATCGTCGTCGCTGGCCACGCCCACCGGGTGCGGCTCCATCGGGCCGAAGGCCTGCAGCGCGCCGAGGTAGGTGGGCGTCTCCACCAGCACCTTGCTGCCCGGATCGATCAGCACCTTGGCCACGAGGTCGAGGCCCTGCTGCGAGCCGGTGGTGATGAGCACCTGCGAGGCGTCGACGTCCCACGGCAGCATGTCGGCCACCGCCTGGCGCAGCGGCGCGTAGCCTTCGCTGGCCGCGTACTGCAGCGCGGCCTGGCCGTCGTTGTGCAGCACCTCGGCACAGGCGTCGGCGAAAGCCTGGATCGGGAAGGTCTTGGGCGAGGGCAGGCCGCCGGCCAGGCTGATGATGCCGGGGCGCTCGGTGACCTTGAGGATTTCACGCAGCACCGAGGGATTCATCTTGGCGGCGCGGGCGGCGAGTTTCCAGTTCATGGCTTTCTTCTTTCAGGCGGTGAGGTGAGATTCGGATGTTCGGGGGCGCGCACGGCGCGGGTCAATCACGGTACACGACATGGGCTCGCTTGTCGTCCCGGCCCCGGGCGGGTGCCGGGGCGGGCTGCGACAGCTGCTTGCCGATGACCACCGTGGCCACCACGGCCGCGGCGAAGGCCAGCGTGACCACGTCCAGCGGCTCGCCCAGGATCGGGATCGAGGCCAGGATCGACAGGAAGGGCTGCAGCAGCTGCGTCTGGCTCACGCGCAGCGCGCCGCCCAGGGCCAGGCCGCGGTACCAGGCGAAGAAGCCGATCCACATCGAGAACATGCCGACGTAGACGAAGCCCAGCCAGGAGGTGGTGGCGATCGGCTGCGTGGGCCACAGCGCGAGCGTGGCCGGCAGCGTGACGGGCAGCGCCATCACGCACACCCAGCAGATCACGCGCTCGGCGCCCAGCGAGGGCGTGACCTGCGCGCCGTAGATGTAGCCCAGCGAGGCGGCGACGACCGCGCCCACCAGCAGGAGGTCGGCCCATTCGAAGCCGAAGCCATGACCGCCCTGGCTCGCGCGCAGCACCGAGAACACCACCACCAGCAGGCTGCCCGCGACGGCGCAGAGCCAGAAACCCAGCCGCGCGCGCTGGTGCAGCACCCAGGCCGCGACGGCGGCCGTGACCAGCGGCAGCAGGGCGGTCACCACCGCCGCATGGCTGGCCGTGACCACGCGCAGCGCGTAGGCCAGCAGCAGCGGGTAGCCGATGACGTTGCCCAGCACCGCCATGCCCAGCGGCCTCCACTGGTGCGCAGCGGGGCGCGGCGAGCGCGTGACCAGCAGGAAGACGGCCGACAGCACGCCCGCCAGCGCGGCGCGGCCGAGCGTCACGAACCACGGCGACAGCTGCGGCGCGTCCTGCGAGCCGGTGGCCAGGCGTGTCATCGGCAGCGTGATGGCGAACATCGCCACCCCCACCACGCCCAGCCACATGCCGAGAGTTTCGGCCTTGAAGTTCTTCATGTCGGCGACCTCCCCGAGAAAGGTGCCGCTGTAACCGGGCGGTGCGCCGTCGGGGAATACCGCGGAACCGGCTCGGCCGGGCCGCTGGTATTGCCCCCTGCAAGGGGGGTGGCGAAGCGACACGAAATGCGCGAAGCCTGGGGGTGAGCCGATCTCATACGCCCGCCATCCACCAGGCGGTGAGCACGAGCACGAGTCCCATTGCGCGGTTGAACCACAGCAGCCGCGAGCCCTTGGCCAGCCAGTCGCGCAGCATGGCGCCGACCAGCGCATAGGCGAAGTTGCTGACGAAGGCATAGGCCAGCATCACCGGCGCCACGATCGCGAAGCGGTGCAGCGCGTCGGGCTGCCCGGCGATCCAGCCGGCCACCAGCGTGAGCGCCAGCAGCCAGGCCTTGATGTTCACGAACTGCAGCATCACGCCCTGCCCGAAGCCCACCGACAGGCTCTTGCCGTCGGCCTTGCCGAGCGTCGCGCTGCCACTGAGCTTGTACGCCAGCCACAGCAGATAGCCGATGCCCAGCGCCTTGATGGCCAGCCGCAGCGAAGGCACCGCCACCACCAGCGCGCCGATGCCGGCGGCGCACAGCGCCAGCAGCAGCGTCCAGCCCACCGGCACCGCGACCACGAAGCGCATGGCGCGCGGCAGGCCGCCGTTGGCCGCCAGGGCGGTGGAGAGCGTGGTGTTGGGGCCGGGCGAGAAGCTCATCGCCGTGGCCAGCACCAGCAGCGCGGTGAATTCTCGCCAGTTCATGACACACACTCTAAACTTGAGACCATTACAGTTCCAGTACAGATGATCGAACAATCGGGCGATCTGTATTGGTCACTCCTTCGACACAGAAGCCAGGGAAGCCGGCAGACCCCGGACGACGAATGCTCACACGCACCTCCACACAGTCGCTGACCGGGCAGCTCGCCGATCGCCTGGCCGAGCGCATCCGCACCCGGCTGCTGCCGCCCGGCGCGCGCCTGCCCTCGGTGCGCGAGTGCGCGCGGCAGCAGGGCGTGAGCCCCTACACCGTGGTCGCCGCCTATGACCAGCTGCTGGCGCAGGGCCTCGTCGAAGCCCGGCGCCAGCGCGGCTTCTACGTTCGCGACTCAGCTCCTGCGCAGGACGCCCGCTCGGCGAAGGGCGCCGATGGCGCGATGGGCGTGCCCGCAGCGATCGCGGTGCAGATGATGGCCTCGCGCGTGCCGGCCGACGCCAGCTCGCTGATCCGCAGCATGTTCCACCGCCCGAGCGACAAGCCGCAGCCGGGCATGGGCGTGTTCCCGCCCGACTGGATGGCGTCGACCTTCATGCCCACGGCAGTGCGGCGCATGACCAATACAGCCGCGCTGCAGGAACTGTCGCTGCAGTACGGCGAGCCGGCCGGCGACATGAGCCTGCGGCGCAGCCTCTCGCAGAAGCTGGTGGGCATCAACGTGCCGGCCTCGCCCGACCAGATCGTGACCACCGTGGGCGCCACCCACGCGCTGGACATCGTGAGCCGCACGCTGCTGCGTCCGGGCGATCCGGTGATGGTCGAGGAGCCCGGCTGGGCGCTGGAGTTCGCGCGGCTGGAGGCGCTGGGCATGCGCATCCTGCCGGTGCCGCGCCGCGCCGACGGGCCCGACCTGGAAGTGATGGCGCAGTACTGCAAGCTGCACGGCCCCAAGCTCTTCGTCAGCGTGAGCGTGCTGCACAACCCCACCGGCTACAGCCTCACGCCGGGCAGCGCGCACCGGGTGCTCAAACTGGCCAACGAGCACGGCTTCCACATCGTCGAGGACGACACCTACAGCCACCTCGCACCCGAGCACGCCACGCGGCTGAGCGCGCTCGACGGGCTGCAGCGCACCATCTACGTCAGCGGTTTCGCGAAGATCCTCGCGCCCAACTGGCGCATCGGCTTCCTGGCCGCGCCGCCCGACCTGAAGGAGCAGCTGCTCGAGACCAAGCTGCTGGCTACGCTGACCTCGCCCACGCTGTTCGAGCGGGCCTTGTCGTGGTGCATCGACCAGGGGCAGCTGCGCCGGCACTCCGAGCGCGTACGCATCCGGCTCGACGGTGCGCGGGGGCGGGCGGTGAAGCTGGCGATGGCGCACGGCTGCACCTTCGCCTCGGAGCCGGCGGGGCTCTTCGGCTGGGTCGACACCGGCGTGGACACCGACGCGCTCACGCAGCGCATGCTCGACCAGGGCTACCTGCTGGCGCCCGGATCGCTCTTCCATGCGCGCCGGCCGCCGAGCACCATGATGCGGATCAACTTCGCCACCTCGCAGGATGCGGCCTTCTGGAAGGTCTTCAGCAAGGTCCGAAGCGAAGTCTGATCTGGCTCGCCACCAGGCGTCGCCCACTTCGCGCCGCGCGCGCCTTGCCTTGCCGGGGGCCATTCCGACGGCCCGGCAAAGCCGGTTCCGCGGGGTCCCGCGGAGGGGCTTTCGCGTTGGACGGCACGTTGGGAAAAGGCGGCACGGAAAGGTCAAACGCCGGAGGCTTGGAGTAAGCTGGCAGCACAAGAAAACCCATACCCAGCACCCCAGGAGACCTCCTCGCATGAGCAACGCCAGCAAGCCCTTCGACTTCAGCCAGTTCGTTCCCGGATTCGACTTCCTGAAGAACCTCGCCGGCGGCGCTGCCTCGGGCAACGGTTCGGTGCCGGGCATCCCGAGCCTCGCGAGCTGGGTCGCGCCCACGCTGAGCGTGGAGGAGGTCGACAAGCGCATCCAGGAACTCAAGACGGTGCAGTACTGGCTCGAGCAGAACGGCCATGCGCTGAAGGCCACCATCCAGGCGCTCGAAGTGCAGAAGATGACGCTTTCGACGCTGCGCGGCATGAACGTGCGCATGGAAGACATCGCCAGCGCGTTCACCCGGCAGGCGACCGCCGCCGCAGCAGCCGTGGCCCCCGCGGCCGCGGCCTCCAGGGCTGCGCCGGAGCCCGAACCCCGGGAGCCCGAGGAAGTCGAGAACGAAGAGGCGCCCGAGGAGGAGGCTCAAGAAGCCGCTCCCCCGCCCAGGAAGCCCACCCGCAAGCCCGCCGCCTCCAAGGCCAAAGCCACGGCGGGCGAGAGCGCAGGCGTGGTCGACCCGATGCAGTGGTGGGGCTCGCTCACCGAGCAGTTCCAGCAGATCGCCAGCACGGCGCTGCAGGACGCGGCCCAGTTGAAGATGCCGTCCATGGCGCAACCGCTGGCCGATGCAGTCGGCTCGGTCATGGGCAAGCCGGCTGCAGCCCGCAAGCCGGCCGCCGCGAAGAAGTCTGCGAAGACGACGGCTCCGGCCGCCAAGAAGAAGACGTCCACCGCCGCGCGCAAGCGAACCTCCGCGCGACGCTGACGTCATACACACATCCATTTTTCAAGAACGGGTTGGCACGCATCATGAAGCTTTTTCCCTCCGGTCATGCCACCCATCCGCAATGGCGAATGGCCGCGGGCCTCGTGCTCGCGCAGCTGCGGGCGCAGATGGCGCTGCCCGACTACGCCTCCGCGCCCACGCTGGGGCTCCTCTACATCACCGACCACTACGCCGGCGACGCGCAGGACATCCTCGACCACCTGAGCGCCGAGCTGCCCGAGGTGACCGACTGGTCGGGCACCGTCGGCGTCGGCGTGTCGGCCAACAACGCCGAGTACTTCGACGAACCCGGCATGACCCTGATGCTGTGCGCGCTGCCGAGCGACCAGTACCGCGTGTTTTCCGGCGTCGCGCCCCTGGGCAATTCGGAAATGAGCGGTTTCGAGGCGCACACGGCGCTGGTGCACGCCGACCCCGCCACGCCCGACCTCGCCGAACTGATCGGCGAGATGGCCGGGCGCACCGATACCGGCTACCTGTTCGGCGGACTTTCGTCGGGACGCGGCGGCGCGCTGCAGTTCGCCGTCGGCGGCAACGGCAACATCCGTGGCCATGGCGCCGCGGGCGGCGTGTTCTCGGGCGGGCTCTCGGGCGTGGTCTTCGGCGAAGGCGTGCGGCTGGTGTCGCGCGTCACCCAGGGCTGCCAGCCGCTGCGCTCGGGCGCTGTGCGCGAACGCGAGATCACCGAGGCCGACGGCAACCTGCTGCTCAAGCTCGACGGCGAGCCTGCGCTCGACGTGCTGCTGGCCGACCTGCAGGTGTCGCTGGAACGCCCGCAGGAGGCCATCGAAGCGGTGCGCAACACCCTGGTCGGCCTGGCCGACGCCGGCAGCGACGGCATCCGCCGCACCGGCGACCTGGGCGCCGACGTGCTCGTGCGCCACATCATCGGACTCGACCCCACGCGGCGCGGCATCGCCATCGCCGATACCGCGGAAGCCGGCATGCGCCTGACCTTCTGCCGCCGCAACGCCCAGGCCGCGCGCGCCGACCTGATGCGCATCTGCGCGGAAATCCGCGAGGAACTGGAGCCCGAGGAACAGACGCTGGCCACCGCACGCGCCGTGGCGGCTGGCGAGGCCGAAGCCGCGCCGCATCCCGCGCGGCGCATCGCCGGAGCCGTGTACGTGAGCTGCTCCGGCCGCGGCGGCCCGCACTTCGGCGCGCCGGGGGCGGAGCTGCAGATCGTGCGGCACGCGCTCGGCGACGTGCCGCTGGTGGGCTTCTTCGCCGCAGGGGAGATCGCGCGGCACCATCTGTATGGGTATACCGGGGTGTTGACGGTGTTCACCGCGCCCGACTGACCTGGCGCCCGACGCGAAAAAGCGACGGGCGAGTTTTCGGCGGGAGGATCCATCGCTAGAATCCGCCCGCTTTCTTGAATCTCTGCTGCTGCAAGAAAGAGCCAGCCGCGCATCGCCTCCTTCGCGAGCGCGGCCGATCTTTTTCGCCTCTCCACGCAAAGTGCGACGAGGCAGGAAACCGACATGGTTTCCCGAATGGAACAGCAGTCATGAGCGATCCTCGCTTCTCCAGACTCCAGCGTGCCTTCTCGCGCGCCGGCATCGCCGTCGACTACCGTGATGGCGTGTATCACCTGCACCATGAGGCCTCGCAGGCCACGGTGCTCCTGCCGCCCAGTCTTCCACTGGAAGAAAAGGCGGTGAACCAGTTGCTGGCATTCGCCAGCGTGCGCTCGCCCGACGGCGAGAAAGGCGTGTGCAAGGCCTGCGCGACGCCCGATTTCCACCCGGGCTCCGTCGCGCCCGTCGGCAGCGTCGTCGCGACCGACCCCGACTTCGTCATTCCCGCAGCAGTGGGTACCGACATCAACTGTGGCATGCGCCTGCTGACCACCGGGCTCACGCTCGACCAGGTGGCTCCGCACAGGACGCGGCTGGTCGAGAGGCTCACGCGCAGCCTGCTCGACAACGGTCGCGACGTGCCGGTGCACACGACGGCGTTCAGGGCGCTGTTCGACGTGGGCCCCGCGGCCTTCCTGGAGGCGGTGCGCAGCGGCGGGCTATGGTCTTCGTGCGAACGCGACCGGATGCAGGCCGAGCTCGATGCCTGCATCGGCCTCGCGAGCTTCGGCGGCAGTGCCCGGCATGCACCCGAGGCCTACATCGGCGGCCGCCACGAGCTGTTCCGTGACCCCTGCCTCGGCACACCGGGAAGCGGCAACCATTTCGTGGAGCTGCAGGTGGTCGACCATGTCCTGGACCGCCATGAGGCCTACCGTGCGGGCCTGAAGACGGGAGATGTGGTCGTGATGATCCACAGCGGCTCGCGCGACATCGGATTTCATGTGGGTGGGCGATGGATGGATCGCGCCCGCGCCGAGTGGCCCGGCGGCCTGCGCCATCCGAAGAGCGGTCTCTACGGTCTGGCGGGGCCGCTGGCCGACGAATACCTGGAGGCCATGGGCGTGGCGGCACGCTATGCATGGGCCAACCGTGTCGTGCTGGCCGAACTGGTGCGGAAGGATTTCGCTGAACTGCTCGGTGCCTCGTCGTCGAAGCTGGTGGTGGACGTGCCGCACAACGTCGTGCTGCGGGAACGCGGCATGAACATCCACCGCAAGGGAGCGACGCCGGCGAATGCAGGCGACCTGGCGCTTATTCCGGGCTCGATGGGCGACTACTCGTATCTGGCTTCCGGGCTCGGGCATGAGGACTGGCTCTGGTCGTGCAGCCATGGCGCCGGTCGGCGGATGCGTCGGCAGCAGGTGCGCGCGATGCGGCCCGCGACTGCCGACCAACAGGCCAGCTGGCAATGCGTGACCTTGCGCGAGGAGCGCCGGATCGAAGAGGCGCCGCAGGCCTACAAGCCTATCGGCGAGGTGATCGACGCGCAGGAACGCGCCGGGCTGATCCGCTGCGCGGTGCGGCTCAGGCCCTGGATCACCTTCAAGGCGTGATCCATGGCCTGCCGGCTCGTCAGCCCAGAGCGGGCTGAGGAACGCGGGGACTGGGCGCCGGCATCCCCGTGAACGCGAAATCCACCTCCGGCGCCAGCCCGCTCACGATCCGCGCGATCGACTTGCCCGAGCCGCAGGCGTGCGTCCACCCCAGGGTGCCGTGGCCGGTGTTGAGGAACAGGTTCGGCAGCTTCGTCTTGCCGATCAGCGGGACGTTGCTCGGCGTGGCCGGGCGCAGGCCCGTCCAGAACTGGGCCTGGGTGGTGTCGCCGGCGCCGGGGAAGAGCTCCTCGACGCGGCGCACGATGGCTTCGCAGCGCACGCGGTTCAGGTCGCGGTCGTAGCCGTTGAGCTCGGCCGTGCCGGCGATGCGCAGGCGGTCGCCCGATGCGGAGGTGTAGCGCGAGAACACGAGCTTGAATTCGTCATCGGTCAGCGAGACCTGGTGGGCCTTGAAGGCGTCCTTGACAGGCAGGGTCACCGAATAGCCCTTGGCCGGGTAGATCGGCAGCCGGATGCCCAGCGGCGCTGTGTACAGCGGGCTCAGCGAGCCCATCGCCAGGACGAAGGCGTCGCCGCGGATTCGCTGGAAGCGGCCTTCGCTGTCGGTGGCCTCGACGTGGTCGATGCTGCCGCCGGCCTCGCGCAACGCTGTCACGGTGTGGCTCATCAGGAACCTCACGCCCGCGGCGGCGGCCAGCGCGACGAGTTCGCGCGCGAAGCGGTTGGCGTCGCCGGACTCGTCCTCGGCCGTGTAGGTGGCGCCGGCCAGCTTGGGGCGGATGTGGGCGAGGGCGGGCTCGATCTTCAGGGCCTCGTCGGCCGAGATGACCCGGCGCTCGCATCCCAGGGCACGCATCTGCTCGGCGGGCTCGAGGGCGCCGTCGAACTCCTTCTGCGTCGTGTAGAAGTGGAGGATGCCTTGGGTGCGCTGGTCGTAGTTGAGGCCGGTGTCGCGGCGCAACTGTTGCAACATCGAGCGGCTGTATGTGCCGAGACGAACGATCTGCTCGATGTTGTGGCGGGTGCGCGCCGGCGTGCATTCGCGCAGGAACTGCAGGCCCCAGAGCCACTGGCGCATGTCGGCACGCATGCGGAAGAGCAGCGGGGCGTCTTCCTTGCCCAGCCATTGCAGCACCTTGAGCGGCGCGCTGGGGTTGGCCCAGGGCTCGGCATGGCTGACGGAGATCTGCCCGCCATTGGCGAAGCTGGTTTCGGCGGCCGGGGTGGCCTGCCGATCGATCACGGTCACTTCGTGGCCGAGTTGCTGGAGGTAGTAAGCCGAAGTCACGCCGAGCAGGCCGGCGCCGAGGACGATCACGCGCATTTCAAGTACCTTTGAGGTGCTGCGCTTGAACGGCGGGCATTGATTGCTATCGAATGAATAGCAAGGCAACCAGGCGACCGCAGTCCAAGTTGCCGCTCCCCCTGTCCTCGGTACCTGAGAGATTCACCCGCTGCGCCCGCAGAGGGTTTGCTCCTTCGGTGCGCCACATGGCGTGGCGGCTCTCCAGACGGCGTTTCAGTTGGTGCAGTACAGGCCCTTGCGAGGCCGACCTGAGCGTTTATGGGAGTTTGCGCCTTCGGTAGGGCCACCGGGGTGGCCCGCTCTCCTGCAGTGGGGCGATTGTAGGCGGAGCCTGCACGGGCGCCAACCTCTGAATTCTCGCCCTTGGGCGAATGGGATAATCGCCCGTTGATTTGCCGCAGGGCGATCGTTCCACATCACTGCAGGGGACTTCATGATCCTGGTTACCGGCGGCGCTGGCTTCATTGGCGCCAATTTCGTACTCGACTGGATCGCGAACAGCGACGAGCCCGTCGTCAATCTCGACAAGCTGACCTACGCTGGCAACCTCGAGACCCTCGCATCGCTCAAGGGCAATCCCAGGCACATCTTCGTGCAGGGCGACATCGGCGACAGCGCCCTGGTCGACCGCCTGCTGGCAGAGCACAAGCCCCGCGCCGTGGTGAACTTCGCCGCCGAGTCGCACGTCGACCGCTCGATCCACGGCCCCGAGGACTTCGTGCAGACCAACGTGCTCGGCACCTTCCGACTGCTCGAATCGGTGCGTAGCTTCTGGAGCGCGCTGCCGGCCGACCAGAAATCGGCCTTCCGCTTCCTGCACGTCTCGACCGACGAGGTGTACGGGTCGCTCTCCAAGACCGACCCGGCCTTCACCGAAGAGAACAAGTACGAGCCCAACAGCCCCTACTCGGCTAGCAAGGCCGCCAGCGACCACCTCGTGCGCGCCTGGCACCACACCTACGGCCTGCCGGTGCTGACCACCAACTGCTCGAACAACTACGGCCCGTTCCACTTTCCCGAGAAGCTGATCCCGCTGATGATCGTCAACGCGCTGGCCGGCAAGAACCTGCCCGTGTATGGCGACGGCATGCAGGTGCGCGACTGGCTCTACGTGAAGGACCACTGCAGCGCCATCCGCCGCGTGCTCGAGGCCGGCAAGCTCGGCGAGACCTACAACGTGGGCGGCTGGAACGAGAAGCCGAACATCGAGATCGTCAACACCGTGTGCGCCCTGCTCGACGAACTGCGCCCCCGCGCCGACGGCAAGCCGTACAAGGAACAGATCACCTACGTCACCGACCGCCCCGGCCACGACCGCCGCTACGCCATCGACGCGCGCAAGCTCGAGCGCGAACTCGGCTGGAAGCCCGCCGAAACCTTCGACACCGGCATCCGCAAGACCGTCGAGTGGTACCTCGCGAACAGCGAATGGGTGCGCAACGTGCAAAGCGGCGCGTACCGCGAGTGGGTCGAGAAGCAGTACGACGCGAAGGCCGCGGCATGAAGCTGCTGCTGCTGGGCAAGGGCGGACAGGTCGGCTGGGAACTGCAGCGCAGCCTGGCGCCGCTGGGTGAACTGGTCGCGCTCGACTTCGACAGCACCGATTTCCACGCGGACTTCAGCCGGCCCGAGGAACTCGCCGACACGGTGCTCAAGGTGCGCCCCGACGTGATCGTCAATGCAGCGGCGCACACCGCCGTCGACAAGGCCGAGAGCGAACCCGAGTTCGCGCGCAAGCTCAACGCCACGTCGCCCGGCGTCGTGGCCGAAGCGGCGCAGAAGATCGGCGCGCTGATGGTCCATTATTCGACCGACTACGTCTTCGACGGCAGCGGCACCACGCCGTGGAAGGAAGGCGATGCGACCGGCCCGCTCAGCGTCTACGGCAGCACCAAGCTCGAGGGCGAGCAACTGGTGGCCCGGCACTGCGCCAGGCACCTGATCTTCCGCACCAGCTGGGTGTATGCCGCGCGCGGCGGCAACTTCGCCAAGACCATGCTGCGGCTGGCCAAGGAGCGCGACAAGCTGACCGTCATCGACGACCAGTTCGGTGCCCCCACAGGCGCGGAACTGCTTGCCGACGTGACGGCGCACGCCATCAGGGCGACGCTGCAGGATCCCTCCAAGGTCGGCCTCTATCACGCGATCGCCGGCGGCGAGACGACGTGGTACGGCTACGCGCGCTTCGTGCTCGAAATGGCGCAGCAGGCAGGCGTCGAACTCAAGGCCGGGCCCGACGCCGTCGAGGCCGTGCCGACCAGCGCCTTCCCGACCCCGGCGAAGCGCCCGCACAACTCGCGCCTCGACACCAGCAAGCTGCAGACCACCTTCGGCCTGCGCCTGCCGCCATGGCAGGAAGGCGTTGCGCGCATGCTGCGCGAGATCCTTTGAATCCCACGAGAAGAAAGAGCATGACCAAGACGACGCAACGCAAGGGCATCATCCTGGCCGGCGGTTCGGGCACGCGCCTGCATCCCGCGACCCTGGCGATCAGCAAGCAGCTGCTGCCGGTGTACGACAAACCGATGATCTACTACCCACTCAGCACGCTCATGCTGGGTGGCATGCGCGACATCCTGATCATCAGCACGCCGCAGGACACGCCTCGCTTCCAGCAGTTGCTTGGGGACGGCAGCCAGTGGGGCATCAACCTGCAGTATGCGGTGCAGCCCAGTCCGGATGGTCTCGCGCAGGCCTTCATCATCGGCGACAAGTTCGTCGGCAATTCGCCGAGCGCGCTGGTGCTGGGCGACAACATCTATTACGGGCACGACTTCGTGAACCTGCTGGCCGATGCGGACGCGAAGACTTCCGGGGCCACCGTGTTCGCATATCACGTGCACGACCCCGAGCGCTATGGTGTGGTCGCGTTCGACGGCAAGGGCAAGGCCAGCAGCATCGAAGAGAAGCCGCTCAAGCCAAAGAGCAGCTATGCGGTGACCGGCCTCTACTTCTATGACAACCAAGTGGTGGACATCGCGAAGGCGGTGGAGCCGAGCGCGCGTGGCGAGTTGGAGATCACCGCGGTGAATCAGGCGTATCTGGATCTCGATCAGCTGAACGTGCAGATCATGCAACGCGGCTATGCGTGGCTGGACACGGGCACGCACGACAGCCTGCTGGAAGCCGGGCAGTTCATCGCGACACTGGAGCATCGGCAGGGATTGAAGATTGCGTGCCCGGAAGAAATTGCTTGGCGCAATGGGTTCATCGACAACGCTCAGCTCGAGAGGCTCGCCGCGCCGCTGGAGAAGAGTGGCTACGGCAAATACCTGAAGCGTTTGCTGAGCGACGAGGTGCGGTCATGAAGGCAACGCCGACTGCAATTCCTGAAGTGCTCGTGATCGAGCCCAGGGTGTTCGGTGATGCGCGCGGTTTCTTTTTTGAAAGCTTCAACCAGAACGCGTTCGACGAGGCTGTTGGCCAGCACGTCGAATTTGTGCAGGACAACCATTCGCGCTCGACCAAGGGCGTTCTGCGCGGACTCCATTATCAGATCGAGCAGGCTCAGGGCAAGCTCGTGCGCGTGGTCAGCGGCGCTGTCTTCGACGTTGCTGTGGACATCCGCCGATCGTCTAAGACATTCGGTCAATGGGTCGGTGTCGAACTGACTGGTGCCAATCACAAGCAGTTATGGGTGCCTGCAGGTTTCGCACATGGTTTTCTGGTGCTGAGCGAAACTGCCGACTTCCTCTACAAGACCACAGACTACTATGCACAGGCACACGAACGTTGCATCCGTTGGGATGACGCGTCTATCGGCATCGCTTGGCCGGAGATCGGTGCCGTGCCGACGCTCTCGCCAAAAGATGAGATAGGGGCGGAACTCGTCGAGGCGCAAGTGTATTCGTGAAGCCGTTTCCGCCAAATTTCGAAGCTTGTCCGAGTGCTGGCGCTGTGAATGACGCTGCGGGTGTCGTAACGCGCAGACTAAAATTTCGCCTTTAAGTTTTCAATTTCAGATCGGGGGCCTCGTGCGCATTTCAAACAGAAAAAGAGTAATGGTGACCGGAGGCGCCGGCTTTTTAGGGTCCCATCTCTGCGAGCGGTTGCTCAATGACGGGTGCGATGTGCTGTGCGTGGAGAACTTCTACAGCGGTACCCGGGACAACGTCGTCCATCTCATGGGCAACCCGCATTTCGAGCTGATGCGCCACGACGTGACCTTTCCCCTGTATGTCGAGGTTGACGAGATCTACAACTTGGCCTGTCCAGCTTCGCCCATCCACTATCAGCGCGATCCGGTACAGACTACCAAGACCAGCGTTCATGGGGCAATCAACATGCTGGGCTTGGCGAAGCGTACGGGTGCCAAGATCCTTCAAGCTTCGACCAGCGAGGTCTACGGAGATCCTGAAGTACATCCCCAACGCGAGGATTACTGGGGCCATGTGAACCCCATCGGAATCAGGTCCTGCTACGACGAGGGCAAGCGTTGCGCGGAAACCCTGTTCTTTGACTACCACAGGCAGCACCAACTGGAGATCAAGGTCGTCCGGATCTTCAACACCTATGGCCCTCGCATGCATCCGAACGACGGGCGAGTAGTCAGCAACTTTATCGTGCAAGCACTGCGCGGCGAAGACATCACTATCTATGGTGATGGATCCCAGACGCGCAGTTTTTGCTATGTCGACGACTTGATCGAAGGGTTCGTTCGCATGATGGGTACTTCGAGCGAGATCACTGGCCCCTTCAATATCGGCAACCCGATCGAGTTCACCATCAGGGAGCTTGCGGAAGCGGTGCTCCAGACGGTCGGTGGAAAGTCCAAGCTCATCTTCAAACCTCTTCCGCAAGACGATCCGAAGCAGCGTCAGCCTGATATCGGCTTGGCGCGCGAGAAATTGAACTGGGAACCGAAGGTGAAGCTCCAGGAAGGCCTTGATCGGACCGTCGCGTACTTCCGGGGATTTTTGGCTCTATGAGCATCGGCGAGCGCACCCTCATCATCGTCACTCCTGTCTACGAAGACACTGAGGCCAGCAACCGGCTGTTTTCCGAACTCGCAATGCAATTTGGGAGCGACGTCTTCGTTGTCGCCGTGGATGATGGCTCCGTAAAGCAGCCGATGCAGATCGGCAATCTTGAACGGGCCCCCGTCGATGGCGTGATCTTGAAGCTGCGCCGAAACGTGGGGCACCAGCGCGCCATCGCGATCGGCTTGGGCTACGTTGCCGAGCACGTCCAGCAGGGTCAACGCGTGGTTGTAATGGATTCGGACGGAGAGGATTTGCCCTCAACGATTCCTGAGTTGCTGAAGAGCCTCGAGTCGGAAGACGTGGACGTAGTAGTGGCGCATCGCAAAAGCCGCGTCGAGACGTTGCGATTTAAGGCCTTCTATGCCATCTACAAGCGTTTCTTCAGCCTGATGACCGGCCGTGCCATCAGCTTCGGAAACTTCATGGCTCTCAAGCCACACGCAGTCAAGCGACTAGTGGTAATGCAGGAGTTGTCGATCCACGTGGCAGGCGCGGTTCTCGCGTCGAAGCTGCGAACAGGGCGATGCTCGCTGAACCGGGGTCCCCGCTACGCGGGGCAGTCGAAAATGAACTTCGTTGGACTGGTGCTGCACGGCTTCAAAGGCCTGATGGTATTTGCCGAAGATGTGCTGGTGCGTGTCGGCATCCTGTGCGCGATGATCGCTAGCTTGTCCGTAGCTGCCGCCTTTGTTGCAGTCGTTCTCAAACTATTGGGTTTTTCGACGCCTGGCTGGTTCTCTGTCGCCCTTGGCATTCTGGTGCTTGTTTTTCTTCAGACCGGCACATTGACGTTGATGACGCTGATGCTCACCGGAGTGGTACGTGGAGGGACAGTTACGACGTTCATCGCATATCACGACTTCGTCGAGGAGGCGATCGAGACATCCCAGCCTCAGCTGGCCACATGAAGCGCGAAGTGCTCCAAGTTGTTCGCTATGGAATCAATGGTCTTGCAGCAACGGCTGTTCATTATGGCGTCCTGACCTTCAACCTGAAGGTTCTACATTTTTCCTCCGCGGGCGCGGCCAATATGGTTGCGGCTTTGTTCGGCATCGCCACGTCCTTCCTAGGAAGCCGCTATTTTGTTTTTTCTCGCACCGGTCATTCGGTTGTCTACGAAGCCTTGAAGTTCAGCGGTTTGTACGGCGTGATCGCACTTCTCCACGGTGCGGTTCTTTTCGTATGGTCCGATATCTACTCCGGTGATTTTCGGATTGGATTTCTTCTAGCTACCGCCCTTCAGATTACGTTGAGCTTCTGGGGAAATAAGTATTTGGTGTTTAAGAAATGAAGTTGACTCGTGCGCTTATTGCATCGATGGTTTTTACGGTAGTCCTGCTTGGGATCTATTATTTCCATGTTAATTTTTTCAAAGTTAACGTGGTCTTTTATGCCGCCATCGGTGACGGAGTGGTTGCCGCTTTTATGACAGGCGTAATCCTCCAATTCCTTCCCTATTTCCGAGTATTTGGAGGATTCGAGAAGCTGCAGCTTGTGGTTATATGGCTTCTATTTGGATACTCGTTCGCCATTTCCGTGCCGACAGTGATCGATCGTTCTCTATCGTTCTATATTCTCGAAAAACTCCAACAACGGGGGGGCGGCATCAAGCAGGATAGCTTCGAGCAAGTCTTCACGCAGGAATATGTCAAGGAACATCATCTGGTCGATGTGCGCCTGACGGAGCAGCTGCAGTCGGGAACCATTGCCATCAATGATGGCTGTGTGACGCTGACCGAGAAGGGGCAGATGATTGCCAGCTTCGGGAGATTCTTCAGAACGCACTGGCTGCCGAAGCAGCGGCTGCTAATGGGGAAGTACAGCGATACCTTGACAGACCCATTCAGGAATAGCGTGGCCAATGTGGACTACACCTGTCAGCGTCGCTAGGTAGGTGATGCGACCGAAATCGATGGCAGCGGTAGGGCTGCCTTTCGTTTTTTTTGGAGCGGCTTTTTTATTCGGCCCGTTGTTGCAGCTTGACTATCTCGCGATGATGCCGGGTAATTTAGGCGACGCAAGGCTGAATAACTATTTCCTGGAACACTTCTATCTTTCTTTTTCTGAAGGATTCAATTCGCTCTGGCACCTGCCGTTCTTTTTTCCATTTCCCTATGTAATAGGGTTTTCGGATAACCTATTTGGCGCTGCCCCGATTTACGCCCTAGCTCGGTGGGGCGGCGGTGACCCAGATACCGCTTTCCAGATGTGGTTCCTGTTTGCATACTTGGCAAATTTCATTGCTGCCAGATATGCCTTGAAGCGACTGGGTGCTAATGATATCGGAGCAACGCTTGGCTCATTGATTTTCACGTTCGCACTACCTGTTACAGCGCACGCTGGGCATGCTCAACTTCATTACCGATTTGGCTTGCCTCTTGCAGTGGCCTACTTTGCCAACTTCTTGTCTCAAAAAGAGTGGCGCTTCTTTTTGGTGGCCTGCGCATGGATGACATGGCAGTTTTATTGCGGGATTTACATCGGATTCTTCACGGCATTGATGCTTGCAGCACAATCTGTGATCTATATTCTATTTGCAATCGGTGCATCGCGAAAGGACGTTGCCAGGGTCGGGACTGATTTTTTTGAAGGGTGGAAGAGGCAAGAAGGAGTGGAAAAAATTGTATTTCTGATTTTTCTTTTCTTTCTTGTTGTTTTATTGATTTTGCTTTTTTTCCCATATCTGCGAGTTTCCCGTCTATACGGCGTAAAACGCACTTGGGAGGAAATTGAGGCCATGTTGCCTCGTCCGCAGAGCTATTTTCTAGCTGATGCTTCAGTGCTGTGGTCGAATTTGAGCAAAGACATGGGCTCGAATATTCCCATGCGGCATGAGCATCAAATGTTCCTTGGCGTAATGCCGCTGTTATTGGCTGCAATAGGGTTCGCTTTTGGCATGCAGACTGGCTATGGAGATAAAATTTTTTTCCCGTTGCTGGCGGGTACTATCGTTGTTGTAATCGCATTGACCATCTATGTCGATGGGCATAGCCTATGGTACTTTTTCTATTTTTTACCCGGTGCATCGGCAATCCGTGCGATGAGTCGAATCGACTTAGCGCTGCTTTTTCCAATTGCGTATCTCTCGGCTATTTCAATCGATAAATTTAATTTTTCGAAAAATGGAAGATATGCACTCTTCATCCTATTGTTGCCACTTCTCGTGTTCGAGTTCTCGTCCACGAAAATGGAAACGACTCCCAAGTCGGAGTGGCGAATGCGCCTAGTGCAGGCGGAAGCGCGTATTCAGCAGCCCTTGCAAAAAGATTCGATCCTTTTCATGGCACAGCAAACCGGCATTTTTTTTGTCGATGAGTTGGACGCAATGTGGGTGGCCCTCCAGCGCCGGGTGAAAACGCTGAACGGATATTCAGGCGGTCTACCTCCAGGCTTTGCAGTTGAATATGGACATGATTGTTCGGAACTGCCCAAGCGAGTGATTTCATATCTGATCTTCAAGCGCGATCCGGGAAATACTAGGTTGTACCAGAATTTGATGTCGCGAATGGTGCCTGTAGGATTTTTAGATTGCAAAAAGAATTGGATGTCCACGCCACCTCGTGTCACGTCTGCTACAAGAATCTACACGAAAGAAGAAATCAGAAGCCTTCGCTATCAAATAGATAGAAAATTCGAAAAAGAAAATATAACTTATGTCGCCGTTCGAATAATGAACGACGGACAGACGAACTTTTCTGCGCATTCCTCCATTGGCCGACCGCTTCGGCTTTCATGGAGATTTCTGGATCGACAAGGTAAACCTGCTTCCGGTTTCGAAACGAGAAAAGATTTGCCCGCGGATATTCCTCCGCTGGGCGAGCTATCAATGCAAATACCTGTCGAGTCTCGAGAAGAATTTTCGAAGGATGTCCTAGAGCTCACTCTTGTTCAGGAGAGGGAGTTCTGGGCGCATGATGTTGGGGTGCCGGTAGCTAGGTTTTCCTGGAATTAGGACGCGTGATTTATGAGGAAATATAAATGAAGATTGCTGTTGCTGGCACGGGCTATGTTGGTCTCTCGAATGGTGTATTGCTGTCGCAGCATCATGAGGTCGTTGCGCTGGATGTTATCCGCGAGAAGGTGGAAATGCTCAACCGCAAAGAATCACCTATTGACGACGCCGAATTGACGCACTATTTGAAAAGCGGAAACCTCAACTTCCGGGCTACCTTGGATCCAAATGACGCGTATGCCGATGCAGCATACGTCATTATTGCCACGCCGACCGACTACGATCCGCTGACGAACTACTTCAACACGGAATCGATTGAAACCGTCGTTCGCGATGTCATGCGCATCAACCCGTGTGCAATCATGGTGATCAAATCGACAATACCGGTTGGATATACTCAAAAACTCAGTAAAAAGCTTCAGACCGAAAATTTGATTTTCTCTCCGGAGTTTTTACGCGAAGGCCACGCACTTCATGACAATCTTTATCCGTCGCGGGTCGTGATCGGCGAACGTTCAGCGCGTGCTGAAGTTTTCGCAAATCTTTTGCGCGAAGGTGCCCTCAAGAAAGATGCGCCAGTTCTTTTTGCAAACTCCACGGAAGCTGAGGCAATCAAGCTGTTTGCAAATACCTATCTGGCAATGCGAGTTTCCTATTTCAATGAACTCGATACCTACGCGGCTACACATGGTTTGGATAGCCGGCAAATCATCGAGGGAGTGGGGCTCGATCCTCGAATTGGATCGCACTACAACAATCCGTCGTTCGGTTATGGAGGTTATTGTCTGCCAAAGGATACCAAGCAACTACTTGCTAACTACCGCGATGTTCCACAAAACTTAATTCGGGCTATTGTCGATTCCAATACCACCCGAAAGGATTTTATCGCTGAAGAGGTTCTTCGCCGCCGGCCGAAAGTGGTAGGAGTTTATCGGTTGATCATGAAAAGTGGATCCGATAACTTCCGTACATCATCTATTCAGGGCGTCATGAAGCGCATCAAGGCCAAAGGTGTCGAGGTCATCATCTACGAACCCAATCTACATGAAGCCGAGTTTTTTAACTCTCGCGTTGTCACTGACCTGAACGAATTCAAGGCTAAATCAGACGTAATCATCAGCAATCGTATGTCAGAGGCACTGTCAGATGTGGCTGAAAAGATTTATACGCGAGATCTTTTTGGTGAAAACTGAGCAGATACTAAAAAAACAAGCTTGTGCAGATCGAATAAGTTGCTGACTGACAATTAAATGAATTTAAATCAATCCGCTACTGTCGGCAGTTCGAGTTGGCCGAAGTACCGCCTCATGGCGTTCAGCTTCTCCGTTCTGGGTTTCGCCGCATCATGCATTGCCTTCTTTCCTGGCTTCATGTCCTCAGACTCGCTTACCCAGTATGCGAGCTCCCAATCGCTCTCATATATTGACTGGCACCCACCAGTAATGGCATGGGTCTGGTCGATTTTAAATTTGATATTTCCCGGCCCGCAAGGGTTGCTTTATCTTCATCTTCTCACGCTATGGACGGCTCTCTACCTCTGGTTCCTCCGATACAGAGATAAAAAGCTTGCAATGGCAATTCTTCTTATCGGACTTTTTCCATGGGTGGTAAATTTTTCGGGGGTATTGTGGAAGGATGTGGGACTGGCATTTGCTTTGCTGCTCTTTTCCGTGATTGCAAGTTCTCCAATGAAATTGGGGAGGTTCATGATTGCATTGCTCTTGCTGTTTTACGCAATCAATGTAAGGCATAACGCGATTTTTGCCGCATTCCCATTGGTTATATATGCTGTTTATCAATGGCGCCCTGCGTTTAGGAAGGTCTGGGTACTGGTAATAGCTGTTGTGGCGTTAGGCGCAATGCTTGTTCTTGGAAATTTTCTCAATTACAACATTCTCCACGCCAAGAAGATGCATCCCTCTAACTACATGATGTTGGATGATCTTTCCTATCTTTCGTTGATTGAGAAAAGAAGCTTGGTTCCGGAAATTCCTATTGAGGATATTCGTGATTGCGCGACTCAGGAAGTTGGACAGACCAAACTGATAGCCAGGGATTTTTGTTTGTCAAAAAAGCAGAGCTATCGTGATCACAGTCCTTTCCGGGTAACGCTGGCTAGCGAGTGGAAAGAAGCAATTATGAATCATCCACTGGAGTATCTTCGTTTTAAGCTCGCGGCTTTTGCGTATTTCATGAGATCGAGTGATTCACCGTCTTTTTATATTTGGCAAGAAGGTATTGATCCAAATGAGATGAAGCTGGCTCAAAATAAAAATGCCCTAACTGTTTCTTTGGAGCGTTATGTAAAGAGCACTGCCGAAGTTTTCCCTTTTTTATTTAAGCCGTATTGGTGGCTGTGGTTTAGTTTTTCTCTTTTGATATTGAGTTCAGCAATCAAGAGAAGCCGTTCCACTGGTGCAGCACACATGCTGCTGATTTCATCTATTTTTTATATTTTTGGGTATCTTCCTGCGGGACCCACTGCCGATTTTCGCTATGTTTACTGGAGCGTGATTGCAACGTCACTGGCAGCGGTACTGATCGCAGTTGGGGGATTTCGATTGCAGGAGAAACCAAAGCCGGCGACGTATATTGCTTTGCTATTTGGTTTTCTGATTGCTACGATTTTTTTGTTTAATATTCAGCGTATCTTCACGATCGACATGGACAAGGTCGTTCTGCAGTCGATTTCTTGATCGTTAAAAAGAGGTTGAAAATGGAGCTTATTAGCGTTAAGACTGTAGGAACGATCAGGCCAGAGGATGAACTGATTGCTCGGCTGGAACGCGTGCTAAATCAAGGGTCTGAGAATCTTGAGAACGATGCGTTGATTGCATCAGAAATCGCTGGTCGTTTGACCGCATCAGATCCTGAATTGTTGTGTGTATTTCAAGAAAACTTGAATTTTGCGGAGCGTGCAATCCGCTATTTGAGTGATCATGATCAGCTTGAGGCAGCATTTTCTCTCGTTAGTAATCTTCAGATCCCATTTGAGAATAAATCGCTATTGCAAACCGCTGTCGATTTTGGCCTCCAAGGCGAGTCAGAAAAAATGCATCGATGGATTTTGGAGGATGATATCGTGCGGCAACGACTCGAAGTAATTCGTGACGTCGTTCTGCCCTACACCGAAATGCATTGCCCGGAGAGAAAGGCGTTTCACGCGCTGAAGGTCTACGAAGGCCGCTCTCTGGTTTCTGGCCAGTCACCTGTCAATGCCCAAGCTATCCACGACCTGCTTGCAAAACTCAAATTTAGAATCAAGAGCAATTCTTTTGAATTTGAGAGTTTCCCTGAGCCGAGCCAAAGTACGGTTGTTCGGGTTGCATTTGCCGAAGATGCATTCAAAACGATCTTGCGGCTGGCATGGGCCTCGCAGGAATATCTTTTCGAACTTCATGAAAGATATGGACCCGACGAGTTCATCGCGGCGATCGAACGTTTGAAGAATGTAGTTCCCGTCTGCCTAATACCTACACACTTGGGGTATCCCATGGGTGGTGGTGAAAGCTTTGTCCATCAGACTTGCCGAGTTCTCAATGAGTTTGCGGTCAAATGCATATGGATGAGTTTTGTGGAGCCTGGTATTGGGTGGTACAAGAAAGATTATTTCGTCACTACGCCATACTATATAGATATTCGAAAATCCGGTGAATGCATTGAAGATGCAATTCTTATGGCGGTAGAGAAATTTCGCCCTGAGATTATTCATGCTCATGGCGGAACGGCGGATCTGAGCATAAAGATCGCAAAGGAAAATCGCCTCACGGCAATGATTGGATACCATTTTTGGGATGGGCTGATTGAACTGGGTGGCACTAAAAACAGCCATATCCTAGAAAATATAGATCAGCATCGCCTCAGTAAATCTTTAGCTCGGGGTTCACCCCTGATCTATCGATATGTAGCCTCAGAGTTCATGCTGGAGGTTTATCAGAAGCTTGCCGGCACTGAGCCTCTCAACGTCATCCATCCGATCTCCGACAGCGCCCAATATGCGGTCGATCGACAAGGTGACGGTACCTTTGTGTTGCAGGTGAATACGTGCGTGCTAAAGGGTGGGAGAATTTTCCTGGATTGCGTAAAAAGTCTTGGAGACAAGATTCCCTTCATGGGAATCCAAAGTGAACCCGATAGTCCGGAGTTCAACGCCAGCCTGTCTGAGGAAATGGCTCGGCACCCCCAGTCGGAATTGAAATCTTACGGTAATGTCCGTGATTTCTACCGCTCGGCGCGGATGGTGCTCGTTCCCACACTTGTGGACGAGACTTTCTGTCGGGTTGCGTTTGAGGCCGCGATGAATGGCATTCCGGTAATTTCTACCGCAAATGGTTTCCTTCGGCAAATGCTGGGAGAGACCGGTGTATTTTTGTCGGAAGATTCTTCGGAATGGGTTGAAAAAGTCGGAGAGCTTTATTTTGATGTTGAACGCCTTCGAGAAATTGGAAGAAGACAACGTGATCGCTTGATACAGAACTTCGGCGGAAATTCTGGGCGGTTTGTTCGGGCGGCGATGGATCTGATCGATAACTCATCGACCCGAAATATCGGCATATTCACTGTTTGGGGTGATCAGGGCATTGGAAATCTCTCGCATACCCACGCAAAGGTATTGAGGAAGATCGGTTACAAGGTCCATATATTTTCAGCACAGCCGTATGCCGCGATAGGTCGGGCGCTCCTCAGGCAGGCAAATCCGGAAGATTGGGATGTGCCGGCAAACGCCGACTCGGTTCATTACTCCTTGAATCACAGGGAAGCAGTAACTGTTCATGAGCTGACGCAATTTATTCTAATCAACAAGATTCACACGCTCATCGTGCCGGAAGTTTGTTGGCAGCCTAACTGGGACAGACTTTTTGCATTGGAAATCAAGGCACTGGAGATCTGCACCATACCAATGATAGAGATTGTCATCCGGGATGAAATTCCGAATCACAATCGCTTGACTTCGACGCTCTATTGCACTCGTTTGGCGCAAAATGCTCTCAATTCTGCTGGCATTACTAATGGCGCGTTCTTGGGATATGGTTTCGGGACGTCGCTGAGCAAACAAAGAATCGATGAAAAGCGACGGCGCCTGATAAAGCGGGGGAAGATCCGCTATCTTCATGTAGCTGGACACAATCCTCAAACCCGCAAAAACACACCACAGGTGATCGAGGCGTTTTCACAGGCGTTGAAAATTCGGGACGATATCGAGTTAACTGTTACCTCGATGGATCCGTTGGGGTCGTACTATCCACATGAAATTCCCAAGGGAATTCATATTGTTGACAAGAGCCTGTCGCGCACCGAAATCCATCAGTTGTACGAGGAGCATGATGCGAGCATTCAAGTCTCCTCGCACGAAGGACTGGGGCTGGGGTTCTATGAATCGATCTGCCACAGCACGCCGATTCTTTCCTTGGATGCAACGCCTCATAACGAGATCGTGCTCGAGGGCAGGACGGGTTGGCTGATTCCCGCATCACCCACTTCCATTCCAGACAACAGCGAAGCGATCGTTGAGGCATGGCGCTTCAAGACTTCCGACCTGACATCGAGGATCGTGCTGCTGGAGCGGGAAGATATCGATCGTGCGATCGTCACCACGGGAGAGACTTTCAGATCTCAATTCGACGAGTTTGCGCTACTCAGCCGTTTCATTGAGGCGCTTCCGCGGCCAACCGCACCGCGGACTCTTGCCGCATTTATCGGGCAAGGGAAAATTGATGAAGCTGTTCAAGGAGCTGAGGAGCTTTCTCAGCCAATGGAGGCTGCGACCTCAATGCCAGTCGCGACTGTGGCAGGTTGGAAGCCCCGCTTGAAGGGGATCCTGCGGCGCGGTGCTCGCAGGGCCTATCAGCTTGCGAAGCCTGTCACCCGGATCATGGCGAGAAAGTTGCGCCAGTTGATGGTGGAAGCATCTGCCGATATTCGTAGCGATGTCCAAGCGCTTAGAGAAGATCTTCACTCGGGACAGCTCAAGAGTCGTCCGCCGGCGGATGATTCTCGTGACAACCTCGCGGTCGGGGCGACGCGATTGGGAGCTGTTGCCAGCACGGATGATGCCGCCCGCTGGCAAATTCTTGCTCTGACTCGCTCTGTTTCGTTGCTGTCTCGGCAAGTCGAAGGCCAGTTGATCGCCCAGGAAGCGCGAAGAGCCACGGTTGACCGGCTCGCACGGGATACCGAGTTCGTCAAAAGGCGGCTGGCAAGCTACGCCGGAGAAGGCGTAGTGCTGACCTACCTGAGAGACGAGTCGCCGATTTTTGTAAACACGGGCGATCTGGGCTGCCCGTCCCCCATCGTGAATGGCGGCGTCTGGGAGCCCGAGAATTTGAGCGTGCTTTACAGTTTCTTGACGCCCACAACTGTTTTTCTCGACGTGGGGGCCAACGTCGGGTATTTCTCCATTGCGATCGGCAATCGTCTGAAACGCGGCGGCCAAGTGTTCTCCTTCGAGCCGCATCCGAAGCTTACCAATCTGATCGAGCGCAGTGTCCAGCTCAACGGTCTCGAAGCAGTGGTTCGTGTGCTTCAGTGTGCGGTTTCCGATGAAGAGGGCATGCTGGATCTCTTCTATCCCGACGACCATCTCGGAAAAGGCTCAACGGCGCGAAATGCAAACGAGCAGGGCAAGACGCTGCGAGTTCCGGCGCATCGTGTAGATGACCTTATCGACAAGAGCCTAACGGTCGATCTGATCAAGATCGACGTGGAAGGCCATGAGTTGCCAGTGTTGCGAGGGATGGTCGATATCTTCGCGAGATCACCCCGGGTCAAGGTGCTTTTCGAAAAGCTGGAGTCAGGGACGATCGATACGGAGAACATTGGCAAGTTCTTCCGGGACCGGGGCCTTTCCCTCTACGGCGTGGGTCCCCATGCGGTGCTCGTACCATTGAGCGGGGAAGGTTATAGCTCTTGGATTGGCGATGTGCTTGCCGCGCCCGCCGGCGATGTCGACCGGCTTGCGCGAACGAGTTTCTCGATTTTCCCCGGTAGTCTTTTCGGCGAAGGCGAAATAATGGGGCAAGCGGGGACGCGCTACGCCGCCAGGGAAGCTGGAATCCTGTTCTTTGGGCCAGACTGGTTCCTGCAGAGGGGAGTTTGGCGTGTCCAGTTGCATGGTGCGCTGGAAGGCGATCTCCGTCTGATGCTTCTGGAGGAACACGAAACTCAAATTGCAGAGTTCATGCTGTCGGGCAACGATCGCGAAGGCACATTCACCGTGGATCACGACATCACCCGATTCGAATTGCGTGCCTATTCGGATGCAGGCACGGTAGTCGACCTGGAGAGGCTGGAGTTCTTCAGGGCTTGATCGAGGCCGTTGCAGTGGATGCCTGCTTTCCAGTGCGGCGGCCTCGCCTGTCAAAGGCTCACAGCATTCTTGCCAATGTTTCCTGCAGGGTCGGTGGGTTGATTTCCATACCGCAGTTGCGCATAAGTGCATTGAGCTTGCCGGGGTCGCCGCACAGGCGGTGCACCTCATTCTTCCGGACGAACGCTGGGTCGATCTCTACATCCATTCGATGATTCGTGAGTCTCTCGAAGCACCCGATCACCTCTCTCAACGTATGAGGTTGCCCTGAACACACGTTATAGGCTTCACCGGGCGTTCCGAACTCGAGAAGACAGAGATATGCATCGCACACCATCTGGACATCGTTGAACTCACGCTCCACATCCAGATTGCCGAGAGAAATGCGCGGCGCCCTGTCGGCGAAATGCCTGGCGAGCTTTGGGATGACGAAATTGATATCTTGGCCGCGACCGGTGTAGTTGAACGGCCGTGTGATCACAAGGTTCAGGCGCTCACGGAAGGTTCGGCCCATGTGCTCCATCGCCAGTTTGCTCATGGCGTAGTGGTTCACCGGTGCAGGAGGCTGGCTTTCAGCCAGTGGAGACTGCTCGCTGTTGCCATAGATGTTCGCACTGCTGGCCAGTAACACGCGGTGGGGGGGCAAGGGCAACCGCACGAGCGACTCGAGCAGGTTCGTCGTGCCGACCACGTTTACCGCGTAGAGGGCGCTGCTGTCGGCATGTCCCACGAAGCTGATGGCGGCAAGATGCACCACGGCTTCGGGCTCGACCGCCAGCACCTCGCGCTCCAATGCCTCCCGGTTCATGAGATCCGCCTGCATCGAGACCACCGCATGCCCTGCCTCAGTGGCGCGCTTGGCGAAGTAGCGACCAGTGAATCCCGCTGCGCCAGTCAGGAAGATCTTCAAAACGAAAAGCCCTTCTCGTTCCGGGAGAGGTCGGCGTCAACCATCATCTGGCACAGCTGTTCCAGCGTGGTTTGCGGCTCCCAACCCAGCTTCTGCTTCGCCTTGGCGGGATTGCCAATCAGCAGGTCAACCTCGGCCGGACGATAGAACTTCGGGTTCACGCGCACGACGGTCTTGCCGGTTGCCGTGTCCACTGCCGATTCATTCTCTTCACTACCCTTGAATTCGACGGCAATCCCTGCGCCCTTGAAGGCCATGCTCACGAAATCTCGAACGGTTTCCGTGCGGTTGGTCGCAAGCACGAAGGTGTCAGGCTCGTCGGCTTGCAGCATCCGCCACATTCCCTCGACGTATTCCTTCGCGAAGCCCCAGTCGCGCTTGGCGTCGAGATTACCAAGTTCAAGAACATCGAGTTTGCCGAGCTTGATCTTGGCCACGCAGTCCGTGATCTTGCGTGTCACAAACTCGCGTCCGCGCAGCGGGCTTTCATGATTGAAGAGGATGCCGCTACTACCGAAAATGTTGTAGCTCTCGCGATAGTTGATCGTCATCCAGTGCGCATAAAGTTTTGCAACGCCATAGGGACTACGCGGGTAGAACGGTGTGTCCTCGATTTGCGGCACAGCTTGGACTTTGCCGAACATTTCAGAGGTCGATGCTTGGTAGAAGCGGATCTTTGGATTGGTCAGGCGAATCGCCTCCAGCAGGTTCAACGCGCCAAGGCCGGTGATCTGAGCCGTGGCTGTAGGCTGGTTAAAGCTCACGCCGACGAAGCTCTGCGCGGCCAGGTTGTAGATCTCATCGGGCTCCGTATCACGAATGAGAGTCAGCGAACTTCCCAGGTCCGTCAGATCGTATTCAATCAGATGAAGGTCGGGATGCTGATCTATGCCGAGTTCTTCGATTCGCCAGAAATTCACCGAACTCGTACGGCGATAGGTGCCGTAGACCTTGTAACCCTTCTGGAGCAGCAGTTCGCTTAGATAGGCGCCGTCCTGTCCAGTGATCCCAGTAACCAGTGCTGTTTTTTTCATGATTGAATTCATTTGAAGAAGTGGGGTAAGTGAAGAAGCTCTAAAGCGCTGATCTAGCAACGCCCGTTCATGCTTTGTGTCGTGTTATTGAAGCCAATTGCCGATTTCAGTTGTTGCGCGCTCTGTTCCCAGGTCAGCCACGGCATGGCGTGTGTTTTGGGATGCGCATCACGCGCATACAGAGCCAGCCATTCCTTGATTGCTGCCGACAGATCGCCGGGCTTGTCTCCATGAAAGTAAAACGCGTGCGTGCCGGCAACCTCCTCGAACACTGCCAAATCGCGAGCAAGGATTGGCAATCCATGCTGAGCTGCTTCGATAAGTGGAAGGCCGAAGCCTTCACCCTCGCTGGCTGCGAGCAGACAGGAGCAAGCTGTATAGATCCGGGCCAGGAACTCATCGCTTGCGGCCTGCAGCACATACAGACCCGTACCGAGACGCGGATGGCTGGCGAGGCGCCTGACAAAATCATCGACCATCCATCCTGTCTTGCCAACGATGACGAGGCTTGCGGCGACACCGCTCTCCCATAGCTGTTCGAAGGCGGCCAGAGCCTGCGAATGACCTTTGCGAGGCTCGATGGTACCAACCATGAGGAAGGAGGGCTGTTTTCGCAGTTGCGCCAGTACTTCGCTCGAATTCCCGGGAAGACCGGTGCTGGGCAGGCTGTCCGCGATGTCGGCCCCGATGTGAAAGCTGCGAACCGTCGGGATGCGTCGTTCGCAAGCCTCAGAGTCGGCCAGGGCGACGTGTACATCGTTGGCGGTGGCTTCCGAGATGCAAGCGAAGCCGTCCGCGACCCGAGCGGAGCTTTCGAACCAGGCGCTGAACTTGTCTGACATTCCGTCCGCCCACCAGTCCGGATGATGCAGAGGCAGCAGGTCATAGACGACGAACCACATCCTGACACCCAGTGCTCGCGCTCGTAGTTGCAGCGGCTCCATTGAAGGCTGCATGTCTAGGTTCAGGTCCAGAGCGAGGTAGCAATCGTGCGCTTCGAACTTTACGGCGATTTCCGCCGTCTCCGAATCGATTCCGCTAAACATTCTGGAAGCAAGCCGGCTTGCGTGGCGATACTCCGTGCCATCGAACCAGATGGGGCATACGGCTGTGTCCTTTGGTGGCGCCTTGGTCAGGTTCTGAAGTAGGCTGCGCACGACTCGCTGAACGCCCGTCTTCGCGTCCGTGTGGACAAGCGTGGACACGTCCAGGAACAGCCGGGACTTCGGCTTCCACGCATATTGCCAGCCGTCGTCGAGGACGATTTTTCTTAATTTCTGAGTGCTTTCTGACCAAGTCAACCGAGGGATTCCGGTGGACTCGGGCGGCCGGCCATGCTCCTTAAGTTGTAGCCATTCCGCGATGGCCCGCGCGAGCGGTTCGGCTTCCTCGCCTCGAAAGTAAAAGGCGTTTTCTCCGGCGACTTCGCGAAAGACTGGGATGTCCCGGGCAATGATTGGAATGCCCTGAGACGCGGCCTCGATCAAGGGGAGTCCGAATCCCTCGGCCAGACTCGGCGCTACAAGGCAATCGGCCTTCTTGTAGAGCGCGTTGAGCATCGCATCGCTGGCGCTTTCGAGCCAGTAGAGCCGCGTGCCCCGTTCCGGATGCGTCTGCAGTTTCAGTGCAAGATCGTCGACGGACCATCCGCATTTACCTACGATGACCAAGCAGGTGTCGATGTTTTTTTGCCAGAGCAATTCGAATGCCGCGAGCAGTTGCGAATGCCCCTTGCGCGGCTCGACCGTGCCGACAGCGAGGAATATGTTTTTGTGTTTTGCAATGGTGCCAAGAAAATCTGCAACGACAGGGTCGTTCATGGCCTGAGTCGCAGAGGCCTCCTCGAAGCCGAGATGCCACCAACCGACATTCAGCTTGCGCAATCTTCTGGGCTTTTCGATGTCCAGCCAATTCAGCAGATCTCGGGCAACATCGTTTGAAATACAGAGAATGCCGTCTGCACGGCAGATCAGGTGCAGCCATTGCGAATGAAGACGCTCGAGGCCGCGGAAGAAGTACTGTGGAAAGTGAATCGGAAGCAGGTCGTAAAGGACAAAGATGGTCCGAACGCCACTCTGCTTGAGGCTCTCGAGAAATTCGTGACGCTGAACGATGGCGTGATGCAGGTCCAGTCCCAGAAAGATGTCGCCAATACGCGTCTCGATCACGTCGTCCCCGAGTGTCCGCGCATCCGTGTTTTCTTCAATAGCGACATGGTTGTCGCGCACGAAACGCCTCGCGTAACGAAATGCGATGTCTTCCGGTCCCGAGTACACGGGCTCGATTCGAAAGCCTGGAGGCGGCGCTGCGAACAGTGCTCGCAGCACGCCGTGAACGACCCGCTGCACTCCCGACTTCCCGTCGCTTTTCACGACTTCGGAAATGTCCACGAGCAGTTGCTTGAGCGGCGGGGCCGCCTTGGCCGCGGCTCTTTCTGCGAGGCTGCGGGAAACGACAAGAAGATCGTCCGAACTCAAAAGTTCGCCGGAGGTCCGGACCACATCGGCTACTTCGGCGACGAGGTCCGCCCCGCATGGTCCAACGATCGAGCGGCGGACCATGTGGAGGCCCTCCATTGCTTGCAGTGCGCTCTTTGCCGTCCGATCCCAGGAAAACTTGCTCGCCTGGCTCAATCCGTCGGCTCTCAAACTGGCGAGGGCTGCGTCATTCGACAGAAGGCCGCTCATTTTCTGAGCCAGTGCGTCCACGTCCAGAGGGTCGAACATCGCTTCCGGGCGACCCATCACCTCCGGTAGGCTTGTGGTGTTGGAGGCGATGGTCGGTGTTCCGCATGCCATGGCCTCCAGGGCCGGCAATCCAAACCCCTCGGAAATCGACGGAAAGACGAATAATCTGCACGCGCGGTACAGCGCAACGAGATCTTCGTCGCTCACGCGACCGGTGACGAAAAACTCATCTGGGCCCAGTCCCTGGCTGATTGCGTGTGCGCGGAAGTGATTTTCCCGGTCGGCGGGCATGCCTCCGACAAAGACAAGCGCGTATTGCGCCCGCACACCAGGAGCCATCCTCGAGAAAGCATCGATGAGCCGAACATGGTTCTTGCGCTCGTCTGCCCCGCTCGAATACATGATGAAATTCTTGGCGATACCGAACCTGCTCCTCGTGCGCAACCGATCCGCAGGCGAGGTGTCCCCCGGCGTGAAGATTCCGTCTGCGGCCGAGGAAATCGATACCACCCGCTCGCCAGGCAGATCCACGTATTGCCTCGCTTCATTCGCAGCGGAACTCGAGATCGCCAAAAGCAAGTCGGCTCGCTTCAGGTGTTCGATCTGGCGCCGGTAGAAAGCCTCGAATGCGGGGTTGGGGGCAAGGTACTGGTCCGGATAGATCAGCGGTATGGCGTCGTAGAAGCTAACGGTCGTCGGCGCTGTCTCAAATCGGGGAGGGACCGTGCAAACAGTCTCGTCGCCGAGTCCGTCGAACAGGCTGGTGATGTGCACCATGTCCGGCTGCAGGCTCGCGATGAAGTCTTCGCGGATCAGAGCTGAGATCGCGCGGCGTGCTTTATTCCCCGGTCGCAAGACGTCCACTGGAGATGCGGAGCGCCAGATTCGGATGTTGTCTTGCGGCACTAGGCCGTCGAGTGCGAAACGCAAAGGCTCGATCGTGTCAGGGAAGCTGCCGTTCAGTGCGATCAGGATTTCATGATCCCCGGCGTTTCGTGCCAAGGCCTGAGTCAGCGCAAGGCTGTACCTGCCGATTCCCCGAAAACGACTCTCGTTTTGGGCACCCTGCAGGTCGATGACGATTCTCATGGGCTATTTCGATTGGATATGCACTTCGCTCAAGGCCGCATAGATCTGGGCAGCGGCAGGAGTCAGGTCGTTGATGTTCAGGGGGCGCGTGGGAGGCAGCGCGTTCGAGGCCGCTTCGGCGGCGATCGTCGTCGGCATGCCAACCGCGCTGCGAAGCTGCCGTTGCATAAAGGCAGGCAGGGCTTGCAGACCGGCATGGAGGCTGCGCTTCAAAGCCGGGTGTTTGGCGGCGGCCGATGCGCCGCTTTGCAGCACCGCCTTGATGCGCCGCTTGATGCCGCTCTTAAGGCGATCTTCCCGAACTGCATTGCGCAGTCTGCGGAGCAAGGTACTGGCGGATCGCATGGGGGCGGTGATTTTCCAGGAGGAACTGTTCAACATGGCGTCGAGTCGATGCTGTGCATGCCTCTGTTGAGCCTCGGCCAGCTTCAGTGCTGCGCGTAACTTCGCTTCATGTCGGATCCGCGTCTGGACTTCATACCGCAATTGTTGTTCCCTGGCCTGCGTCCTAGTGGCTTCCGCTCGCAGGGATTGGATCGTCGCATGGAGTTCGTGTGTCTCTGCGTTTTTCAACACGTCGGGCGGCGAAGAGAAAGCCGGCATCAGCTCCGGGTGCTCGGCCGCAACGTAGATGCGACACAGGCCGGCGGTGCAAGCAAATTTGTAACGGGCCCCCATTAGGAGGCCTTCTACGCCCTGTGGGCGAGTTTGCGCCGATATGGCTTCTGTCGTCTTGATGACGAGGACCCATGGGCGAAGTGCTTCGCTATCCCAGCCGCGCAGCACGGCTTCCTCCAGACTATCTGCATGGATTTTCAGCCAGTGCACCGGCTGCCCCGCGAGCGATGCGAAAGCGACTTTCATCGGCAGCATATGAGCCGGCTCCGCATGGATTCTCCGCCAGCCAAGTTCGTGGAAGGCCTTGCCGACCGGATCGATCATGGGGGGCTGCGCACTCACGTCGATATATGTTCCCTTCGGAACATGCCCGAGGGCGCGCCAGAGCAGGCCGTCTTCAAAGTTTTGCGCGTATGAAATGAACGCCATGGAACTGACAATGAGTGTGCAAAAAGCTGGTCGGTGCAAACCTCGGCTGTTTCCAGAAAAACATGGACTGCTCCGATCCGCTGCTATTTTCGATTTTACGAGGCAGGATGGCGCATTCTTGGGCATGATCAGCGCTCCGGATGCCCCACCATCGAGAAGAAGTTACGTTTGCTAGTGAAAGTACATAACAAATGACAGGGCTAGATTCGCTGCGCAGAAACGTGCGACGAGTTCCAAAGGCGGCCTTTTGGCTGATCACGCCGTGGCGCATGCCTGAGCGGCTCCGCTTCCTGAGGGAACGGGCAGCCAAAGAACGCAAAGCGCGCTCGTTAAGTGCCTTGATCGAGAGGGAGCGCACGCGCCAGCAGGCGATTGCACGGGGTGACGCCACTGCGTTCATGCCGCCTCTCGATCTGTATAGCGATTCCGCCTTGTCCGCTGCCGCCGGTCTGCAATGGCCGGCTCCGGCTTCCCTCACTCCGGAGGCTGTGTCCAACAAATGGACGGCTGCGCGGTTTTGCCTGGACTTGTTGCGAAAGCGTAGGGATTTGTATGGGAGGTTTCCCCATGCTTTGTCCGCGCCGGCAGAAAGAAATTTTTTCCTAGCGTGGCTTGAAAGCGACGAAGGGGCGCAAGACACAGGTCTTGCGCCGAGCTCGCAGCCACATCTCGCAGAGCTTTTTTCGGAGGACTTCGCCGCGCGAGCGCGGCAGGCTTTCATGGCAGAGCCACGTGTTCGGGAGGTTCTGCCTCACGGACTGACGCCGGCAGGGCAGTACAGCCTTTTCGGGTGGTTCATGCAGCATGCTTGGAGTGAGTTCGAGAGCGAACTACGGCCCGAAGAAATTCTGTGGCTGTTCATGCAAGCAGCGGAGAACCCTCGCGGCGAGTTGGCGCGTGCTTATCTGTTCACGGCCAGTTGGCAAGTACTGTTCCCGGATGCGTTGACAGTTTTCGGCTGGCCAGGCTTTGTTGTTTGGTTCGTGCAGCAATATGGTGGTGATCCTCAGTTGCTCGGCGTCGACGATTCGTTTGATTGGTATGAGCCGGCGCTGCAAATCCGTCTCGGATACGGCGCGCGAGCGGCTTGGCAGTCCAGGTATCCATTGGCGCTTTCCGATCACGACCAGGCACGTGCGCTGCTTCAATGGTTGGCCTTTTCCGACGACGCCGGGTTGACCGCTGTGGCTCGCCATTGGTGCCAGCAGTTGGACGTGCAGGCAGTGCTGGCATCGCTGCTGAAACCAGGCCTGAACATCATCGGACATTTCTGCTATCCGTCCGGTCTGCGCGTCTCTGTCGAATCGATCGCCGATGCTTTAGCAAGTGTTGGTGTGGACACCTCGCTGCGCGACGTACGAACGGACGCTAGGGACGACCCTCATCACGCCGATTTTGGCGGCCTCGAGGTGCACGACATCACCCTGCTTCATGTGCAGCCCGAGCCCTTTTTTCCGGAGGCCTACGTCAGGGCCGACCTGGCCGGTCGTTCGCCCCGGACCTATCGAATTGCCTATTGGTATTGGGAGTTCGACTCGATCCCCGAAGCCTGGATCGAGAGCGCGAAACAGGTCGACGAGGTCTGGACGGCCACGGAATTCATTGCGCACGGGTTGCGCGAACGTTTGGCCCTGCCGGTTCGTACGTTATTTCCTGGGGTGCGTCTGACTCCGTTCGAGGTCCGCGGACGCAGTGATTTCGGGCTGGACGAGGAGCGATATACCTTTCTCTTTACCTTCCACATGGTGAGCGTCATGGAGCGCAAAAACCCGTTGGGTTTGATCCGCGCTTTCAAGGCTGCTTTCGGAAAGGACGACAAGGTCTCACTTGTCCTCAAGACTTCATTCGGCGATCGGCATCCGGCGGAGTTGCGGAAGCTGCGTGATGCCGCCGTCGGCGCGAACATCAAGATCATCGACCAGGTGTTCAGCCCTGATGAAGTGCTCTCGCTCATGCACGCCTGCGACGCCTATGTGTCGCTCCACCGCAGCGAGGGGCTTGGCCTCACGATGGCTGAAGCCATGCTCATGGGAAAGCCGGTGATTGCCACCAATTTCTCGGGCAATGTCGATTTCATGAACGATAGCAACAGCTTGCTGGTGCCTTACGAACTCGTGAAGCTCGGCAAGCCTATACCCCCCTACGATGCCGATCTCGAATGGGCTGAGCCGTCGGTAGAGCACGCGGCGCGGCTCATGCGACTTCTTTACGACGACCAGGCATGGGGGCGTGACCTCGGTGCCCACGCCAAGGCGAGCGCCGAGGCCAATCTTTCGCTGGAAGCCGCAGGCCGGAGGATCAAGGCACGTATCGAGGAGATCAAGGCGTTGCTGCGCGCAAAGCGCTGAAAGCTACTGCTCGACGATCCGCCCGTGTTCAAGGTGGATCACGCGGTTGCACTCCTTGGCGATCAGTTCGGGCGAATGCGAGGCAAGCACCAGGATGCCTGACTTCGAGACCACGTCCCGCATCCGCTTCTCCGCCTTTTCGGTGAACTCGGCGTCGCCGACCGACAGCCACTCGTCCATGAGTAGTATGTCGGCCTCGACACTGGTCGAGATCGAAAAAGCGAGGCGCATCATCATGCCGGTGGAGTAAGTGCGCACCGGCATGTTGACGTATTCGCCCAGCCCGCTGAACTCGCAGATGTCGGGCGTCAGGCGGTCGATCTCCTTCTTGCTCATGCCCATCACGAGCCCACGCAGCATGATGTTTTCGACGCCCGTCGCATCCATCTCGATGCCGAGCGACGGATCGATCAGGCTGGCCACCGAGCCCTGCCGTGCAAACTCGCCGGACGACGGCTCGTAGACGCCGGCCAAGGTGCGAAGCAAGGTCGACTTGCCCGCCCCGTTGTGGCCGACCAGACCGAGCCGATCCCCGCTCTTGAGTTCGAGGTTGATGCCGCTGAGCGCCTGCACCACGGTAACACCGGTCTCCTTGCCGAAGCGGCCGCCAGTCACCGAGGCTGCAAGAGTCTTCTTGAGCGAGTTCGCACCGGCCCCGTAGATCGGGAAGTTGACGGCGACGTTCTTGAGGGAAATGAAAGCCATGGATCAGAGCCAGTAGACGACGCGGCGACGGTACTTCGAGAAAATCAGGATGGCCAGGGTCAGGCAGACCGCCGTCCAGAACAGAATGCCGATCCAGCTGTGGATGTGCGCGGTGCCGCCCATCAGGGGCGTGCGAAGCAGATCGAGCATCTGCGCGAAGGGATTCCACAGCACGTACTTGGCGCGACCGGGGAGGTTCTCGGGCAGCCAGAAAACGGGCGTGAGGAACATCAGCATCTGCATCACGCTGGTGATGATCTGGGTGACGTCGCGGTAGCGCGTACAGATCAACCCCAGCAGCAGGCCAAGCGCATGAGCATTGATGATCAGGATGGCAAAGGCCGGCAGCACGAGCAGCACCGACCATGACAGCGAGACGCCAGCCCAGATGGCCACCGGGATGTAGAGCACGATCTGGTGAGCGAACTGGATCAGGTTGCGCGCAAGGCTGCGCCAGACGAAGAGGCTGATCGGGAAGTAGCCCTGCTTCAGATAGTTGGACGAGCCGATGAAGGCATTGCAGGCGTCCGTCACGATGCTGGAGAAGAAGCCCCAGAAGATGATGCCCAGCGCCAGGTGCGGGAAGAACCGGGAAAGCTCGGTGCCGAACAGGGAGCTGTAGAGCGGACCCATGCCGGCGATCATCACGCCCATACTCAGCGTGAGCCACATCGGCCCGAGCATGGATCGACGGTAGCGCAGGACGATGTCGAACCAGGCGAGTGTCCACCAGATGTCTGTGCGGCGGGTGCCCTGCCACCAGTCGGACAGGGCGCTTCGATGAAGATTGGAGTGGACTTGACTCATGTACGGCCGTAGGTATCTGCGAGGCGGACGATGTCGTCCTCGCCAAGGTAGCCACCGCACTGCACCTCGATGAGCACCAGCTCTTCTTCGCCGGTGTTGGTCAGGCGGTGTTTCTCCCCGAGGGGAATGTAGCGATATTGCCCCGGGAAGGTCTGATGCTCGACTTCCCCGATCTGCACGATGCCCTGGCCCTGCACCACAACCCAATGTTCGGCGCGCTGGTGATGATATTGCAGCGACAGTGCCTCGCCGGGGCGAACCGTGATGCGCTTGACCTTGTAGCCTTCTTCCTCCTTGAGCGAGGCATAGGTTCCCCACGGACGATGGACCACCGGAGGCAAGTGCACCGTCTCGTGCTTCCGGGCCTTGAGCACGTCGACTACTTTCTTGACCTTTTGCGCGCTGTCCTTGTGAAGCACCAGCAGGGCGTCGGGTGTGTCTACGATCACGAGGTCATGAACCCCTATGGTGGCTACGACTTTCGGGCCGTAGCTTTCGACCTGCACGTGCGTGCCTGTAGTGTCGAGTGCGACAACGTCGTCGGGCAGGGTGTTGCCGCTGGCATCAGGCGTCAGCGCATTGGACACGGCAGGCCAGGAACCCACGTCGCTCCAGCTGAACTTCGCGGGTACCACATGGACGTTCGAGGCATGCTCCAACACCGCGTAGTCGATGCTGATGTCCGGCTGAAGGCCGAAAGCGTGCAGGTCGAAGTTGACGGAGTTGCCGGAAGCCTTGGAGGTTTCCAGGGCATGCCTTGCCGCCCTGATCACTTCCGGGGCATGCTTTTCCAGGGCAGCGATGATGGTGTCCGCCGTGAAGGCGAACATGCCGCTGTTCCAGTAGTAGCGGCCTGTAGCCAGGTAGTTCTGCGCCGTCTCGAGGTCGGGCTTTTCGACGAAGCGCTTGACTGCCTGGCTCTCGCGCGAGACATGTTCGACCTCGATGTAACCGAAGCCGGTGTCGGGGCTCGTGGGGCTCACACCAAAGACGACGAGATTGCCTTCCTGCGCCAGGCGGAAGGCCTCTGTCGCGCTGGCCACGAAGGCATGCACGTCGGGCACCAGGTGGTCGGCCGAGAGCACCAGCATCACGGTGTCGCCGCTGAACTGGCGGGCGCACTGCAGCGCCGCCAGGGCGATGGCCGGGCCGGTGTTCCGGCCCTTGGGCTCGAGCAGAAAGCTTGTCGCGGGAGGGTCGCTCATCTGCTGGAGCACATCGCGGGTAAGGAACAGATGGTCCTTGTTGGTGACGATCATCAGGTCGCCAGTGCCGCAGGCCTGACCCCGCTCTATGGCTTGCTGAAGCAGGGTGGAGTCGCCGAGCTTCATGAAAGGCTTGGGAAAGGCCTGGCGCGAAGCAGGCCAGAGCCTGGAACCGGCGCCTCCCGAAAGCACCACAGAGAGTAACCTCATCGTTTTCCTTTAGCTTTTTAACCGGCCAATTTTAAGGGTGCCCTCCGCGGGACCTTGCCGGGCGGACGAAACGCCGGTTTCGGCGCTCCTTGCGGCTGCTGGTTGCGCAGATAATCCCCTCCCGCAAGGCCCGCGACGCCAGGTTTGGGCATCGCCTCGGCCGATTCAGCTATTCCTCAAGGCTCCGCCCGCCTGCCGCGCGGGGCGCCCAATCTCTTTATGAAATCTGTCTATCGATTCATCCTCGGCCTAGCCGGACTCTGGCAAGGCCCCGGAATGATGGGGCGCGTGCAGCGGGCATGGCGAATGTTCCGGAAGTCGGGCTGGCCAGGCATTCGCTGGGAGCTGGGCCGGCGTTTCGGGGGCTACAACGACTATACGAAGTGGGTGCAGCGCTACGACACCTTGACGCCCGAGTTGCGCGGGAAGATCGGGCAGCGCGTGGCAGCGATGAAGGACCGGCCACTGATCTCGGTCGTGATGCCCACCTACAACCCCAACCCGGCCTGGCTGCGTGAAGCGATCGAGTCGGTACGCGGACAGATCTACCCCAACTGGGAGCTCTGCATCGCAGACGACGCGTCCCCCTCGGCAGAGGTGCGCGAGATCCTCAAGTCGTACAGCGAGAGCGACCCGCGCATCAAGGTGGTGTTCCGCCCGAAGAACGGCCATATCTCGGCGGCTTCCAACAGCGCTCTCGAACTGGTCTCCGGCCCCTGGGTCGCGCTCATGGACCACGACGACCTGCTGCCGGCCCATGCGCTTTTCTGGGTGGCCGACTGCATCGCTGCTCACCCCGACGTCAAGCTGATCTACTCGGATGAAGACAAGGTCGACGAGGGCGGCCACCGCTTCGGGCCCTATTTCAAGTCCGACTGGAACGTCGATCTCTTCCGTTCGCAGAACATGTTCAGCCACCTGGGCGTGCTCTCGACCGAGCTCATGCGCTCGGTCGGTGGCTTTCGCGTGGGCATGGAAGGCTCGCAGGACTGGGACCTGGTGCTGCGCTGCATGGAGCGCGTCGAGCCCGGCCAGATCCGCCACATTCCGCGCGTGCTGTATCACTGGCGCGTGCACGTCGAAAGCACGGCCAAGTCGATGAATGCCAAGCCCTACGCTGCCATCGCGGGCGAGCGGGCGCTGAACGAGCACTTCGAGCGCACCGGCGTGCGGGCCACGGCCGAGCACCTCGACTTCGGCTATCGCGTGCATTACGCCTTGCCCGATGTCTTACCGTTGGTTTCGGTGATCATCCCCACGCGAAACGCGCTGCAGCTCACGCGGCAGTGCGTGCAGTCGATCCTCGAGAAGACCAGCTATTCGAACTACGAGATCATCATCGTCGACAACGGCTCCGATGATCCGGACACCTTGGCCTGGTTCAAGCGTATCGCCGCCGAGAATCCCAAGGTCCGCGTGCTGCGCGATGACCGCGACTTCAACTACGCGGCGCTGAACAACGGCGCCGTGGCGGTGGCCGACGGCGAACTCGTGGCGCTGGTCAACAACGACATCGAAGTCATCACGCCTGATTGGCTCAGCGAGATGGTCAGTCTCGCGCTGCAGCCGGGCGTCGGGGCGGTGGGCGCGCGGTTGTGGTTCCCGAACAGGACGCTGCAGCACGCGGGCGTGATCCTCGGCGTAGGCGGCATTGCCGCCCATTCGCATCGCCGCATGCCGATGGGCCGCGAAGGCTATGCCGGGCGAGCGGCGCTGATCCAGTCGCTCTCTGCCGTCACCGCAGCCTGCCTCGTCATTCGCAAGAGCCACTACCTGGAGGTCGGCGGGCTCGACGAGGTCCACCTGAAGGAGTCCTTCAACGACATCGACTTCTGCCTGCGGTTGCGCGAGATTGGCCTGCGCAACGTGTGGACGCCCTATGCAGAGCTGTTCCACCACGAATCCGCGACCCGCGCCAAGGATGTCTCGCCGCAGAAGCAGGCCCAGTTCCAGGAAGAGGCGGCCTACATGCACAAGCGATGGGGCGACTTGATCCAGAACGACCCTGCCTACAGCCCCAACCTCATGCTGGCCCGGGAGGACTTCAGCTACGCCTGGCCCCCCCGCCTGGCGCCGGTCTGATCGAGGTCCGATGCCCCTCCAGGTCTCCGTCGCCCTCTGCACCCGCAACGGCGCGCGCTATCTCCCCGAGCAGCTGCGCAGCATCTGCGCGCAGGAGCCGCCGCCGCAAGAGATCGTCGTGTCCGACGATGGCTCCACCGACGACACGCTCGCCGTCGTGCGCGAGACCCTCGCGCAGTGCGGCGTGGCCGACCGGATCGCGCTGCGCGTGTTCAGCAACTCGCCGCCGCTGGGCGTCACCCGCAATTTCGAGCAGGCGGTGCGCGCCTGCAGCCACGACCTCATTGCGCTGTGCGATCAGGACGACGTCTGGCACCCCGGGAGGCTGGCGCGCATGGTGGCGCAGTTCGAGGCGCGGCCCGATCTGCTGCTGCTGCATACCGACGCGCGCCTGGTCGACGGCGATCTGAAGCCGCTGGGTTCCACGCTCTTCCACGCGCTCGAGGTGCAGCCAGCCGAGCTGGAGGCCATCGCGCGCGGCGAGGCCTTCGGCGTGCTGCTGCGACGCAACCTCGTGACCGGCGCGACGACGATGTTCCGCAGGACTCTGCTCGACGCGGCCCTGCCGTTCTCCCCCGAGTGGGTGCATGACGAATGGCTGGCCGCGGTGGCCGCGGCCACGGGCCGCATGGACGTGTTGCCCGAGCCGACCATCGACTACCGCCAGCACGGCAACAACCAGATCGGCGCGCGTCGGCTGACGCTGTCCGAGAAGGTGGCGAAGGCTTTCGTGGAACGGGGCGACAAGCATGTGGCTCGGCTGCGCCGTGCCGAGGCGCTTCTGCAGCGGTTGCAGCAGCTCGGTGACCGCGTGCGGCCGGGCTGCCTGGATGCGCAGCGCGCCAAGGTCGCGCACCAGCGGTTCAGGGCCGGATTGCCGGCGGCGCGTCCGCTGCGCCTGCTGCCGATCCTTCTGGAGGCTGCGCGCGGCCGTTATGCGCGATTCGGCCGCGGCAAGCAGGCCATCGTGCAGGACGTGTTCGAGCGCGGCTGATCGTCCCCGCCGAAGGGCCGGCTAGCGGCCCTGCAGTCGCAGGTATCGCCAGAAGGAGGCCGAAAGCCACACCTTCAGCAGGCTGGTCACGTGCCAGTACAGATACTTCCTGCTGCGGTGGCTCTCGCGCTGCGCGTCGTGACGGGCGAGCAGGTTCTCGCCCACCTGCAGCTTCCAGCCCGCGAGCCGGGTGCGGGCGCAGATGTCGAAGTCTTCCCCATACATGAAGAACTTCTCGTCGAAGCCGCCCACCTGCCGGTAGGCCTCGCTGCGAAACAGCATGAACAGGCCCGGAATCCACGCCGGCACCGTCGGGCGCACGTAGCCGGGCTTCTTTCTTCCGAGGATCTCGAGCGGCGTGAGCAGCGCCCGGTGCGGCTCGGGCTCGGTCTTGCCGGGCTCCAGGATGCGCGGCGTGAGCAGGCCGGCGTCGGGCGCGGCCTGTGCGAGCAGCGGCGACAGCACGTCGCTGTCGAAGCGGATATCCGGGTTCAGCACCAGGAACCACTCGGTGCCGCAGCGCTCGAAGGCCTGGTTGTGATTGGCGCCGAAGCCCTTGGCGCTCGCGTTCTCGATCCGCTCCACCTCGAAGCCCCAGCTGCGGCCGGCGAGCAAGTCGGCCTCGGGGATGTTCAGCGTGAGCAGGACCTTGTCGATGACGGCGCGGCTGTACCTGTCCAACTGCTCCAGCAGCGGCAGCACCAGCGCGAGCTGGCCGTGGCTCACGATCGAAATGGTGATGGGATGGCGGGAGGAGGGGGGCGTGGGCATGGTCTAATTTCGCCCGGGAATTCTAGGGTTCCCCAAACCCCACACATGATTGCTCTGATCGTCATCAGTTTCTTCGTCGCCGCCTTCTCGGTCCAGGTGTTCATGCGACGTGCACGGCGGCATGCCCGCCTCTACGGCGCCGACATGCCCCAGCGCTTCCACAAGGGCCACGTGCCTCGCCTGGGTGGTGCGGGCATCCTGCTGGGCATGGGGGCGGCCTGGCTGGCCGCAGGCATCACCGGCACCGATCCGTTCAATGTCTCCTGGCCGGTCACGACCTCGATGCTCACGCTGGTGTGCATCCTGCCGGCAGTGCTGGGCGGCATCGTTGAAGACGTCACCCAGCGCGTGAAGGTGCGCTACCGGCTGGGGCTGACCATCGGCTCGGCGCTGCTGGTCTGCTGGCTGCTGGGGCTGGGCGTGGCGCGCACCGGCTTCGAGACGGTCGACGGCTGGCTGGCGATGGTGCCTTACGCCACCGTGCTCTTCGCGGCCCTGGCCATCGGCGGGCTGCCTCATGCCTTCAACATCATCGACGGCTACAACGGGCTCGCGGGCACGGTCGCGGTGCTGGTCTGCCTGGCGATCTCGCACGTGGCGCTGCAGGTGGGCGACCGGCAGCTGGCCGCCATGGTGATCTGCCTGGTCGGCGCCACCTTCGGCTTCCTGGTGTGGAACTACCCGCGCGGCAAGATCTTCGCCGGCGACGGCGGCGCCTACGTCTGGGGCATGGTGATCGCCGTGGCCTGCGTGACGCTGGTGCAGCGCCACCGCGTGGTGTCGCCGTGGTTCCCGATGCTGCTGCTGATCTACCCGGTGTGGGAGACGCTGTTCTCCATCTACCGCAAGCTGGCGCGCGGGCAGTCGCCCGGCACGGCCGACGCGCTGCACTTCCACCAGCTGATCTTCCGACGCATCGTGCGCGTGGCCTTCGCGGACGACGAGGCCCGGCAGCTGCTGGCGCGCAACAACCGCACCTCGCCCTACCTGTGGATGTTCGCGGCCCTGTCGGTGGTGCCGGCGGTGCTGTTCTGGAACAACACCATCGTGCTGATGTTCTTCTGCCTGCTGTTCGTGACCACCTACGTGGGGGCGTACCTGATGATCGTGCGCTTCAAGGTCCCGCGCTGGCTGCGGCCGTGAACAGGCACGCCCCCAGGCTTCGCGCACTTCGTGTCGCCGCGCCAACCCCTCGCCCGGGGGCAACACCGGTGGCCCGGCAAGGCCGGCTCCACGGTGTTGCCCGCGCAGTCAGTCGGCTGTCACCGGGATTGCGCGAGAATTTGAGCCTCACCTGATCGTCCACCGCTTTGGAGCCTGACCGCCCATGACCGACCCCGTCCTCAACATCCCCCCGCGCGACAAGGCCGAGATCCTGGCCCAGGCGCTGCCGTACATCCGCAAGTTCCACGGCAAGACCATCGTCATCAAGTACGGCGGCAACGCCATGACCGACCCGGCGCTGCAGGCCGACTTCGCCGAAGACGTGGTGCTGCTGAAGCTGGTGGGCATGAACCCGGTGGTGGTGCACGGCGGCGGCCCGCAGATCGAGGCGGCGCTCAACCGCCTGGGCAAGAAGGGCAGCTTCATCCAGGGCATGCGCGTGACCGACGCCGAGACCATGGAAGTCGTCGAATGGGTGCTGGCCGGCGAGGTGCAGCAGGACATCGTGGGCCTGATCAACCAGGCCGGCGGCAAGGCCGTGGGCCTGACCGGTCGCGACGGCGGCCTGATCCGCGCGCAGAAGCTCAAGATGGCCGACCGCAACGATCCCAACGTGCACCACGACGTCGGCCAGGTCGGCGACATCGTCTCCATCGACCCCAGCGTGGTCAAGGCGCTGCAGGACGACGCCTTCATCCCGGTGGTCAGCCCCATCGGCTTCGGCGAGGAGAACGAGAGCTACAACATCAACGCCGACGTCGTCGCCGGCAAGCTGGCCACCGTGCTCAAGGCCGAGAAGCTCATGCTGCTGACCAACACGCCCGGCGTGCTCGACAAGGACGGCAAGCTGCTCACCAACCTCAGCGCCCGCGAGATCGACGACCTGTTCGCCGACGGCACCATCTCCGGCGGCATGCTGCCGAAGATCGAAGGTGCGCTCGACGCGGCCAAGAGCGGCGTGAACGCGGTGCACATCATCGACGGCCGCGTGCCGCACGCGATGCTGCTGGAGATCCTGACCGACCAGGCCTACGGCACGATGATCCGCGCCCGTTGAGGCCGGCGTGGGCGCGCGCTCACTGCGCTGTGCGAGAATCAATTGATTACATCTTTGCACGCGCTCCCATGCAGAACGAAGAGACGACCAGTGCTTCCGGCGTAGAGACTCCTGCGGAAACGACCACTCCCCCGGCGCGCAAGCGCCCCAAGCCGGGCGAGCGGCGCGTGCAGATCCTGCAGGCGCTCGCCTCCATGCTGGAGCAGCCGGGCGCCGAGCGGGTCACCACTGCCGCGCTGGCCGCGCGGCTCGAAGTGAGCGAGGCCGCGCTCTATCGCCATTTCGCGAGCAAGGCTCAGATGTTCGAGGGCCTGATCGACTTCATCGAGCAGAGCGTCTTCACGCTGGTCAACCAGATCCTCGAGCGCGAGGGCGCCACCGGCGCCCAGCAGGCCGCCCGCATCCTCACGCTGCTCGTGCAGTTCGCAGAGCGCAATCCCGGCATGACCCGCGTCATGGTGGGCGACGCGCTGGTTTACGAGAACGAGCGCCTCCAGCAGCGCATGAACCAGTTCTTCGACAAGATCGAATCCACGCTGCGCCAGGTGCTTCGCGGGGCCGCCGCGGCCGACGGCTCGGCCACGCCCAGCGTCGACGCGCAGGTGCGCGCAGCGGCGCTCACCGCCTTCGTGGTGGGGCAGCTGCAGCGCTTCGCGCGCTCGGGCTTCCGCCGCGCGCCTTCCGAGCACCTGGAAGCGACGATCGCGCTGATCGTCCGATAGGGGTAGCCCGCAGGGCGCCGGCAGGCTCGCACCGAGCGCCTCCGGCGCAGTAGCATCGTTCAGCCATTGCCGCCAGTCCTGGCGGCAGGCCGATGTTCGCGGTTGCCTCCACGGAGGTCGCATGAGCCATGGCGCGGTAGCTTGCCTGTGTCCGATGGAGCCTCGCTCTTCGCGGGTGCGTGCTCATGCCTGACGCGACGCGCGGCGACGGCCTGCGGACCATCCTCCTCACGGCGATCGCCATGCTGGCGTTTGCCGCAAATTCGCTGCTTTGCCGGCTCGCGCTGCAGCGCAGGGGCATCGACCCGGCGAGCTTCGGCAGCGTCAGGCTCCTGGCGGGCGCGCTCATGCTGGGGCTCCTCGTGCGTCTCAGGGCGCAGCCGGCCGCTTCGTCGGGTCCGCCGGTCCGCGCCGACTGGCTGGCGGCCGTCATGCTGTTCGGCTATGTCGCCTTCTTTTCCTTTGCTTACCTCAGCCTGTCGGCGGGTACGGGAGCGCTGATCCTGTTCGGCGCGGTCCAGCTGACGATGTTCGGCGCGGGCCTGCGATCCGGCAGCGAGCGCTTCGGGGCGCCCGGATGGTTCGGCTTTTCCATGGCGGTCGGCGGGCTGGTCTACCTGGTGTCGCCGGGGATCGCCGCTCCGCCGCCGCTGGGCGCCCTGCTGATGGCGGCCGCAGGCGTGGCCTGGGGCGTGTATTCGCTGCGGGGCAGGGGCGTGGCCGATCCGCTGGCCGCGACCGCGCGCAACTTCACGCGGGCCCTGCCGCTGGCACTGGCGCTGAGTCTGGTGTTCGCAGTCGAGGCGCATGCCGATGTGCATGCCGATGCGATGGGGCTCGTGCTTGCCGTCGCCTCCGGCGCGCTGACCTCGGGGCTCGGCTATGCGGTCTGGTACGCGGTGCTGGGGCGCCTCGGCGCGATGCGCGCCGCCACCGTGCAACTGTCGGTTCCTTTGTTGGCCGCATTCGGCGGCGTGCTGTTCCTGTCGGAAGCGATCACGCCGCGGCTGGCCGTGGCTTCCATCGCGATCCTGGGCGGCATCGCGCTCGTGCTCGGCCAGAAGGCGCGAAGCGCCCGTCCGTAGGCTGGCTGGCTACGAGACCTGCACGCCCACCTTCGCCCCCGCCGCGACGATCTCTCCCCACGTCGCATCGTCCACCCAGATCCCCTCCTTGCGCCGTGCCACGCGCGCCTTGCGCTCCGGCTCGCCCGCGATCTGCACTTCGTCGAAGCCCTGTCCGGGCGGGCTCTGCCGCAGCCAGCCGACGAACTCCCGGGCCTCCTCGTCGAAGGACTTCTGCGTGCCCAGCTTCACCGGATCGATCAGCACCGTGAGCATGCCGTTGAGCACCGTGCGTGCCGTGTCCGCCTGCCGGTGCCAGGTGCCGCCGCCGGTGAGCGCGCCGCCGAGCAGCTCGCAGGCCACCGCCATGCCGTAGCCCTTGTGCTCGCCGAAGGTCATGAGCGCGCCGAAGAGGCCGTTGCCCTGCGGCACCACCACCACGCCCGGGTCGTTGGTCGGCGCGCCGTTCTCATCGATGAGGTAGCCGTCGGGCACGCGCTCGCCCTTGTTGTGCGCCACGCGCATCTTTCCCTGCGCCACGCGGCTGGTCGCGTAGTCGAGCACGAAGGGCTCCGCGCCCGCGAGGGGAATGCCGATGCAGCAGGGATTGGTGCCGAAGCGCCCGTCGCCGCCGCCCCAGGGCGCGACCACCGGCCGCGAGAGCACGTTGACGAAATGCATCGACACCAGCCCCTGCGCCGTCGCCATCTCCGCGAAGTGCCCGATGCGCCCCAGGTGGTGCGCATGAGACAGCGTGAAGATGCAGCTGCCGTGCTGCTTCGCCCGCGCGATGCCCAGCTCCATCGCCTGCACGCCGACGATCTGGCCGTAGCCGTGCTGGCCGTCCAGGCCCATCAGCGTGCCGATGTCGAGGTTCACGCGCACCGCGGCGTTCGGCTTCAGGCCGCCTTCGGCCACCGCGTCGACATAGCGCGGCAGCATGCCCACGCCGTGCGAGTCGTGCCCGCTCAGGTTGGCCAGCACCAGGTTGGCCGCCACCTGCTGTGCCTCGGCGGGCGAGCTGCCCGCGGCTTCGAGGATGCGGGCGACGGTGGCCTGCAGGTGGTCGGCCTTGAGCGTATGGGACATGGATCAGGCTCCTTTCGCGTTCAGCGTGATGGCGTAGAGCGACGTGGTCGCGCAAATGAAGAGACGGTTGCGCTTGGGGCCGCCGAAGCAGACGTTGGCCACGCGCTCGGGCAGCAGGATCTTGCCCAGCAGCGTGCCGTCGGGGTGGTAGGCGTGCACGCCGTCGAGCGCGCTGGTCCAGATGCGGCCTTCGGTGTCGAGGCGGAAGCCGTCGAAGAGGCCGCTGGTGCATTCGGCAAAGACCTCGCCGCCGCCCAGGCTGCGGCCGTCTGCGCCCACCCTGAAGCGGCGGATGTGCCGCGGACCGTCCGGCGCATGGCTCGCGCCCGTATCGGCGATGTAGAGCAGCGACTCGTCGGGCGAGAAGGCCAGTCCGTTGGGCTTGACGAAGTCGTCGGCCATCAACTCGACCTCACCGCTTTGCGGGTCGATGCGGTAGACATGGCACGCGCCGATCTCGCTCTCGGCCTTCAGGCCTTCGTAGTCGGAGAGGATGCCGTAGCTCGGGTCGGTGAACCACACGGCGCCGTCCGAGTGCACGACCACGTCGTTGGGCGAGTTCAGCCGCTTGCCCTTCCAGTGCGAGGCCAGCACGGTGATCGTGCCGTCGTGCTCGGTGCGCGTCACGCGCCGCGTGAGGTGCTCGCAGCTCACGAGCCGGCCCTGGCGGTCGACCGTGTTGCCGTTGGTGTTGTCCGACGGCTCGCGGAAGGTTCCCACCGTGCCGTTGACCTCGTCGAAGCGCAGCATGCGGTTGTTCGGAATGTCCGACCACACCAGCGTGCGGTGCGCCGCGAACCACGCGGGGCCTTCGCACCAGCGCGCGCCGGTCCACAGGCGCTGCACGCGCTCGGGGCCCGGGACGCAGCCCTTGAAGCGCGGGTCCAGTTGCTCGAAGCCTGTGCCTTCCAGGAAGCCGAAGGGGAGAGTCGCCATGGAGTTCCTCGTCGTCGATGGGTTCGCTCGGTTCACATCACCGCACCGACCTGCCACGGCACGAACTCGTTCTGGCCGTAGCCGTGCTGCTCGCTCTTCGACTGCGCGCCCGATGCGGTCGCGAGCACCAGCTCGAAGATGCGCCGGCCCATCTCCTGGATCGACGCCGTGCCGTCGACGATCTCGCCGCAGTTGATGTCCATGTCCTCCTCCTGCCGCTGCCACAGCGCCGAGTTGGTCGCCAGCTTGAGCGAAGGCGAGGGCGCGCAGCCGTAGGCCGAGCCGCGCCCGGTGGTGAAGCAGATCAGGTTGGCGCCGCCGGCCACCTGTCCGGTGGCGCTCACCGGGTCGTAGCCGGGCGTGTCCATGTAGACGAAGCCGTGCGCGGTGACGGGCTCCGCGTATTCGTACACCGCCTCGAGGTTGCTGGTGCCGCCCTTGGCGACCGCGCCCAGCGATTTCTCGAGGATGGTGGTGAGTCCGCCTGCCTTGTTGCCCGGCGAGGGGTTGTTGTTCATCTCGCCTTCGTTGACGGCGGTGTAGTGCTCCCACCACTTGATGCGGTCCACCAGCTTCTGGCCGACCTCGCGCTTCACCGCGCGGCGCGTGAGCAGGTGCTCGGCGCCGTACACCTCGGGCGTCTCGCTGAGGATGGCCGTTCCGCCGTGCGCCACCAGCAGGTCGACCGCCGCGCCCAGCGCCGGGTTGGCGCTGATGCCCGAGTAGCCGTCCGAGCCGCCGCACTGCAGCCCGATCGTGATGTGCGCCGCGCTGCAGGGCTCGCGCTTCACGGCGTTGGCGCGCGGCAGCATCTCGTTGATGAGCGCCACGCCCTTCTCGACCGTCTTGCGCGTGCCGCCCGTGTCCTGGATGTTGAAGGTGCGGAAGTTCTCGCCCTCGGCCAGGTGGCCGGTCGCGAGCCAGGCGTTGATCTGGTTGGCCTCGCAGCCCAGGCCCACCACCAGCACGCCCGCGAAGTTCGCATGCGTGGCATAGCCCGTGAGCGTGCGCTCCAGGATCTGCATGCCCAGGCCCTGCGTGTCCATGCCGCAGCCGGTGCCGTGCGTGAGCGCGATCACGCCGTCCACGTTGGGGAAGGCCGCCAGTGCCCGCGGGTTGGTCTTGCGCGAGAAGTGGTCGGCGATGGCGCGCGCGGCGGTGGCCGAGCAGTTCACGCTGGTCAGCACGCCGATGTAGTTGCGCGTGGCCACGCGGCCGTCGGCGCGCCGGATGCCCATGAAGGTGGCTTCGCGCTTCGCGGGCGCGGGCTTCACGTCGGCGCCGAAGGCGTAGTCGCGTTCGAAGTCGCCCTTGTCGGGGCCCATGTCGAGGTTCTGCGTGTGCACGTGCTCGCCAGCGGCGATGGGGCGGCTCGCGAAGCCGATGATCTGGTTGTAGCGGCGCACCGGCTCGCCCTGCGCGATGTCGCGCATCGCGATCTTGTGGCCCGGCGGGATCAGCCCGCGCACGGCCACGCCTTCGACGGTGGCACCGCCGAGCAGCTGCGAGCGCGCGATGACGACGTCGTCGGCGGGGTGGAGTCGGATGTAGGGAGTCATCGTGGTGTTCTTCCTCGGTTCAGGAAGCCTTGGTGCGGCGCCAGCTCGCGCTGAAGCGCTGGTGGAACTTGTCCATGTGTTCGTGCATGGCGCTGCGAGCGGCGGACGGGTCGCGCGCGGCGATGGCGTCGAGGATCAGCTCGTGCTCGCCGATGGCCACCTGCCACGACTCCATGGTCTCGAAGTAGTCGATCATGCGGGCGAAGATCGGCCCGTGCCGCGACTCCCAGAAGCCCTGGACCGTCTCGGTCAGCACCACGTTGTCGCAGGCGTTGACGATGGCCAGGTGGAAGGCGCGGTCGCCCTCGTGCGGCACCTCGCCGTTCGCGGCCAGCTCGCGCATCATGCGGATCGCGCGGCGCATGGCGTCCACGTCCTTGCGCTTGCCGTGCTGGGCCGCGGTGGCGGCGGTCTCGCCTTCCACCATGCGGCGCGCGCGGATGATCTCCAGCGGCCCCCATTCGATGCCGGCCGCGCCGTTGGCCGGCGGCGGCGTGCGCTGCGAGCGGTCGAGCACGTACACGCCAGAGCCGGTGCGTACCTCGACCCAGCCTTCCACCTCCAGCGCGATCAGCGCCTCGCGCACCGATGGCCGGCTCACGCCCAGCTGCCGGGCCAGGTCGCGCTCGGCGGGAATGCGCGCGCCCACAGCGAATTCGCCCTTGCCGATGAGCTCGCGCAGCTGTTCGGCGATCTGGCGGTAGAGGCGCTGGGGTTCGAGGGTCTGGATCGGCACGGAAACGGAAAGGCAGGCGGGAGGGTTAGGGGTTGTCCTGAATTGGCCAAGTGGTAAGGCCAATTCAGAATACGCCACATTGCCCGGACCATCATCGGGCCAAACCCGAGGAGAGCTCCATGAGATTGAAGGGAAAGACCGCGCTGGTCACTGCCGCCGGCCAGGGCATCGGCCATGCCAGCGTGCTCGCCATGGCGGCCGAGGGCGCACAGGTCTGGGCCACCGACGTCAACGAGAAGCTGCTGGAGCGCTACGCGGGCGTGCCCAACGTCACCGCGCTGAAGCTCGACGTGCTCGACAAGGCCGCCATCGGCGCGCTGGCGGCCAAGCTGCCGCCGCTGGACGTCCTCTTCAACTGCGCCGGCGTGGTCCACAACGGCGCCATCGAGCAGGCGACCGACGACGAACTGCTCTTCGCCTTCAACCTCAACGTGCGCGCCCAGATGTGGACCATCCAGGCCGTGCTGCCCGGCATGCTGGCGGCGGGGCGCGGCAGCATCATCAACATGGCCAGCGTGTGCTCCAGCATGAAGGGGCTGCCCAACCGCTTCGTCTACGGCACCACCAAGGCGGCGGTGCTGGGCCTCACCAAGAGCGTGGCGGCCGACTACGTGGCGCGCGGCATCCGCTGCAATGCGGTGTGCCCAGGCACGGTCGACACGCCCTCGCTGGGCGAACGCATCAACGCCAACGCCGACCCCGACGCTGCGCGCCGCGCTTTCATCGCGCGCCAGCCCATGGGCCGGCTCGCGCAGGCCGAGGAGATCGCGCCGGTGGTCGTGTTCCTCGCGAGCGACGAATCGGTGTTCGCCACCGGCCAGTACTTCACGGTCGACGGCGGCATCACGATATGAACCAGCTCGACTTCCGCGGGCGCCACGCGGTCGTCACCGGCGGTGCCACCGGGCTGGGCTTCGGCATTGCGCAGCGGCTCGTCGCCTCGGGCGGCAGCGTCACGCTGTGGGACCGCGACGAAGACGCAGCCACCAAGGCCGCCGAATCGCTCGGCGACAAGGCCTTCGCGCTGAAGGTCGACGTGTCGCAGCATGCCTCGGTCGCCCAGGCCCTGGCCGCCACGCTGTCGCATGCGCCGCGCATCGACGCGCTCGTCAACAGCGCCGGCATCACCGGGCCCAACACGAAGCTGTGGGACTACCCCGTCGACGACTGGCGCCAGGTGATGGACGTCAACGTCAACGGCGTGTTCCTCTGCTGCCGCGAGGTGGTCGCGCAGATGCGCAGGCAGGGCAGCGACGGCAGCGGCGGCCACGGCCGCATCGTCAACATCGCCTCGGTGGCCGGCAAGGACGGCAACCCCAACGCCAGTGCCTACAGCGCGAGCAAGGCGGCCGTCATCGGCCTGACCAAGTCGCTCGGCAAGGAGCTGGCCGACACCGGCATCCGCGTGAACTGCGTGACGCCCGCGGCGGTGAAGACCGCCATCTTCGACCAGATGACGCCGCAGCACATCGCCTTCATGCTCTCGAAGATTCCCATGGGCCGCTTCGGCACGGTGGAGGAGGTGGCCGCGATGGTCGGCTGGCTCTGCACCGAGGAGTGCTCGTTCTCCACCGGCGCCGTGTTCGACCTGTCCGGCGGCCGCTCGACATACTGACCGGCCGGGCCGACTCATCCCACACACTTCCGAATTCCAACGCACTGAAAGGAAAACATGAAACTCGTCCGCTACGGCAACCCCGGCAAGGAAAAGCCCGGCCTCATCGATGACAACGGCCAGCTGCGCGACCTGAGCGCCCTCGTCAAGGACATCGGCCCCGAGCAGCTCGGCGACGCCGCGCTCGCCAAGCTGCGCAAGCAGAAGATCGACAAGCTGCCGCTGGTCAAGGGCAAGCCGCGCTTCGGCTGCCCGGTGGCGAACGTGGGCAAGTTCATCGCCATCGGCCTCAACTACGCGGACCACGCGGCCGAGTCGGGCCTGCCGGTGCCCAAGGAGCCGGTGGTGTTCACCAAGGCCAACAGCTGCATCCAGGGCCCGAACGATCCGGTGATGCTGCCCAAGGGCTCGGTCAAGACCGACTGGGAGGTCGAGCTCGGCGTGGTCATCGGCACGCGTGCGCGCTACGTGCCGCAGAAGAGCGCTCTCGACTACGTGGCCGGCTACTGCACCATCAACGACATCAGCGAGCGCGAATACCAGATCGAGCGCGGCGGCACCTGGGACAAGGGCAAGGGCTGCGACACCTTCGGCCCCATCGGCCCGTGGCTGGTGACGCGCGACGACGTACCCAACCCGCAGAAGCTCTCGATGTGGCTCGACCTGAACGGCAAGCGCGTGCAGACCGGCAACACCAAGACCATGATCTTCAGCGTGGCCAAGATCGTGAGCTACGTCAGCCAGTTCATGACGCTGATGCCGGGCGACGTCATCACCACCGGCACGCCCCCGGGCGTGGGCATGGGCATGAAGCCGCCGCTCTTCCTGAAGAAGGGCGATGTGATGACGCTGGGCATCGAGGGCCTGGGCGACCAGCGCCAGGAAGTGGTTCCCTTCAAGCTCTGAGCTTCTGCCGGCAGTTTCAATGAAGGCGCCTCCGGCGCCTTTTTTTGCGGCTTCAAATGTCCCATTGACAGAACATTGAAACTGCAAAACCATCAACGGCATGTCGCAGATGCCTTTGCCGAAATACCACCAGATCTATCTGGTGCTGCGTGAGCAGCTGCACGAAGGCCGCTTTGCGGAAGGCCTGCCTGGTGAGCTGGCGCTGATGGGGCAGTTCAACGTGGCGCGCGTCACCGTGCGCCGCGCACTGGAGCAGCTGGCTTCCGAAGGACTCATCAAACGCAATCCCGGGCGCCGCACGCGCGCGGTGCCGCCGGCCGGCGGCGAAGGCCCCGGCACCAGAAGCATGGAGCGCGCCAACCTGCGCGGCCTGCTCGAGAACCTCGTCACCATGGGCCTGCACACCTCGGTCAAGGTGATCGAGGTGGCCACCATCACGGCATCCACGCAGGTGGCCGAGGCGCTGCAGCTCCAGCTCGGCGATGCGGTGCAGAAGGCCGTGCGCGTGCGCTCCACCAAGGAAGGGCCGCTCTCGCACATCACGACCTACGTGCCCGACACCATCGCGCGCCGCTTCGGCCGGCGCGAGCTGTCGAAGAAGCCCATCCTGGTGCTGCTGGAGGAGTCGGGCGTGAAGGTGGGGCGCGCCCACCAGACCATTTCCGCCCGGCTGGCCGACAACGTGCTCGCGCAGCACCTCGATGTCTCCGTCGGCTCGGCCCTGCTCGCGGTGCGCCGCCTGATCTACGACGAGGACGAGCGGCCCGTGCAGTGGCTGCACGGCTTCTACCGCCCCGACCGCTACACCTACGAGATGCAGCTCTCCCGCGTGGGCAGCATCGACGCGAAGGTGTGGGTCAGCAAGGACGTGTCAGCCCAGTTCAACTGAAGAGAAAAAGGAAAGCCCCATGCAGAACCGCCGCAGTTTCGTGTCCCGCTCGGCCGCGCTGGCCACCGCCGTCGCCTTCCCCCTCGTGGCCGGCGCGCAGCCCAAGACCGTCAAGGTGGGCGTGCTGCACCCGGTCACCGGCGCGCTGGCCTATTCCGGCCAGCAGTGCCGCCTGGGCGCGCTCATGGCCATCGAGGACATCAACGCGGCGGGCGGCATCAGGTCGCTCGGCGGCGCGAAGCTCGAGGCCCTGCTGGGCGACGCGCAGTCGCAGCCGCAGGCCGGCGCGGCCGAGGTCGAGAAGATGAACGAGGCCGGCGTGTCGGCCATCGTGGGCGCCTTCGCTTCCGCCATCTGCCTGGCCACCACGCAGGCCGCGGCCAAGTACAACCTGCCGCATGTGGTCGACGTGGGCGTGGCCGACCAGATCGTCGAGCGCGGGCTGAAGAACACCTTCCGCTTCGGACCCGGCTACAAGAAGTCGACCGAGGTGGCCATGGCCAACCTGCTGGTGCTCAACAAGGCCGCGGGCAGCCCCGCCAAGACGGTGATGGTCATCCACGAGGAGTCGCTGTTCGGCGCGGGCACCGCGCAGCTGCTCTCGCGCGAGCTGCCGGGCTACGGCTTCGAGGTGAAGGAGGTGGTGAAGCACGCCAACCCCACGCGCGACTTCAACAACATCGTGCTGCGCATGAAGTCGGTCAACCCCGACATCGTGATTCCCGCCAACTACTACAACGAATACGCGCTGCTGGTGCGCACCATGCAGCAGCAGAAGGTGGTGCCCAAGGCGATCTTCTCGGTGCTGGGCGGCGCGGCGTCGAGCTACAAGTTCGTGAAGGAATTTCCGGACGCAGCCAACGGCATCATCGACTGCAACCACTGGTTCAACCCGAAGGACAAGCGCTCGCAGGAGCTGCGCAAGCGCGTGGAGGCCAAGGGCCAGTTCTTCAGCTACGAGGTGTTCATGACCTACACCTCGATGTGGCTGCTGGCCGATGCCATCGAGCGCGCGAAGTCCGCCGAGCGCGCGGCCATCATCGACGCGCTGGAGAAGAGCACCTTCTCCAACCACATCATGCCGTACGGCCCCACGCGGTTCGTCAACGGCCAGAACGAAGGCGCGCAACCGCTCATGACGCAGGTGGTGAAGAACGACATCAAGGTCATCATCCCGCGCGACTACCGCGAGACCGACCCGGTCTTCCCGCTGAAGGCCTGAAGCCGGGCCGACACGAGGCACCACCCATGAAGCGCTTCGACGGATTCCGGACACGCACGGAGTCCGGTGGAGCGGCACGCCCACGCAAGACGCGCAGCCAGGAAAGCGGCCAAGCCCCCGACAACCAATGCCAGACATCACCATCCTCTTCCCGTCGGTCCTGAACGGACTCACGACCGGCGCCGTGTACGCGCTGATCGCGGTCGGGCTCACGCTGATCTACGGCGTGCTGCACATCATCAACTTCGCGCATGGCGCGAGCCTGATGCTGGCGCTCTACGCGGTGTACTTCCTGAAGGAGCGCTGGGGCATCGATCCCTACCTGGCGCTGCCCATCGCGGTAGCGGGCATGTTCGCGCTCGGCTATGCGCTGCAGCGCGTGGTCATCAACCGTGCGGGCCATGGCAAGGACGAGAACATCCTGCTGGCCACGCTCGGCATCGCCATCGTCATGGAGAACCTGGCGCTGCTGTTCTTCAAGTCGGACACGCGCAGCATCGACACCGCCTATTCGCTGAGCACCGTGGCCATCGGCCCCGCGATGATCGCCGTGCCCAAGCTGGTCGCCTTCGCCGGCGCGCTGGCGGTGTCGGGCATCCTGTTCTGGATCATGGGCCGCACCGACCTGGGCCGCGCCATCCGCGCGGTGGCCAAGGAGAAGGAGGGCGCCAAGCTCATGGGCATCGACGTCGACCACGTCTATGCCATGAGCTTCGGCATCGGCCTCGCATGCCTCGGGGCCGCGGCCTGCTTCCTGCTGCCGGCCTATTACGTCAACCCGCAGGTGGGCAGCGGCTTCGTGCTGGTGGCCTTCACCATCGTGGTGCTGGGCGGCATGGGCAGCTTCGCGGGGGCGCTCGTCGGCGGCTTCCTGATCGGCGTGGTCGAGTCGCTCGGCGGGCTCTACCTGGGCGAGTCGCTCGGGCAGATCGGGATCTTCGCGATCTTCATCGGCGTCGTGCTGTTCCGCCCGCAGGGCATGTTCGGAGCCAAGGCATGAGCGCGGACAAGAACCCGGGACGCCGGCAGCTCGCGGGCATCGCGCTCTTCGCGGTGGCGGTCGCCTGCGTGCCGCTGGTCACGCAGTCGGGCGTGATGCTCAACTTCGTGATGATGGCGCTCTATGCCACGCTCATCGCGCAGGCCTGGAACATCCTCGGCGGCTTCGGCGGGCAGTTCTCGTTCGGACATGCGCTGTTCTTCGGCACGGGCGCCTACATCCAGGCCATCGCGCAGCTGCAGGGCGGCATCAACGCGTGGGTCGCGCTGCCGCTGGCCATTGCCGGCAGCGCGCTGGTGGGCCTGTTCGTCGGCGCGCTGACCTTTCGCTACGGGCTGAAGGGCTCGTACTTCGCACTTGTCACGCTGGCCTTCGCGGAGGTGTTCCGCATCCTCGCGACCTCGGTGCCGTTCACCGGCGGCGGCGTGGGCCTGATGGTGCCGCTGCGCGAATCGGTCGCGAACATGCAGTTCGCCTCGCGCGCGGGCTACCTGTGGGTGGTGCTGGCGATGGTGGTGGTCGCGCTGCTGGTGACATGGTGGCTGCGCAACGGCCGCTTTGGCGCCTACCTGCAGGCCGTGCGCGACAACGAGGATGCCGCGCGCGCCGTGGGCGTGAACCCTTTCCGCGTCAAGCTCGCGGCCATCGGCCTGTCGGCGGCCTTCATGGGCGCGGCCGGCGCCTTCTACGTGCAGGTGTTCCAGTACATCGATGCGGGCATCGCCTACGGCCCGGTCACCTCGGTGGAGGCGCTGGTCGCGGCCATCGTGGGCGGCATGGGCACGCTGTGGGGGCCGGTGCTGGGCGCGGCGGTGCTGCACCTGCTGTCGGACCTCACGCGCAACCTGTTCGGCGAGCTGCCGGGCATCAACATGGTCATCTACGGGACGGTGCTCGTGCTCATCGTGATCTTCCTGCCGCGCGGCGTGGCGGGCCTGGGGCTGTCGGTGCGACAGCTGTGGAAGAAGAAGGGAGGCCGCGATGACTGAGCCCCTGCTGCAGCTCGACGGCATCTCGCGTTCCTTCGGCGGCCTGAAGGCCGTGCAGGGCGTGAGCCTGTCGGTGAGGGAGGGCAGCCTCACCGCGCTGATCGGCCCCAACGGCGCGGGCAAGACGACGCTGTTCGCGCTGATGTCGGGCTTCCTGCGGCCCGACGCCGGCACCGTGCGCTTCGCCGGCCAGGACATCACCGGCCGCGAGCCGCACCGCAACGCCGTGCTCGGCATGACCCGCACCTTCCAGATCGTGAAGCCCTTCGCCGCGCAGACCGTGCGCGAGAACATCGCCGTGGGTGCGCACCTGCACCTGCGCGACCGCGCCCAGGCGCTGGCCAGCGCCGAGGCTGTGGCGCTGCGCGTGGGCCTGGCGCCGCAGCTCGACAAGCCGGCCTCCGATCTCACCGTCGCCGGCCGCAAGCGGCTCGAACTCGCCCGCGCGCTCGCCACGCGGCCCCGCCTGCTGCTGCTCGACGAAGTGCTCGCAGGCCTCAACCCCCAGGAGATCGCCGACATGTTGCCGGTGGTGCGCGGCATCGCCGACAGCGGCGTGACCGTGCTGATGATCGAACACGTCATGCAGGCCGTCATGAACCTGGCCGAGCACGTGTGGGTGCTGGCGCAGGGCCGGCTGATCGCCGAGGGCAACCCGGCGCAGGTGACCTCCGACGAGCGCGTCGTCGAGGCCTACCTGGGCCACGGCACGGCGGCGCGCCTGCGCAAGGCTGCCGCGGGAGCGGGCGCATGAACCCGTTGCTCGAAATCCGGGGCCTGCGCGGCGGCTACGGCCGCGTGGAAGTGCTGCGCGGCGTCGACCTGCAAGTCGATGCCGGCGAGATGGTCGCGCTGCTCGGCAGCAACGGCGCGGGCAAGTCGACGCTCAACAGGATGGTCTGCGGCCTCGTGCCCACCTGGGCCGGCAGCGTGCGCTTCGACGGGCGGGACCTCACGGGGGCCCACTACCGCGACGTGGTGAAGGCCGGCCTCATCCAGGTGCCCGAGGGCCGCAAGGTGTTCCCCAACCTCAGCGTGCTCGAGAACCTCGAGCTCGGCTCCTTCACCCGTGCCCGCGAGCGGCGCGCGGCCAACGTCGAGAAGATGTTCCACATCTTCCCGCGGCTGCGCGAGCGCATGACGCAGCACGCCGGCACCATGAGCGGCGGCGAGCAGCAGATGCTGGCCATCGCGCGCGGGCTCATGGCCGAGCCGGTGCTGCTGATCCTCGACGAGCCTTCGCTCGGCCTCTCGCCGCTGCTGGTGGAGGAGATGTTCACGCTGATCCGCGAGCTGCGCGACGGCGGCCTCGCAGTGCTGCTGGTGGAACAGAACGTGGGCCAGTCGCTGGAGATCGCCGACCGCGCCTACGTGCTGGAGAACGGCAGCGTGCGCTTCTCGGGCAAGCCCGACGAGCTGCTGGACAGCGACGAACTGCGGCGCGCGTACCTGGGCCTCTGAAGCCCCCGAAGAACAAAGAGACATCAAGGACCCCCCATGATCCATCGCCGCAACATCCTCATCGCACCAGCCGCCCTGGCCTTCGCCGCCGCTGCCCGGGCGCAGCTCGGCAATGCGCCGGTGCGCATCCTCGTCGGCGCGCCGGCGGGCGGCTCGACCGACACGCTGGCCCGCTCGCTCGCCGTCAGCATGGGCCCCGCGCTGGGCCGCACCGTGATCGTCGAGAACAAGCCCGGCGCAGGCGGCAACATCGCCGCCGATGCCGTCGCCAAGGCCGCGCCCGACGGCAACACGCTGCTGATGAGCTTCACCAGCCATGCCATCAACGCCACGCTGTACCCCTCGCTGCCCTTCGACCCGGTGAAGGACTTCACCGCGCTCACCTGCGTGGCGACCTCGCCGTCGATCCTGGTGGCGAGCCCGTCGGTGCCGGCGAAGGACGTGAAGGAACTCATCGCGCTCGCCAAGGCCCGGCCGGGCCAGCTCAATTTCGCGATCGGCGCGGTGGGCTCGTCGCTGCACATGGCGGGCGAGGCCTTCAAGATGCAGTCGGGCGTGGACATCGTGAACATCCCGTACAAGGGCACGGCACCTGCGGTGCAGGATCTGCTGGCCGGCCAGGTGCAGCTGATGTTCGCGGCGGTGGGCAACGTCAAGGCGCACATCCAGGCCGGCAAGCTCAAGGCGCTGGGCGTCACCACCGCCACGCGCCTGCCTGCGTTCCCCGAGGTGCCGGCCATCGCCGAGGCCCTGCCGGGCTATGAATCGAGCGCATGGTTCGGCCTGTTCGGTCCGGCGCGCCTGCCGGCGGACGTGTCGCGCAAGCTCAGCGATGCGGCCCGCCGTGCGCTGCAGCAGCCCGACATGCTCAGGCGGCTGGACACCGAGGGCGCCATCCCGGTCGGCAACTCGCCCGAGCAGTTCGCAGCCTTCGTGCAGAGCGAGATTCCGCGCTGGGCCAAGGTCGTGAAGTTCTCCGGAGCCAAGCCCGAATGAACACCCCCGCAGCAACCCGCGCAACCGTGGCCGCACCCGTAGCCGCTTCAGCCCGGCCCCAGACGCTCGCGCAGAAGCTCATCGCGCGTGCCAGCGGCCGCGAGCACGTGGCGGTGGGCGAGATCGTGACCTGCGGCGTCGACCTGGCCATGTTCCACGACTCGTCGGGTCCGCGCCGGCTCAAGCCCATGCTCGAGGAACTGGGCGCGCGCCTCTGGGACCCCTCGCGCATCGTCCTGGTGATGGACCACTACGTGCCCGAGCGCGACGACGACTCGCGCCGCATCGTGCGCATCGCGCGCGAGTGGGCGCGCGAGCAGGCACTGCCGCACGTCTACGACAGCCAGGGCATCTGCCACGTGGTCGTGCCGCAGCACGGGCACATCCGCCCCGGCATGCTGTGCGTGGGCGGCGACTCGCACTCGCCCACTGGCGGTGCCTTCGGCGCCTACATGTTCGGCGTGGGCAGCACCGAGATGCTCGGCGTGGTGGTCACCGGCGAGATCTGGCTGCGCGTGCCCGAGACCATCCAGATGTGGTGGGACGGCGCGCTGCCCGCAGGCGTCACCGCCAAGGACATGATGCTGCACATGATCGGCCGCTTCGGCATGAACGGCGGGCGCTACCAGGCGGTGGAGTTCGCCGGGCCCGCGGTGGCAGCGCTGTCGATGCAGGAGCGCATGACGCTGTCGAACATGAGCGCGGAGCTTGGCGCGCAGGCCGGCCTGATCGCGCCGGACGCCACCACAGCGGCCTTCCTCGCCGAGGCCGGTGCACCGTCGGCCGACACGGGGGCTTGGTTCACCGACGACGGTGCCGAACTCACGCGCCACGGCTTCGATGCGGCCGCGCTCGAGCCGCACGTGGCCGCGCCGCACAGCCCCGCCAACTCGCGCGGGGTGAGCCACTACGCCGGCACGCCGGTGGACGTGGCCTACATCGGCGCGTGCACCGGCGCCAAGCTCGACGACCTGCGCGCCGCGGCACGGGTGCTGCGCGGACACAGGGTGGCTGCGGGCGTCCGGCTCATCGTCGCGCCCGCCAGCATCCGCGACCAGGAGCGCGCGCGCGCCGAGGGCGTGCTGCAGGCGCTGACGGACGCGGGCGCGGAGCTCTTCCCGACCGCGTGCGGGGCCTGCTCGGGCTACGGCGACCCGATGGGCGACGACATCACCGTCATCTCGACCACGGCGCGCAACTTCAAGGGCCGCATGGGTTCGCCCAGCGCGCAGGTCTACCTGGGTTCCCCCTACACCGTGGCGGCCGCGGCGCTGCGCGGCCGCGTGACCGACCCGCGCGAGGTGCTGGCATGAGCCGCCGGGCCGTTCCTGGGTCGAGTACCGCGGTGCGACGCGCGGAGGTCGCAGCATGAGCGTCACGCACGCCACGCACCGCGTCTGGCGGCTCGGTGCCGACATCGACACCGACCTGCTCGCGCCGGGCCATGCCATGAAGCACGGCATCGACATCATCGCCAGGCACTGCCTCGAGGCCGTCCGCCCCGATTTCGCCGCCGGCGTGCAGCGCGGCGACGTGATCGTGGCCGGCCCCAACTTCGGCATCGGCTCGTCGCGGGAGCAGGCCGCCGCGGTGCTCGTCCACCTGGGCGTGAGGGCGGTGATCGCGCCGTCGTACAGCGGCCTGTATTTCCGCAACGCCTTCAACGTGGGCCTGCTGCTGCTGACCTGCGCGCAGGCCGAGACCCTGGGCGAGGGCGACCGGATCGCCCTCGACGCCACGGTGCCCGGGGTCGTCGGACCGGACGGCAGGCCCATGGCCTGCGAGCCGGTGCCCGGATTCCTCATGGACATGGTCCGCGCCGGCGGACTGCTGAACCAGCTGCGCCTGCGCGCTGGCCGCCCCGCCTCGAAGAAAGCTCCCGATGCCTGACACCTCCTCCACGACAACCATCGATCCCGTCACGCTCGCCGTGCTGCGCGGCCGCCTCGAGCAGGTGGCCGACGAGATGGACGCCACGCTCTACCGCAGCGCGTTCAATCCCATCATTGCCGAGGCGCACGACGCCTGCCACGGCCTGTACGACGCCGCCACCGGCGACACGCTGGTGCAGGGCAAGTCGGGCCTGCCCGTCTTCGTGGGCGCCATGGCCTTCGCCGTGCGCGCCACGGTGAAGGCGGCCGAGCCGCGCGGCGGCATGAGGGACGGCGACATCTGGATCAGCAACGACGCCTACGACGGCGGCACGCACGCCAACGACTTCAAGCTGGTGAAGCCCTTCTTCCGCAACGGCAGGCTCTACTGCCACATGGCCTCCGCCGCACACTGGCATGACGTCGGCGGCGCGGTGCCGGGCAACTACAACCCGGCGGCCACCGAGTGCTGGCAGGAGGCGGTGCAGATCCCGCCGGTGCGCATCGTGCGCGACGGCGTGCTCGACGCCGACGTGCTGGCCATCCTGCAGGCCAACACGCGCCTGCCCGACAGCCTGTGGGGCGACCTGAACGGCCAGCTCGCGGCACTGGAGCTGGGCGCGAAGCGCCTGGATGGCCTGCTCGACGAATACGGCGACGAGCTGGTGCTCAGTGCGCTGGGCGAGCTGCGCGGCCGCGCACTGCGCCTGATGCGCTCGCACATCGCCTCGTTGCCCGACGGCCGCTACAGCGTCGAGGACGTGCTGGACAACGACGGCATCGTCAACGAGCCGCTGACCATCGCGCTCGACATGACGGTGGCCGGCGACCGGCTCACGCTGGACTTCTCCCGCACCTCGGCGCAGTGCGCGGGCCCGGTGAACATCTCGCGCGCCACCGCGGTGGCCGCCTGCTACGTGGCGCTCAAGCATCTGTTCCCCGACGTGCCGGCCAATGCCGGCGTGCTCGACGCGGTGGACTTCGTCATTCCCGGGCGGCTGGTGATCAGCGCCGAGCGACCGCGCCCGGTGGGCGGCTACACCGAGACCATCCTGCGCATGATCGACGTGATCTTCAGCGCTGCCGCGCAGGCCGACCCCACGCGCGCCGTGGCGCAGGCCTACGGCACCATCAACGCGCTGTCGATCGCGGGCCACCGCAGCGACAAGGGCCGCGAAGGCCAGCGCTGGGTGATGTTCAGCTTCTTCGGCGGCGGGCACGGCGGCCATTCCGACGGCGACGGGCTCGCGCACGGCAACGCGCCCATCTCGACCGCGACGATCCCGCCGCTGGAGATCCTCGAGGCCGCCTACCCGGTGCGCTTCACCGAATGGTCGCTTCGCCCCGACTCCGGCGGCGACGGCCGGCATCGCGGCGGACTGGGCGCCGTGTACGAGATCGAGCTGCTCGAGAAGGACGCCGAGGTGTTCGTCTTCGGCGAGCGCGGCACCTCGCCGCCCAAGGGCATCGCCGGCGGAGGCGCGGGCGCGCTCAACGTGTTCCGCTACGAGAACGCCGGCCAATGGCACACGCCCCCCATGGTGTCGAAGATGCGCGGCATCGCGCTGGCGCGCGGCGAGCGCGTGCGCCTCGAAACCCCCGGCGGCGGCGGCTGGGGCCCTGCGGCCGAGCGCACCCCCGCGCAGCGCGAGGCCGACGCGGCCATGGGCTATGTGAGCAGCGACAAGACGAAGAAAGCACCCGAATGACCTCTCCTGGCAATTCCCTCGTCGTCGGCGTCGACGTCGGCGGCACCTTCACCGACCTCTTCGTGCTCGACGAAGCCAACGGCAGCGCGCGCATCGTCAAGGTGCCTTCCACGCGCGGCGAGGAAGCGCGCGGCTTCATGAACGGCGTCGCGCGCGTGGCGGATTCGGCCGCCGACATCGCCACCATCGTGCACGGCACCACGGTGGGCACCAACGCGCTGCTCGAGCGCAAGGTGGCGCGCACCGGCATCATCACCACGCGGGGCTTCCGCGACGTGCTCGAGATGCGCCGCCGCGACCGGCCCCGGACCTGGGGCCTGCGCGGAAGCTTCCTGCCCGTCGTGCCGCGCGACCTGCGCCGCGAGGTGGACGAGCGCACGCTGGCCGACGGCACGCTGCACACCCCCGTCGACCTGCAGCAGGTGCGTGCCGAGGCACGCGCGCTGCTGGAGGCCGGCTGCGAGGCCGTGTGCGTGTTCTTCATCAACACCTACGCCAATGCCGAGAACGAGCGCCTCGCCGTGGCGGCCGTGCGCGAGCTGTGGCCCAACCCGCACGTGACCTCGGCCAGCGAGGTGCTGCCCGAGATCCGCGAGTTCGAGCGCTGCTCGACCGCCACGCTCAATGCCGCGCTGCAGCCGGTGGTGGGCAGCTACCTCGGCCGCCTCGAGGGCGACCTGCGCGCGCAGGGCTTCGGCGGCGAGCTGCTGGTGGTGCAGAGCAACGGCGGCGTGATGTCGCGCCAGACCGCGAGCGACCTGCCGGTGCGCACCGCGCTGTCGGGGCCGGCGGCCGGCGTCATCGCCTGCGCGGCCATCGCGCGCGCTGCCGGTTTCCCGAATGCGATCACCGGGGACATGGGGGGCACGTCCTTCGACGTGTCTCTGGTGGCCAACGGCGAGGCCGCGCTGGCCGCGCAGACCGCCATCGAGTTCGGCATGGTGATCCGCTCGCCGATGATCCAGATCGAGACCATCGGTGCCGGCGGCGGCTCCATCGCGTCGGTGGACGCGAGCGGCATGCTGCAGGTCGGCCCCGAGTCGGCGGGCAGCGTGCCGGGGCCGGCCTGCTACGGTCGCGGCAACACGCGCCCGACGGTGACCGATGCGAACGTGCTGCTCGGGCGCATCGCGGCGGACCGCCCGCTGGGCGGCGGCCTGCTGGCGGCGCTGGACGCGCAGAAGTCGCGCCAGGCCATCGAGGAACACGTCGCGCGTCCGCTGGGCCTCGACGTGCATGCGGCCGCCGAAGCCATCCTCACCGTGGCCAATGCGCGCATGGCCGGCGCGATCCGCCTGGTGTCGATCGAGCGCGGGCACGATCCGCGCCGCTTCGCGTACATGCCCTTCGGCGGCGGCGGCGCGCTGCACGTGTGCGCGATGATGCGCGAGGTGGGCGTGGCCACCGGCATCGTGCCGCGCTACCCGGGCGTGACTTCGGCGCTGGGCTGCGTGATCGCCGACATGCGCCACGACGCGGTGCAGACCATCAACAAGGCGCTGGGCGATCTCGACGTGGCCGATCTTCGGCACCGCATCGACGAGCTGGCCGCCAGCTGCCAGCAGCGGCTCGATTCGTCGGGCGTGCGCTTCGACGAGGTGCGCGAGGTGGTCGCGCTCGACATGCTCTACGCCGGCCAGACGCACACGCTGCCGGTGGTGCTGGCCGATGCGGGCCAGGCGCCGCTCACGGCGGAGTCGATCCGCTCGGCCTTCGAGGCCGCCTACACCGCAGCCTTCGGCCGCGTGCTCGACGGCATCGCGATCCGCGTGATGAACCTGCGCTATGCGCGCATCGGCGTGCGACCCAAGTTCGACCTGAAGGTGCTGGCGCCCGAAGGCGAGGGCAGCACCGCGCCGCTGGGCACGCAGCGCGTGTTCCATCAAGGCCGGTGGCACGACGCGCTGCGCTACGCGCGGCTCGAACTGCCGGTGGCCGCACGCATCGACGGGCCCGCCATCCTCGAGCAGGCCGACACCACCGTGTGGCTGGAGCCCGGCTTCCATGCCGAGGTCGATGCATACGGCAACCTGCTGGTGAGGCCGTCATGAGCGCCGGCGCGAAGATCCTTCCGGCGAAGACGGCGCTGGTCGTCGTCGACCTGCAGAACGACTTTCTCCACCCGAATGGCGCCTACGCGCGCGGGGGCGACGCCAACCCGCCCGCGCTGCTGCTGCCGGAGCGCGTGGCCGCCGTTGCGCGCGCGCTGAAGGCGGGCGGCGGACTGGTCGTGGCGAGCCAGTTCACCCTGTGGCCCGACGCTAAGGGCGAGCCGATGATCTCGCCGCACCTGAAGGCGCTGCGCCCGTACCTGGCCAGGGGCGACTTCGCGCCCGGCAGCTGGGGCCAGGCCAACGTCGATGCGCTGGCCGGCCTGGTCGACGTCACCGTGAGCAAGGTGGCGTACTCCGCCTTCTTCAACACCCAGCTTGACTGGGTGCTGCGCCGCGCGGGCATCGACACCGTGGCCGTGTGCGGCATCGTCACCAACGGCGGCGTGGCCAGCACGGTGCGCGATGCGCACATGCGCGACTACCGCACCCTGGTGCTCGGCGACGGTTGCGCGGCATTCGGCGAGGAGCGCCACAACACCTCGCTGGCCGACATGCGCAACGTGGCCGAAGTGACGGACTGCGCGCCCTTCATCGCGTCGCTGGCATGAGCGGTCCCGAAAGAACGCTCCGGCGTGCCGCGCAGGTGGAGGCCGAGGTGCATGTGCCGGTCGCCATCGTCGGCGGCGGGGCCTGCGGGCTCACTGCGGCGCTGATGCTGGCCGACGCGGGCGTGGACTGCGTGGTGCTGGAGCGCGACGCGCTGCCGAGCGGGTCGACCGCGCTCTCGTCGGGCTTCATTCCAGCTCCCGGCACGCGCACGCAGCGCGAACATGGCGTGGCCGGCGACAGCGCCGGGCGCTTCGCGGCCGACATCCAGGCCAAGGCGCACGGCCGCGCGGCGCCCGCGTTGGTCGAGGCGTACGCCGGTGCCATCGGCCCCGCGCTCGACGCGCTTCAGGCGCGCCACGGCCTCGAATGGATCCTGCTCGACGGCTTTCTCTACCCGGGCCACAGCGTGCATCGCATGCATGCGCTGCCGCAGAAGACCGGCGCCGCGCTCATGGCGGCGCTGCTCGCCGCGGCCGAGGCGGCGGGCATCCCCCTGCTGACGCAGGCCGTGGTCGACACGCTGGTGCTCGATGCGCAGGACCGGGTGGTCGGCGTGGACTATCTGCGCCCCGACGGCCGGCGCGAGACGCTGGGCTGCGACGCGCTGCTGCTGGCATGCAACGGCTTCGGCGGCAACGTGCAGATGGTTCGCACGCTGCTGCCCGAGATGGGCGAGGCCGCCTTCGGCGGGCACGTGGGCAACGACGGCAGCGCGATCCTCTGGGGAACGGCGCTGGGCGCACGGCTGCGCGACCTGGGCGGCTACCAGGGCCACGGCTCGTGGGTCACGCCCCAGGGAGCGCTGATGTCGTGGGCCGTGATGATGGAAGGCGGCGTGCAGCTCAACTGCGAAGGCCGCCGCTTCCACGACGAGACCCTGGGCTATTCCGAAGCCGCGGTGCACGTGCTCGCGCAGCCGGGCGGCATCGCCTGGAACGTGTTCGACACGCCGCTGCTCGCCCTGGCGCGCGGCTTCCCCGATTTCTGCGAGGCCGAGGCCGCCGGAGCGCTGCGCCGCTGCGACTCGGTGGCCGCGCTGGCCGAGTGCATCGGCTGCGAAGCCCTCGTGCTGCAGGCCACGCTCGACGCGATGCGCGCCGGTGCCGCACCCGATGGCCGCGTGTTCGCGCGCGGTCTCGAAGCGCCGTACTTCGCCGTGAAGGTGACCGGCGCGCTCTTCCACACCCAGGGCGGCCTCGACACCGCGCCCGACATGCGCGTGCTGCGCCAGGACGGCACGCCGCTTCCCAACCTGCTGGCCGCGGGCGGCGCTGCCGGCGGCGTGTCGGGCGACGCGGTGTGGGGCTATCTCTCCGGCAACGGCCTGCTGAGCGCCGTCGCCGGCGGCTACATCGCGGCGCGCACAGCCGCCTCACTCGTTGGACACAAGGAGCCGTCCGCATGACGACACACGACTTCAAGACCCGCCTCGCCAGCCGCGACATCGTGCTGGCGCCCGGCGTGTACGACGCGCTGAGCGCGCTGGTGGCCGAGCAGGCCGGCTTCGAGGCGCTCTACCTGTCGGGCGCGTCCATCGCCTACACCCGGCTGGGCCGCTCCGACATCGGCCTGACCACCTTCACCGAAGTGGCCGACACGCTGGCACGCATCACCGAGCGGGTGGACCTGCCGGTGATCGTCGATGCGGACACCGGCTTCGGCAACGCGCTGAACACGCAGCGCACCGTGCGCGGCTTCGAGCGCGCGGGCGCGGCGATGGTGCAGATCGAGGACCAGACCTTTCCCAAGCGCTGCGGGCACCTCGACGGCAAGGCCGTGGTGCCCGAGCGCGAGATGGTCGGCAAGCTCAAGGCAGCGCTGGACGCGCGCGCTTCCAGCGACACCCTGATCCTCGCGCGCACCGACGCGGTGGCGGTCGAGGGCCTGGATGCCGCGCTCGACCGCGCCGAGGCATACCTCGAATGCGGCGTGGACGCCCTGTTCATCGAGGCGCTGCGCTCGCCCGAGCAGATGGATGCCGCCTGCAGCCGCTTCGCGCATCGCGTGCCGCTGCTGGCCAACATGGTCGAGGGCGGCAAGACGCCGATCCAGGACGCCGATGCGCTGCAGCGGCACGGCTTTCGCATCGCCATCTTCCCCGGCGGCACGGCGCGCGCGGTGGTGCACACGCTGCAGGGCTACTACGCCAGCCTGCACCGGCACCGCACCACGCAGCCCTGGCGGGCGCAGATGCTGGACTTCGACGCGCTCAACGAAGTGATCGGCACGCCGCAGCTGATGCGCGAGGGCCGCAAGTACGAGTAGCCGGCAGCCGCCTCAGCGCAGCACGCGGATCAGCTCGTCGTACACCAGCCGCACGCGCGCCGGAACCGGTGCGCGCTGCGAGCGGTAGACATGGATCGGCCAGGGCTCCGGCGCCTCGGCCTCCAGCACCTCCACGAGCTCGCCCGACTGCAGCAGGGGCTCGGCCAGCGGGGCCACGAGCTGGCCGAAGCCCAGGCCCGCGCGCACTGCCGCGCATTCGGCATCGACGTCGTCGGTGACGAAGGCGGGCGCGGCGATCGGCACCTGCCGCCCCTTGCTGAAGAACCACGACCATGGGCGGCCCGAGCTGCGGTCCATCAGCGCAGTGAGCGGAAAGCCCGGCAGCGCATCGAGGCTCTCCGGAATGCCGGTGCGCTCGATCAGCGCGGGCGTCGCCACCACGTAGAGGCGCATCCTGCCGACCGTGCGGGCGACGAAACGCGCATCTCGGATGGGGCCAGCGCGCACGCCGATGTCGATCTGCTCGTCGACCACGTCGGCATGGCTCTCCGACAGCCGCAGGTCGAGCACCAGGCCGGGGTGCCCGGCCAGCATGGGCGCCAGCGCCTGCGGGATCAGCCGGCGGCCGAACACGTTGGGTGCGGTCACGCGCACCGTGCCCGCATGCTGCGACAGCGCGCGCCGGTCGGTGCGATGGAACAGTGCGTCGACGCCGCCCACCGCCGCACGCGCGCGCTGCGCGAGCTGCCGCCCGAAATCGGTGAGCTGCACGCCGCGCGTGCTGCGGTGGAAGAGCGGCTCGCCCAGTTCTTCCTCGAGCTCGCGCACCGCGCGCGTCACCACCTGCGGCGACACCGAAAGTCGCACGGCCGCCTCGCGGAAATTGGAGGCATCGGCGGCGGTGAAGAAGACGCGCAGCGCTTCGAGGCGGTTGGACATGGAGTGTTCCTCAATTGGGAATTCTGAAGTCGCCAGAGTTTCATTTACTGGAACGCGTGGATTTTCCACACTGCATGCACTTCTTCAACACACCGCGAAAGGAATCTCTCCATGACATCCGTTCAAGACAACATCAAGGGCAAGGTCGCCATCGTCACCGGCGCGAGCAGCGGGCTGGGCGAATCGACCGCGCGCCACCTGGCGGCGCGCGGCGCGAAGGTGGTGCTGGCTGCGCGCCGTACCGAGCGGCTCGACAAGCTCGTCGCCGAGATCCGCGAAGCCGGCGGCGAAGCCATCGCCGTGGCCACCGACGTGGCGAAGCGCGCCGACCTCGAGAAGCTCGCCCAGGCCACCGTCGAGGCCTTCGGCCGCATCGACGTGCTGGTCAACAACGCAGGCGTGATGCCGCTGTCGCCCATCCACAAGCTGAAGGTCGACGAATGGGACCGCACCATCGACGTCAACATCAAGGGCGTGCTCTACGGCATCGCCGCGGTGCTGCCGCGCATGCAGGCGCAGGGCAGCGGGCACATCGTCAACGTGGCGTCCATCGCGGGGCTGAAGGTGTTCACGCCGATCGGCACCGTCTACAGCGCGACCAAGTACGCGGTGCGCGCCATCTCCGAGGGCCTGCGCGTGGAGGTGGGCAACAGCGGCGTGCGCGTGACCATCGTCTCGCCCGGCGCGGTGGAGTCGGAGCTCAAGTTCGGCACCACCGATGCCGAGAGCGCGGCCGGCGTGAAGGCGTTCTACGAGTCCAACCAGATCCCTGCCGATTCGGTGGCGCGCGCCGTGGTCTACGCGGTGGAGCAGCCCGCCGACGTGGACATCAACGAAGTCGTGCTGCGGCCGGTGTCGCAGGAGTTCTGAACCCCGGGGCCGTACGGCCCTGGGAGCGAGTGAGAGTGAGTGATGCGGGACGGACCCGATTGCGGTCCGTCCCGCCTTCATTAACCTTCAATAACTGAAGGTTAATTTGCGGCCGGAAGTCCAAAGCCCTGCAAAATAGAACGACCGTTCGTTTTTGCATGGAAATTCCACGATGACCGCAACAGCCGTTCCCGCCAAGCCCGCGCGCGCCGCCCAGAAAGGGCAGCAGACCAAGGCCGTCATCGTCGATGCGGCGCTGGCACTGGCCGCGCAGATCGGCCTCGAAGGGCTGTCGATCGGTGCCGTGGCCGAGATCACCAAGATGAGCAAGTCGGGCGTCTTCGCCCACTTCGGATCGCGCGAAGAGCTCCAGATCTCGGTGGTGCGCGAATACCACGCGCGCTTCGAGCAGGAGGTGTTCTTCCCCGCACTGAAGGCGCCGCGCGGCCTGCCGCGCCTGCGCGCCATGTTCGCCAACTGGATGAAGCGCACCTCGACCGAGATCGACTCGGGCTGCATCTACATCAGCGGCGCTTCCGAATTCGACGACCGTCCGGGTCCGGTGCGCGACGCGCTGGTCGAGTCGGTCAGCATCTGGCAGGCGGCCGTGCTGCGCGCCATCGTGCAGTCGCAGAGCGAAGGCCACCTGCGCGCCGACGCCGACGAACGCCAGCTGGCGTTCGAGATCCACGGCCTGATCCTCGCGCTGCACTACGAAGCCCGCTTCCTGCAGGTGCCCGGCTCCATCGGCCGCGCCAACGTCGGCTTCGACAACATCCTCGCGCGCGCCGCCACGCCCGACGCGCCCAAGCCCGAAGCGGCCGCCGCACCCGCGGCACGCCGCCTCAAGACCGTGCGCTGAGCGAAGCGCGCGGCCGGTTCCGTTTTTCCTTTTTCTTTTTTTCTATCTAGCTTCGACCAGGAGAGTCCCGGATGCCTACCTACACCCCCCCCGTACGCGACATGCAGTTCGTGCTGCACGAAGTGCTCAACGTCGCCGAGGAGCTCAAGGCGCTTCCGGCCCATGCCGAGACCGACGCCGACACCATCAACGCGGTGATCGAGGAGGCGGGCAAGTTCGCCGCCGAGGTGACGTTCCCGCTGAACATCAGCGGCGACGAGGAAGGCTGCACGCTCGACAAGAACACGCACGCCGTCAAGACGCCCAAGGGCTTCAAGGAAGCTTATGCCAAGTACGTCGAGGGCGGCTGGCCCGCGCTGTCGTGCGACCCGGCCTTCGGCGGCCAGGGCCTGCCCTTCGTGGTGAACCAGTGCCTGTTCGAGATGCTCAATAGCGCCAACCAGGCCTGGACCATGTACCCGGGCCTCTCGCACGGCGCTTACGAAGCGCTCGCCGCGCACGGCACCGACGAGCAGAAGAAGACCTACCTGCCCAAGCTCACCAGCGGCGAATGGACCGGCACCATGTGCCTGACCGAGCCGCACTGCGGCACCGACCTGGGCCTGCTGCGCACCAAGGCCGAGCCGCAGCCCGACGGCACCTACCGCATCACCGGCAACAAGATCTTCATCTCGGCCGGCGAGCACGACATGACCAGCAACATCATCCACCTGGTGCTGGCACGCCTTCCCGACGCGCCCAAGGGCAGCAAGGGCATCAGCCTGTTCGTGGTGCCGAAGTTCAAGGTCAAGGCCGACGGCTCGCTGGGCGAGCGCAACCCGATCTTCTGTGCCGGCCTGGAGCACAAGATGGGCATCCACGGCAACGCCACCGCGCAGATCGTGATTGAAGGCGCCACCGGCACCCTGGTGGGCGAGCCCAACAAGGGCCTGGCCGCGATGTTCGTGATGATGAACGCCGCCCGCCTGGGCGTGGGCAACCAGTCGCTGGGCCTCACGGAAGTGGCCTACCAGAACGCGCTGGCCTACGCCAAGGACCGCATCCAGATGCGCTCCCTCTCGGGCGTGAAGGCCAAGGACAAGGAAGCCGACCCCATCATCGTGCACCCCGACGTGCGCAAGATGCTGCTCACCGCCAAGGCGTACGCCGAAGGCGGCCGCGCGCTGCAGATCTTCTGCACGCTGCTGCTCGACAAGGAACACAACCACCCCGACGAGAAGGTGCGCAAGGACTCGGGCGAGCTGGTCGCGCTGCTGACCCCCATCGTCAAGGCCTTCATCACCGACAACGGCCACATCTCCACCAACGCCTGCATGCAGGTGTTCGGCGGCCACGGCTTCATCAAGGAATGGGGCATGGAGCAGTTCGTGCGCGACAACCGCATCAACATGATCTACGAAGGCACCAACACGATCCAGTCGCTGGACCTGCTGGGCCGCAAGGTGCTGGGCAACAACGGCGCCTCGCTCAAGAAGTTCGGCAAGCTCGTCGCGAAGCTGGTGGAAGAAGAGGGCGTGAACGAGAAGATGGCCGAGTTCATCAACCCGATCGCCGGCCTGGGCGACCAGCTCACCAAGTTCACGACCGAGATCGGCTTCAAGGGCTTCCAGAACCCCGACGAAGTGGGCGCCGCCGCCGTCGACTACCTGCGCGTGGCCGGCCACTTCGTGTTCGGCTACCTGTTCGCCCGCATGGCGCAGGTCGCGCTGCGCGAGATCGCCGCCGGCAACACCGACCCGTTCTACGTCGGCAAGCTGCAGACCGCGCGCTTCTACTTCGCCAAGCTGTTCCCCGAGACCGCGACGCTGATGCGCACCGCGCGCGCCGGCAGCAAGGTGCTGATGGACACCGAAGCCGCCCTGGCGTAAGCCTGCAGCTCCTTCTTCGACGACCGACCCACACTCAACCGGAAGCCGCTCATGAAAGCAATGCTTGCAGCCGTCCTGTTCACCGTCACCGCCGCCTCCGCCATGGCGCAAGGCGCGGGCATCACGCCGGTGGGCCTGTGGCGCAACGTCGACGACAAGACCGGCGAGGTCAAGGCCGAGATCCGCATCGCCGAGACCAACGGCGCGCTCAGCGGCCGCATCGAGAAGTCGTTGAAGAAGGACACCAAGGCCGACGCGGTCTGCGAGGAATGCAGCGACGACCGCAAGGGCAAGCCCATCGCGGGCCTGGAGATCATCCGCGGCGGCAAGAAGGCCGAGGGCAAGGAGGTCTGGGAAGGCGGAAAGATCCTCGACCCCGAGAACGGCAAGGAATACCGCGCGAGCTTCACACCCGTCGATGGCGGCAGGAAGCTCGAAGTGCGCGGCTACCTGGGCCCCTTCTGGCGCACCCAAACCTGGAACCGTGTTCCCTGACCCACCCCCGTTGCTTGCTCACTTCGTGTAGCCGCCTACCCCCTCAAAGGGGGCAACACCAGCGGCCCGGCAAAGCCGGTTCCGCGGTGTTCCCCGAACTGATTCGAAACTTCAAAGCCCAGTTATGTCCCGATTTCAAGTGAAGAAGGTCGCCGTGCTCGGCGCCGGCGTGATGGGCGCGCAGATCGCGGCCCACCTCGTCAACGTGCGCGTGCCTGTCGTGCTGTTCGACCTGGCGGCCAAGGAAGGCCCCAAGAACGGCATCGTCACGCGCGCCATCGACAACCTCAAGAAGCTCAAGCCCGCGCCGCTGGGCGACGTGGCCGACGCGTTGCTGATCGAGCAGGCCAACTACGACGACAACCTCGACAAGCTCGGCGAGTGCGACCTCGTCATCGAGGCCATCGCCGAGCGCATGGACTGGAAGCTCGATCTCTACAAGAAGATCGCGCCGCACGTCGCCAAGCACGCGATCCTGGCCTCCAACACCTCGGGCCTGTCGATCACCAAGCTCAGCGAGGCGCTGCCCGAGGCGCTGAAGCCGCGCTTCTGCGGCATCCACTTCTTCAATCCGCCGCGCTACATGTTCCTGGTGGAGCTGATCAACACGCCTACCACGCAGCCGCAGGTGCTCGACGACCTCGAAGCCTTCGTCACCAGCACGCTGGGCAAGGGCGTGGTGCGCGCGCACGACACGCCCAACTTCATCGCCAACCGCGTCGGCATCGCCGGCATGCTGGCCACGCTGAAGGAAGTCGAGAAGTTCGGCCTCACGCCCGACGTGGTGGACGACCTCACCGGCAAGAAGCTGGGCCGCGCGAGCTCGGGCACCTTCCGCACCGCCGACGTGGTGGGCCTGGACACCATGGCCCACGTCGTGAAGACCCTGCAGGACAACCTCAACGCCGAGACCGACCCGTTCTACGCCAACTTCGCGACGCCTCCCGTGCTCGCCAGGCTGCTGGAGCTGGGCAACCTGGGCCAGAAGACCAAGGCCGGCTTCTTCAAGAAGGCCGGCCGCGACATCCTGCGCTTCGACCTGAAGAGCGGCGAGTACGTGCCCGCCGGCGCCAAGGCCGACGAGGTGTACGGCCGCATGCTCAAGAAGCCCGCGGGCGAACGCCTGAAGCTGCTGCGCGAGAGCGAAGGACCGCAGGGCCAGTTCCTCTGGGCCATCCTGCGCGACGGCTTCCACTACGCAGCCGTGCACCTGGGAGACATCGCCGAGAGCGCGCGCGACATCGACTTCGCCATGCGCTGGGGCTTCGGCATGAAGCAGGGCCCCTTCGAACTCTGGCAGGAAGCCGGCTGGGCGCAGGTCGCCAAGTGGGTGCAGGAAGACATCGACGCCGGCAAGGCGCTGAGCAGCGCGCCGCTGCCCAGGTGGGTGTTCGAAGGCCCGGTGGCCGAGGCCGGCGGCGTGCACACGCCCGAGGGCTCGTGGAGCGCCTCGCAGAACAGGTTTGTGCCGCAGCGCAGGCTGCCGGTGCATGAGCGCCAGCTGTTCCCCGAGAGCGTGCTCGGCGCCAACGCAGCCGACGCCAACACCGCCGGCACCACCATCAGCGACGAAGGCGACGTGCGCGTGTGGACGCTCGATGGCGAAGTGCTCATCGCCAGCATCCATTCGAAGATGCACGCCATCAGCCCCGACGTGGCCGAGGCGCTCGGCGCCGCGGTCGACCTGGCCGAGGCCGAATACAAGGGCCTGGTGATCTGGTCGCCCGACGAGGTCTTCTCCGTCGGCGCCGACCTGCAGGCCATGCTGCCGGCCTTCGTGGTCGCCGGCATCGGCGCGGTCGAGGGCGCGGAGGAAGAGCTGCAGAACGTGATGCTCAAGATCCGCTACGCCAACGTGCCGGTGATCTCCGCCGTGCGCGGCATGGCGCTGGGCGGCGGCTGCGAGCTGGCCATCCATTCGGCCAAGCGCGTTGCCGCGATGGAAAGCTACATCGGCCTGGTCGAAGTGGGCGTGGGCCTGATCCCCGGCGCGGGCGGCCTGACCTACATCGCCCGCCGCGCGGCCGAGAACGCATCGGCCTCGACGGGCACCGACCTGCTGCCTTTCCTGACCGAAGGCTTCACCGCCGCCGCGATGGCGAAGGTGGGCACCGGCGCGCTCGACTCGAAGAAGCTGGGCTACCTGCTCGAGGGCGACGTGATCGTGCCGAACAAGGACGAGCTGCTGTACGTGGCTCTGCAGCAGGCCAAGGCCATGGCCGACGCCGGCTACCGCCCCCCGCTGCGCCGCGCCTTCCGCGTCGCGGGCCGCAGCGGCGCCGCCACCATCAAGGGCCAGCTCGTGAACATGCGCGACGGCGGCTTCATCAGCGCCCACGACTTCCACATCGCCAGCCTGATCGCCAACGTAGTGACCGGCGGCGACGTGGACGCGGGCTCGCTCGTGACCGAGGAATACCTGATGACGCTGGAACGCAAGGCGTTCTGCTCGCTCATCGTGCACCCCAAGACGCAGGAGCGGATCATGGGGATGCTCAGCACGGGGAAGCCTGTGCGCAACTGATACGAGCGATGCCCGTCTTTCTCCTTCCCCCTTTGGGGGAAGGTCGGGATGGGGGCAAGCGGCCCATGCAAAACCAATCTACTCCCAACGCGCAACATAACGCCCGCACGCTGCGGCGCGGGATGACCGACTCCGAGCGCAAGCTCTGGAGCGGGCTGCGCGGCGAGCAACTGGGAGTGAAGTTCCGCAGGCAGCATCCGCTTGGCAACTACATCGCCGATTTCGCCTGCCTCGGTCCCAAGCTGATCGTCGAACTCGACGGATCGCAACATCAGGCGCAGGCGGGCTACGACGCCCGACGCGACGCTTTCCTGCGCGCGCAGGGATTCGACGTACTGCGTTTCGGATCGAACGATCCGTTTGTCAACTTTGAAGGGGTGCTGCAGGCGATTGCCAATCGACTCGGCGAATTGACGGCCGTCTGCCCCCATCCCGACCTTCCCCCAGAGGGGGAAGGAGCCAAATCCAGGAGCCTTCCATGAAGCAAGTCCAAGACGCCTACATCGTCTCCGCCACCCGCACCCCCATCGGCAAGTCGCACCGGGGCTACTTCCGCAACTACCGGCCCGACGACCTGCTGGCCACCACGCTGCGCGCTGCGCTGGCCGCGGTACCCAGCCTCGATCCGAAAGCCATCGAGGACATCATCTGCGGCTGCGCGATTCCCGAGTCGCAGCAGGGCCTGAACGTCGCGCGCATCGGCGCGGTGCTGGCCGGCCTGCCGACCAGCGTGGGCGGCATCACCGTCAACCGCTTCTGCGCATCGGGCCTGTCGGCCGTGCAGATGGCGGCCGACCGCATTCGCGTGGGCGAGGCCGATGTGATGATCGCGGCCGGCGTCGAGAGCATGAGCATGGTGCCGATGATGGGCAACTCGCCCTCGCTGTCGCCCTCGATCTTCGAGCGCGAGGGCGACGTGGGCATCGCCTACGGCATGGGCCTCACGGCGGAGAAAGTGGCGCAGCAGTGGAAGGTGAGCCGCCAGGCTCAGGACGAGTTCGCGCTCGCCTCGCACCAGAAGGCGCTGGCCGCGCAGCAGGCCGGCAAGTTCGCAGACGAGATCACGCCCATCGAGGTGACCGACCGCGCGCCGAACCTGGAGACGGGCGAATCCATCGCCAAGACCCGCACCGTCAACCTCGACGAGGGTGCGCGCCCCGACACCAGCCTCGAAGGCCTGGCCAAGCTGCGCACCGTGTTCGCGGCGCGCGGCACCGTGACGGCGGGCAACAGCTCGCAGACCTCGGACGGCGCTGGCGCGCTGATCCTGGCGAGCGAGAAGGCGGTCAAGCAGTTCGGCCTCACGCCGCTCGCGCGCTTCGTGAGCTTCGCCAGCAAGGGCGTGCCGCCGCACATCATGGGCATCGGCCCGATCGAGGCCATTCCCGCAGCGCTGCGCTATGCCGGCCTGAAGCAGGAAGACATCGACTGGTACGAGCTCAACGAAGCCTTCGCGGCGCAGTCGCTGGCCGTCATCAACACGCTGGGCCTCGACGCGTCGAAGGTCAACCCGATGGGTGGCGCGATCGCGCTGGGCCATCCGCTGGGCGCCACCGGTGCCATCCGCTCGGCCACCGTGGTGCACGCGCTGCGCCGCGAGAACCTGAAGTACGGCATGGTCACGATGTGCGTGGGCATGGGCCAGGGCGCAGCCGGCATCTTCGAGCGGGTCTGACCCGTAGCGCCAAGGCACCGACACGAGTGCCGGTTCAACGAAGGAGACAGCTTCATGCAGACGCAGCAGCAGCTTCCGGTCGACGGCGGCGCCCAGCAACTGGCGGTGCGCCGCTACGAACCCGCCGGCACGCCGCGCGCGAGCGTGGTGATCGGCGGCGCGATGGGCGTGCGCCAGTCCTTCTACGCGCCCTTCGCGCAATGGCTCTCGCAGCAGGGCCTGTGCGTCTGGACCTTCGACTACCGGGGCTCGGGCGACTCGCGCGGCGACGTGCCGCTGCGCGAGGTCGATGCCGACCTGTTCGACTGGGCACGCGACTATGAGGCGGTCATCGATGCCGCCAAGGCCGCAGCGCCCGATGCGCCGCTCTACCTGCTGGGCCACAGCCTCGGCGCGCAGCTGCCGGGCTTCCTGCAGCGGCCCGAGCAGGTCGACGGGCTCGTGAGCATCGCGGCCGGCAGCGGCTACTGGCGCGAGAACGCGCCGAGGCTCAAGCGCTCCATCCTCTACTTCTGGTTCGTGCTGGTGCCGCTGGTCACGCGGCTGTTCGGCTACTTTCCGGGCCGCAAGCTCAGGAAGGTGGGCGACCTGCCGCGCGGCGTGATCCTGCAGTGGCGGCGCTGGTGCCTCAACCCGCGCTACAGCGTCGGCGCCGAGGGCGAGCTTGCCGCGCGCAGCTACAGCCGCGTGCGTTTCCCGGTGCTCGCGCTGTCGATGACCGACGACGAGCTCATGACGCTCGCAGGCACGAACAGCCTGGTGAGCTTCTATACCGGCGCGCCGAGCGCCATCGAACGCATCGCGCCGGCCGACGTGCAGGCGCGCCGCATCGGCCACTTCGGCTTCTTCCGCGAGCAGTTCAGCCAGAGCCTCTGGCCGAGCACGGTGGACAAGCTGAACAGGCTCGCATCGCTTACTGCGGTGCAGCACGACAACGTCCCGCACACGACTGCGTGACGCGGGCCACCGCAGGCACACTGCCGCCATGACGACGAGCACGCACCCCTTCGACAAGGCCCTGAAGATCCACCACAGCGACATCCGCGTGGGGCACTTCACCGGCATGACCAGCCCCGACTACTGGAACATGGTCGGGCCCTTCGGCGGCACCACCGCGGCGCTCGCGCTGCAGTCGGTGATGCAGCACCCCGACGTGCTGGGCACGCCGATCGCGATCACGGTCAACTACGCGGCGGCGCTCGAAGCCGGCGCGTTCGACATCCAGGCCACGGCCGTGCGCACCAACCGTTCCACGCAGCACTGGACCGTGCAGATCACGCAGGCCGGCGCCAGCGGCGCGCCCAACATGACGACCACCGCCACGGTGGTGACCGCCGCGCGCCGCGAGACCTGGGGCGAGAGCGACATGCCCATGCCCGAGTCGCCCAGGCCCGAGACGGTCGAGCGCATGAGCATCGGCCCCTCGGGCGTGGCGTGGGTCAAGCAGTACGAGATGCGCCCCTTCAGCGGCGGCATTCCCGCCAGATGGGACGAGAGCCTTGGCCACAGCGAAACCCGCATCTGGCTGCGCGACGCCGATCCCAGGCCGCTGGACTTCGCATCGCTGGCCGCGATGAGCGACATGTTCTATCCGCGCGTGTGGCTGCGCCGCGCGAAGCACGTGCCGGCGGGCACGGTGTCGATCACCACCTACTTCCACGCCGGGCCGCAGCAGCTCGCCGAGGTCGGCACCGGCTACCTGCTGGGCCGCGCCGCGGGCCAGCAGTTCTTCAACGGTTTCTTCGACCAGACCGCGCATCTGTGGAGCGAGAAGGGCGTGCTGCTCGCCACCTCCAACCAGATCGTCTACTACAAGGAATAGCGACATGGCCACTCCACAGAAAGCCGTTCTCGTCGTCGGCGCCGGCGACGCCACCGGCGGCGCCATCGCCCGCCGCTTCGCGCGCGAAGGCTATGTCGCCTGCGTCACGCGGCGCAGCCTCGACAAGCTGCAGCCGCTGGTCGCGCAGATCGAGGCCGACGGCTGCCGCGCCCATGCCTTCGCATGCGATGCACGCAAGGAAGAGGAGGTGGTCGCGCTCGTCGAGCAGATCGAATCGACCATCGGGCCCATCGAGGTGATGGTGTTCAACATCGGCGCCAACGTACCCGAGAGCATCCTCACCGAGACCGCGCGCAAGTACTTCAAGGTGTGGGAGATGGCCTGCTTCTCGGGCTTTCTCAACGGACGCGAGGTGGCGAAGCGCATGGTGGCGCGCGAGCTTCCCAAAGGTGGCCATCGCGGCACGATCATCTTCACCGGCGCCACCGCCTCGCTGCGCGGCGGAGCGAACTTCGGCGCCTTCTCGGGCGCGAAGATGGCGCTGCGCGCGCTGGCCCAGTCCATGGCCCGCGAGCTCGGGCCGCAGGGCATCCACGTGGCGCACGTGGTGGTCGACGGTGCGATCGACACCGAGTTCATCCGAAGCAACTTCCCCGAGCGCTATGCGCTGAAGGAAAGCGACGGCATCCTGAACCCCGACCACATCGCCGACACCTACTGGATGCTGCACGCGCAGCCGCGCGACGCCTGGACGCACGAGATCGACCTGCGGCCCTGGTCCGAGAAGTTCTGATCACGGGCGCAAGGGACGCAGAGGACGCGAAGGTTTCGCGAAGGACGCGAAAAATGCATTCGAAGATGTGTCCTGGACCTTTTGCGCTCTTTGCGAAACCTTCGCGTCCCTTGCGTCCGGAAGTCCGATCCCGACCCTCGCAGCATTGAATGGAGACACCCATGACCCGATCCGTCGACTTCTATTTCGACTTCGGCAGCCCCGCCGCCTACCTGGCCGCGACGCAGCTGCCGCACGTGTGTGCCGACACCGGCGCGCAGCTGGTGTGGAAGCCCATGCTCCTCGGCGGCGTGTTCCAGGCCACCGGCAACCACTCGCCGGCCGAGATCAAGCCCAAGGGCCCGTACATGACGACCGACCTCCAGCGCTTCGCGAAGCGCTACGGCGTGCCCTTCGCGCACAACCCGCACTTTCCCATCAACACGCTGCTGCTGATGCGCGGCGCCACAGGCGTCCAGATGAAGGAGCCCGACCGCTTCGGCGCGTATGTCGACGCGGTCTTCCACGCGATGTGGGTGGAACCGAAGAACCTGAACGACCCGGCGACCGTCGGCGCAGTCCTGCAGAATGCCGGCTTCGATGCAGGCGCGCTGCTCGCGCTGGCCGGCGCGCAGGAAACCAAGGACCGGCTCAAGGCCGTCACCCAGGAAGCCGTGGAGCGCGGCGTGTTCGGCGCGCCCACCATGTTCGTCGGCGACGAAATGTTCTGGGGCCAGGACCGGCTCGATTTCGTACGCGAAGCACTCGACGCCGCCTGAGGGCGGCACCACACGTTTCATTCAAGGATCTTTCTATGAGCGACATCCTCGTCCACACCGAAGCCGGTGTGATGACCATCACCTTCAACCGCGTCGACAAGAAGAACTCGATCACCAGCGGCATGTACGCCGAGCTGGCCGACGCCCTGGCCAATGCGGAGACCGACGTGGCCGTGCGCTGCGTGCTGATCCAGGGCGACCCGACGATCTTCAGCGCGGGCAACGACATCGGCGACTTCCTCAACGCGCCGCCCGCCACCCAGGAATCGCCGGTGTTCCGCTTCCTGCGCGGCATCGCCACTTTCCCCAAGCCGCTCGTCGCGTCGGTGTGCGGCCCGGCCGTGGGCATCGGCACCACGATGCTGTTCCACTGCGACCTGGTCTATGCCGGCGACAACGCGGCCTTCTCGATGCCCTTCGTGAACCTGGGCCTGTGCCCCGAGGCGGCTTCGAGCCTGCTGGTGCCGCAGATGCTGGGCTACCACCGCGCCGCCGAGGCGCTGCTGCTGGGCGAACCCTTCATGGCCGAGGCCGCGCTCGAAGTGGGCCTGGTCAACCGCGTGGTGCCGCCGACCGAGGCGAACGCCATCGCGCAGACCCAGGCCCGCAAGCTGGCGGCCAAGCCGCTGAGCGCGCTGGTGGAAACCAAGCGCCTGCTGAAGAAGGGCCAGATGCCCGCCGTGCTGGAGCGCATGGGCGAGGAGGGCGCGAGCTTCGGGCGCATGCTGCGCGAACCGGCTGCGCGGGAGGCGTTCAGCGCTTTTATGGAAAAGCGCAAGCCGGATTTCAGCAAGTGCTGAAATCCGACGCCTCGCCAGAGGCGTAGCCACGCAAGTGGCGCGGGCAAGCTTTCGTCAAAAGCGCAAGCCGGATTTCAGCAAGTACTGAAATCCGACGCCTCGCCAGAGGCGTAGCCACGCAAGTGGCGTGAGCAAGCTTTCGTCAAAAGCGCAAGCCGGATTTCTCCAAGGTCTGATGAGGGTCGGAAGCGCCTTCCGGGTCTTGCACGCTTACACTGTCCTGCGTGCAAGCCTCGGAGAGAAGAACGCTCACGGCGCCCGTCCACCGGGTGAATGATGCTACTGAAAAAGTAGCATCCGGCATTTCGCGCAGGCGTACTTTAGGTTTGCTGGCAGCCGGCGCCCTGGCGGCGCCTTCGCTGGCCCGGGCGCGCATCAGGCCGCTGCGCATCGGCGTCATCGGTTCTTGGTCCGGCCCCTATGCGGGCGGCGGCCGGCAGTTCGATGCCGGCATGTCCGTGTGGCTGGCGGCGCACAACCAGCACATCGCCGGAAGGCCCGTCGAACTGCTGCGGCGCGACGTGCCGGGCAGCGCCCCCGACCAGGCCCGCCGCCAGGCGCTCGACCTCGTGGAAAGCGAGCGTGTAGAGCTGCTCGCGGGTCTGGACTTCAGCTCCAATGCCTATGCCGTGGGCAACGTCGCCACGCAGGCCAGGCTGCCGCTGATCGTGATGAACGCGGCGTCCTCGGGCATCACGGCGCGCTGCCCGTATGCGGTGCGCGTGTCCTTCACCATCGGACAGGTCACGATGCCATTGGCCCGATGGGCGCTGCAGCAGGGGCTGCGCGACGTCTGCACGGTGGTGGCCGACTATGCTTCGGGCGTCGATGCCGAAAGCGCCTTCGTCTCGGGCTTCACTGCGGGCGGTGGCCGCATCGGCGCGATGCTGCGGGTGCCGCTGGCCACGCTGGACTACTCGGCCTACATGCTGCGGCTGCGCGAACTGAAGCCGCAGGCGGTGTTCTTCTTCCTGCCCTCGGGGCAGATGCCGGCGACTTTCCTCAAGTTCTGGCGCGACCGGGGCATGGCCGACACCGGCATCCGCCTGCTGGCCACCGGCGACGCCACCGACGACCACTACCTGGAAGGCATCGGCGAACTGGCCGACGGCCTTGTCACCAGCCACCACTATTCCTTCGTGCACGACTCGCCGGCCAACCGGCGCTTCACCGGCGTCTTCGAGACCGAATACGGCAGCCATCTGCGGCCCGGCTACTTCGCGGTCGCGGCGCACGACGCGCTGGAGGCCATCGACGCCGCGATGAGCTCGCCCGCCGTACGCGGCAATGCGAGCGGGGAGCGGCTGGTGGATGCGTTCCGCGGGCTGAAGCTCGACAGCCCGCGCGGGCCGATCGAGATCGACGCCCACACCCGCGACATCGTGCAGACGGTGTACATCCGCCGCGTGGAGCGGCGCGACGGGCGGTGGGTCAACCGCGAGTTCGAACGCTTCGAGCGGGTGCGCGACCCGGGCGTCTGAGAGGGTGCCGCCTTAGCCAGGAACACCGCGGAACCGGCCTTGCCGGGCCGCAGGCGTCGCCCCCGGCAAGGGGGAAGGTGTACGCGACGCGAAGTGCGCGAAGCCTGGGGAGATTACTTTTCAATCGGCCGCGGACGGCCGTTGTCGTCGATGGCCACGTAGGTGAAGGTGGCCTGCGTCACCTTGATGTACTCGCCCTGTGCGCGGAAGCGTTCGGCGAAGACTTCGACCGTGACCGTGACCGAGGTGCGCCCGATGCGCACCAGCTTGGAGTAGAACGACAGGATGTCGCCCAGGCGCACCGGCTGCTTGAAGATGAACTCGTTGACCGCCACCGTGGCCTGCCGTCCCTTGGCGTAGCGCGCGGGGATGACGGAGCCGGCCAGGTCGCACTGGGCCATGACCCAGCCGCCGAAGATGTCGCCGTTGGCGTTGCAGTCCGCCGGCATCGGGATGACCTTGAGCACCAGCTCCATGTCGGTGGGCAGGCTCTTGAGGGTGGCAGCGGCCGTGGAGGCGGCACTGGAAGTATCTGACATGGGCACAATCTGGAACAAACAAGCAACCACGATTGTCCTCCATGCGCCGCAGCGGCGAAGCCCTTCCTTCCTCCCACGCAGCCGCCGGCCAGGCGCCGGCACCCGCAGGCGAACGCTCCGACTGGGCGACCCTGCGCCGGCTTTTCCCCTATCTCTGGCAGTACAAGTGGCGCGTGCTCGCCGCGCTGGCCTTCATGGTCGGCGCCAAGGTGGCCAACGTCGGCGTGCCGGTGCTGCTGAAGAACCTGGTCGATACCATGACGCCCAAGCCCGACATGGCCCAGGCGCTGCTCATCGTGCCCATCGGGCTGCTGCTGGCCTACGGGCTGCTGCGCTTCTCGACCTCGCTCTTCAGCGAACTGCGCGAGCTGATCTTCGCCAAGGCCACCGAGGGCACGGCCCGGCAGATCGCGCTGGAGGTGTTCCGCCACCTGCATTCGCTGAGCCTGCGCTTCCACCTGGAGCGCCAGACCGGCGGCATGACGCGCGACATCGAGCGCGGCACGCGCGGCGTGCATTCGCTGATCTCGATGTCGCTCTACAGCATCGTGCCGACCATCATCGAGCTGGTGCTGGTGCTCACCATCCTGGGCGTGAAGTTCGACGCCTTCTTCGTGTGGATCACGGTGGCGGCGCTGGTGCTGTACATCGTCTTCACCGTCACCGTGACCGAGTGGCGCACGCAGTTCCGCAAGACCATGAACGAGCTCGACTCGGTGGCGCAGAGCCGCGCGGTCGATTCGCTCCTGAACTACGAGACCGTCAAGTACTTCAACAACGAGGACTTCGAGGCTGGCCGCTACGACGCCAGTCTCGACCGCTACCGCAAGGCCGCCATCAAGAGCCAGCGCACGCTGAGCATGCTCAACACCGGCCAGCAGGCGCTGATCGCCATCAGCCTGGTGCTGATGCTGTGGCGCGCTACCTCGGGCGTGGTCGACGGGCGCATGACGCTGGGCGACCTGGTGATGGTCAACGCCTTCATGATCCAGCTGTACATCCCGCTCAATTTCCTGGGCGTGATCTACCGCGAGATCAAGCAGAGCCTGACCGACCTCGACAAGATGTTCGTGCTGCTCGAGAAGGAGCGCGAGGTGCGCGACGCGCCCGGCGCACAGCCGCTGGCCGGTGCCGACGCCACCGTGCGCTTCGAGGACGTGAGCTTCGCCTACGAGTCCGCCCGGCCCATCCTGAAGCATGTGAGCTTCGAGATTCCGGCCGGCAAGACGGTGGCCGTGGTCGGCCCCTCGGGCTCGGGCAAGTCGACGCTGGCGCGGCTGCTGTACCGCTTCTACGACGTGCAGCAGGGGCGCATCACCATCGGCGGGCAGGACATCCGCGAAGTGACGCAGTCGAGCGTGCGCCACGCCATCGGCATCGTTCCGCAGGACACGGTGCTCTTCAACGACACGGTCGAATACAACATCGCCTACGGCCGCCCCGGCGCCACGCGCGAAGAGGTGGAAGCCGCGGCCCGCGCCGCGCGCATCCACGACTTCATCGCCGCCACGCCCAAGGGCTACGAAACCACCGTGGGCGAGCGCGGCCTGAAGCTCTCGGGCGGCGAGAAGCAGCGCGTGGCCATCGCGCGCACGCTGCTGAAGAACCCGCCGATCGTGATCTTCGACGAGGCCACCTCGGCGCTCGACTCGGCCAACGAGCGTGCCATCCAGTCGGAACTCAAGAGCGCCGCGCAGGACAAGACCACGCTGGTCATCGCGCACCGGCTGTCGACGGTGGTCGATGCGCACGAGATCCTGGTGCTCGAAAGCGGGGTGATCGTCGAGCGCGGCACGCATGCGCAGCTGCTCGCCAAGCAGGGCCGCTACGCGCAGATGTGGGCTCTGCAGAAGAGCGAAGCGGTGCCGCTGCTCTAGGTTCGCCCCCCGGGGGCTTCGCACACGTCGTGTCGCTTCTCCCACCGCGGGCCGGGGGCAACACCGACGGTCCGGCAAAGCCGGTTGCGTGGTGTTCCACTCAGGGATTCACGCGATTTTTTGACATCGAATAGGAGTTCAGACGTGTCGAACAAGATCCCCCTGCTGGTGCTCAACAGCCTCTCGAGCGCCCACCAGGCTCAGATCGCCGAGGTCTACGACGTGACCTACGCCTTCGGCCCCGAGCAGCGCGCGGCCGCCATCGCCGAGCACGGCAAGAAGTTCCGCGCGGTGCTGACCATCGGCGTGATCGGCATCACGCCCGAGGAGATCGACGCGATGCCCGCGCTGGAGCTGATCTGCTGCCTGGGTGCGGGCTACGAAGGCGTGCCGCTCGAGGTGACGCGCGCACGCGGCATCGCCACCGCCAACGGCGCCGGCACCAATGACGATTGCGTGGCCGACCACGCCTTCGGCCTCCTGATAGGCATCGTGCGCGAGTTCCGCAAGCTCGACCGGCTGTGCCGCGAAGGTGTGTGGCGCGAGGCCATTCCGCAGCCGCCGAACGTGTCGGGCAAGAAGCTGGGCATCCTGGGGATGGGCACCATCGGCCAGAAGATCGCGAAGCGCGCGGCCGCCTTCGACATGGAAGTGGGCTATCACAACCGCAAGCCGAAGGAGGGCGCCGCGCAGCGCTACTTCGACGACCTGAAGTCGCTGGCCGCATGGGCCGACTTCCTCGTGCTGGCGGCTCCGGGCGGTCCGGCGACGAAGCACCTGGTCAATGCCGAAGTGCTCGATGCATTGGGGCCGCAGGGCTACCTGGTGAGCATCGGCCGCGGCAGCGTGGTCGACACCGAGGCGCTGGCCGCGGCGCTGCGCGAGAACCGCATCGCCGGCGCAGGCCTCGACGTGTACGAGAGCGAGCCGAAGCGGCCCGAGCAACTGATCGGCCTCGACAACGTGCTGCTCACGCCGCACATGGCGGGCTGGTCGCCCGAGGCGACGCAGAAGTCGGTGGACCACTTCCTTGCGAATGCCGAAGGGCACTTCGCGGGGCGCGGCGTCGTCACGCCGATCTGATGTTCCTGCTCCTTCCCCCGCTGGGGGAAGGTCGGGATGGGGGCAGGCAGGGCGCCCGCAATGAGCGCCGCTTGCCCCCGCCCCAGCCCTCCCCCAGAGGGGGAGGGAGAAAAGATATCGAACCGGATGCGTTTCTCCTTCCCCGTTGGGGGAAGGTTGGATGGGGGCAGGCAGAGCGTCCGATGGATACGCCGCTTGCCCCCACCCCAGCCCTCCCCCGGAAGGGAAGGGAGCAAAGACCTTGAGCCGGGTCGCATTGCTCCTTCCCCCTCTGGGGGAAGGTTGGGATGGGGGCAGGCAGAGCGCCCGATGGATACGCCGCTTGCCCCCACCCCGGCCTTCCCCCAGCGGGGGAGGGACTCAGGCCAATACTGGCGGGCGGCGCGCCGCCCAGCCGCATGCCTGGTCGTACGCATGTCCCAGCCGCAGCACGTCGAGATCCGAGTGGATCGGCCCCGCCAGCTGCAGTCCCATCGGCAGCCCGCCTTCGCTGAAGCCTGCGCGCACGTTCAGGGTCGGCAGGCCCGACAGCGTGAAGGGCGTGACGATCTCCATCCAGCGGTGGTAGGTGTCGCTCTTCACATCGCCCACCCCGGCCGGCCAGTGCAGCTCGGCGTCGAAGGGAAAGACCTGTGCCGTCGGCGCCAGCACGAAGTCGAAGCGCTCGAAGAGCTTGAGGAAGGCGCGGTACACGTTGGATCGATAGACGGAGGCCTGGTAGAGCGAGGCCGCGTCGAGATGGCGGCTCTGCTCGATCTCCCATTGCGCCTCGGGCTTGAGCTGCGAGAACAGCTTCGGGTCGCTCAGGTAGGCGCCCAGCTTGCCGCCCACCAGCAGCTGCCGCAGGCGCAGCCAGGCGCTCCAGTTGTGCTCGCGCGGCACGTCGAGGGTGCAGGGCTCGACCTCGCAGCCGATGTCCCGGAAGGTGCCGAGCGCCTTCTCGCCCAACTCGCGGATGCCGGGCTCCAGCGGCAGGTCGGGCCAGATGCTGCCGAGCCAGCCGATGCGCAGGCCCTTGCCGTCGCCCTCCAGCCGAAGTTCGTCGGGCGAGGGCAGGGCGTGCGGCGAAGACAGCGGCACCCGTGCGTCGAAGCCCGCCTGCACGGCCAGCAGCCGCGCCGCGTCTTCCACCGTGCGCGCCATCGGGCCTTCGCAGCCCAGCTGCTGGAAGAACAGTTCCTCGTCGGGGTTGCCCGGCACGCGCCCGCGCGAGGGCCGCATGCCGATCACGTTGTTGAAGGCCGCCGGGTTGCGCAGCGATCCCATCATGTCGCTGCCGTCCGCGACCGGCAGCATGCCCAGGGCCAGCGCCACCGCCGCGCCGCCGCTGCTGCCGCCCGCGCTGCGGTCGGGCGCGTAGGCGTTGCGGGTGATGCCGAACACGGTGTTGTAGGTGTGGGAGCCGAGGCCGAATTCGGGCGTGTTGGTCTTGCCGATGACGACGGCGCCCGACGCCCTGGCGCGCGCCACGTGCAGGCTGTCGCTGCGGGCCGGCGAGCGCGGCGACAGCGGCGAACCCATGGAAGTCGGCAGGCCGGCGGCATGGCTCAGGTCCTTCACCGCCAGCGGAAAGCCATGCATCCAGCCTCGCCGTTCGCCGCGAGCCAGCTCGGCGTCGCGCTCGTCGGCCTCTGCCAGAGACTGCGCCGGATCGCGCAGCGACACGACGGCGTTGAAGCGCGGGTTCAGCGCCTCGATGCGGGCCAGCGACGCCTGCATCAGCTCCCGGCAGGACAGCTCGCGCGCGGCGATGCGGCGGGAGAGTTCGGTGGCGCTGAGGTCGAGCAGGTCGGTCGAGGACATGGCTGATGAGGGAAAAGGAGGGGGCGCCCAGTATGGCGCGGCGCTCGCATAATCGCCGCGTATGGAAACAAAGTGGCTCGAAGACTTCATCAGCCTTGCGGAAACGCGCAGCTTCAGCCGCTCGGCCCAGTTGAGGCACGTGACGCAGCCGGCGTTCTCCCGCCGCATCCAGGCGCTCGAAGGCTGGGCCGGCACCGACCTGGTGGACCGCAGCTCGTACCCGACCCGGCTCACGCCCGCGGGCCAGACGCTCTACAGCCAGGCCATCGAGATGCTGCAGTCGCTGCAGAGCACCCGCGCCATGCTGCGCGGCCACTCGGCCGCCGGGCAGGACGTGATCGAGATCGCGGTGCCGCACACGCTGGCCTTCACCTTCTTTCCCTCGTGGGTGACCAGCCTCAGGGAGCACTTCGGGCCCATCAAGAGCCGCCTGATCGCGCTCAACGTGCATGACGCCGTGCTGCGGCTCGTCGAAGGCAGCTGCGACCTGCTGATCGCCTACCACCACCCCTCGCAGCCGCTGCAGCTCGACGCCAACAAGTACGAGATGGTCAGCCTCGGCCAGGAAACCGTGGCCCCCTGGGTCAAGGCCGACTCCGAGGGCGCGCCCCGCTACCGCCTGCCGGGCCGGCCCGGCCAGCCGCTGCCCTACCTGGGCTATGCGCCGGGCGCCTACCTGGGCCGTGTGGTCGACCAGCTGCTGAAGGAGTCGGGCACCGCCATCCACCTCGACCGCGTGTACGAGACCGACATGGCCGAGGGCCTGAAGGTGATGGCGCTCGAAGGGCACGGCATCGCCTTCCTGCCGCAGAGCGCGGTGCGCAAGGAGATCAAGGCCCGCAAGCTCGTGAGCGCGCTGCCGCCCGAGATCGACAGCCTGGAGGCGACCATGGAGATCCGCGCGTACCGCGAGCGCCCGGGCACGCCGGCCCCGGTCAAGGCCGGCGCCGGTCGGGCGGCGCTGAAGGCGGCCGACACCCTTCAGCCCAAGCGCACCGCCGATGCGCTCTGGTCGTACCTCGTCGGCACCCAGCCGCAGCGCTGACGGCATGGCGGCTCCATCGGAATTTGTGCATCGCACAATCTATAAATGCCGCGCATAGGCCCTCCCGCAAAAGGCATTGGCGCACCGAATCCGGCGCCACTACAGTCGCGGCTGCTTTTCGCTGTCACGATCCCAACCCACGGCACGCGCCCTACGCGTGCTTTTTTTTAAGCCGAGGAACCGCAGATGAGCTCCAACTTCAGGACGGAACACGACTTCCTCGGCGAGAAGCAGATCCCCGCCATCGCCTACTGGGGCGTGCACACGGCGCGCGCGGTCGAGAACTTCCCCATCTCCGGCACCCGCATCTCGGCCATGCCCGACCTGGTGCGCGCGCTGGCCTACGTGAAGAAGGCCGCCACCCGCGCCAACGCCGACCTCGGCGCCATCGACCGCGACCGCGCCGCGGCCATCATCCTGGCCTGCGACGACATCGTCGAGGGCAAGCTGCTCGACGAGTTCGTGGTCGACGTGATCCAGGGCGGCGCAGGCACCTCGACCAACATGAACGCCAACGAGGTCATCTGCAACCTCGCGCTGGAAAAGCTGGGCCACGAGAAGGCGCGCTACGACGTGCTCCACCCCAACGACCACGTCAACGCCTCGCAGAGCACCAACGACGTGTACCCCACCGCGGTGCGCCTGGCACTGTGGTTCGCCATCGGCCGGCTGCTCGAATCGATGGCTTCGCTGCGCCGCGCGTTCGAGGCCAAGGCGCTGGAGTTCAAGGACATCCTCAAGATCGGCCGCACCCAGTTGCAGGACGCGGTGCCCATGACGCTGGGCCAGGAGTTCCTGACCTACGCGATCATGATCGAGGAGGACGAGGCCCGCCTGCGCGAGGCCCGCGCGCTCATCGAGGAAATCAACCTCGGCGCCACCGCCATCGGCACCGGCATCAACGCGCCGCACGGCTATGCCAACCTGGCGTGCCAATACCTGGCCGAACAGACCGGCGTGCCGCTGAAGCAGGCCGCCAACCTGGTCGAGGCCACGCAGGACACGGGCGCCTTCGTGCAGCTGTCGGGCGTGCTCAAGCGCGTGGCGACCAAGCTCAGCAAGACCTGCAACGACCTGCGCCTGCTGTCCAGCGGCCCGCAGGCCGGCTTCGGCGAGATCCGGCTGCCGGCGCGGCAGGCGGGCTCGTCGATCATGCCGGGCAAGGTCAACCCGGTGATCCCGGAAGTCATGAACCAGGTGGCCTTCGAGGTCATCGGCAACGACATCACCGTGACCCTGGCCTCCGAAGCGGGCCAGCTGCAGCTCAACGCCTTCGAGCCGATCATGGGCTGGAGCCTGTTCAAGAGCATCCAGCACCTCAGCCGCGCCTGCACCACGCTGCAGCACAACTGCGTCGAGGGCATCGAGGCGAACCGCGAATTCCTGGCGAAGCGGGTGCGCGAGTCGGTCACGCTGGTCACGGCGCTGAATCCGCTCATCGGCTACGAGAAGGCCGCGCTCATCGCCAAGACCGCGCTCGCCACCGGCGGGCCGATCGACCTCGTGGCCGAATCGCTGGGCATCATGACGCGCGCCGAGATGGATGCGCTGCTGGTGCCGGAGAACCTGACACAGCCTGTAAGATTGGCCGCACCCGTTTCCCCCGCGGCCGTGCCGACAGGCACGGAGGCTGCTAATCCTCCTCCATCGGCGTCATGACGGGACCCATGCACCAGACGAGCGCCCACCCCTGCACGGAACTGCACAGTTCAGTATGCCGTGCACCGGGGTGGTTACCAATGCGCACAACAACAGTGTGTGTCTAGAATTTCGCTGTGTTTCTTTCTGTCTAATTCCCAAGGAGTCTTCTGATGAAAAAGCAATTGCTCGCGCTGGCAGTGACGGCGTTCGTGGCAACCGGCGCGTTCGCGCAGGCCACCGATACCCTCGCCAAGATCAAGGAGCGCGGCGCAGTCAACCTGGGCGTGCGTGACTCTTCTGGCTTGGCCTACACCCTGGGCGGCGGCAAATACGTCGGCTTCCACACCGAAATGGCCGAGAACATCATCAAGGACCTGAGCAAGGACCTCGGCAAGCCCCTGACCATCAACTACCAGGTGATCACCTCGCAGAACCGCGTGCCGCTGGTCCAGAACGGCACCATCGACTTCGAGTGCGGCTCCACCACCAACAATACGGCCCGCCAGAAGGACGTCGACTTCGCCTACACCACCTACGTGGAAGAAGTGCGCATCCTCACCAAGGCCAATTCCGGCATCAACGGCATCGCCGACCTGAAGGGCAAGGTCGTGGCCACCACCACCGGCACCACCTCGGTCCAGACGCTGCGCAAGAACAAGCGCGCCGAAGGCGTCGAGTTCAAGGAAGTCATGGGCAAGGACCACGCCGACAGCTTCCTGCTGCTCGAGTCGGGCCGCGCCGATGCCTTCGTGATGGACGGTTCCATCCTGGCCGCCAACGCCGCCAAGTCGAAGAACCCCAAGGACTTCAAGATCGTCGGCGAAGTGCTGTCGGTCGAGCCCATCGCCTGCATGCTGCCCAAGGGCGACGCCAAGCTGAAGAAGGCCGTCGACGACAGCATCGTGCGCCAGATCAAGGACGGCTCGCTGGCCAAGCTGTACGACAAGTGGTTCACCCAGCCGATCCCGCCGAACAACGTCAACCTGAACATGCCGGTGTCGGAAGGTACCAAGGCCGCCTGGGCCAACCCGAACGACAAGCCCATGGAAGCCTACGCCCCCAAGTAAAGCGGCGTCAGACCTGAAAAGCCAAGCCCGCGCGGCACCCTGCCGACGCGGGCTTTTCGATGCAATGGGCGCGGGCCCTTACCCGCGAAGGAGGATGGATGCTGAACCTGGACATGTCGGTCTTTTGCCAGGACACGCTCACCAATGAAGTGGTCGCAAGCTGCTTCGCGCGCGGATCGGATCAGACCTATCTGCAATGGATGTTGACTGCTTGGGGCTGGACCGTGAGCGTGGCGCTGACGGCCCTGTTCCTGGCGCTGGTCGTGGGCTCGATCATCGGCACGTTGCGCACGCTGCCCGACAGCCCCTGGCTTGTCCGGTTCGGCAACGCGTGGGTGGAACTCTTCCGCAACGTCCCCTTGTTGGTCCAGGTGTTCATCTGGTACTTCGTGCTGCCCAAGATGATTCCGCCGATGCGTGATCTGCCGCCCTTCGTGCTGGTGGTCTGTGCGCTGGGCTTCTTCACGTCGGCACGTATCGCCGAGCAATTGCGCTCGGGCATTCAGGCTCTGCCGCGCGGCCAGCGCTACGCAGGCATGGCCGTGGGATTCACGACGCCGCAGTACTACCGCTTCGTGCTGCTGCCCATGGCGTATCGGATCATCATGCCGCCGCTGACCAGCGAGTCGATGAACATCTTCAAGAACTCGTCGGTGGCCTTCGCGGTGTCGATTCCCGAACTCACTCAGTTCTACCTGCAGGCCGGTGAAGAAACCTCGGCCCAGATCCCGATCTACATCGGCGTGATCGCTCTCTACGTCATCAGCGCCATGCTGATCAACCGCATCATGACTTTCATCGAGCGCAAGGTGCGCGTGCCGGGCTTCGTTGCTGCCGGTGGCACGGGAGGCCACTGACATGATGAATCTCGACTTTTCCTTCTACAACTGGAGCCTGATCAGCAACTATGTGCTGAAGGGCTTCTACTTCAGCGTCATCCTGACGGTCGTGGCCACGCTGGGTGGCATCTTCTTCGGCACCCTGCTGGCGCTCATGCGCCTGTCGGGCAAGAAGTGGCTGGACTTTCCCGCTGCGGCTTATGTGAACGGCATGCGTTCCGTGCCGCTCGTGATGGTGATCCTGGGCTTCTTCCTGCTGGTGCCCTTCGTGATCGGCCGTCCGATCGGGGCGGAAACCTCGGCCGTCATCACCTTCATCTGCTTCGAGGCGGCCTACTTCTCCGAGATCATGCGCGCCGGCATCCAGTCGATCCCGCGCGGGCAGGTGTTCGCCGGCATGGCCGTCGGCATGACCTACAGCCAGAACATGAAGCTGGTCATCCTGCCCCAGGCCTTCCGAAACATGCTGCCGGTGCTGCTCACGCAGACCATCATCCTGTTCCAGGACACCTCGCTGGTCTACGCCATCGGCGCCTACGACCTGCTCAAGGGCTTCGAGACCGCGGGCAAGAACTTCGGCCGGCCGGAAGAGGCCTACCTGCTGGCCGCCGTCGTGTACTTCGTCATGTGCTACGCCCTTTCCTGGCTGGTGAAGCGCCTGCACAAGAAAATCGCGATCATCAGATGACCCCCGGTCTTCGCGCGCTTCGTGTCGCTTCGCCAACCCCCTTCCAGGGGGCAACGCCGGTGGCCCGGCAAAGCCGGTTCCACGGCGTTTCCCCGACTGCACTCGGTGCGATGAACCTGCTCACAGGAGTTTGAAAATGTCCGAAAAAATGATCGAAATCAAGAACGTATCGAAGTGGTACGGCCCGGTGCAGGTGCTCAACGACTGCTCCGTCAGCATCGCCAAGGGCGACGTGGTGGTGGTGTGCGGCCCGTCGGGCTCCGGCAAGTCCACGCTCATCAAGACCGTGAACGCGCTCGAGCCCTTCCAGAAGGGCGAGATCACCGTCAACGGCATCCCGCTGCACGACCCCAAGACCAACCTGCCCAAGCTGCGCTCCAAGGTCGGCATGGTGTTCCAGCACTTCGAGCTGTTCCCGCACCTGTCCGTCACCGAGAACCTCACCATCGCCCAGATCAAGGTGCTCGGCCGCTCGCCCGACGAAGCCAAGACCCGCGGCCTGAAGATGCTCGACCGCGTGGGCCTGATGGCGCACAAGGACAAGTTCCCCGGCCAGCTCTCCGGCGGCCAGCAGCAGCGCGTGGCCATCGCCCGCGCACTGTCGATGGACCCCATCGTCATGCTGTTCGACGAACCCACCTCGGCGCTCGACCCAGAGATGGTCGGCGAAGTGCTCGACGTGATGGTGAACCTGGCCAAGGAAGGCATGACCATGATGGTGGTCACGCACGAAATGGGCTTCGCCCGCAAGGTCGCCAGCCGCGTGATCTTCATCGACGTGGGCGGCCGCATCCTGGAAGACTGCTCGAAGGACGAGTTCTTCGGCCACCCCGAAAACCGCCAGCCGCGCACCAAGGACTTCCTCAACAAGATCCTGCAGCACTGATCGGCTGCTGCAAGGCCAGGAAGCCAAAGGCCGCGCTGTCCTCCGGGCAGCGCGGCCTTTTTGCTTGGAACCAGGCCATGTCGCGTGGTCGCGGGTTTTCCCTGATCTTGGCGCCTGTCGATTTTCATCAGGCTCATCCGACGTGCTATCGAGGGTCGTCCTCGATTTTCTTCAGGAGCAATCAATCATGGCTACCAACACCGTCCGCCTGCACCGTGTCCTTCGCACCTCGCCCGACAAGGTCTACCGCGCGTTCGTCCAGCCCGGCGCCTTCGAGCGCTGGCTGCCGCCATTCGGGTTCGTCGGCAAGGTCCACGCGATGGAGCCGGTGGTGGGCGGCGCATGGCGCATGTCCTTCACCAACTTCGGCACCGGCAACGGCCATTCGTTCGGCGGCAAGTACCTCGAGCTCGTTCCCGGCAAGCGCATCGCCTACGACGCGGCCTTCGACGACCCGAACCTTCCGGGCACGATGAAGACGACCGTGGTCCTCACCGAGGTGTCCTGCGGCACCGACGTCTCGATCGTGCAGGAGGGCATTCCCGAGATGATCCCGACGGAGATGTGCTACCTGGGTTGGCAGGAGTCGCTGGTCTCGCTGGCTCAGCTGGTGGAGCCGAACATTCCGGGCTGACAGCGCTTTTCGCTGGATCGAGCGAGTGCCGGCTTATTGCGGCACATAGCTCCCCACCAAGCCGGTATACGCGGCCAGCGTCGGCAGAACGCTCACAACAAGCAGGAGCGTTTCATAGGTTGCCAGCCCCAGCCAAAACCTGAAGGGCTCCTGCTGTCTGTAAACCCTGTTCCGGGCGCCCAGGATCCCTGTTTTCACCACTGAGTAGGGATACCAAAAAGGCAGTACGAGCCAGCAGAGCAACGAGAGAGAGTAGAGAAGCGGCGACCAGAAGCCCGGTCCGACGGCCTTGGCGATGAGTGGCAGTGCGAGGCCACTTATCAGCATGCCTGCTGAAATCCAGTAGAAGAAGGCAGATCGATCCGTCGTGTTCGAGGTGGGCATCGCGCGATGGTAGCCACCGCGTGTGTCGTCTTGCGCCGATGCACCTCGCGCGGCCGGCTCAAGGCAACCGCGAAATCCTCTGCGTCAGCAGATCGAAGAACCCCTGCGCATCGCCTTCCGCGATCCAGTTCACGTTGGCCGGCTTCTTCAGCCCGCCGTACCAGTCGACCACCGTCTGCCCGAAGCCAAGGCCTTCGCGGCTGTCGACTTCCACGTTCACCTTGCGGCCTCTGAAGAGCGAGGGCTGCAGCAGGTAGGCGATCACGGTGGCGTCGTGCACCGGGCCGCCGGGCAGGCCGTAGTACTGCATGTCGTGCTGCACGTAGGCGTCGAGGATGTCGGCCACGGTCCTGCCGGCCTGGTTGCCCAGGCCGCGCAGCTTTGCGATGCGCTCGGGGCTCGTGAGCACCTTGTGCGTCAGGTCCAGCGGCAGCATGGTGATGGGCACGCCGCTCTTGAGCACGATCTCGGCCGCGTGCGGATCGGCGAACACGTTGAACTCCGCCGTGGGCGTGATGTTGCCGCCGTTGAAGTGCGCGCCGCCCATGAGCACCAGCTCGCGCAGGCCGCGCGTGATGTCGGGGGCCTGGGTGAGTGCGAGCGCGAGGTTGGTCTCGGGGCCGAGCATCGCGAGCGTCACGCTCTTTTCGGGCGCAGCGCGCAGCGTGCGGATCAGGTAGTCGACCGCGTTGCCGTCGGCCAGCGGCTGGCTGGGCTCATGCACCGTCACGCCTGTGATGCCTTCGCTGCCGTGGATGTCGGCCGCGTAGATCGGCGTGCGCAGCAGCGGGCGCGGTGCGCCGGCGTAGATGGCGATGTCGGGCCGCTTCGCCCACTCGCGCGCCAGGCGTGCGTTGCGCGAGGTCTTTGCAAGTGGCACGTTGCCGGCCACGGTGGTGAGCGCCTGGATCTTCAGCTGCTCGGGCGACGCCATGGCGAAGAGCAGCGCGATCACATCGTCGGCGCCGGGGTCGGTGTCGATGATGAGCGTGTGCGTCGTGGCCGCTGCCGTGGCGGCAGTGCTGGCGTCGGCGGCGTGGGCCTTCGGGGCGATGAGGCTGGCGGTCAAGAGGGCGGCAAGTCCGAGAAGAAGAATCGGGAAGATCGTCGCCGCGAGGCGCGATGGCAATGACGACGGCGTTGCCGCTGCAGCAGCCCTGGAATGCATGAAAGGACCTCCTTGCAGGCGCTGGAGAAGAGTGCGCCTTTCAAGTCAGTCTGCCAGAGCAACACCCGCCGCGGACACCTGATCGCGCCCGCATTTTCGACTGCCGCGCGAGCACCCGCAACGGCGCGTAGACCAAGGCTTTAGAGCCCGCGCGCAACCGCAACGGAAAGTGCGCAAAGCACGCGAGCAGGTTTCATCCGCGGCGCCCCGAAGCCGCGCACCGCCTGTTGCGAAAACGCCGCTCGATCAGCCCCCGACAGCGCCCGATGGCCGCAGCCGCCGCGCGAAGAAGGCCAGTATCTCGTCGCGCGCAGCCACCGTGGGCTGCCCCGCCTCGTCGATCAGGTGCGCCGTCACCACGCTGTGCGGGCTCGCCACCACCTGCGCGAAGAAGGGCGGCGTCTGGGTGTTGGCAGCGCTGTCGGGCAGCACGCGCGACACGAAGCGGTCGCCCAGCGCCTGCTGGAAGGCCGCGAAGCGCTGCGCCCTGCAGTGCCTGTCGCCCTCGAAGCGATAGGCCATCACGGTCAGGTCCTCGCGCTCCAGCCGCTCGCGCACCGCGGCCAGCTCTTCGGGCGCCATGTTCATCGCCTCCGGCTTGTCCATCGGCAGCGAGGGCTGGCACATCACCGGCGCGAGCATCGCGGGCTCCAGCATCATCGAGAGCGCGAAGTTGCCCGTGAAGCACATGCCGATCGCGCCGACCCCGGGCCCGCCGCACTCCGCGTGCGCGAGCCGCGCCAGCGCGCGCAGCCACTGCGTGACCGGGCTCGACTCGTTGGCCGCGAAGGCGCGGAACTCGGCGCTCACGCAGGCACGCTTGAACACCGCGATGCCTTCCTCCGCACCGGGCACGGCGCCGTCGCGGCCGAAGAGCGACGGCATGTAGACGGTGAAGCCCGCATCGCGCACCCAGCGTGCGAAGCGCGCCACGTGCGGGCTGATGCCGGGCATCTCGGTCATCACGATCACGGCCGGGCCCCGGCCCATGACGTAGACCTTCTTCTCGATGCCCTCCAGCGTGATCTGGCGCGCGGTGAAGTCGTCCAGCGGGTCGTCTTCGGTCAGGGGGCGTTGGTGCTGTTGCGCCATGGGTGTCTCCTCCGGTGTTCAGTTGGCCTGTGCCGCATCGACCAGATGCTGCAGATGCGCGTAACCCGCGCTGCGTGCGAAGTCGGGCAGGTGCCAGACCTTGCCGCCCACGCCCCATGCGCCATCGGGCACCTCGTTCATCACCACGGATGTGGCGAGTCTGCGGCGGTCGTCTGCCGGCAGGGCTTCCTCGAACGCTGCGTGAACGCGCGAGACGAAGAGCGCACGCGATGCGTCATCGAGCACGCCGGCCGGCAGGTACGCGAGCACGGTGCAGGGCAGCAGCCTGGCCGTCACGTCAGCACCGCCGCAGGTCCAGGCGCCGGGGTCGGCTTCCTCGACCAACACCCAGCACATGGCTCGTGCACGGGGCTCATCGGGCATCTGTTCGGCTGCAGCAGCCGCTTCGTTGATCTTGCGAACCAGCACGGCGCGGGTCTCACCGGGAAACGAGCCATGGGGAATCTTCACGAGGATGGTGGGCATGAGGCTGCGGCCTGGGAGCTTCGAAGCTTGTATTGGACGTTCGGCGCCGACAGAATGGCAGTGTCCAATTCGACTCCTTTGAGGCCTTATCGGCCAATCTTCCAGATGCATGACTTCACCGTGCTCGTGCTGCCCGGCGCCTTCAACTCCAGCGTCGCGGTCACCATGGACATCCTCGGCGCAGCTGAAGCGATGGCCGCCCGCGCAGGCGTCGCGCCGCCTCGCTGGCGGCTGTGCTCGGTGCATGGCGGGCCGGTGCAGCTGCGCGCCGGCATGAGCCTCGACACCACGCGCCTGCCCGTGCGCCCGCGCGACGATCGCTCCACCTGGGTGGTGCCGGGGCTCGGCCTCAACACCCCCGGCGAGATCCGCCGATGCCTGGAAAGCGACGAAGCCGCCAAGGCCATCGCCGCCCTCGCGCGTCACGCCAAGGCCGGCGGGCAGGTCGCCGCCTCGTGCTCGGCCGTGTTCCTGCTCAACGCCGCTGGCCTGCTGCAAGGCCGGCGCGCGACAGTCTCATGGTGGTACGCCCCGCTGCTCGCACGCATGGCTCCCGGCTGCACCGTCGATGCCGACCGCATGGTGTGCTCCGACGGCCCCGTCGTCACCGCAGGTGCCGCCTTCGCGCAGACCGACCTGATGCTGCACCTGCTGCGCGAGCGCTGCGGCAGCGCGCTCACCGATCTTGTCTCGCGCATGCTGCTGATCGACGGCCGCCAGGCGCAGGCACCGTTCATCGCGGCGGAGGTGCTGGCCAGCGGCAACGACCTGGTGGCGCGGCTCGCCGCGCGTGTCGAATCGGCATTGCCCGAGGCGCCGGCGGTGAGCGAGCTGGCGCGCGAGTTCTGCATGTCGGAGCGCACGCTGTCGCGGCACATCCACAAGGCCACCGGCAAGAGCACCCAGGCGCTGGTGCAGAGCGTCAGGCTGCGGCGCGCCCGCGCACTGCTCGAATCCAGCCGCATGACGGTCGAGCAGGTGGCGGGGGCGGTGGGGTATCAAGATGCCACGGCATTGCGGCGCCTGATGAAGAAGGTGGCTGGAGCAAACCCCAGCCGCTACCGCGCCTGAGCAGGCGCGGCAGCTGTCGCCATTACTTCTTGCGTGCAGCGATCGCCTGCTCGGCCTTCGCCACCAGATCGGCGCCGATGGTCGACTTCCACTTGTCGTACACCGGCCGCGTCGCCTTCACGAACTCGGCGCGCTCGGCCGGCGTGAGGCTGGTCACGGTCACGCCCATGCCGGCGATGTCCTTGAGCACCGGCTTGTCGGCCTCCACCAGGCCCTTGCGCGCGATGGCGATCTCTTCCTTGCCTGCGTCGATGGCGGCCTGGCGCACGATGGCCTGGTCGGCCGGCGTCCACGAGGCCCAGATCTCCTTGTTGACCACGAACACCAGCGGGTCGGCCACATAGCCCCAGGTGGTCACGAACTTCTGGCCCACCGTCTGCATCTTGAGCACCGTGAACAGGAAGAGCGGGTTCTCCTGCCCGTCGACAGCGCCGCTGGCCAGCGCGGGCTGCGCGTCGGCCCAGCTCATCTGCGTGGGGTTGGCGCCCAGCGCGGTGAACATGTCGGAGTAGATGGGCGAGCCCACCACGCGGATCTTCATGCCCTTGATGTCGGCCGGCGACTTGATCGGCTTCTTCGAGTTGGTGATCTCGCGGAAGCCGTTCTCGCCCCACGCGAGCGGCACCACGCCGGCCTTGTCGAGCGTCTTGAACATCTCCTTGCCGACCTCGCCCTGCGTGAGCGCGTCGATGGCCGCGTAGTCGGGCATCAGGAAGGGCATGGAGAACAGGTTGAGCTGCTTGACCTGCGGCGACCAGTTGATGGTCGAGCCCACGGCCATGTCGATCACGCCCTGGCGCAGCGCGCTGAACTCACGCGTCTGGTCGCCCTGGATGAGCGACACGCCCGGGTACAGCTTGATGTTGATGCGGCCCTGCGTGCGCTCCTTCACCAGGTCGGCCCAGATCTTCCCGGCCTGGCCCCACGGCGTGGGCGGGCCCAGCACCAGCGACATCTTGTACTCGGGCTTGTAGGCGGCCTGCGCCATGGCGCCGGACGAGAACATGCCGAGGGCGGTGGCAACGGCGGCAAGGCCGAGCAGGGTGCGGCGGAATTTCATGATCAAGGCTCTCCTAATAATGGTTCTGCGACGGGACGGACGAAAGAAGGGGTCAGTAGCCGAGCTTGCGCGGCAGCCAGAGCGCCAGTTCGGGAAAGATGATGACCAGCACCATCACCACGAACATCGAGAACAGCATCCAGCCCACCCAGCGCACGGTTTCTTCCATGCGCACCTTCGCGATGCGGCACGACACCATGAGGTTGACCGCCAGCGGTGGCGTGAACTGGCCCAGCGCCACCTTCAGCGTGAGGATCACGCCGAACCACACCGGGTCCCACTTGTAGTACTGCACGATGGGCAGCAGCAGCGGCACGAAGATCAAAAAGATCGACACGCCGTCGAGGAACATGCCCACGGTGATGAGCAGCAAGATCAGCAGCGCCAGGATGCCGTACTCGCCCAGCCCCGAGTTCACGATGGCGCGCGTGACCGGATCGATCACGCCCAGCGTCGAGAGCGAATACGCGAAGATGCCCGCCAGCGACACCACCAGCAGAATCACCGCCGAGAGCTCGCCCGACTCGCGCAAGATCACGAACAGGTCGCGCACCTTGATGGTCCGGTGGATGCACATGCCCACGAAGAGGCCGTAGAACACCGCCACCACCGCCGCCTCAGTGGGCGTGAACCAGCCCGCGCGCATGCCGCCCAAGATGAGCACCGGCGCCGCCAGCCCCCAGGTCGCTTCGCGAAAGCTCTTCCAGAAAGGCGGGCGCGGCAGCGTGGCTTCGAGCGCGCCCATCTTGTGCTTGCGGGCGAGCCACACGGCCGGAATCATCAGCGCCAGGCCGGCCATCACGCCCGGCACCATGCCGGCCGCGAACAGCGCGGGCACCGAGGCGCCGGGCACCAGCACCGAGTAGACGATGAAGGCGACCGAAGGCGGAATCAGAATGTCGGTGGCCGCCGCCGCGCCCACCACGCTGGCCGAGTAGGCCGCAGGGTAGCCGGCGCGCGACATGGCCGCGATCATCACCGCGCCCACCGCGGCCGCATTGGCCGGGCCCGAGCCCGAGATGCCGCCGAGGAACATCGCCACCGCAATCGCCACCAGCGGCAGCATGCCGGGGCCGCGCCCCACGATAGCGATGGCAAAGTTCACGAGGCGCAGCGCCACGCCCGAGCGGTCGAAGATGGAGCCGACCAGCACGAACATCGGAATGGCCAGCAGCGGATATTTGCCCAGGCCCGCATAGAAGTTCTGCGGCACGGCCAGCAGGCCGAACCACTGGGCGTCGCTGTTGGCCAGCGCGATGCAGGCGGCGCCCGCCAGGCCCAGCGCGGCGCCGATGGGCACGCCCACCAGCATCATCACGACGAAGGCGACGAAGAGCAGGGTGGCGATCACGATGCGTCGCCCTTGCCGTTGTTGTTGTCGTCAGCTTCGCCGTGCGTCGTCGTCTCGCGTCCGCGCCGGATCATGAGGCCTATGGCCCGCAGCGCGATGGCGAAAGACACGATGGGCAGCCAGATCGAATACCACCAGGAGGGCAGGCCGATACCGGGCGTGGTCTCTTCGAAGCGGTAGTCGTCCCACACCATGCGGATGCTGAGCGCGCCGATGAGCGTGAAGAGCACGGCGATCATCAGCGCGCCGAACTGCGCCAGCCGCTTGCGCCGCGCCATCGAGCCGCTTTCGGAGAAGTACTCGATGCGGATGTGCCGGTCGCGCGCCACCGCGGCCGAGCCGGCCACCAGCGCCAGCATGATCATGAGGAACACCGAGAACTCTTCCGTCCAGGCGAAGGAAGAATCGGTGAAGTAGCGGACGATGACGTTGGCAAAAGTGATGAGCGCCAGCGCGCCCATGATGATGACCGTGAGCCAGTCCTCGATGGCAAGGGGAACCTTGGTCGGTTCGTCTGCGGCTTCGATGTCGGGGGGAATGGGGCTGGCGGCGTCCAGCGTGGGGCCGGACTCGGGTGGAGTTGTCATCGCAGGATGGTCAGTGAGGCACGCACGAACGCCATGTCACCGGGCGGACGCCGGGACGCGTTCCGTACACCTCGACAGGGAAACTGTTACCGATGCTAGGGGGTCCATGACCATTCATGTATCGGGGGTTTCCTTAGCCGGGTGGCTTGGGGAGGGACTTCGAGGAGGCTTCCGGGGCGTGTGCACAGGCCGCCGGGTACTCCCCTCCGCGAATGTCCCCCGGCCTTCGGCCTCCTCCTTTATTTCGCTGCGGGGAGTACCCGGCGCCCTGTGCACGGGGAGTGCGGCTGTGGCGTTGGTGGCTTGATCGCTGCAATGGACAAGCAGAAGTCCGAAGGGCTGGTGTCGGCCGCGGTCGACTCTGGCGTGACTGCGTTCGATGCTCTCTCCAGACTGAGGACTGTAGTTGGCCACTCTGCCTGACCGCTCTCCCTTCGTGGGCGCGATGTTTGTGGATCGAACGGACTCAGACAACAAGGGGCCGCCCGGAGTTTCGTAAAGGCCCCTTAACTACCGACCGTTGCCTTTAAAGGACTCGGCTGCTCAAAATCGGCCAGCGTCTTTCCCGCTGCAAGAGCGTCCTTTAGCCACTGTGGGCGAGCCCCCCTGCCATGCCAGGTGTTCCCCGCTTGGTCGGCATACTTGGGCGCACCTCTCCTGGCGGCCTTCGTTGCGGCATGCTCTGCGCGGAAGTCCACTTGCGGAGTGGCATCGATAGCCACGATGCGTAAGAAGAGGGAGGAGTCCGCAGCCTGCAACTCCAACGCCTTTTGCTCGAGTAGAGCAATCAAGCCTGCGAAATCCACTTTGCCGCCAGCAGGGTTGGTCCACTTCTTCCGACGCTGCAGCACCACGACGAAGAAACCAATTTTGGAGTTCGGGGCCTGCATGTACTGCCCCCTCAACTGTTCCTCCAAGGCGACTAGGTAGTTGGGCACCGTCCAGCGTTCAGACATCTTGAGTTCAACCGTGGCTCGTAGGTCTCCGTGTTGACACAGGACGTCGCGACGTGTCGCTGCCGGCAGGATTGACTCGAGCGTGACTCCATACCGGCCTCCGCTTGCGTGACTCAACTCGCTGCCAAGGAGCGACTGAAAGTCCTCCTCAAGAGCCAAGCCGTCGTTGTCTGTCTTGATTCGAGAGAAGACGACCGAGTTGAAAAACCTCCGGAGGCTAAACTCGCCAAGCTCGATATCCCGCTTAACCGCAAGCAAGTCGTTGTGTACAGCTTGAGCGAAGGCGTTGAAGCCAGACACTGGAGGCGCAAAGTCACGCTCAAACCTGGCGTAGTTCTGCTGGGCGACGGGAGCGCCGCTGGCTTCCTCCTCGCGCATCTGGAATTGGAGGCGTCGGATGTACTTCGCCCGAGGGCGGCTAGCCTTTTTTCGCAGGTCGTCCAACACCTCATAGGCCGCCTGAGACTTCATGCTCGAAATCGCGGGGAGCAGTGAATCGCGGAGACGCTGGGCGTTCTCGCGCGGGCCTATTGTGTACGTTCGCCCATCAGCATGGGTGTTGTCATCGGACTCACGGACAACTGTGACCACCCATTCGTAAAGGGCTGCAAGTGCTTTTAGTCCACCTACGCCTCGCCGCGCGACTTCTCGCAGACGTGTCTGGCGCTCTTCGCCGGCATGCGCAGCCAAGTCAAACATAAACTCTTCTGCGGCGCGTTGTTCCGACCTGCGCCAGCTATCCCACTGTGTTCCGAAGGTGTCGGGGTAGTGCAGCAGCCAGAACAGACCCCAAACTACGGCGTTTGACCTCAACCTTCTCACCTCCCCCGCGCGCGTCTCAAGCGCGCTGCGCGCGAGGCGCTCTTCCTCATCCTGCGGCAAAGCGGGCGCGCTCAAGCCGGGAAGGATGTCCTGGAAGGCGGTGGACATCCGCGTCCAGGCTTCGGCTTCAAACGTGCCCTGGCCCACGTTCCCGCCGTCTCCCACTGCGCAGGCTAAAGCAGACTCAAGGGCATAGGAGTCGGCGTTTGCGGAACCCGTCGCATACCCCCATGCAGCACCGCTGAGGCCTCGTCGAATAGTTGATGGAGCATCGGGTAGATGCCGAATCAACGCATCTGCCTTGTCCGCCGACACTGCGCCGGTGTCTGACGTAGCGAGAACCTGGCGAAATTCGTCTAGCGCCGCCGATTCGTACGCGCGAACGACTGGCCAGAACCACTTCGGATAGCCGTTGATTTCAAATCGACCGTAGGAGAGGGCTTGTTTAACCTCCGACGCGCACAGCGGAGGCAGACTGGTGCCGTCGCCTAGGTCCAGGTGCAATCCCTGAAGGCCGGCCACAGTCGAGTAGTACGTGGAGTTGCGCTCGGTCTCCTTGAAATCCGGGGGACGTTGTCGCCAGATAGCGCTGAGCCCTGCGCGTGCCGTGCTCGCAAGAATGGGACCAGCAGCACGTTCGAACGCGGAGAAGTCGCACTCTCCATAGCGCGAGTTGTGACTTGTCTGGTTCAGCCATTCCGCAATCCAGGCAAGTGCATTCGTATTGGAGCCATCCCGTACGCTATCAGCTTCGATCAACAGGGCTGTTTTTGAAGATTCATCCAACTCTAGGTTTTCGTGCTTGGATTTCCGAGGCCTACCCGTAGGTCGCGGTGCAGTCTCGATCGTCTTCAGCGTAGTCACCAGTTCGGTGAATCCCGGCTCCGCAAGCGCCTCGACATCGCTTTCTTGCCAAAGTGAATGCATGTCGTACTCGACAAGCGTCTTCCAAATGCCGTTGGCGGTATGGTCACTGCGAGCAACGACTTTTCGAAGTAGGCTCTGGCGAACGGTTGTGGCCTGCATCAGGGCGGCACGGAGCTCGGCCTGGTTTCCGCTCCCGAAGTGGAGTCTGGAATGCGCACGGTAGTACGACAGACAAAGGCGCATGATGCATTCGGTCGGGAGGCTGTCCGTGCGTACCACGAGCGCGATCAATTCTTGAACGACCTCGGCGAAGTTGTCGTATCGCCCGTCGTGGCTTCTACGCTTCCTCCGGTAATGCTTCACCAAGCGAAGAAGCAACCCTCCTGTTAGCGTCGCTAGCTGATCTGGGCTCGCTGAATCAGCAACGTCATGGGTCAAGGCCCAACCTATGCTGAAGGTTGTCCCCTTGCGTATGTATTGCTGACCCACCAGTTCAGCTATCGTCTCAGCATCAAACGTCTTCCAAGCGAACTTGCTGAGGACTAAGTACAAGATCCGTTCTTCAAGGTGCGTGCTAGATTTCGCGGCGTCAGCGAGCGCCTGCGCGTCGTCTTCTCGGTCGAGTGACATCAAGTACACGAGCTCAGCAGAATTACTTAGCAGCTTCCCATAGTCGTTGCCATGCTCTGTCAGAACTTTCGTTCGGAAGATGTCCCTGCGAGCATGTGTTGCGATATCAAGCAGCGCGATACGCACATGCCGGTCGGACCCGAAGAGGTCGTAGAGTTCCAGAAGCTTCGGCTCAATCCCGAGCTTCGCTGCCTGCCAGTAGTTCTCCGCAGTAAGAGTGAACTGGTTTCGCCCCAGCGTGTCGCCGGAACGCTCCAGCCGTTCTAGGCAACAGTGCATCGCGGCACCTGCGTCCGAAAGCGATACTTGCGCACTCCGAAGATCGCCGAAGAATGCAACTGCCTGCGGCTCGACCTGCAGCAACTCCTGTCTGCAGTGGACGTTGAAGGTGGCGAGCCACCCTGCAACTGCTAAGTAGGCTCGATGAACGCCGCACTCACCTGTCGCTGACCTCCAAGACAGCGCAGAGATAAGCCGCCTCGCATCGTCGGGTGAATGAGCTAGAGCAGAGAGTCGCTTGGCGGCTAGGTACGGCAGCAGTTGCTCGGGGTAGAGCTTGACTTGATGTTGTCCCGAGTCGACGAATAAGCGGGAGCCGAGGAGGTACGCCAAAGATTTCTCGGAGAGCAAAGAGCCGACGAGTGGACGGCATGAGAGCACTCCTTCCCGCACTTTGAGTGCATCTGCGGCCAGTTCCATGTTCGGTAGTTGACAGACTGCCGACGCAGCGGCGAGCTTCGCCACTGCATCTTCCAGGCTGTCAGGGGAAGGTCGTCCCACCAACTCCTCGCGGTAGTCGGTGCGTTGCTGGGCCTGAACGGCTGTCACCATCCGCTCGAAGATATCGGTAAGGTCGTTCGGTGGATTGGTCAACGGGTCGACGTAGGCCAGCACGTCGAGGCTCCCAGGGCCGGCCGCCAGTTCCCCCAATCCGAAACTTCGCGCAGCGTCCAGTAGCGCCTTGGCGTCCGCAACCTCGTGGCGCTTCTCGAGATAGAGTCTGGCTGCCCGTGCAGACAAGGGAAGCAGTCCGAAGACCTTCAGGTGTTCCTTCGGGACAAGCTTCGCCTTCACTGTGCTTCTGGCGTCGAACGCAGCAAGTCCCGCATCCAGCGCGTCTGTGCTCTCTACTTCCTCTGAAGTCTCGTCGAGAGACTCTTCTTTCGCCTCGCCTACGTAAAGAGTTGTTCCAAGCTCGGCCTGAACAACGTCGAGAACGGACGGCGTGAGGGTAGCGGGGCGCGACGAGAGTACCCACATGACGTCCGAGTTGGGCCCTCCAACAGCCTTTGCAACCCTGCGTAGTGCGGACTGGAGGCCTGAGTCTCGGCCCAGTACAGCCTCGTCAAGGGAATCGACGAACAGATGTAGGCGCTCAGCAGGTGCGCCTTGCCAAGCGGCGAACGCTTTCGCCTCGTCGGCTTCAAGAGCGATTTGAAAGTCCGGCTCTTCAAGCAGCCGGTGGAGCGGTACGAAGACTGCATGCTGTCCATCCGCACGAAGGCCTTCCGCACAAGCGCGCAATTCCGTTGTCTTGCCGAAGTTGGCACGCGCGGTGATAAGCGAGAAGCGCCCGGCGAGGACTTGCTCCCAGCCCAAGCGCTTCCGGCCCGTGGCATCGATGACCAGAAGCTCCTCGACCGAGTACTTGGTCAGGAGTCCAAAACGTCGCTCAAGGTCGAGATAGTCGGTCATGGAGGGCGGTTCAGTCGGATTCTTCTTCGCTATCGTTGGGCAGGCCGAATTAAACGAGCACGGCTTGCTCGTCGAGTTTGCCCTGCTTTGAATACCTTGCGCTCCCCCTTGTGATGTGATCCTTCGCGAGAATGGGTTGAGCGCCCTTTAACGCGGTAGTGGCGACCAGCGCGAAGCCGTTTCGTTCCAGGCGCATGAGCGGAGTGTCAGATTTTCCAATTCAGCGACGGAAGTCATGCCACCTTCAATCACTAGGTGGACCGCTTTGCAGCGGAAGCCGCTGTTGCTGTCAAAGGATCAAATGACCGTACCCGCTGTAGTAAAGCGGGTGCTCGCATCGCCTGTTGACGAGCAGCATGGGACACATAGCTGGCACTGAGCCATACCCCACCAACCTTAACCGAACCGAAGCCCAGCCATCACGAAGGCTTGAACCGTCGCACCCAAAAGAACCCCGCTCTCCAGGCGGGCCGAGAACCCGCTGCCCAGTCCCTACCCGCCAGCCCCAGGCGCTTTGCGTCGCGCCTTCTCACTCATCTGAAACAACTCCCCGGCCTTCCGAGCCATCTCAGCCGCAAGCCAAAGCAGATTGTTCAATTGCCGAGGCCCGTCACCGCTGCACCAGTCGATGTCTTCCCCATGGCAGACCCACAGTAGAGCTTCGAGCTGAGAGAGGGTGTTTTCGAGAAGATCCGCCGGGTCTTGGGCGTTGTCTTCGGAAGCTACCGGCGTGCGAGGCCGGGCTATAGTCTTGGTAGCCATTTTTGTGCGTTCCTTTAGAGGCAGTTGCACGAACTTGGTTAGACGGCCGGGGTGCTCGTAACACCCTGGCCGTCGCCTTTTGATACCTCGCATCTGCATCAGTGCTTTCGCACCGACGACCTGCCGCGAGGCAAGCAGCCTTCAAACATCTGGGTGGTGGATTGGTGTTCGGCCTTTCTGCTCCCCTTGGCGGGGCATCGAGTGACAGGGGCATTCACTCTAGAGAAGAAGCCGGCGAAGAAGCTGCTGCTACAGCACGAAGTCGCGCAGACTGCCAACTAATGCAGCTTCCGCAACGCGCTGCGCGAAGACCCCATGAGGCCGCGCTGCGCCAGTCAACAGAGGCAACAGCGGCGTTCAACGCTCAGGCCGATGGGGTGTCTTGCGCAGCGAAATAAAGGAGGAGGCCGAAGGCCGGGGGACATTCGCGGAGCAAGGTACCCCGTCGGCCTGAGCGCCCCCGGATGCGAGTGAGCGGAGGGCTTCAGTCCATCCAGCCCCGAGCCCGGTCCAGATGCTCACGGCACTCGCGCACCATGCGTTCCAGCAGTTCCGCGCAAGTCGGAATGTCGTCGATCAGCCCGATGCACTGCCCGGCCGAGACCACGCCGTTGTGCACCTCGCCAGACTCCAGCGCCGCACGTCCGCGCGCGCCGGCCACCAGCGGGCGCACGTCCTCGAACTCGCAGCCGCCCGGACGGTTCTCGGTGGCCACCACTTCTTCGGAGATGGCGTTGCGGAACACGCGCGCCGTGTTGTGCAAGGTGCGGAACATCAGCTTGGTGTCGCGCTCGGTCGCCTCCACCAGCGCCTGCTTGATGTTGTCGTGGATCGGCGCTTCCTTGGTCACGCAGAAGCGCGTACCCATGTTGATGCCTTCTGCGCCCAGTGCCAGCGCTGCCGCCATGCCGCGCCCGTCGGCGATGCCGCCCGACGCGATGATCGGAATGCGCAGCTTGCGCGCCGCCACCGGCAGCAGCACCAGGCCGGGCACGTCGTCCTCGCCCGGATGGCCCGCGCACTCGAAGCCGTCCACCGACACCGCATCGACGCCGTTGCGCTCGGCCGAGAGCGCGTGGCGCACCGAGGTGCACTTGTGGACGATCTTCACGCCGTGCTCCTTCAGCGCCGCGATGAAGTCCTTCGGGCTGTTGCCCGCGGTCTCGACGATCTTCACGCCGCTGTCGATGATGGCCTGCACGTACTCCGCATAGGGCGGCGGCTTCACGGCGGGCAGGATCGTGAGGTTCACGCCGAAGGGCTTGTCGGTCATCGTGCGCGTGCGCTCGATCTCACGGCGCAGGTCGTCGGGCGTGGGCTGCGTCAGCGCGGTGACGATGCCGAGGCCCCCGGCGTTCGACACGGCCGACGCCAGCTCGGCGCGGCCCACCCATTGCATGCCGCCCTGGATGATCGGGTAGCGGATGCCCAGCAGTTCGGTGATGCGGGTCTTCATCGTCGCGGCCTCTCGCTTACAGCGCCTTCACCAGTTCCGGCACGGCCGTGAACAGGTCGGCCACGAGGCCGTAGTCGGCCACCGAGAAGATCGGGGCTTCTTCGTCCTTGTTGATCGCCACGATCACCTTGGAGTCCTTCATGCCGGCGAGATGCTGGATCGCGCCCGAGATGCCCGCTGCGATGTACAGCTGGGGCGCGACGATCTTGCCCGTCTGGCCCACTTGCCAGTCGTTCGGGGCGTAGCCCGCGTCGACGGCTGCACGGCTGGCGCCGAGGCCGGCGTTGAGCTTGTCGGCCAAGGGTGCCATCACCTCGGTGAACTTCTCGGCGCTGCCCAGGGCACGGCCGCCCGAGACGATGATCTTGGCGGCGGTCAGCTCAGGACGCTCGCTCTTCGTGACTTCACGGCCCACGAAGCTGCTCTTGCCGCTGTCTGCCACGCCTGCAGCCGATTCGACGGCTGCGCTGCCACCGGTGGCGGCTGCTGCATCGAAACCGGTCGTACGAACGGTGATCACCTTGGTGGCATCGCTGCTCTGCACAGTGGCAATCGCGTTGCCCGCGTAGATCGGACGCTCGAAGGTGTCGGCGCTCACCACGGCCGTGATGTCGCTGATCTGCGCCACGTCGAGCTTGGCGGCCACGCGCGGAGCGACGTTCTTGCCGTTGGCGGTCGAGGGGAACAGGATGTGGCTGTAGCTGCCGGCGATGGCCAGCACTTGCGCGGCGACGTTCTCGGCGAGGTTTTCAGCGAGGCTGGGGCTGTCGGCTGCGATGACCTTCGAGACACCGGCGATCTGGGCAGCCGCCTTGGCTGCTTCGGCGGCATTGGCGCCGGCCACCAGCACGTGGATGTCGCCGCCGCAGGCCAGTGCTGCGGTCACGGTATTGAGGGTGGCCGGCTTGATGCTGGCGTGGTCGTGTTCTGCAATGACGAGTGCGGTCATTTCATTTCTCCTGTGCGGCAATTTGCGGCACGCAATTCAACGAGGCTTTTCGGGGAACACCCCGGAACCGGCTCTGCCGGGCCGCAGGTGTTGCCCCCGGTAGGGGGGTGGCGTAGCGACACGAAGTGCGCAAAGCCTGGGGGCGAGTCAAATGACTTTGGCTTCGTTCTTCAGCTTGTCCACCAGGGTGGCGACGTCGGGCACCTTGATGCCGGCGCCACGCTTCGGCGGTTCCGCGACCTTCAGGGTCTTCAGGCGAGGCTTCACATCGACGCCCAGGTCCTCCGGCTTGACCGTGTCCAGCTGCTTCTTCTTGGCCTTCATGATGTTCGGCAGCGTCACATAACGCGGCTCGTTCAGGCGCAGGTCGGTGGTGATGACTGCGGGCAACGTGAGCGCCACGGTCTCCAGGCCGCCGTCGACTTCACGGGTGACGGTGGCCTTGTCACCGGCGACTTCGACCTTCGAAGCGAAAGTAGCCTGGGGAAGATCTGCCAGCGCAGCCAGCATCTGGCCGGTCTGGTTGGCGTCGTCGTCGATGGCCTGCTTGCCCAGGATGATGAGCTGGGGCTGTTCCTTGTCGACCAGCGCCTTCAGCAGCTTGGCCACGGCCAGGGGCTGCAGTTCTTCAGCGGTTTCCACCAGGATGCCGCGGTCGGCGCCGATGGCCATGGCGGTGCGCAGGGTTTCCTGGCACTTGGCGTCGCCGCAGGAGACGGCGATCACTTCGGTGACCACGCCCTTTTCCTTCAGCCGGACCGCTTCTTCAACGGCGATCTCGTCGAAGGGGTTCATGCTCATCTTGACGTTGGCAATGTCCACTCCGGTGCCGTCGCTCTTCACGCGCACCTTCACGTTGTAATCGACGACCCGTTTGACGGGCACCAGAGCCTTCATGGCTGTTCCTTTGAATGAAGAAGAAATGAATGGGCGAGCGCAGGGCTCACTCGAGCTTGGCGCCCGACTGCTTGATGAGGCGCTCCCACACGGGGCGCTCCGCCTTCCATGCGGTGGCGAAGAGTTCGGGCGAGCTTTCCTTGATCTCGAAGCCCATGGCCGCGATGCGCTCGCGCACGTCGGGCTGCTGCGTGGCCTTGCGCACTTCCTCGGCGATGCGGTCCACGATGGGCTTGGGTGTCTTCGCGGGCGCCGCGATGGCGAGCCAGCCGGTCACGCGGTAGGCCTCGTCCTTCAGGCCCTGCTCGGCGAGCGTGGGCACATTGGGCAGCGTGCTCATGCGGCGCTCGCCGCTCACGCCGATGGCGCGGATCTTTCCGGAGTCGATGTGCGGCTTGGCCACCAGCGCGCTCGCATACGCCATCTGGATCTGGCCGCCGATCAGGTCCTGCATCATCGGCGCCTCGCCCTTGTAGGCGACGTGGCTCATGTCCGACTGCGTCGCCAGGCTCATGTGCGCGCCGGCCAGGTGCGGGTATGCGCCGATGCCGTAGGAGCCGTAGGCCACCTTGCCCTTGTTGGCGACGACGTACTTCAGCAGCTCGGGTCCGGTCTTGGCCGGCACGCTGGGGTGCACCACCAGCACCAGCGGCGCCGCCGCGATCTGGTAGACCAGCGTGAGGTCGCGCGCGGTGTCGTAGGGAAGCTTCTCGTAGAGGAACTCGTTGGTCATGAGCGAGTTGCTCAGGCCCAGCACGATGGTGTAGCCGTCGGGCGCCGACTTGGCGACCGCGTCGGTGCCGATGATGCCGGCCGCGCCGGGCTTGTTGTCGATGATGACGGGCTGGCCCATGCCGGCCGACATCTTCTGGCCGATCACGCGTGCGAGCACGTCGGTGGCGCCGCCTGCTGCGAAGGGCACGACCATGCGGATGGGCTTGTTGGGGTAGGGGGCCTGCGCCTGCGCCTGCGCCTGAGCGGGGAGCAGCGCGCACAGCGTGGCGGCGGAAGCGGCGGCGCACAGCAGGGCGCGGCGGTTCGGAAGGCGGAAGGTCGTCATGGCTTGTCTCTGTCTCTCGGTCTTGGTTTCAAAAAATCGTCGGCTCGCCGTTACTCCGTCACTGCGTTGCGATGCGCGTCTTGAAGGGCAGGGGCTCCAGCGCCTTGTGCAGCCGCTCCTGCAGCGGCGCGGCCAGCGTGCCCGCCGCAGCGCCGTCGATCTGCACGAGCACGAGGCTCTCGCCCTCGGTCTTCACCACGGGCCGTGCGGCCTCGGGCACCCCCAGCTGGGCGCAGGCTTCGGCGACGGCGGCGTTCACCACCTGCAGCGCGGCCATGGCGCGCAGCTCGGGCTTGTAGATCTTTCCGACGTTGGTCATCGGCATGGTCGCGATCACCGACACCCACTTGGGCCGGGCCGGGGCCTCGTCCACGCGCGCGGAGGTGAAGGCCAGCAGCTCTTCTTCCGTCGCCGAGGCGCCGGGCACCAGCGTCGCGAAGATCACGGGCAGCTCGCCAGCGTAGGCATCGGGTGCGCCCACTGCCGCGCACAGCTGCACGGCCGGGTGCGCGCCCAGCGCGTCCTCGATGGTCTTGGGGTCGATGTTGTGGCCGCTGCGGATGATGAGGTCCTTCGAGCGGCCGGTGAGGTTGAGCCGTTCCTCGTCGTCGATCCAGCCCAGGTCGCCGGTGGCGAGCCAGCCGTCGGCGGTGAAGGCCTTGGCGTTGTCCGCAGGGTCGACGAAGCCCGAGAACACGTTGGGCGACTTGAAGAGCACCATGCCCTGCTGGCCGCGCGGCATCTCGCGGTCGGTCGCGTTGCCGTTCTCGTCGAGCGCCACCACGCGCATCTGCATGTAGGGCAGCCTAAAGCCGACGCAGCCCGCGGGCCCGTTCACACCGGGCGGCGTGATGGTTGAGATGCCGGCCATCTCCGTCATGCCCAGGCTCTCGTGCACGTGCAGGCCGAACAGGCGCTCGAAGCGCGCGGCCAACTCGGGCGCGAGCACGGCGGCGCCGGTTCGGCAGTAGGTGATCGACGAGATGTCCGCGCCGTCCAGCGGCACGTTGGCCAGCGCCGCGAGCACGGTGGGCACGGCCGACAGCGAGGTCGGGCGGTACTTGGCCACCAGCTTCCAGTAGTTGGCCAGCACCTCCTTGTTGCGCAGCAGCGAGGGCGTGGGAATGATCACTTCCACGCCCGCCGACAGCGACGACAGCGACGCCGGCAGCACGCCCGCCACATGGAACAGCGGATATCCATTGATGGAGATGCCGTTCTCGTTCATGCCCGCGACCTGCACGCTGGCCCAGGCGGTGAACACCTGCGCGCCGTGGCTGTGGCGCGCCAGCTTGGGTGCGCCGGTGGTGCCCCCGGTGTGGAAGTAGGCGGCGATGTCGGCAGGCGCGATGTCGCGGCCGCTCACGAGGCGGTCGTCGGGTTGCGCGGCGCGCAGCACGTCGAAGTCGGCGACTCCTTCGGGCAGTGCACCGGCCGCGCCGGGCGCCTCGTCGTGCGGCGCCACACGCAGCACGGTGGTGAGCGTGGGCACCTGGCCGCGCAGGCGCATGGCCTTCGACCACATGCCCGATTCGGCATCGGAGCCGTAGGCGATCAGCACCTTGGCGCGGCCAGCGGTCATCAGCGCGACCAGCTTCTCGTCGGTGAGCAGCGGGTTCAGCGGCTGCACGATGCCGGCGGCCTCGCCGCCCCACAGCGCGAGGTGGTACTCCAGGCAGCCGGGCAGCAGCACGGCGACGGCGTCGTCCGGCCCCACGCCCAGCGCATGCAGCATGTTGGCGGTCTGGTGGATGCGCGCGAGCAGCTCGGCATACGACCAGCGGATCGGCTCGTCGGCCGGGTTGCCGGTGCGCAGGAAGGTCAGCGCGGTCTTGTTGCCGAAGGCATGGCCCGCGTTTCGGAAGATCTCGTAGGTGCTGCGCACCGTGAGCGCCTGCTCCAGCGGCGTCTCCTCGAGCTTGCGGATGTCGGCGAGGCTGCGCACGGGCAACGCGGGGCGGAACGGCGCGCTCACCGGGGTGCCGTAGTCGTTCTCGTATTTCTGCTTATGCGTCATGTCTGTCTCCTTGGTTGGGTCGCCCTGCGGACCTGTGCGTTCTACTGGTTCGTGATGTGGTTGTCGCGGATGACCTTGCCCCAGCGCTCGAAGTCTTCCTTCATGCGAACACCCGTCTGCCCGGGCGTGCGGTAGGCCGCGAAGGTGCCCACGCCCTGGAGCTTCTCCTGCACTTCCTTGTCGGCCAGCGCCTTCTTCAGCTCGGCGCTCATGCGGTCGATGACCTCCTTCGGCGTGCCCACGGGCGCCAGCAGGCCGCCCCACGAGGTGGCGTCGAAGCCGGGGAAGCCCTGCTCGGCCACCGTCTTCACGTCGGGCAGCAGGCTCACGCGCTGGCCGGAGCCGACCGCGATGGCGCGCAGCTTGCCCGACTTGATGTGCGGCAGCACGCCCACGAGGTCGGAGAACATCGCGGGCACCTGGCCGCCGATCAGGTCGGTCACGGCCGGCGAGCTGCCGCGGTAGGGCACGTGCTGCATGTCGAACTTGCCGATGGTCTTGAGCTGCTCGGTCGTCAGGTGGCCGAAGCTGCCGGCGCCTGCGCTGGTGTAGTTGAGCTTGCCGCCCTCGGCCTTGGCTTTGGCGATGAGGTCTTGCACGCCGTTCACGTCGGGCAGCGACTTGGGGTTGACCACCAGCACGATCGGCAGGTCGTACACCGAGCCCACGGGCGTGAAGTTCTTGAAGATGTCGTAGCCGGTGGGGCCGTAGAGGTGCGAGGCCAGCAGCGTGGGCGTGGCCAGCATCACGAAGGTGTAGCCGTCGGCCGGTGCGCGCGCAGCGGCAGCAGCGCCCACGGTGCCCGATGCGCCGCTGCGGTTGTCGATGACGATGCTCTGGCCGAGCGCGCCCGACATCTTCTGCGCCACGATGCGCGATGCCACGTCGGTGGGGCCGCCGGGAGGGAAGGGCACGATCAGCGTGATCGGCTTGGCGGGCCAGGCCTGCGCGAAGGCGGCGCCGGCGGCGAGCGGAAGGGCCAGGGCAAGGAGTGCACGGCGAAGGGGACTGCGGAGGGAACGGAAAGCGGGGAATGCCATGGACTTCGACTACTTCAGGGAAAACGGGAAACGGAAAAACGAGAAACAGAAAGAGAGAGAAACGGAGTGCGTGCCTGCTCTTCAGACCACGCCGCTGCTCTTGAGCGCCGCGAGCCTGTCGTCGGACAGGCCGAGCAGCGACTGCAGCACGTCGTGCGTGCCTTCGCCCAGCGTGGGCGGCGCGCTGCGCACCGGCAGGCGCTCGCCATCGAAGCGGTAGGGCGGCGCGAGCACGTCGACCGTGCCTGCCACCGGATGCGGCTGCGAGGTCACGAGGCCGCCCTGCGTGGCGCGCGGCGACTTCAGCGCCTCCAGCAGCCCCAGCACCTCGCCGCAGGGAATGCCTGCAGCGGTGAGCTTTTCGAGCAGGTCGGCGCGCTGGCGCTTCGCGAGTTCGGCGTGCAGTTCGGGCAGCAGCGCGGCGCGGTTGGCCGAGCGCAGGATGTTGGTCTTGAAGCGCTCGTCGGCCGCGAGGTCGGGCCGCTCGATCACCTCGGTGCAGAAGCGCGCGAACTGCGCGTTGTTGCCCACGGTGATGACCAGCGGGCCGTCGGCCGCGTCGAACACGCCGTAGGGAACGATCGACGGATGCGAATTGCCGTAGCGCGGCGGGTCTTCGCCCATGAGCAGGGCTTCGAGGCCGTAGTAGGCGGTGATCATCAGGCCGCAGTCGAAGAGCGCCATCTCCACGTGCCGGCCCTTGCCGGTCTTCTCGCGCTGGTAGAGCGCCGCGAGGATGGCCTGCGCCGAGTACATGCCGGTGAACAGGTCGACGGCGGCCACGCCGAACTTCAGCGGCGGCTGGTTCGCCTCGCCGTTGAGCGCCATCAGGCCGGCTTCGCCCTGCACCACGAGGTCGTAGCCGGGGCGCGCGGCCTCGGGGCCGGTGCGGTCGTAGCCCGAGATCGAGCAGTAGACGAGGCGCGGGTTCTCCTTGCTGAGCTGTTCGTAGCCCAGGCCCAGCTTGTCGATGCCGCCGAACTTGAAGTTCTGGATCACCACGTCGCACTGCTTCGCGAGATCGCGCGCGAGCTGCTGGCCTTCGGGCGTCTGCAGGTCGAGCGTGACGGAGCGCTTGTTGCGGTTCACGCTGTTGAAGTAGGCTGTCTCGGTCTTGCCTACGCGCAGGCCCCAGTCGCGGGTGTCGTCGCCGCGGCCCGGGTGCTCCACCTTGATGACTTCGGCGCCCATGTCGGCCAGCACCATGCCGCACCAGGGGCCCGCGAGGATGCGGGACAGATCGAGAACGCGCACGCCGGCAAGCGGCAGCGATGAATGGGGCAAAGGCATGAGATCAGCTCCCTGGAAACGAGAAAGCCCCGCACGGTGCATGCGTCGTGCGAGGCGAAAGGACGGGTAGGGTGGCCCGCGTCAGGATGCGCCCTGCTTCCGGCCGCGCAGCGCCGCGAAGTCGGCCTTGCGCTTGCCCAGGAAGGCGCCGATGCCTTCGGCCGCCTCGGCGTCCGCCTGCGACTCGACCATGAACACGGCCTCGGCGTCGAGCTGCTCTTCGAGCGTGGCGCGGTGCGCCTGGCGGCACAGCGACTTGATGCGGGCGCTGGCGCGTTCGGGCCCGTTGGCTACCTTGGCCGCGAGCGCGATGGCCTCTGCCAGCGCGGCGCCCTTGTCGGTCAGGCGGTTGACCGCGCCCAGCGCGTGCAGTCGCTCGGCCGGCATGCGGTCGCCGGTGAGGCACATCTCGGTGAGCACCTGGCGCGAGACGAACTCCGAGAGGAAGGCCGTGGCGCCGCCGTCGGGCGTGAGGCCGACCTTGACGTAGGCCACGGTGAAGAAGGCGTCGCGCGCCGACACCAGCATGTCGCAGGCCAGCGCCATCGACAGGCCCGCGCCCGCGGCACCGCCCTCGACGGCTGCGATCACCGGCTTGCTGCAGTCGCGCAGCGCGCGGATCAGGTTGTTGAGGCCTTCGAGGATCTGGCGGCGCTCCGACGCCGGCAGCTCGCGGCGCTTGGCCAGCAGGTTGAGGTCGCCGCCCGAGCAGAAGAAGTCGCCCGCGCCGGTGAAGACGATGGCGCCCGTTTCGGGGTCGGCCTGCGCGTCGGCCAGCGCGGCCGAGAGCTCGGCGTACAGCGTGGGCGTGATCGCGTTGCGCGAGGCGGGGTTGCTGTTGGTGAGGATGCGCACCGCACCCTCCTGCGAGATCAGGATCGTCTTGTTGTCGGTGCTCATGCTGCGACCTCCTTGCCGGATTCCTTGCCCAGGGCGATGTAGCGCTGCAGGTGGTGGTCTTCGTCGCCGAGCTGGTGGTCGATCATCACGAGGCGCTTGGCATAGTGGGGCAGCGGCAGCTCCCAGGTCATGCCGATGCCGCCGTGCATCTGGATGCTCTCCTGCGCCACCAGCGCGCCGATGCGGCCGATGCTGAACTTGGCGGCCGACAGCGCACGCTCGCGCGTCACGCGGTCGCCGGTGTCGATGGCGGCTGACGCGTTGATGACGGCCGAGCGGGCCTGTTCGATCTCCAGCAGCAGGTCGGCCATGCGGTGCTGCAGCGCCTGGAAGCTGCCGATCAGCGTGCCGAACTGCTTGCGCGTGCGCAGGTAGTCGAGCGTCGCGGCCTTGGCGGCTTCCATCGCGCCCAGCGCTTCGGCGCACAGCGCGAGCACGCCGCGGCCGATGGCACGCTCCAGCGTGGCATGGCCCTGGCCTTCTGCGCCGAGCAGCGCGTCGGCGCCCAGCTTCACGCCGTCGAAGGAGAGTTCGGCGACGCGGCCGCCGTCGATGGCAGGGCAGCCGCGCACCGTGAGGCCGGCCGTCTTCGCGGGCACGAGGAAGAGCGAGATGCCGGCTTCGTCGTCCACGTTGCCCGAGGTGCGGGCCGAGACCAGGAACAGGTCTGCCTGCTCGCCCTGCGGCACCACGGCCTTGGCGCCTTGCAGCACCCAGCCGTCGCCGATGCGCTCGGCCTTGGTCGCCACGCGCGTGCGTTCGTAGTGCGTGTCGGCCTCGTCGTGCGCGAAGGCCGCCACGGTCACGCCGTTGATGATGTCTGCGAGCTTTTCTTTCTGCGCATCGGTGCCGGCGGCGCTGATCGCCTCGCCGACCATCACGGCGCCCAGCAGCGGCTCGACCACCAGGCCGCGGCCCAGCGCCTCGAAGACCACGGCGATGTCGAAGCCGCCGCCGCCGAAGCCGCCGTCGGCCTCGCTGAACAGCGCGCCGATCACGCCCAGTTCGGCGAACTGCTGGAAGATTTCCTTGCTGAACCCGTGCTCCGACTTCGCGATGCGGTCGCGCGCGTCGAAGGCGTACTGCTCGCTGATGAAGCGGTTCAGGCTGTCGGCGAGCATGCGCCGGTCTTCGGTGTGTTCGAAATTCATTTCAAGTCTCCTGCGCATCTGCCAAGACACGCGTCGCATGAAAAAGCGCGGCTATCAAAGGGTGATTCCAGGAACGCCGCGGAACCGGCTTTGCCGGGCCGCTGGCGTTGCCCCCGGAAGGGGGTGGCGGCCACACGGAGTGGGCAAGCCTGGGGGAGAGCCATCACAGGCCGAGGATCATCTTGGAGATGATGTTCTTCTGGATTTCGTTGGAGCCGCCGAAGATCGACAGCTTGCGGTTGTTGAAGTAGCGCGAGGCGGCGGCCGAGGCGTAAGGCGGCCCGAAGGTCTCGCCGGTGTAGCCGTCCTTCAGTGCCTCGGCGATGAAGGGGCGGCCATAGACGCCCATCGCGCGGCGGGCCAGCGAAGAAATTTCCTGGCGGATCTCCGTGCCGCGGATCTTCAGCATCGAGCTTTCCGCGCCCGGCACGCCGCCGCCTGCCACCGCCGCGATCACGCGCAGGTTGGTGGTCTTCATGTTCTCCAGGTCGATCTCGACGCGCGCCATGCGCGCCGCGAAGGCCGGGTCGTCGGCCAGCGGCTTGCCGTTCTTGGTCTGCGTGGCGGCGATGCCCTTGAGCTGTTCGAGCGCGGCCACCGAGAAGCCGACGCCTGCGATGTTGGTGCGCTCGTAGGTCAGCAGGTACTTGGCGCAAGTCCAGCCCTTGTTCTCCTCGCCCACGAGGTTCTCGGCGGGCACGCGCACGTCGGAGAAGAACACCTCGTTCACCTCATGCTCGCCGTCGAGCGTGATGATCGGGCGCACTTCCACGCCGGGGGAGGTCATGTCGATCAGCAGGAAGCTGATGCCTTCCTGCTTCTTCGCCTCGCGGTTGGTGCGCACCAGGCAGAAGATCATGTTGGCGTGCTGGCCCAGCGTGGTCCAGGTCTTCTGGCCGTTCACGATGAAGTGGTCGCCCTGCGCGTCGATGCCGCGCACGGCGGTGGTCTTCACTGCAGCGAGGTCGGAGCCCGCACCGGGTTCCGAATAGCCCTGGCACCACCAGTCGGCGCCGTTGAGGATGCGCGGCAGCCAGTGCTTCTTCTGCGCCTCGTTGCCGTACTTGATGAGCACCGGGCCGAGCATGTTCACGCCGAAGGGCACGATGCGCGGCGCGAAGGCCAGCGCGCATTCGTTCTCGAAGATGAACTTCTCCACCGCCGTCCAGCCCGGTCCGCCGTACTGCTCGGGCCAGTGGTTGGCGAGCCAGCCGCGCTCGTTGAGGATGGCGTGCCATTCCTGCATGTCGGCCTTCTCGAGGATCTTGCCGCTGCGCACTTTCTCGGACAGCCGCACCGGCAGCTTGGCGGCCAGGAAGGCGCGCACCTCGCTGCGGAAGGCTTCTTCTTCGGGGGTGAAGTTCAGGTCCATCGCTGGCTCCTCTTCAGTAGATTTCAAAGAGACCGGCTGCGCCCATGCCGCCGGCGATGCACATCGTGACCACGGCGTACTTCGCGCCGCGGCGCTTGCCTTCGATGAGCACGTGGCCCGCGAGGCGCGCGCCGGTCATGCCGAAGGGGTGGCCGATGGAGATCGCGCCGCCGTTCACGTTGAGCAGTTCCGAGGGAATGCCCAGCTTGTCCTGGCAGTAGATCGACTGCGAGGCGAAGGCCTCGTTGAGCTCCCACAGGCCGATGTCCTGCACCTTGAGGCCGTGGCGCGCGAGCAGCTTGGGCACCGCGAACACCGGGCCGATGCCCATCTCGTCGGGTTCGCAGCCGGCCACCGCGAGGCCGCGGAAGGCGCCCAGCGGCTTGATGTTGGCGCGCTCGGCTTCCTTTGCCTCCATCAGCACGCAGGCCGATGCGCCGTCCGACAGCTGCGAGGCGTTGCCGGCGGTGATGAACTTGTCCTCGCCCATCACGGGCTTGAGCTTGGCGAGCGCCTCGTAGGTGGTGCCGCGGCGGTTGCAGTTGTCTTCGGTGGCGGTCACTTCGCGGTAGGTGACTTCCTTCGTCTCCTTGTCGGTGACGGCCATCGTGGTGGTGCAGGCAATGATCTCGTCCTTGTAGCGGCCGGCGATCTGCGCTTCTTCGGTGCGGCGCTGGCTCTCTGCCGAGAAGCGGTCCTGCGCCTCGCGGCTGATGTTGTAGCGCTTGGCGACGATGTCGGCGGTCTCGATCATCGCCATGTACAGCTCGGGCTTGTGCTCGACGATCCACGGGTCCATGCCGCTGTCGCCGCTGTCGGTGGCGCTGCGGGTGCGGATCTGCGAGATGCTTTCGACGCCGCCCGCGATCATGGCCGGCGCGCCGTCCACCACGATGCGGCCCGCGGCCATGGCGATGGCCTGCAGGCCCGAGGCGCAGAAGCGGTTGACCGTGGTGCCGGCGATGGAGATCGGCAGGCCCGCGCGGATGATGGCCTGGCGCGCGATGTTGCGGCCCGTGGTGCCTTCGGGGTAGCCGCAGCCGAGGATGGCGTCCTCGATCAGCGCGGGGTCGAGGCCCGAGCGCTCCACCGCCGCCTTCACGGCGAAGGCGGCCAGCGTGGGGCCGGGGGTGATGTTGAATTCGCCGCGGTGCGCCTTGGTGAGCGGGGTGCGGGCGGTGGAAACGATGACGGCTTCACGCATGGGGGTGTCTCCTGGACGGCTGGCTCTGTCTGTGATTACTCGGATTGGTTGAGGCTCGCGAAGTCGGCGCCGCGCTCGACCAGCTGCACCAGCAGCGGCGAGGGCTTCCAGAAGACCGGGTCTTCCTTCGCGAACTCCTGGATGTCGGCCAGCACCTTGGGCAGGCCCACGGTGTCGGCGTACTTCATCGGGCCGCCGCGGTGGCGCGGGAAGCCGTAGCCGTAGAGGAAGGTCACGTCCACGTCGAGCGGGCGCAGCGCGATGCGCTGCAGCACGACGTTGGCGCCCTCGTTGATCATCGCGGCCATGTAGCGGCGCATGATTTCTTCCTCGGTGAAGGCGCGCGGCTTGATGCCGGCGCGCTCGCGCTCGGCGTCGATGATGGCCAGCACCTCGGGGTCGGGCTGGCCGGTGCGGGCGCCCTCGGGGTAGAGGTAGTAGCCGCGCTGCGTCTTCTGGCCGAACCAGCCGCGCTCGCAGATGCGGTCGGCGATCTGCACGTAGCGAGCCTTCGGGTCGCGCGTGGCGGCCTTGCGCTTGCGCGTGGCCCAGCCGATGTCGCCGCCCGCGAGGTCGGACACCTGGAAGGGGCCCATCGGGTAGCCGAAGTTGCGCACGGCGGCGTCGATGTCGTAGGGCGATGCGCCGTCTTCCATCATGTGGTCGGCGGCCTGGCGGTACACGGCCAGGATGCGGTTGCCGATGAAGCCGTCGCACACGCCGGCGCGCACCGGCACCTTCTTGAGCTTCTTCGCGAGCTCGAAGCCGGTGGCGACCACGTCGGCGCTCACCTTGGCGGGCACCACGATCTCCAGCAGCTTCATGATGTTGGCGGGCGAGAAGAAGTGCAGGCCCACCACGTCCTGCGGACGCGAGATGCTGGCGGCGATCTCGTCGATGTCGAGGTACGAGGTGTTGGTGGCCAGCACCGCGCCGCGCTTGCACACGCGGTCGAGCTCGGCGAACACCGCCTTCTTCACGGCCATGTCCTCGAACACGGCTTCCACCACGATGTCGACATTGGCGAGCGCGTCGTAGCTCGTGGAACCCGAGAAGCGCGCCATGACCGCCGCCTTGGCCTCGGGCGTCATGCGGCCCTTGGCGATGAGGCCGTCGTACACCTTCTCGACGTTGGCGCGGCCGCGCGCGAGCTGCGTGTCGTCGCGCTCGATCATGGTCACGGGCATGCCGGCGTCGAGCATCGCCACCGCGATGCCCGCGCCCATGGTGCCGCCGCCGACGATGCCGGCCGCCTCCAGCGCGCGGGGGCTGGCCGACTTGGTCTCGGGGGCCTTGAGCACTTCGCGCTCGGCGAAGAAGGCGTGGATCAGGCCGGCGCGCTGCGGGCTGTCGATGCACTGCAGGAACAGCTTGCGCTCCAGCGCCATGCCTTCGTCGAAGGGCAGCGTGAGCGCGGCTTCGACTGCCTCGACGATCTTCATCGGCGAGAACAGGCCGCGGCTCTTCTTGGCGGTGTCGGCGCGCGCGGCTTCGAGCGCGGCGCGAGCGGCCTCCTTGTCGGCCAGCGCGCCAGCGTCGCGGGTGCGGCGCACCGGGGCCTTGGCGGCGACCAGTTCATTCGCGTAGGCGAGGCCTTCGGCGCGGGCGTCGGCTTCGGTGGCGAGGCGGTCGACGAGGCCGAGCGACAGCGCTTCCTTCGCGCCCGCATGGCGGCCGCTGAGCATGAGTTCGATGGCGGGCTTCACGCCGATCAGGCGCGGCGCGCGCTGCGTGCCGCCCGAGCCGGGCAGCAGGCCCAGCGCCACTTCGGGCAGGCCCAGCCTGGCGGTCGGCGAGGCGATGCGGTAGTGCGCCGACAGGGCCACTTCCAGGCCGCCGCCGAGCGCGGCGCCGTGGATGGCCGCGACCACCGGCTTGGTGCAGTTCTCGATCTTCAGGCAGGCCTCGGGCAGCGAGGGCGGCTGCGGCGTCTTGCCGAACTCGCGGATGTCGGCACCCGCGATGAAGTTGCGGCCCGCGCCGACGATCAGCACCGCCTTGGCCGCGCTGTCGGCCTCGGCCGCGTCGATGGCGGCCACGAGGCCGCGGCGCACGTCCACGCCCAGGGCGTTGACGGGCGGGTTGTCGATGGTCACCACGAACACGTCGCCTAGACGTTCGAAGGTGACGGGACCGGTGGACGTGGAGGGGCTGGAGGTGTCGCTGGTGGCCATGTGCTGCTTGTCTCTCGCGTTGCGGACCGTGCGGGTCCGAGGCTCTGGGATGAACCAAGTATTCTTGGCCGGTGTCCGCGCTTTGACAATTGCATAGGTGGTTGACAGACTGTCAAAGGATTTTTGACACAATCGGCCCATGGACCTCCAGTCGCTCACCCTGTTGGTGGAAATCCTCGACGCCGGCAACCTGAGCGCGGCCGCGCGGCGTCTCAAGATGACCCGAGCCAACGTCAGCTACCACCTGAACCAGCTCGAGCGCTCGGTGGGCGCGCAGCTCGTGCGCCGCACCACCCGGCGCGCCGAGCCGACCGAGATCGGCCTGCGCCTGTACCAGCACGGCATCGCCATCCAGGCCGAGCTGCTGGCGGCGCGCGAATCGGTCACCACGCTGGGCCAGGGCCTGCAGGGCCGCGTGCGCCTGAGCGTGCCCAGCGGCTACGGGCAGCTGGTGATGGCCGACTGGCTGATCGACTTCAAGCGCCAGTACCCCGGCATCGTGCTCGACGTGGTGTTCGAGAACCGCATCGAGGACCTGCTGCGCGACGAAGTCGACATCGCCATCCGCGTGATTCCCGAGCCGCCACAGAACCTGGTGGCGCGCGCGATGGGGCCGGTGCGCTACGTGGCCTGCGCCTCGAGCGAATACGCCGCGAAGAACCCGCTGCCGGTGCAGCTCGACGCGCTGCAGGGCGCGCCGGTGGTCACCGCCGCCGTCATCGGGCGGCAGCTGCGCGTGTCGGCCTACCAGGGAGAGACACGCCGGGAGGTGATCCTGGAGCCCACACTGATCTCCGAGAACTTCCTGTTCCTGCGCCAGGCCATCCTCGCCGGCCTGGGCATCGGCCTCGTGCCCGACTACGTGGTGCAGGAAGACGTGCGCCGCGGCGACGTGGTGACCACGCTCGACGACTGGCGCCTCTCGATCTTCGGCACCCAGATGTTCATGCTCTACATGCCGAACCGCCAGCACACGCGGGCGATCCGGACGTTCATCGATTTCGTGCTGGAGCGGGTGAGGGGGCCGGGCGATGCCGAGCCGCCTTCCCGATAGCGGGCGCCAGCCCCGGCAGCCCTACCTGCGGCGGTCGGCTTCCGCGCTCTCGTAATACCGCGACTTGTCCTCGTACATCGCCCGGTCGGCCCGCTGCAGCGCGGCCTCCAGCGGCTCGTCGCCGTGGCAGGTGGCCAAGCCGATGGCCAGGCTCAGCGCGTGGCCGCTCTGGCCGGCGTGGAACTGGTTGTTCATTTCCAGCAGCGTGAGGATGCGCTCGCGCATCGCCTCGGCGCCGCGCTCGTCGGTCATGGGCAGCAGCACCGCGAACTCGTCGCCGCCGATGCGCGCGGGCCAGGCGGGCAGGTCGACGGCCTTGTCGAGCACCTCGCCCATGCGGCGCAGCAGGGTGTCGCCGGCGGCGTGGCCTTCGAGGTCGTTGACCTGCTTCAGGCCGTTGAGGTCGATGGCCACGATCGACACCGGCCACGGGCCCTTGCGCGAGAGGCGGTTGAGCTCCTCGGTGTAGTAGGTGCGGTTGCACAGCTGCGTGAGCACGTCGTGCTTGCCGAGGTATTCGAGGTAGGCCTCGGCCTTCTTGCGCGCGGTGATGTCGACCAGCGACACCAGCACCAGGTCCCAGGTGTCGAGACGGTCGTCCTGCACCGCGAACTGCATGTGGATGTTGAGCACCTCGCCCGACAGCGAGTAGTTGAGCACCTCGCGGTGCTGCACCGTCTTGCCGTTCCACAGGTCCTGCAGCTGCTCGGCGAACGACTCGCGCATCTCGTCGCGGAAGATGCGCGAGAGGTTGCCCAGCAGCGTCTGCAGGTTGGGTGCGCCGAACATGCGCAGCGTCTCGTGGTTGACGTCGATGACGCGGATCTCCTGCATGCAGCGCGTGACGAAGTCGGGGTGCACCTTGATGAAGGTGGCGAAGTCGGTGATGCCGCGCGCGCGCAGCGTCTCCATGAGCGAGCGCACCGCGCTGAAGTCTTCCACCCACAGCGACACCGGCGAGCGGTCGAACAGGCTGCGCGCGTAGATGGCGCTCTCGTCGCGCAGGCGCTGCGCGGCCACGCGCTCGGTGACGTCGTCCAGCGCCACCAGCACGCGGCTCCAGCTGTCCTCGTAGCCCGGCAGCACGCGGGCGCGCACGCGCACGTCGAGCCGGCGGCCGTCGAGCGCGTAGTTGACGGTCTCGCTCTCGAAGCTGAGCTGGCCGCGCCAGAGCTGGTCGAGCTCGTGCACCACGGTGGCCGACATGTCGCCGCGGAACACGCGGTCGAGCGCGCCCAGCAGGGTCTGCTCGCTGTCGGCGCCGAAGAGCTTGAGCGTGTGCTGGTTGACCCGCAGCACCCTCAGCAGCGCCATGCATTCGTTCACCCGGCGCGGGTCGGCCTGCAGGTGCGCCACCAGGTCGGTGACGCCCTCGGCGCGCCAGCCGTCGAGCTTGCGCTTGAGGTCGCCGTAGTCCTCGATCCAGAGGGAGACCGGCGCCAGGTCGAACATGGCGTCGAGGTCGCCGGCGGCGGAATGTGAAGCCGGCGTGGAGCCGGAGCTGGTGGCGGGCAGGGCCATCGATGATGCTTTCAGGGAAGCGGCGCGGCCATGGGTGGGCAGGGCATTTGCCGGCGGGCTGAGTTCTTAATTATTAACCGTGGCCAGCAGGCCTCCGGACTCAGCGGCTGTACAGGCCCACCACGCTCTGGCCGCCGAGCGCTCGGCCCTTGAGCGCGGCCAGCAGCGCGTCGCGGCCGAGGCCGGCGGGCAGGCTGCCCGGCGCGAGTTCGGTGGCGATCACCGTCATGACGTAGTGGTGAGGCCGGTCGCCCACCGGCGGGCACATGCCGCGGTATGCGGGCGCGCCGGCCACGTTCGGGCCCATGGTGAAGTCGAAGTTCGAACCCGCAGCCCCTTCGCCCGCCTTGAGCTCGCCGCGCTCGGCAGCGATGTTGTAGGCCACCCAGTGCGACACGCCCAGGCCGGCCGCGCCGTCGGGGTCGAACACCAGCACCGCGACCGACTTGGTCTTGGCCGGCAGGTTGCTCCAGGCCACGGGCGGCGAGATGTTCTTGCCGCCGCATTCGCCAGCGCCCGCATGCTCGGCCGGGATGGTGCCGTTGTCGGCGAAGGCGCTGGAAGTGACCTTCATGCCCGTGGAGCCCTTGCCCACGGGCGAGGACATGTTCGCGCAGCCTGCCAGCAGCCCGGCCAGGGCAAGGGCCGCGGCGGGCAGCGCCATATGCGGGAGAGTGCGGAATCGGTTGGTGCAGTTGCGCATGTCGTTGCTCCTGGATGGTGGATCTTGTGCCGACTTCAGCCGGCCGCCCCGGGCCACACGCTGCCGTCGGGCTTCTCGTGGACGGCCAATGGCGTGAGCCGCGCGCCCCGGCACGGGCCGCCGACGCACTTGCCGGTGTCGGGCTCGAAGATGGCGCCGTGTCGGGCGCACATCAGGAAGCGCCCCGAACTCTCCAGCACCTGGCCCTCGAAGTCGAGCGGCCCGCCGGCATGCGGGCACTGGTTGAGGTAGGCATGCACCGCGCCCTGCCAGCGCACCGCGAAGGCGGGCACGCCCTCGGGGGTGCTGAACCTGGCGGCCAGGCCGCCTTCGGCAAGGCCGGTGGCCAGCGGCAGGGCCGGTGTGGCGGACGGGCCGGGTGGGGTGGGCTGGTGGGCGGTCGTGGCGGCTTCGGTCATCTGACCGCGAGCCTAGCCAAGGTTCAGGCGCTGCGCAACGCGCGGCGTGGCGGGGCCGAGGCCATCGTGTCGTCGGACGGCGCCGCGTCCAGCGGGCCGAGCCGGCGCATCTTGTCGTAAAGGGTCTTGCGCGGCACGCCCAGGCGTTCGGCTGCCGCGGCCGCGCTCCCGTTGCAGGCCTCCAGCGCCTCGCGGATCAGGTAGCGCTCGAACTGCGCCATCTGCTCGTCGAGCGTGCGCGGACCCTGCGCCAGGCTGCGGAAGCCCTCCTCGCCGTCCCACAGCCCGAGCACGAAGCGGTCGGCGATGTTGCGCAGCTCGCGCACGTTGCCGGGCCAGGCATGTGCCATCAGCGCCTGCAGGTGGCGCGGCGCGACCGCAGGCTGCTCGCGCCCGTGGCGCAGAGCGGCCTGCATCGCGAAGTGGGTGAACAGCAGCGGGATGTCCTCGCGCCGCTCGCGCAGCGGCGGCAGGTGCAGCACCACCACGCTCAGGCGGTAGTAGAGGTCGTCGCGGAACTTCTGCGCCTGCGCGGCCTGCAGCAGGTCGGCCTTGGTGGCGGCGATCACGCGGCTGTCCATCGGGCGCAGCTCGTTGGAGCCCAGCCGCTCGAACTGGCGCTCCTGCAGGGCGCGCAGCATCTTGACCTGCAGGTTCATCGGCATGGTCTCGATCTCGTCGAGGAACAGCGTGCCGCCGCGCGCGTGCTCGATCTTGCCGATGCGCCTGCGCGCGGCGCCGGTGAAGGCGCCGGCCTCGTGGCCGAACATCTCGCTCTCGAACAGCGCCTCGGGCATGCCGCCGCAGTTGATGGCCGCGAAGTTGCCTTCGCGCCGTCGCCCGCAGTCGTGCAGGCAGCGCGCCACCAGTTCCTTGCCCGTGCCGGTCTCGCCGAGGATCAGCACGTCGGCGTCGGAGCTGGCCACGTCCAGCACGAGGCGGCGCAGCCGCTGCATGGCCGAGGAGCGCCCGATCAGCCGCGCCTCGATCGACTCGTAGCCCGCGAGCTTGCGGCGCAGCTGGTCGACCTCAAGGCTGAGCGCCCGCTTCTCGAGCGCGCGCTGGACCACCTCGGTGAGCTGATCGGGCGAGAAGGGCTTTTCCAGGAAGTCGTAGGCGCCCAGGCGCATGGCCTGCACCGCCATGGTGATGTCGCCGTGGCCGGTGACCAGGATGACCGGCAGCGTCGGGTCGATCTGCAGCGCGCGCGACAGCAGCGCCAGGCCGTCCATGCCGGGCAGCCTCACGTCGGTGACCAGCACGCCCGAGAAGCCCGGCACCACGCGCGGCAGCACCTGCTCGGCCGAGCCCAGGCCCGTCACGCGCAGCCCCGCCAGCTGCAGCGCCTGCGTGCTGCCCAGGCGCACGGCCGGGTCGTCCTCGACGAAAAGAACCTCGAGTTCGTGTTCAGGCATGAAATGTTCCCTGCAGGGCTCCCTGCTTTTCGAATGTGGCGGGCGCATTGCGCAGCCCGTCGCGCAGCGCGACGACGAAGGCCGCGCCGCCGAGTTCGCTCTCGCCGGCGCGCAGCAGCCCGCCGAAGTCGCGCACGATGCCGGCCGAGATGGCCAGCCCCAGTCCCAGGCCCAGGCCCTGTTCCTTGGTGGTGAAGAAGGGTTCGAACAGGCGCGGCATCACCTCGGGCGCGATGCCGGTGCCGTTGTCGTGCACTTCCACCGCCACGCCCTCGGCGCTGCGGCGCGCCACGATGCGCACGCGGCGCGGGCTGGCGCCGGCGGCCGCGACCGCGTCGAAGGCATTGACCAGCAGGTTGACCAGCACCTGCTCGAGCCGGTTGCCCTCGCAGCGCGCGAAGAGTCCCGGCTCCACGAACTGCTCGAGTTCGATGTGCTCCTGGCGGATGCGCTGGCCCAGCAGGAAGAGCGCATCGGCGATCACGTCGGCCAGCGCCACCGACTGCAGCTCCACCGCCGAGCGGCGCGCGAATTTCTTCAGCTGCGCGGTGATCTGCCCCATGCGGTCGGTCAGATCGCAGATGGTGCGCAGGTTCAGGTCGACCTGCTCGGACTGCCCGCGTTCCAGGAACACCACCGCGTTGGCCGACAGCGTGCGCAGCGCGGCCAGCGGCTGGTTGAGCTCGTGCGTGATGCCGGCCGACATCTGCCCGAGCACGGCCATCTTGCCGGTCTGCACCAGGTCGTCGAGCGTGTTCTTCAGGATCTCCTCGGCACGCTTGCGCTCGGCGATCTCGGTCTGCAGGTGCTGGTTGGCCTCGCTCAGCGCCTCGGTGCGCAGCTGCACCTTGTGCTCCAGCTCGTCGTAGGCGCCCTGCAGCGCCTCGCGCGCGGCCAGCCGCTGGTGCACGATGCGGCGGCGCTGCTGCAGGTACATCACCAGCAGCGTGAGGAACACCAGCGCGAACATCGTCGCCAGCGCGCTGGTGCGCGCGAGCGCATGCACCGGCTTCATGTCCGACAGCATGATGAGCTTCCAGTCGGTGCCGTCCACCGGACGGCTGTCGAGCAGGTAGTCGGGGCCGAAGGGCGTGGCGCCGGGGCGCTGCGGCGCCTCGCTCGCGCGCAGCTGCACCACCGTGCCCGCGCCGCCCGACAGCGGCCGGTGCTCGCGCATGTCGATGGGCGTGAGCGCGCCGGCCTCGGTGTACTGGCGCGTCTGCGCGAGCTGCCTGAGGGTCTCGCTCGACAGCGGGCGCAGCGCGCGGAACTTCCAGCCGGGGTCGGACGAGAGGAACACCACGCCGTTGCCGTCGATGGCGAACACGCGGTCGGCCGAGTGCGACCAGGCCGCGTCGAGCTTGTCGAGGTTGACCTTCACCGTCGCCACGCCCAGCCGGCGCGGCCCGTCGATGATGCCGAAGGAGAAGTAGTAGCCCGGCTCGCGGCTGACCGTGCCGATGCCGTAGAAGCGCCCCGGCACGCCGCGCAGCGCGTCCTGGAAGTAGGGGCGGTACGAGAAGTTCATGTCCACGAAGCTGCCCGGCTGGTTCCAGTTGCTGGCGGCCAGCGTGAGGCCGGTCTCGTCCATCACGTAGATGGCCGAGGCCTGCGCGTGCGCGTTGACGGTCTCCAGGTAGACGTTGGCGTCCAGCTGCTGGCCGGCGTCGCGCGGCTTGCGCAGCAGGTCGAGCACGTCGGGGCTCAGCGACACCACCTGCGGCAGGTACTCGTAGCGGCTGAGCTCGCTGCGCAGGCTGGTGGCGTAGATGTCGAGCCGGTGCAGCGTGCCCTGCTGCAGCGAGCGGATGCCTGCGCGCTCGCCCAGCAGGTAGGCCAGCGCGCCGCCGGCGGCGATGAGGCACAGCCATACGCACACGGCGGCCCACAGGCGCCAGCGCGCAAGAGGCGGCGTCCCGGCCGCGAGGGCGGGGGCGTCGCCATGGAAGCGCGCCAGCACGGCCTTGTCGCGCAGGTCGTCGGGCGATCCGGCAAAGCCGGCCCGGTAAGGCGCGGAGAGCTTCAGCACGGCGCGGCCGGCCGATAGGAGCAGTGACGACACGGGAGCGGGAAGCGGGAGTCCGCCGTCGGGCAGCAAGGGGCCCCGATGGTATGCAGCACTCCCCGCCGCGCCGAGGCGGAATTACCCTCGCTGTCGCCCATGCGTCGCACCATGTCCGTGCCTCAGTCGGCGTACACGCCTGCGGCCTTGACCACCGGTCCGAAGCGCGCCACTTCCTGCTGCACGAACTTCCTGTGCTCGGCCGGCTCCACGCGCCGGTCGGCCACCACCACCGCGCCCAGGCCCTCCTCCTTCTTGACGAACTCCGGGTCTTTCAGCGCGGCCTTGAGCGCGTCGTTGAGCTTCCTGAGCACAGGCGCGGGCGTGCCCTTGGGCGCGTAGAGGCCGTGCCAGATGGTCACCTGGAAGTTCTTCAGGCCCGACTCGTCCAGCGTGGGCAGGTCCTTCAGTGCGGGCGTGCCCAGCCGCTTGAGCGTGGTCACGCCGTAGGCCTTGACCTTCCCGGCCTCGATCTGCGAGGTGGTGTTGGTGGTCTGGTCGCACAGCAGGTCGATCTGGCCGCCCAGCAGGTCGGCGATGGCCGGGGCGGTGCCCTTGTAGGGCACGGTGGTCATCTCGGCCTTGAGCTCGCTCTGCAGCAGCAGGCCGCACAGGTGCGAGGCCGAGCCGATGCCCGCGTTGCCGAGGTTGGTCTTGCCCGGGTTCTTCGCGATCCACTCGCGCAGCTCGCCGAAGCTGCGGGCCTGCAGCTGGGGCTTGCCGATGACGGTCATGGGCACGTCGTTGATCATGCCCAGGTACTCGAAGTCGGTCTCGTAGTTGTAGGGCAGCTTGCGGTAGAGCACCGGCGTGGTGGCCATGCCCACGTGGGTGAGCAGCAGGGTGTAGCCGTCGGGCCTGGCGCGCGCCACCTTGGCGTTGCCGATGGTGCTGCCGGCGCCGGCGGCGTTGTCGATCACGATGCTGGTGCCGTCCAGCGGCTTGCGCATGGCTTCCGCCAGGTCGCGCGCCACGCGGTCGGTGGGGCCGCCGGCCGCGAAGGGCACGACGATGGTGATGGGCTTGCCGCCGGGAAAGTCCTGCGCTTGCGCGCCGGTGGCTGCGGCCAGGCCGAGGGCCAGGGTCAGGGCGAGATGGACTGCGGACGCAGGGGTCTTCTTCATGGATGCTTTCAAGGTTCACTCCAGGGGAAAAGGCGGGAGGGCCGCGCAAGCCGGCCCTCCCGCGACATGGCTTACATGAAGCTCGACACCAGCTTCTTCGTGATGTCGAACAGCAGGTTCACGGGCGAGGGGCCGAACGACAACCAGGTGCCGGTCAGCGGCTGCTGGCCGACGCCGGGCCTGGTCCAGTCGCACACGCCGTCGGGGAAGGCGGCATTCAGGCGCGCCCATTGCGTCGGGTTGAAGCTCACGCTGTAGTCCGAGGGATTCAGCGGCTTCAGCTGGCACTTGGCGATGTCGTCGGCAAGAGGGCCGCCCGCAGCCATGCGCGGCGTGGTGCCGGCCGGGTAGAAGGTGTTGCACGCGCCGCTGCCGAAGGCGGTCTGCTCCTCGGTGTACTTCAGGCCCGCGTTCCAGCAGGCGTCCTGCAGGTCGGCCGGGCGGTTGGCGGCGATCTTCCTGGCCTTGGTGCGATCGGAGGTGTCGGCCTTCACCGCGGTGAGCCACTTCACCATCTCGTCGAAGGCGGCCGCGTTGCCGCCGCCCATGGTCCACATCACGTGGTTGTCGATGTTGCCGTTGGCGCGGCGCAGGCGTTCGCGCATCGAGAACGAATGGATCTTGGTGTGGATGTCGCCGCCCGCTGCGCCGTCGTTGTAGTCGCGCAGGTCGATGATGGCGGTGGACGCCAGCCCGCCCGCGCCGTTGACGATGCGCCCCGACTGGTAGGCCCGGCGCAGCGCGTCGATGTCGCCCACGGTGCGCGTGGCGGTGCGCTTCATGTCGCGGTCGACGCCGCCCACGCGCTCGTTCAGGTCGAGGAATTTCTCGATGCTGAGCTTGCCCTCGTTGAGCGCGTTCAGGCCGTACTGGATGCCCACGTTGTCGATCGGACGCAGCGCGAAGCCCTCGGCCTCGGTCTTGCCGTAGACGTTCACCGTGTGGTCGAACACCGTCGCGCGAGCGCCCGTCGGGTTGGTCAGCGCGTTGTAGCGCTGCTCCGTGGGCACGCCCGCGGGGAACGACACCGTCGGGTCGAGCCGGCCGGCCTGGCCGCTCATGTTCGAGATGTTGGCGATCTGCAGGTAGCCCGAGATCGCCTGCTTCTCGGCCGTGGTGTAGGCCAGCGCCGCGGTGGCCGGGTCGTTGAAGTAGTTGTTGAGCACGCGCGAGTCGTGCAGCTTGAAGATGGTGGAGGAGGTGACGTCCGCGAACACCTGGCTCACCACCACGCCGTCGAAGAGGCCGGGGTAGTTGTCGCTGGTCTGGTGGCTCTGGTAGGAGCCGCCCGAGCCACCGGTGCCGATGGTGTGGGCCGGCACGCCGAAGTTCTCGATGAAGCGCTCCTTCACCATCGCGATGGTCTCCGAGGAAAGCTGGTCGTTGCAGTTGGTGCCGAAGACGTTGAGCGTGGAGGTGGTCACGGCGAAGCCGCGGCTCTGGTAGGTCGGGTTGATGAGCGTGGCGAAGTCGTTGCCCTGCTGGAACCAGCCGCCCTGGCAGCCGCCGCCCAGCGGATAGAGCAGTGTGCCGTTCCAGCCGGCCGGGCGCGAGGTGGGCGAGGGCGCGGGCTCGTTGAGCACGTCGTGCAGGATCGCCGACTGGTACAGCCCGCGGTTGATGGTGCCGCTTTCGAGCCGCACCACGTAGGGCACCTGCTTGCCGTTGATGGTGAGCCAGGCCATGTTGGCCGGGTAGGTGGTGATCGATTCCGGCACGAAGCGCACGTTGCTGCCGGCGGTGGTGCGGTAGTAGTAGTCGACGCGCGTCTCCACCGAGCACTTGCCGTCGTCCAGTGGCTTGAGCACCTGGCCGCCCATGCGGGTGAAGGTGGCATAGCCGCACACGAAGGGCTCCTCATGCGGGCCGGAGATCACCGGGCCGGTGATCGGGTAGGCCGTCAGCTGCAGCTTCGCGCTGTAGCCGCCATAGCTTGCGACCAGTTCGTTGGAGCCCAGCTTGAGCCCCGTGACCTTGCCCACCAGGCGGCCGTTGGCGGGGTCGCGAGAGAACGCCGCCGTCACGTCGCGCCCGTCGACCGACACCGCGAGGTTGCCGTCGGCTTTCTCGCGCAGCAATTCGAGCTCGACCAGCGCGTCGTCTCCGGTCACCAGCTGCGGCGACGAGGACAGCACGCCGATGCGCACGGTGGCATCGACCGGCGGCGGGTTGCCGGGGCCGGACGGATCGGTCGGCGTGGAGCCGCCACCGCCTCCTCCGCCGCCCCCGCCGCCGCCTCCTGCAGCGGGCGGAATGAAGCTGAAGCCGCCTCCACCTCCGTCGCTGCCGCCGCCGCAGGCGGTGAGCGCCAGCACGGCCAGCAGCGTGCCGATGCGCACGGGGGTCGGGCGAAGGCGAGGGCTCTTCTTCTCGGTTCTGGTCATCTTTTCTGTCTCCGTTGTGGTTCTGGTTGAACAAGCGATGGGGGAAGGGGCGGCTTCCCCTGGGCCGGCACGGCCATGCGGCGGCGCGACCCGGCGCGGGCCGGATCGAAGCGCGACGCGCGGCGCGTCAGTGCGGGGTGGTGAGTCGGGGGCCGGCCGGCGGTGGCGGCGCGGCGGCGGGTGCGGGCAGGTCGGTCATTGGCGTGTCTCCATCCTCTGTCGGGTGTGCCGCCTGGATAGCAACGCATGTGCCACGCGGGCCGCCAAACCCAAGTGGCTGATTCCATTGGAGTTTTTTCAGCGGACCTGCGGTTTTCCCGCAAATCGGCGGCTGAAAAACCAGCCACTGCAGACGCGGGTCGGCCGGAAAACCGCACGCCAGGGCAGGACACAATCGGCTTAAAACTGTATATTCATACAGTATTCGATCGACTCCCCCATGGACATCCAGCGCAAACTCGCCATCCTGGCCGACGCCGCGAAGTACGACGCTTCCTGCGCGTCGAGCGGTTCGCAGCCGCGCGACTCGCTGGGCGGACGCGGCATCGGCTCCACCGAGGGCGCAGGCATCTGCCACAGCTACGCGCCCGACGGCCGCTGCATCTCGCTGCTGAAGGTGCTGCTGACCAACCACTGCCAGTACGACTGCCTCTATTGCGTGAACCGCGCGTCGAGCAACGTGCCGCGGGCACGCTTCCGGGTCGAGGAGGTGGTTCAGCTCACGCTCGACTTCTACCGGCGCAACTGCATCGAGGGCCTGTTCCTGTCCAGCGGCATCGTCAAGTCGCCGGACCACACCATGGAGCAGGTGGTGGAGGTCGCGCGCCAGCTGCGCGAGGAGCATGACTTCCGCGGCTACATCCACCTCAAGACCATCCCCGACGCCAGCGACGAACTGCTGGCGCGCGCCGGCCGCTATGCCGACCGGCTCAGCATCAACGTCGAGCTGCCCACCGCCGAGGGCCTGCGAGCGCTGGCGCCCGAGAAGGACGAGAGCGCCATCCGCCGCTCGATGGCGCGGCTGCGGCTTCGCATCGACGACACCCGCGAGGAGGCGCGCCGGGTGGTGCCGATCCGCGCGCTGCCGGGCGCCGCGCCGGCTGCCGCCAAGCCGCCGCCCTTCGCGCCCGCGGGCCAGAGCACGCAGATGATCGTGGGCGCCGACGCCACCGACGACCGCCACATCCTGGCCTCCAGCGCCACGCTCTACGGCGCCTACAAGCTCAAGCGGGTGTACTACTCGGCCTTCAGTCCCATCCCCGACGCGGCCCGCGCGCTGCCGCTGGCTGCGCCGCCGCTGATGCGCGAGCACCGGCTGTACCAGGCCGACTGGCTCATGCGCTTCTACGGGTTCGAGCACCAGGAGATCGTGGCCTCGCCCGACGGCCTGCTGCGGCTGGACGTCGATCCCAAGCTGGCCTGGGCGCTGGCGCATGCGGAGCGCTTCCCGGTCGACCTCAACCACGCCCCGCGAGAGATGCTGCTGCGCGTGCCCGGCCTCGGGGTGAAGGCGGTCGAACGGCTGCTGCAGGCGCGTCGCGTGCGAAGGGTGAGGGCAGACGACCTGCGGCGCCTGCATGTGCCGGCGCGCAAGGTGCTGCCCTTCGTGGTGGCCGACGGGCACCGGCCGGCGGCGAACGCGATGGCAATGTCGGCGTCCGCCGCGGCCGCTCCCGTCCCGGCGCAGGCGGCGCTGTTCTGAGGCCGAGAGAAAGATCGGCATCGGCATGCGCGTGCGGCTCCAAGACCCGGTCGATCTCGACGCCTTCCGCCGCGAGGCGCGCCAGCTGCTGGCCGACGGCGTGCCGCCCGACCATGTGGAGTGGAGCGACGGTACGCAGGACAGCGGCGGCGCGGAGCTTTTCGGGGACGCGCCCGCGGGCGGTCTCGGGCTGTTTTCGGATGAGCCTGCCGCGCCCCCTGCACCGGCCGGCGCTGCGCGACAGCCGGTGCCCGCGTCGTTCCTCGCGCTGTGTGCCGACGTGATCCTGCATCGCGACCCGGGCCGCCTCGCGCTCATGTACCGGCTGCTCTGGCGGCTGGCGCACGAACCTTCGCTGCGGCACGACCCGCTCGACGCCGACATGCTGCGTGCCGGGCTGATGGCCAAGGCCGTGCGCCGCGACATCCACAAGATGCGCGCCTTCGTGCGTTTCACCCGCGTGGAAGGGGAGCAGGGCGAGCGCCACGTGGCGTGGTTCGAACCCGACCACCGCATCGTGGAGGCCAATGCGCCGTTCTTCTCGCGCCGCTTCGCGCAGATGCAATGGGCCATCCTCACGCCGGAGCGCTGCGTGGCGTGGGACGGGCAGGCGCTGACTTTCCGCGACGGCGCCGACCGGCGCGAGAGGCCGCCGCCGGATGCGGGCGAGCAACTCTGGCTCACTTATTACGAGAACATCTTCAACCCCGCGCGGCTGAAGCTCGCGATGATGCGCCGCGAGATGCCGGTCCGCTACTGGCACAACCTGCCCGAGGCCGCGCTGATCCAGCCGCTGGCCGACGCGGCGCAGGCGCGCAGCCAGTCGATGATCGACGCGCCGGCCACGCCCGCGCGCCGCATCCGCGCCCCTCTGCCGCTGCACCTGCTGCCGGCCGATCGTGCGGCGCCGGCCAGCCTCGATGAACTTCGCGCGGTCACGCATGCGTGCCGCGACTGCCCCATCGGCGCGCTCGCCACCCAGGCCGTGTGCGGCGAAGGGCCCGTGGGCGCGCAGCGCATGCTGGTCGGCGAACAGCCCGGCGACCAGGAGGATCTGGCCGGCCGCCCCTTCGTCGGGCCGGCCGGCCAGCTGCTCGATCGCGCGATGGCGCAGCTCGGCCGGCCGCGCGACACGGTGTACCTGGCCAATGCCGTCAAGCATTTCAAGTACGAGCTGCGCGGCAAGCGCCGCATCCACAAGACCGCCGCCCAGCGCGAGGCCGAAGCCTGTGCCCACTGGCTGGACAGCGAGATCGCACTCGTGCAGCCCAGGGCGCTGGTGGCCCTGGGCGCCACCGCCGCGCGCGCCTTGCTCGGCCGCCCGGTGGCGGTGCAGGCCGAGCGCGGCGCCTGGCTGCACGAGCGCGCCGACGGCCGGCCGGTGTTCGTCACGCTGCATCCGTCCGCGCTGCTGCGGCTGCCCGACGCCGAACGCGCCGCCGCCTACGACCGCTGGCTGGCCGACCTGTACGGAGCATTCGAAAGTCCCCTCGGCGACAGCGGCCGCATCCAGCCGGCCGCGGCGCGCGTACTGGTTCCGTAAAGCAAGCGCCATGGTCCGGCGCCGCCGAGCGCGCCAGTCTGGCGGCCGTGCGCCTGCAGGCCTGGTTTCGACCATCGGCACTCGGATTCCCGGGTCCGCGATACGAACGAGCGTTCGAGAAAAAGTATCTGGATGAACACGCTGAAACAGGGTTGGCGCGGCATCGACGTCCGCCGACTGCAGGAAGCCCTGAACCGCAAACTCAAGCCCATCCCCGCGCTCGCCACCGACGGCGACTTCGGCCCGCTCACGCGCGCGGCCGTGCTGCGCCTGCAGGCCGCGCACTGGCTGGTGGAGGACGGCGAGGCCGGCCCGTGCACGCAGAACGTCGCCTTCGACGGCGAAGCCGCCGAGCCCGTGCTGCATCCGGTCGCGCTGATCCCGGCGCCCGCCGCCGCGCTCTGCTGGGCCGCGGGCGTGGCGATGATGACGCGCTCCAACGTGCAGGCGGTGCTCGCGCGCACGCCGGCCGAACTGGTCGCGCCCGACGGCCGCTTGCATCATTTCGCCGGCACGCATGGCGGGCATGACGAGCACACGGACGCAGGCAGTCGTCTCGCCGCCGCACATGGCCTGGAAGTGCGCCCGCCGCAGCCCTGGTCGCTGAAGGCGCTGCGCGCGGCGCTGCACGAGGGCCCGCTCATGCTCGACATGCTGTGGGACGCCAGGAAAGGCGACACGTCCAGTGCCGGCCGGCCGGGCCACATGGTCGTCATCGCGGGCATCCGGGGCGACGACGATCCCAGCGGGCGGGGCACCACGCTGCGCATCCTCGACCCGTGGCCACCCACGAAGGGCGCGCGAAGCTCGGTCAACTTCTTCAGGTGGCTGCAGGGCGCCGGCTCGCGCACCTGCCGGGTGTTCAGCACCTAGCCGGCCCGTGGCCGAAAGGGGCCGGTGCGACAATCCCCCGGCCATGACAGACACCCTCACGATCACCCGCCCCGACGACTGGCACCTGCACGTGCGCGACGGCGCCGCACTCGAAGCCGTCGTTCCCCACAGCGCCCGCCAGTTCGGCCGCGCGCTGATCATGCCGAACCTCCGCCCCCCCGTGACCACCGCCACGCAGGCCGTGGCCTACCGCGACCGCATCCGCGCCGCCGTGCCCGAAGGCACCGGCTTCGAGCCGGTGATGTCGCTCTATCTCACCGACAACCTGCCGCTCGAGGAAATCGCGCTGGCTGCCGAAGCAGGCGTGCGCGCGCTCAAGCTCTACCCGGCCGGCGCCACCACCAACAGCGATGCCGGCGTGACCGACATCCGCAAGACCTACAAGACGCTCGAAGCCATGCAGAAGCACGGCCTGCTGCTGCTGGTGCACGGCGAGGTGACCGACCCGGCCATCGACCTGTTCGACCGCGAGGCCGTTTTCGTCGACCGCGTGATGATCCCGCTGCGCCGCGACTTCCCCGAACTGAAGGTGGTGTTCGAGCACCTCACCACGAAGGAAGGCGCCCACTACGTGCGCGACGCCGGCCGCTTCACGGCCGCCACCATCACGGCGCACCACCTGCTCTACAACCGCAACGCCATCTTCACCGGCGGCATCCGCCCGCACTACTACTGCCTGCCCGTGCTCAAGCGCGAGACGCACCGCGTGGCGCTGGTCGAGGCGGCCACCAGCGGCAGCGACCGCTTCTTCCTGGGCACCGACAGCGCGCCGCACCCGGCGCACCTGAAGGAGCACGCGCTGGGCTGCGCCGGCTGCTACACCGCGCTCACCGCCATCGAGCTGTACGCCGAGGCCTTCGACAACGCGGGCGCGCTCGACAAGCTCGAGGGCTTCGCGAGCTTCCACGGCCCCGACTTCTACGGCCTGCCGCGCCACACCGACACCATCACGCTCAAGCGCGAGAGCTGGACAGTGCCCGAGACCGTGCCCTATGGCGACGCCACGCTCAAGCCGCTGCGCGGCGGCGAGACGGTCAACTGGAAGCTGGCATGACGGTCTCATCGCTGCGCGTGATGCTCCTGATCGACGCCGACAACGTCTCGGCGGACGTGATCGAGCAGGCCGTGCAGCGCACCATGGACGAATACGGCGCCATCCACGTTCGCCGCGCGTACTGCAACGCCGAGATGGCGGTGAACCGACAGGCGCTCTTCAAGCGCCTCTCGGTGCGGCCGATGGTGAACCTGTCGGCCGGCAAGAACAGCACCGACATCGCGCTGTCGGTCGATGCCATCGACCTCGCCATCGCCGAGCGGCCCGACGTGGTGGTGCTGGTGTCCTCCGACTCCGACTTCGCGCCGCTGGTGATCCGCCTGCGCGAGAAGGGCTGCCGCGTCTGCGGCATCGGCCAGCAGGGCAAGACGGGCGAGGAAACCGTCGGCATCTACGACGCCTTCACCGACATCGCGCACAACGCCGTCGCCAAGCCGGCCGCGCGCACGGCACCCGCGAAGAAGACCGCAGCCGCAAAGACCACGCGCGCCAAGGCCACGCCCGCCGCGAAGAAGACCGCGACGAAGACGGCGGCGCGCAAGACGGCGGCGAAGTCCGCCAGCAGGCCCGAGCCCAAGCCCGAGCCGCAGCAGCAGGCACAGCAGCAGCCGCAACCTTCGGAAGCCGCCGAATTCATCCTGCAGGCCGCCCCGGCCCTGCGCAGCGGCAAGGACGTGCCGCTCAACGACGTCGCCAAGGCCCTGCGCACCGCGGGCCTGCTCGGCAAGAACAGCAGCTCGCTCAAGCTCTTCGAGAAGCTCACGGCCGAGTTCGCGCTGATGCAGCACCCGGACCGCATCCGCTGGACCGGCGCCCCCGCGCCTTGACCCTGCCGGCGATCGACTGGGCGCAGCCGTGGCTCGCGCCCTATCGCGCCGGCGGCGAGGCGGCGATGCAGGCCATTGCGCACGGCGAAGGCAGCGTGGCAGCCGCGCTCCAGCACATCAGGCACGCATCAGGGCGGGTGTGGGCGCCCGACTTCGTGGGCCAGGACGCGCTGCCCGCCGGCCAGGCCTACGAGGCCCACGTCTTCCGCACCCGTACGGTCCCGACACGCGACAACCTGCACGATTTCTTCAACGGCCTGGTGTGGCTCGCCTTTCCGCAGGCGAAGCGCCGCCTCAACGAGCTGCAGGCCGGCGAGATCGCGCGCGACGGCGTCGGTGCCACGCGCGGGCCGCTGCGCGACGCGCTCACGCTGTTCGACGAGAACGGCGCCTTGCTCGATGCGCCGCCGGCGCTGTGGCGGGCGCTGGCCGCCCGCGACTGGCACACGCTCTTCGTCGGCGAGCGGCGGCTGTGGCGCGAGGCCAGGCTGGTGCTGTTCGGCCATGCGCTGCTGGAGAAGCTCGTCACGCCGCGCAAGCCCATCACCGCGCACGTGCTGCTGCCGTTGCATGGCGAAACCGGGCCGGCGGCGCTCGACGACGCCCAGGTGGCCGCCGCGCTCGACCCGCTGCGGCTCGGGCGCAAGCCCTTCGTGCCGCTGCCGGTGCTCGGCGTGCCCGGCTGGTGCCGCGACAACGAGGCAGCACAGTTCTATGACGATCCGCAGGTCTTCAGGCCCTTGACCGGTCGGGGAATACCGGGGGCCTAGAACTTTTGCTCCTATCATGGCTCCACCGGCTGCCGCCGACCGGAGCGCCCAGAACACCTCGAACATCCAGGGCTTCCAGGCCGCGAACTGCTCGAGAACGGCTTGAAGAGGGCCCCGGGGCCCTCATCTGGGTGGCAGATTTCCCCACGGAGAATTCAACTTGAAACGTATCCTTCTGTTTGTCCTGACCAACGTGATGGTCGTCGCGGTGCTCGGCGTTGTCGCCAGCCTGCTCGGCGTCAATCGCTTTCTCACGGCCAACGGGCTCAACCTGACCGCGCTGCTCGGCTTCGCCCTGGTGATGGGCTTCGGCGGCGCGATCATCTCGCTGCTCATCAGCAAGCCGATGGCCAAGTGGACCACCGGCCTGCACATGATCGACAACCCCCAGACGCCCGACGAGGCCTGGATCGTCGGCACGGTGCGCAAGTTCGCCGACAAGGCCGGCATCGGCATGCCCGAGGTCGGCATCTTCGAAGGCGAGCCCAACGCCTTCGCGACGGGCGCGTTCAAGAACTCGTCGCTGGTGGCGGTGTCCACCGGACTGCTGCAGAACATGACGCGCGAAGAGGTCGAGGCCGTCATCGGCCACGAGGTGGCGCACATCGCCAACGGCGACATGGTCACCATGACGCTGATCCAGGGCGTGATGAACACCTTCGTCGTGTTCCTGTCGCGCGTGATCGGCTATGCGGTCGACAGCTTCCTGCGCCGCGGCGACGACCGCAGCTCGGGCCCCGGCATCGGCTACTACGTGAGCACCATCGTGCTCGACATCGTGCTCGGCTTCGCCGCCGCGATGGTGGTGGCCTGGTTCTCGCGCCAGCGCGAGTTCCGCGCCGACGCCGGCGCCGCCGCGCTGATGGGCCAGAAGCAGCCGATGATCAACGCGCTGGCCCGCCTGGGCGGCCTGCCCGCCGGCGAACTGCCGAAGGCGGTGGAAGCCATGGGCATCACCGGCAGCATCGGCAAGCTGTTCGCCACGCACCCGCCGATCGAAGAGCGCATCGCCGCGCTGCAGAACGCGCAGCGCTGAAGACGGGGCCAGCCTTGCCCATCAACAGAAAAGCCGCCACGTTGCCGTGGCGGCTTTTTTCTTTTCACCTTTCCTTTCGCCTGTCGTCCGCCAGAGCCGATCCAGCATGCCCTCGACACCCACCAAGCTCATGTCCAGCGCCCTCAAGTCGGTGCTCGTGCCGGAACTGAAGGCCGCAGGCTTCGCGGGCAGCTTTCCCAATTTCCGCCGCGACCGGGCGGACGTGATCCATTTCGTGTCCGTGCAGTACGACAAGCCGGGCACGGCCTTCTTCCTGGAATGCGGTGCGCATCCGCCGGGTGAAAAGACCACCAGCTGGGGCGATGTGGTCGCGCAGGCCGATCTGCGGCTGGAGTACGTTCCGCTCACCGAGCGCGCGCGGCTGCAGGGTCGTGGCGGGGCGGGCGGTTCCAGCCAGACGGAGGACTGGTTCTCGTACGAGGGTTTCGGCGACAGCCCGGAGCCATATCGGCTGCTCGCGGCTTCGGTTGCAAGCATGCTGCCGCAGATCGAGGGCTGGCTGACAGCGCGTGAGCGCGGGCCAAATCTCTCGACGATGGCGGCATAGCTGCCGCCGTCGTCCCGATCTATCAGTCGGCCGACGGGGCGGCAGTAGCTTCAGGCGCTTCGGTCGTCGCGACCGGAGCCGCGGCGGCAGCGGCACGGTCGGTCCGCGCACGTTGCAGCGTGCGTGCGACCTCGCCCTGCGTCATGCCGTACATGTCCGCAAATTCCTTCTCGCTGCGCCCGCTGGCCTCGAAGGCGCGCAGCAGGGCCTCGCGCTTGGCGGCCTGTTCCGCGAGCAGGGCCAGGGCTTCGTCGAGCACGGCGTTGTTGTTGGCGTCGCGCGAGCGCACCAGCACGGCGTAGGCCTCGCGATCGAGGCCCGAGGCTTCGACGGCGCGGGCCAGGCGTGCGACGAGTTGCGGGCGCAGGTCTTCGCCGGTGCGCTGCGAGCGGCGGCGGTGCAGCTCGAGGATGGCGTGGTGCACGTGCTCGGGGGCCACCGGCTCGGCGACGTTGCCGTCGAGGTCATGGCGCGGATGGCCGGCGGCCACGCTCTCGAGGTAGCGCGTGGAGCGCGCGTGCAGGCCCATCGCCACCTTCAGGTCTTCGGCCTTGAAGTCGTCGGGGTGGCGGGCCAGCAGTTCCTCGTACACGCCCAGCTTCAGCGGCAGGAAGCGCGCGCCGAACAGGTTCGGGTACAGCTCGAACAGGCGCTCGAGCGCCGGGTGCACCTTGCGTTGCGGGCGCGCCGGCTGCTGGGGTTGTTTCTGCTGCGGTTGCTGCTGCGGAGACTGCGCCTGCTGCGGCCTCTTCGGCTTGCGCTGCTGATGCTGTTGCTGCGGCCGCTTCGCCTGCGCGGGAGCGGAGGGCGTGCCGGCCGCGGCTTCGGAAGCCGTCGTCGAGCCGTCCGTGCCGGCCCGCAGGGCCTGCAGCTGCTGCGCCATGTCCAGGCGCTCGCCACGGGGGCGGCGCGACTTGTTGTTCGGGTTGGCGGTGGTTGCTTCGGTCATTCTGGAAATCCGGCGCGAAGGCGCGAAGAAAGCAGGAAGTGGTTCAGTGGAATGCGCTCGCGCGTTCGGCGCGGTGCAGTGGATGGGGCGCTCGGTGAATTGTCGTTTGCGTGGTCGGTCGTCCCGTCAGCCCATGGCGGCCGAGGCGCGCGCGGCCTGCCGGCCGATCAGCAGCCTGAAGGGCAGCAGCATCAGCACGCCGACGGCCAGCTTCACCGCGAGGTCGCCGAGCGCCCAGGTGAGCCATGGGCCCTCGGTGCCCGCGAAGGCGATGCCCCAGAACACGATGCTGTCGAGCACCGCGGCGATCACCGTGGCCACCAGCGGCGCGCGCCACCAGAGGCCGCGGCGCAGGCGGTCGAAGACGCCGATGTCGAGCAGCTGCGAGGCGATGAAGGCCAGCCCCGAGGCCGCCGCGATGCGCACCGGCGCCAGCAGCAGCGACACGCCCACCGCCACCGCGAAGCCCACCCACGCCACGCGCCGCGCCATGCCGGGGCCGAAGCGCCGGTTGACGAGGTCGCTCACGAGGTACGCCACCGGATAGGTGAAGGCGCCCCAGGTCAGCCAGTCGTTGATGGCGAACTGCACGAGGACGTTGGAGGCGAGCACCACGGCCGCCATCGCCAGCGTGGCGACGACCAGGTGGCCCGCGGCCGGGCGCTCGAAGCGGACGGAGGAGGGCTGCAGCATCAGACGCTCGCGGTGCGTTCGCGCTCCGTCTCGGTCACCAGGCTGCGTGCCACGGCTTCGGCCACCTTGATGCCGTCCACGCCGGCCGACAGGATGCCGCCGGCATAGCTCGCGCCTTCGCCCGCGGGGTACAGGCCGCGCACGTTGAGGCTCTGGAAGTCGTCGCCGCGCGTGATCTTGATGGGCGACGAAGTGCGCGTCTCGACGCCGGTGAGCACCGCGTCGTGGGTGTCGAATCCCTTGATCTTGCGGCCGAAGGCGGGGAACGCCTCGCGCATCGCCTCGATGGCGTAGGCGGGCAGGGCCTTGTGCAGGTCGGTGGGCGTCACGCCCGGCTTGTACGAGGGGATCACGCTGCCGAGCGCGGTGGAAGGCTTGCCCGCGATGAAGTCGCCCACCAACTGGCCGGGCGCGCGGTAGTCGCCGCCGCCGAGCACGAAGGCGTTGCTTTCCAGTTCGCGCTGCAGCGCGATGCCGGCGAGCGCGTCGCCGGGGGAATTGGATTCCCATCCCGGGAAATCGCGCGGGTCGATGCCCACCACGATGCCCGCATTGGCGTTGCGCTCGTTGCGCGAGTATTGGCTCATGCCGTTGGTGACCACGCGGCCCGGCTCGCTGGTGGCTGCGACCACGGTGCCGCCCGGGCACATGCAGAAGCTGTAGACCGAGCGGCCGTTGCTCGCGTGGTGCACCAGCTTGTAGTCGGCCGCACCCAGCAGCGGATGGCCCGCATGGCGGCCCCAGCGTGCGCGGTCGATGAGGCCCTGCGGATGCTCCACGCGGAAGCCGATGGAAAAGGGCTTGGCCTCGATGTGCACGCCGCGCGCATGCAGCATCGCGAAGGTGTCGCGCGAGCTGTGGCCCAGCGCCATCACCACGTGGTCGGCGCGCAGCTCGCTGCTCTGGCCGGTGGACTGGTCGAGCACGGTGAGGCCTCGAAGGTGGCCGTCCTCGATGTGCACGTCGGTCACGCGCTGCTCGAAGCGGATCTCGCCGCCCAGCGCCACGATCTGCTCGCGGATGTTCTCCACCACCTTCACCAGCTTGAAGGTGCCGATGTGCGGATGCGCGACGTAGAGGATCTCGGGCGGTGCGCCGGCCTTCACGAACTCTTCCATCACCTTGCGGCCGAGGAAGCGCGGGTCCTTGATCTGGCTGTAGAGCTTGCCGTCGGAGAAGGTGCCGGCGCCGCCTTCGCCGAACTGCACGTTCGACTCGGGGTTGAGCTCGCTCCTGCGCCACAGGCCCCAGGTGTCGCGGGTGCGCTGGCGCACGGTCTTGCCGCGTTCGAGCACGATGGGCCGGAAGCCCATCTTCGCGAGCATCAGCGCCGCGAAGATGCCGCAGGGGCCGAAGCCGATCACCACGGGCCGCGTCTGCAGGCCTTCGGGTGCGCCGGCCGGCGGCACGTAGCGCATGTCGGGCGCGTTCTGGATGTGCGGATGGCCCGCGTGCTTCGCGAGCAGGGCGGCTTCGAGCTTCGCGTCCGCGAGCTGCACGTCGCAGATGTAGACGGTGAGCAGGTCGACCTTGCGGGCGTCGAAGCTGCGCTTGTAGACGTTGTGGGAGACGATCGCTTCGACGGGGACGCCGAGCGTCCTGGCGATCAGTGCGACCAGCGCCTCTGGCGCGTGGTCGAGCGGGAGTTTGAGTTCGGAGATTCTCAGCATGGCGTGGGGCTTGTGACTATCAAGCAGGTGGCCATTTTAGCTTTGCTGTTCGTGGAACACCGCGGAACCGGCTTTGCCGGGCCGCAGGTGTTGCCCCCGGAAGGGGGTTGGCGCAGCGACACGAAGTGCGCGCAGCCTGGGGGTGAACCAGTTCAGGCCGGCAGGAAGCCTTCTACGGACAGATAGCGCTCGCCCGTGTCGTAGTTGAAGCCCAGCACCACCGCATCGGGTGCCAGCGACGGCAGCTTCTGCGCGATGGCCGCGAGCGTGGCGCCCGAGGAGATGCCGACCAGGATGCCTTCCTCGCGTGCGCAGCGGCGGGCCATTTCGCGGGCGGGCTCCGCGTCCACCTGCAGCACGCCGTCGAGCAGTGAGGTGTCGAGATTCTTCGGGATGAAGCCTGCGCCGATGCCCTGGATCGGGTGCGGCGAAGGCTGGCCGCCCGAGATGACCGGCGAGGCCACCGGCTCCACCGCGAACACCTGCAGCTTCGGCCACTTCTTCTTCAGCACCTTCGCCACGCCGGTGATGTGGCCGCCGGTGCCCACGCCGGTGATCAGCACGTCGATGCCGTCGGGGAAGTCGGCGGCGATCTCCTCGGCCGTGGTGCGCACGTGCACGTCGATGTTGGCGGGGTTGTTGAACTGCTGCGGCATCCACGCGCCGGGCGTGCCGGCCACGATCTCTTCTGCGCGGGCGATGGAGCCCTTCATGCCGTTGGCGCGCGGCGTGAGGTCGAAGGTGGCGCCGTAGGCCAGCATCAGGCGGCGGCGCTCCACCGACATGCTGTCGGGCATCACCAGGATCAGCTTGTAGCCCTTGACGGCCGCCACCATCGCCAGGCCGATGCCGGTGTTGCCCGAAGTGGGCTCGACGATGGTGCCGCCGGGCTTGAGCGCGCCGCTCTTCTCGGCGTCTTCGACCATCGCGAGCGCGATGCGGTCCTTGATCGAGCCGCCGGGGTTGGCGCGCTCGGACTTGATCCACACCTGCTGCTTCGCATTGCCGAACAGGCGGTTGATGCGGATGTGCGGGGTGTTGCCGATGGTCTGGAGGATGTTCTGGGCCTTCATGGGATCTCCTTGGGAATCAGTGCGTTTGTCGGACGGGCAGCGCACATTGTGAGACCGGCCCGCCGGTGCGCTCGGGCGGAGGCGATAATCCACCCCGTGAAGCACGCCAGACCGCCGCTGGTGCAAGTGCCGAAAGGCCGCACTGGAGGAACGTCCGGACTGCACAGGACAGCGCAGGAGTTAACGACTCTCCACCGTGAGGTGAGGATCAGAGCAACAGAGACGAGCCGATTCAGTTCGGGTGAAACGGGCAATCTCTGCGCGCAGCAACACCAAGTAGGCCAGTATCGAGGTGGTTCCGCTGAGCTGGCGGGTAGGTGGCATCGAGCCGTCTGGTGACAGGCGGCCCAGAGTAATGGCGGTCACGCCGCGGGTTCCGCAAGGGGCCTGCGGTGCACAGAATCCGGCTTATCGGCGGGCTTCACACTTTTCTTCTTTTCTCCCCTTTGCGTTTTTCCGCGCCCTTCGGCCCTGACCGAAGGCGGGCGCGAGCCTTGCCGCGTGCAGGCATTGGTAGTTACCCGTATAATCGATAGCATGCTAATTAATAGGCGGCTACCTTGACCACCCCCTCCACCCCCCGACCGACGCGCGAACAGGCGCTGATGCGCATCGGCACCTCGCTGGCGGTGCTGCAGCGCGGCTATCGCGCCGTGGCGGACAGGGCGGTGGCGCATGTGGGCGTGTCGCAGACGCTGGCCTATCCGATCGTGATGCTCGGCCGCATGAACGGCGACGTGCGCCAGGGCGTGCTGGCCGAGGCGCTGGGGATCGAGGGACCGTCGCTGGTCCGCTCGGTCGACCAGCTGGTGGAAGCCGGCCTGGTCGAGCGCCGCGAAGACCCGGCCGACCGGCGCGCCAAGACCCTGCACCTCACCGAGGCCGGCAAGGCCGTCTGCGAGCCCATCGAGGCGGCGCTGGCGCAGATGCGGGTGTCGCTGTTCGAGGGCGTGTCCGACGAGGACGTCGCGGCCTGCCTGCGCGTGTTCGCCGTGCTCGAGGAGCGCATGGGCGTTCGCGCCGTGCAGAGCCTGCCGCCGCCGCCGTCGCAGGAAGGGCGCGGGTAGTCCCATGGCCGCATTCAGCCTGCCGCGCTTCAGCCGCGCGGAGATCCTCTTTTCCAGCAAGAGCTTTGCCGCCGCCATGCTCGCGATGTATCTCGCCAGCCGCGCCGGCCTGCCGCGCCCGTTCTGGGCGCTCATGACCACCTACGTCGTCGCCCACCCGCTGGCCGGCGCGGTGCGCTCCAAGGCGGTCTACCGTTTCCTCGGCACGCTCATCGGCAGCACCGCCACCGTGCTGCTGGTGCCGGCGCTGTCCAACGCGCCCGAGCTGCTCACGCTGGTGCTCGCGCTGTGGGTGGGGCTGTGCCTGTGCATCTCGCTCTTCGACCGCACGCCGCGCTCCTATGTCTTCATGCTCGCGGGCTACACGGCGGCGCTGATCGGCTTCCCGTCGGTGCAGACGCCGCTCGCGCTGTTCGACACCGCCGTGGCGCGCGTCGAAGAGATCGGCCTGGGCATCTTCTGCGCCACGCTCATCCACAGCCTCGTGCTGCCCGCAGGGCTCGCGCCGACCGTGCTGGGCCTGCTCGACCGCACGCTGCAGGACGCGCGCAAGTGGCTGGGCGATCTCTTCCAGCCTGCCGGCCGCGGCAGCGCCGAGCCCCGGCGCCTCGACGACGACCGCCGCCGCCTCGCCGGCGACATCACGCAGCTGCGCCTGCTCTCCACCCACGTTCCCTTCGACACCACGCACCTGCGCTGGACGGCCGGTGCCATCCGCGCGATGCAGGACCGCGTCGCCGCGCTCACGCCGGCGCTCTCGGCCGTCGAAGACCGCCTGCTGGCGCTGGAGCAGGCCGAAGGCGCCATCGCGCCCGACGTGGCCGCCGTGCTTGCCAAGGCCGCGCAGTGGCTGCGCGAGGAGGCCGATGCCTCCGGCGACGCGACGGCCCGCGCCGTGCGCCTGCAGGAGCTGCGCCGTGCCATCGAGGTTCTGGGCGCCACGCCGCCCGAGGCACAGCCGCAGACCCGCTGGGGCCGCGCCCTTCGCATCGGCCTCGCAGGCCGCCTCGAAGAGCTCGTCGACGGCTGGACCGCCTGCGCCCAGCTGCGCCAGGACATCGACGAAGGCCTGAAGGGCGCCGCGCCGCTGCGCCGCACGGCCGCGCTCGGCAGCCGCGTGCTGCACCGCGACTACGGCATGGCGCTGCTGTCGGCACTGGCCGCCGTCATCGCCATCTGCCTGTGCGGCGCCTTCTGGATCCTCACCGGCTGGCCCATGGGCTCGGCCGCCACCATGATGGCCGCCGTCTTCTGCTGCTTCTTCGCGACGATGGACGACCCCGTGCCGGCGATCCACGGCTTCCTGAAGTGGACGCTGTGGTCGATCCCGATCTCGGCCGTCTACGTGCTGGTGCTCATGCCCACGGTGCAGGACTTCGGCATGCTGGTGCTCATCTGCGCGCCGCTCTTCCTGCTGCTGGGCTTCTACCTGCCGCGCCCCACGCACTTCATGGCCGCGATGGCGCTGATCTTCGGCGTGTGCGGCACGCTGGCGATGCACGACACGGCCAGCTCCGACCTGGTGAGCTTTCTCAACAGCATGATCGGCCAGATCGTCGGCGTGGTCGTCGCGGCGCGCGTCACGCGTCTCGTGCGCTCGGTGGGCGCCGACTGGAGCGCGCGGCGCATCCAGCGCGCCACCTGGCGCGAGCTGGGCGACATGGCCGCGTCTTCGCAGCCGCAGTACGCGCAGAGCGACGCCTATGCGGTGCGCATGCTCGACCGCATCGGCCTGCTCGCGCCGCGCATCGCGCAGGCCGGCGGCACTGTCGAGGGCGTGGCGGCCAACGACGCGCTGCGCGACCTGCGCATGGGCGCCGACATCGCCGTGCTGCAGCGCGTGCGCGGCCAGCTGCCGCTGGCCACTTCGGCCGCGCTGCTGGGCGGCATCTCGGGCTTCTTCCGCCAGCGTGCGGAGGGCCGCATGAACCCGCGCCCTCCAGGGCTGCTGCCGCAGATCGATGAAGCGCTCGGCGCCGTGCTCGATGCGCGCGACAGCGCGAACGCAGCGGACAGCACGTCTTCTTCCGCCTCGCGCTCGGCCGTCACCGCACTGGTGGGCCTGCGCCGAAATCTCTTTCCCGACGCGCCGCCCTCGCTCGCGAGCACGTCCCTCACTTCGCAAGGAGCTTCCGCATGATCGGCGAAGCCAGCTTCTACGGCCTGTACCTGCCCTGGATCATGGTGCTCGCGCTCGCGGCACTGCTCGTGCTGTGGGGCGTGCGCCGCCTGCTCGCGGCCACCGGCGCCTACCGCTGGGTATGGCATCCGGCCCTCTTCGACATGGCGCTCTACCTGCTGCTGCTCTACGCGCTCAGCCGCGCCAGCGCCTACCTTCAATGACAACAACGAGATTCCAATGAAAGCCGCCCGAACTCCAACTGACAGCAATCCGTGGGCCCAGCGCCTGGGCCGCATCCTCATCACCCTGGCCGTGGTGGCCGCCGCCGTGTGGGCCGGCCTGCGCCTGTGGGACCACTACGAACTCGCGCCGTGGACTCGCGACGGCCGCGTGCGCGCCAACGTCGTGCAGATCGCGCCCGACGTGTCGGGCCTTGTCACGGCGGTGCCCATCCACGACAACCAGCCGGTCGCCGCCGGCACGCTGCTCTTCGAGGTGGACCGTGCGCGCTACGACCTCGCCGTGCGCCAGGCGCAGGCCGCGCTCGCCGCGCAGCGTGCCGTGAGCGCACAGGCCCAGCGCGAGAACGCGCGCAATGCCGGCCTCGACGAACTGGTGTCGAAGGAGTCGCGCGAACAGACCCGCTCGCGCGTCGAGCAGATGCAGGCCGCGGTCGCCCAGGCCGAAGTAGCGCTCGACTCGGCACGCCTCAACCTTCAGCGCGCCCAGGTGCGCGCGCCGGCCGACGGCCTGGTCACCAACCTCGACCTGCGCCAGGGCAGCTATGCCGCGGCGGGCCGGCCGGTGCTCGCGCTGGTCGATGCGCAGTCGTTCTACGTCGAAGGCTATTTCGAAGAGACGAAGCTGCCGCGCATCCACCTCGGCGACCGCGTGCGCGTCACGCCCATGGGCGGCGGCGCCGTGCTCGAAGGCTCGGTCGAGAGCGTGGCTGCCGGCATCGCCGACCACGACCGCTCCACCAGCGCCAACCTGCTGCCCAGCGTGAACCCGACCTTCAACTGGGTGCGGCTCGCGCAGCGCATTCCGGTGCGCGTCAAGCTCGATCCGCTGCCGCAGGGTGCGCGCCTCGTCGCGGGCCAGACGGTCACGGTGCAGGTGCTGGAGAACAAGCCCGTGCAGAAGACGGCGGCAACGGCTTCCACGCCGCAGAAGGGATGAACGACATGACCAGCTTCGCTTTCCGCATCGCATCGCTGGCCGCCGCCGCCGCGCTCGCGGCCTGCGCGGCGGTCGGCCCCGACTACAAGCAGCCGCCCGAGGCGCTGGCCAGCCAGCCCGCCGCGGGCAAGCCCTTCGCCGAGGCGCCCGCGAATGCCGCGCCGCTGCCCGCGCACTGGTGGCGCCTGTACCACGACCCGCTGCTCGACAAGCTGGTCGAGCAGGCCCTCGCGCACAACACCGACCTGCGCCAGGCCGTCGCGAACCTCGAGCGCGAGCGCGCCATCGAGGACGAGACCGCCGGCGCCAAGTACCCCACCATCGGCGTAAACGGCGGCCCCTCGTTCGGCCACGTCTCGGGCCTGTCGCTGCTGCAGAAGGGCTACGAGCCGCCGAGCACCTTCAACTACAGCGCGGGCGCGTCGCTCTCCTACCAGGTCGACCTGTTCGGCCAGATCCGCCGCGCCATCGAGGCCTCGCAGGCCAGCACGCAGGCCGCCGAAGCCGCGCTCGACCTGGTGCGCGTGAACGTGGCGGCAGGCACTGCGCGCGCGTACGCCGAAGCCTGCTCCACCGGCCTGCGGCTGCAGATCGCGCAGAAGTCCGTCGCGCTGCAGCAGGACGCCGTCAACGTCACCGACCGCCTGCAGCACGCGGGCCGCGCCGGCGCCATCGACGCGAACCGCGCACGCGCGCAGCTGCAGCAGCTCAACGCCGCGCTGCCGCCGCTGAAGGCCGAGCGCCAGGGCGCGCTGTATCGCCTCGCCACGCTCACCGGCGCGCTGCCGCAGGACTTCCCGCGCGAGGTGGCCGACTGCACCGTGCCGCCGCGCGTGGCCGGCGTGCTGCCCGTTGGCGACGGCGCCGCGCTGCTGCGCCGCCGGCCCGACATCCGCCAGGCCGAACGCAGCCTGGCCGCATCGACCGCACGCATCGGCGTGGCGACTGCGGAGCTCTATCCGAAGGTCACGCTGGGCCTCTCGGGCTCTTCCGCAGGCCATGCCGACGATTTCGGCCGCAAGGACACCTTCGCCTGGAGCCTCGGACCGCTGATCTCCTGGACCATTCCGAACACCGGCGTGGCGCAGTCGCGCATCGCGCAGGCCGAGGCCGGCACGCGCGCCGCACTCGCGAAGTTCGACGGCACCGTGCTCACCGCGCTGCGCGAGACCGAGACCGCGCTCGCCACCTACGCACGCGAGCTCGACCGCCGCGCCGCGCTGCAGGCCTCTCGCGACGAGAGCGCCAAGGTCGCCGCGCAGGCGCGCCAGCTCTACCAGAACGGCCGCACCGGCTACCTCGACGCGCTCGACGCCGAACGCTCGCTTGCCGCCAGCGAAGCCGCGCTTGCCGCCAGCGAGGCGCAGCTGGCCGACGACCAGGTGGTGCTGTTCATGGCGCTGGGCGGCGGGTGGGAACCCGACGACGCCCATCTCGCGCAGGGCGCTGCGCCGGCCAACCCCGGGCAATGACGCCGACCGCCGCATCCGCGCAGCCGCAGCAGCGTCGTCCGCACGCGCCGCTGTGGCTGCTCGCGCTGGTCACCTTCAGCGGCACGCTGGCCATGCACATCTTCGTGCCCGCGCTGCCCATCGCCGCGAAAGGCCTGGGCGCGGGCATCGGGCAGATGCAGATGACGGTGAGCCTCTACATCCTCGGCCTCGCGCTGGGCCAGCTGGTGTACGGCCCTCTGGCCGACCGCTTCGGGCGGCGGCCGGTGCTGCTGGGCGGGCTGGGCATCTACTGCGTGGCGGGCCTGGCCGCGGCGCTCGCGCCCGAGGTGCATTCGCTCATCGCGGCGCGGCTGTTCCAGGCGGTGGGCGGCTGCGCCGGCCTCGTGCTGGGGCGCAGCATCGTGCGGGACACGGCCGAGCCGCAGGAGGCCACGCGCCGCCTCGCGCTGATGAACCTGATGGTCACCGTCGGCCCCAGCCTTGCGCCGCTGGTCGGCGGGGCGCTCGCCACCGCGCTGGGCTGGCGCTCGATCTTCTATGCGCTCTTCGGCCTTGGCGTGGTCGGCTTCCTCTTCACCTGGCGCCTGTTGCCCGAGACCGGCGCGCCCGGCGCCGCCGTGAACGCGCGCGAGCTCGGGCGCAACTACCGCAAGCTGCTGGCATCGCCGGCCTTCCTGGGCTTCTCGATCGGCGGCGGCTGCGCCACCACCTCGATGTACGCCTTCATCGCCTCGGCGCCCTTCATCTTCGTCGACCAGCTCCATCGGCCGGCGCACGAGGCGGGCATCTACCTCGCGATCCTGGTGTCGGGCGTGTGGCTCGGCAGCTTCCTCACCAGCCACCTGATCTCGCGCGTGCGCGTCGACCGCCTCATGACCCGCTCCAACGCGCTGAGCGTGGTGGCGGCCTTCGTTCTGCTCGGCGCGGCGCTCAGCGGCCATCTCTCGGTGCCGCTGATCGTCGCGTGCATGTTCCTCTTCACCGTCGGCGTGGGCATGGCCTCGCCGCCCGCGCTCACGCAGGCGATCAGCGTCAACCCGCAGGTCATCGGCTCGGCCTCGGGCCTCTACGGCTTCACGCAGATGGCGGTGGGCGCGCTGTGCACCGCGCTCGCGGGCATGGGGCACGCGAACCCGGCGCTGGCATCGGCCATCGTGCTCGCGGGGGCGGGCATCGTGGCGCAGCTGTCGTTCGCGGTCGCGCTGCGCACGCAGAAGCGGGTAGCCGCCGCAGCAAAGCTCAGCGCGTGAACAGCCACCCGCCCTTGGGCTGGCGCATCAGCTCGTGGCGCTTGACAGCGCGCTCCTCGCCGTCGTCGCCCACGTAGACCACCTCGAAGCGCAGCAGCTTCGGCGAGACCATCTTCCAGTTCTGGATGCGCTTCACGGTCACGCAGGCGGTCTTGTCGTGGTACTGCATCTCCGACATCGGCCCGCCCTGGAAGCCGCTGCCGTCGAACAGGCGCCCGGGCGCGGCGAAGGGGTTGAGCACCGCTCCGTTTCGCGCGGTGATGCAGCCCTCGGTGCGCACGAACGATTCGATGGTCGGCGAGGCGCTGCGCACCACCTTGCCCACCGCGGGGCTGGGCGGCTTGCTCGCAATGGCCTCGCGGATGCGCTCGACCTGCTCGTCGGTGATGGGCGCGAGGCCGTCCTTCGAGACGATCGCCGGCGGTGGAGCGGGCGGCGCCGGAGGCGGCGGTGGCGTGATGATCGAGCAGCCCGTGGCCAGCGCCAGCGGCACGGTGCAGGCCAGGGCAGTGCCCGGTGTTGCGAACTTCATGACTCAGTCTCTCCCTGAGGCTTGCGGCCCCTGGAGGCCGCGGTCTGGAAATTGCGGGCCGCGAACATGCGGTGCATCGTCGTTGTCGTCCTCTGTCTTCTCTCTCTCGACGGCTCTCTTCTTGTCTTCTCTTCTGTGTTCTTGCTGTTGTCGTCAGAAGCGTTCGTGGGGTGCAAGGTAGCGCCACTGGCCGGGCTGCAGCCCCGCCAGCTGCACGCGGCCGATGCGGATGCGCCGCATCGCCAGGATCCGCAGGTCCGCGCCGTCGCAGATGTGCGCGATCTGCCCGGGCCGCGCGCCCTTGAGCGCGAAGCGCAGTCCTGTCTGTTCGGCGGTCTGCCGTCCGATGCTCACGCGCGCGGGCGAGCGTTCGAGCCGAGCGAGCGCCTCGGGGCTCACTGTGCCGGCCACGTCGACCATCACCTCGTGCTCGAGGAAGGCGGCGTCTTCGTGCAGCTTGCGCTCTACGCGCCATTCCTGCGTGTACGCCACCAGCCCGCTCGCGCCGGCCTCGAGCGGCGTCATGCAGCGCTGCCCCCTCGCATGCGCCGGCAGGAAACGCCGCCCGGCGCGCTCGGGTTCGTGGTGGTTGGCGGCAACGAGCAGTTCGTGCGCGGTGTCGATGGGCATGCCCGCAGGCTTGTACAGCAGCAACGTGACGGGCTCCACCGGCTGCGGCTTCACGCCGGCATCGATTTCCACCCGCTGGTGCGGCAGCACGCGCGACTGCGGCAGCGTCTGCTGCACGCCGTCGACGCGCACCGCGCCGTTCTCTATCAGCAGTTCCGCATCGCGCCGCGACACGCCTGCCTGCGCGGCCACGCGCTTGGCCAGGCGGATGCCTTCGCTGTCGACGGGCGCCGTGTTGGGCATTGCGCTCATCCGTGCGCGGCCAGCTGGCGGATGCGCGCCACGTGCGCGGCCAGCGAGCGCGCCGCCACCGGCCACATCCGCTCGGGCACGTCGTCGTAGGCCAGCGGCAGCCATTGCTCGGGCGTGCCCTCGGGCAGCTTCTGCATCGCGGCGGCGATCTTGGCCTCGCGCTTCAGGCGGTGCGCCTTCAGCATGCCGATGGCGGTGCGTGCGAAGCCGATCACGTAGCCGTGCGCGGGCAGGATGAACTCGATGCCGCCGGCCTCGCAGGCCTTGTCGAGCGCGTCCAGCGAATCGAGGTACGCGCTCATGTCGCCGTCGGGCGGGTCGATCACCGTGGTGCTGCCGTTGAGGATGTGGTCGCCCGAGAAGAGCAGGCCGTCTTCCTCCAGCACCAGGCACAGGTGGTTGGCCGCATGACCCGGTGTGTGGATCACGCGCAGCGTGTGCGTGACGGCCTCGCCGGCTTCCGTGGTGCCCGAGAGCACCAGGCGCTCGCCGTCTTCCAGCTCGCGCTCCGGCGTGAAGCGGGCGGTGGAGCGTGCCGTCGGCTTCGAGGCCAGCCCGAGGATCGGCGGCTTGCCGCCCTTCGTGCACAGCGCCTGCAGCGGCGCCGCGCCCGGCGAGTGGTCGGCATGCGAGTGGGTGCAGACGATCATGCGGATGTCGCCATGCGTGGCACGCCACAGCCGGCCGATGTGGTCGAAGTCGTTCGGGCCCGGGTCGATCACGATGTAGCCGGTGGCCGCGTCGCCCACGATGTAGCTGTTGGTGCCGGGGCCGGTCATGATGCTGGCGTTGGGCGCGGTCAGGCGCATCACGTTCCTCAGCAGCGGCACCGGGGTTTCGCTCTGCCAGTCGAGCGCATGCAGCACCTGGCCGTCGGGGCACACCAGCGCGAGTTCGCCGTAGGGCGACTCGTGCTCCATGTAGCGCGCGTCCTCCCCCTTGAGCAGGCCGGCGCGCGGGCAGCTGGTCCACAGCGGCACCTCGCTGGCGCAGGCCGCGAGCAGGGCGTCGACGGTGGCATAGGTGGCCATGCGCTGCAGCGTGCGCACGGTCGGGAAGATCATGAAGAAGCTGCCGGCCTCGTGGCGCGCGAGCGCGTCGGCGGGGCGCACCCAGCAGGGCTCGAACTGCTCGTTCTCGTCGGCCGTGGGCACCTGTCCCTCGGGCATGCGCGCGACGAGGAAGGGCACGTCGAAGCGACGGGGCAGGTCGCGGTCGGTCATCCAGTGCGCGAAGGTGAAGACGCGATCGGTGTCGAGTACCAGGCCGCGCGCGGCGCACTGGTCGGCGAAGGCGGTGCCGGCTGTGGCGTTGCGGTCCATCGAGGCGACCTCGCTGGCGCTCACGGGCTGGCCGTCGGCCTGGCGGTGCGCGAGCAGGATGCCCAGCTCCTCGAAGGCCTCGCGGATGGCCGCGATGGCCTGCGTGCGCTGCACGCGGCTCTGCGTGGGGCGGCGCGTGGCGATGCGCTTGGCGGCCTCGTCGGCTTCGTCGATGTGTCCGCCGGGAAACACGTACGCGCCGGGCGCGAAGCTGGCGGTGGCGGAGCGGCGGGTCATGAGCACTTCGATGCCGGCGGCGCTGTCGCGCAGCAGCAGCACCGTGGCGGCCGGGCGCAGGGGCGCGGGCTCGCGTGGGGCGTGTAGTTGTTGGGTGGAACGGACCATGGGTCGATTATCGGGAGCGGGCGCGATACCTGCATGTCGCGCATAAGCTCATATGGAATCGGGCATCAGCCGCGCGCCACAATGCGCGGCTGCACCGTCTGCATTGAAGACAAAAGACTGAACGACCGAAAAACTGCCATGGCTCATTCTCCATTCACCCGTCTTGCCGGATTCACCCGCCCCGCCCGTCGCGCCTTGCTGCTGGCCGCTGCCTCGCTGGCGACAGGCGCCGCCTTCGCCCAGCACGCCGCGCACGACTGGCCGCAGCAACCTGTCACGCTCATCATGGGCTTCCCGGCCGGCTCGGGCGTGGACGTGGTGGCCCGCGCCATCCAGGAGCCGCTTTCCAGGCAGCTGGGCAAGCCGGTCATCATCGACTACAAGTCGGGCGCCGCGGGCAACATCGCCAGCGACTACGTTGCCCACTCCAAGCCCGACGGCTACACGCTCTCGTTCGGCACAGCCGCCACGCACGGCAGCAACGCGGCGCTCTACAAGAAGCTGCCCTTCGACGTGGAGGCCGACTTCGTGCCGGTGGCGCCGGTGCTCGACGTGTCGAACGTGCTCACCATCAATCCCGACGTGATCAACGTCAAGACCTTGAAGGAATTCGTCGAGCTGGTCAAGGCCAACCCCGGCAAGTACAACTATGCGTCTACAGGCAACGGCGCCGGTACGCACATGGCCTTTGCCGAGTTCAATTCGCGCCTGGGCCTGAACATGGTGCACGTGCCCTACAAGGGCGGGCCCGAGGCCATCACCTCGGTGGTGCGCGGCGAGACCTGCTGCATCATGAACCAGGTGCAGACCGTGCTGCCGCACTACAAGGCCGGCAAGGTGCGCCTGCTGGGCGTGACCACCGCGGCCGCCGTGCCCGCGGTGAAGGAGGTGCCCACCATCGCATCGAGCGGCCTGCCCGGCACCAAGGGCTTCGACAGCTCGATCTGGTTCGGCATCTTCGCGCCCAAGGGCACCGACCCGCAGATCGTCGACAAGCTCAACGCCGCGGTGAAGGCAGTGCTCGAGACGCCCGAGATCCGCGAGCGCTTCGAGAGCCAGGGCAACACCGTGCGCATCGAGTCGCCGGCGCAGTTCAAGAAGACGGTGCACGACAACCGCGTGAAGTGGGCCGAGGTCGCGAAGGCGGCGAACATCAGCATCGACTGAACTTTGTTCGGGGCGTGTGCACAGGCCGCCGGGTAGTCCCCTCCGCGAATGTCCCCGTCGGCGTGATCGCACCCCCGAAACACGGCGACCACGCGGCTTACAGCGTCTTCGTCAGAGTGAGGATGAACCGCGCCTTGTTAGGCGAGTAGGTCTGCCTGCCCAACGGACCGAAGCCCAGGTCGGTGCCCGGGTTGCTCACTGACAGATACGCGCTCTGCTTGTTGGCCCCCTGCACCGAGCCCGCCAGCGAGAGGCCGTTGCCCAAGTCGTAGCTCGCGCCCAAGTTGTAGTCGACATAGCTCTTGTAGCCCAGGCTGCGGATGTCGCTCGACATGTTCGTGTAGCCCACGGCCGCCTTCAGCGTGAGCTTGGGCAGGATCTCCTTGCTGTAGGCCAGGTTCAGGTAACCGGTGTTGGTGCCCTTGAGGCCCGAGCCCGCCTTGTTGCCGGCGTAGCCGAAGTAATCCTTCGACACCGTGTGCGAGTACTTCAGCGTGAACGATCCGATGGTCTCGTCGGTGTAGCCGGCGCTGCCGTAGAGCTCCGTGGTGTTGCCCGAGGAGTTGCCCGGATAGATGTACGTGAGCGCACCCACGTCCATGTCGAAGGGGCCGGCCTTGAACTTGTAGCCGCCGTAGATGTCGCTTTCGATGCTGTTGCCCTTGAGCCAGTTGACGCTCGAATTCCAGTTGCCCAGGTAGAAGCCGCTGTCGCCGAAGGCGTAGTCGAAGCCGCCCTGGATGGCCGGCTTGAAGGCGCTGGTCTTGGCGTAGTCGTTCTTGCCGAGCATGTCCTGGTCCTGGCCGCGGAACTTGTAGTCGGTGGTGAGCGACACATTGCCGCTGAGCTGTGCGCTCGCGAGCGTCGGCAGCGCGCCGAGGGTGGGAAGAACGAGCATCGGCAGTGCGATGCGCAGAAGGTTTTTCATCGAAGAAATCGCTGACGAATGGAGGAGCCGGCAGCGTATGGGCGCCCGTCTAAACGCCGCGTAAAAACTGCGCTCAGCGGCGCAAAAGTTTCGTCTCGGGCATCGTCATCGCCACCACGCCGGTCACCACGCAGGCCAGTCCGATCCATGCCGTGGGCGCCAGCGCTTCGCCGAGGAACATCACGCCGATCGTCACGCCGATGGGCACGCGCAGGTAGGCCTGGGCGGCGGTGGACATCGGCCCCAGCGTCCTGATGAGCCGGAAGTAGATCGTGAATGCGAGCGCCGTGGAAAGCACCGCGAGCGCCAGCACTGCCGACATCGACGCGGCAGACGGCGAGAGCGTCCACGGCCGGTCGACGACCAGGCTAGCGGGTACCAGCATCGCGGCGCCGCTCACCAGCGAACCTGCGGCCGGCACCATCGGGTCCAGCCCCTTGAACACGGGGCCGAACATCGCGGCGCAGCCGTAGCAGACGGCGGCCGCCACCAGGGCGAGCTGCGCGATCAGCGAATGCCCGAGCCCGTTCAGTGCCTCGAAGCCCACGATCAGGCAGATGCCCGCAAGGCCCGCGCCCACGCCGAACAGGCGGCGCAGCGTGGGCTTATCCGCGCCGCCAAGGCCCAGCCCCAGCAGGAAGATGAAGATCGGCGAGGTCGAGTTCAGGATGGTCGCCAGCCCGGCATCGACATTGCGCTCCGCCCATGCGATGAGCGTGAAGGGCAGCACGCTGTTGAGACAGGCCTGCAGCATGAAGCGGCGCCATATCGAGGGTTCGGTCGGCAGCTTCACGCCGCGCATGCGCAGCACCGCGAGCAGCAGCGCGCCGGCGATGAGCGTACGCGCGGCGATCAGCGTGACGGGCGGAATGGTCGCGACGCCGATCTTGATGAAGGTGTACGAGGCGCCCCAGCAGGTGGCGAGCAGCGCGAGCAGGGCCCATTCGAGGGCGAGGCCGGCGCGGGGCTTGTCGATGGAAGAGGGTGTCGATGCGTGCATGGTGCGCCGATCATTCCCCCACCGGCGCGGCCACACTTCGGCCGCGAGCGAAGCGTGGATGCCTCAGTGATCGTGCGCGTGCGGCTTGCCTTTGCCGCTGCGGCCGCTGCCGCCGTTCAGCAGCGTCGCCAGGTCCACCTCCTGCTCGGCGGCCGCCCCGGCGATCACGCGCTGCTCCAGCTCGTCGAGGTGCTCCAGCGCCACCTCCAATGCCTTGTCGAGCGACTTGCCCGTGGCCAGCGCCTCGATGATCTGCTCGTGCTCGCGCGGCGCGCAGCTCGCTGCCTCGGCGGAGTCGTACAGCGCCTTGTAGAGCTCGGTGTTCGATATCAGCCGCCTGATGTACGACAGCAGTTCCTCGCTGTTCGCCATCTGCGCCAGCAGCAGGTGGAAGTCGCCCGCCAGCTTGATCGCATCCTCGCGCCGGCCTTCCTTGAAGGCCTTCTGCTCCTCCTGCACGTGCTTGCGAAGCGCAGCCACCTGGTCGCGCGAGAGATTGCCGAAGAGCGTGGTCACCAGGCCGGCCTCCACGATGCGGCGTGCGCGGTAGATGCCGCGCATGTCCTCGATGGAGGGGTTGGGCACGAAGGCGCCGCGGTTGTGCTCCAGCACCAGCCGCTTTTCCATGCCCAGCCGGGCCAGCACCTTGCGCACCGCGCCGCGCGTGCAGCCCAGCGCTTCGGCCAGCGCCCGTTCGCGCAGCGGCGTGCCGGGGCGCAACTTGCCGCTGAGCAGGGCCTTGGAGACGGCGGCGTAGACGCGTTCGTCCACGTTCGCGTCGTCGGCTTCCGAGGGTTCGGGGGAGGGGGTTGTCGCTGGGGGCTTGCGGGCGGCGGAGGGCATAGGCAGGCGGATTATTGCCTGCGCACCGCGGCCTCAGGGAAAGCCCCCGGATTGACTCGACCGCTGGCGCTCCGTACCATCCGCCTCCGTTTGGTTAACCAAATTAAATTGTATGGTTAACCAAAATACCAGAGAATCCCAACCAGAGACAGGAATCGAGGCCCCGATGAAATCCGCCAAATGGCTTGCCGCACTGCCGGTCGCCGCCTTCTTCAGCGGGGGATGGCTGTCCTCCGTCGCGCCCACTTTCGTGCTCGGCATGCCCTTCCTGATGGTGTGGAACGTCAGCTGGCTGGTGCTGACCTCGCTCATCATGGTGGTCATCGACCGCGCAGAGGGCGACATCGACGCGCCTTCCTCGACCGGAGACGCACGATGAACGCCGCGCTCGGAGTCATCGCCCTGTTCGTCGTCGGCGCGCTGGGCCTGGCCGTGCTCGCACGGCGCGGCCGCACCATGAGCCTGGAGCAGTGGGCGCTCGGCGGGCGCGGGCTGGGAACCATCATGGTGTTCCTGCTGATGGCGGGCGAGTCGTTCTCGACCTTCACCTTCCTGGGCGCGAGCGGCTGGTCGTACAGCAAGGGCTCGCCGGCCTTCTACATCCTGGCCTACGGCGGGCTCGCCTACCTCATGGCCTTCTGGATGCTGCCGGCCATCTGGCGCTACGCCACGGCGAACAAGCTGGTGTCGTTCTCGGACTTCTTCGCCCACAAGTACGACAGCCGCGCGCTGGGCGTGCTGGTGTCCATCGTGGCGCTCATGGGCATGGTCGCGCTGCTCACCATCCAGCTGCGCGGGCTCGGCATCATCGTGTCGGAGGCCTCGTACGGTTCCATCGCACCGCAGGTGGCGATCTGGATCGGCACGCTGGTGATGGTCAGCTACATCCTGTTCTCCGGCATCCATGGCTCGGCCAGCATCGCCATCGTGAAGGACATCCTGATCCTCGCGCTCGCCGTGTTCCTCGGCATCTACCTGCCGTGGCACTACTACGGCGGCGTCGCGCCCATGTTCACCGCCATCCACGCGGCCAACCCCGGCTTCTTCGAGTTCCCGAAGGAGGGCCTGAACCTCACCTGGTACAACTCGACCATCCTGCTGACGGCGCTGGGCTACTACCTCTACCCGTTCAACCTCACCTCGGTGTACGCAGCCAAGAGCGCGAGCGCGGTGCGCCGTAACACCATCCTGATGCCGCTGTACCAGGTGGTCATCGCCTTCCTGTTCCTGGTCGGCTTCGCGGCCATCCTGCAGGTGCCGGGGCTCAAGGGCTCCGACGTCGACCTGGCCCTCTTCGGCCTCGTGAAGCACACCTTCGACCCGTGGTTCGTCGGCGTGATCGGCGGCACGGGCGTGCTCACCGCGCTGGTGCCGGGCTCGATGATCCTGCTCACGGCCTCCACCGTGATCGGCAAGAACGTCTACAAGGAAGGCTTCGCGCCCCATGCCACCGACAGGCAGGTTTCGCGCGTCGCCCGCTGGGTGCTCCCGCTCTTCGCGCTGACGGCGGTGTACTTCGTGCTGCGCGGCGGCACCACCATCGTGTCGGTGGCGATCTTCGCCTCCAGCCTGCTCACGCAGCTGCTGCCTTCGCTGCTCTTCAGCCTCATGAAGAAGCCCTTCGGCAACAGGCACGCCGCCTTCGCGGGCATCCTGGCGGGCGGCGCGGTGCTGGCCTTCATGATGACCACCGGTTCGAACCTGGGTACGCTGTTCCCGGCCGCCCCGGTGATGTTCAAGTCGCTCAACACCGGCCTGGTGGCGCTGGCGACGAATGCGCTGGTGTTCGTCCTGGTGGCGCTGCTCACCCCGAACACGACCCGCCGCCCCATCGCCGCCCAGCCTGCCTGACGCCTGAAGATAAAGAAACGGAACGCCCCACATGCCATCGCTCCTGATCCGCAACGTGCGCCCCATGGGTGCATCCCCCGTCGACGTGCTGGTGCAGGACGACCGCATCGCCGCGATCGGCCCGGAGCTTGCAGCTCCCGCCGGCGCCGCCGTCGAGGACGGCCACGGCGCCTTGCTGCTGCCCGGCCTCGTCGAAGGCCACACGCACCTCGACAAGACGATGTGGGGCATGGACTGGTACCGCAACGAAGTCGGCGTGAACCTCATCGACAAGATCGAGAACGAGCGCGCCTTCCGCCACGCCAGCGGGCATGACGCCGCCGCCCAGTCGCTGGTGCTGGCCAAGGCCTTTCTCGCGCTCGGCACCACGCGGCTGCGCACGCACGTCGACGTCGACACCCAGGCCGGCCTGCGCCATCTCGAAGGCACGCTGCGCACACGCGAGGCGCTGCGCACGCTGCAGCAGATCCAGGTCGTCGCCTTCCCGCAGTCGGGCCTGCTGGGCCGGCCCGGCACGGCCGAGCTGCTCGACCAGTCGCTGGCGATGGGCGCCGACGTGCTCGGCGGCCTCGACCCCTGCGCCATCGACGGCGATCCGGTGAAGTCGCTCGACGTGCTCTTCGGCATTGCACACAAGCACCAACGTCCCGTCGACATCCACCTGCACGAGCCCGGCGCCATGGGCGCCTTCTCGCTCGACCTGATCCTGCAGCGCACCGAGGCGCTGGGCATGCAGGGCAAGGTCGCCATCAGCCACGGCTTCTGCCTGGGCGACGTGAGCGAGCGCGAGCGAGAGGCACTGCTCGCCCGCATGGCGAAGCTGGGCGTGGTGCTCGTCACCAGCGCGCCGCCCTCGCGCACCGTGCCGCCGCTCATGGCCTGCAGGCAAGCCGGCGTGACCGTGCTCGGCGGCAATGACGGCATCCGCGACACCTGGTCGCCCTACGGCAGCCCCGACATGCTCGAGCGCGCCATGATCATCGGCCTGCGCTACAACCTGCGCCGCGACGACGAGATCGAAGTGGCGCTCGACACCGTCACGCACTCCGGCGCACGCGGCTGCGGCTTCGAGGCCTATGGCCTCGAAGCGGGCTGCCGCGCCGACCTCGTGCTGGTCGATGCGCAGACCGTCGCGCACGCCGTCGTCTCGCGCCCCGTGCGCAAGCTCGTGGTGGCGGGCGGCTGCGTCGCGGCGCGCAACGGCGTGCTGCGGGCCGACCTGACCTTCCTGTGAAGGCGGCGCAAGCAAGCCGGAACAGCCGCGACGGAGGCATCGCCTTCGCGATCGTCATCGTGCTGGTGGCGCTGAACCTGCGCGCCTTCCTCACATCGAGCAGCCCGCTGCTCGAACCCATCCGCATCGCGACCGGCATCGGCTTCCATGCGGTGGCATTGCTGACAGTGCTGCCGATGTTCGCGATGGGGGCCACCTCGCTCTTCGGCGCGGCGGTGGGCCAGCGCATCGGCCCGCGAGGCGGCGTCGCGCTCGGGCTCGCGGCCATCGCCGTCGCCTGCGCCAGTCGATACGTGGCCGGCGGCGCGGCGGCGCTGCTGTGGAGCGCCGCGCTCGCCGGCGCGGGCGTGGGCCTGGTGCAGGCGCTGATGCCCGGCGTGGTGAAGCAGGCCTATCCGGCGCGCATCGGCGTGATGACGGGGCTCTACTCCGCCGCCATCATGGGCGGCGGTGGCCTGGGCGCCATGGCCAGCCCGTGGGTGGCGCACGCATTCGGCGGCGCGCAGCCCGACTGGCACGCGGGCCTCGCGATCTGGGCGCTGCTCGCCGTCTTCGCGCTGCTGTACTGGCTCAACATGCGGCGCATCGAATTCACATCCAACGCCGAGGGGCCAGGCCTTCGCAGCCTCTCGTGGCTGCGTTGCTTCACGAGCCGCCGCGCGTGGCTGCTGGCCGCATGCTTCGGCCTCATCAACGGCGGCTACACCAGCCTCGTCGCATGGCTGCCGCACTTCTATGCGCAGCAGGGCTGGACCGCGCAGCAGGGCGGATCGGTGCTCGCGCTGATGACTGCCGCGCAGGTGGTCTCCGCACTCGCCATGCCCGCCATCGCGCGCAGCCGCGGGCGCGACCTGCGGCCCTGGCTATTGCTCACGCTCGCTGCCCAGCTCGCGGGTTTCTGCGCGCTCACCTTCGACGCGCCCGTTCCCGCAGTCGCGATCGCCATCGTGCTCGGCTTCGGCCTTGGTGGCGCGTTCTCGCTGTGCATGGTGCTTGCGCTCGACCACCTGCCTGACCCCGCACAGGCCGGAGCCCTCGCGGGTTTCATGCAGGGCGTCGGCTTCATGATCGCCGCGCTCGCGCCCTTCGTCACCGGCTGGGTGCGTGAACACACCGGCGGCTTCACGCTCGCGTGGGCCTACCTCGCGACGGTCGTCGTGGTGCTGCTGCCGCTCATGCTGCGATTCGATCCACGCCGCTATGCCGACGCCACGGCAGGTCTTTTCGATACACGAGGCGCGCGGGCCGGTGCACCATCCATTGCCGCGCTCGACGGCGCGGCCACCAGAAAGGTCTGAACACCATGTACCAGGAACAATTCATGCAGCGGGCGATCGCCCTCTCTGCACAAGCGCTGGGCGAGCCCGGCACCGAGCCCTTCGGCGCCGTCGTCGTGAAAGACGGAACCATCGTCGGCGAAGGCTTCAACCACTCCGTCGCGCATCACGATCCGACGTCGCACGGCGAGGTCGAGGCGATCCGCGATGCATGCCGCAAGCTGGGCACCGTCAACCTGCAGGGCTGCGAGCTCTACACCTCGTGCGAACCTTGCGCAATGTGCGTGGCGGCGATGCACATCGCGGGCATCGCGAAGCTTTACTACGCGGCCTCGCTCGCCCAGTCGGGCAAGGCCTTCGACGGCGTGACCGTGGCGGCGCGGCATCCGATCGATGTGGAGGCGTTGCGGGCCGAGGCCGGGGCGACACTGGCGCAGAGAAGCCTGCCTGCGGAGCAGAAGATGGATCGGGAGGCGGTGGAGGTGCTTTCGGACTGGGCTGCGACGCGCAAGGCTCCCTGAGCGCCTTGCCCGCACGCGTCGGCTACTTGAGCGCCGACACCACCGCATCGAAGAATGGCAGCACGGGAAACACGCCACCGCCCATCGGGTCCGTCTGCGCGCCCCAGATCACGATCACGACCTTTTCCTTGCGGTTGATGTAGATCTGCTGGCCCATGATTCCGGTCGCGTAGAAGGCACCGTCCGTGGCTGATTGCCCGCTCGGCGGTATCCACCAGAGGTAGCCATAGTTGATCTTCGTGCCGGTGCTCAGCACCTTGGGAGTGCCCGCTTCCGTCACCCAGCCCGCGGGCAGCACCGGCTGCCCGGCCGCGACGCCGTCGTTCATGATGAACATGCCGAAGCGGCCATAGTCGCGCAGCGTCGCGCTGATGCCGCTGCCGCCGATCTCCACGCCGTCGGGCGAGTCGAGCCACCAGTTGGCCTGTGCCTCCATGCCGAACTTGGACCAGATCTTTTCTGAAAGGTACTGTGCCAGCGGCTTCTTCACCGCGTTGCGGACGATCTCCCCGGCCACCTGTGTTTCGCCGGTGCTGTAGTTGTAGACGGCGCCGGGCGTGGCCGCGCGGGGGAGCTTGCTCATCAGGTCCATGGCCGAGCCCGGCTTCTGGCTGATCTGTGCTTCAAGCAACTGGCGGCGATCGGAGTTTGGATCGGTGTAGGTTTCGTTCCACTTGGCGCCCGAGGCCATCATCATCACGTGGCGCACCGTCGCGCCGTCGTAGGCGCTGCCGGCCAGCCGGGGAACGTACTTGACGACCGGGTCGTCGATGCTGGCAATGTAGCCGTCCTTCACCGCCGCGCCGATCAGCGTCGACGTGATCGACTTGGCCACCGACATCGACATCCAGCGCGTCTTCTGCGTGTTGCCGTACTGGTACGTCTCGTTGGCGATCTTGCCGTCCTTCAGCACCAGCAGGCCCGCGACGCGGTTGGTCGACATGAAGTCCGCGAGCTTGTAGGTGGCAGTGCCCACAGTGAAGTTGAGCTGCGTCAACTGCGTGGCAGCCATCGCAAGCGCATAGGGCGTGCCGCCAGGCTCGATGGTGCGCGTGGGAAAGAGCCGGTCGATGTTGCGGTACGTGTGGACGGCCAGGTCTGGAGACAGTGCGCCGTCGTAGATCTGGCGCACCGTGCCGATGGGCTCCGACGCATGCGGATAGCCGCTGCCCGTGCCTGTATCGCCACCGGCACCGCTACCACTGCCGCCGCCGCCGCTGGCCGGCGGTGCCACGACGATCGGGAGGACGGCTCCGCCTCCACCACCACCTCCGCCGCCACCCCCACCACCGCAAGCCGCGAGCAGCGCCGAGGTCGCAAGCAGGCAGACCGGCAACGCGGCGCGCAACGGACGCGCAAATACGACGAACACCCTCCGGAGAACTTGATCCACGCGAATCTCCTCGTCTGTTTGTTGGCGATGGCACCTGCGCGCCATGGGCTGGGCATTGCACCCGGCCGCCGCGATGATCGCACCCATCTGCTCCGGCGCCAAACCGGCCGTCGGATTCACGACGATGTTGTTACTCACCACTCTGCCAGCCGCTCAATAGAGTCACCACGCGGCGCCATTCGAAGCGCGCCAAGAGGAGCTGGCAATTTTCATCACCAGAAGCAGCAGCGGCGACAGCGCGACGAAGCCGCTTGCCGCCCGCGTTACGCATGCGCTCGAAATCCATCGCAACGTTGCGGCATGCAACGCGCATATCGCACTCGACCGCCACAGCACACACGCACTCACAGCAGCACTGATGCTGCCTTGCTACAAGGCCGAGTTCCGCACCCTCGTGCTCGCAATGAGCTCGGAAGAAGAGCGCGAACTTAGGTACGCGCTCAATGCTTCCTGCGCGAGCGTTGCCTGAAGAAGAGAACCTTCGCGGCAATTTCAGCCGCTCCAGGTTTCATTCCGAATGCTTGCGCGGCTTGCGGAATTACAGAGTTGGATTGAACGGGATTCCACTCGTAGCGGCAAACGTCCGAGGCGCCCAGACTCCGCTTCCCTGGCCGGGAAGTCATTTCATGGAAGTCATTTCTCTTGAAAGGAGTTGGCTATGGCGGAAAACGCAAAGTTCACGATCCTCTCGTTCGTCGGTGGCGGCATACGAGGGCTGATGTCGGTATCGGTCCTGAACAAGCTGTACGCGAAGTACCCCCAGATCATCGACAACAGCGACCTCATCGCAGGTTGCTCGACGGGCTCGATCATCACGAGCGAGCTGTTGGCGGGCAAGTCGCCGCAGGACCTCATCGATCTCTTCACCAGCCAGAACGGCGAGATCGGGTTCTACGAAAAGATGAACACCGACCCGAAGCGGCCCGCGTACCCCATCGACGAGGTCTACGCTTCGCAGGTCGCGTTGCATGGCAACACCAAGGTCCAGGACATCGTCACGAGGAAGGTGCTCTTCGTCACCTTCAACGTCGGCGGGCTCGAGGTGAAGAACTCGGTGCAGACGGCCATACCGTGGCAGCCGGTCATGTACACCAACTTGATCCCCGGGCATGGCGACGTGGAGATCGCCAAGGCGGCCACGTCCAGCGGCGCGATGCCGGGGCAGCTGGGCTCGTTCGACGGCAACGTCGACGGCTGCTTCTTCAACCACGATCCGACAGTCGCGGCGATCGCGCTCGCGGTGAAGGCGGGCCATGCGCTCGAGGACATCGCGGCCATCACCATCGGTACAGGCTACATGCCCGACTGGATCGCCAGCGACACCCACGACTGGGGCGCGGACCAGTGGATGAACGGCGTTGCGAACCCCTTCAACAATTCTCCGCCGTTCCTCATGAACCAGGTGAAGTCGTCGCCGGTGCTCGACATGAGCCTGAACGGCACCTCGACCGAGCTCATGCCGATGCTCGCGAAGATGCTGCTGGGCGACCGCTATACCAACATCAACCCGACGCTGCCCTTCTTCGTGCCGGAGAACACGGTCTACCCGCAGGCCCTGCAGCTGCTGCAGGACAAGGGCGCCAACGCGGACACCACGTACGCCGAGGGCCTGGTGCGGCAGTACTGGGTCGAACACGCGCTCGGCTGAGCACCGATCAACCACCTGCAAGCAAGAAAACGCATTCCAGGAAAGGAGAAACGACGATGTCGATCACCGCACAAGGTGCCGCAGCGCCGGCGCCCGCATCCACACCCGCGATTCCCATCGAGAATCTGGACCTCGGACCCTACAACATCCAGTACCTGCCAGACGGCCATTACGTGCTGGACGTGAACGGCAACAGCCCCGTCAAGGGTGCAGGGGTCATCGGGTACAAGCTCAAGCTTCCGCAGGCCGGCAACCAGCAATGGCTGTTCATTCCCGCGCCCGATGCACCGGGCTGGTGGTATCTGCAGACGCAGATGGGCACCGGGTTCGTCGTCACGCTGAAGCCCGATTCCACGATCGTGCCCACGCCCCTCGTGATGATGCCTCCCGGCCTGGCCGATGCCGACAGGCAGCTCTGGAGCCTGCTGTCCACCGAGGAGCCCGGCTATTGGTACATCCAGTGCAAGTCCGGGGCGAGCAATTCGAATGCGCCGCTCGTCATCGGACTCACGGACAACAAGTCGGAGGCCGGCGCCGTGGCCGGCCCCATCAGCTTCAGCGGGTTCCGCGCGCAGGCCTGGGGCTTCAGGCCCGTGGGCAACGCGGGCTGAAGAGCACTGCTCAGGGATCTCAGTCCCAGGCCGGCGAAAGACCGGCCGGGTCCGTCAGCCGCTCATTGCGGTCGAGCGCCGCGATCTGCGCCATCTCGGCGTCCGTCAGCGTCAATTGCAGCGCCTTCAGGTTGCCCTCGAGGTTCGCGCGCTTGGTGGACGACGGAATCACTGCGTAGCCCAGCTGCATCGCCCAGGCCAGCACCACCTGCGCGGTGGTCGCGCCGTGGGCCTTGGCAATCGCCTCGATCATCGGATCGTTGATGACCTTGCCGTAGGCCAGCGTCATGTACGACGTGATGTGGATGCCCGCGCTCTTCGCGAATTCGGCCACCTTGCGGTTCTGCAGGTAGGGGTGCAGTTCGATCTGGTTGGTGACGATGTTCTGCGCGCCCACGGCCGCGATGGCTTCCTTCATCAGGGCGATGTTGAAGTTCGACACGCCGATGTGCCTGGTGAGCCCTTGAGCCTTGGCCTCGGCCAGTGCGCCCATGAACTCGGCCACCGGCACCGCGTTGCCGGGCGATGGCCAGTGGATCAGTGTCAGGTCCACATGGTCAGTGCGCAGCTTCGCGAGGCTTTCCTTCAGGCTGGGCACCAGCTTGTCCTTAGCGTAGTTGTCGGTCCAGATCTTGGTGGTGATGAAGAGGCTTTCGCGGGCGACGCCGCTTTCAGCGATGGCCTGGCCCACCTCGGCCTCGTTGCCATAGATCTGCGCCGTGTCGATGGCGCGGTAGCCCACGTCGAGGCCGTTCTTCACCGAGTCGATGACCACCTGGCCCTTCAGGCGGAAGGTGCCGAGGCCGAAGGCGGGAATGGGGTTCGTGTTCATGGTGTCGTCCTTGTGCGTTGGAAAGAGAAGAAGAGAGAGATGAGAAGAGAAAGAAAGAGGAAGAGCAGAACTCAGTGGCCGGCAGGCACCGGCCCCGAGGCCCGCACCGGAATGCCGGCACGGCGGTCGAGGGTTCCGCTCCATTGCGTGAGGGCCAGCGACACCAGCACCACCAGCGCACCGATCCACGGCGTGTGCATCAGCCCCAGGTGCGTCACGATCAGACCGCCGGCCCAGGCCGCGCCGGCAATGCCCAGGTTGAAGGCCGCGATGTTCAGGCCCGAGGCCACGTCCACCGCCTGCGGCGTGAAGCGCTCGGCCTGCTTCACCACGTACACCTGAAGCCCCGGCACGTTGCCGAAAGCCACCGCACCCCACATCAGCACCGCCAGCAGGGCCAGCCACTTGTGCGGTGCCGCGAAGTTGAAGAGCAGCAGCACCGCGGCCAGCAGCGCGAAGATGATCTTCAGCGCCGGAATCGGGCCCTTGCGATCGGCCAGCTTGCCGCCCCAGATGTTGCCCACCGCCACCGACACGCCGTAAACCAGCATCACCCAGCCCACGGCACCGGCGCTGAAGCCCGACACCTCCGTGAGGATCGGCGCGAGAAACGTGAACGGAATGAACGAGCCGCCATAGCCGATGGCCGTCTTCGCATACACCAGCAGCAGGCGCGGCTCGGCCAGCACCTTGGCCTGCTGCGCCAGTGAGGCCGGCGGCGTGTGGCGGATGTTGCCGGGCACGAAGACCCAGCTGCCGATGAACGCGATCACACCCAGCGCAGAAACAGCCAGGAAAGTCTCGCGCCAGCCGAAGTGCTGTCCGATGAACGTGCCGAGCGGCACGCCCGTGACCAGCGCCACCGTGAGGCCCGTGAACATGATCGCGATGGCGCTCGCCGCCTTTTCCTTCGGCACCAGGCCGGTGGCGATCGTCGAGCCGATGGAGAAGAACACCCCGTGCGCCAGCCCCGTGAGCACGCGGGCGGCAATCAGCGATTCATAACTCGGCGCCTTCCACGCCAGCAGATTGCCGAGCGTGAACAGCGCCATCAGCCCGAGCAGCAGCGCCTTGCGCGGCAGCTTGCCCGTGAGCGCGGTGAGCACCGGCGCGCCGATGGCAACGCCCAGTGCATAGAGGCTGACCAGCAGGCCGGCGGAGGGGAGGCCGATGTGGAGGTCGGCTGCGACTGTGGGGATGAGGCCAACGATGACGAACTCGGTCGTTCCGATGGCGAAGGCGCTGAGGGTCAGCGCCAGTAGGGCGATGGGCATGAGGGCACTCCTTCTTGGATAGGAAGGAGTGTCTTGCGACTACCCTTGCGGATAAATGGGGGGTGTGGCAGAAGATAGTTGCTTCGGACGCAAATATAAGCACGGGCTCTGCTCTCAATTTCGCACAGAAAGAGGGGCGAGTGCATCTGCGACGATCAAGAAAATGCACCGTAGACTTATTCGCTCGTCTGAAAACTATCACTCTTTAGAGGGACATGAGAGATGCTGAAGATATTCATGAGCTACGCATCTGAGGATAGGGAGCTTGTACGTCCTTACTTCGGGCGCTTCAAAGCCATGGGCCTCGACCCGTGGATGGACATTGAGAAGTTGCTCCCAGGACAACGATGGGAGGGCGCTATCGAGAAAGCATTCCGAGAAGCTCACGTCATCGTGCTTTTCATGAGTCCACGAAGCGTAGACAAACGTGGATTCGTTCAACGCGAGGCGAACGAGGCTGTGCAGAATCTACGGCTCTACAAGCCGGACGACATCTACGTGATGCCGCTCATGTTAGAGAAATGCGAGGTGCCTCATCAGATCGCATCAATCCTGCAGTATGTTGATCTCTCAACTCCTGGGGCATGGGAGGTTATCGAAAAGTCGATCGCGATTGCTGCGGAGCAGCGCAAGATTAGCCTAACAGTCGGCGATGAGCATGGGCCTTTCCGCATTTTCACGGACTCGCTTAAGGAGCGAGCCAAGGGGACTCCTGGCTACGACATTGATATAGCGTTTCCACGGGTTGTCTGTGAAAAGTCGCCTAACTCTGCCTCGCAACTTTCCGCGATCTTTGCTGGACGAGCAGCCTCTATTGCTGCGACTGTGCGAACAGCAACGTGGGACCAGGATCCCTCGCTATTTCCGGCTGACACTGATGGGGATGACGGGTTTTCTGTAAACAGCGATGGTCGATGGGAGTCGTTCAACGTAGTGAATAGCAATGAGGGATTCTTCAGCTTAACGTGCAATGTGAGCTGGTACGGTGCTCGGGCGGCACATCCCAATCATCATTTCGAGACGTTTAACTACTTAATCCAAAACGACAGCCTTCGTTTGTTGAGGTTGTACGATTTCTTCGACACCTACCTCAAGGCTTTAGACGAGATCAGTTCCATTTGCAGGCAACAGCTTGAACGTGAGTTTTGGCGTCGTACAGGCGCGACCCCAGACGAAGAAGCTCGCAAGTGGATTGCGGATGGATGCTCTCCTAACGAGCCAGAGCATTTCGCCGCGTTCGCCGCGCGTGCTGACGGGTTTACCTTTCTTTTCCCGCCTTACCAGGTTGGTCCCTATGCCCTTGGCTCTTGGACTGTCGAGGTTGCCTACTACGACCTGCTACAGCACCTCAGGCCATCGGGTCCACACACTTGGGCAATGGGCGCGCCACAGTAAGCGCCATTGAAGCGCTTCTCGTGCATCCCTAAAAATACCGCAGTCGATATACTGCGGCCCGTCACGCAAAAAAAGCGCGACCGGGTTTGGAAGCCCGTCGAAGTTCTGCGACGAAAGCCGCAGCCACCGCACATGGTCTGCGGCTTTTCTGTTTGCGCCTCCAGTTTTGGCGGCTCGAACGGGAAGGCGCGAGCCTTGCCGGTTCTCGTCAGAGCTTCCCGGTCTTCCAACCCGTTCGAGCTGCCGCCATCGTTTGGAAGCGGTTGCGGCGGTTGTTGCAAAACCGAAGTTCTGGGAGGCCATACATGGCTGAATCTGCATCCGCGTCAGCGCAGTCAAGCGCTCGATCTACACCCCTCAACCTCGACGATCTCGCCCTGCAAGCCTGCGACGACGCCGAAAACCTCAACGACGTGATGCGCGCCTACGCCGCGCTCAGAAAGCTCGTCGACACCAGCGCCCTGAACGACAGCGAGGAGCTCACCCCCAGCCGCACCGAACTGAGCGCCTTGCTCGGTGTGCTCAACGACGCGCTGACGGCGCGCATCGACGCCATCAACCTCGCGGCCGGCGCGGTACGCGAAGCGCTGCAAGGGGGCAAGCCGGGCCTCGCGTGAGATAGCCGGCGGCGAAGAGTCCGTTGTTCATTCGGGCAGCCGGTCTGGCCGGCTGATCGTCCCCGCGCAGGCTGCGCGGCGAGGCTTGGATGTGCAAGGGCTCTTCGAAGTCGTTCCTCAGTGCTGCGCCGGCAACTGCGGCCGCTAAGCGCCGTGGATCATCAGCATGACCCAGAAGGTCACCCACAGCGCGCCGGCTCCAAGCAGATACATGCCCAGCAGAAAGGCAACCAGATAGCCGATGCGTTGCCAGATTCGAGGGGTGCTCGAATTTATCCGTGTCATCGTGGAGCCGGAGGCTGGTAGAGAGGGTCGCCCTTTTGGCACGGGCATTCGTGCGGGCAGGCCGGAAGGAAATCGATATCGACGCGCTTCACCAAGTCGCTTCCCTCTGGGGCCGGGATGGCGGCGACATACCCTTTGGTGGGCAAGTCGACTTGGCGCACCTCAAATTGCAAGTCTTCCCTGAGGACTCTTGCGACGTTCCTGGCGCGTTTCACCCCTGGATTGCTCGCGTCGTGCTCGCCGAATGCCGCTTGCGTCGAAAGAAGAAGCGACTCGCGATTCGGATACTGCAATCGGAGCATGACCGTCCAATTGGCGAGCTTGAGAACCTCCTTGGCTGGCACGGTCGCCGAGTTCCGCTCGAACATGACGCCGATGCTTCTGCTCGGGCTGCAAGCCCGTGCGTCTGGCGCAAGCAGAACAGCAAGAGATGCAAGAAGGTATCTCGGGAAAGATTGCCAGCAGCCTTTCATTTCGAAGCCTCGGCTCGACGCCGTGCTCGATGTGCCGGCAGGTGTCGGCTTGCACTCGCATCAACGCTCCAAACCATCGGGCCGACCGGGATTGCATCCCGGCAGCTTCGAAGTCTTCAAGTTCGGATATAGCTGTATCGCCGCAAAGTCGTTGATTACAAGGTCGGCGCTTCCCCTTTCTCGGTATCCCTCTTTGAATGAGCCAGCGATACGGGCCCCGCTCAGAACCGATGCCGCAATCCCAGCGCGAAGGAGCGGCCCGAGGAAAGGCCGTCGACACGTTCGCTCATGGCGGCCCAGTAGACGTCAGTCCGTTTCGACAGGAAATGGCTGTAGCCCAGGGTCACGGTACGACGGTCGGCCGCGGCTGCGTCGAGGAGAACACCGTACTGGGCAAAGGCCCGCCCCGGCCCGAGTGGTACGGAAAGGCCCACACCATGGATGTCGAATCGGTTCCGTGTCGATTGATTGTTGACTCGCCCTGTCTGAGCGAAGAGTTTCGCGACGCCAAAATCGTATGACGTACTCAGCTGCGAGGTCTCTGTGTCCGCGCTCGTGGCGCTATTCCTGGCTTTCTGCCACGCGGCCCCAAGGCCGAAGCCCGAACGCATGTACGTGACGCCGGCGCCGACCTTTCGCCCGCCGTTGCCTTCGGGGAGCGACGCAGAAGCGCTAACGATGAACCCGGACATGCTCGGGCTGGTGTAAGCGATCGAATCGTTCCACACGCTGTCGCCGGTCACCGTGCCGCTTCTGTAGTAGTGCCGAATGGTCGGTGAGTAGCCGAACGATCCTTCTACTGCATTGAACAGGACGGAGTTGGAAAACAGCGAGGTCGCGCTTCGGCCGAAGGTCAATCGACCCCATTTCGGGTTCGAGATGCCGACAAAGCTGCTGCGGCTCCAGAAGGCGTCGCCTGCGTATCGCCCTTGTTCTCCGTCGTCGGCCCGAAAAAAGGTCTCGAGCTGGAAGATGGCCGCCCAACCGCCGCCAAGGTCTTCTGCGCCCTTGAGGCCATACCAGCTGGTCGTCAGGCTGCCGCTTGAAACATTGCTTGTAGCGTGCTTCGATCCGGCCGCTCGGGTGCTTCCGATACTGATGTCGACAAGCCCGTTGAACGTAACTGACGACTGGGCGCTTGAGGAGTTCGCATGAAGCAGCGATGCCGCACACAGGGCGAGGGCGGCGGATGCGCGCGATGGGATGAAGGCGCAGGGCTTGGGGGTGAGCGGGTTGGAAGTGTGGCGCATGAGGCATTCAAGGTCGTTGAGCCGCGGATGCTAGGAACAACGCATCGCCCGCGATAGCAGCAAATTCGTTCCATCCCGTTGCGCATTTCGCATCGGGCACGAATATCGCGGAGCCGGTGAATCGCGCGCACGGTCGCGCCTACGCTCCCGAGCCCAATGCCATGCACATCCACGCAAGAACCCTCAAATACTTCGACATGATCCGCCGGTGCAAATCCATCAGGGAGGCCGCTCGACACCTTCATGTCTCGGCGTCCGCGGTCAACCGCCAGCTACTTCAGCTCGAGCAAGAGATCGGTTCGCCGCTTTTCGACCGGCTGGTCGGCGGAGTCCGGTTGACCGCCGTGGGCGAATTGTTTGCGCGCCATGTGACGACGGTTCTCCAGGACCAGAACCGGCTCCTCAGCGAACTGGACGCACTGCGCGGAATTCGCAGGGGCGAGGTGAAGATTGCAGCCGTCGAGGGCGTGAATGCCGACGTACTTCCGAATGTCCTGGAAAAAATGGCGACCCTGCATCCCATGGTCAAGATATCGGTCGTGACCGGAGGGTCGAGCCAAGTCGCACAGGCGGTGGTTGATGGCGATGCCGACCTGGCTCTTGGTTACAACGTCCAGCGATCCGAGCTGCTGCGCCAGTATGCGGTTGGCAAGTTCAAACTTGGCGTCATCATGCCGACCGCACATCCACTTGCGACGCGCAAGAGCGTGACGTTTTCCGACTGCTCGGGCTACCCATTGATCCTGCCCGGCCAGTCGTTATCGATGTACCCCCAGATGCGCTCCTTACTCATCAATCACAAGCGGCCACTGACGGTGGTGCTGGAAAGCGCCTCGATCGAGCTTGCCAGAACAATGGCTGTCAGGGGTGTCGGCCTTGCTTTCCAGACCCGGATCGGTATCGAGAAGGAGATGATGGAAGGCTCCATGGTGCACGTTCCCCTGGCCGGGCCCAATCCGATTTTCTCGGAGCTCGGCGTGTATGCCCGTGAAGGACGATGGATTCCCCCGGCCCTGGATGCTCTGCTTCGCGTGCTCTCGGAGGAAATCGTCCGGTGCGAGGCCGAGGAGGTTCGACTGCCGAGTTCGCTCGATGGTGCATCGGCGCGGTGAGATTTGCCAAGAAAGCCCTGGGCTGGTGCATTTTTATCAGGTGGCGTTGCTCTCGCGCACCTGTCTGGTGGTCGGATTTTTCGACCCGCTGGTGTTGCGCATCAGGCAACGCCACGAGCGATATTCAGTGCTATCTGATGCACCGAATCGTTCCTAGGATGGCGGCACGTTCCATCCTCACAGGCAATCATGAATCAACCTATCGACCATGCCACGGTCCCCCTGATTGATATCGGGGGGCTGCATTCGCATGACATCGCTCAGCGCAGGGCGGTTGCACAGAACCTGCGCAAGGCGTGCGAAAACAGTGGCTTCTTTTACATCAAGAATCACGGGATCGAGGCTGAACTGATCCGCAAGGTTCTGGCGGAGACCGCGACGTTCTTCGACCAGCCGGAACCGAAGAAGCTTCAGGTATCGAAGGCGCTTTCTCGATGCAATCGAGGCTACGAGCCTCTGCGTGCGCAGACGCTGGAAGCCGGCGCGCCTCCGGACCTCAAGGAAAGCTATTACCTGGGCATCGAACTTCCCGATGACCACCCGTCGGTGATAGCCGGCAAGTTCAACCACGGACCGAATCAATGGCCTGCCGACCTGCCGAACTTCAGGGCGGTCGCTACCGATTACTTCAGTGCCTTGTATCGCCTCGGGGGCGTCATGATGCGCGGATTGGCCCTTTCGCTGGAGCTGCCCGAAGACCATTTCGACGGCTTTCTTGATGGTGCGGCCGCCAATCTGCGGTTGCTTCACTATCCGCCACAGCCCGCCGTAGCGCAGCCGGATGAGAAAGGTTGCGGTGCGCATACCGACTTCGGTGCCTTGACCTTCCTCCTTCAGGACGAAGCAGGCGGGCTGCAGGTGCAACCCGCAAACACGGGCAGATGGACCGACGCACCGCCGATACCTGGAACCTACGTCGTGAACATCGGCGACCTGATCGAACGCTGGACCAACGGCCGCTACAAGTCGACCCTGCACCGGGTCATCAACCGGTCGGGCCGGGAGCGGCACTCCGTCCCGTTTTTCTTCACGGGCAACTACGACTGGGTCGTCGAGTGCATCCCTGCTTGCCTGAAGGATGGCGAGGCACCGAAGTACGCACCGATCACGGTCGAGCAACATCTCATGAACTGCTACAAGCGCACGTACGGGTGAGCATGCACCACCATCTCGTACTTATCCACGGCGCTTGGCAGGGAAGCTGGGCGTTCGACGCCTGGTTGCCATATCTGCACGCCAGAGGTTGGCATACACAGGCACTGGATCTGCCGGGCAACGGCTGGGGAACGCCTGGCCCGGCAAGCCTGCCTGCGTACGTCGACCATGTCTGCGCAACGGTCGATTCGGTCGGGGAACGGGTCGTTCTCGTGGGCCATAGCGGAGGCGGGCTGATCGCGACCGCGGTGGCCGAGCGCATCCCCGGGAAAATCCAATGCCTCGTATACCTCGCGGGCATGATGCTGCCGTCGGGCTTGAGCTACGCAGAGCTGCTCAGACACGCAGCCTGTGATTATCCCGGGCAAGATCTTCGTGGCATCGGACCCCACCTGGTATGGACGCCAGATCGCCGCTTCAGCTGCGTGCCCGAGGCGGCTGCGCTTTCCTTCTTCCTGCAAGACTGCGAAGAAGGCGCTGCCCGAAGGGCCGCTTCCCTGCTCAGACCGCAGGCGGAGACCGGCCGGGCAATCTCCGTGGACTGGACTGCCCAACGTGCAGGACAAGTGCCCCGCGTCTATGTGGAAGCGCTGCGGGATCGCTCCATCCCGCTTGTGATGCAAAGGCGCATGCAAGCACTTGTGCCGGGCGCACATCGTATCGAACTGGATTGCGGGCACGTCCCCCAACTTGCGAATCCCGAAGAACTGACGCTACGGCTGGCGGCGACCCTCGCGACCGTCCCTGCGATCACGCGCACTTAGCTTAGATACACGATATCCCACCGAAAGCTCTCTCATGCACTTCAAGACATTCCTTACGGCGGCTTCTATTGCGCTGGCGTCCGTCACAGCCGGTGCTGCCGAGCGGCTCACCTTTCAGCTGGACTGGCTGCCCAACGGCGACAAGGCCTTTGCATACGTGGCGCTCAAGCAGGGGTTCTACGCGGCGGAAGGCCTGGATGTATCGGTCGTTCCCGGCCGGGGATCTTCGGACGCAATCACGAAAGTTGCGACTGGCGCTGCGGACGTTTGCAACGGTGCCATTGCGTCATTGATGATGGCGGCCGCCGAGTCGCCGGTCCCCGTCAAGGCTGTGATGTCGGTCTACTCCGTGCAACCCGACGCGCTCTTCACCATCGCCGGAAGCGGAGTGAACGAACTCAAGGACCTGACGGGAAAGACCGTGGCGATGCCCACGTTCTCGTCCTCCAACGTGCTGTGGCCCGTCATTCTTCGGGCCAATGGCATTGACCCCGGCAAGGTGAAGACGGTCAAGGTCGACCCGAGCGCACAGGCACCTATGCTCGCGCAGGGGCGGGTTGATGCCACCATCAATTGGACCACCGTGGTCCCGCAGTTCGACGAAGCCCTGAAGCAGGCCAACAAGAAGCTCTCGGTCATCGAGTGGTCGAAGTACGGGTTGGACGGCTATGGCATGAGCATCTTCGCTTCGGACAAGCTGATCAGGGAACGCCCGGAGGTTCTCGCGAAGTTCCTGCGGGCGACGGTCAAGGCCATTCGCTTCTCGATCGAGAATCCCGACAAGGCGGCGGCCGATCTCAAGGCGGCAGTGCCAGAGACGGACATCAAGGTGGCTGCGGCGATGTTTCGCGCCTCCATTCCGCTGATCGACAACCCAATCTCGAAACGCGATGGTTTTGGAGCATTCGAGCCGAAGCTCCTCGAGGCAACCTGGACCTGGGTGTACAGGTCCATGAACTACCCTGCGGACAAGGTGAGGCCGGAATCCCTGGTCGATCGCTCGTTCCTTTCGAAGCTCGGCCGATGAACGACGTCATCAGCGTCCACGGTGTTGGACAGACTTTCGTCGGCCGCGACGGTTCCAAGGTGACTGCGCTGCAGAACGTCGACCTGAAGTTGCGCCGCCATGAGTTCGTTTCTCTTATAGGTCCATCGGGCTGCGGAAAGTCGACGATCCTGCGCTTGATCGCCGGACTTCTGCAGCCTTCGGAGGGGGAGGTCAAGATCTACGGCATGCCGGTCCTGGAACCTCGCGATGAGATCGGCATGGTTTTCCAGCGACCTACGCTGCTTCCATGGGCCAATGTGGTCGACAACATCACTTTTCCCATGAAACACAAGCATGGGCGAGTCGATGACCGCGACCGCAAGCACGCACGCGAATTGCTGTCGATGACAGGCCTGGCTGATTTCGCCGAGCGAAACCCCAGCGAGCTGTCTGGTGGAATGCAGCAGCGCGTTGCCATCGCGCGCTCGTTGCTGCACGACCCGGACATCCTGTTGATGGACGAACCATTCTCTGCACTGGACTCCCTGACTCGTGACGAGATGAGTCTGGAGCTGTTGCGTATCTGGACGGAGCGTCCGAAGACGGTCGTCTTCGTGACGCATTCGATCCAGGAAGCCTTGCTGCTGTCGGACCGCATCGTGGTCATGAGTGCCCGGCCGGGGCGAGTCTCGGAGATCATCGACGTGCCCTTCGCGCGTCCAAGAACCATCGACACGCTTGCCGATCCTGCATTCAATGCCATGGCAAACGAGATGCGGATCAAACTTTTCAGCCGCAGCAAGGAGTGACCATGACCGAACGCAGAAATAATCTGCTGCTTGCAGCCATGGACCGGCATCTCGCAATCGTCGTGTTCATTGGCGTCGTGGCGGTGTGGGAGATGATCTGTCGGACGCTGCAAGTACCCCAGTTCATACTGCCTGCGCCCAGTGCGATCGGCGCAAGCATGGTCGAGATGAGTTTGCATCGATGGATCGAGCACGCCTGGACGACGCTGTCGGTCGCATTGACCGGCTACTTCTGCGCGATCCTGATTGCACTTCCTTTGGCCATTGGAATCGTCAAGTCGAGGTTGCTGTCCCGTCTTGTCCTTCCTTGGCTGGTGGTAATTCAATCCACGCCCATCATCGCCGTCGCACCTATCCTTGTGGTCACTCTTGGAACTGGCAGCTTGCCCAAGGTCGTGATCACCATGCTCATCACCTTTTTTCCGATCGTGATTGCAACGGCAACCGGATTGGCGGCTGTTCCTCCCGAGTTGGTGGAGTTATCCCGGTCCCTGCGGGCGCCAGTCCGCCGCCAATACCTTCAGATTCGCCTTCCCTATGCGGCCCCCTTCATATTCGCTGCGCTCAAGGTTGGGGTGACGCTGAGCATCATTGGTGCCGTGGTCGCGGAGTTCGTTGCCGCTGAGACGGGGTTAGGCTACCTGATCCTTTTCTCGACGTCTTCGTTCAAGGTTCCCACTGCTTTCGCTTCTCTCACTATCCTGGTCGTAATTTCTCTTTTGCTCTACGCATTGGTCGATCTTCTGCATCGTCGACTTGTCTCCTGGCAGTGAGGACTCACGAAATCACCAGTTGGGCTGGAGGGTATTCGGGGCTTCAAGCCAGTCGTGATCGTCAGGCTGGCCCGGTTCGCTTTTCATCTCCCCCAGCATCCATTCCCGAAACGCCACGACCCGCGTGTCTTCGCTGTTCTCCTGCGGATACACCAGGTAGTAGGCATACGGCGGCGCCATGCGCACGCCGACGTCGAACAGCCGCACCAGCCGCCCCTGCGCCAGGTCGCCCGCGATCAGGTCCAGGTCGGCCAGCCCCACGGCGCCGCCTTCGAGTACGGCCTGCACCACGAAGCTCGAATCGGCAAAGCCCACGAAACGGCTGTCGTCGATGTCCTCGTCGTCCACGCCGGCCGCGGCCATCCACACGCGCCAGTCGGGCCAGGTCATGGTGTCGGTCTTCCAGTCGACATGGCAGAGCATGAGGTCGTGGCGAAGCAGGTCACGCGGCTCGTTCAGCGGCGGACCGTTCTCGATGAGCCTGGGGCTGCACACGGGCACGATGAGGGTGTCGAAGAGCCGCTCGGCGTGCGCGCCTTCATAGCTGCCGGTGCCGAAGCGGATGGCAATGTCGATGTCGTCGGCCTCGAAGTCGCGCAGCTCGTCGGTGATGTCGAAGCTCAGTTCCAGCCCAGGGTTGGCGGCCCTGAACTTCGGCAGTCTGGGCAGCAGCCAGTTGGTGGCGAAGCGCGCGCTCAGCGACACGCGCAGTTGTGCCGCGCTGCGCGCCAGTCGGCGGGCGCGGCCGGTGGCGCGGTGCAGGGTGTCGAGCGCATCGGCGGTCGCCTCGAAGAGCAAAGCCCCGGCCGGTGTGAGCTGAATGCTGCGGCTGTTGCGCGTGAAGAGCACAAGGCCTAGCTGGTCTTCGATTTCCTTGATCTGGTAGCTCACGGCCGCGGGCGTGAGCCCCAGTTCGTCTGCCGCGCGCGTGAAATTGCGGTGCCTCGCGGCTGCCTCGAAGGTACGCAGCGCGCGCGTGCCGGGCAGGGGCATGCCGCGGTTCGTGGCGGGGGCGGTGCTTGTCGTCATGGTCGTGGCGTTGGTGTTGACGTTGGCGTGCGTGGCAATGGGCGAGCGGTCTGGCGATACATCCATCGATCGACGATCAATCGATCGACTCGATCTTCAAGTCTCGCTTGATGCTCCGTTGAGAACTACTCGTTTCCCAAGCCGCGAGCGGCGCGGGAGGATTGGCCGAACCAGCCGATCAACCAATGAACAAGCGAGCGAGTGAACCAACGATGTCTGCCAGCCAGATGAACGACCCGGGCGGGGCCTGCCCCGTGACCGCGCAGAGCAACAGCAACAGCAATAGCAACAGCAACAACCACGATCCCCTGCATTGGCCCGCGCGCATGTGGATCGCGCTGCTCATTTTCAGCGGCGTGATTCTGCTGGACGGGCTCGACATCTCGATGATCGCGGTGGCAATCCCCGAGATCCAGCAGGCCTTCGGCATCGGCGCGGCCACGGCGCAGTGGCTGGTCAGTGCGTACATCCTGGCCTTCGGCGGCTTTCTGCTGCTGGGCGGGCGCTGTGCCGACCTGTTCGGCCGCAGGCGCGTGCTGGTGGCGGGGCTGGCGGTGTTCGCGCTGGTGTCGGTGGGCGGCGCCTTCGCCACCGACGCGGGGCTGCTGATCGTCTCGCGCTTCGTCAAGGGCATGGCGGCGGGTTTCACCGGGCCGGCTGCGATGTCGCTGCTGACCACCACCTTTGCCGAAGGTCCAGCGCGCAACAAGGCCTTCGGCATCTTCAACCTCTTCGAGGCCTCGGGGTACTCGTCGGGCCTGCTCATCGGCGGGCTGCTGGCGGCACTGAACTGGCGCTACATCTTCGTGCTGCCGATTCCGGTCGCGGTGCTGCTGTTGCTGGCCGCGCTGCGCTACCTGCCGCCCGATGCGCCGCGCGCAAAAGGACAGCAGCGGCAGCGGCTCGACATCGCCGGCGCCGTCACGCTGGTGGCGGGCATGCTGCTGATGGTGTTCACGGTGGTGTCGGTGGAGGAGGCGGGGTGGTCGTCGCCGCGAACCGTCATCGGCTTCGCGGTGGCTGCGGCGCTGCTGATGGCTTTCGTCGCCATCGAGCGCACGGTGAAGGAGCCGCTGGTGCGGCTGGGCATCTTCCGCAATCGCGGCCTGGTGGCCGCCAACATCAGCGCCGCGCTGCTGTATGGCGGTGCCATGGGCTTCCAATTCTTGATCGCTCTGTACCTGCAGAACATCCAGGGCTGGAAGCCGTGGCAGATGGCGCTGGTGCTGCTGCCGGCGGGGCTGATGGTGGTGGTGATCGGGCCGAAGATCGGCGCGCTCATCAGCCGCTTCGGCGTGACGCGCGTGCTGATGGTCGGCCTGCTGGCCTTCGTGCCGTGCTACCTGCTGATGCTGCGAATCGGACCTGAGCCCGACCTGTGGGGCGTGCTGCTGCCGGCTTCGGTGCTGTGGGGTCTCGGGTTTGCGCTGAGCATCTCGGCGCTGATGGTGGCGGGGACGAACGGCGTGGCCGACGACGAGCAGGGGCTGGCGGCCGGGTTGCTGAACAGTTCGCTGCAGGTGGGCGGTGCTTGCGGGTTGGCGGTGCTGACTGCGGCGATTGCGCCCGGAACGGAACTGGGGATGCTCCATTCGGGAGTGTGGGTGATTCTTGGGTTTGCCGTGTTGACGTTGGTGGCGCAGGGGGTGAGGGCAGGTCGGCGATAGCGGGTCGCTTGGCGCCGCAGCGGGGGCGATGCGACGGGTTGCCGAAGTCGGGAGTCGGTGCGTCCGATCGCTGTCACAGTCCGTAGACGGCGACGATGGTCAAGAAACTCAGCCAAAGGCCTGCGGCACCCAGCAGAGTCATCATGGCGGAGAAAGCCACGAAGTACCCGATCCGGAGGGAGAGCCCGGACGCAGCTGGAACGAACTTCACATAGATGAAGACGGCCCATAGCAGCAGTGCAGAAACCTCCATCGCCACCACCGACTCGGACATCGCGAGGATGCGTTGCTCGTCCAGGTAGCGCAGGCTGATGCTGAGCAGGGGTATCGCCAAGGTCCACGCCAGCATGTTCAGCGGTAGCCACAAGCGTTTGCTCATCGGATCGCCTCGCCCTTGTAGTAGTGACCAGGCAGGGGGTTCTCCCAGCCTGGGGTCTGATATCCAGGCGCTGAGACGATAGGCACATGACCCATCACGCTCCGCAGCAGGCCTGCAACATAGGAACTGCTGTTGTATTCGCCGGGACGCATGATGGAGCCTCGAACGTTCTTCGGAATGGAGTACGGAGACACGTAGCTCGCGAACTTCTGGGAGTTGACGATCAACTGGCGGGCAAACTCCTGCCGGCTCATGCCCTGTGGAGGATTCAATGGCATCTTGAAGACCGCTCCTCCGGGGAGTGAATTTGTGTAGCGGTTCGTGCGGATCAGCCCTAGGCTGCGCACCCCGGCCTCAAGCAGGGAGGGCTGACCATCAATCACGGTGATGCCACTATACGCATCGTCGATGATGATGGAGAAATGCAGGTCGGGTTCAGGCCAACTGACATATCCAACAGGCTTTGCGGCAATGCGCCCATAGAGTGTGACGTTGGGCTCCGAATGCTGCGCGTGCGCGACCGAGTTCGTGTTCGATGACATTTTTCTCCCTTTGATTGACCATCGTTCTGGCTGAGCTGCCGCATGAACAGCTGTTTCGACGCAACTTCGTTCCGGCGGTCCGGTCAGCGAAGATTCGACACCCCTCTGACCTTGACCTGAGAGCCGGCATACGAGGGCGCTACCGCCGAGATGGTGGCGATCCAGATCTTCCAGTTCACTTCAAATCTCTGAGTGGATGACGCAGCAGGTGTACCCGGCCACGATTGAAACGACTGTTGCCTATCGTCAATCGACCGTTCGTATTTCACGATGCGGCGCGCATGCGATCCCGGGCTCGCTGCCCCATCAAAAAAATCTTCCACCCCCTGCATCCAAATCCGCCACTGGCGTGTAGACCCCTCAGCAGCGAGGAGCTGCTGACCTTCTACAACCCAGGAGAAATTCCATGCACACCTCCCGTCCCGCCCGTTCGCTCGCCGTTCTCGGCGCCGTCAGTGCCGCTGCTGCGGTGCTCACCGCCTGCGGCTCGATGTCGATGACTCCCGCCTTCAACCAGTCCAGCCTGCCCCCCACCATCCAGGTGCCGGCCGGCAACAAGGTCGCGATGGAAACGGTGGGCAAGGGCGACATCACCTATGAATGCCGCGACAAGGCCAATGCCCCGGGCCAGACCGAGTGGGTTTTCGTCGGCCCCGACGCCAAGCTGCTGGACCGCAGCGGCAAGCAGGTCGGCAAGTACTACGGCCCGCCGGCCACCTGGGAATCGAACGACGGTTCGAAGCTCACGGCCACGCAGCTGGCGGTAGCGCCCTCGGGCCCGACCAGCCTGCCGTACCAGCTGGTGAAGGCCAACCCTGCCACGGGCAGCGGCGCGATGACGGGCGTCACCTACATCCAGCGCGTGGCGCTGCAAGGCGGCGTGGCTCCCACGACGGTGGCCTGCACGCCGGCCAACAAGGGCCAGAAGCAGATCGTGCAGTACCAGGCCGACTACATCTTCTGGAAGGCGTCCTGACCGGGGGGCGATTCGGCGGCGGGGCCGCGGGCTCCACTACCATCGGGCCGTGCAGAACCCGCCACCCACACCGCCCTTTGACTACGACGCCGCCCTCATGGCCTGCGCACGCGGCGACCGTCAGGCCCTGCAGCAGCTCTACCAGCGCGAAAGCCGGTACCTGCTGGGTGTGGCGTTGCGCATCGTGCGCCAGCGCCAGCAGGCCGAAGACGTGCTGCACGACGCCTTCATCAGCATCTGGCAGCGCGCGGAAACCTTCAACCCGGCGCGCGGCGAGGGCCGGGGCTGGATCTACAGCGTGGTGCGCAACGCCGCATTGAACATGGTGCGCAGCGGCGCACGCCAGGTGGACGTGAGCGAAGACGCGGCAGAGGCCATCGACGACCAGGCCGCGCTCGCGGCATACGCCGCGGCCGGCGACCAGTTCGAATTGCGCGCCGACCTGGGCAGGCTCGAGAACTGCCTGAACGGGCTGGAGCCGGCGCGGCGCGACTGCATCCTCTTCGCGTATGTCGAAGGCTGCTCGCATGGCGAGATCGCCGAGCGGCTGCAGACGCCGCTGGGCACGGTGAAGGCCTGGATCCTGCGCGGCATGCGCGCGCTGCGGGAGTGCATGGCATGAACGGCAACCCGACGACTACAACAGCCGGCGACGAAGACATCGATGCGCTGGCGGGCGAGTACGTGCTCGGCACGCTGTCAGCCGGCGCGCGCGCGGCGGTCGAGGCCCGCATGCAAGATGAACCGGCCTTGCGCGATGCCGTGCAGGCATGGGAAGCGCGGCTGCTGCCGCTCACGGTGCTCGCGTTGCCGGAGGAGCCGTCGCCGGCGCTCTGGCCGCGCATCGAACGCAGTCTTGGCAGCGCGGCGGAGCCGGAGAGGAAGAAGGTCGCGCCCGCGCGTCCATCGATCCTCTCGGGCTGGTGGAACGACCTGAGGTTGTGGCGCGGCTTGGCTGCTGGCGGGTTCGCCGCGGCCGCGTTGATGGTGGCCGTGCTCGTCACGCGTCCGCTGCCGACGCCGCAGTACATGGTGGTGCTGGTCGCGCCGCAGGACAAGTCGCCGGGCTGGGTGATCCAGACCTCCTCGTCGCGTCAGCTGAGCCTGGTGCCGCTGGGCACCTTCGAAGTGCCGCCGCAGAAGACGCTGCAGTTCTGGACCAAGGCCGACCAGTGGCGCGGGCCCGTGTCGTTGGGCCTGGTCAAGCAGGGGCAGGCGCTGCGCATTCCCATCGACAAGCTGCCTCCGCTGGAGCCGAACCAGCTGTTCGAGCTCACGCTGGAGCCGGAGAACGGCTCGCCGATAGACCGGCCGACCGGGCCGATCCAGTTCATCGGGCGTGCGGTCAAGGTGATGTAGCGGGGGCTTTTCTGCTGGCCACAGCCGAAGCAACACCGATCGCCCCCACCAGCAAGCACACCGCAAAGATCACCCCGCGCGTCTGCGTCGCATCCGCGAACGCGCCGACGATCAGCCCGGCCAGCGGTTGCGTCAGGTTGTTCAGCAGCACGATCACGCCGGTGGTCTTGCCGTAGTCCTGCGCCGGAATGATCCGCTGGCGGTGGATGCGGATGTAGATGCTGAACATCTTGTCGAAGCCGATGACCAGCAGGAAGCCGGCCGCATAACCCCAGTGGCTGGTGCTCGCGGCGGTGAGCAGGCCGCCGGCCAGTATCAGTGCGTAGGCGGTGACGCCCATACGCTTGAGCGGGATCGACCCCCGGATGATCGCCAGCAGGATCGCGATGGTGGCGACGGCCCCGAGTGTCTGCAGCCCCGCGTAGTAGGTGGCCGAGCGCTGGTGCAGGCCGGTGACCATTGCGGCGGCGGATGCCAGGGTGGTGCCGAGCATCAGGTTGACGCCGGAGGTGAGCATGGTCAGGCGCAGCAGCCCCGGCAGGCGCAGCACATGGCCGAGGGCCGTCACGATGGGCTGCAGGAAGTGGCCCGGCGCGCCCTGCGGCTGGTGCAGCTGCACAGGGTTGCCGCGGCGCCAGTACGAGGTGGCGACGTCAGCCAGCAGGAAGAAGCCGGCCGCCGCGCCGACCACCGCCTGCCACGGCCACAGCGCGAACAGGGCGGCGGCCACCAGCGGGCCGAGCACGGTGCCGGTCTGCTCGGCGGTCTGCGCATAGGCCAGCACCTTGTCGAAGCCGTGCTGCGTGGCGATCTGCGGCAGCATCACTTCGCGGGCCATCACCCCCTGGGTGGTGAGCACGCCGCACACCGCCGAGAGGCCGACCAGCCAGCCGATGCCGCCCATCGCCTCGTTGGCCAGCACGCCGAGCACGCAGACCAGTGCGCGAAGAATCTGGCTGCCGCGCAGCAGCTTCAGCGGCGACACGCGGTCGCACAGCGCGCCGCAGACGGGAAACGACAGGAAGCGTGGCAGCGTCTCGGCCGCGAAGGCGTAGCCGGACCACGCCACGTCCTGCGTCACCTGGAACACCACCAGCGGCACCAGGAACAGCAGGATCTGGTCGGCGAGCCGGGAGAGGAACAGCGAGAAAAGAAAGGCCGGGAACTTCATCGCGCCGTCGTGTCCCGCGCGGCTGACCCCGAGGGGAGAAGGGTGAGAGGCGCGGCGAGGGCGGGCATGCGCTGAAGATAATCGAAACATGATCGCGCTCGACTGCTACTACAGCCTCTCCTCCCCCTGGGCCTACCTCGGCGGCCCGCAACTCCAGGACATCGTGCGCCGCCACCATGTGCGGCTCACGCTCAAGCCCTACGACTTCCAGGCCGTGGTGCCGCAGACCGGCGGCATCCCGCTGAAGACGCGCCCCGAGCCGCGCCGCACGTACCACGCGCTCGAACTCGCGCGCTGGAGCGACTACCTCGGCATGCCGCTCAACCTGGAGCCCGCGCACTACCCCAAGGGCGCGCCCACCGACCCGAACTGGAACAAGTACCCCGGCTGGATGGTGATCGCCGCCCAGCTGCAGGGCCTCGACGCCCAGCCGCTGTCGCACGCGCTGCTGCGCGCCCTGTGGGCCGAGGAGCGCGACACGTCGAAAGCCGAAGTGCGCATCTCCGTGGCCGACGAGAACGGCTACGACGGCGCCTCGCTGCAGGCGATGGAGCAGTCGGCCGAAGTGCTGGCGATGTACCGCGCCAACAGCGCCGAGGCTGTCGAAGCAGGCGTGTTCGGCGCGCCGACCTTCATCCTGAACGGCGAGCGTTTCTGGGGCCAGGACCGGCTCGCGTTCCTCGACCGGGCGCTGGACAAGCTGCGCGCAGCGGGCTGAGCGTACCTGCCCTCAGGCGCTGCCCTGCTCGCCGAGGCATTGGCGGGCGGCTTCACGCACGCGCTCTTCTGCATCGTGCCGTGCGGCGTGCCGCACAGCGGCCTGCCATGGCAGCGCCGCGCGTTTCCAGGCCATGAGCCCGCGAACGGCTTGCCAGCGCACGTCAGCGTTCTCGTCATGCGCAAGGCGATCGGCCAGCGCCGGCAGGATGCGCTCGCCGGCTTCGGCACCGAGCCCTCTTTCCTCCAGCAGGCTGGCCGCATGCCGGCGAATCAAGGCGTGCGGCGACGCCAGGCCGCGCAGTGCCTCGTCGATTTCTGCAGCGCGCAATGTGCAGTAGCCGCTGCCGGGCCTGAGCTTTTCATGCACGACGGCGACTTCGGTGGCGGGGCCCGAGAGCAGGGTTTCCAGCGGTCGATAGTCGAGCGTCACGGGGGTCGGGTCGCGAAAGGACGAGTACGGAGCGCACAGCCCGCGGATGGCGACCGCTGCTCGGTCGGGCTCGCCGCGCCACTCGGCGAGCCGTTCGAAAAGCCATCCGCTGTCGTCGAGGTAGGCCAGGGTCGCTGCGCACCAGGCATGCGTGGGTTTGTCTGCCGGCGCAAGCAGCTTGCTGCGCAGCGCGGCCAGCACCTCGGGCGTCGCAAGCCCGATGCGCCCGAGCATCCTGGCGGCTTCGCAGCCGAACCTTCCTCGCGGTCGGGCCAGCTGCTCGATCAGTGCCGGCACCGCGGGTGCGCCGATGTCGATCAGCCATTTCTCCGCCTCCTCGGCATCGACCGGCTGGCCGTCGAAGCGGCCGAGGCGTCCGACCAGCCAACTCATCCGCTCTTCGGCGGGCAGGGCCGCGACGCGCATGCGCTCCCGCTGCGCCAGCGCTTCCTTGGGAAAGAGCGAGTGGAATGCGGCATCGCCGATGCAGCGGCAAGCCAGTTCGAGGCTGTTCTCCTCGTCGTGCAGGAAGAGCACGAAGTCCGGCGTGAGCTGGGGCGCGTCGCCCAGCGCGGCCCGGACCTTTCGTGCGGCCGAGACGAGCATGTCGATGCATTCCTGCTGTGCGAGAAGCCACCCTTCGCGGGTGTCGTTGCGGGTGATCTCGCATGCGGCGTCTGCCGCCGCGTCCAGGGCCGCGCTGGAGAACTGGATCTCGTCCCAACGCCAGTCGGCCGGGTTCCATTCCGCTGACCAGAAGTCGCCCGAAGGCTCGTCGCCTTCGCGGGCGCCCACGCTGTTCGCGCAGAGCGAGGGCAGGTAGATCGGCCCGTCGAGCTCGCGGTACATGCCGTGGAAGGCGGCGGCGTAGAACTGCTCGCCCGGGTTCTCGTCGAGCAGTGCGCGCAGCGCGCGGGTGGCGTCTTCGACGATCAGAGGCTCCAGCGCTTTCCAGTGGGTCATGCGGGCGTGTCTTTTGCTGCTTGAGATTCTGTGGGGCGGTCGGGGCTCAGCTCGACCGCGGCAGCAGCGCCGGTATCAGCTTGCGATTCATCCGCTCGCGCCACCAGCGCAGCGCCTGCCCCTGCGCGCCGGTCTTCCAGGCGAGCCAGAAGGCTTCGGGCGGGCGCGGTTCCTCGGTGGCCAGCTCGACCAGCGTGCCGCGCTTCAGCTCTTGCGTGATGCAGGCGCGCGGCAGGAAGCCGTGGCCCAGGCCGGCCACCTGGCAGGCGATCTTCGCGGGCATCGACGGCACGGTGATGCGCGGCTGGCCGGCCATCAGGCCGACGGTGCGTTCCGAGAGCGTGCGGGCGCTGTCGCCCACCACGATGGCGTTGCATTCGATCAGGTCGCCGCGCTGCAGCGGGCGGCCCAGGCGCGTGAGCGGGTGCGTGGGCGCCACGCAGAAGGCGAAGTCGAGGCTGCCCACGGTCACGGCCTGGTAGCCGCCGCCGGCGGGGCCGTCGCCCGCGGCGATGACGATGTCGGCGCGCCCCTCGCGCAGCGCCTCCCAGCTGCCGGTGAGCGCCTCGCAGCCGATGCGCAGCCGCGTGCCGCAGCGCAGGTCCTCGAAGGCGCGGATGTCGCCGATGAGGGCCTGGGTGGGAATGAGCGAGTCGTGCACCAGCCGGATCTCCGACTCGTAGCCGGTCGCGATCTGGCGCATGCGCGATTCGAGGTCGCTCGCGGCGCCGAGCAGCCAGCGGCCCTCCTTGAGCATTTCTTCCCCGGCCGCGGTGAGGCTCACGCGCGGGCCGTTGCGATCGAAAAGCAGCATGCCGAGCTGCTCCTCCAGCTTGCCGACGGCATAGGAGATGGTCGAGGGCACCTTGTTGAGATGCGAGGCGGCTGCGGCGAAGGAGCCGTGGCGCGCGATGGCGTCGACGATCTCGATGGCTTCCAGGCTGAGTTTGAGCATGCGGTGGCCCGAGGGGTTGGGAGGGGATGGAGGTGGACCGAAAGAGGGCTGGAAATCAACGTTCAAAAAATTCGATCATTGAGGATGAAAAGTTTCGTCGATGACTGCCTCGAGGCCCCCGATGATTCGTTCCATGCCAAGGAGATTCCTCTCCGGAAGCGATTGTGAATCAGATCGAACATTCAACCAACCCGCAGGAGTTTTTCACATGTCCCTCAAAGCCACCCCCACCGCCGGTTCCAAGCTGCTCAAGCCCACCGATCACACGCTGGTGATGATCGACTTCCAGTCGCAGATGGCCTTCGCCACGCACTCGATCGATGCCGTGAACCTGCGCAACAACGCCGCGCTGGTGGCGCAGGCGGCGGCCGGCTTCGGCGTGTCGACCATCCTCACGACGGTGGCCGAGAAGAGCTTCTCTGGCCCGATGTTCAGCGAGATCACCGACGCCTTCCCGGGCGAGAAGATGCTGGACCGCACCTCGATGAACACCTGGGAAGACGCTGCCGTGATCGAGCGCGTGAACCAGATCGGCAAGCCGCGCATCGTGCTGGCGGGCCTGTGGACCAGCGTGTGCATCGTGGGCCCGGCGCTGTCGGCGCTGGACCAGGGTTTCGAGGTGTACGTGATCGCCGACGCCTGCGGCGACGTCTCGACCGAGGCGCACAACCGCGCGATGGAGCGCATGGTGCAGGCCGGCGCGCAGCCGATGACCTCGCTGCAATACCTGCTCGAGCTCCAGCGCGACTGGGCCCGCGGCGAGACCTACGAGCTCACCACCGGCATCGCGAAGAAGGTCGGCGGCGCCTACGGCCTGGGCGTGACCTACGCCAAGACCATGTTCGGCGCCCACGAAGGTTGATCGAGGCACGAACAAACCTACTGCGCGCCCCTATCTCGCACCTGCGGTCCTCGGCGCGACCTCGGAGCGCTCGCTACGGTTTCTTCGCGCCTCGCGCCGTGCTCTCGACAACTTTCCTCAAAGACAAGCTGACCATGAAGCCCTATGTCCTCTCGCTTGCGCTCGGCCTCCTGGTCGGCGTGATCTACGCACTCTTCCAGGTGCGCTCGCCGGCGCCGCCGGTCATCGCCCTGGTGGGACTTCTGGGGATCCTGCTCGGCGAGCAGATCCCGCCGCTCATCAAGAGCGTGATCAAGCCCGAAGCGGTGGCCACCTCGTGGCTGCACCACCAGGTCAAGCCGCACGTGTTCGGCGAGCTGCCCCAGTGCGCGCAGCCTGAATCCACCGCGGCCAACAAGGCGCAGGCCCCGTCCTCCGAAAGGCACGACGCATGAACCAGTCCTCAGACCCCAGCCGCCGCCGCCTCCTTGGCTCCCTCGGAGCGCTCGGCGCCACCCTCGCAGCCCCCGGCCTCGCGGTCGCCTCTCTTTCCAGCAACATGACCAACACCGAAACCCCCGACCTGATCCTGCACAACGGCCGTTTCACCACCCTGGACCGCGCCAACCCGGTGGCCGACGCCGTGGCCATCAAGGACGGCCGCTTCACCCGCGTGGGCCGCGCCGAAGACGTGCTGCCGCTGGCCGGCGGCGCCACCCGCGTGATCGACCTGCAGGGCAAGCGCGTGCTGCCGGGGCTCATCGACAACCACCTGCACATCATCCGCGGCGGCCTGAACTTCAACATGGAGTTGCGCTGGGACGGCGTGAGGAGCCTGGCCGACGCCATGAACATGCTCAAGCGCCAGGTGGCGATCACACCCGCGCCGCAGTGGGTGCGCGTGGTGGGCGGCTTCACCGAGCACCAGTTCGTGGAAAAGCGCCTGCCGACCATCGAGGAACTGAACGCCGTCGCGCCCGACACGCCGGTCTTCATCCTGCACCTGTACGACCGCGCGCTGCTCAACGGCGCCGCGCTGCGCGCAGTGGGCTACACCAAGGACACGCCCGCGCCGCCCGGTGGCGAGATCGTGCGCGACAGCGCCGGCAACCCCACCGGCCTGCTGCTGGCCAAGCCCAACGCGGCCATCCTCTACGCCACGCTGGCCAAGGGCCCGAAGCTGCCCTTCGACTACCAGCTCAACTCCACGCGCCACTTCATGCGCGAGCTCAACCGCCTGGGCGTGACCGGCGCCATCGACGCGGGCGGCGGCAACCAGAACTATCCCGACGACTACGAAGTGATCCGCAAGCTTGCCGACGACGGCCAGCTCACCATCCGCCTGGCCTACAACCTGTTCACGCAGAAGCCCAAGCAGGAGAAGGAAGACTTCCTGAACTGGACCGCCAACTCCAAGTACAAGCAGGGCGACGACTACTTCCGCCACAACGGCGCCGGCGAGATGCTGGTGTTCTCGGCTGCCGACTTCGAGGACTTCCGCCAGCCGCGCCCCGAGATGGCGCCCGAGATGGAAGGCGACCTCGAAGGCGTGGTGCGCATCCTGGCGCAGAACCGCTGGCCCTGGCGCATGCACGCCACCTATGACGAGACCATCAGCCGTTCGCTCGACGTGTTCGAGAAGGTCAACAAAGATACGCCGCTGGCCGGCCTGAACTGGTTCTTCGACCATGCCGAGACCATCTCCGAGAAGTCGATGGACCGCATCGCCGCGCTCGGCGGCGGCGTGGCCGTGCAGCACCGCATGGCCTACCAGGGCGAATACTTCGTGGAGCGCTACGGCGCCGCCGCTGCAGAGGCCACCCCGCCGGTCAAGCGCATGCTGGAGCGCGGCCTGAAGGTCTCGGCCGGCACCGACGCGACCCGCGTGGCCTCGTACAACCCGTGGGTGTCGCTGTCGTGGCTGGTCACGGGCAAGACCGTGGGCGGCCTGCAGATCACGCCGCAGCGCAACCTGCTCGACCGCGAACAGGCGCTGCGCATGTGGACCGAGAACGTCACCTGGTTCTCGAACGAGGAGGGCAAGAAGGGCCGCATCCAGGCCGGCCAGCTCGCCGACCTCGTGGTGCCCGACCGCGACTTCTTCGCCTGCCCCGAATCGGACATCGCCGACACCACCGCGCTGCTGACGATGGTGGGCGGCAAGGTGGTCTACGGCGCCGGCCCCTTCGCCTCGCACGACGAGGGCTCGGTGCCCCCGGCCATGCCCGACTGGTCGCCCGCGCGCACCTTCGGGGGCTATGCCGGCTGGGCCGACAAGAAGGAGGGGGCGCCGCTGCAGAAGGTCATGCGCAATGCAGCCATGTCCTGCGGCTGCGCCAACAACTGCAATGTGCACGGCCACAGCCACGCCACGGCCTGGAGCAGCAAGCTGCCCGTGGGCGACCTGAAGAGCTTCTGGGGCGCCCTCGGCTGCGCCTGCTGGGCGGTGTGAGGATGACCATGCGCTGGACCACTTCCCCCGTGCTGCGCTGGGTCGCCTTGCTGCTGCTGTGCGCGGCCTACCTGCAGGGCGGCCTGCAGAAGGCCTTCGACTTCCCGGCGGCCATCGCCGAGATGGACCACTTCGGCCTGTCGCCTGCAGGCCCGATGGCGATCGCCGTGATCGTGCTGGAGCTAGGCGCCGCCGCGATGATCCTCACGGGTCGGCTGCGCTGGCTCGGTGCGCTGGCCCTGGCCGGCTTCACGCTGATGGCGACCTTCGTGGCGCTGCGCTTCTGGCAGATGCCCGTGGGGCAGGAGCGCTTCATGGCGGCGAACTCCTTCTTCGAGCACCTGGGCCTTGTCGGCGGCTTCCTGCTCGTCGCCTGGCTCGACCTGAAGGAGCGTGCACATGTCTGACACCTCGCATGGCGCGGCCACGCCGCCGCATCCGTCACCTCTGCCGAACCAGCCCGGCGCCTTCGCGCCGCTGCGCCAGCCGGTCTTCGCGGTGCTGTGGGCAGCCACGGTGCTGGGCAACATCGGCAGCTTCATGCGCGACGTGGCCAGCTCCTGGCTGGTGACCGACCTGTCGGCCAGCCCGACGGCGGTGGCGCTGATCCAGACGGCGGCCACGCTGCCGATCTTCCTGCTGGCCATTCCGGCCGGCGTGCTGTCGGACATCCTCGACCGCAGGCGCTTCCTGATCTTCGTGCAGCTTGTGCTCGCGGCGGTCAGCGGCACGCTGCTGGTGCTCTCGCACACCGGCGCGCTCACGGTGCAATACCTGATCGCGCTGACCTTCGTGGGCGGCATCGGCGCGGCGCTGATGGGGCCGACCTGGCAGTCGATCGTGCCCGAGCTGGTGCCAAGGTCCGACCTGAAGGGCGCCGTGGCGCTCAATTCACTGGGCATCAACATCGCGCGCTCCATCGGGCCGGCCGCGGGCGGGCTGATCCTCGCGAGCTTCGGCGCGGCGGCGACCTATGGCGTCGACGTGCTGAGCTACGTGTTCGTGATCGCGGCGCTGCTGTGGTGGAAGCGTCCGCCGGCCGAAGACACCGCGCTGTCGGAGAACTTCCTGGGTGCCTTCCGTGCCGGCCTGCGCTACACCCGCGCCAGCAAGGAGCTGCACGTGGTGCTGCTGCGCGCGGCGGTGTTCTTCCAGTTCGCCAGTTCGGTGTGGGCGCTGCTGCCGCTGGTGGCGCGCCAGATGCTCGGCGGCTCGGCCGGCTTCTACGGCGTGCTGCTCGGTGCGGTGGGTGCGGGCGCCATCGGCGGTGCATTGGTGATGCCGCGGCTGCGTGCCCGGCTCGATGCCGACGGCATGCTGCTGCTGGCCGCGCTGCTCACGGCGGCCGTGATGGGCAGCCTGGTCTTCGCGCCGCCGAAGTGGCTGGCTGTCGTGCTGCTGCTGGTGCTGGGCCTGGGCTGGATCGTGGCGCTGACCACGCTCAACAGCGTGGCCCAGTCGATCCTGCCGAACTGGGTGCGCGGTCGCGGCCTGGCGGTGTACCTGACGGTGTTCAACGGCGCGATGGCCGCCGGCAGCCTGGGCTGGGGCCTGGTGGCGCAGCAGATCGGCGTGCCGATGACGCTGGTGGCCGGCGCCATCGGGCTGGTGGTGGCGGGCCTCGTCTTCCACCGCGTGCGGCTGCCGGCGGGCGAGGCCGACCTGCAGGCCTCGCACCACTGGCCCGAGCCGCTCCTGGCCGAGCCGGTGGCGCACGACCGCGGGCCGGTGATGATCCAGGTCGAGTACCGCATCCGCAAGGACGACCGCGAGGCCTTCCTGCAGGCGATGAAGCGCCTGTCGATGGAGCGCCGCCGCGACGGTGCCTACGCCTGGGGCGTGCACGAGCACACGGCCGACCCGGAGCGCGTGATGGAGTGGTTCCTGGTCGAATCGTGGGCCGAGCATTTGCGCCAGCACCACCGCGTGTCGCACGCCGACGCGGACCTGCAGAGCGAGGCGCTGCGATTCCACATCGGGCCCGAGAAGCCGCAGGTGCATCACTTCCTGGCGCTTTGACGCGGGCGATCAGGTCAACGCCGATCTGGCGGCGTTCATCCCGGCCTGATCGTTCGCCCGATACCCGGGGCGTCCGCGGCGCGTGCGCCCACGGACGCCTCCCTTCCCAACCGAGACCCTCTTCATGACCACGCCTTCTTCCCCCGTCGTTCAGGACAATCCGTCGAAGCACCGTTTCGAGTTCGCGTCGCAAGGCGAACGCGCGGTCGCGATCTACACCCTCGAGGGCGACGTCATCACGTTCGTCCACACCCTGGTGCCCGAGGCGCTGCAGGGCCAGGGCGTCGCCAGGCAACTGGTGCTGGCGGGGCTGGCCTCCGCGCGCGAGCGCGGTCTGCGCGTCGTTCCGAAGTGCCCGGTGTTCGCCGCCTACATGCGCACGCATCCCGAAACCCACGACCTGCTGGCCGACGAGGGTCGCACGCTGCTCGGTCTCTGAGACGGCCGGCGCCTGGTCATCCAGGCCGGGGGCACCTCCGGGCCCTGCAGTGGACGGCTTGGGCCTGCGGTCGCCAGGGGCGATGCCCGTGGCGATAATCCCGGGATGCGAATCCGCTTTACCAAGATGCAGGGAGCCGGCAACGATTTCGTCGTGCTGGACGAAACACGCGGCACGCTGGGCCTCAGCGCCGCGCAATACCGCTTTCTGGCCGACCGCCACTTCGGCGTCGGCGCCGACCAGATCCTCACGGTGCGGCCCTCGCCGGGCGAAGGCATCGACTTCCAGTACGTGATCCACAACTCCGACGGCGGCGAGGTGGAGCAGTGCGGCAACGGCGCGCGCTGCTTCATGCGCTATGTCAGCGAACACCAGCTGACCGGGAAGAAGCAGGTGCGCGTGCAGACGCTCTCCGGCGTGATCGAGCCCCGCATGGGCGCCGACGGCCGCGTCACTGTCGACATGGGCGCTCCCATCTTCGAACCCGCCCGCGTGCCCTTCGACCCCGCCGGGCTCGACCCCCAGCCCGAGGGCGGGTGGCACAAGTGGCACCTGGCCCTCGGCACCCACGCCGGCAGCGCTATCGTTTCCGTAGCTGTGCTCTCGATGGGCAACCCGCATGCGGTGCAGGTGGTGGACGACGTCGACACCGCGCCCGTGGCCGAGCAGGGCCCGCGGATCGAGCACCACCCGCGCTTTCCGCAGCGGGTGAACGCCGGGTTCATGCAGGTGGTCGATCGTTCCAACATCCGGCTGCGGGTGTTCGAGCGCGGCGCCGGCGAAACGCTGGCCTGCGGCACCGGCGCCTGCGCGGCGGTGGTTGCGGGCATCCGCCTGGGGCTGCTGGAGCGCCGCGTGGACGTGCAGACGCACGGCGGCGTGCTGACGATCGAGTGGCAGGGGGAGGGCCAGCCGGTGCTGATGACCGGGCCGGCCGTCACGGTCTTCGAGGGAGACATCGAGGTGCCGGAGCTGCCATGACCCAATTCACGAGCAACAACAACGACGCCAACGCCATGAATCCGATCACCGAAGACGACATCGCCAACTACCTGGCGAACACGCCCGACTTCTTCGAGCGCCATGCGCAGCTGCTGGCGCAGGTGCAGCTCACCAGCCCGCACGGCAACCGCGCCGTGAGCCTGCAGGAGCGCCAGGCCGAGATGCTGCGCGAGAAGATCAAGGCGCTGGAGCATCGCCTGATGGACATGATGCGCCACGGCACCGAGAACGTCGTCATCGCCGACCGCCTGCAGCGCTGGACCACGGGCCTGCTGACCACGCGCGACCCGCGCAGCCTGCCGTACCGCATCGCGGTCGACCTGCAGTCGCTCTTCCTGGTGCCGCAGACGGCCATCAAGGTATGGGACTGCAGCGGCGAGTACCTCAACGAGGCCTACGCCCAGTGGGTGAGCGACGACGTGAAGGCGCTGGCCACCTCGCTGACCTCGCCGTACTGCGGGCTGAACTCGGGCTTCGAGGCCTCCAGCTGGCTGCCGGAGCCGCAGTCCGCGATGTCGATCGCGCTGATTCCGCTGCGCCCCGGCCCCGAGGCGCCGGCCTTCGGGCTGCTGGTGCTGGCCTCGCCCGACGCCCAGCGCTTCAACTCCGAGATGGGCACCGACTTCCTCGAGCGCATCGCCGAGCTGGCCTCGGGCGCGCTTTCGCGGCTGCGTCCTTGAAACGCCCGCGCTGGCTGCGTTGGCCCTGGCAGGTCGTGCTGGCCTGCGGGCTGGCGGGCGTGCTGCTGGTGTATGCGGCCATCGGGGCGTTCAACTGGCGGCATTCCGAAGACCTGCTCGCGAATCCGCCCCGGCGCCAGGCCGACGCGGCGCTGGTGCTCGGCAGCCGCGCGTACCTCGACGGCAAGCCGCACCCGTGCCTGACCGGTCGTGTCGATACGGCCCTGGCGCTGGCGAAGGCCGGGCTCGTGAGGCAGCTGGCCTTCTCGGGCGGCGTGGATTCCGAGGACAGCCGCATCGAGGCCATCACGATGGGCGAGCACGCCATCGCCTCGGGCTTCACCGGGCCGATGGTGCTGGAGCCCGCATCGACGTCCACGAGGCTGAACCTGTCGTTGTCGCGCCCGCTGCTGCTGGCCGCGGGGGTACGCCGCGTGGTCATCGTGTCGGAGCCCTTCCATCTGTGGCGCGTCGAGCGTCTCGTGAAGATGAGCGGCTTCGACAAGAGCTTCGACGTGCAGTACGCGGCAGCGCCCACGTCCTGCTGGCAGGCGCTCGGGCCCTTCTCCAAGGGTGCGTTGCGCGAGCCGGCGGCCATCATCAACAATGCGGCCCATGGCTACCTCTTCTAGTGCGCCCCCAGGCTTCGCGCACTTCGTGTCGCTCCGCCTAACCCCTCGCCGGGCGCGACACCTGCGGCCCGGCAAAGCCGGTTCCGCGGCATTCCTGAGCCTGGCCCTGCGCTGAGCAAATGGACTGGATCGAGAAATACCTGGAGCACGTGCGCGTCGAGCGTCGGCTCGCGGCGCGCACGGTGGAGCTCTATGCCTTCCACCTGCAGTCCCTGCGCGAGCACGCCGCCGAGGCGAAGCTGCCGCTGGACCGCGTGCAGACCGCCCACATCCGCCGCTGGATGGCGCAGCTGCACGGCGCAGGGCGCGAGCCGCGCGGCATCGCGCTGGTGCTGTCGTGCTGGCGCAGCTTCTACCGCTGGCTGGGGCACGAAGGGCTGGTCGGCTTCAACCCGGTGCAGGACGTGCACGCGCCCAAGGCCGGCCGGCCGTTGCCCAAGGCGCTGGGCGTGGACGACGCGGTTCGGCTCGCAGAGCTGTACGACCCCGAGGCCGACCCCTGGACCGAGGCGCGCGACGGCGCCATCGTCGAGGTGCTCTACGGCTGCGGCCTGCGCGTGAGCGAGCTCACCGGGCTCGACGCGCAGGCCAGCGCCACGGCGCGCGGCTGGGTCGATCTCGATGCGATGGAGGCCAGCGTGCTCGGCAAGGGCAGCAAGCGCCGCATCGTGCCCATCGGCAGCAAGGCGGGCGAAGCGCTGCGCGACTGGCTCGCGGTGCGCGGCGACTGCCCCGGGCTCACCACCGCCCGGCTGCGCGACCCCCAGTCCGCGGCCGCGCTCTTCATCAGCGCCAAGGGCATGCGCATGTCGTCGCAGGCGGTGTGGAAGCTGCTGCGCGAGCGCAGCCTCAAGGCCGGCCTCTCGGCGCCGGTGCATCCGCACATGCTGCGCCATTCCTTCGCGAGCCACGTGCTGCAGTCCAGCAGCGACCTGCGCGCGGTGCAGGAGCTGCTTGGCCACGCCAGCATCGCGACCACGCAGGTCTACACGCGGCTGGACTTCCAGCACCTGGCCAAGGTCTACGACGCGGCGCATCCGCGGGCCAAGGCCCGCGAAGACAAAGACAAGTAAGCGACAAGAAACAATGAAAACCCTTCGCCTCAAGCCCGGCAAGGAGCGCTCGCTGCAGCGCCGCCATCCCTGGGTGTTCGAATCCGCCATCGCGCGCGGCGGCGCCGACTCCGGCGAGACGGTGCGCGTCGAATCGCACGACGGCACCTTTCTCGCATGGGCCGCCTTCAGCCCTCTTTCCAAGATCCGCGCGCGGGCCTGGAGCTTCACCGAGACGCAGCGCATCGATGCGGCCTTCCTCGCCTCGCTGTGCGCCCGCGCAGTGGCCGCGCGAGGCCTGTTCGACCTGCAGAGCGACGGCGTGCGGCTGGTGCACGGCGAGGCCGACGGACTGCCGGGGCTGATCGTCGACCGCTACGGCGACACGCTGGTGGCGCAGTTCCTCTCGGCCGGCGTGGAGCGCTGGAAGGGCGCGCTGGCCGATGCGCTGCTGAAGGCCACGGGTCTTTCGAAGCTCTACGAGCGCTCCGACGCGAGCGGCCGCGAGCGCGAGGGCCTGAAGCCGGTCACCGGCTGGCTGCGCGGCGAAGGGCCGACCGAAATCGTCATCCGCGAGCATGGCTGGAAGCTGTCGCTGGACGTCGCCACCGGCCACAAGACCGGCTTCTACCTCGACCAGCGCGACAGCCGCCAGCGCTTCGCCGAGCTGGCGCAGCACCGGCGCTTCAGGCGCGTGCTGAACTGCTTCTGCTACACGGGCGGGTTCACCGTGGCGGCACTGGCGGGGCTGAAGGCCGCGGGCGCGCTCGAGGGCGCGCAGCTGGTGTCGGTCGATTCGTCGCTGCCGGCGCTGGAGCGGGCGAGGGGGCATCTGGCGCTCAACGGCTTCGATGCCGCCGGCGGGCAGGGCATCGAGGCCGAGTTCCTCGACGCGAACGTCAACACGGTGCTGCGCGAGTTCATCGACCAGGGCCGCACCTTCGACGCCATCGTGCTCGATCCGCCCAAGTTCGCGCCCACCGTGGCGCATGCCGAGCGGGCCTCGCGGGCCTACAAGGACATCAACCGGCTGGCGCTGAAGATCTTGGAGCCGGGCGGGGTGCTCCTGACCTTCTCGTGCTCGGGCGGCATCAGCGCCGACCTGTTCCACAAGATCGTGGCCTCGGCGGGGCTCGATGCGGGCGTGGACGGCTACATCGCCGAGCGGCTGGGTGCTGCGCCCGACCATCCGATGACCATCGAATTCCCGGAAGGCGAATACCTGAAGGGGCTGGTGGTGGTCAGGAAGCCTGCCTGAACGGCGCTTGACCCTGCCGGCAACGCAACTCAGTGGCATTGGCTAAACTGCCGGGCCGCGCCTTCCACGGCCCCCATTTCCCGTTTTCCGCTTCCGGAGCACTTTCCCCATGGCCCTCATTCCCGCGACCATCCTCACCGGCTTTCTCGGCTCGGGCAAGACCACGCTGCTCAAACGCATCCTGACCGAGGCCCACGGCCAGAAGATCGCGGTCATCGAGAACGAGTTCGGCGAGGAGAACATCGACAGCGACATCCTCGTGACGGAGTCGAAGGAGCAGATCGTGCAGATGAGCAACGGCTGCGTCTGCTGCACCATCCGCGAAGACCTGCGCGAGGCGCTGCAGCTGCTGGCCGCCAAGAAGCGCCAGGGCCTGCTCGACTTCGACCGCGTGGTGATCGAGACCACCGGCCTGGCCGACCCCGGCCCCGTGGCCCAGACCTTCTTCATGGACGACGAGATCGCCGAGAGCTACCTGCTCGACTCGATCCTCACGCTGGTGGATGCCAAGCACGCGCCGCAGCAGCTCAACGACCGCCAGGAAGCGCGCCGCCAGGTGGGCTTCGCTGATCAGATCTTCATCAGCAAGAGCGACCTGGTCTCGGCCGAGGAGACCGACGCGCTGATCCACCGCCTGAAGCACATGAACCCGCGCGCGCCGCAGCAGAAGGCGCATTTCGGCGAAGTGCCGCTCAAGGACATCTTCGACCTGCGCGGCTTCAACCTGAACGCCAAGCTCGACATCGACCCCGACTTCCTCAAGGAAGACGACCACGATCATCACCACCATGACCACGAGCATGGCGAGCACTGCGACCACCCCTCGCACAAGCACGACGGCCATGGCCACCATCACCACGTGGACGACGACGTGAAGAGCTTCGTCTACAAGGCCGACCGCGCCTTCGACCCTGCCAAGCTGGAAGACTTCCTGGGCGCGATCGTCAACATCTACGGCCCGCGCATGCTGCGCTACAAGGGCGTGCTGAACATGAAGGGCACCGAGCGCAAGGTGATCTTCCAGGGCGTGCACCAGCTCATGGGCAGCGACCTGGGCCCGGAATGGGGCAAGGACGAGGCGCGCCAGAGCCGCATGGTGTTCATCGGCATCGAGCTGCCGCGCGAGATCCTGGAGCAGGGCCTGGAGCAGTGCCTGGTCTAGGCTGACCCCCAGGCTGCGCGCACTTCGTGTCGCTGCGCCAACCCCCTTTCAGGGGGCAACACCGGTGGCCCGGCAAAGCCGGTTCCACGGTGTTTCCCGACGAACCCGGCTACTTGCCCGAGCCGTTCATGCCGGGCGCCTCGCCCAGCGGCTTGCCGTTGACCTTCAGGGCGCCTTCGCTGAACTCCACCTGGGCGGTGACGTCGTCGCCGTCGCGCTTCACGAAGCCGCTTTGCTCGCCCTGTTCGACCAGGCCGGCCACCATTTCGGGCGGGGGCGTCTGGCCGCTCTCTGCACCGGTCTCGGCCAGCTTCTCGAGCCACTTCATGGGCAGCCGCGCGTGGGCCTTGAGCACGCCGCGCTTCATCATCAGCGCCGTGCCCGGCAGCTGCAGGTCTTCGTCCGTCACGCCGGCCATGCCGGCCGAGTAGCCGAGCTCGGCGCGCTTGCCGTCGATCTCGACCAGCATCTTGTCGATGCCGGCCTCGGGCGCGTACTTGGCCATGGCCTTGAGGTCGGGCGTGAGCTGCTCGACCAGCGCCTGCATGGCCGCCTGGGAAGCCTTGCTGCCGCCCTTGCCGCAGCTGTTGGCGGCGCTGGACTGCATCCATGCGTCGGCCAGCTTCCTGTAGCCGGCGCCGTGGATGCGGCGCGCGCCGCTGGTCAGTTCGAACTTGTCGATCTTCGTATTGCCGATCTTGCCGGTGCCCCTGAGCGTGCCGGTGGAGGCGTAGAGGCCGTCCTTGATGCTTGCGTCGCCCACCAGGTCGATGCCCTGCAGAACGACGGGCGGCAGCGCCTTCGGCGGTTCGGCGCCGTCCTCGGCCGCCTTCTTCGAAACGGTGAATTCCAGGGTGTCGAGCCGGCCCTCGGTTTTGCCGGTGGCCAGGAACCAGCCGGCGCTGCTGTCCAGGTCGGCCTTGGCGACGAGCTTGCCCATCTTCATGGTCACGCCGCTCTTCGCGTCGCTGAAGTCGAGGCCGGGCATGCTCAGGTCGTAGCGGGCGTGGGTGCGCGCGGCGTTCACCTCCACGCGGGCCTGCACGCCCTGCCAGTCGAGGCGGCCCTTGCCGTCCTCGGCCAACTTGGCGGGCGCGACCGTCAGGTCGGTGGTGAAGGCGCCATCGAAGCCGACCTTGGTGCGCGCCGACAGGGGCCTGGCCTCGCCGAACAGCTTCTTCGCCTCGGCCCGGGCCTTGTCGTCGAGCACCAGTTCGCTGTCGATGGTGGCGGCCGCCAGCGTGCCGCCGGCCAGCGGGCCGTGGTGGATGGTGTCGCGGATGGTCAGGCGCAGCTGCTTCGGCGGCTTGATGGCGGAGTCGCCGTCTTCCTCGGCCTGCTCTTCTTCGTCTTCGGCCGGGTCGGCGGCGGGCTGCTGCGCGCTTGCCGCGGCATTGGCCGCGCAGCCGATCTCCAGCGTGACGGTGCTGACCGCGCCCAGGAAGCCGCGCTCGTACTTGCGCTCGGTCACGCGCACCAGGGCGGTCTGCTTCGGCAGCTCGTCCAGTGCGGCGTCGTAGCGCGACTTGATCTGCGAACCGGCCCACCAGGTGCTGCCGCCGTAGGCGACGGCGATGGCTGCGGCCAGGACTCCCAAAACTGCTTTCTTGTTCAAGGCTCGTGCTTTCTTGTATGTCTTGCGATCGATCGGAGTGATCGGATAGGCCCCCGGCGCCATATGGACAAGGCGCCGGAGCCGCGCGCCGCCCCCTCCGGCGGCGCCGCGCGATGCTAACGGAGTCGGACGGCACGCCGAACATGTCCCGCGCCTTCGAGTTCTCTATACAATCGCGCGCCTGTTTCGCAAGCCACGTCCTGATCCCAGGGACAAGATGTGACTTCCGGCATGGGGCGCCGTACGTTTCTGGCGGGCTTTCGGGGGTATAACCCCGGGGTTCGCCACATGGCGGGCACCCCGACAACGGGGGCCTGTGCGGCCGGAGGCCGCAAGGGCGCCCATGGGAGGAGGCACCCAGTGAAAGCGCGTTCCAGTTCGTCCAAGGAGCCAGTCACCGTGAAGAAACCCGCCGCCAAGGCCACGCCAGCAACCAAGCCCGCCGCCAAGAAGGCGCCGGCTGCGAAGCAGGCTGTACCTGCGGCCGCGAAGGCTTCCGGTTCCGCGACCAAGGAGAAGAGCGAGAAGAGCGCCCCGTCCAAGAAGCCCGCAGCGCCGCCGGCCAAGGCCGCGACCGCTGCGACAAAGAAGTCCGCCAAGCCTGCAACTGCCGCCACGAAGAGCGCGGACGCGGGCGCATCGTCATCCAAACCTGTCGGCCGTCCTGCGGCTGTTTCTTCTGTTCCCCCGATCCCCATGAAAAAAACGGCTGCCGCCTCCACTTCCGCTCCGGCGACACCCTCGATGCCCGCCCAAACCCCCGCGCCAGCTCCCGCCGCGCGTGGCGGCCGCGTGTCCCGGCTGTCGCAACTGACCGTCCCCTCGATGCCGCAGTCGGTGGCGTCGACGGCCGCCAAGTCCACCTTCTCCCCGACCCATTCCAACGCGCTGGTGCCTCCGCCGCCCCTCGCCATCAAGAAAGATCCGAAACTGGCCAACAACTGGAAAACCAAATCGCCCGCCGAACTGACCGATGCCGAAGTCATCGCGATGCCGGACGACGAGTACATGAACGAAAAGCAGATGGCGTTCTTCCGCCTGAAGCTCGAAGCGCTCAAGCGCGGCATCCTCGAGAACGCCGGCGAGACCACCGAGCACCTGCGTGAAGACACGGTGGTCGTTCCCGATCCGGCCGACCGCGCCACCATCGAGGAGGAACATGCCCTCGAACTGCGCACCCGCGACCGCGAGCGCAAGCTGCTCAAGAAGATCGAGCAGTCGATCCAGCGCATCGACGCCGGCGACTACGGCTACTGCGACGAGACCGGCGAGCCCATCGGTGTCGGCCGCCTGCTGGCCCGCCCGACGGCGACGCTGTCGCTCGAGGCGCAGCAGCGCCGCGAGCTGAAGCAGAAGATGTTCGGGGACTGAAGCACTCCGAGGTAGATAAGAGCCAGCGTCTTCGATAGCCTTTTCCGAATGCCAAAGGAAGATACGGGCCGCCTTCTGTCCAAGGTGGCCAAGTTTGTCCGCAATCCCCTCAAGGATTGGTCGGAGCTGGACGCGCCTTCCTCCTCCAATGCGGCCTCGGACTCCTCGCTGCCCGCGCAGACCTACAGCCGGGAGATGCTCAAGGAGATGATCGAGCGGCGCCAGCGCAACGATTTCGTGCGCCGGCGCGAGTTCGACATGCTGCGCAAGCTGCGCCAGCGCGAGGCCGCCGCGCATGCCTTCGAGGCGACGGTCACGCCGTCCTCCTTCAACGTCAACAGTTCCTCCGAGAGGCTGGAGGGCCGCGCGCTCACGCTCAAGAAGATCGACGAGATCGAGCAGCAGATGTCGCAGCAGTGGTGGAAGGGGCGCGGGCCGAATGGCGAGACGCTGGTGAACCCGCCTCCCGAGGCCGGCGCCGAGACCCTGCCGCCGGTGGACACCGACGAACTGCTGTCGGAGCCCGCGCCGCCATCCCTGGCGGTGGAGGCGCCGCAGGGTGGCGCCGAGCCCGATGCCGCGCCGGCCGTGGCGCCCGGCGTGCCGCTGATGTCGTCCCGCCTGGCCCATGACGGCGCGCTCGAGGAGGCCGTGATCCGCTTCGCCCACGGCGACGACACCGGCGCCGAGGCGATCCTGCTGCAGGCCCTGGCTTCCCCGCCCGACAGCGTGTCGCCCGTCGAGAGCGCGAGCGACGCAACCAACGAGCGCGACGACAACCGCTGGCGCGCACTCTTCGACCTGTACCGTGCCACCGGCGATGCCGCCAAGTTCGCCGCCGCGCGCATGCGCTATGCGCAGCGCATGCGCCGCATGGGGCCCGACTGGGTCTCGCTCGAGGAACTGGCGCGCAGCGTCAAGGCCGTCACCGCCAGCGAGGAGGCTGCCGGCCTCACCGAAGGCGGCGCTTCCGCCGACTGGACCTGCCCGGCCCGCCTGGCGCGCGAGGGCCTCATCGAGCTGACGCGCGCGCTGTCGAAGGCGGGCCCCGTGTGGACGCTCGACTGGCGCGGCCTGCAGGCCATAGAGCCCGAGGCTGCCGCGCCGCTGCGCGTGCTGTTCAACCACTGGGCCGATTCGCCCGTGCAGCTTCGATTCATGGGCTCGGCGCAGCTGCTGGCGGTGCTGTCCGAAGCCGCGCCCAACAACGAGCGCAGCATCGACGACGTCTGGTGGCAGCTGCACCTGGCAGCGCTGCGCCTGATGCACCTGCCCGACGACTTCGAGCTGGTGGCGCTCAATTACTGCATCACCTACGAGGTGTCGCCGCCCGCCTGGCAGGACCCGAAGGGCGAATGCACCACGCTGGCTGCACCGCCTGCGAGCCGGCCGAGCTCGGTCTGGTCGCTGCTGTCAGTCGGCGGCGATTCCGAGAGCTTTCCTTCCACCGACAGCGGCTTCGCCGCGCTGGCAGGCGATCTGCGCGGCGAGTCGCTGTCGTGCTGGCAGCGGCTGGACCACGACCTGCGCCACACCACGGCGCCCGTCATCTCGTGCGCGGCGCTGCTGCGCATGGACCTCGCCGCCGCGGGCACGCTGCTGAGCTGGGTTCGAGCGCGCGACGCCAACGGCGAGCGCGTTCAGTTCGTCGATGCGCACCGGCTCATCGCGGCGCTGTTCAACCTGGTAGGCATAGCCGATCACGCCACCGTGGCGGTTAGGAAAAACTAAAAAGCGCGCCGCCTTGCGGCGGTTGCATTGCCGTCGCGCACCCCCAGATGGCTGCGATGGAACAGTTTCACGGCACCACCATCGTGAGCGTGCGCCGCAAGACCCCCCAGGGCGACCAGGTCGCCATCGGCGGGGACGGGCAGGTCACTCTCGGCAACATCGTCATCAAGGGCTCGGCGCGCAAGGTGCGCCGCCTGTATCACGGCAAGGTGCTTGCCGGCTTCGCGGGCGCCACGGCGGACGCCTTCACGCTCTTCGAGCGTTTCGAGGCCAAGCTCGAGAAGCACCAGGGGCACCTGACCCGCGCCGCGGTCGAGCTCACCAAGGACTGGCGCACCGACCGCGTGCTGCGCAAGCTCGAAGCGATGCTTGCCGTGGCCGACGCCACCACCTCCCTCATCATCACCGGCAATGGCGACGTGCTGGAGCCCGAAGACGGCGTGATCGCCATCGGCTCGGGCGGCGCGTATGCCCAGTCGGCGGCCAAGGCGCTGATCGAGAACACCGAGCTTTCGGCCGAGCAGATCGTGCGCAAATCGCTGGCGATCGCCGGAGAAATCTGCATTTACACGAACATGAACCACACGGTGGAAGCGCTCTGACCATGTCCATGACCCCCCAGGAGATCGTCTCCGAGCTCGACAACCACATCGTCGGCCAGCCGGCCGCCAAGCGCGCGGTGGCCATCGCGCTGCGCAACCGCTGGCGCCGCCAGCAGGTCGACGAGAAGCTGCGCCACGAGATCACCCCGAAGAACATCCTCATGATCGGCCCCACGGGCGTGGGCAAGACCGAGATCGCCCGCCGCCTCGCGCGCCTGGCCGACGCGCCCTTCATCAAGGTCGAGGCCACCAAGTTCACCGAAGTGGGCTACGTGGGCAAGGACGTCGATTCGATCATCCGCGACCTGGCCGAGATCGCCGTCAAGCAGACCCGCGAGGCCGAGAGCATCAAGGTGCGCGCGCGCGCCGAGGACGCCGCCGAGGAGCGCATCCTCGACGTGCTGCTGCCCCAGGCGCGCAGCGCCGACGGCACCTCCACCGCGACCGACACCAGCAACGCCACCCGCCAGGCCTTCCGCAAGAAGCTGCGCGAGCACCAGCTCGACGACAAGGAGATCGAACTCGACCTCGCCGAGACCCGCGCCCCGCTGGAGATCATGGGCCCGGCCGGGATGGAGGAAATGACCGAGCAGCTGCGCGGCATGTTCGGCCAGCTCGGCGGCGGCAAGCGCAAGACGCGCAAGCTCAAGATCGCCGAGGCGATGCGCCTGCTGACCGACGAGGAAGCGGCCAAGCTGGTCAACGAGGACGAGATCCGCACGCAGGCGATCGCCAATGCCGAGCAGAACGGCATCGTCTTCATCGACGAGATCGACAAGGTCGCAACCCGCAGCGAAGCCCAGGGCTCCGACGTGTCGCGCCAGGGCGTGCAGCGCGACCTGCTGCCGCTGGTGGAGGGCACTGCCGTCAGCACCAAGTACGGCGTGGTGCGCACCGACCACATGCTGTTCATCGCGAGCGGCGCCTTCCACCTGAGCAAGCCCAGCGACCTCATCCCGGAGCTGCAGGGGCGCTTTCCGATCCGCGTGGAGCTGCAGTCGCTCTCGGTGGCGGACTTCGAGAGCATCCTCACGCAGACGCGCGCATCGCTCGTCAAGCAGTACCAGGCGCTGCTTGCCACCGAGGGCGTGACGCTCGAATTCACGCCCGAGGGCGTGAACCGGCTGGCCACCATCGCCTTCGAGGTGAACGAGCGCACCGAGAACATCGGCGCACGGCGCCTGTCGACCGTGATGGAGCGCCTGCTGGATGAGGTAAGCTTCGACGCGACCCGCCTCGAAGGGCAATCGATCCGCATCGATGCCGCCTACGTCGACCAGCGCCTTGCGGCACTAAGTCACGACGAAGACCTTTCGCGCTTCATCCTCTGAAGCCGCTTCTCTTCCCCCTGTAACGGGGGAATCCTTCACGCATCACTTTCATTGCGTGAGCTAAGTACTTCATTTTCAACGAAATTCGCCGGTTCCAAGGATTTGGAATCGGCGCTAAGTCGTTGATTCCATTACAAAAAATAGCCCAAACGGCCAGTTGCTTCCGAAGTGTTTCCTGCTACAGTGCAAAAAAGTGCAGTTAAGTGGGAAAAAGTGCGATTAGTGCCCCTTCCGGGTGCCGCAGCACTCCCAACACAGGGGTTTCGTGGTCGTGTTTCAAGGCGCTTCATCGCTCAGTCTGGATGCCAAGGGGCGGCTCTCCGTGCCGACCCGGCATCGTGACGTCCTGAGCGCGACGGCAGGCGGCCAGCTCACGATCACCAAGCATCCGCACGGATGCCTGATGGTGTTCCCCCGTCCCGAATGGGAGAAGTTCCGCGAGCGCATCGCCGCGCTGCCGATGTCGGCGCAGTGGTGGAAGCGCGTCTTCCTGGGCAATGCCATGGACGTCGAGATGGACGGCACCGGCCGCGTCCTCGTCTCCCCCGAGCTGCGCGCGGCCACCGGCATCACGCGCGAGACGCTGCTGCTGGGCATGGGCAACCACTTCGAACTCTGGGACAAGGCCACCTACGAGGCCAAGGAGGCCGAGGCCACCCAGGGCGAGATGCCGGACGTATTCCAGGACTTCGCGTTCTGAGGGGCACCGTGAACACGCCCTGGACCCACACGACCGTCTTGCTCGGCGAGGCGGTGGAAGCTCTTCTATCCGGCAGCTCCGCGGCTGCTGGCACCTACGTGGACGCCACCTTCGGAAGAGGAGGTCACGCGCGCGCGATCCTCGCGCGGCTGGCGCCGGAAGGCAGGCTCATCGCGTTCGACAAGGATGCGGAAGCAGTGGCCGAAGCAGCGCGCATCTCCGATGCGCGTTTTTCCATCCGGCACCAGGGATTCCGTTCGATCGGCGAGCTGCCCGAGGCGAGCGTCGCGGGCCTGCTCATGGACCTGGGCGTGAGCTCGCCGCAGATCGACAACCCGGTGCGCGGTTTCAGTTTTCGTTTCGATGGCCCGCTCGACATGCGCATGGACACCACGCGCGGGGAGAGCGTGGCCGAGTGGCTGGCGACGGCCGAACTACAGCAGATTGCAGAGGTGATCCGTGACTATGGCGAAGAACGGTTTGCTGTTCAGATTGCAAAGGCGATTGTTGCTCGCCGACAAGAACGGGGCCCAATTTCAACCACCACCGAACTGGCCGAGCTCGTGGCTGGCACGGTCAAAACCCGCGAGCCGGGCCAGAACCCTGCAACGCGCACATTTCAGGCTTTTCGGATTTTCATCAACGCCGAGCTTGAAGAGCTGCAACAGGCGCTAGAAGCCAGCCTTTCGGTGCTGAAGCCCGGCGGACGGCTCGCGGTCATCAGCTTCCATTCGCTGGAGGACCGCATCGTCAAGCAGTTCATCGCGAAGCATTCGAAGGAGGTCTACGACCGCCGCGCGCCTTTCGCCGCGCCCAAGGCCATGAAGCTGCGCGCGCTGGAGCGCATCAAGCCCTCCGAAGCCGAGGTGAGCGGGAATCCGCGGGCGCGCAGCGCCATCCTTCGCGTCGCTGAACGCACGGAGGCTGCATGAAGCCCGTCTCCAGCCTTCGCGCGCTTCGTGTCGCATCGTCGCCCCCCTTCCGGCGGCAGCACCAGCGGCCCGGCAAAGCAGGTTCCGCGGTGTCCTTCGAAAGAAAGGGACGCTGACATGGCCCGGATCAACCTGCTCCTGCTGCTGGCCGTCATCGCGACGGCTTTGTACCTTGTGCACACCCAGTACCTGTCGCGCCAGCTCTACACCGAGCTCGACCGCGCGCAGCAGGACGCCCGCCGCCTCGAGACCGAGCGCGACCGCCTGCAGGTCGAGAAGCGCGCGCAGGCCACGCCGCTGCGCGTGGAGAAGCTCGCCAAGGAGCAGCTGCAGATGCGCACCACCTCGCCGGCGATCACGCAGTACGTGCGCCCCGACGGCTCGGTGATTCCCGCGGTCGCGCCCGTGGCGCCGGCTGCACCGGCGACCGCCACCACCAGGCCGGCGGCCAAGCCGGCCGCCGCAGCGAGGGCCACACGATGAGCCGAGGCAACCGCAGCGTGCGCTACACCACCAGCCCCCTGCTCGCGAGCAAGACGCCGGTGTGGCGCAGCAAGCTCATCGTCGCCGGCATCGCCTTCGGCTTCCTGGTGCTGGCCGGGCGTGCGGCCTACGTGCAGGTGATCGGCAACAGCTTCTTCCAGCGGCAGGGCGAGGTGCGCTTCGCGCGCACGCTGGAGCTGCCGGCCAACCGCGGCCGCATCCTCGACCGCAACGGGCTCATCCTCGCCTCGAGCGTGGTGGCGCCCAGCATCTGGGCCATCCCGGAGGACATCGAGCGCGACGACCCCGAGGTGCGCGCCAAGCTCAAGCAGGTGGCCAAGCTGCTGGAGATGCCGCAGAAGGAGTTCGACAAGAAGCTGGAGGACGAGGACAAGACCTTCGTCTGGATCAAGCGCCAGGTCGACGAGCCCATCGCCAAGCAGATCGCGGCGATGAACCTCAAGGGCATCTACCAGCGCAAGGAATACAAGCGCCAGTACCCCGAGGGCGAGGCCGCCGCGCACGTGGTGGGCTTCACCAACGTGGAGGACAGCGGCCAGGAAGGCATCGAGCTGGCCTTCAACAAGGACCTGGCGGGCAAGGCCGGCTCGCGCCGCGTCATCAAGGACCGCCTCGGCCGCGTGGTCGAGGGCGTGGGCGAGACCGTGCCCCCGGTCGACGGCAAGGACATCCAGCTCAGCGTCGACAGCAAGGTGCAGTTCTTCGCCTACCAGAAGCTGCGCGACGCCGTGACCGCGCGCAAGGCCAAGGCCGGCAGCGTGGTGGTGCTCGATTCGGTTACCGGCGAGGTGCTGGCGCTGGCCAACTACCCGAGCTACGTGCCCGACAAGCGCCAGAACCTCACGGGCGAGCAGCTTCGCAACCGCGCGATCACCGACACCTTCGAGCCCGGCTCGACCATGAAGCCGATCACGGTGGCCATGGCGCTGGAAGCCGGCCGCGTGAAGCCCTCGACCCTGATCGAGACCGGCCCCGGCCGCTACCAGATCGGCGGCTTCACCATCAGCGACACGCACAACTACGGCACGCTGACGGTCGAGGGCGTCATCCAGAAGTCGAGCAACGTCGGCGCGCTCAAGATCGCCCAGAAGATGAGCCCGCACGAGATGTGGGACACCTACACGGCGCTGGGCTACGGCCAGAAGCCGCAGATCCAGTTCCCCGGCGCCGTCACCGGCCGCCTGCGTCCCTGGAAGACCTGGAAGCCGGTCGAGCAGGCCACCATGGCCTACGGCTACGGCCTGTCGGCTTCGCTGTTCCAGATGGCGCATTCGTACACCGCCTTCGCGCACGACGGTTCGCTCATCCCGGTGACGATCCTGAAGAACGCCGAACCGCCGAACGGCGTGCGCGTGTTCTCGCCTTCCAATGCACTGGCGGTTCGCAAGATGCTGCAGATGGCCGCCGGCCCCGGCGGCACCGGCACGCGTGCGCAGACGGTCGGCTATTCGGTCGGCGGCAAGTCGGGCACGGCCCACAAGCAGGTCGGCAAGGGCTACGCCAGCAACAAGTACCGCGCGTGGTTCACCGGCATGGCGCCGATCGAGAAGCCGCGCATCATCGTCGCGGTGATGATCGACGAGCCCAGCGACGGCCAGTATTTCGGCGGCCTGGCGGCCGCTCCCGTGTTCAGCGAGGTCGTGCAGCAGACGCTGCGCATGATGAACGTACCGCCCGACCTGGCGGTCAAACCGCTTGTGATGACGCAGGGCGTCGACGAGAGCTTCTGAACATGCTGACCTTCACTTCCCCCCAACTGGCCGCCGCCTGGCTGAAGGAGCGTGCGCCGCAGGCCGACCTGCACGCCGACAGCCGCGCCGTGCGCGCGGGCGACGTGTTCATCGCCTGGCCGGGCGCCGCCACCGACGGGCGCAAGCATGTGGCGTCCGCGCTCGCGCAGGGCGCCGCCGTGTGCCTGGTGGAGCACGAGGGCGTCGAGCCCTTCGGCTTCGACGGCGATGAGCGCATCGTGAGCTACCCCGGCCTGAAGGCCGCCACCGGCCCGATCGCCTCGGCCTTCTACGACAACCCCTCGGCCATGCTCGAGCTGCTGGCCGTGACGGGAACCAACGGCAAGACCTCCACCGCCTGGTGGCTGGCCGAATCGCTTTCCACGCTGCGCGTGGCCGGCGGCGTGCGCGTGATGAAGCCCGACGGCACCATGCAGCGCGACGCCCCGTCGCCCTGCGCGGTCATGGGCACGCTGGGCATCGGCGTGCCGCCCGAGCTGACCTACACCGGCCTCACCACGCCCGACCCGGTGATGATGCAGCGCGAGCTGCGCTCGCTCGTCACGCGCGGCTTCGGGGCCTGCGCCATCGAGGCCTCGTCCATCGGCATCGCCGAGCGCCGCCTCGACGGCGCGCAGATCGCGGTGGCCGTGTTCACCAACTTCACGCAGGACCACCTCGACTACCACGGCAGCATGGATGCCTACTGGCAGGCCAAGGCAGAGCTGTTCCGCTGGCCCGGCCTGCGCGCCGCGGTGATCAACATCGACGACACCCACGGCGCCAGCCTCTGCGCGAACCTGATCGACGCCGGCATCGGCGCGCTCGACGTCTGGACCGTCTCGGCCGGCGGTAAGCCGGCCCGCCTCATGGCGCGCGACATCGGCTACGACGCGCAGGGCCTGCAGTTCTCGGTGGCCGAGCACGGCACGGCTGCCGTGGAGCGCCTGTCGACCGGGCTCATCGGCCAGTACAACGTCTCGAACCTGCTGGGCGTGCTCGGCACGCTGCGCGCGCTGGGCCTCACGCTGGCCCAGGCCGTGGCCGCCTGTGCCAACCTCACCAGCGTGCCCGGCCGCATGGACCGCGCGGGCTCCGGCGAAGGCGCTCCGCTTGCCGTGGTCGACTACGCCCACACGCCCGACGCGCTCGACAAGGCGCTGATCGGCCTGCGTCCGCTGGCGAAGCAGCGCGGCGGCGCGCTGTGGTGCCTGTTCGGCTGCGGCGGCGACCGCGACCCGATCAAGCGCCCGATGATGGCCGCCGTCGCCGAGCGCCAGGCCGATCGCGTGATCGTCACCAGCGACAACCCGCGCAGCGAGAAGCCCGACGCGATCATCAGCCAGGTGCTGCGCGGTTTCTCGCGCCCCGACGCGGCGCGGGTGCAACCCGACCGCGCGGCCGCCATCGCCGACGCGATCGCTCAGGCTGCGCCGCAGGACGTGGTGCTGATCGCGGGCAAGGGCCACGAGGCCTGGCAGGAAATCGCCGGCCAGCGCATCGAGTTCTCGGACAAGGCCCATGCGCTGCAGGCGCTGGCGAAGAGGGGGGGCGCGGCATGACCGGCATCACGACACCGCTGGACATCACCCTGGCCCGGATCCAGCAATGGATTCCGGGTTCGCGCCTGGTGGGCAGCGGCGACATCGTCATCGCCCGCGTGCACACCGACACGCGCACGCTCGCACCCGGCGACCTGTTCGTCGCGCTCAAGGGCGAGCGCTTCGACGCCAATGATTTCCTCTTGGAAGCCAAGGGGCAGGGCGCCGTGGCCGCCATCGCGCACCACGGCCTGGAGGCCGCGGGCCTCGCCGGCCTCGAAGTGGCCGATTCGCTGGCCGCGCTGGGTGCCCTCGGCGCCGGCTGGCGCGCGCAGTTCGACCTGCCGCTGATCGCCGTGACCGGCAGCAACGGCAAGACCACGGTCACGCAGATGATCGCGGCCGTGCTGTTCGCCTTCCGGGCCGAGCGCTCGCTCGCCACCGCGGGCAACTTCAACAACGAGATCGGCGTGCCGCTCACGCTGCTGCGCCTGCGCGCGCAGCACCAGCGCGCGGTGCTCGAGCTGGGCATGAACCATCCGGGCGAGATCGCGCGGCTGGCGGCCATCTCGCGCCCGACCATCGCGCTGGTCAACAACGCGCAGCGCGAGCACCAGGAATTCATGGCCACCGTCGAGGCGGTGGCCATCGAGAACGCCGCCGTGTTCGCGGTGCTGCCGGAAGACGGCACGGCCGTCTTCCCGTACGGCGACGAGTTCACCCCGCTGTGGACCGACATGGCCCACGCCGGTGGACCGCGCCGCTGCCTGACCTTCGGCGAGCACGAGGATGCAGACATCTCGCTGCTGGGCGCCGAATGGAAGCAGGGCGCCTGGGCCGTGAGCATCCGCACGCCGGTAGGCGCCTTCGATGCGCGGCTGCACATCGCGGGCCGGCACAACGTCGTCAACGCGCTCGCCGCGACGGCCTGCGCGCTCGCGGCGGGCGTGCCGCTGGAGACCATCGGCGCCGGGCTGTCGGCCTTCGAGCCGGTCAAGGGCCGTTCGCGTGCCAGCGAGCTCGCGCTGCCGGGCGGCCATGCGATCACGCTGGTCGACGACAGCTACAACGCCAACCCCGATTCCGTGATCGCCGCCATCGACGTGCTCGCCGCGCTGCCGGGCCCGCGCCTGCTGGTGCTGGGCGACATGGGCGAGGTGGGCGACCGCTCGCCCGAGTTCCACGCCGAGGTGGGCGAGCACGCCCGCCTGCGCGGCATCGAGTCCGTCTACACGCTGGGCGCCGCGACGGCGCACACCGTCGCCGCCTTCGGCGGTGCCGACGGGCGCCATTTCGAAGAGTTCGACGCGCTCGCCGCGGCCGTGCTCGCACGCCTGCCGCAGGCCGGCAGCGTGCTCGTCAAGGGATCGCGCTTCATGAAGATGGAGCGCGCGGTGCAGGTCGTCGAGCAGGCACGACAACAACAACCACAACAACAAGAGGAGGGCGGCCATGACGCATGAGCCGCGCGAAACCACATGCTGCTGACACTGGCCCAATGGCTGCAGACGCTGTCGCCCGAGTTCGGGTTCCTGCGCATCTTCCAGTACCTCACCTTCCGCGCGCTGATGGCCGCGCTGACGGCGCTCGTGGTCGGCCTGGTGGCCGGCCCCTACGTGATCCGCCGCCTCGCTGCGCTCAAGATCGGCCAGCCGGTGCGCGGCTACGGCATGGAGACGCACCTCACCAAGAGCGGCACGCCCACCATGGGCGGCGTGCTGGTGCTGTTCTCGATCGCCTTCGCCACGCTGCTGTGGTTCGACATCTCCAACAGGTTCGTGTGGATCGTGCTGTGGGTCACCATGGGCTTCGGCGCCATCGGCTGGGTGGACGACTGGCGCAAGGTGGTGCGCAAGGACCCGGAGGGCATGCGCTCGCGCGAGAAGTATTTCTGGCAGTCGGTGGTGGGGCTGATCGCGGCCTTCTACCTGCTCTTCAGCATCTCGGAGAGCTCCAACTGGCGCGTGGTGCAGCTGTTCTTCGCGTGGGTGCAGTCGGGCTTCGACCTCGACTTCCCGCCCAAGATCAACCTGCTGGTGCCCTTCTTCAAGGAAGTGAGCTATCCGCTGGGCGGCATCGGCTTCGTGATCCTCACCTACCTGGTGATCGTGGGCGCGAGCAACGCCGTGAACCTGACCGACGGCCTGGACGGGCTGGCGATCATGCCGGTGGTGATGGTGGGCTCGGCGCTGGGCGTGTTCGCCTACGTCACGGGCAGCGCGGTGTATTCCAAGTACCTGCTGTTCCCCAACATCCCCGGCTCGGGCGAGCTGCTGGTGTTCTGCTCGGCCATGGCCGGCGCGGGCCTGGCGTTCCTGTGGTTCAACACGCATCCGGCGCAGGTGTTCATGGGCGACGTGGGCGCGCTGGCGCTGGGCGGCGCGCTGGGCACCATCGCGGTCATCGTGCGCCAGGAGATCGTGTTCTTCATCATGGGCGGCATCTTCGTGGTCGAGGCGATCTCGGTGATGGCGCAGGTCACCTACTTCAAGTACACGAAGAAGCGCTTCGGCGAAGGCCGTCGCGTGCTGAAGATGGCGCCGCTGCACCATCACTTCGAGAAGAGCGGCTGGCGCGAGACGCAGGTCGTGGTGCGCTTCTGGATCATCACGATGCTGCTGTGTCTCGTGGGCCTTTCGACGCTGAAGCTGCGGTGAAAGAGAAAAGAAGAAGAAAAGCATGCGGCACCTGAAAGACCTCCCCGTCCTCATCCTCGGCCTCGGCGCGTCCGGGCTGGCGATGGCGCGCTGGTGCGCGCGCCACGGCGCGGTGGTGACCGTGGCGGACACGCGCGAGGCGCCGGCGCTGCTGGCCACGCTGCGCGAGGAACTGCCCGAAGTGACCTTCGTCGGCGGACCGTTCTCGGCCGCGCTGGTCGAAGGCACGCCGATCCGCGCCGTGTATCGCTCGCCGGGCCTGTCGCCCGCGACCATCGCGCCGGTGGCCGATGCCGCGCGTGCCGTGGGCCTGCCGGTCGGCGGCGAGCTGGATCTTTTCGCGCGTGCGTTGCTGGATCTGCGCACGGTCGAAGTGCCGGTGGTGGAAGCCGAGGCGGAACCCGAGGTCGAACCCGGGACGCAGACGCCGGCCGAGCCCGTGGCCGAAGCCCCTGTCGAAGTTTCAGAACCCGAGCCTCAGGCGCAACTGCCGCTGGACGAACCTGCAGCTGTCGAGCAGGCAGCTGTCGAAGCCGAGCCGGTGCAGCCGCCTGCCGCTCCTGCCGAAACCGAAGCGCCTGCCGCAGAAGCAGTCGCCGAACCCGCTCCCGAGCCGACCGTGCCCGCGCAGGCCGAAGCCATGCCGCGCGATCCGTCGATGAGCGTCGCCGTGCCGCAGCCGCAGGCCGAAGAATCGCCCGCGCCTGCCGAAGCCACAGAAGCCACGGAAGCCGTCGCGCAGCCGGCGACAGAACCTGCACCGGAAGCTGCCGACGCAGCCGCCACGGCCGAAGCGCCGCTGGCCCCCGAATCCGCCGCTTCCGAAGCGCCCGAAGCTCCGGCAGCTGCCGCCGCTCCCGCGCCCGCCACCGTGTCGCGCCTGCCCACCACCGGCAAGCCCTACGTCCCGACCGCAGCCAGGGAAGCCGCGGAGTTCGTCGCACGCCTCGCAGAGCTCGCCGCCACCAACCCGGCCTCGGCCGCCGTGGAGGAAGAACCCTCGCCGCAGCTCGAACTGGCCCCGCCCGTCGAGCCCGAGGCGCCCAAGGGCTACACGCCCGCCGTGCTGGCCATCACCGGCACCAACGGCAAGACGACCGTCACCTCGCTCACCGGCCAGCTGGTCGAGCGCGCGGGCAAGACAGTGGCCGTGGCCGGCAACATCGGACCGACGCTGCTCGACACGCTCGCGGCGCACATGGATGCCGACACGCTGCCCGACGTGTGGGTGCTGGAGCTGTCCAGCTTCCAGCTCGACGGCGTTCAGGGCTTCGAGCCCACGGCCGCCACGGTGCTCAACCTCACGCAGGACCACCTCGACTGGCACGGCGACATGGCCGCGTACGGTGCAGCCAAGGCGCGCATCTTCGGCGCGCGCGGGCTGATGATCCTCAACCGCGACGACGCCGGCGTGATGGCCATGCTGCCCGCGCCAGTCAAGGTCAAGCTGCAGCGTCCGCAGGTGCGCGCGCACATCACCTTCGGCTCCGCGATGCCGCAGCGCCCGGGCGACTACGGCATCGAGCGCGTCAACGGCATGTCGTGGCTGGTGCGCGCGCTGGAAGCCGACGAGACGCAGAAGCGCAAGCGCGGCGCCGTGGTCGAGGAAGAGATCTTCCTGCAGCGCCTGATGCCCGCCGACGCGCTGCGCATCCGCGGCCGCCACAACGCCATGAATGCGCTCGCGGCCCTGGCGCTGGCCAGCGCCGCCGGCTGCCCGCTGAACGCCATGCTCTACGGCCTGCGCGAGTACCAGGGCGAGCCGCACCGCGTGGAGCCGGTTTCGATCATCGACGAGGTCGAGTACTTCGACGACAGCAAGGGCACCAACGTCGGCGCCACGGCTGCGGCCCTGACGGGGCTGGGCGAGGAGCGCCGCGTGGTCGTCATCCTCGGCGGCGAAGGCAAGGGGCAGGACTTCGAGCCGCTCGCCGCGCCCGTGCGCCAGTACGCGCGGGCCGTGGTGCTCATCGGCCGCGACGCGCCGGTCATCGAGGCCGCGCTGGCATCGACCGGCGTCTCGCTGCTGCACGCCGCCTCGATGGACGAGGCGGTGAAGCTCGCCTCCGCGCGCGCCAACCCCGGCGATGCCGTGCTGCTGTCACCGGCCTGTGCGAGCTTCGACATGTTCAAGGACTACGCGCACCGCGCCGAGGTGTTCCGCGAGGCCGTGCAGGCCTACGCCGACAGCCCGCGCGGACTGGGCGATTCGACGACGGAGGAGCAGCTTTGAACTCTGCCGCATCGGGCGCCACGCCCAACGCACGCACCAGCCGCTTCGGGGGCTGGTTCAGGCGCGCGCGCAGCGGGATCGACTCGCTGCCCGTGCACCTGCCCGTGCGGCTGGGCGGCGCAGGCATCGCGCAGACCAAGGCCACGCCGATGCGCGTGCTGGGCTTCGACCAGGCGCTGGTCTGGGTCACGGTGGCGCTGCTGACCTGGGGCCTGATCATGGTGTATTCGGCCTCGATCGCGCTGCCCGACAACCCGCGCTTCGCGCGCGCCGGCTACAGCGCCTCCTACTTCCTCACGCGGCATGCGGCATCCATCGTGTTCGCCTTCGTCGCCGCGCTGCTGACCTTCCAGATCCCGATGAAGACCTGGGAGCGCGCCGCGCCCTGGCTCTTCGTGGCCTCGCTGCTGCTGCTGGTGGCGGTGCTCATTCCGCACATCGGCATCAACGTGAACGGCGCGCGCCGCTGGCTGCCGATGGGCTTCATGCGCTTCCAGCCCTCGGAGCTGGCCAAGCTCGCGATGGTGCTCTACGCCGCCAGCTACATGGTGCGCAAGATGGAGATCAAGGAGCGCTTCTTCCGCGCGGTGCTGCCGATGGGCGTGGCGGTGGTGGTGGTGGGCATGCTGGTGATGGCCGAGCCCGACATGGGCGCCTTCATGGTGATCGCCGTGATCGCCATGGGCATCCTGTTCCTGGGCGGCGTGAACGCGCGCATGTTCTTCCTGATCGCCGCGCTGGTGGTGGTGGCCTTCGGCACCATCGTCGCGAGCAGCCCGTGGCGCCGCGAGCGCATCTTCGCGTACCTCGATCCGTGGAGCGAGGAGCACGCGCTGGGCAAGGGCTACCAGCTGTCGCACTCTCTGATCGCCATCGGCCGCGGCGAGATCTTCGGCGTGGGCCTGGGCGGCAGCGTCGAGAAGCTGCACTGGCTGCCCGAGGCGCACACCGACTTCCTGCTGGCCGTGATCGGCGAGGAATTCGGCCTCGTCGGCGTGCTGCTGATCATCGGCCTGTTCCTCTGGCTCACGCGCCGCATCATGCACATCGGCCGCCAGGCCATCGCGCTCGACCGCGTGTTCTCGGGCCTCGTGGCCCAGGGCGTGGGCGTGTGGCTGGGCTTCCAGACCTTCATCAACATGGGCGTGAACCTCGGCGCACTGCCGACCAAGGGCCTGACGCTGCCGCTGATGAGCTTCGGCGGCTCGGCCATCTTGATGAACATGGTGGCGCTGGCGATCGTGCTGCGCATCGACTACGAAAACCGTGTCCTCATGCGCGGAGGCCGCGTATGACCGGCCGCACCGCACTCGTCATGGCCGGCGGCACCGGCGGCCACATCTTTCCCGGACTCGCGGTGGCCGAGGCCCTGCGCGAGCGCGGCTGGAAGGTGCACTGGCTCGGCGCGCCCGGCAGCATGGAAGAAAAGCTGGTGCCGCCGCGCGGCTTCGCCTTCGAGCCCGTGCAGTTCGGTGGCGTGCGCGGCAAGGGTCCGCTCACGCTGTTCCTGCTGCCGCTGAAGCTGCTGCGCGCCTTCTGGCAGAGCCTGGGCGTGGTGCGCCGCGTGAAGCCCGACGTGCTGGTGGGACTGGGCGGCTACATCACCTTCCCCGGCGGAATGATGGGCGTGCTGGTCGGCAAGCCGCTGGTGCTGCATGAGCAGAACTCGGTCGCAGGCCTCGCCAACAAGGTGCTGGCGGGCGTGGCCGACCGCGTGTTCACCGCCTTCCCCAACGTGCTGAAGAAGGCGCAATGGGTGGGCAACCCGCTGCGCGCGGCCTTCACCTCCAAGCCCGGACCGGCCGAGCGCTTTGCGGGCCGCACCGGTCCGCTGAAATTGCTGGTGGTGGGCGGCAGCCTCGGCGCGCGCGGCCTCAACACCGTGGTGCCGCAGGCGCTGGCCCGCATCGAGCCAGCCTCGCGCCCGCAGGTGCTGCACCAGAGCGGCGCCAAGCAGATCGACGAACTGCGCGCCAACTACGAGGCCGCTGGCGTCGAAGGCGAGCTCACGCCCTTCATCGAGGACACCGCGCAGGCGTACGCCGACGCCGACATGATCGTCGCGCGCGCGGGCGCCAGCACCGTCACAGAAATCGCGGCCGTCGGCGCAGCAGCGCTGTTCGTGCCTTTCCCCTCGGCGGTCGACGACCACCAGACCACCAACGCGCGCTTCCTCGTGGACGCGGGCGGCGGCTGGCTGGTGCAGCAGGCCGACCTCACTCCTGAATTGCTGGCTGACTTGCTACAGAAAACCGGGCGCGATGCGCTGATAGAGAAGGCCGCGAAGGCCAAGACCATGCAGAAGACCGAGGCGGTGGAAGCCGTCGTTAGAGCCTGCGAGGAGCTTGCAAGATGAAGCACGCGATTCGTCATATCCACTTCGTGGGCATCGGCGGCTCGGGCATGAGCGGCATCGCCGAGGTGCTGCTGAACCTGGGCTACAGGATTTCCGGTTCCGACCTGGCCGACAGCGCGACGCTGCGCCGGCTCGCGGGCCTGGGCATCGGCACCTTCGTGGGCCATGCCGCCGCGCACATCGAGGGTGCGGACGCGGTCGTCACATCGACGGCGGTGCAGTCCAACAACCCCGAGGTGCTGGCCGCGCGCGAGAAGCGCATTCCGGTCGTGCCGCGAGCACTCATGCTGGCCGAGCTGATGCGCCTGAAGCAGGGCATCGCCATCGCCGGCACGCACGGCAAGACTACGACCACCAGCCTGGTGGCGAGCGTGCTCGCGGCCGCCGGGCTCGATCCGACCTTCGTGATCGGCGGGCGCCTCAACAGCGCCGGCGCCAACGCGCAGCTCGGCTCCGGCGACTACATCGTGGTGGAAGCCGACGAGTCGGACGCCTCGTTCCTGAACCTGCTGCCGGTGATGGCGGTGGTCACGAACATCGACGCCGACCACATGGAGACCTACGGGCACGATTTCGCGAAGCTCAAGAAGGCTTTTGTCGACTTCCTGCACCGCATGCCGTTCTACGGCGTCGCCATTCTCTGCACCGACGATCCGGCGGTGCGCGAGATCGTGGCCGACGTGACCTGCCCGGTCACCAGCTACGGCTTCGGCGAGGACGCCCAGGTGCGCGCCATCGACGTACGCGCCGTCGGCGGCCAGATGCACTTCACCGCGCAGCGCCGCAACGGCGTGACGCTGCCCGACCTGCCCATCGTGCTGAACCTGCCGGGCGAGCACAACGTGCTCAATGCGCTGTCGGTGATCGCGGTGGCGGTCGAGCTCGGCATTTCCGACGAAGCGGTGCAGCGCGGGCTGGCCGGCTTCAAGGGCGTGGGCCGCCGCTTCCAGAGCTATGGCGAGGTCGCGGTGCAGGGTGAGGGCGCTTCGGGCACCTTCACCGTGATCGACGACTACGGCCATCACCCCGTGGAGATGGCCGCCACCATCGCCGCCGCTCGCGGCGCGTTCCCGGGCCGCCGCCTGGTGCTGGCCTTCCAGCCGCACCGCTACACCCGCACGCGCGACTGCTTCGAGGACTTCGTGAAGGTCATCGGCACGGCAGACGCGGTGCTGCTCGGCGAGGTCTATGCCGCCGGCGAGGCGCCCATCGTCGCAGCCGACGGCCGCACGCTGGCGCGCGCGCTGCGCGTGGCGGGCAAGGTCGAGCCGGTCTTCGTCGACGACATCGCCGCGATGCCGCGCGCCATCCTCGACAACGCCCGTCCGGGCGACGTGGTGCTCTCGATGGGCGCGGGCTCCATCGGCGCGGTGCCGGCCAAGGTGGTCGAGCTCGGCGCGGCGGCCGGTGCGGCCACCGCCCCTTCAACATCGGAGCGCGCCTCGCGCAAAGGGAGGGCCTCATGAGCCTCCAGGACCCCAAGCTCTTCGGCAAGGTCGCCGTGCTGTTCGGCGGCAGTTCGGCCGAACGCGAAATCTCGCTGATGTCGGGCACCGGCGTGCTCGAGGCGCTGCGCTCGCGCGGCGTGGATGCGCATGCCTTCGACCCGTCGCAGCGCGACCTGTCCGAACTCAAGCGCGACGGCTTCGCGCGCTGCTTCGTCGCGCTGCACGGCCGCCACGGCGAGGACGGCACCGTGCAGGGCGCGCTGGAGCTGCTCGGCATTCCCTACACCGGCTCGGGCGTGATGGCCTCCAGCGTGGCGATGGACAAGGTCATGACCAAGCGCATCTGGCAGGCCGACGGCCTGCCCACGCCCAAGTACGTGCGCCTGGCCTTCGACCAGCAGAGCCGCGAGCAGGTCATGGCGGTGCCCGACGTGCTGGGCCTGCCGCTGATCGTAAAGCCGCCGCGCGAAGGCTCGTCGATCGGCGTGACCAAGGTGCAGGGCTATTCGCAGATGCAGGACGCGGTGGCGCTGTCGGCCAAGTACGACGCCGACGTGCTGTGCGAGGAATTCATCGAGGGCGAGGAAGTGACCTGCGCCGTGCTCGGCCACGGGCTCGATGCGCGCGCGCTTCCGGTGGTGCGCATCGCCGCGCCCGAGGGCGCCTACGACTACCAGAACAAGTACTTCACCGACGACGTGAAGTACCAGTGCCCGAGCGGCCTGCCGCAAGCCGAGGAGCACGAGATCCAGCGCATCACGCTGGCCGCCTACCGCACGCTCGGCTGCCGCGGCTGGGGCCGCGCCGACGTGATGATCCGCGCCAGCGACCGCAAGCCCTTCCTGCTGGAGATGAACACCTCGCCCGGCATGACCAGCCACTCGCTGGTGCCGATGTCCGCGCGCGCCGCGGGCATTCCGTACGAGGAACTGTGCGTGCGCGTGCTGGCTTCCGCCACCCTGGACGCAACGGGAGGCTCGCTATAGCCATGGCCGACAGCATCCCAGCGCCTTTCGACGTCAAGCTCATGAACATCGTCGCCAACCTTGCGTTCGCGGCGGTGGCGCTCATGCTGCTTGCCGCGGGCGCGTGGTGGGTGCTGCGCCAGCCTTTCTTCCCGATCGCCGGCATCAAGGTGGACGGCGAGGTCACGCACAACAACGCGGTCACGCTGCGCGCCAACGTGGCGCCGCAGCTGTCGGGCAACTTCTTCACCATCGACCTGGCGCGCGCACGCGCGGCCTTCGAGTCGGTGCCGTGGGTGCGCAGCGCGGTGGTGCGCCGCGAGTTCCCGAACAAGCTGCGCGTGACGCTGACCGAGCAGGTTCCCGTGGCCACCTGGGGCGACGAGGCCGGCTCGAAGCTGATCAACGGCTTCGGCGACGTGTTCGAGGCCAACGTGGCCGAGGTGGACGACAGCCTGCCGCGCCTGGATGGCCCGATCGAGCAGGCCGGCCAGGTGCTGGGCATGTACCGCGTGCTGCAGCCGCAGTTCCAGCCCTACGACCTGAGCATCGACGAGCTCACGCTGTCGAGCCGCGGCAGCTGGAAGGTGGTGCTCGACAGCGGCGCCGAGATCGAGCTCGGCCGCGGCCAGAGCGAAGAGGTGACGGCCCGCCTGCAGCGCTTCCTGAAGACCGTGACCCAGGTCGCGGGCCAGTACCGCCGCAGCATGGCCGACGTCGAAGGCGCGGACCTGCGCCACAACGACGCGTATGCCCTGCGCCTGCGCGGCGTCACCACGGTCTCGCCCGAGGCCCCAAGAAAAATCAAGTAGCGAATACCGAGGAATCGAGGACATATCCCAATGCCCAAAGAATACAAAGACCTGGTCGTAGGACTCGACATCGGCACCTCCAAGGTGATGGTGGTCGTGGCCGAGGTGCTGCCTGGCGGCGAGCTCAAGCTGGCCGGCCTGGGCATCGCGCCGAGCAATGGCCTCAAGCGCGGCGTGGTGGTGAACATCGACGCCACCGTGCAGAGCATCCAGCAGGCGCTCAAGGAGGCCGAGCTGATGGCCGACTGCAAGATCAGCCGCGTCTACACCGGCATCACCGGCAGCCACATCCGCGGCATCAATTCGAGCGGCATGGTGGCGGTGAAGGACAAGGAAGTGACGCCCGCCGACGTGGCCCGCGTGGTGGAGACGGCGCGCGCCATCAACATCTCCAGCGACCAGCGCCTCTTGCTGGTGGAGCCGCAGGAGTTCGTGATCGACGGCCAGGACGTGAAGGAGCCGATCGGCATGAGCGGCATGCGGCTGGAGGCCAAGGTGCACATCGTGACCGGCGCGCAGAGCGCGGCCGAGAACATCATCAAGTGCGTGCGCCGCTGTGGCCTGGAGGTCGACCAGCTGATGCTGAACCCGCTGGCCTCCAGCCAGGCGGTGCTGACCGAGGACGAGCGCGAGCTGGGCGTGGTGCTGGTGGACATCGGCGCGGGCACGACCGACGTGGCGATCTTCACCAACGGCGCGATCCGCCACACCGCGGTGATCCCGATCGCGGGCGACCTCATCACCAGCGACATCGCGATGGCGCTGCGCACGCCCACGAAGGACGCGGAAGACATCAAGGTCGAGAACGGCTTCGCCAAGCAATTGCTGGCCGACCCCGAGACGCAGGTCGAAGTGCCGGGCCTCGGGGACCGCGGCCCGCGCATGCTGAGCAAGCAGGCGCTGGCCGGCGTGATCGAGCCGCGCATCGAGGAGATCTTCTCGCTGGTGCAGCAGGTGGTGCGCGAGTCGGGCTATGAAGAAGTGCTGTCGTCTGGCGTGGTGCTCACGGGCGGCAGCGCCGTGATGCCCGGCATGGTCGAGCTCGGCGAGGACATCTTCCTCAAGCCGGTGCGACGCGGCATTCCGAAGTACTCCAGCGCGTTGTCCGACATGGTTGCGCAGCCTCGCGCCGCTACAGTCATGGGCCTTCTCGAGGAAGCACGTTTCGCGCGCATGCGCGGCTTCAAGGTCGCACAGAAGAATGGGTCGGTAAAGACTGCATTCGGTCGTTTCAAGGACTTCATCGTGGGGAATTTCTAGCCATGATCAAGTCCCCACTCTGGCTCGCGCGCGGCAGCCCTCCGATGCATTTCAGCGAGCGATGGCGACGCACAGGTCCACCATCGCGGCGCGCCCATCGTTGAGCCTCTCAACACACAAGAAATATTCACAGACACATAACGGCAACTGCAAGATTCAAGGAGCTAGAAAATGACCATCGAAATGATCGAAGTCGAAGAGTTCAACCAGGGCACCCAGATCAAGGTGATCGGTGTCGGCGGTGGCGGCGGCAATGCGGTCGCCCACATGATCGAGCGCGGCGTGCAGGGCGTCCAGTTCGTCTGCGCGAACACCGACGCGCAGGCCCTGCAGCGCAGCAACGCACACAAGATCATCCAGCTGGGCACCAGCGGCCTGGGCGCCGGCAGCAAGCCAGAGAAGGGCCGTGACGCGGCCGAGGCTGCGGTGGACGACATCCGCGCGGCCATCGACGGCGCGCACATGCTGTTCATCACCGCCGGCATGGGCGGCGGCACCGGTACTGGCGCCGCTCCCGTGATCGCGCGCGTGGCGAAGGAGATGGGCATCCTCACCGTGGGCGTGGTGACCAAGCCCTTCGACTGGGAAGGCGGCCGCCGCATGACCAACGCCGACTCCGGCCTGGCCGAGCTCGAAGCCAACGTCGACTCGCTGATCGTCGTGCTCAACGAGAAGCTGCTCGACGTGCTGGGCGAGGACGTCACGCAGGACGAAGCCTTCGCACAGGCCAACGACGTGCTCAAGAACGCCGTGGGCGGCATCTCGGAAATCATCAACGAGTACGGCGGCGTGAACGTCGACTTCGAGGACGTGCGCACCGTGATGGGCGAGCCCGGCAAGGCCATGATGGGCACGGCCGCGGCCGCGGGCCCCGACCGCGCGCGCATCGCCGCCGAACAGGCCGTGGCCTGCCCGCTGCTCGAAGGCATCGACCTCTCCGGCGCCAAGGGCGTGCTGGTGCTGGTGACGGCCTCGAAGGGCTCGCTGAAGCTGAACGAGTCGAAGCTCGCGATGAACACCATCCGCGCCTACGCATCGCCGGACGCGCACGTGATCTACGGCGCCGCCTACGACGACAGCCTGGGCGACGAGATGCGCGTGACCGTGGTGGCCACCGGCCTCTCGCGTCCCGATGCTCGCCGCCAGCAGCCGACGCTGGAAGTCATCCGCACCGGCACCGACAACATCCCGTTCACCGTGCCGACGCTCGGTGGCGTGGGTCATGCCGGCGGCGTGGGTGCGGGCGGCAGCCAGCCCAACTATGACGGCATGGCGGTTCCCAGCGTGTGGCGCACCAACCGCACGATGGCCGCCGCGAAGGTCGACGCGCTGTCCTCGGGCGGCATGGACGACTTCGAGATCCCCGCGTTCCTGCGTCGTCAAGCTGATTGAACCTCGCTCGCCCCCCAGGCTGCGCGCACTTCGTGTCGCTTCGCCAACCCCCCTGCCGGGGGGCAACACCTGAGGCCCGGCAAAGCCGGTTCCTCGGTGTTTCGCGAAGGGACCAGCCAGACGCAGAGGGCACGGGGGGGCGCAAGGGGCACAGGGGCGACCCGAAAGGGATGTCCGCTGGCTCTACGCGCTGCGCTCGCCTCGTGCCCTTTGCGTCCATTTCGGGCCAATTCCAAGGAATTGCATAGAACCCATGTCTATCGGTGCCATAGCGAGGGGCATAGGCCGCCATGCCCGCCGCGCGCCTAAAATCCCGGCCGTGCTGCAACAACGAACCCTCAAGTCCATCAGCCGCGCCGTGGGCGTGGGGCTCCACAGCGGCCAGCGCGTGGAGCTGACGCTGCGGCCGGCACCGGCCGACACAGGGATCGTGTTCCGCCGCGTCGACCTTCCCGAGCCGGCCGAGATCCGCATGACGGCCGAGTCGGTCACCGACACGCGCCTGGCCTCCACGGTCTCCACCGGCGGCGCCAAGGTTCAGACCGTCGAGCACATCATGTCCGCCTGCGCGGGCCTGGGCATCGACAACCTCTACATCGACATCACGGCCGACGAAGTGCCGATCCTCGACGGATCGGCTTCCTCGTTCGTGTTCCTGCTGCAAAGCGCGGGCATCGCGCTGCAGAAGGCGCCGCGCCGCTTCATCCGCGTGACCCGCAAGGTCGAGGTGCGCGAAGGCGAGGGCGCCAATGAGAAGTGGGCGAGCCTGGAGCCCTACCACGGCTACAAGCTGAGCTTCGAGATCGACTTCGACCACCGCGTCGTCAACTCCACCGGACAGCGCGTGGAGTTCGACCTCGGCACCGGCTCCTACAGCCGCGACATCGCGCGCGCGCGCACCTTCGGCTTCACGAAGGAGGTCGAGTACATGCGCAGCAAGGGCCTCGCGCTCGGCGGCGGCCTCGACAACGCCATCGTGATGGACGACACCAAGGTGCTGAACGAAGGCGGCCTTCGCTACGACGACGAGTTCGTCAAGCACAAGATCCTCGACGCGATGGGCGACCTCTACATCATCGGCAAGCCATTGCTGGCCGCGTACAAGGCGTTCCGCTCGGGCCACGCGCTCAACAACAAGCTGCTGCGCGAACTGCTCTCGCACAGCGACGCCTACGAGGTCGTGACCTTCGAGGACGAGAAGCGCGCCCCGCGCGGCTTCGGCGAAGTCGCGCGCGCCTGGTAGGCCTTCCGCACTTCCTCACATGCTCCTGTTCCGCTGGGCCATCCTGCTGCTCCTGCTGGTGGCCGGCGTGTGCTTCGCGTTCTATGCGGGCACGGGACAGGTCAAGTACCGCCGCATCGGCTGGATCGTGCTGAAGTGGACGCTGCTGGCGGCCTTCGGCTTCTTCGCGGTGCTGATCGCCGAGCGGGTGGCCTGACCAAGTTCGCCCCCAGGCTGCGCGCACTTCGTGTCGCTTCGCCAACCCCCTTCCGGGGGCAACACCTGCGGCCCGGCAGAGCCGGTTCCGCGGTATTCCGCGAATTTGCTTTCAGACCGACAGAGTTTGCAGGGCCTGCACCTGGCGCGTGAGCAGCGGTCCCTTGCGGTGCGCGGGCACCAGCAGCACAACTGTGTCTCCCAGCGCTTTGGGCCTTCCCCACGGCGCGTGCAGCTTGCCTTGCGCCAGCAGCGGCGCGACGAGATGCTCGCGGCCCATCAGCACGCCTTCGCCATCCACTGCGGCCTGGAGTGCCAGGCTGTAGAGCGAGAAGTCGGGCCCTGCGGCGAGCGCCTCGGCCTCGGCCGCCGTGGTGGCGGGCCGCACGGCCTGCAGCCAGCGCTGCCAGTCGTCGAGCCAGACGGTGTCGTGCAGTCCGCCGCTGCGCTGCAGCAGTTCGGCCAGGTCTTCGAGCGTGCGTGGGCGGCCGCTGGGCAACGGCTCTCGAAGGCGCGGGCTGCACACCGGCAGCAGCCGGTCGCGCACCAGCGGTATCGCCTGTGCGCCCGCCGCGCTTTCGATGTGTTCGCCCGCGCGCGCATAGAACAGGCCCAGGTCGAAGGGCTCGCGGCGGAAGTTCGGCGGCTGCTCCAGCGCGGTCACCGACACCTGCACGCCCGGCAGCTCGGCCTTCAGCCGCGAGAGGCGGGGTGACAGCCACAGCTGTGCCACGGCCGGCAGCGCGGCCACCTGGAGCGTGGTGCGGCGCGCGGCGGTCTGGGTCTCGTGCCGCAGTGCCTGCACGGCGAGGCCGAGCTGGTCGACGGCCGCGCTGAGGGCGGGCAAGGCGCGACGCCCGTGCGCGCTGAGGCGAATGCCCTGGCTGTGGCGCTCGAAGAGCGCGCCGCCGGCCCAAGTCTCCAGCGCCTTGATCTGCTGCGCGATGGCGGCCGGCGTGACGAACAGCTCCTCGGCCGCGCGCGCGAAGCTGCCATGGCGCGCGGCCGCCTCGAAGGCGCGCACGGCGGTGTGCGGCGGCAGGCGGGGACGCGGCGGTGCGAGCGGCATGGGGCAGGTCCTTCAGGCCAAGTTTCTCTATGGCTCGGGGCCAGATTATCCGGTTTGCCCCAGCGGCGGGGGCAGGCGACGATGAGGCCATCCACCACTAACAGCGAGATCCGACGCATGCCTGCCGCCGCCCTGCAACGCCGCCCCTGGGTTCCCGCCGCCAGCGAGGACCACGTGCTCTCCATCGCCTCCGATGCCGCCGCGCGCGATGCCGCAGGCGCCGCCGCCGAAATCGAAAGGCTGGTGGCCGACAGCCATCGCATCCACGACGTCGACGGCCTGAACCTCAACCCCGCCACCAACGTGATGAACCCGGCGGCCGAGGCGCTGCTGTCTCGCGGACTGGGCTCGCGTCCTTCGCTGGGCTATCCGGGCGACAAGTACGAGATGGGGCTGGAGGCCATCGAGCGCATCGAGGTGGTCGCGGCCGAGCTGGCGGCCGAGGTGTTCGGTTCGAAGTTCGCCGAGGTGCGCGTGAGCTCGGGCGCGCTGTCGAATCTCTACGTGTTCATGGCGACCTGCCAGCCCGGCGACACCATCGTCGTGCCGCCGCCCAGCATCGGCGGCCACGTCACGCACCATGCGGCCGGCGCCGCGGGCCTCTATGGCCTGAAGCCGGTCTCCGCGCCGGTGGATGCCGACGGCTACACGGTCGACGTGAACGCGCTCGCGAAGCTGGTGCGCGAGGCGAAGCCGAAGCTCATCACCATCGGCGGCAGCCTGAACCTGTTCCCGCATCCGGTGCCCGAGATCCGCGAGATCGCCGACGGCGTGGGTGCGAAGCTGCTGTTCGACGCGGCGCATCTCTCGGGCATGGTGGCCGGCAAGGCGTGGCCGCAACCGCTCGAGCAGGGCGCGCATGCGATCACCATGAGCACCTACAAGAGCCTGGGCGGGCCCGCGGGCGGGCTGATCGTGTCGAACGACGCGGCGCTGATGGAGCGCATCGACGCCATCGCCTACCCCGGCCTCACTGCCAACTCCGACGCGGGCCGCACGGCCGCACTGGCCCGCGGGCTGCTCGACTGGAAGGTGCACGGCACCGCCTACGCGGCTGCGATGCGCGAGACCGCGCAGGCGCTGGCGAGCGAACTCGATGCGCGCGGGCTGCCCGTGTTCGCGAAGGCGCGCGGCTTCACGCAGTCGCACCAGTTCGCGCTCGAGGCCGCGCGATGGGGCGGCGGCCAGCACGCAGCGAAGAAGCTCGCGCAGGGCGGCCTGCTGGCCTGCGGCATCGGCCTGCCGATCGCGCCCGTGGAAGGCGACATCAACGGCCTGCGCCTGGGCGTGCCGGAGATCGTGCGGCTGGGTTTCACGCCCGGTGACATGCCCCAGCTCGCGGCTTGGATCGCACGCGCCCTCGACGGCGATACGGCTTCGGTGGCCGCCGAAGTGCGGGAGCGCCGCAGGCACCTCGGCGAACTGCGCTACATCGTGCGCTGACGCAGGCAGCCGCTTCGGCTCAGCGCGAGCGCCCCTGCCGGTAGGTGCCGGCAGGCAGCGCTGCAGAACTCTTCGACGCCTCGGCCGCTTCGGCCAGACGCGCCATCGAGCGTCCCACCTGCGCGTGCGTGATGGCGATGCCCAGCGCGTCCGCCGCGTCGGCGCCGGGCAGGCCTGGCAGGTCGAGCAGGCGCCGCACCATCTCCTGCACCTGCGCCTTGGCCGCCTGGCCATGGCCGGCCACCGCCTTCTTCATCTGCAGTGCCGTGTACTCGGCCACCGAGAGGTTGTTGCTGACCAGCGCCGTGACGCACGCGCCGCGCGCCTGTCCGAGCAGCAGCGTGGACTGCGGGTTCACGTTGACGAAGATGATTTCCACCGCCGACGCATTGGGCTGGTAGCGCGAGGTGATCTCCGCGATGCCGTCGAACAGCACCTTCAGCCGGGCCGGCAGGTTGTTGCCGGTGCCGAGGTGCCGGGTGCTGATGGTGCCGCTGGCCACATAGCGCAGCGCATGGCCGTCCGCATCGACCACGCCGAAGCCGGTGGTCTGCAAGCCGGGGTCGATGCCGAGAATGCGCATGAAAGGAAACGTAAAGGCCTAAGCCTGGGAAAAGATTGTCAAAAGAGTTGCGAGGAGGGGGCTGAAAGCCGGCTGATCGTGGGCAGAATGCGCCCCGGTCCGTACCGTCCGCCCCGCCCCGCGCGGGGCGCGCCATTCAAGGAAGCGAATGTGAATGTAGTCGAGTCCTCCGCGCAGCAGCAACTGGACGAGGTGCAAGCCTTGATCGCACGCCTGCAGATGCATCCTGCCGAACGCGCGACCGCCAGCTTCCGCCGCATCGAGCTGCTGGACGAGCTGGGCCGCCGCAAGGAAGCGGTGGCCGCGAGCGTGAGGCTGCTCGACGAGTACGCTGCGAAGCCCGAGGTCGGCGTGGTCGTGCCCTGCTGCCAGACCTTGCGCCTGCTGGCCCACATGCTGCGGCAGCTGCACCGCCCCGCCGATGCGCTCGCCACGCTCGAGCGGCTGATCGCGGCGCACGGCCAGCGCCCCGAGCCCGAGATCCGCGAGCACATCGTCCATGCGCTCTATCAGCGCACATGGTGGATCGACGATCCCGCCGCGCGCTGCGAGGCCTGCGACGCCATGAGCGAGCTGCTCGACAGCCAGCCCGATGCGGCGCTGGACACTTGGCGCGTGGAAGCCCGGCTGCTCAAGGCCGAGATCGAGCATCACCGCGGCCTGCCGCAGGACGCGCTGGCCACGCTGGAGGCCGTCATCGAGCGCTTCGACAGCAGCACCGATCCTGGCGTGGTGCTGCGCGTCGCGCGTGCGCGCCTGGCTTCGGTGCTCAACCTGCGCGAGCTGGCGCAGCATGCGCAGGCACAGGTCATGTGCCTGGCGGTGGCCGACCAGATCGAGGCCGGCCTGGCGCACGCGGCGCCCGAGCTGCGCATCGAGGGTGTGCGCGCGCTGACGCTGTTCTTCGACGGCTTCGGCATCGACGAGCATGCGAACCGCGCTGAGCTGGTCGGCTGGCTGCTCGACCGCTATGGCCACGACGCCTCGCCGCAGGTGCGGCGCATGGCTGTGCGGCGCGCCTACGACTGGTCGGTGGGCCTGCGCGAATCCGACGACGGCGAGGCCGCGCTGGCCGCGTGCGATCGGCTGCTCGCCACCTTCGGCGCGGACACCGACGCAGTGGTGCATCGCACCGTGGCGAGCGCGCTGCTCAACAAGGGCTTCGTGCTGCTCGAGCGGCTCGGCCGCGCGGAGGAGGCGCTGCAGGTCTACCAGCAGCTCGCGAGGCAGCTGCAGGGCTCCTCCGAGCCCGAGCTGCAGGACACGCTCGCCAAGGCCACCGCCGGCCGCCAGGCCTGCCTGAAGCGGCTGCGCAAGGCCGATGCCGAAGGCAACCTGCCGGAGCTTCCGACAGAGGTGCGCGACGAGGTGCGCGACAAGGTCAGGCAGGGCCGCAGGCATGGCGATGCCGGCGAGTCGCACGAGGCCATCGCGCTGTTCGACGAGCTGCTGGCCGCGCACGCGGCCTCGCCGCATCCGGAGCTGCGCCGCCAGTGCGCGCGGGCGCTCGTCCACAAGGCCTTCTGCCTGGTTGCTCTGGAGCGCTTCGAGGAAGTGATCGCCGCCGCCGACGCCATGGACGCGCGCTACGGCGCCGACCCGTCCACCGAGATGCAGGAGACCGTCGCGCTGTGCCTGCAATACAAGAGCACCGCGCTCGACCGCCTCGGCCGGCACGACGAAGAGATGCGCGTGCACGACGAGATCGTCGCTCGCTGGGGCAACTCCGAACTGCCCGACCTGCGTGGCCGCGTGGTGGGCGCGCTGTTCCGCAAGGGCGCAACGCTGCGCCAGGCGCGCCGGCTCGAAGCCGCCGTGGCCTGCTACGACGAGGCCATCGCGCGCACCAGCGGCGCAAGGGAAGGCACGCTGCAGCTCTGGGCCGCCAAGTCGATGATCAACAAGGCCAGGGCGCTCGACAAGCTCGGCGATGCGGCGGGGCAGATCAAGGCCTATCGCACCCTCATCGCCCGCTTCGGCGATTCGGGCGATGCAGCGCTGCGCGAGCGCGTCGTCAACGCCTGCGAATGGCTCGCGGAAGCCGAAGGCCGCCAGGGGCGCGTTGAAGCGCAGCGCGCCGCCCTCGAAGCCGCACTGGGCCGCTTCGGCACCGCGCTCTCAACAGATCAGCGCACCCGCCTCGCGCGCGAACTGCAGGCCCTGAAGGCCAGGGCCCTCGGCCGCAAGGCCAAGGAAGCCTTCGACCGGGTGGTGCGGCGCAGGGCCTAAACCTCCCCCGACCCGGCCAGCCTCAGGGGGTCTTCCAGGAATACCGTGGAGCCGGCTTTGCCGGGCCACCGGTATTGCCCCCTGCAAGGGGGTTGGCGAAGCGACACGAAGTGCGCGCAGCCTGGGGGTTTGCCAAAGTCATGCGTTGAAGTACCAGCGGATGGAGTGAAAGAAGATCGGCGCCGCGAAGCACAGCGCATCGACCCGATCCAGCAGCCCGTTCGCCCCCGTTACGCCGGCATCCTTGCGGCCCCAGTTCGGAATCCCCCGGTCGCGCTTGAGCGCCTTCATCACCAGGTGCCCCATCGAGCCCGAGATGCATGCGATGACCGACACCGCCAGCGCCTGGCCGAACCTGAAAGGGGTGATGAACGAGAACAGCGCGCCCACCAGGCTCGCCACCGCGATGCCGATGGCCCAGCTGGTCCAGTTGAAGCTGCGGCTCACGTTGGGCGCGAAGGGTTCGCGCTGCATGCGCCGCGAGATCAGGTGCTGCACCAGCACCGAGGTCTGCACCACGAACACCAGGAAGAACACGAGGAACGCGCTCTTGCCCTCGTAGCCCGGAAAGCTCAGCAGCAGCAACGCCGGCACGTGGCTCATGCCGTAGACGCAGACCATGATGCCCCACTGCAGCTTGGCGTTGCGCTCCAGGAACTGGCTCGGGTCGTTGGCCAGCGCGCTGGCCACCGGGATCGCGAGGAACACGTACACCGGGATGAACACGGTGAAGAGGTCGAAGCGCGCGGTGGCCACCAGCCAGAACTGGATCGGCAGCACCACGAAGAAGGCCAGGATCAGGCTGCGGTGGTCGCCGCGCCGCGTGGGCGAGAGCGTGATGAACTCGCGCAGCGCGAAGAAGGAGATGAGCGCGAAAAGCACCGTGGCCACCGTCTCGCCGAGCGCCCAGCCGATCCAGAAGACCAGCGCCATGAACCAGCTCGTGCCGAGCAGCTTGCGGAAGTGCGCCAGCTCGGCCTGCCAGGCCGCGTCGTGCACGGGGTTGCGCTTCTCCCTGAAGCTCAGGAAGAACGCGGTGGCGCTCACGATCGCGAGCACGCCGAAGACGATGAGAAAGAGCGCCGCGACCTGCTGGGTCGGGCTGAGGCTGCGCAGGAACTGGTTCATGTCGTCGTCAGACGTCGCGCAGGGCGATCACGGCGGCGCGCGCCCGGTCGAGAAAAGGGCGACGCTCCTCGCCCGGCTCCACGCGGATCGGCGCGCCGAAGGTGACGGAGCAAAGAATGGGCACCGGCACGATCTCGCCCTTGGGCATGACGCGCTGCACGTTGTCGATCCATGCGGGCACCAGCACCACCTCGGGGAACATGCTGGCCAGCGTGTAGAGGCCCGACTTGAACTTCTGCGGCTCGCCGGTGTGGCCGCGCGTGCCTTCGGGAAAGATGATGATCGAGTCGCCGCTGCGCAGGGCTTCGACCAGCGGAGCGAGTGGATCGGAGGCGGGTGCTGCCGTTGCAGGAGCAGCTGCGGGTTCGGGTGTTGGAGGAGGCAGCGGCGGAGGCGGCGGCGGTGCGGGGGGCTCGGGCAGGTCGAGCTGGCCCTGCGCACCAGGTGGCGTTTCGGGGGGAGCGGCTGGCGGCTCTATGGGCAGCAGCGGCTCCATCGAGGGCTCGATGCGCTCGGCTGGCGGTTGTGCGACGGATGGCGTGGCAGGCGCCGGCGACGGGGGCTCGGCAACGACGGATGCTGTCGCTGCAGGAGGCACAGCGGGCGCCGCGGCGGGTGCCGTCGCGGCCTGCCGCTCCACGTACACCGCATTGAACACCTCGGTGGTGATCCAGCGCTTGACCGGCGTGTTGGCCCAGTAGTCGCGTGCCGCGATGGGCCGCGTGATGCTGCGCAGTTCCTCCGGCAGCGCCGCCCAGATCATCACCAGGTCGGCGTGGCTCTGGTGGTTCGCGAAGTAGATGCGCTGCTCGGCCTTGGGCGGACAGCCGTACCAGCGCGCCTGTGCGCCCGTGAGCAGTCGGACGATTCCCAACAGCAGCCAACCCGTGAGCTTTGCCAGCATATGGGCGCGATGATACGGGTCATGCGATGGCGTTTCGATCCTCTTTCACTGGCGTGGGCGGTGGCCCTGTTTCTCGTCCTGCTGCTGCTGGCCACCGTCGGCGCGCGCTGGGGCTGGCTGCGCAGCTTCTTCGGCGACGTGCTGGCGGTGGTGTGGGTGTACTTCGTGTTCAAGACTGCGATCGGCGCGCGCGTGCTGCCGCTGGCGCTGGCGGCGCTGGGCGTGGGTCTCGCGGTCGAGCTCGGGCAGTACCTCGCTGCGGCGTGGCACCTGCACATTCCGAACCGCGCGCTGCGCATCGTGCTCGGCAGCACGGCCGACTGGTGGGACGTGCTGGCCTACACCATCGGCTTCGCCGCCGTGCTGGCCATCGAGGGCCTGCGCGGCGGAGCCTTCAGGGCAGCTCGGCCGCGGGCATCCGCGCCATGACGGTGGCGGCGCGCCCGCTCAGGTAGGGCGATCCCGGGCGCCGCTCGAAGAACTTGGGGCTGGGCAGCATCACCGCGAGCCGTGCGGCCTCGTTGGCGCTCAGGCGCGAGGCCGGCTTGCGGAAGTAGTACTGCGATGCCGCCTCGGCGCCGAACACGCCTTCGCCCCACTCCACGCTGTTGAGGTAGATCTCGAGGATGCGCCGCTTGTCGAGCAGCACTTCGAGCAGCGTGGCCAGCACCAGCTCCTGGCCCTTGCGCAGCATGGTGCGCTCGCCCGACAGCAGCAGGTTCTTCGCGAGCTGCTGCGTGATGGTGGAGCCGCCGCGCAGCTGCACGGGCCGCACCGGCTTGCCGCGAGCGGCGGCACGCGCGGCACGCCTGGCGGCGAGTTCCTCGGCCTTGGCGTTGCGCTGGCGGGCCCGCTCGATGGCCTCCCATTCCACGCCGTTATGGTCGACGAAGCCCGAGTCCTCGCTCGCGATCACCGCGCGCTTGAGCGTGTCGTTGATCTGCGCGTAGGGCACCCACTCCTGGCGCCAGCCCCCGCCGCGGCCTTGATGAACGGCGATCTGGAAAGCCTCGGAACGCTGGAAGGCGGTGCTCTGCGGATCGATCACCGCCATCGCCGCGATGCGCACCAGGAAGAACAACTGCAGTGCAACGCCGGCCACCGCGAGGCAGGCGATGAGGCGCAGTACGGCCTTCATTTGCTGATCAGCTCGGCCCGGATCTCGTCCAGCACCTGCGCCGACGGCGGCCGCACGCCGCGCCAGATCTCGAAGGACTCCGCCGCCTGCTCGACCAGCATGCCGAGCCCGTCGCGCGCCACCGCGCCGTGCGCCTCGGCCCAGGCCATGAAGCCGGCGGCGGCGGGGCCGTACATCATGTCGACCGCGAGCCCGCCTTCGCGCAGCACGCTGGCCTTCACCGGCACCGCGTCGCCCGCGAGGCTTGAAGCGGTGGCGTTGACCACCACGTCGAAGGCCCCCGGTATCTCGTCGAGCGCCCAGGCCTCCAGCGAGGCGCCGTGCCGCAGCGCGATGGCCGCATGGCGGCGCACCAGCTCCGCGGCCTTCTCGACGGTGCGGTTCGCCACCACGACGCGCGTGGCGCCCGCATCGAGCAGCGGCCCCAGCACGCCAGCCGCGGCACCGCCCGCGCCGATCAGCAGCAGCGCCTTGCCCTGAAGCGGCACGCCCGCGTTGCGCACGATGTCGTTGACCAGGCCGATGCCGTCGGTGTTGTCCGCATGGACGCTGCCGTCGGCCTCGAAGCGCAGCGTGTTCACCGCCTGCGCGAGCAGGGCGCGCTCGCTGGCGTGCTGCGCGAGCGCCGCGGCCTCGAGCTTGAACGGCACGGTGATGTTGCAGCCGCGCGCGATGTCGCCGCGCTCGGCGGCCTCGCTGCGGAAGGCCGCGATGCCTTCGGCGAATGCGCCGAGCGGAACGAGCCGCCGGCCGTATTCCATCTGCTGGCCGCACAGCTGCGCGAAGCGCGCGTGGATGCGAGGCGAGCGGCTGTGCTCGACGGGGTTGCCCATGACGCAGTACAGGTCCATGGTGTCTGTCTTCCTTGATTGCGCCTGCTGTCTTGCGCGGCTGTTCCGGTGTTCTGTCGCTGCGCCGTTCTTACTGCTGCGAGGAGAGTTCGACCGACCCGTCGTGCGCGAAGCGGAAGTGCGGGCGGATCACGATCTGGTCCGCGTGCTCCCTGCGCATCGCATCGGTGAAGCTGCCGAAACTGCCCACGCTCGCGACGATCGCCTGCGCGCGCTTGTCCAGCACGGGCTGGCCCGAGCTCTCGTCGATCACCGTCGAGAGCAGGCGGCCGTCGAAGTTGACGGTGATGGTCATCGTGAGTTCGCCGTAGAGCTTCTTGCCGGCGAGCGTCGGGAAGTTGGCCGTGCCCTGCGCCTCCACGCGGCGGCGCAGCGAATCGACGTAGGTGGCGAAGGCGGCCTCGCGCGTGAAGGGGCTGAGGTAGCGCTTCTTGGGGCGCGCGTTCTCTTCGTTCACGCGGCGCTCGATCTCGGCCAGCAGGTTGATCATCTGGCGGCGCTTTTCCTCCTGCGCCTTGGCCTCTGCCGGATCGCCGGCGTTGCGCGGATCGGGCGCGGGCATCGCGGCCAGATCGCGCTTGAGTTGGGTGAGCATCTGCATCTGCTCGGCCTGCATCGCGTCGACCTTGCGCTGCGCGTCCTCGAACGAGTCGCCCACGGTGGTGAAGCTCGACGGCGGAAGCGGGCTGGTGGCGCGGCCCTTGTCGAGGTCGCCGCCGCCCGCGAGCGAGGTCTGCGCGCGCAGCCGGGCGGCAGGGTCCGGCCTGTCGTTGGTCTTGGTGTTGACCAGGATGACCTCCAGCGGCGTGTCGCTGAAGACCTTGTTGAAGGATTCGGGATCGACGAAACGCACCGTGAGCAGCGCGGCGTGCACAACGACCGACACGCCCAGTGCGATCTGCAGCGTGCTGAGGTCCTTGAAGTTCATTCTCTAGACTCCTCCAGGGGCCGCACTTCTCCGGACGATCCGCCGGGGTTCATGCTGGCGTTTTTTCTTCGGGGGCGGCCTCGCTGTCGTTCAGGTCGACGGCAATGGCGATCGGGCCCGCAACCACTTCTTCTTCCCCGTCGTCGCCTTCCTCCTCGGCGGCAGCCTCGCCGGCCTTCGGTGCGTCGAGGCGTTCCAGCACGGTGCCGCTCACGTCGAGGGCGATCTCGTCGATCTCGCCGAGCTTCACGCGCAGGCGCGCGCCGCGCTCCTGCTGCCCGGCCACGGGGAACACCAGGGGCAACGTGTCGGCACGCACCAGCGCACCGTTGGGCATGTCCTTGATGACGGTGGCCTCCAGCTCGCTGATGCCCTGCTGCTGCAGGTACTTCAGCGTCCAGAAACGCTCCATGCCGCCCTGGTAGGCGTTGTAGGCGGTGTAGGCCGCGTCGAAGCCCGAGAGGATGGAGAACAGGTCGGCGTCCTTCGGCTTGAACGGCGCGGCCAGCGCAGCCGTCTTGCCGTGGCGCGCGGCCGCGATGATCTGCCACTGGTTCACCAGGTCGGTGTAGCGGCGCAGCGGCGAGGTGCTCCAGGCGTAGCTCTTCACACCCAGGCCCGCGTGCGGCAGCGCGCGCGTGCCCATGCGCACCTTGATGCCGGGCGCGAGGCTGGCCTGGCTGCGGTAGAGCGCGGGCACGCCGAGCTCGCCGAGCCAGCCGCCCCAGCTGCTGTTGGCCAGGATCATCGCCTCGGACACGATCAGGTCGAGCGGCGCGCCGCGCTGGCGGGTGCTGATCTGAACCTGCTCGCTGCCGGTGGGCTCGGCGCCGTCGTTGCCGACGAGACGGAAGTTGTAGTCGGGCCGGTTGAAGCTTTCGGGCTTGCCGCGCACCACCTCGCGCTGCGCCTTCAGCTGCTTCGCGAGGCGGAACAGGAACGACAGGGGCGCGCGCATGCGGGCCGCGGCCTCGGGCGTGCCGTCGGCGTTGAAGGTGGCGTCTTCGAGCCACTGCTGCGTCACGACGGTGTCGAGCTGGTCGTGGCGCAGGTTCGCCGCGATGGGCACCCGCTCCAGCTTCGTCTCGGTGCCCTGCAGCTCCAGCGTGGCCTCGTCGAAGCGCGCATAGAGCGACACGGCCGGGCGGTCGCCGCCTTCGAGCAGCGTGTAGGTGTCGACCACCTCGTCGGGCAGCATCGTGATCTTGTAGCCCGGCATGTAGACCGTGGACATGCGCGCACGCGCCACGTTGTCGATCGGGCTGCCCGGCGTCAGCGCCAGCGCCGGCGCGGCGATGTGGATGCCGACCGTCACGGTGCCGGTGCTCAGGCCCTGCACCGAGAGCGCGTCGTCGATCTCGGTGGTCTGCGAATCGTCGATGGAGAAGGCCTGCACGCCCTCGGCCCGCGGCAGGTCGTCGGCGATGGCCGGCGCCGCTAGGGCCGGGAAGCCGGTGCCCTTGGGGAAGTTCTCGAACAGGAAGCGCCGCCAGTGGAACTGGTAGGGCGAATCGATGGCGCCGGCACGCTCCAGCAGGTCGAGCGGCGGGCGCTGCGTGGCGCGCGCGGCCTCGACCACGGCCTTGTATTCGGGGGCGTTCTTGTCGGGACGGAAAAGAATCTTGTAGAGCTGCTCGCGCACGGGGGCCGGGCACACGCCCTCGGCCAGCTGCGCCGCCCACTCGGCGATCTGCGCCTGGATGGCCTTCTTCTTCTCGATGGCGGCCAGCGCCTGCTGGACGATCTCGGCCGGCGCCTTCTTGAAGCGACCCTTGCCGGCGCGGCGGAAGTAGTGCGGCGCCTCGAAGAGGGCGAACAGGGCGGCCGCCTGCTGGGCCAGCGAGGGCTTCTCGCTGAAATACTCGGCGGCCAGCTCGGCAAAGCCGAATTCGCCCTCGGGCGCGAATTCCCAGGCGAGGTCGAGGTCCATGCCGGCGGCGAGGTCGCGAGCCTCGGCGATCAGGTCGGCGGGCGAGGGCTTCTCGAAACGCAGGACGATGTTGGCGCCCTTGACCTTGACGCGCTTGCCGGTGTCGAGCTCGACCTGCGCCGATGCTTCGGCCTCCGACAGCACGCGGCCGCCGAGGTACTTGCCGGCTTCTTCAAACAATACAAACATCCCTCGATTGTCCCACGCTGAACCCGGCGCCCCCATTCCGGGGATGCCGCGGAACCGGCTTTGCCGGGCCGCAGGCATCGCCCCCCGAGAGGGGGGCTGGCGCAGCGACACGAAGTGCGCGGAGCCTGGGGGGAGACCAACGCCTCGCGGAACCGGCTTTGCCGGGCCGCAGGCATCGCCCCCCCGGGGGGGCGGCGTAGCGACACGAAGTGCGCGAAGCCCGGGGGAATGCTCAGACCGGGTTGATGAAGGCCATCACGTCGTCGAGGTGGGCCTTCTCGAAGTCCGACAGGGCGTGGTCGCCGCCTTCGAGCAGCTTGATGTTGCTGTCGGGGTAGCGCGCGGACATCTCGTGCCAGTCGAGCGCCTCGTCGCCCTTGGCGATGATGGCGAACACGCGCTCGGGCCGCGTCAGCGGGCCGACTTCCATGGCGCGCAGCTCGTGGATGTACTCCGGGCGGAAGTAGAAATGCTCCGCCGGATCGTGCCAGGCGGTCTGGTCGCCGATGTAGCGCATCAGGTCGCGGGCGGGGTGCACGGCCGGGTTGAGCAGCACCGCACGGCAGCGCGTCATGCCGGCGACGTAGGTGGCGTAGTAGCCGCCCAGCGACGAGCCGATCACCGCCATCGACTTGCGCGGCCAGTGGGCGATGCCCTTCATCACCATGTCGATGGCGTCGTGCGGCGACGGCGGCAGCTGCGGACACCACCATTGCAGGTTCGGATGTCGCCGCGCGACGCGGTCCGCAACGATCCGGGCCTTGGTCGAACGAGGCGAAGAGCGGAAGCCGTGCAGATAGAGCAGGTGGGTTGTTTGCGGATCCATGCGAGGTAAGGGAGGGCAGTGCGGCGGTGGAGCCTCGCTTGTCGGGAACGGGTAATTCTGCATGAGGTCTGTTCTCGCGAGGCCGCTTCCGGCACACAAAAACCGGCTGGTCGGGTTCTTCGGCAGGCCGCAGCCTGCCGTGCCCCCGGGGCGCACCGGCGTTCCGCAATTCCCTGCGCCTGGGACTTGCTGCGCATCTGCAATTCGAAAGTACTCAGGTCGAGTTCGCCTTGCTGCAAATCGCCTACGTTCCGCTTACTTGCCCGTCCGGTACACCGGCCGCAGGCCCGGAAAAAAGCGGCCCGAGTGTCGAACAAAGCCTGTTCTCGCAGATATCCCATGAACGGGGGAGGTACGCGCGGATACCCCGTGCCCGCCGAGGCTTATGCTTGGAGGAATGAACATTGAGGCTCAGGACGACACGTCGCTACGCCGCTGGGGCGTGCTCGTGGTCGAGGACGACAGTCGCGCGCGCGCCTTTTTCGAGGCGAGCGTGCAGCGCAGCCCGCGGCTTTTCTGGCTCGGCAGCGCAGGTACCGTGCAGGAAGCGCTGGGCTGGCTCTCGCGCACGACCACCATTCCCGATGTGTTGCTGGTCGACCTCGGCATGCCCGACGGCACCGGCCTCGACGTGATCCGCGAGGCCGTCGCGCGCTTTCCGGGCTGCGAACCGCTGGTGGTGTCGGTCTTCGGCGACGAGGAAAACGTCCTCGCCAGCATCGAGGCCGGCGCCGTGGGCTACATCCACAAGGACGCCGCGCCCGAGGACATCGCGCAGACCATCGTCGAGATGAAGGCCGGCGCCTCGCCGATCTCGCCCATGATCGCGCGGCGCGTGCTTGCCAAGTACCGCAGCCTGCAGACGGCCGCACCCGCCGGCGCAGCGCCGGGCGCCGCGCCCGAGGCAGCGGCCGAGGAGGCCGACCGCGGCCTGCTCTCGGTGCGCGAGCACGAGGTTCTGACGCTGATCGCGCGCGGTTTCTCCTATGCCGAGATCGCCCGTCTGAAGGGCCTGAGCGTTCACACGGTGCAGACCCACATCAAGAATCTCTACGGAAAGCTCGCGGTGCATTCCAAGAGCGAGGCGGTCTTCGAGGCAACGCGTCTCGGCCTGCTGTCTCATCCGGGCTGAGCGCAGATGCGGCCGAACCGGGTGTCGCTGGTGATGTCGTGGCTGGCGATGCTCCTGATGGGCATCGCAGGCGTTTGTGGCCTGTTCGGCGTTTCCGGTGCGTTCGCCGCCGAGGTGCCGATCGAACTGCGCCAGGGCACGGTGACGACCACGATCGATGGCGTCACGCGCACCGAGCCCGTCGAGCTGTCCTACCACTGGGACCGGCAGCACAACGGCCGCCCCGGCACCGCCAGCTTCGACCTGCCATTCACGCTCGAGGCCGAGCCCGAGGTGCCCTGGGGCATCTTCATCCCGCGCGTGGGCAACGTCTTCGAGGTGCAGCTCAACGACACGCTGCTGCAGACCTACGGCGACATGAAGCGCAGCAACGACGCCGACTATGCCAAGGCGCCGATCTACGTCCCCGTGCCCGGCAAGCTGCTGCGCAAGGGCGACAACCTGCTGCAGATCCGCCTGCATGCCGACACCGCCCGCCTCGCGGGGCTGTCGCAGGTGGTGATCGGGCCGGCCGCGACGGTGCGCAGCGAGCTCTTCGAGGGCGCCAACGCGTGGCGCTTCATCGGCTCGGTGCTGCTGATGGCCTTCAGCCTGATCGTGGGCGGCATCGCGCTGGCGCTGTGGCTCACGCAGCTCGACGTCGACGTCGACGTCGACGCGGGCGGCGTGCCGCGGCGCGTGGGCATCTATCTCTGGGCCGCGCTGGCCGAGTTCTCCTGGGCGGTGCGGATGGCCGACGGGCTGGTCGCCGAGCCGCCGCTGTCCTGGGGTCCGTGGGGCGTGCTGATGGCCGCCTCCTATGCCGGCTGGGCGGCCGCCTCCATGATGTTCGTCTACCACCTCGCCGGCTGGGCGAACGAGCAGCGCCACCGCTGGGTGCGCTGGCCGGTGGCCGGCGTGGTGGTGGGAACGGTGCTGTTCAGCGCGCTGTCTCTGCAGCGGGACGAGCCTGCGTGGTTCACCGCCTGGCTCGCCGTGGAGCTGGTGCTCGTCGCCGCTTTCGTCGGCGCCTTCGCCTTGGCCACGCTGCGCCACCCGAACGACGACCGCCTGCTGATGGCCGGCGCTGCGCTGCTCACGCTGGCCTTCGCCGCGCGCGACTGGCTGGTGGTCCGCCTGAGCGACGCCTATGGGGAGACCACCTGGGTGAGTTATTCGTCGGTGTTCTTCGGCGCGGTGCTGCTCCTGATCGTGCTGCGGCGCTTCCGCGCGGCGGCCCTGCAGGCGCGGGGCTCGGTTGCCGCCCTGGCCGAGCGGGTGGCGCAGCGCGAGCGCGAACTAGCGGCCACCTATGCCGAGCTGGAGGCCGCGGCGCAGGTCCAGGCGCGCACCCACGAGCGCGAGCGCATCCTGCGCGAGATGCACGACGGCGTGGGCTCGCACATCAGCTCGGCCATCCGCCAGCTGCAGTCGGGCCAGAGCAGCTCGGGCGACCTGCTGCGCACCCTGCGCGATTCGCTCGACCAGCTCAAGCTGCAGATCGATTCCATCCACCTGCCGCCGGGCGACGTGGGCGCGCTGCTCGCGGCGGCGCGCTACCGGCTGGAGCCCAGGCTGGCGTCCTCGGGCATCGAGTTCGAATGGGCGGTGGACGAGGTGGAGCCGGTGGCCGGGCTGGACGCGCACGGCATGCGGCAGCTGCAGTTCCTGCTGTTCGAATCGATCTCCAACGTGCTACGGCACGCCGAGGCCACCGTGCTGCGCTTCGAGGCCGGCATGAAGGGCAAGACGGTGCAATTGCGGGTGATCGACAACGGCAAGGGTTTCGACGCCGCCAAGCACATGCCGCGCTCGCTGGCGGAGCGCTCCGGTGCCATCGGCGCGCGCCTGACGGTCGAAAGCCGACCGGGGCGCACGGTCGTTCAGCTCGAATTCGATTGAGGGGCCGGGCGGGGCTGGGATAATCCGCCCTCATGTCCGCCGTGTTCAATCAGCCCTCCCTGGCGCGTCGAATTGCGCCCATCTTCCAGGGCTTCGACGGCTTCCTGGCCTTTGCCGTGCTGCTGCTCGCCTTCGCCGGGCTGCTCACCATGTATTCATCGGGCTACGACCACGGAACCCGCTTCGTCGACCACGGCCGCAACATGCTGCTGGCCGGCTTCATCATGTTCGTGGTGGCGCAGGTGCCACCGCAGCGGCTGATGCTGGCGGCGGTGCCGCTCTACACCATGGGCGTGGCGCTGCTGGTGGCGGTGGCGCTCTTCGGCATCACAAAGAAGGGCGCCCAGCGCTGGATCAACGTGGGCGTGGTGATCCAGCCCAGCGAGATCCTGAAGATCGCCATGCCGCTGATGCTGGCCTGGTGGTTCCAGCGGCGCGAGGGCCAACTGCGGCCGCTCGACTTCGTGGTGGCGACGGTGCTGCTGGCGGTGCCGGTGGGGCTCATCATGAAGCAGCCCGACCTGGGCACTTCGCTGCTGGTGCTGGCGGCGGGGCTGTCGGTGATCTTCTTCGCCGGGCTGCCCTGGAAGCTGATCGTGCCGCCCGTGGTGATCGGCGCAGTGGCCATCACGCTGATCGTGAGCTTCGAGTCGCGGCTGTGCGCCGACGGCGTCGACTGGCGCGTGCTGCACGACTACCAGAAGCAGCGCGTGTGCACGCTGCTCGACCCCACCAAGGACCCGCTGGGCAAGGGCTTCCACATCATCCAGGGAATGATCGCCATCGGCTCGGGCGGCGTGGGCGGCAAGGGCTTCATGCAGGGCACGCAGACGCACCTCGAATTCATCCCCGAGCGCACCACCGACTTCATCTTCGCGGCCTATTCCGAGGAATTCGGGCTCATGGGTAACCTGGCGCTGATCTCGGCCTTCATCCTGCTGATCTTCCGGGGGCTGGTGATCGCGGCCAACGCGGGCACGCTGTTCTCGCGCCTGCTGGCGGGCGCGATGACGATGATCTTCTTCACCTACGCGTTCGTGAACATGGGCATGGTCAGCGGCATCCTGCCGGTGGTGGGCGTGCCGCTGCCCTTCATCAGCTATGGCGGCACGGCGATGGTGACGCTGGGGCTGGGGCTGGGGATCCTGATGTCGATCGCCAGGGCGAGGAAGCTGGCCCAGAACTGAGCCAGGCAACGAACACCGGGGAACCGAACCGGCTTTGCCGGGCCCCTGGCGTTGGCCCCGGCACGGGCGTGGCGAAGCGACACGAAGTGCGCGCAGCCTGGGGGCGGGCCATAGAATCCCGAAATGATCTCCCGCGAACCCACCATCGAGCGCCTCGCCACGGCGCAACAGCTCCTTCTCGCGCCCTTCGGCCTCGACGAATCGCACCTGGGCAAGGCCCTGGCCGAGATCACCGCGCACCGGGTGGACGACGCCGACCTGTACTTCCAGTACACCCGCAGCGAAGGCTGGAGCCTCGAGGAGGGCATCGTCAAGACCGGCAGCTTCAGCATCGACCAGGGCGTCGGCGTGCGCGCGGTCAGCGGCGAGAAGACCGCCTTCGCCTATTCCGACGACATTTCCGAGGCCTCGCTGCTCGACGCGGCGCGCACCGTGCGCTCCATTTCTTCCGCAGGCCGCGCCGGCAAGGTGAAGACGGCGCCCCGCAAGATCGCCTCCAGCCGCTCGCTCTACGAGGGCATCGACCCCATCGCCACGCTCGACAGCACCGCCAAGGTGAAGCTGCTCGAGAAGGTCGAGAAGCTCGCGCGCTCGCGCGATCCGCGCGTGGCGCAGGTGATGGCGGGGCTGGCCAGCGAATACGACGTGGTGCTCGTGGCCCGCGCCGACGGCACGCTCGCCGCCGATGTGCGGCCTCTGGTGCGCCTGTCGGTCACGGTGATCGCCGAGCAGAACGGCCGCCGCGAGATCGGCTCCGGCGGCGGCGGCGGGCGCTTCGGCCTGGCGTACTTCTCCGACGAGCAGATCGCCGAGTATGTCGACCATGCCGTGAAGGCGGCGCTGACCAACCTCGAGGCGCGCCCGGCCCCGGCCGGCGAAATGACCGTGGTGCTCGGCTCCGGCTGGCCCGGCATCCTGCTGCACGAAGCCATCGGCCACGGGCTGGAGGGCGACTTCAACCGCAAGGGCTCGAGCGCGTTCTCGGGCCGCATCGGCCAGCGCGTGGCGGCCAAGGGCGTGACGGTGCTCGACGACGGCACCATCGCCGACCGCCGCGGCTCGCTCAATGTCGACGACGAGGGCAATGCCAGCCAGCGCAACGTGCTGATCGAGGACGGCATCCTCAAGGGCTACATCCAGGACGCGCTCAACGCGCGCCTCATGAAGGTCAAGCCCACCGGCAACGGCCGCCGCGAGAGCTACGCCCACGTGCCGATGCCGCGCATGACCAACACCTACATGCTCGGCGGCGACAAGGAACCCGACGAGATCGTCGCCAGCATCAAGAAGGGCCTGTACGCCACCAACTTCGGCGGCGGCCAGGTCGACATCACCAGCGGCAAGTTCGTGTTCTCTGCCAGCGAGGCCTACTGGGTCGAGAACGGCAAGATCCAGTACCCGGTGAAGGGCGCGACCATCGTGGGCAACGGCCCCGACGCACTCACCCGCGTGACCATGATCGGCAACGACATGGCGCTCGACTCGGGCGTGGGCACCTGCGGCAAGGAAGGCCAGAGCGTGCCCGTGGGCGTGGGCCAGCCCACCCTGCGCATCGACGGCCTGACTGTAGGTGGAACGGCTTAGGACTTTCGGCACTTGTCGGCTGTTTCCTCCGGTTGCTAAGCTGCGCTCCTTTTGCCGACAACGAATCAAGGAGCATCTCGATGGGGAACAGGATCAACTCGCCCGCCGTTCTGTGGGCCGTGACCGCCGTGGTGGCGCTGGCCACTGCCGGTTGCGCATCCCGCGGCGGATCGTCGGGTAGCCAGCCCGCAGCGGCGCCCGCACCTGCCGCAGCTGCTCCGGCACCCGCGGCGCGCGGCGGCGCCAAGCCGGGCATGGACGCCCAGGGCAACGTGGTCGACTCGTCCAAGGTCGAGGCCGGCAGCGGCCGCACCGTGAAGGGCCTGAACGGCTACGAAGGCGAGATCACCGGCAACCCGGCCCGCAACAGCAAGTTCGCGCGGCTGCAGATCGGCATGAGCGCCAAACAGGTCACCGACCTCGCCGGACCGCCGACGGACCAGGGCGCATATGTAACCGGCAAGGCCTTCATTCCCTTCTATTTCGGCAGCGACCGCCATCGCTTCGAGATGACCTACAAGGGCCAGGGACGCCTGATCTTCGCGGGCGGCGGCATGGGAGATTTCTCTTCCGGCAACCTGATCTGGATCATCCACAACCCCAACGAATCGGGCTACCGGTAAACAACAGCAGGCCCGGTCGCTTGACCGGGTTTTGCTTTTCCGTGCTACATTGCCAACCCATGTCCGCTGTCCGCGCCTACTTTTTTGCCTACTTTTGGTTCCCGGTTTCCGGCGGACGAGAGGCGAGCGCGTAAAAAGCACACACGAATACCCTCCCAGAACCGCCGGTGGCCCCAAGCCCCGGCGGTTTTTTCTTGGCCTCTCGATTCCCACTCCAGCACAAAAGGAAGAAGCACCATGAGCACGAACATCCCCACCGCCAGCGAGAGCTGGTATGCGCGCGTCGAAAAAACCAGCAAGACCGACGACGAACGCATCAAGGACATCAACGTGCTCCCGCCTCCCGAACACCTCATCCGCTTCTTCCCCATCCGCGGCACCGCGGTCGAGACGCTGATCGAGGACACCCGCCAGCGCATCCACAACATCATGGCCGGCAAGGACGACCGGCTGCTGGTGATCATGGGCCCGTGCTCGATCCACGACCCGGCCGCAGCGCTCGAATACGCGCGCCGCCTCAAGGCCGAGCGCGAGAAGTACGCCGGCACGCTGGAGATCGTGATGCGCGTGTATTTCGAGAAGCCGCGCACCACGGTCGGCTGGAAGGGCCTCATCAACGACCCGTACCTGGACGAGAGCTTCCGCATCGACGAGGGCCTTCGCATCGCACGCCAGCTGCTGATCGACATCAACCGCATGGGCCTGCCGGCGGGCAGCGAGTTCCTCGACGTGATCTCGCCGCAGTACATCGGCGACCTGATCTCCTGGGGCGCCATCGGCGCGCGCACCACCGAAAGCCAGGTGCACCGCGAGCTGGCCTCGGGCCTGTCGGCGCCCATCGGCTTCAAGAACGGCACGGACGGCAACATCCGCATCGCCACCGACGCCATCCAGGCGGCTGCGCGCGGCCATCACTTCCTCTCGGTGCACAAGAACGGCCAGGTCGCGATCGTGCAGACCAACGGCAACCGCGACTGCCACGTGATCCTGCGCGGCGGCAAGGCGCCCAACTACGACGCAGCCAGCGTCGAGGCCGCCTGCAAGGACCTGGAGGCCGCCAAGCTGCCGCCTACGCTGATGGTCGACTGCAGCCACGCCAACAGCTCCAAGCAGCACCAGAAGCAGATCGACGTGGCGAAGGACATCGCCGCGCAGATCGCGGACGGCTCCAAGCGCGTCTTCGGCGTGATGGTCGAGAGCCACCTGCAGTCGGGCGCCCAGAAGTTCACGCCCGGCAAGGACCAGCTCGCCGGCCTCGAATACGGCAAGAGCATCACCGACGCCTGCCTGGGCTGGGAAGACTCGGTGCAGGTGCTGGACACGCTCTCGCAAGCGGTCAAGCGACGCCGGGGCTGAGCAGGCGCTAGAGCAATCCGGCCAGGTCGGGCCAGTGGTGCCGCATCGACGCAGCCTCGTCGCTGTCGGGCGGCACCAGGGAAAAATCGGCGAAATCGAAGCCCGGGCCGACCATGCAGGCGACCAGCGTGTAGTCGCCCGAACTGTGGCTCTGGATCGGCTGCGCCGCCTGCCACTGGCCGGCGGGCACCACGTGCTGCGGGCGAGTGCCGTGGATGTCGACCGGGCCCAGCCGCGTGTGGGCCGGCGCGGTCCGCATCGCGGCGTCGCAGGTCCACAGCGCGAGCGGCACGCCTTCAAGGTGCACCCAGACTTCGTCGGACAGCACCCGGTGCCAGCGCGAATGCTGGCCAGCCTCGAGCAGGTAGTAGATGCTGGTCAGCGCGCTGCGCGGCGGACGTCCGTCGGCCGGGGTGACGCTCGACGCGGAGCGGAACACCTCGCCGTACCAGCCGCCTTCGGGGTGCGGCTGCAGCTTCAGCGTCTCGATCAGTTCGCGGGCACGGGCGGCGGACATGGCGGTCATGATGCCGCCGTCGCGCGCAGGGCGGCAAGCAGTTTGTCGTGCACGCCGCCGAAGCCGCCGTTGCTCATGCAGACGATGTGATCGCCCGGCCGGGCCGCGGCGACGACCTGCTTCACCAGCGGCTCGATGGCCCCGGCGACCTGCGCGCGCTCACCCATCGGCGCGAGCGCGGCGGCCACGTCCCAGTCCAGTCCGGCCGTGTGGCAGAACGACAGGTCGGCCGATTCCAGGCTCCACGGCAGCTGCGCCGCCATGACGCCCAGCTTCATCGTGTTGCTGCGCGGCTCGAAGGCGGCGAGGATGCGCTCACTTTGCCGGCCGGCGTCGTCCAGCTTCTTGCGCAGGCCGTCGAGCGTGGTGCGGATCGCGGTGGGGTGGTGGGCGAAGTCGTCGTAGACCGTGATCGCGCCGCCGTCGCGTTCGACCGTGCCGCGCAGTTCCATGCGCCGGCGCACATTGCGGAAACTGCCGAGCGCCCGCGCCGCATCGGCCGGCGCCACGCCCACATGTTCGGCCGCGGCGATGGCTGCCAGCGCATTCATCTGGTTGTGCAGGCCGGAGAGTGCCCATTCGACTCGGCCGACCGTCTCGCCGCGCAGCAGCACGTCGAAGGCGTCGTGCGTGCCGCGGGCCTGCCATTCGCCGCCGGAGCCGAAGCGCGCAAGTTCGCTCCAGCAGCCCCGGGCCAGAACGCGCTGGAGGCTCTCCTCGGTGGCGTTCACCACCAGCCGGCCCGTGCCGGGCACTGTGCGCACGAGGTGGTGGAACTGGCGTTCGATGGCGGCGAGGTCGTCGAAGATGTCCGCGTGATCGAACTCCAGGTTGTTCAGCACAGCGGTGCGCGGCCGGTAGTGCACGAACTTGCTGCGCTTGTCGAAAAAGGCCGTGTCGTACTCGTCGGCCTCGATCACGAAGGCGGGGCCGTCGCCCAGCCGGGCCGAGACGCCGAAGTCCAGCGGCACGCCGCCGACCAGGAAGCCGGGGGCCTTGCCGCCTTTTTCAAGGATCCAGGCGAGCATCGAGGTGGTCGTCGTCTTGCCGTGGGTGCCGGCCACCGCCAGCACATGGCGGCCCAGCAGAACGTTCTCGGCCAGCCACTGCGGACCGCTGGTGTAGGGCTTGCCGGCGTCGAGAATGGCCTCCATCAGCGGAAACTTGGGGCTCCCGTCGGCCAGCCGCGTGCGGGACACCACGTTGCCGACCACGAACATGTCGGGGGCGAGGGAGAGCTGGTCGCCGCCGAAGCCTTCGATCAGGTCGATGCCGAGGGCGCGCAACTGGTCGCTCATCGGGGGGTACACGCCGGCATCGCAGCCCGTGACCCGATGGCCGGCTTCGCGCGCGAGGGCGGCCACTCCGCCCATGAAAGTGCCGCAGATACCCAGGATATGAATGTGCATCGGTCGATTCTAGGTAAGCGGTGCGGGCGGCCCTCGGCCGGGCTGCACGTTTGTCCCGTGCGCCGTACTGATGTTCATGTGAGGGGCGCCCACTGCGGGCAAAATGCCCCGATGGACACGTCCAAGCGCGAAATCGCCGCCGCAGCAGCCCGCCTCGTCGTGGAGGAGGGGCTCGAGTACGGCCCGGCCAAGCGCCGGGCATTGCGCGACCTGGGCCTCTCGACGCGCACTGCGCTGCCGAACAACGACGAGGTCGAGGCCGAGGTCCGCGAGTACATCGAACTCTTCTGCGCCGACACCCAGCCGCAGGAATTGCATGCATTGCGCATGCTCGCGCTCGAATGGATGGAGCGGATGGCCGTCTTCCGGCCCCATGTGGGCGGTGCCGTGTGGCACGGAACGGCAACGCGGCTGTCGGATATTTACATCCAGTTGTTCTGCGATGATTCCAAATCGGCGGAGATAGCGCTGATCGATCATCACGTGGACTACGAGCCGCGCATGGTGACCGGCTTCCACGGCGAGCAGGTCGAGGCCCTGAGCGTGCATGCACCCAGCCGCCTGCTCGGAGAGGAGATCGGCGTGCACCTGCTGGTGTATGACCTCGACGACCTGCGCGGCGCCCTCAAGCCCGATGCCCAGGGGCGCGTGCCGCGCGGCGATCTGCCTGCATTGCGTCGACTGATTGAACGAGAAAAGGACAAGTGAATGACTTCTTCGCCCACCCGACGCGGCATGCTCTATGCCGGCGTAGCGGCCGCGGCTGCGGTCGCCGGGCTCGGCGGTGCCTGGTGGAAGGAGCGAAGCGCCGGCACTGGTGCCGGCGGCAAGGAGATGCTCGATGCGGCCTTCTGGGCGCAGAGCTTCGAGCGCCCGGAGGGCGGTGACCTCGTTCTGTCGACCCTGCGCGGCAAGCCGCTGCTGCTGAACTTCTGGGCGACATGGTGTCCGCCCTGCGTCGAGGAAATGCCCATGATCGACGCCTTCTTTCGTCAAAATGGAGCGAATGGCTGGCAAGTGGTTGGATTGGCCATCGATCAGCCCAGCGCTGTCCGCAAGTTCCTGCAGCGCACGCCGGTCACCTATCCCACGGGCCTGGCCGGTCTGCAGGGTACCGAATTGGTCAAGAATCTCGGCAATACGGGCGGTGGGCTCCCCTTCACGCTGGTGCTGAATTCGGACGGATCGGTGGCTGCCCGTAAAATGGGCAAGCTCGAAGCGACCGACCTGGAGACTTGGCGGCGTGAACTGGTTCATGGTTAGAATCAGTTCCTTACGCTGGCGTTAGACGCCGAACGCCGAAAATCAACGATTTTCGAACAAGTTATATCCTGAAGACCGGCACAGCCGGCACTGGAGTCCCATGGATCTGCGCAAACTCAAGACACTGATCGATCTGGTGTCCGAATCGAATATTTCCGAACTGGAAATCACCGAGACCGAAGGCAAGGTTCGCATCGTCAAGGGCGGCGGCGCCGCCCCGGTGCAGTATGTGCAAACCCTGGCCGCGCCCCAGGCCGCTGCCGCAGCACCGGCCGCCGGCGCGGGCGCTGCAGCGGCTCCTGCCGCGGCCGCAGCACCGGCCGCCGAGGCCGCTCCTGCGGGCCACGCGGTGAAGTCGCCGATGGTCGGTACCTTCTACCGTTCGTCGAGCCCGGGCGCTGCGGCGTTCGTCGAGGTCGGCAGCAAGGTCAACGAGGGCGACACCCTCTGCATCATCGAGGCGATGAAGATCCTCAACGAAATCGAGGCCGACAAGTCCGGCACCATCACCCAGATCCTCGGCGAAAACGGCCAGGCGGTCGAATACGGACAGCCGCTGTTCATCATCGAGTAAGCATGTTCAAGAAGATCCTGGTTGCAAACCGGGGGGAGATCGCCCTCCGGATTCAGCGCGCCTGCAGCGAGCTCGGCATCAAGGCCGTGATGGTCTATTCCGAGGCCGACCGCGACGCCAAGTACATCAAGCTCGCCGAGGAAGCCGTCTGCATCGGGCCGGCCCCCTCCGCGCAGAGCTACCTCAACATGCCGGCGATCATCTCGGCGGCCGAGGTGACGGACGCCGAGGCGATCCACCCCGGCTACGGCTTCCTGAGCGAGAACGCCAACTTCGCTGAGCGCGTGGAGCAGAGCGGCTTCCAGTTCATCGGCCCGACGCCCGACAACATCCGCACCATGGGCGACAAGGTGTCGGCCAAGCAGGCGATGATCAAGGCCGGCGTGCCCTGCGTGCCCGGCTCGGAGGGTGAGCTCTCGGACGACGCCGCCACCAACAAGCGCATCGCGCGCGCCATCGGCTACCCCGTCATCATCAAGGCGGCCGGCGGCGGCGGTGGCCGCGGCATGCGCGTGGTGCACACCGAGGCGGCGCTGGTCAACGCGATCCAGATGACGAAGGCGGAAGCCCAGGCGGCCTTCAACAATCCGGCCGTGTACATGGAGAAGTTCCTCCAGAACCCGCGCCACATCGAGATCCAGGTGCTTGCCGACAAGCACAAGAACGCCGTCTATCTCGGCGAGCGCGACTGCTCCATGCAGCGCCGCCACCAGAAGGTGATCGAGGAATCGCCCGCGCCCGGCATTCCGCGCAAGCTGATCGAGAAGATCGGCGAACGCTGCGCCGCGGCCTGCAAGAAGATCGGCTACCGCGGTGCCGGCACCTTCGAGTTCCTCTACGAGAACGGCGAGTTCTACTTCATCGAGATGAACACGCGCGTGCAGGTGGAGCACCCGGTGACCGAGTTCACCACCGGCATCGACATCGTCAAGACGCAGATCATGGTCGCCGCCGGCGAGAAGCTGCCGTTCACGCAGCGCCAGATCCAGATGCACGGCCACGCGATCGAATGCCGCATCAACGCGGAAGACGCCTGGAAATTCATTCCCTCGCCAGGCCGCATCACCATGTGGCACCCGCCGGGCGGCCCGGGGGTGCGCGTCGACTCGCATGCGTACACCAACTACTTCGTGCCGCCGAACTACGACTCGATGATCGGCAAGATCATCGTCTACGGCGACACGCGCGAGCAGGCCATGGCCCGCATGCGCACGGCGCTGAACGAGACGGTGATCGAAGGCATCCAGACCAACATCCCGCTGCACCGCGAGCTGATGGTCGACGCCAAGTTCATGAGCGGGGGCACGAACATCCACTACCTGGAAGAGTGGCTCGCCGCGCACAAACGATGAACACCCCCAGGCTCCGCGCACTTCGTGTCGCTTCGCCAACCCCCTCGCCGGGGGCAACACCGGAGGCCCGGCAAAGCCGGTTCCTCGGTGTTCCTTGTGAAGAAGGAGCTTGTCATGTTTGAACTGCGCCTCATGGCGCCCGAAGATCGGGTCGAGACGCTGTGCGAGGCACTCGATGCATTCGATGCATTGAGCGTGTCGGTGGAAGACGCCGACGCGCAGACCGACGCCGAGCAGGCGCTGTTCGGTGAGCCGGGCATGCCGCCGCCCAAGGAGGGCTGGCAGCGTTCGCGCGTGATCGCGCTCTTTCCCGACGAAGCCCAGGCGAAGGAAACTGCGTCCGTGCTTGCGCTGCAGGACTTCTTCGAAGGCTGCGAGGTGCTCGGCATCGCGACGGTGCCCGAGCAGGACTGGGTGCGGCTCACGCAGTCGCAGTTCGCACCCGTCGAAGTCACGCCCGAGTTCTGGATCGTGCCCACCTGGCACGAGCCGCCCGAGCAGGCGAAGCAGGTGATCCGGCTCGATCCGGGCCTGGCCTTCGGCACCGGTACGCATCCCACCACCCGCATGTGCCTGCGCTGGATCGCCACGCGAGGCGAGGGAGCATTGGCTGGCAAGCGCGTGCTCGACTACGGTTGCGGCTCCGGCATCCTGGCGATCGGCGCCGCGAAGTTCGGTGCCGCGGACATCGATGCGGTCGACATCGACGAGGCGGCGGTCTCCTCGACCGTGCTCAACGCCGAAGCCAACGGCGTGAAGCTCAAGGCCGGCCTGCCCGATGCGGCCAAGGGCGAGTACGACATCGTGCTGGCCAACATCCTGGCCACGCCGCTCAAGCTGCTCGCGCCGCTGCTGCGCGGCCATGTGAAGGCGGGCGGATCGCTCGTGATGGCCGGGATCCTCGAACGCCAGGCCGACGAATTGAAGGAAGCCTATGCGCCGTACGCGGCGCTCGAAGTCAGCGACAGCGAGGACGGCTGGATCCTCATGACCGCCCGCTGCTGAGCCGTCGCGCTGTGCGCGGCCGGTTTCCTGCGTGGCCTTGAGCCCCCGCGCGGCTAGGGCCCAACCCTACAATCGCCCGGTCATGAGTCTCGTCACGCGCTGCCCCGCCTGCACCACCACCTTCAAGGTGGTGCGCGACCAGCTTCGCATCTCGGACGGCTGGGTGCGCTGCGGTCGCTGCAGCAACGTGTTCGACGCGACGCTCGACCTGCACGAGACACCCGACGGCGTCGGCAGCACTGCCGCCGCGCCCGGTGCTTCGTCGGCGGCGCAGGGCAGTGGTTTCATGCCGGGGCTGGTCGAACGGCCTGCTTCGCAGCCGGCGCCTTCACCCGGACCCGCCGCGTCGCCGTCTTCTGCCGAGCCGGAGTTCCTGCCGCCGGAAGAGCCAGAGCCGGCAGAACCGGAGCAGCCCTTGTCGTCGTCCGCCGAGGATGCGGACTTCTTCGACGACGAGCCCGAACACCAGCGCCAGCGCAAGGATTGGCTGACGGAAGATGAACACCTGCTTCCGCCGGATGCCCTGGTCCTCGACCAGGTGCCGAAGACCGTGCCGCCGCCGGTTCAATCGCCGCCTGCTTCTCCGCTGCCCGCCTTCTCGCTGACGCTGCCGGAGCACGGCATCGCTGCCGACGAGCCATGGTCCGATCTCGATGCCACGCAGCCCGCCTGGAAGCCGCCGCCGAGCACGCTGCCGCCGTTTCCGAACATCGACCTGAATCTTGCGTCCCCGCCGCCTGCGTCGCCACCTCCGGCGCCGCCGCTGCCGGTCACGCCGCGCGTCTTCAAGACGCGCGCATTCATCGAGCGAGCGAGCGATGAGGGTGATGCGGGAGGTGCGGCGGACGAACGCGAGCAGCTCGAGAAGGACCACGACCAGGTGCAGATGCAGAAGGCGCTGCGCCGCGCCCGCGCCAAGTCGGCCAAGATCGCAAGCGCCAAGGCCCGCGAGGAACGCGCTGCGGCGAAGGCCCCGGCCGTGGTCGTCCGCGAGGAAACCGAAACCGAAAGCCAAGCCGGCGAGCCCGATCCGGTGCTCTCGCCGATCTTCGAGCCGCCCCCTGGGCATCCCTTCGCGGAGGACGACGAGCCACTGGAGAACGCGCCGGGCTTCTGGCAGCGCAGGGGCGTTCGCGTGGTGCTGATCCTGCTGGTGGTCCTTGCTGCGCTGCTGCTCGTGCTGCAGATCGTTCGCCATGAACGCGACGGCATCGTCGCGCGCCAACCCAATCTGCGGCCCGCGGTCGCTGCGCTGTGCGAGTACACGGGCTGCGAACTCGGCGCGCTGCGCCAGATCGGCGACATCGTGATCGAAGGCGCGGCCTTCGCTCGCGAGAAGAGCGGCGGCAACGACTACCGCCTGAGCTTCACCTTGCGCAACGGCGCCACCGTGCCGCTTGCGATGCCGGCCATCGAGCTCTCGCTGCTCGATACGCAGGAGCGCGCCGTGGTGCGCCGCGTGCTGATGCCCGCTGACTTCGGCGCTCCGTCGGTGCTGCCTGCGCGCGCGGATCGCGCTGCCTCGCTGCCCCTGACCTTGTCGGCCTCCGAAGCAGCAGCGCTGCCGCCCGTCGCGGGTTATCGCGTCGAGGCTTTCTATCCCTGAGCGCGGCGCGTGCACGCGTCCCGCTCGCTTTCATCCACTCAACCACTCAACGGCTAACCATGGCAACTGTGATCTGCGGTTCCCTCGCATTCGACACCATCATGACTTTCGAGGGCCGGTTCGCCGACCAGATCCTTCCCGACCAGCTGCACATCCTGAATGTGTCGTTCCTCGTGCCCACGCTACGTCGCGACTTCGGCGGCTGCGCGGGCAACATCGCCTACAGCCTCAATGCGCTCGGCGGCACGGCGCTGCCGATGGCAACGCTCGGCAGCGACGGTGCCACCTACCTCGAGCGCATGCGCTCGCTGGGCATCAGCACGGAGTTCGTGCGGCAGCTCGACGACACCTTCACCGCGCAGGCGATGATCATGAGCGACGTCGACAACAACCAGATCACCGCCTTCCACCCCGGCGCGATGCAGCAGGCGCACATCACGAAGGTCGCCGCGCGAGAGGACATCAAGCTCGGCATCGTCGCCCCCGACGGACGCGAAGCGATGCTGCAGCACGCGGAGCAGTTCGCTGCGGCGGGCATCCCGTTCGTGTTCGATCCGGGCCAGGGCCTGCCGATGTTCGACGGCGAGGCGCTGCGTCACTTCGTCGATCTGGCGAGCTGGGTGGTGGTGAACGACTACGAAGGAAAGATGCTCTCGCAGCGCACCGGCTGGAGCCTGGCCGAGATATCGAAGCGCGTGCGCGGCCTCGTGGTCACGCTGGCGGCCGAGGGCTGCGAGATCTGGACCGACGGCGAGCGCGAGCATGTGCCGGGCGTTGTGGCCACCGAGGTGGTCGAGCCCACGGGCTGCGGCGACGCATGGCGCGGTGCGCTGCTCTTCGGCCTGGAAAAGGGCTGGCCGCTCGCGCAGTGCGCGGAACTGGGCAACAAGGTCGGCGCGATCAAGATCGCTCAGCGCGGCCCGCAGAACTACGAGATCGACCGCAAGGCGCTGGGCGTCTGATCTTCTTTCCGGAAGAGCGCCCGCAAGGGCGATAAAAAAGCCCGGCACCGTGAGGTGCCGGGCTTTTGCCTTCAAGGCCGCTGAGAGACTCAGGGCTTGCTGGCCGTGGGGAACGGCCATGCTGCCTGAGGATTCAGCGTCGTTTGCGCCGCAGGGGCAGGCGCTACGGCGGCAGCCTTGGCAGGGGCAGCGGCCTTGGGAGCCTTCTTCGCAGCAGGCTTCTTGGCAGCAGGCTTTTTCGCGGCTTTCTTGGCAGCAGCCTTTTTGGCAGGGGCCTTCTTGGCGGCAGCCTTCTTCGCAGGAGCCTTCTTGGCAGCGGCCTTTTTCGCCGGGGCCTTCTTGGCAGCAGCCTTCTTCGCAGGCGCCTTCTTCGCTACGGCCTTCTTGGCAGGAGCCTTCTTGGCAGCGGCCTTCTTCGCCGGTGCTGCCTTCTTCGCTGCTACCTTCTTTGCCGGAGCCTTCTTGGCAGCGACCTTCTTGGCCGGTGCCTTCTTGGCGGCTACCTTCTTGGCAGGAGCCTTCTTCGCGGCGACGGCCTTCTTGGCCGGGGCCTTCTTTGCAGCGGCTTTCTTAGCCGGAGCTTTCTTTGCAGTTGCCATTTCTATTTCTCCTTGATCAAGTTGAAAAATCAACCTATTGAAAGCACTCCACGCACCTCGGGTGCCGTGAAGCGATTCATGGTGTTGGAATCTCTGCTCCAGCACCATGAACACCTGAGCCCTCGTCCATGTCGCGCTCTTCGGCGCGATCGGTGGCAAGGGCAATTCTTGAATTCATTAATTCTTTTCGAAAGATTCAATCCCAGGAGAGCGCGCCACCCGACTGGTATTCGATCACGCGGGTTTCGAAGAAATTGCGCTCTTTCTTCAGGTCAATCATTTCGCTCATCCACGGGAACGGATTTTCCTCGTTCGGGAAGAGCGTTTCGAGGCCGATCTGCTGCGCGCGCCGATTGGCGATGTAGCGCAGGTAGCCCTTGAACATGGAGGCGTTCATGCCGAGCACGCCACGAGGCATGGTGTCTTCGGCGTATCTGTATTCGAGCTCGACGGCACGCAGGAACAGCGCCTTGATCTCCGCCTTGAATTCCGCCGTCCAGAGGCCGGGATTCTCGAGCTTGAGCTGGTTGATCAGGTCGATGCCGAAATTGCAGTGCATCGACTCGTCGCGCAGGATGTACTGGTACTGCTCGGCAGCGCCGGTCATCTTGTTCTGGCGACCCAGCGCGAGGATCTGCGTAAAGCCGACGTAGAAGAAGAGGCCTTCCATCAGGCAGGCGAACACGATGAGCGACTTGAGCAGCTTCTGGTCGGCCTCGGGCGTGCCGGTGTGGAAGTTGGGGTCGCTGATGGCGTCGATGAACGGGATCAGGAACTGGTCCTTCTCGCGGATCGACGGCACTTCGTTGTAGGCGTTGAAGATCTCGCTCTCGTCCAGGCCGAGCGATTCGACGATGTACTGGTACGCGTGCGTGTGGATCGCTTCCTCGAAGGCCTGGCGCAGAAGGAACTGGCGGCATTCGGGCGCCGTGATGTGGCGGTAGGTGCCCAGCACGATGTTGTTGGCGGCCAGCGAGTCGGCAGTCACGAAGAAGCCGAGGTTGCGCTTGACGATGCGCCGCTCGTCTTCGCTCAGGCCGTTCGGGTCTTTCCACAGCGCGATGTCGCGCGTCATGTTCACTTCCTGCGGCATCCAGTGGTTGGCGCAGGTGGCGAGGTACTTTTCCCACGCCCACTTGTACTTGAACGGCACCAGCTGGTTGACGTCGGTCTGGCCGTTGATGATGCGCTTGTCGGACGCCTTGACGCGCTGCGTGGATTGGGCGGCAACTGCGGGCGCTGCTGCTGCAGAAGCGGTGGTGGCAACCGGGCGCACCTGCGCGCCGTCATCGAGCGTGCTGAAGGTGCGCAGCGCGGGTTGCGCGATGGAAGACGAAGCCGGAGCGTCCACCGAACGGCCTGCGGGAGATCCGCCGGTCGATGCGTTGTGGTGCTGCAAACCTTGTTGCATATCCTTTGGTAAGGAGGGCTTGACTTCTTCGTCCCAGGTCAACATAGAAAAATCCAATGCTCAAATTATCGGAGCAACGATGTGAGTTGCAAAGTGCTCGTTCACATCGCACGCCATTTATGTGGTTGTTATGTTGCTCGCATGCATCGCGCGATGTCAGTCAATGCCTTCATTGAATGAACGTCGCGCGATCTCGCATGCGCCTCACTGACTTGTCGTCGCGAGCATCGACGTGCTTATTGGCACGCTTCGCAGGTCGGATCGTCCACGCCGCAGAACGCGATGTCGGTGGCGGGAATCGCGCTCATCTGCGCTTTTGCGGCTGCTGCAGCGGCTTCGAGCGCGCTCATGCCGGAAGACGATTCGTTGCCCGACGACACGGCGTTGAGACGGCCCGACTGCACCGTCGACTTCTCGGCGTGCGTCGCGCTCTGCGTGCGCAGGTAGTAGGTCGTCTTCAGGCCGCGCAGCCATGCGAGCTTGTAGGTGTCGTCGAGCTTCTTGCCCGATGCGCCGGCCATGTAGATGTTCAGCGACTGCGCCTGGTCGATCCACTTCTGGCGGCGCGCGGCGGCTTCCACCAGCCACGTGGTCTCGATCTCGAACGCGGTGGCGTAGAGCGCCTTCACATCCTGCGGCACGCGGTCGATGGGGCGCAGCGAGCCGTCGAAGTGCTTCAGGTCCATGACCATCACGTCGTCCCACAGGCCCAGGCGCTTGAGGTCGCGAACCAGGTAGTGGTTGATCACGGTGAACTCGCCCGACAGGTTCGACTTGACCGAGAGGTTGCCGAAGCAGGGCTCGATCGAGGCGTCCACGCCGATGATGTTCGAGATGGTCGCGGTCGGGGCGATGGCCACGCAGTTCGAGTTGCGCATGCCGTCGGCCTTGATCTTCGAGCGCAGCGCGTCCCAGTCGAGGGTGGCCGAGCGGTCGACCTCGACATAGCCGCCGCGTGCCTTCTCGAGCAGGTCCAGCGAGTCGATCGGCAGGATGCCCTTGTCCCACAGCGAGCCCTTGTAGCTCGAGTACTTGCCGCGCTCCTTGGCGAGCTCGGTCGAGGCCCAGTAGGCGTGGTAGCAGATGGCTTCCATCGACTCGTCGGCGAACTGCACGGCTTCCTGCGAGGCGTAGGGAATGCGCAGTTCGTACAGCGCGTCCTGGAAGCCCATCAGGCCCAGGCCGACCGGACGGTGGCGCAGGTTCGAGTCGCGCGCCTTCTTCACGGCGTAGTAGTTGATGTCGATCACGTTGTCGAGCATGCGCATCGCGGTCGACACGGTCTTCTTCAGCTTCTCCTGGTCGACCTTGCCGTCCTTCAGGTGCTGCAGCAGGTTCACGGAACCCAGGTTGCACACGGCGGTTTCGGTGTCGCTGGTGTTCAGCGTGATCTCGGTGCACAGGTTCGACGAGTGAACCACGCCGGCGTGCTGCTGCGGCGAACGCACGTTGCAGGCGTCCTTGAACGTGATCCAGGGGTGGCCGGTCTCGAACAGCATCGTGAGCATCTTGCGCCACAGGTCGGTCGCCTGGACGGTGCGGCTCGGCTTGATCTCGCCGCGGGCTGCCTTCTCTTCGTAGGCGACGTAGGCCTTCTCGAAGTCGGCGCCGAAGAGGTCGTGCAGGTCGGGCACGTTGGAGGGCGAGAACAGCGTCCAGGTGCCTTTTTCCATCACGCGGCGCATGAACAGGTCGGGGATCCAGTTGGCCGTGTTCATGTCGTGCGTGCGGCGGCGGTCGTCGCCGGTGTTCTTGCGCAGCTCCAGGAACTCCTCGATGTCGAGGTGCCAGGTTTCGAGGTACGTGCAGACGGCGCCCTTGCGCTTGCCGCCCTGGTTCACGGCCACGGCCGTGTCGTTCACCACCTTCAGGAAGGGCACCACGCCCTGCGATTCGCCGTTCGTGCCCTTGATGTGGCTGCCGAGCGCGCGCACGCGGGTCCAGTCGTTGCCCAGGCCGCCGGCGAACTTCGACAGCAGCGCGTTCTCCTTGATCGACTCGTAGATGCCGTCCAGGTCATCGGGCACGGTGGTCAGGTAGCAGCTCGACAGCTGCGAGCGCAGCGTGCCGGCGTTGAACAGGGTGGGCGTGCTCGACATGAAGTCGAACGACGACAGCACCTCGTAGAACTCGATGGCGCGCGCTTCGCGGTCGATCTCATTGAGCGACAGGCCCATGGCCACGCGCATGAAGAAAGCCTGCGGCAGCTCGATGCGGGTCTTGCGCACGTGCAGGAAGTAGCGGTCGTACAGGGTCTGCAGGCCGAGGTAGTCGAACTGGTTGTCGCGCTCGGGCTTCAGGGCCGCGCCCAGGCGGGGCAGGTCGTACTGCAGCAGCTTCTCGTCGAGCAGGTCGTTGTCCACGCCCTTCTTGATGAACTGCGGGAAGTAGTCGGCGTAGGCGGTTGCGCGTTCGGCGGGCAGCACTTCGCGGCCGATGATCTCCTTGAAGATCGTGTGCAGCAGCAGGCGCGCGGTGGCGAAGGTGTAGTCGGGGTCCTTCTCGATCAGCGTGCGGGCCGCCAGGATCGATGCCTTGTAGACCTCGTCGAGCGGCACGCCGTCGTACAGGTTGCGCATCGTCTCGGCGACGATCGGCGCGGCGGTGATGCTCTCGCCCAGGCCTTCGCAGGCCGATTCGATCAGGCTCTTGAGCTCGTTCACGTCGAGCGCGACCAGCTCGCCCTTGTCCAGCACGTGCAGCGCGGGCGTGGCCGGCGCGGTCTGCTCGCCCTGCTTGGAGCGTTCCTGCGTGCGGCGCTCGCGGTACAGCACGTAGGCGCGGGCGATCTCATGGTGGCCGCCGCGCATCAGGCCGAGCTCGACCTGGTCCTGCACGTCCTCGATGTGGAAGGTGCCGCCGCCCGGACGCGAACGCACCAGCGCGCGGATCACGCCCTGCGTGAGCGTGTCGACCGTCTCGCGCACGCTGGCCGAAGCCGCGCCCTGCGTGCCGTGAACGGCTAGGAAGGCCTTCATCATCGCGATGGCGATCTTGTTCGGCTCGAAGGGCACCACCGCGCCGTTGCGGCGGATGATCTGGTAGTGGGCCAGGTTCTGGCTGGTGGGGGAGCCGGCAGTGTCTCGCTGCGGCTGCGACGGCGTGGAGGGGATTGCACGCGGGGTCGATTGGGGATTCAGGGCTGTTTGCATTCGCTTCCTCTCGGTTGGCAATTCTTGTTGGATGGCGACGCCTGGCCCGGCGCCGCACCGGTGTACGGGACCGGACGGAAGACACTATATCTAGGGTGCAGGGGGCATACAACCCACTAGATGTAGCGTTTTCGAAAGGATACAAGGATTTCCGGTACTACTTCCGACATAGGACACCTGCGAAGATGCCCCATGAATACTGGCCTATGGTCCCGCAACCCGCATGCGCTGTGGCTTGCAGGCCGATTTGGGCTTGCAGGGCGCATGGTTGCTGCATTGCGCCCTTCGGATTTTCTCTTCGCTGCAGCGCGGTGGCGGTGCATCGCGAGGCGCCGCGCGATTGAAAAAAATTAGCGCCCGACGACCTGCTCAGGAAACATCTGTGGCTTCCAGCCGAGTTGTTCGCGCAGAAGGCGCCAGTCGAAACCGGCGCCCGGGTCATGCTTGCGGCCCGGCGCGATGTGCTCGTGGCCGGCGATGTACGCCATCGGAAAATGCTGCGCGATGGCGGCGCACAGGCTCGCGAGCGTCTCGTATTGCGGCTCCTCGAAATGCTGGCCTTCGAGGCCCTCGAGTTCGATGCCGATGGAGTCGTCATTGCAGTTGCCGCGGCCGCGCCACGTCGACACGCCCGCATGCCAGGCGCGGTCGTCGCAGCTCACGAACTGCCAGAGCTCGCCGTTGCGCCGCACGTAGAAGTGCGAGGAGACCTCCAGCCCGCGGATCGACTGGAAGTAGGGGTGTGCGTCCCAGTCGAGCCGGTTGGTGAAGAGCCGCTGCACCGCGTCGCCGCCGTACTCGCCGGGCGGCAGGCTGATCGAGTGCAGCACGATGAGGTCGATCTGCGCGCCCTGTGGCCTGGGCCCGAAATTGGGCGAGGGCAGCGCCTTCGCGAAGCGGTACCAGCCGGCCTGCCAGAGTGCGTCGCCGGACTCGGCCGCGCGCACTTTTTTTTCAGTCGTCGGCATGGCTGCTGCTCGCGCCGTCGTCGCCGTTGGGCGTGGTGATGCCCAGCCGCGCGATGCGATAGCGGATCTGGCGCAGGCTCATGCCCAACCGGGCGGCGGCGGCGGTGCGGTTGAAGCCGCTCTCGTGCAGCGCGCGCACGAGGATCTCGCGCTCCTGCTGGTCGAGGTAGGCCTGAAGGTCGGAGGGCAGCGGCGGAGGCGCGGGCCGGGTAGAGGCCGCCACCGGCGCGGCGGGCGCCGGGGCCGGAGCGGCCGCCGCGTCGCCGCCCAGGGGTGACAGCGGCGCGGGCGCGGAAGATGCCGCCGCTTCGGCCGCGGCCGTGAAGCCGCCCATCAGGTCGAGGTGCAGTTCGTCGCCGTCGTTCAGCGCGACCGCGCGGTGCAGCAGGTTCTCGAGCTCGCGCACGTTGCCGTTCAGCGGATGCTGTGCGAGGCGGCGCAGCAGATCGTCGGACAAGTGAGGCACCGGCAGCCCGCCGTCCTGCGCGATGCGCGAGAGCAGCGCGTTGCACAGCGCGGGCAGGTCCTCGCGGCGGTCGCGCAGCGCGGGCACCGCGATCTCGATCACGTTGAGGCGGTAGAAAAGGTCTTGCCGGAAGCGGCCGGCCTGCACTTCGGCGTGCAGGTCTTTATGAGTGGCGCTCACGATGCGCACGTCGACGGCATCTTCCTGCGTCGAGCCGATCGAGCGCACGCTGCGCTCCTGGATCGCGCGCAGCAGCTTCGACTGCATGGCCAGCGGCAGGTCGCCGATCTCGTCGAGGAACAGCGTGCCGCCGCGCGCTGCCTGGAAGTAGCCGTCGCGGTCCTGCGACGAGCCGGTGTACGAGCCCTTCTTCGCACCGAAGAACTCGGCCTCGAGCAGGTTCTCGGGAATCGCGCCGCAGTTCACCGCGACGAAGGGGCCTTCGCTGCGCTGGCTGCAGGCATGCACCGCGCGCGCAACCAGTTCCTTGCCGGTGCCCGACTCGCCGCGCACCAGCACCGGCGCCATGCCGCGCGCCACCTTGGCGATGCGCGACTTGACCAGCCGCATCGGCTCCGATTCGCCCACGAGGCGGTCGAGCGCGGCGATGCCGGTGCCGGAGGTGACCGGTGCCGCCTCGCCAGCCGCATTGCCGGCACTGGAGGGCGCCGCCTGTGCGGGCTTGGCCACCGGCTGCGGTGCCGTCCGCGCCTGCACGGCGGAGGCCACGACCGCGCGGAACTGCTTGAGGTCGACCGGCTTCGTGAGGTAGTCGAAGGCGCCGGCCTTCAGCGCCTCGACCGCGTTCTCGGCCGAGCCGTAGGCGGTCATCACCACGCAGCGCTCGCTGCGCTGGTCCTTCTGGATGCGGTGGATGATCTCCATGCCTTGCCCATCGGGCAGCCGCATGTCGGTGATCACCGCGTCGAAGCGCCCGGCCTCCAGGTGCTGCCAGGCTTCCGAGACGCTGCCTGCCGCCTCCACGCGATAGCCCTCGCGCAGCAGCGTCAGTTCGTACAGCGTGCGCAGGTCCGGCTCGTCGTCGATGACCAGGATCTGCGCCGGCCGCTGGGTGGAAGAAGAGGGGGAGTTGCTCACGGGCGCTATTGTGTCAGCCGGTTTTCGCTGGGGGCAAAGCTGACGAAGAATTCGTTGCCCTCGGGCCCGCCCGGCACCAGCGCGCGGCGCTCGTAGCCGATGGTGGCGCCGTGCCGCCGGCACAGTTCGCGGCACAGGAAGAGACCCAGCCCGCTGGAGCGGCTTTCCGAAGAGAAGAAAGGCTCGAACAGGTGCCGCTGCACCGCGGGCTCGAGCGGCGCGCCGTCGCTCCATACCATCAGGCTCGGCCTGGCGACGCCGCCTCGCTGCATCGCGGTCAGCACCTGGATCGCGCCTTCACGCGTGCTGGCGTAGCGCGATGCGTTGTCCAGCAGGTTCACGATCAGGCGGCGCAGGTGCTCGGCGTCGAAGCGCACCTCGCTCGCGGGCGCATCGAGCGACACCAGCACGCCCTTGCGCTGCGTCTGGCGCACCCATTCCTCGGCCAGCACCTGCACGGCCGGGTCGAGCACCAGCTGCTCGCCCAGCGAGAGCACGCGCTGCTGGCGCGCGCGGGAGACGTCGAGCACGTCGTCCACGATGCGCGCGAGGCGCTGCGCGTTGTGCTGCACCATGCTCGTGAGCTTGCGGTGTGCGGGGTCGGTCAGGTCTTCGTTGAGCAGCGCGCTGGCCTGCGTGATGGCGGCCAGCGGATTGCGGATCTCGTGCGCCACGGCCGCCGACATGCGGCCCATCGCCGCCAGCTTCTCGGTACGGATGCGGGCCTCGAGTTCGCGCAGGTCCTGCAGGAACATCACGCACAGGCTGTCGGCGCGCTTCTCGCTGGCGGGCGTGAGCCGCGTGCGCACGCGCACCTCGCGCGCTGCGCCTCGCGCCTGCGCCACCGGAATCTCCTCGGCCTGCGGCGCCCGCCGCGCGAAGGTCTGGCGCGCCAGCGCGGCCAGCGCGTGCCAGGCGGGCTGGGCATGCAGCGGGAAGGGCAGCGTCAGCTTGGCCAGGCCCTGGCCAAGGATCGCGTCGGCCGCGGGATTCGCCGCGTGCACCAGGCCCTCGGCGTCGATCACCAGCACGCCTTCGCTCAGCGTCTCGATCACGAGGTCGTTGACCTGCGCCTGCATCCGCGCGCTGCTGCGATTGCGCTGCGCCACCGCTTCCTCGCGCGCCAGCCGGCGGGCCATCTCGTGGGCAAGCAGCGCCACCACGAAGAAGCCCGTGCCGGTGAGCGCCGCCTGCACGAATCGCGACGACGAATCGCCCGGCTGCTGCAGCCAGTGCCAGCCCGCGTCGCCCAGCAGAAGCAGCGTGACGGAGGCGGTGGTTCCGAGGCTCACGATCATGGTGCCCAGCACCGCGCTCATCAGCACCGGCAGCGCGAACAGCGGCGTGTAGTTGACGTTGCCGCCCTGCAGCACCTGCAAGGCGGTGAAGGCCGCCAGGTCGATGCCGATGGTCAGCAGCCACAGTGGCGTGAAGCCGCGGATCGGCGGCTGGAAGGCGGTGTAGCGCATGCCCAGCCAGGCCGCGACGAGGTAGATCGCCGAGATCGCGATGGCCGCTGCCTGCATGTTCTGCCCGATCGCGAAGGACACGGCCTGCAGCAGCACCAGCACCAGGGCGACGAAGCAGCGCGCTCCCATGAAGCCGCGCCAGAGGCGGCCCAGTGCCGAACTCTCGGCCGGGCCCTGGTCGAGCACGTCCCAGTCGGTGACCGGCTCGCCGCGCGACCAGAGGGGCGTGCTCATTGCCGGGTGGCGGCCTCGCGGTGCGCGGTGCTGCAGTAGAGCGCGCCGCCGGGACCGGCGATGGCTTCGGGGGCCGGCAGGTGCAGGCCGCAATGGGCACAGCGCACCATCGCCTGCGGCGGTCCGGACGGCGCGGGCGTGCGTTGCGCCTTGGCCGCTCGCTCGCGCATGGCGTCCTGCATTTCTTCGCGCCGGTTCTTGCGCCAGAGCCAGATCGCGACCCAGAGCACCGCGAGGACGAGGAGGTATTTCATTTCAGACGGGAGGGCGCGCGAGAACCACTTCGAGCACGAAGCGCGAACCGACGTAGGCCAGCAGTAGCAGCGCCGAGCCGGCATAGAGCACGCGCCGCGCGGTGCGCCCGCGCCAGCCGAAGCGGGCCCGGCCGATCAGCAGGATCGCGAAGCTGATCCAGGCGAGCACCGAGAAGATGGTCTTGTGGTCCCACTTCCAGGCGCGGCCAGCCAGCCCGTAAAGCTGCTCGCTGAAGAGCAGGCCGGCCAGCAGCGTAGCCGAGAGCAGCACGAAGCCGGCGGTGACGAAGCGGAAGGTGAGCCGCTCGAGCGTGAGCAGCGGCACGCCGCCCTGCGGCTCTACGGCCGCGGCCAGGCGGATCTGCTTTTCGGCGCGGGTGATCAGCCAGGCATGTACCACGGCGGCGCCGAACAGGCCGTAGGAGGCGATGCCCAGCGCCAGGTGCAGCGGCAGCCACGGCGATGCCGTGACATGCAGCGGCGTGCCGGGAAACAGGATGGCCAGCAGCACGGCAGCCGCGCCCAGCCAGGCGAGTGCGCGCCGCACCTTCAGCTGGGGATACATGCGGCTTTCGACGGCGTAGACGGTCAGCACCAGCCACGCCGTGACCGACAGCGCCGGCGCGAAACCGAAGCGCGGCTCGCTGCCGACGAGACCATGGGCGAGAGCGGCGGCATGCAGCAGCCATGCGATCCCGAGCGTCCATTGGGTCGACTGGCGGCTGAATCTGGCGCCGGCGGCGGCGACAAAACCGTAGGCAACCGCGGTGGCGATGCCCAGAGCCACGCCGAGCGGGGAGGGGATCGCTAAAATCATCGGCCGGAGTTTAGCGTCTCGCTATTGCGTTCCCGGCGCCCGGCTTCAAGTTCTTTCCCGTCTCCCAGGCTTCTCACCCGGCCCGCGCCATAGCGGGCAGCAAGGCATCCCCCTCATGGCCACCGCCCTCACAGAAAAGTTCTCCCGCCTCGTCAAGACGATGAGCGGCCAGGCCCGCATCACCGAAAGCAACGTGCAGGACATGCTGCGCGAGGTGCGCATGGCGCTGCTGGAAGCCGACGTGGCCCTGCCCGTGGTGCGCGATTTCGTCGCCCGCGTGAAGGAAAAGGCCCTTGGCCAGGAAGTGCTGGGCTCGCTCAAGCCGGGTCAGGCGCTGGTGGGCATCGTCAACCGCGAACTCGCCGCCACCATGGGTGAGGGCGTGTCCGACATCAACCTCGCGGCCCAGCCGCCGGCCGTGATCCTCATGGCCGGCCTGCAGGGCGCCGGCAAGACTACCACCACCGCCAAGCTCGCCAAGCACCTGATCGAGAAGCGCAAGAAGAAGGTGCTCACCGTGTCGGGCGACGTCTACCGTCCCGCCGCCATCGAGCAGCTCAAGACCGTCACCAGGCAGGCGGGCGCTGAATGGTTCCCCAGCACGCCCGACCAGAAGCCGCTGGACATCGCGCGCGCCGCGCTCGACCACGCCCGACGCCACTATTTCGACGTGCTGCTGGTCGACACGGCCGGCCGCCTTGCCATCGACGAAGTTCTGATGGCCGAGATCAAGCAGCTGCATGCTGCGCTCGACCCGGTCGAAACGCTCTTCGTGGTCGATGCCATGCAGGGCCAGGACGCGATCAACACCGCCAAGGCCTTCAAGGAAGCGCTGCCCCTCACCGGCATCATCCTGACCAAGACCGACGGCGATTCGCGCGGCGGCGCTGCGCTGTCGGTGCGCCAGGTGACGGGTGTGCCGATCAAGTTCGCTGGCGTGAGCGAGAAGATCGACGGCCTCGAGGTGTTCGACGCCGAGCGCCATGCGGGCCGCATCCTGGGCATGGGCGACATCGTCGCGCTGGTCGAGCAGGTCACGGCCGGCGTCGACGTGGCGGCGGCGCAGAAGCTCGCGGCCAAGGTCAAGAGCGGCGCGGGCTTCGACCTCAACGACTTCCTCGGCCAGCTGCAGCAGATGAAGCAGATGGGCGGCCTATCCAGCCTGATGGACAAGCTGCCCACGCAGATGGCCGCCAAGGCCAGCGAGGCCGACCTGAGCCGCGCCGAGCGCGACATCCGCCGCAAGGAAGGCATCATCAACAGCATGACGCCGCTGGAGCGCCGCAAGCCCGAACTGCTGAAGGCCACGCGCAAGCGCCGCATCGCCGCGGGCGCTGGCGTCCAGGTCCAGGAAGTGAACCGCCTGCTCAACGAGTTCGAGCAGATGCAGGGCATGATGAAGAAGATGAAGGGCGGCGGCCTCATGAAGATGATGAAGCGCATGGGCGGCATGAAGGGCCTCGGCGGAATGGGCGGCCCCGGTGGGCCGAAGCTGCCGTTCTGATCGCACGCCGCACGCGCACATATATATGAGAAGGCCCGCCGGGGTGAACCGGCGGGCCTTCTGCTTTTCAGGTCCGCGCTTCCTTCAGGTCTGCACTTCGTAGACCGTCTCGTGCGCCTCCACCGGCGTTGGCAGTTCCCAGCGATGCAGCATGCGCTCGATGCCCGCGTTCGACAGCGTGGTGTCGCGCTCGCGGTTGCGGCGCATCAGCTCCGAATGGGGCACTTCCAGATACACCAATTCGATGTGCGCGTGGTAGGCCCACAGCAGGTCCAGCGTCTTGGTGCGCATCTGCTGGCTCAGGTGCGTGGCGTTCCAGACGAAGCGCTCCTGCCTGCGCAGCAGCGCCTTCGCCTGGTCGACCGCGTGGTGCGCGGCGAGGCCGTCGTTCTCGCCGTGCTTGAGGCCGAGTTCGGCGCGCGCATCGTCGAAGGACACCACCGGCCAGCCCTTTCGATGCTGCGCCACCCAGTGGTTCTTGCCGCTGGCGGGCAGCCCGCACATCACCGTTACCTGCGATCCGGCGTTCTGGAACAGCGGGTAGTCGGGGCTGGTGTCGGCGCCGCGGAAGTAGGCCAGGCGCGTGTGGGCGTCTGCCATCTTCCGCGGGCCTTCCCAGCAGCCTTCCTCCTGTGCCAGCTGCTCGAAGAGCGCGATGTCGGCCATGCTGTCCGCGCGCTTCTCGTAGTGGCGCCCGAGCATGTCGCAGCGCGCCACGCAGCACAGGTCGGGCAGGCTCAGCTCCCACGAGAGCCTGTGCGCGAGCCACTCGGGCCGCACGCCCTTGCGCGAGGCGAAGGCATGGAACGGCACCTGGTGCACCGCGATGATCCGGCACACCGCCTCGCGCAGCGCGAAAGGCACGCGGGCCTTCCACATCAGCACGCGCACGTCGACCGCGCCCCGGCGCGAGTGGCCCGGCTGGCCGACGCGGCCGCTGGCCTCGTCGATCACCGTGGTGTCGGGCTTGGCGATGTCGTGCAGCAGGCAGGCCATGAACAGCACGAAGCGGCGGTCGGCGTCGGCACGGCGGTAGTGCTCGTCCTGCATCAGCGCGTCGAGCACCATGCGGGTGTGGATGCCGACGTTGCCTTCGGCGTGGTAGTACGGGTCCTGAGGCGTCTCCTCGAGGCGCAGCAGGGCCGGCAGCAGTTCGCAGCATTGCGTCCAGTCGGTGCCCTTGCCGGGCTCGGGCACCAGGGCGCGGAGATCGTCGAAGTTCATCGCTTCCTCCCTGCGGCGGTCAGCTCGGCCGGGTCGCGCAATATGCGCAGGCCCAGATCCTGCCAGGTCAGCTGCGGCGTCGGCGCATAGAGATCCACGCCCGGCGCCAGCTGGTTGGGCAGTACCGGACGGCGACTGTGGTGCGAGCCCGAGTCGAGGATGGTCTGGACGAAATCCGGGCGCACCCACTTGTAGCGGCCTGTCACCTGGCCATCGGACTCGGTCTTGAGGTACAGGCCCTCGGCGAGGTCGGACAGGTCGGTCTGCTGCCGAACGAGTTCGAGCGGCTGGCCTTCCTGCGCCACGGCGGCTTCGAAGGCCGGCTTCCAGTCTGCGCTGCGCGCCAGCGAGGGCCGCACCAGCGTCTGCAATGCCTTCGCGCTGCGCGGCATCTCGCCTTCGTAGAGCACGGGCACCGGCAGCACCGGGCCGCCTTCGAGCAGCGCATGCCGTGCCGGCGTCGACAGGAAGCTCTGCGACTGCCGGTCGTAGATGTCGAACTCCAGGAAGAAGGCGGGCAGCCGGTCGTACCAGCAGCTGTGCTTGGCGAAGCACCACTCGCCGTACATCACGTAGCGGTCTTCGAGCCGTTCCAGCAGCGCCGCTTCATGGGCGGCAGCCCAGTGCTTGAACAGGTTGAACTGGCGCTCGCCGGCGCCGCCCGCGAGGTAGTGGCCGCGAGACTGCAGCAGCAACTCGCCTGCTGGCGTGAACGACACGGCCGCATTGGCGCCATCGAGCTTTTCCTCGATGACGACATTCATGCCCTGCAGTTCAGACAACGGCGTCTGGCCGTCGTCGCTGTCACCGGCCTGCAGCCGGGAGCCTTCCAGGTGCGCAGTACGCGGGTACTTGAGCAGCGGGATCGATGAAAGAGAAGAAGAGAGAGGAAACACGTTTGTTCTCCGGATGGAACCAGGAAGAACCGACAACGTGCGGGAGCGAAGCTGGAGAGCTGGGGAACGGATTGCGGTCAGCGGAAAGCGCAGCTTGGCGCCCGACATGACCGGCAATGAAGCGGCGTTGTCGGCGTCAGAGGGTGATGACGGCGAGACGGGGCACTTGGCGCTCCTGTGGATCGAAGGGATCCGTGGGTGGATGAAAAAGAAGTCGGCGATTCTAGCCACGCGCCATGAAAAAAAGCCGGCCCAGGGGCCGGCTTTTCGAGGCTGTGTGTCTTCAACGCATCAGGCGGTGGCCAGCGCTGCCGGGCGAGCCAGGCGCAGCGCGTGCATCCATGCACGGCGCAGCACGGCCGGCGAGCGCGATTCCTCGGGAATCAGCAGATAGCCGCGGTCGCGCAGCGTGGTGCCCAGCGCGATCTGGCTGGTCAGCACGGTCAGCGGGATCGCCAGCAGCAGCGGCAGGCCGACGGGCATGAGCCACACCAGCGCGCTCGGGTCGATCATGGCGACGCCAACGGCCAGCATCGCGATCACCAGCGTCATGGGAGCCAGCTGCGAGGCAGCGACCTTCCACGGCACGGCGGCGGCTTCACGCGGGGGCGACTTCCAGTCGAGCTTGATGCCGGTGAGGGCGACCAGCACGAAGAGCGAGTGAGCCAGCATGCGCACCGGTGCCTGAACGATGGCCAGGCCGGCTTCCATCACCGAGCTCTTCACCAGGCCCCAGAGGCCACCGTACTGGCGTTGCTCGCCGCGCATCAGCACGGCGGCGATGCCCAGCACGCGCGGCAGGAACAGCAGGCACAGGGTCCAGACCCACAGGCCGGCCAGTTCGGCGGGCAGCACGCTCCAGCTGGAGACCAGGCTCGAGCCGCTCAGCCACAGGGCCGTGCCCAGCGTCAGGAACGCGAGCCACAGCGGGGCCGAGACGTAGGCCATGGTGCCGGTCACGAACATCGCGCGGTGGACCGAGTGGATGCCGGGCTCTGCCATCAGGCGGGCGTTCTGCAGGTTGCCCTGGCACCAGCGGCGGTCGCGCTGGAGTTCGGCCAGCAGGTCCGGCGGTTGCTGTTCGTAGCTGCCGACGAGGTCGGACACCAGCCACACGTTGTAGCCGGCACGCCGCATCAGAGCGGCTTCGACGAAGTCGTGCGACATGATGCCGCCCGACATGCCGCCGGTGCCCTTGATGGGAGCCAGCGCGCAGTGCTTCATGAAGGGTTCGACGCGGATGATCGCGTTGTGGCCCCAGTAGTGCGACTCGCCCAGTTGCCAGAACTGCATGCCCAGCGTGAACAGGCGGCCGGTGACGCGCGAGGCGAACTGCTGTGCGCGTGCGTGCAGGGTGACGTGGCCGATGGCCTGCGTCGCGGTCTGGATGATGCCGGCGGTGGGGTTGGCTTCCATCAGCTTGACCATCGAGGTCAGGCAGTCGCCGCTCATCACCGAGTCGGCGTCGAGCACGACCATGTAGCGGTAGTCCTTGCCCCAGCGGCGGCAGAAGTCGGCCACGTTGCCGGCCTTGCGGTGCGTGCGGCGGGTGCGCAGGCGGTAGTAGACCTCGACCTGCGGCTGGTTGGGGCTTTCGGCCAGCGCGGCGCGCAGGTCTTCCCAGGCGGCGCGCTCGGCGGCGGCGGTCTCGGGGTTGTAGCTGTCGGACAGCACGAACACGTCGAACTGCCTGGCGTGGCCGGTGGCCGCGACCGATTCACAGGTGGCGCGCAGGCCGGCAAACACGGTGGCCACGTCCTCGTTGCAGATCGGCATGATGATCGCGGTGCGCGCCTCGGGGTTCATCGGGTGGTGGGCCACCTGCTTCGCCGAGAGGGAGTACTTGTCACCGCGCACGGAGACGTAGAAGCCCATGAGCGCCGTCACGAAGCCGGTCACGACCCAGCCCGAGAGCAGGCCGTACAGGCCGATCTGGCCGTATTCGAGCCAGAGGTTGTCGTAGTCGGGCTGCACGCTGGCGAAGAGCGAGGACGCGATCACGGTGCTCAGCAGCGTGAGCATCATGAAGGCGAAGCGGCGGCGGGCGGCGGCGCGCTGCCAGGGCTGCTTCGTTTCGTTGGCGGGGTGAGCGCCGGCTTCGGCGTCACGGCCTGCGCCCAGCTTGACCAGCGCTGCCGTGCCGAGGCTGTTCCAGAAGCCGCGCCAGGGGCGGGGCGTCATCGAGCCGCGGTTGATCGGAGGTGCGGTGACCGAGTTGGGATGGCGTTCCTCGCGGACCGGGCTGCGGCGCGAGAAATCGGTGTCGGCCAGCACGTTCAGTTGGGAGAAGTCGTTCGGCTTCATGTGATTTACCAACGTTGCTTGTCGATGGAGGAGGGGGTGTCGCCAATGGCCGGAAGGCGCTTGAAGACACAGTCGGAAGAGGCGCCGCCGGCGCTTGCGAGCGCGGCCAGCGAATGCCCCGCGGCACGGGGCCGCGAGGAGGAAAACTGCTTTTGACGCAGGCCGTCGCGCTGCTGGCGCAGTGCGAAAGAAGGGCTGGTAAGTGCTGTCATGCCGGTACAGGGGCAAACCCTGTGCCAGGCTGGAAAAACGCTTTCAGATCAATGACTTGGCGGTGATCCGATGCATTTTTCGGGCTGGAGCGTCGCTGAAGTGGCTCCAAACCCCCGATTTTGTCGCCGAATCCCGACAAGCTTGGATTGCCGGTGGGCTTTGCCCAATGAAATCAACGACTTAGCAGCGTCGCTACTCGGCGACAGGGTCTCCGCCGCCAGCGACAGCGTCCGCCTTGAAGTGGCCCGGGGTGAGTTCGTGCTTCTGCAGCAGCCGGTAGAACTCGGTGCGATTCCGGTCGGCGAGGCGGGCCGCGTCGGCCACGTTCCCGTCCGTCAGTTTCAGCAGGCCGACCAGGTAGTCGCGCTCGAAACGCTGCTTGGCCTCGGCGTAGGTCTGCACCTCGACCGTCGGCACGCGCAGCGCCCGCTGCACCAGCGCCAGCGGGATCAGCGGCGAGCTCGACAGCGCGCAGACCTGTTCCACCACGTTGTAGAGCTGGCGCACGTTGCCCGGCCACGCGGCCATGGTCAGCGCCTTCAGCGCCTCGGGGGCGAAGCCCGAGAGCCGCTTGCCGTACTTGGTCGACAGGCGCTGCAGGAAGTGGTTGGCCAGAAGCGGGATGTCTTCCCGGCGCGCCGACAGCGGCGGCAGCGTCAGCGTCACCACGTTCAGGCGGTAATAGAGGTCTTCGCGGAACTGCCCGGCCTCCATCGCGGCGTCGAGGTCGCGGTGGGTGGCCGAGACGATGCGAACGTCGACCTGGATCGACTGGCTCGCGCCCAGCGGTCGCACCGCGCGCTCCTGCAGCACGCGCAGCAGCTTGACCTGCAGGGCGGGCGGCATGTCGCCGATCTCATCCAGCAGCAGCGTGCCGCCGTCGGCCTGCTGGAACAGGCCCTTGTGATTGGCGTGGGCGTCGGTGAAGGCGCCCTTCATGTGGCCGAAGAGTTCCGACTCGAGCAGCGCCTCGGGGATGGCGCCGCAGTTGACCGCCACGAAGGGCTTGTCGGCGCGCGCGCTGGCCTTGTGGATGGCGCGCGCCAGCATCTCCTTGCCGGCGCCGGAGTCGCCGCGCAGCAGCACCGAGGCGTCCGACTTGGCGACCATGCGCGCCTCGGCCAGCAGCTCGGCCATGCGGTTGCTGCGGCTCACGATCTCGGAGCGCCAGCTGTCGTCGCCGGCCTTGCTGGGCGTGGCGGCGGGGGCGCCGAGCGCCAGCGCCTGCGCGATCTTCTCGAGCAGCTCGCGGCCGTCGTAGGGCTTGGTGAGATAGGTGAAGACGCCGCGCGCCGTGGCCTCGACCGCATCGGGAATGGTGCCGTGCGCGGTCAGCAGGATCACCGGCAGCGAGGGATGGCGCTTGCGGATTTCGTCGAAGAGCTGCAGGCCGTCGCGCCCGGGCAGGCGCACGTCGCTCAGCACCAGTTGCGGATGCTCGATCTCGAGCTGCGTGAGCGCGGTCTCGGCCGAGGTGACGGCCGTGACCTGGTAGCCCGCCGAGCTCAGCCGCATCGAAAGCAGCCGCAGCATGTCCGGGTCGTCGTCGACCACGAGGAGGCGGGCGCCGGTAGTGCTCATCGAAGAATCTCCATGCTTGGCGCTGCGGTGCTGCGGGCTTGCCTGCGGCGGCGCTGCAGCACGCTCATTGGCTCGGCTTGCTGCCCGCAGGCGGCGCGGCCGGTGCCGGGTTCATGTTGGGCCGCGCGAAGCTGCGCTCGATGGCGCGCAGCGCTTCGATGCGGTCGTTGAGCTGGTCGATGCGGCGCTGGCTGTCGCGCAGTTGCTGCACCTGCCTGTCGCGGTCGTCTTCCACGCGGCGCTGCTCCACGTAGCGCGCGGCCAGCGCGCGGGCCAGCGGCTGCAGCGGCTGCGCCTCGGGCGCGGGGTTGGCGATCACGCGCTGCAGCAGGCCCAGCGCGCGCGCCAGATCGGCCGGAACGCGGGTCTGCGAAAGCAGCAGCGCCAGCTGCATCTGCACCGTGGGCGAGTCGCCGGGGTCGCCGATGCGGGCGATCTCGGCGCTGAGGTCGGCGCCGTTGAGCGGGCGCACCTTGTCGGCGTACGACAGCATCGAGGACACCGGGCCCTGCAACATCGTCGAGAACAGCGACGCGGCGGGCTGCGTGGCCGGCGCCCTGGGTTCGGCCTCCACCGGCATCACGCGCGGCACGACCGGCGGGGGCGGCAGCGCTTCGGCCTCGGCGGGCGGCTTGGGCTGCGAGGCACAGGCGGCCAGCAGCAGGATGAAAGGCACGGTCATCGCCCCGGCGAAGGAGGAGCGGCGGACGAACGGAAAAGACATGGGTCGAAGAAGGACGCGAGGCGTTCGGACGGTGTGTTCTGGAGAGGGGAAGCCGGGGTGGTCAGGCCGTGCGCGGCAGCTCGATGCGGAAGTGCGCACCGGGACCGCCGGGCTGCAGTGTGATGCGGCCCCCGTGGGCTGCAATGTACTCCTGCACGATGGAAAGTCCGATGCCCGTGCCCTTCACGGTGTGTTCGGGCTGGCGCTCGCCGCGGAAGAAAGGCTCGAAGATCCGGTCGCGGTCCCCCTCTGCGATGCCCGGCCCGGCGTCGTTCACGTCGATGTGCACCGCTTCCGGTGTCTGCGACACGGTCAGCGTGATGACACCTCCCGTTACCGAAAAGCGGATGGCGTTGCTCAACAGGTTGGCGATGGCGGTGCCCAGCTTGGCGCGGTCGACCGTGACGGTGACCGCTTCACCCTCGGCGCGCACCCGCAGGCCGTGCGACTGCCACTGCAGGCGCTGGCCCTCGATCTGCTCCTCGATCAGCGGCAGCAGCTCGGTGCGTTCGCGGCGCAGTTCGCGTGCTTCGAAGGCGGCGGCGTTGAAGCGCAGCAGCGCCTCGATCTGGCCCTGCAGCGCCACGGTGTTCTGGTTGAGGATCTGTGCCACCTCCAGCTGCGCCGGGTTCAGCGGCCCGGTCACGCCGTCTTCCAGCAGCGACACGCCCTCGCGCAGCGCGGCCAGCGGCGTCTTCAGCTCATGCGACACGTGGCGCAGGAAGCGGGCCTTGTCGGCGTCGAGCTCGGTCAGGCGCAGGCGCAGCCATTCGAGCTGCTGCGACACGCGACGCACGTCGGCCGGGCCGCGGATGTCGATTGGCTCGTCGAGCCGGTTCTGGCCGAGTCCGACGATGGCGTGCTCCAGCCGCTTGAACGGCCGCGCCAGCCAGATGCCGAATGCCAGCGCCAGCGAGACCGCGAGCACGCTCGCGGCCACCACCTCGCGCATCAGCCGGCGGCGCGCGTTCTCGATGCGCCTGGCCAGCGCGTCGTTCTGCGTCTCGATGAGGAACTGCGCCTGCTGCGCGATGTTGGTGTTGAGCGCGTCGAGCTCGCGGAACTGCATCGCCATCGTGCTCTCGCGGGCCAGGGCGCTGTCGGCGCTGCCGCTCATCAGGCCCTCGATCACGCCGAGCTGGGTGCGCCACATCTCGATGCCGGCGGGCGGCAGGCCGTTCTTCTCCAGGCGCTCGAGTACCTGGTGCGCCTCGCGCGCGGCGTCGTCGAAGCGGCGGCGCAGCACCGCGTCGTTCAGCACCAGCGACTGGCGCCCGGCGCGCTCCATCGCCGCGCTGCGCTCGGCCAGCGACTGCGAGGCGCCCGACAGGCGCAGCGCGCGCGCGGCCGCGTCGCGGCTCTGGGTCATGAGCGCGTCGTACTGCAGCACCGAGCGAATCGCCACGCCCACCAGCAGGGCGGTGATCAGCAGGAAGGCGAAGAGCAGGAGCTGCTGGAACGAGCCCCGCATGGATGGACGCTTCGCCATCAGTGCTGGGCGAGCGCCATCGGCGATTCGTTGGTGACGACCTCGCCGCGCAGCGTGTAGGCCAGCGAGCGGGTGATGCGCAGGTCGGCCATCTGGCCCACCAGCCGCGCATCGCCCTCGAAGTTGACGACGCGGTTGCAGGCGGTGCGGCCCATGAGCTCGGTTGCGTCCTTGCGCGAGGCGCCTTCCACCAGCACGCGCTGCGTGGTGCCGACAAGCGCCTGGCCGAAGCGCTTCACGTTGGCGTCGATCACGCCCTGCAGCTTCTGCAGGCGTGCGAGCTTCACCTCGTGCGGGGTGTTGTCGTGCAGCGCGGCCGCCGGCGTGCCGGGGCGCGGACTGAAGATGAAGCTGAAGCTGGCGTCGAACTGGCAGTCGTCGATCAGCTTCATCATCCTGTTGAAGTCGTCCTCGGTCTCGCCGGGGAAGCCGACGATGAAGTCGCTGCTCAGGGCCAGCTCGGGGCGGATGGCGCGCAGCTTGCGCACCGTGCTCTTGTATTCCATGGCGGTGTAGCCGCGCTTCATCGCCATCAGGATGCGGTCGCTGCCGTGCTGCACCGGCAGGTGCAGGTGGCTCACGAGCTGCGGCACCTTCGCATAGGCCTCGATCAGGCGCGGCGTGAACTCGTTCGGATGGCTGGTGGTGTAGCGGATGCGCTCGATGCCGGGAATCTCGGCGACGTATTCGATGAGCAGCGCGAAGTCGGCGATCTCGGCGGTGTCGCCCATCCTGCCGCGGTAGGCATTCACGTTCTGGCCCAGCAGCGTGATCTCGCGCACGCCCTGGTCGGCCAGGCCGGCGATCTCGACCAGCACGTCGTCGAGCGGACGGTTCACTTCCTCGCCGCGGGTGTAGGGCACCACGCAGTAGCTGCAGTACTTGGAGCAGCCTTCCATGATCGACACGAAGGCGGTCGCGCCTTCGACGCGCGCGGGCGGCAGGTGGTCGAACTTCTCGATCTCGGGGAAGCTGATGTCCACCTGCGGGCGGTCCAGGCGCTCGCGGTCGCTCAGCATCTCGGGCAGGCGGTGCAGGGTCTGCGGGCCGAACACGATGTCGACATAGGGCGCGCGCGCGATGATGGCTTCCCCCTCCTGGCTGGCCACGCAGCCGCCTACGCCGATCTTCACGCCCTTGGCCTTCAGGTGCTTCACGCGGCCGAGGTCGGAGAACACCTTCTCCTGCGCCTTCTCGCGCACCGAGCAGGTGTTGAACAGGATGAGGTCGGCCTCGTCCACGTTCTGGGTGGGCTCGTAGCCTTGTGCGGCGTTGAGCACGTCGGCCATCTTGTCCGAGTCGTACTCGTTCATCTGGCAGCCGAAGGTCTTGATGAATACTTTTTTCATGGGGAGCTCTCTCTCGCGGCCCCTGCCTTAGGCGGGGGCACGGCGGCCGGGCGCGCGGCAACCTGCCGCGCCGGCCGTCTTCTTGCTTGCTTACTGCGTGTTGAGGGTGTCGTTCGAGGTGAACGGCCAGACGTTCAGGAACGGCTTGTTCAGCGATTCGCGGCTGGCGGTGGCTTCGGTCGGCGTGAGGATCCACACCTCGCGCAGCAGCCCGGCGGCGTCGCGCGTGTAGTTGACGAGGTACTTCTGGCCGATGATGGCCCCGGGCATGACCAGCATGTTCTGGTCGCTGCGGATGCGCGCGCCGGCGCCCAGGCGGTCGGGCTTGCCGTCGAGCTCGACGTCGGGTGCGTTGGTCACCATGAACTTGCCGCGCAGGGTGCCGACAGGGAAGACGCGGCCGCCCACGATCGACTCGTTCTGGGTCTGGGGGCGGGGGACTTCGTCCTGCGCGCTGGCGGCCAGCGGGAAAAGGCCTGCGGCAGCAATGGCTGCTGTGCAAAGCGCTATGGAAGTGAGAGCATTCGTGGGGTTTTTCTTGCAGCGGTTCATGGGGTTCATCCAGAGGCTGTGGACCGGCGATTTTAGCGATGGGCCCCTGTCCGCCCGTGCCGGCCGCAGCGAGTAGTGCGACTTTCGGTTGACCTGCTTTACATTTCTTTACGGGACCCGTGATCGCCAGGAGTCGGCCGCTGATCCAATAGCCATGTCAGCCCAAAGTGCACAAGAACCCATGAAGAAAAATGTCGCCGTCGCCCTCGGGGGCGTGTTGATCGTAGCCGTCGCGCTCGGGTGGTGGAGCATGTCGGGGGACAAGTCCGCCGCCCAGACGGCCAAGGCGCCGGGCGCCAAGGGCGGCGCCCCGGCGGGCGGCGCGCCCGCGCTGGTGACGCTGGCCACGGCGAAGAAGCAGGACGTGCCCGTGACCGTGCAGGTCAATGGCAGCGTGGTCTCCCTCAACAGCGTCGACCTGCGCCCGCAGGTGACCAACACGGTGAGCGCGGTGCACGTGAAGGAGGGCCAGTTCGTCAAGGCGGGCCAGCTGCTCTTCTCGCTCGACGACCGCAACGACCAGGCCAACCTCGCGCGCGCGAAGGCGCAGCAGCAGAAGGACGAGGCCACGCTGGCCGACCTCGAGCGCCAGTACAGGCGCAGCCAGGAGCTGGTGGCCCAGAACTTCATCGCCAAGAGCGCGGCCGACGCCACGCTCTCGCAGCTCGAGGCGCAGCGCGCCGCCGTGGCGGCCGACCGCGCAGCCGTGCAGTCGGCGCAGGTGGCGCTGGGCTATGCCACGCTGCGCGCGCCCATCGCGGGGCGCATCGGCGCGGTCAACATCTACCCGGGAACGCTGGTGCAGCCGACGCTGTCGCTGGTGACCGTCACGCAGCTCGACCCGATCGCCGTGAGCTTCCCCGTGCCCGAGGCCAACCTGCAGGACCTGCTGGAGGCCGCGCGCTCGCGCTCGAAGGTCGAGGCCGTCGTCCCCGGCCGCAGGGAGCCGCTGACGGGCACGCTCGACTTCGTCGACAACACCGTCGATCCGACCATCGGCACCGTGCGCGCCAAGGCCGTGTTCGGCAACCCCGACCAGAGCCTGTGGCCCGGGCAGTTCGTGGCCACGCGCATCACGGTGCGCACGCTCGGCGGCGCCACGGTGGTGCCGGCGGCGGCGCTGATGATGCTGTCCGACGGCGCCTCGCTCTACGTGGTGGACGAGGCCAAGACCGCCACGCGCCGCAAGGTGAAGGCGCTGCACACCTTCGGCACGCAGGTGGCCGTGAGCGGCGTCGAGCCCGGCGAGCAGGTGGTGATCGAGGGCAGCCAGAACGTGCGCCCGGGCGGCAAGGTGCGCGTGGACGAGAAGGCACCGGCTGCCGCTCCGGGTGCGCCGGGCTCGCCTTCCAACGGCACCACGGGCGTCACGCCCGGCAGCGCGGCGTCATCCGACGGCACCGACGCCAAGCCGCCGCGCCGGGAACGCGCATGAGCCGCCGGGCCGCTCCGAAGGCGAATACCGCAGCGCGAAGCGCGGAGGTCGACCGATGAACATCTCGGAACTCTGCATCCGCCGTCCGGCGATGACGGTGCTGCTGTCCGCCGCCGTGGTGGTCATCGGCATCTTCGCGTACTTCAGCATCCCCGTCGCCGCGCTGCCCAGCTACAACACGCCGGTCATCAACGTCAACGCTCAGCTGCCGGGGGCGAGCCCCGACACCATGGCGTCTTCGGTGGCGCTGCCGCTGGAAAAGCAGTTCTCGACCATCCCGGGCCTGCAGACCATCAGCTCGGTGAACACGCAGGGCGTGACCTCGCTCACGCTCGAATTCGTCAGCAGCCGCGACATCGACGCCGCCGCCGTCGACGTGCAGGCAGCGCTGCTGCGCGCCCAGCGCCAGCTGCCGCAGGAGCTGACGCAGCTGCCCTCGTACCGCAAGGTGAACCCGGCCGACGCGCCGGTGCTCTTCATCGCGCTGATCTCGCCGTCGATGAACCCGTCGGAGCTCAACGACTACGCCGAAAACCTCATCTCGCCCACGCTCTCGACCATCGACGGCGTGGCGCAGGTGGGCGTGTACGGCCGCAAGGCCTTCGCGGTGCGCATCAAGGCCAACGCCGACCTGCTCAACGCGCGCAACATCACGCTCGACGAGCTGGCCAAGGCGGTGAACACGGCCAACGCCAACACGCCGGTCGGCGTGCTCGACGGCCCGCGCCAGACGCTCACCATCCAGGCCAACCGACAGCTCATGAAGGCGGCCGATTTCGCCAAGCTGATCGTCGGACAGCGCAACGGCTCGCCGGTTCGCCTTGACGAGGTGGCGACCATCGAGGACAGCTTCGAATCGGTGAAGACCGCCAGCAGCTTCAACGGACAGGATTCCATCTCGCTGGCCGTGCAGCGCCAGCCCAACGCCAACACCGTGCAGGTGGTGGATGCGGTGCGCGCGCTGATCCCGCGCTTCAAGGCGGAGTTGCCGCAGTCGGTCGAGATCCAGATGGTGAACGACCGCTCCATCTCCATCCGCGAGGCGGTGCACGACGTGCAGCTCACGCTGCTGGGCACCATCGCGCTGGTGGTGCTGGTGATCTTCCTGTTCCTGCACCGGCTGGTGGCCACGCTGATCCCGGCCGCGACCATCCCCATTTCGCTGATCGGCGCGGTGGCGCTGCTCTATGCCTTCGGCTACAGCCTGGACAACATCTCGCTGCTGGGCATCACGCTCGCGGTGGGCCTGGTGGTGGACGACGCGATCGTGGTGCTGGAGAACATCATGCGCTACGTCGAGAAGGGCATGGACCCGTTCGCCGCGGCGCTGCGCGGCGCGCGAGAGGTGGGTTTCACCATCGTGTCGATCTCGATCTCGCTGGTGGCGGTTTTCATCCCGATCTTCTTCATGCCGGGGGTGATCGGCCTGCTGTTCCACGAGTTCGCGGTGGTGGTGGCGCTGGCGGTGCTGGTGTCGGCGGTGGTGTCGCTCACGCTGGTGCCGATGCTCGCGAGCCGCCTGCTCAAGCAGGTGCCGCGCAAGGAAGGCGCGCTCGACCACGAGGAAGAGCATCCCGAGCCCGGCACCGCCATCGGCCGCGCCTTCGAGCGCGGCTATCGCAAGGTGCATGCGACCTACATGAGCACCCTCGACTGGACGCTGGGGCACCGCAAGGTGATGCTGCTGATGGCGGCGCTGACCTTCGTCGTCACCGGCTGGCTGTTCGCGACCATCCCCAAGGGCTTCTTCCCCGAGGAGGACATCGGCCAGATCCAGATCACCACCGAGGCCGCCGAAGACATCTCCTTCGTCGCCATGAAGGCGCTGCAGGACCGCGTGGCCGCCGCGCTCAAGGACGATCCGAGCGTCGACTACGTGAGCTCCTTCGTCGGCGTGGGCGGGCCCACCGCCACGCAAAACTCGGGCCGCCTCTTCGCGGTGCTCAAGCCGCGCAGCGAGCGCCCGCAGATGTCGAAGGTGCTCGAGTCGCTGCGCCAGCGCTTCCGCGAGATCCCGGGCATCGCCGTCTACATGCAGCCGGTGCAGAACCTGCGCCTGGGCGGGCGCCAGAGCAAGGCGCGCTTCCAGTACACGCTGCAGAGCGTGAACGCGGGCGAGATGGTGCCGTGGGCTACGCGGCTCATGGAGCGCATGCGCGCAGACCCCGACTTCCGCGATGTCACCAGCGACTCGCAGAACCGCGGCCTGCAGGCCACACTCGACATCGACCGCGACAAGGCCGGCGTGCTCGGCGTGGCCGTGGGCGACCTGCGCACCGCGCTCTACAACGCCTACGGCGACCGCCAGATCGGCAGCATCTACGGCCCGAGCAACACCTACCAGGTGATCCTCTCGGCCGCCGACAACGACCGCCAGTTCGAGGAAGACGTCTCGCGCCTGTCGGTGCGCAGCACCACCGGCAAGCTGGTGCCGCTGTCGGCCTTCTCGACCGTCAAGCGCACCGTGGGACCCACCGCGGTGAACCACCAGGGCCAGCTGCAGGCGGTGACGGTGTCGTTCAACCTCGCGCCCGACGTGCCGCTGGGCAACGCGACCGCGAAGATCGACCGCTTCAAGGAAGAGCTGAAGATGCCCGCGTCGATCATCACCACCTACGGCGGCGATGCGGCGGTGTTCCAGAGCTCGCAGTCGAGCCAGGCCGTGCTGCTGGTGCTGGCGGTGCTGGTCATCTACGTGCTGCTGGGCGTGCTCTACGAGAGCTACATCCATCCCATCACCATCCTGGCAGGCCTGCCTTCGGCCGCAGTGGGCGCGCTGATCTCGCTGAAGATCTTCGGCTTCGACCTCACACTGATCGCCACCATCGGCATCCTGCTGCTGATCGGCATCGTGAAGAAGAACGCGATCATGATGATCGACTTCGCGCTCGAGGCTCAGCGAACCGAGGGCATGAAGCCGGTCGACGCGATCCGCGAAGCCTGCCGCCTGCGCTTCCGCCCCATCCTGATGACCACGCTGGCCGCGCTCATGGGCGCGCTGCCCCTGGCCCTGGGCCTGGGCGCCGGCGCCGAACTGCGCCAGCCCCTGGGTGTGGCGGTGGTGGGCGGCCTGATCTTCTCGCAGGTGATCACGCTGTACATCACGCCGGCGATCTACCTCGCCCTCGACCGCTACAGCGGCACCGGTCCGATGGTCGACCTGCCGGGTGAGGCGCAGGCCGAGGTGGCCCACTCGCAGCACTCGCACGCCTGAAGGCGGGAGCCGCAGCCGAACACACAGGTAAGACAGGAAGACAGAAGCTGCGCAAAAGTCGCGAAAGAAACCGGGAAACCCTTTCAGGTCTTCTTTCGCAGCCTTTGCGAAGCCTTCGCGTCCTTTGCGGCATCTGCGGCCAGCAGCCCGATCCCGACCGCGTCAGGTGGTCGTTTCGTCGAGAGCACCGTCCGTGAGGTGCGTCGTATCGCTCCACCCGACGAGGCTGAACCCCTCGCTCGTCCACAGCATGCGGTTGATCGCCGCGTTGCCGAGCTGCCAGGTGCGCGGCGCCTGCAGTTCCTGGCGCGTGGCTGCGCGGTAGAGCACGTCCATCACGCCGCCGTGCGCCACCAGCACCACCAGTTCGCCCGGATGGCGCGCCGCCAGTTCGGCCGCCACGCCCGTGACGCGGTCGCGGAAGGTCAGGAGGCTCTCGCCGCCCTCGGGTTCGAACTCGGGGTCGCGCTCGCGCCAGCGCCTGGCTTCCACCGGCAGCGTGGCCTCGATCTCGGCGAAGCTCATGCCCTCGAACTTGCCGAAGGCGCGCTCGCGCAGGCGCGGCTCGGGCTGCACGGCCAGGCCGTGGGGCTCGGCGATGGCCTGTGCTGTCTGCCAGGCGCGCGAGAGGTCGCTGGCATAGACGACGCCGATGGGCTCGTCGGCCAGCGCCGCGCCCGCGCGCTGCGCCTGCCAGACGCCGGTGGCGTTGAGCCCGATGTCGAGCTGGCCCTGGATGCGGGTGTCGACGTTCCAGGCGGTTTCGCCGTGGCGAACTGCGATCAGGCGGGTGGGTTCTTCCATCCGGGGAATTCTAGAAGCCGCTATTTCCTGGCCTGCTGGGCCGTCGGCAGTTCGATGTTGACCCGGCGTTCGCCCTGCGGCGGGTTCGGGAAGCCCTGCAGCGCCGCCTGGAACATCACCGGCAGGATCGCAGCGCTGGAGGTGTAGGGGCCGTCGTTGCGGGCGCGGGTCTCGTAGACCACGCGGTTGGTGCCGGCCTCGCGCAGCACGATGCTCACCTCGCGCTCGTACCAGGGATTGGCAGGCGGCGCGAACGCCGGGCCGCCATACCAGCCGCCGCCGTACCAGCGCCGGCCGTAGTAGCCATAGCCTCCCCAGCCGTAGCCCCAGGGGCCGTTGTAGAGCCATGGATCGGCCCAGGGCGAGAGGCCGGCCGTCACGCGCGCGCCGATCTGTGCGGTGTACTGGGCCTTGGCGTCGTCGCGGCGCAGACCGACTTGGTCGAGCGCCGCGCCGGCCATGGCTTCGAGCGATTCCTGCCGCGCGCCGTCGGCCTGCTGCGAGGGCAGGCGGTCGAAGCGGTAGGTGGCGCCGGGCGCGATGGCGCCGGGGGAGGCGAAGCTCTTCACGTCGCTGTCGACCACCCAGGAGGTGGCGCAGCCCGTCAGGCTTGCGGCGAGAAGAAGAGCCGAGAACGCAGATTTCATGAGGGTCTCCGGGCACCGGGTGCCCCAAATTCCCCTGGGTTGCCCGTTCAGCCCTGGACGATGCGCAGGGCGGCAGGTGCCTGGGAGAGCAGATCGAAGGAAGGCGGATCGAAGGCCTTGTCGCCCTCGTCGTCCGCCACGCCGGTCGCCTTCAGACCCTTGAAGTCGTGCTGCGTTCCGTCGAGCAGGTGCGAAGGCACCACGTTCTGCAGCGCGGTGAACATGTTCTCCACGCGACCGGGATATTTCTTGTCCCACTCGCGCAGCATTTCGCCCACCTGCTTGCGCTGCAGGTTCTCCTGGCTGCCGCACAGCGTGCACGGAATGATCGGGAATTCGCGGTGCTGGGCCCAGCGGATGGTGTCCTTCTCGGACACGTAGGCCAGCGGGCGGATCACCACGTGCCTGCCGTCGTCGCTCACCAGCTTGGGCGGCATGCTCTTGAGCTTGCCGGCGAAGAACATGTTGAGGAAGAAGGTCTGCAGCATGTCGTCGCGGTGGTGGCCCAGCGCGACCTTGGTGGCGCCCAGCTCGTCGGCCACGCGGTAGAGGATGCCCCGGCGCAGCCGGCTGCACAGGCCGCAGGTGGTCTTCCCCTCGGGGATCACGCGCTTGACGATGCTGTAGGTGTCCTGGTTCTCGATGTGGAAGTCCACGCCCAGCTCGCTCAGGTACCTGGGCAGCACCTCCTCGGGAAAGCCGGGCTGCTTCTGGTCGAGGTTGACCGCGACGATGTCGAAGTGGATGGGCGCGCGCGCCTTCAGCTTGAGCAGGATGTCGAGCAGCGCGTAGCTGTCCTTGCCGCCCGAGACGCACACCATGACCTTGTCGCCCTCCTCGATCATGTTGTAGTCGACGATCGCCTGCCCGACCTGGCGGCACAGGCGCTTCTCGAGCTTGTGCGTCTCGCGCTCGATCTTCATGGAATTGGCGGGAGAGGAGGCGGTGGCGTCGGCGGTGGCGGGCGCCTCGTCGATCCAGACGGCGTTCATGGGCAGGCTGCTTCGGGGAGTCGGGGGAAGGGTGTGATTGTCCCCGATCCCCACTTCACCTGCCATGTCACCCGCCATCTCGCCTGTCATCCGGCCCATTTCCCGGGGCTCCCGCCGCGGGGATCGGGCTTTCCGGAAAGGCCTGCCGCATCGCCTCCACGAAGAGCCGCAGCCTCGCTGGATAGAAGCGCGCATACGGATACACGATGTACACCGGCGCCGGCACACCGCGCCACCGGGGCGCCAGGTGCACCAGCCGGCCCGCCTCCAGCTCCTCGGTCAGCATCCAGGCCGACGACACGCCGACGCCCGCGCCCAGCACGGCCGCACTGCGCAGGGCGTAGAGGCTGTCGGTGATCATGCGAGGGCGTATCGGCACCCGGTACACCTCGCCCGTGCCCTCGTGCGTGAACACCACCTCGGTCCGGTAGAAATTGCGCGCCGCCAGCCAGGGCAGGGCTTCGAGCTCGCCGGGATGCGCCGGCACCGGCGTGCCGGCCCCGAAGAGCGACGGCGCCCCGACCGCGATGCGAGGAACGTCGAAGAGGCGGATCGCCACGGCATTGGGGTCCGTCACCTCGCCCACGCGGATCGCGCAGTCGACGCCCTCGGCGATGAAATCGGGCGTGTCGTCGTGCGGGCTGTCGTGCAGCAGCCATTCGACCGTCACCTGCGGATGGCGCTTCAGATAGGAGGCCAGGGGCCCGACCAGCAGCTGCTGCCCGAAGGCATGCGGCACCACCACGCGCAGCCGCCCCTCGGGCTGGTCGCCCACGCCGCGCAGCTCGGCCTCGAAGGCGCCCCAGCTCAGGATCAGCTCCTTGGCGCGCTCGAAGCAGCGCTCGCCGTCTTCCGTGAGCTTCATCGCATGGGTGGATCGCTGCAGCAGCCGCACGCCCAGCGAGCGTTCGAGCGCCTGCAGGCGGCGGCTCACGGTGGGCTGGGTGGTGCCCATCTGGGCCGCGGCGGCCGACAGGCTGCCGGCCTCGACGATGCGCACGAAGGTCTGCATCAGCTCGATGCGGTCGGCCGGAGGCGGGGGAGGCAGAAGCGTGGTCATGCGTCGAGCGTATATCAATTGTTCGGCCCCCAGGGCTACCTTCAGAGGAGGATGGCCCGCAAACTCCAGCCCTTGCTTCTCGAAACCAAGGGTTTACACCATGTCTTCCATTCAAAAAGCGCATGAAAAGCTGCCGGGATCGCTGATCCTGCTGCTGGCTGCCAGCGCCGGCTTCGGCGTCGCGGCGCTCTACTACAGCCAGCCCATGCTGGGCGTGCTCGGCCCCGACATCGGCGCCTCCGCCCGCTCCGTGGGCTTCGTGCCCACGCTCACGCAACTGGGCTATGCGCTGGGCATCCTGCTGCTCGCGCCGCTGGGCGACCGCTTCGACCGGCGCCGCATCATCCTCGCCAAGGCCTCGGTGCTGGTGCTCGCACTGCTGGGCGCGGCCTTCTCGCCCTCGGTCGCGCCGCTGCTGGCGGCGAGCCTCGTCATCGGGCTCTCTGCCACGCTGGCCCAGGACGTGGTGCCGGCCGCCGCCACACTGGCGCCCGAGGCGCATCGCGGCCGCATCGTCGGCACGGTGATGACCGGGCTGCTGCTGGGCATCCTGCTGTCACGCGTGCTCGCCGGCTTCGTGGCCGAGCACTTCGGCTGGCGCACGATGTTCGTCGTCGCGGCCGTGAGCATCGCGTTCATCGGCGCCGCCGCGGCGCGCGGCCTTCCGCGCCTGCGCCCGACCACGCACCTGGGCTACGGCGCGCTGCTGGGTTCGCTGGCCGGCCTGTGGAAGCGCCATGGCGCGCTGCGCCGCGCGACCTTCGCGCAGGCCCTGCTGTCGGTGGGCTTCAGCGCCTTCTGGTCGACGCTGGCCGTGATGCTGCATGGCGCGCCGTTCCACCTGGGCAGTGCGGCGGCCGGTGCCTTCGGCCTGGCCGGTGCTGCGGGCGCGCTGGCTGCGCCCATCGCCGGGCGCCTTGCCGACCGCCGCGGTCCCGAGCTGGTGATCCGCATGGGCGCCGTGCTGGTCGCCGTGTCGTTCGCCGCGATGCTGTTCGCACCGCTGCTGGCGACGCCCGCCGCGCGGCTGGGGCTGATCGTGGTCGCCGCCATCGGCTTCGACTTCGGGCTGCAGGCCGCGCTGATCGCGCACCAGACGGTGGTCTACGGCATCGACCCCGGTGCACGCAGCCGGCTCAACGCGGTGTTCTTCACGGGTGTGTTCGTCGGCATGGCCACGGGCTCGGCGCTGGGTGCCCTGGTGCTGGCGCAGTGGGGATGGCCGGGCGTGGCGGCGATGGCCTCGGTGTCGGCGCTCGGGGCGCTGGCGGTGCGCATGTGGCCTGCCGCCTCGAAGAAGAAGGCAGCCGTTGCCTGCGGCTCGGCCGCCTGAAATGCAGGACGTCCGGCTAGCTCACCACTGGCCGGCTTCCATGCGGATCGCCACCTCGCAGTCGTCGAAGATCTCGAGCTTGGCGATCTTCACGCGCACGCCCAGCACGCCGGGCAGCTGCAGCAGCCGCTGCGCCAGCTTGCCGATCAGGCTCTCCAGCAGGTTGACGTGCTCGGCGGTGCACTCGTCGATGATGATGCGGCGCACCTTGCGGTAGTCGAGCACGTGGAAGATGTCGTCGTCCTGCGGCAGCAGCGGCTGGGGGCCGAGATTGAGTTCGGCGTCGACCAGGATCGGCTGGGGCGCCGTCTTCTCCTGCTCGAGGATGCCCAGGTTGGCGTCGAAGCGCAGGCCCTGGAGTGTGAGTGTCTGGTGGCCGTGCGAGGGAGTGGACATGGTGGATGGGCTCACATGAGCGAGAAATCGCGCTCGAATTTCATCAGGTGCTGGCCGCCGTCCACCAGCAGCGTGGTGCCGGTGATGGAGCGGTTCTCCAGCGCGAACTTCACCGTGGCGGCCACGTCCCCGGGCGTGGAGGAGCGGCCCAGCGGCGAGAGCTTGTGCAGTTGCGCGAACTTGTGGTCGTCGAGCATGTGGCTCGCCAGCGTGAGGCCGGGCGCCACGCCCACCACGCGCACCCTTGGCGCGAGGGCCAGCGCCAGCAGCGGCGTCGCCGCTTCGAGGGCCGCCTTCGACAGCGTGTAGCTCAGGAAGTCGGGGTTCGGGTTCCAGAGCTTCTGGTCGAGCAGGTGCACGACGGCGCCGTGGGCATCGCGCGCGGCCAGGTGCTCGTGCAGCGCATTCGCCAGCAGGATGGCCGCGCCGGTGTTGCTGCGCGCGTGGCGCTCCATGAGCGCATAGCCGAAGGTGGAAGCCTCGTCGTGCTCGAAGAGGGCGGCGCTGTGCACCACGGCATCGACGCTGCGAAAGCGCGCCACCACGCGGGGCAGCAGGGCGCGGGTGGCCTGCTCGTCGTCGAGGTCGGCTGCGAACAGGGCCGAGTCGCCCGAGAGCGCGGCGCAGTCGGCGACCGTCTGCTCGGCTTCGGCGCGCGAGTTCCGGTAGTGCACCGCCACCTGCCATCCGCCCGCGGCGAGCGCGAGCGCGATCTCGCGGCCGAGCCGGCGGCCCGCGCCCGTGACGAGTACCGTGCGGGGGGAGTTGGATGCTGGGGAGGCGGGGCTCATGCGGGGAGAGGGAGAATGGCGCTGTGACGACAAAGACGACCCCCAGCAGTTTACCTACCGCCCTCGACCACCTCATCGCGCGTTCCATCGAACGCGCGGGCGGCTGGATCGGCTTCGACCGCTTCATGGCCCTCGCGCTCTATGCGCCCGGCCTCGGCTACTACGCCAACACGCTGGCCAAGTTCGGCCACATGCCCTCTTCAGGCAGCGACTTCGTGACCGCGCCCGAACTCACGCCCATGTTCGGCCACGCCCTGGCCGCGCAGGTGGCTGAGGCGCTGGAAAAGACAGGCACCGACACCGTGTGGGAATTCGGCGCCGGCTCCGGTGCGCTGGCCGTGCAGTTGCTGCATGCGCTCGACGGCATGGGACGTGGCGACGTGCGCTATCGCATCGTCGACCTGTCGGGCACCTTGCGCGAGCGGCAGCAGCAGGCGCTCGCCGCACATGCGGGCCGCGTCGAATGGCTCGACGAGCTGCCCGAGGCGATGGAAGGCGTGGTGGTCGGCAACGAAGTGCTCGATGCGATGCCGGTGCAACTGCTGGCCCGGGTCGGCGGGCAGTGGTTCGAGCGCGGGGTGGTGCGCAACGCCACCGACGATGGATGGGCCTGGGCCGACCGCGAGACCGAACTTCGGCCGCCGGTCGATGTGCCTGGAGAGCATGACTACCTCACCGAGATCCACCCGCAGGCCAGGGCCTTCGTCGCGACCCTGGCCGACCGCTTGAAGAAGGGAGCTGCGTTCTTCATCGACTACGGCTTTCCCGAGGCCGAGTACTACCACCCGCAGAGGCACATGGGGACCGTGATGTGCCATCGAGGGCACAAGGCCGATGGGGACCCGCTGTCGGACGTCGGATTGAAGGACATCACGGCGCATGTCGACTTCACCGGGATTGCGCTGGCTGGGCAGGATGCGGGGCTTGCCGTGCTGGGCTATACGAGCCAGGCGCGGTTTCTGCTGAACTGCGGATTGCTTTCCCTGATGGAGCGGGGCTCTGTTGCCGAGCGGGGGATGGCGGCTCGGCTCATTCATGAGCATGAGATGGGGGAGTTGTTCAAGGTGGTGGGGTTTGCTGTGGGGGGGGGTTGGGAGGCGATGGGGTTTGGTGAGGGGGATCGGAGTCATACGCTCTGATCTCTCTTTGGCTTTTTGGTCGGTGAGGGTTGGTTGGTTTCCGGGGCCGGGACTCGCCCCGGCGGGCGACCTACTTTCTTTTGCTTCGCCAAAAGAAAGTAGGCAAAGAAAAGGCGACCCCACTGTCTGCGACCCTTCGCTTCGCTACGGGCAACCTGCGGTGCTCGCGTTTCGCGGGGTCTCGCCCAAACTCGCTTCGCTCAGACAAGGGCGAGCCCTGATCCGCGAAACGCTGCGCTCCTCGGCGCAGCCAGAGGGGAGGGGAGAGATTCGGGCCATCGCGTTGCTCGGCCTCCAAGCACTGCAGGCGCTTTGCGCCTGCAGTGCTTGGAATGAATTGCGGGATCGCTCCGTGTCGCTTCGAGGGGCGCTTGCTGGTGGTACGCAGCGGTGCCGGGAACCGAGAGTCGTCTTGCGCATCGCGACCGCATCAGCATCTCACCCAAGACAACGAGCCTGAACACAGGCTCGAAATCAATCCGAGGCCCGAATCCCTGGCCGAGCAAAGCGAAGGCCCGTCCAGGCCGTTCCCAAAGCCGAGCGAAGCGATGGCGCGTGTCTCTCCCTTCTGGCTGCGCCGAGGAGCGCAGACGTAGGAGGGACAAGGGCCGCAGCTGTCTGAGCGCAACGCAGTGGAGCGAGTTCTGCGGACCCCCTCCTACGTCGAGCACCGCAGGTTGCCCGTAGCGAAGCGAAGGGACGCGGACAGCAGGGTCGCCTTTCTTTTGCCTACGTTTCTTTGGCGAAGCAAAGAAAAGTAGGTCGGCTGCCGGGCCGAGACCCGGCCCCGGAAAGCAAACCCAAAACAACTTTTCATCAAGATAAAAAACCCGCCGGGCGGCCCCCCCGGGGTGGCAAGCAACTACTCAGAGTCTCACCAAGACTCAAGCGCCAACGCAATGAGCCAGCCCAAGCCCCAGTCCCGCCAAAAACATAGTCATAAGCTAGCAACAAAGAGTTCGTTGGCGATCCCAACCCCGCCCCCTACATTCCCGGCATGACTGCCGCCCTAACCAGCGAGGTAGACGCCCCCTCGCAGCACTTCGAAGTCCGCCCCTTCTCCGCCCCCGTAGGCGCCGAAATCCTCGGCCTCGACATCTCGAAGCCCATCAGCACCGAAGACTTCGCCCGCATCCACAAGGCCCATCTGGACCATCACGTCCTGGTCTTCCGCAACCAGCAGATCACCCCGCAGGAGCACATCGACTTCAGCCGCCGCTTCGGCCCGCTCGAGATCCACGTCCTGCACCAGTTCCAGCTCAAGAACCATCCCGAGATCCTCATCGTCTCCAACATCAAGGAGAACGGCGAGCCCATCGGCCTCGGCGATGCGGGTGTCTACTGGCACTCCGACATCTCGTACAAGCCCAAGCCCAGCCTCGGTTCGCTGCTGCACGCGCAGGAGCTTCCCAGCGAAGGCGGCGACACGCTCTTCGCCGACCAGCATCTCGCATGGGAATCGCTGAGCCCCGAGCTGCAGCAGCGCATCCTGCCGCTGAAGGCCGAGCACAGCTATCTCGCGAAGTACGAGGAACTGCGCGCGAAGAACCCGTGGCGGCCGAAGCTTTCGCAGGCGCAGATCGACCAGGTCGCGCCTGCCGTGCAGCCGGTGGTGCGCACGCATCCGGAGACGGGGCGCAAGGCGCTGTTCGTCAGCGAGCACTTCACGACGCGCATCGTCGGGCTTCCGCAGGCAGAGAGCGACGCGCTGCTCGCCGAGCTGTTCGCGCACAGCGTGAAGCCCGAGTTCGTGTATCGCCACAAGTGGGAGCCGCACGACCTGGTGTTCTGGGACAACCGCTCGCTGATGCACCTGGCAGCCGGCACGCCCGACCACCTGCGCCGGCGCCTCAACCGCACCACGATCGTCGGCGACACGCCTTTCTGATTCTTTCCATTCCCTGCTTCCGACAAAAATGAACCGTTTCACCCGCAAAGCCGCGGCGCTCGTCGCCGGCCTCGGCCTCCTGGCCGGCAGCCTTTCCGCACATGCCGAAGGCCAGATCCGCATCGCCGAACAGTTCGGCATCGTCTACCTGCTGCTCAACGTGGCGCAGGAGCAGAAGCTCATCGAGAAACATGCGAAGGCCGCGGGCATCGACGCCAAGGTCGAGTGGGTCAAGCTCTCGGGCGGCTCGGCGGTGAACGACGCGCTGCTGTCGGGCAACATCGAGATCGCAGGTGCCGGCGTGGGGCCGCTGCTCACGCTGTGGGACCGCACCAAGGGCAAGCAGAACGTGAAGGGCGTGGCCTCGCTGGGCAACTTCCCGTACTACCTCGTGAGCAACAACCCGAACGTGAAGTCGATCGCCGACTTCACCGACAAGGACCGCATCGCGCTGCCCGCGGTGGGCGTGTCGGTGCAGTCGCGTGTGCTGCAGTTCGCCTCGGCCAAGCTGTGGGGCGACAAGGAGTTCAACAGGCTCGACAAGATCAGCGTGGCGGTGCCGCACCCCGATGCAGCGGCCGCCATCATCAAGGGCGGCACGGAGATCACGGCGCACTTCGGCAATCCACCGTTCCAGGAGCAGGAGCTCGCGGGCAACCCGAACGCGCGCATCGTGCTCAACTCGTACCAGGTGCTGGGCGGCCCGTCGTCGGCGACGGTGCTCTACGCCACCGAGAAGTTCCGCAGCGAGAACCCGAAGACGTACAAGGCCTTCGTCGATGCGCTCGACGAGGCGGCGAAGTTCGTCACCGCCAATCCTGAGAAGGCGGCCGACATCTACCTCAAGGTGAGCAACGCGAAGCTCGATCGCGACCTGCTTCTGAAGATCATCAAGAACCCCGAGGTGCAGTTCAAGACCACGCCGCAGAACACCTATCCGCTGGCCGAGTTCATGCACCGCGTGGGTGCGATCAAGAACAAGCCGGCTTCGGTGAAGGACTACTTCTTCGACGACGCGCAGAACGTGTCGGGGAATTGATGAGCATGGCCGAGGCGTCTTCGGGGTTCGACTCCTTCCCCCTCTGGGGGAAGGTTGGGATGGGGGCTGGCAGGGCGGTGAATGCGCGGGCGCCGTCTGCCCCCACCCCAGCCCTCCCCCAGCGGGGGAGGGAGCAAGACGCCAAGGGACAGGCATTGCTGCAGGTCGACAACGTCAGCCTCGAATACCGCACCCCCGAGCGCGTCGTGCGCGCCACGCACCGCGTGAGCTTCGACGTCCATGCCGCCGACCGCTTCGTGCTGCTCGGTCCCTCGGGCTGCGGCAAGTCGACGCTGCTGAAGGCGGTGGCTGGCTTCATCCCGCCGGTCGAGGGCGAGATCCGCCTCGACGGAAGGCGGGTGGCGCAACCCGGCCCCGACCGCATCGTCGTGTTCCAGGAGTTCGACCAGCTGCCGCCGTGGAAGACCGTGAAGCAGAACGTGATGTTCCCGCTGCTGGCCTCGCGCACGCTCGGCAAGAAGGAAGCGGCCGAGCGCGCGCTGCACTACCTCGACAAGGTCGGCCTCTCGAAGTTCGCCGACGTGCATCCGCACCAGCTCTCCGGGGGCATGAAGCAGCGCGTGGCGATCGCACGCGCACTGGCGATGCAGCCGCGCGTGCTGCTGATGGACGAGCCCTTTGCCGCGCTCGATGCGCTCACCCGCCGCAGGATGCAGCAGGAGCTGCTCGAGCTGTGGGACGAGGTGCGCTTCACGCTGCTGTTCGTCACCCACTCCATCGAGGAGGCGCTGGTGGTGGGCAACCGCATCGCGCTGCTGTCGCCGCATCCGGGGCGCATGCGCGCCGAGATCAACAGCCACGCCTTCACGCTCGACAGCCTGGGCGGCGCCGAATTCCAGGGCACGGCGCAGCGCATCCACGACATGCTGTTCGAAGAAGAAGGGCAGGCAAGCGCGGAGGCCGCAGCATGAGCGCCGTCATCCCGCCGATCCGCCCTGAATACGAGCGCACGCTCGAGCCTTTCACCGAAGTGCCGGTCGAGCGCCGGCTGCCGCTGGGCGAGCGCATCTGGTCGCAGGCCTGGCTGCGCAAGGGGCTGATCCTTGCCGTCATCGCGGTGCTGTGGGAGCTGGCAGCACGGTGGCAGAACAACGAGCTGCTGCTGCCCACCTTCACCGCCACCGCGGCGGCACTGTTCGAGGGGCTTGCAAGCGGCGAGCTCATCGAGAAGGTGCGCATCTCGCTGGCCGTGCTGCTGCAGGGCTACGTCGCCGGCGTGCTGCTGGCCTTCGCGCTCACCACGCTGGCGGTGTCGACGCGCATCGGCCGCGACCTGCTGGACACGCTCACTTCCATGTTCAACCCGCTGCCCGCCATCGCGCTGCTGCCGCTGGCGCTGCTGTGGTTCGGGCTCGGACGCGGCAGCCTGGTGTTCGTGCTGATCCATTCGGTGCTGTGGCCGCTGGCGCTCAACACCTACGCGGGCTTCCAGGGCGTGCCCGACACGCTGCGCATGGCCGGGCGCAACTACGGGCTCAGGGGGCTGCGCTACGTGCTGCAGATCCTGGTGCCGGCGGCGCTGCCGTCGATCCTGTCGGGGCTGAAGATCGGCTGGGCCTTCGCCTGGCGCACGCTGATCGCGGCGGAGCTGGTGTTCGGGGCTTCGTCGGGCAAGGGCGGGCTGGGCTGGTACATCTTCCAGAACCGCAACGAGCTCTACACCGACCGCGTCTTCGCCGGCCTCGCGCTGGTGGTGCTGATCGGCCTGCTGGTCGAGAGCCTGGGCTTCAGGACGCTGGAGCGGCTGACGGTGCGCCGCTGGGGGCAGCAGCGCTAGCTGCTGGCTTGCCGGCCCGCGGCGGCTAGCCGCCGGCCTTCTTCGCGCCCGTTGCCTGCCGCAGCGCGCGCAGCTCGCTGTTGAGGAACTCGTTGGCGTCGCGCACCGTACCGTTGGTGAGCTTGACCTTGTAGGCCTGCCCGGTCATCTCCGAGCGCGAGGCGCAGCGCTCGATGAAGTCCTCGGCCGTGAGCAGTTCCTTTTTGAAGTAGTCGTACTTCGCCTGCATGTGCCTGGCGGCGTCGGAGGCGTTGTACTCGCTGCCGTTGCGCAGGAAGATCATCGAGCTCATCTTCGAGACCCGCTGGATCAGCGTGTCGATCAGCTTGTCTTCGGTGTCGGAGGGCGTGGCGTGGGCCAGCAGGGCCGCGGTGCCGAGCATGAGGGCGAGCAGCGCCGTGCGCAGGTGTGTGAAAGAAGCCATTTGTCGTAGTTCGTGGCAATTTCCGGGCCATGCTAGGGCTGGCTGCCCCGCCGTGTCAAACCCGCCCCGGCTCGGGTCTAATTGCAGGTTTTGGCAAGCGTCTCCAACTCTTTCATGAGCTCCTCCTCTTCCGACCTCTCGCCGATCGCCCAAGCGCTGGCCGATGCCGCCGCCGCCAAGTCGATGCACTACTTCCGCACGCCGCTGGACATCATCACCAAGGCGGACGAAAGCCCCGTCACGCTGGCCGACCGCGCCGCCGAGACGGCCATGCGCGAGATCCTCGCCGCCCGGGCGCCTGCCGACGGCATCTACGGCGAGGAGCACGGCCCCGAGCGGCTCGATGCCGAGCGCATCTGGGTGCTCGACCCGATCGACGGCACGCGCAGCTTCATCACCGGCTCGCCGCTGTGGGGCACGCTGATCGGCGTGCTGCAGGGCGGGCGCGTGGCGCTGGGCATGATCGACATGCCGGTGCTCAAGGAGCGATGGATCGGCGTGGCGGGCCAGGGCGCCACGCGCGACGGCCAGCCGGTGCGCGTGAGCGGCTGCACCGAAGTGGCCAAGGCCCGCATCGTCACCACCTCGCCCGACATCTTCGCGCCGGCCGACTGGAGCGCCTTCGACAGGCTCAGCCGCCAGTGCGCGATGCGCCGCTTCGGCGGCGACTGCTACGGCTACGCCCAACTGGCGGGCGGCACCATCGACCTCGTGGTCGAGACCGGCCTGCAGCCCTACGACTACCTCGGCCCGGCCGGGCTGATCGAGGCGGCCGGCGGCGTCGTCACCGACTGGCAGGGCCAGCCGCTGGGCCTGAAATCCGACGGCCGAGTGATCGCGGCGGCAACGCCCGAACTCCACCGACAAGCGATGGCCATTCTCTCGGCCTAGACTGTTGCCCATGCTTCGCTGGCTGATCGTCGTCGTCCTCGCGCTGGTGCTCATGAGCGGCCTGACCGCCTGGCTGCGCCGCTTCGGCTTCGGACGGCTGCCCGGCGATTTCGAGTTCCGCGCCTTCGGCCGCGAGTGGCAGCTGCCGATCGCGAGCACCGTGGTGCTCAGCATGATCGCGGCGCTGGTGGCGCGCCTCCTGTAGAGAAGACGAACAATCAAGGAAAAGACGAACAGCGATGAGAGCCTGCGTAGACATCGGCGGCACCAAGGTTGCCGTGAGCCTTTCCGCCTCCAGCGACGCGCCGCTGATCGGCCGCCTCAGCGAGCCCACGGCCAAGACCGGTGACAACGACGCGGTGGCTGTGCAGATCATGCGGATGATCGACGAGGTCTGCGCGCAGCAGGGGGTCGATCCGGCGAGCATCGACCGCGTGGGGGTCTCGTCGGCCGGGCCGTTCGAGCTGCACGAGGGCATGGTGGAGCTGGCTACGCCCAACATCTGCGGCGGCATCGCCGGTCCTGCACGCGGCCTGCCCAACAACTGGATGACTGCGCTGATCGAGGCACCGCTGGCCAGGCGGTTCGCCCGCGTGCGAGTCGAGAACGACGCGGTGGCTGCGCTGGAGGCCGAGCGCCACTGGGGCGCGCTCAAGGGCATGGACAGCTGCGCATACGTCACCTGGAGCACGGGTGTGGGTGTCGGCCTGTGCGTGGACGGCCGTGCGCTGCGCGGCAAGAACGGCAATGCCGGCCACGCGGGCCACAGCTTCGTGGTGGACGATGCGAGCGGCGCGCTGTGCGGCTGCGGCAACGTGGGCGACGTCGAGGGGCTGATCGCCGGCAATTCGATCGCGCGGCGTTTCGGTCAATCGGCAGCCGATGTCTTCAGCTCGGCGGCGGCCGGAGAGCGGCATTCGCTGGAAATCGTCGATGCACTGTGCCGCGTGATGGGCCGCATGCTCTACAACCTGATCGCCACCCTCGACCTGCAGGGAATCAGCCTGGGCGGCAGCGTGTTCTGGCATCACCGTGATTTCCTGCTGCCGAGGCTGCAGGCACAGATCGATGGCAAGCTGCCGCCGCTCACGCGGGGCGTGCGGTTGATGCCCGCCGGCCTGGGCGACAAGGTCGGCGACTACGCCGCGCTCGCGCTGCTCGACTGAACGAACGAACGGACGGTCGAGCCCACGCAACCCGGCGAACCATGACCCCGCTGCCTCGCCGCCGCTCCTTCGCCTACCTGCTGTGGCTGGTGGGGGGCTTCATCGGCGCGCACCGCTTCTATCTGGGCAGCTACCTGGGCGGCGCGGGGCAGATGGGGCTTCTGGGCTACGGCATCGCCGGCCTGCCGGGCGGCCGCTTCTGCCTGGCGGTGCTGCTGCCGTGGATGCTGTTCGACCTCTGGTGGATTTATCGGCGCATGGACCAGCTGCAGGCGCAGGGTCAGGACGAGGACGAAGAAGCCCCCTCCGCCGCGGCGCGCCCCGCATCCCTGCGCCACGCGCCGAGGGACGGCGCCAAGGACTACGACCTTGCGGCCTTGGCCGAAGCCAACAAGCTGCAGGAGCGCTTCGTGGCCGCCGCCGAGGCCGGCGACTGGGCGCAGGCCGTCGCCATCGGCGAGCAGATCGTCGCCGCCACGCGCCGCGTGTTCAAGGGGCCGCACCAGAACCTCGCGATGACGCTGTGCATGCTCGGGCAGGCCTGCTACCAGAGCGACGCATTCGACAAGGCGCGCTCGAGCCTCGAGGAGAGCCTGTCCATCGGCCGCATGCTCGGCATGCCCGCGGAGGACATGGACGTGGCCCGCAGGGCGCTCGACCTGACGCTGGTCGCCATCGCGCAGCGCAAGGCGCGCGGCGCCGCTTCCGACGATCAGGGCGTGCTGCTGAAGCTGCTCGACGACCATGAGGCCCGCTACCGCGCCGCGCTCGCCCAGGGCGACCTGAAGAGCGCCGAGCAGTCCTGCGCGGAGGCCATCGCCGCCGCCCGCCGGCTGCACGGCGGGGCGCACCGCAGCGTGGTGCTCCACCTGTCCAGCCATGCCGAGCTGTGCCGCCGGCTGCGCTGGAACGAGAAGGCGCAGGCCTCTGCCGACGAGGCGCTCGCCGTGGCTGCGCAGCTGGGCCTGGACGACAGCTGGCGGCGCGGGCCGACCAACACGCTGGCGCTGCTGCATGCCGCGGCCGGACGCGCCGACGAGGCAGAGGCGCTCTACAAGAAGACCATCGCCATGGCGGTGGCCGAGGCCGGAGGCGGCTCCAGCGACGGCGTGGTGCGTGCGTTCAACAACCTGGCCTTCCTCTATGCGGAGTCGGGCCAGGACGCGAAGGCCGAGCTCTGCTATGCGCGCGCCCTGGTGCACCTCGACAAGCTCCCGCCGGGCGAGGGCGACGCGGAGCTGCATTCCGACATGCTCAACAACTTCGCGAGCCTGTTCATGGCGCGCCGCGACTTTCCCCGGGCACGCGAACTGTTCGAGCGCTCGCTGGGCATCCAGCAGCGCAACTGCCGCGGCATCTCGTCGTCGGCCGCCAACGCGCACAACGACCTGGGCCTGATCGCGCAGGAGGAAGGCGACCTGCGCCAGGCGCTGGTGCATTTCAAGCGCACGCTGCTGCTCAACCAGATCTGCGCGCCCGACCACTTCCGGAACATCGACAACGCGCAGCGCAACATCGACAGCGTGAGCATCGCGCTCGCGGCGGTGGCGCGCGCTGCCCGCATGGAGCCCAGCACTTGAGCATCGGCGCCGCCTTCCACGCCCTCGACCGCTACCGGCTGCGTGCGCTGGTGATCGATCCGTCCACCGTCTCCGGCTTCCTGAACACAGCCGCGGCCAAGGGCGGCCCCCACGACAGCCAGACCGTGGAGCAGGCCTGGGACGTGGTGCGCACGCTGATGCCCGAGGCGGTCGACGGTGAGGAGCTCGACGGCACCGACGGCCTGGCCTGCATCTACCTCACGGCCGCCCATGTGGAGCGCGCCGCGGCCCGGCTCGCGCAGTGCGACGTGGCGGCGCTGGTGGGCCGCTTCACGGCCGAGCCGGCGAAGTTCGGCGAGCTGTACTGGGCCAAGGTCTGGCAGGAGGGCGCGCAGGACCTCGCGGGCTTCATGGAGGGCGTCAAGCGCTTCTTCGCTGGCGCGGCCGCAAGGCGCGACGCCGTCCTGTTCTACATCGTCTGAATCGCGCGGCCGCGTCGGAATGTCGACCCGCCCTAGCGCGAGGGCTGCACCGCCGACACGATCTCGCCGAGCCGCCGCAGCCCCGCGTCCACCGCCTTCGAATACGGCCAGCCGCAGTTGATGCGCAGGTAGTTGTCGAAGCGCCCGGAGTTCGAGAACTGCGCGCCCGGCGACACCAGCATCTGCTCGCGCAGCGCGGCTTCGAACACGCTCACCGACGATCGCTGCTGCGGCAGCTCCACCCACAGCTGCAGCCCGCCGCGCGGCAGGTTCAGCCGCGTGCCCGCCGGGAAGTAGCGGGCGATGGCGTCGGCCGTCTGGTCGCGCTGCGTGTGCAGCCGTTCGCGCAGCCGGCGCAGGTGGCGGTCATAGGCGCCGCTGGCGATGAACTCGCCCGCGGCGATCTGCGCCAGCGCCTCGTTGTTGCGGGTCTGCGCGTACTTGAGCATCTCCACCTGCGCGTGCCAGCGTCCGGCGGTGATCCAGCCCAGCCGCAGCCCCGGCGCCAGCACCTTGTGCAGCGAGGCGCAATAGATCACGTTGCCCGTACGGTCCCACGACTTGACCGCGCGCAGCGGCGCGTCGGTTTCCACGAGGTCGCTGTAGGTGTCGTCCTCGACCAGCGCGATGCCGTGGCTCTCGCACAGGTGCACGAGCCGCTGCTTGTGGCTGTCGGGCATCACGCTGCCTATGGGGTTCTGCAGGTGCGGCACCACCACCACCGCCTTGATGTCGTCGTAGGTGTGGATCGCCAGGTCCAGCGCCTCCAGCGACATGCCGGTCTGCGGGCTGGTGGGGATCTCCAGCGCGCGCAGGCCCAGGCTTTCGAGCACTTGCAGCAGGCCGTAGAAGGTGGGTGACTCCACCGCGACCGTGTCGCCGGGCTTGGCGATGGCGCGCAGCGCGAGGTTCAGCGCCTCGATGCAGCCGTTGGTGACCAGCACCTCGTCGGGCGCCACCGTCATGCCCACTCGCAGGCTGCGCTGCGCCACGGCCTCGCGGAACTGCTCGTGGCCTTTCTGCGAGGAGGCGGTGGTCAGCAGCTCGGGCCGCTGGCGCAGCGCGCGGGTCATCGAGTTGCGCAGCGCCTCGGCGGGATACAGCTCGGGCGCCGCGCGGGCGATGGCGAAGTTGAGCTTCACGCCCGTATGCCGCCCGCGCGCCATGAAGTTGGCCATGCGCGTGCGCATGCTCACGAACTGCGCCGGATCGGGCGGCACGTCGGCCACCGGCTCCTCCATCGGCGCGATGGCCAGGCGCTGCGGTCGGCGCACGAAGTAGCCCGAGCGGTCGCGCGCCTCGACCCAGCCGTCGCTTTCCATGGCGCGGCAGACCTGCAGCGCGGTCGAGAGGCTGATGCCGTGCAGCCGCATCAGGCTGCGCAGCGAGGGCAGCTTGTCACCCTGCTTGAGCGAGCCGGTGTGGATCGCATCCACGTAGTGCGCGGAAAGCTGGCGGTAGAGCGGTAGCGAGTCCATGGGTCGATGTTCCCCGCATCGGGCATCCGAAAACAGATGCAGTTGCCCGGGAAAACGACCATAACAGATGCGTTTCCGGCCCCGCTGTTCCGGTCGCAATAGCCATGGCGTGTGCCTGTTTTCCGGGCAGCGGGATTCCTACGATGAAGCCTCGTCCAACCGAGCTTCGCCGCCATGATCACCACACTTTCCCAGGCTCCCGATTCCATCGTTCTAGAACCCGGCCAGTCCCTGCGCACCTCGGTCGAGGCCGGCGCATGGCTCCAGCTGGCGGAGGGGCGCGCCCGCGTGGTGTCGCCGCCGGGCTGGTTCGGCGAGACCGTCTTCATGACCGAGTCGCTGCTCGAGGAGGGCGACATGCACCGCCTGTCGCACGGAGGGTGGATCGAGGTTTCGGCTCTGACGCCGGTGCACCTGCGGGTGCACGCGCCCAAGGCCCCGACGATGGCCGCGAAGACCGCCGCTCCCGCGCTGGCGCGGCCGGTGATGCGATTCGTGCGGCTCCTGACCGGCTGGTGAGCCGCCGGCCACGCGGGGTCAGCGCTCGCTGGGCGCCTCCCGCAGCGCCTCGAGGAAGCTGCGCCGCCACCAGTGGATGTCGTGTTCGCGGATGCGCGACAGCAGCTTCTGGTGCCGCTCGCGCCGCTCCTCCAGTGGCATCTGCAGCGCCTGCTGCACGGTCTCGGCGGTGCCGTGGGTGTCGTAGGGGTTCACCAGCAGCGCTTCCTTCAGCTGCTCGGCGGCGCCCGCGAAGCGCGACAGCACCAGCACGCCGGGGTCGGCCGGGTCCTGCGCCGCGATGTATTCCTTGGCGACGAGGTTCATGCCGTCGCGCAGCGGCGTCACCAGACCAACGGCCGCCGCGCGGCACAGGCCCGGCACGCGCTTGCGCGCCACCATGCGGTGGATGTAGCGCACGGGCATCCAGTCGAGCTCGCCGTAGTCGCCGTTGATGGCGCCGCACAGCGATTCGAGCTCGCGCCGGATGTCGCCGTAGGCGTCGACCGTCTCGCGCGTGGGCGAGGCGATCTGGATCAGCGTGGCGCTGCGGCGGTTCTCGGGGTAGTTCGCCAGCAGCTCGCGGAACGCCCGCACCCGCTGCGGGATGCCCTTGGAGTAGTCGAGCCGGTCGATGCCCAGCAGCAGCCGGCGCTGCGAGTACTCGCGCTTCATGGTCTCGTACATGTCGCGCGATTCCTTCGCGTGCGTGAGTGCCGCGAACTCGTCCACGTCGATGCCGATGGGGAAGGCCGCGCTTCGCACCGTCTGCCCGTAGGCGCGGTACATGTCGTCGCCCAGGTACTCGCCGTTGGCCTCGTTGCGAACGTAGTGCTCGAAGTGCTGCACGTCCTGCTGCGCCTGAAAGCCGATCAGGTCGTACGAGAAAAGCGAGCGCATCAGCCAGGCGTGCTGCGGAATCGCCGCGAGGATGATCTGCGGCGGCAGCGGAATGTGCAGGAAGAAGCCGATGCGCTGCCTGCAGCCCATCGCGCGCAGCTCGGCCGCCAGCGGGATCAGGTGGTAGTCGTGCACCCAGATGATGTCGTCGTCCTTCAGGAGCGGCAGCAGCTTGCGCGCGAACAGCTGGTTCACGCGCCGGTAGCCGCCGACGAAGCCGGCCTCGAAGTGCGCGAGGTCGAGACGGTCGTGGAACACCGGCCAGAGCACGTCGTTGCTGTAGCCGAGGTAGTAGCTGTCGTGGTCCTCGCGGCTGAGGTCGATGGTCGCCAGCGTGACCTTGCCTGCCTGGTGGCGGTGCAGCTCTCCCTCTCCGGTCGGGCCGTCCTCGACGATCTGGCCGCTCCAGCCGAACCAGAGGCCGCCGCTTTGCTGCAGGCTTTCGCCCAGCGCCACGGCGAGGCCGCCGGCGGCGGGCTTGCGCGGGTCGGCCACGCGGTTGGAGATGACGACGAGGCGGCTCATGGCGCCTCCTTGCGCCAGCTGCCGGGCAGCGTCTTCCCCTCTGGGGGTGGCGTTGCACGGGTGCAGCGGGTGGAAGACCGGGTGGCGTTCATATGGCGGAGTCCCAGGGAGCGGACAGGCGCACCGCCGCGTTGATGATGCCGACCATCGAGTAGGTCTGCGGGAAGTTGCCCCACATCTCGCCGGTGACCGGGTGGGTGTCTTCGGACAGCAGCCCCAGCGGATTGCGCGCGGCGAGCATGGTCTCGAAGATCTGGCGCGCCTCGGCCTTGCGGCCGATCTTGGCGAGCGCGTCGATGCGCCAGAAGGTGCAGATGTTGAAGGCGGTCTCGGGCTTGCCGAAGTCGTCGGCGGCCTCGTAGCGGCGCATGTAGGGGCCGTCGCACAGCGTCTTCTCCATCGCGTCGACGGTCGAGATGAAGCGCGGGTCGCGCGCGTCGATCAGGCCCACTTCCACCATCAGCAGGATGCTCGCGTCGAGCTCGTGCCCGCCGAAGCTCTCGGCGAAGGCCTGGCGCTCCTCGCACCAAGACTTGGCGAGGATCTCCTCCTTCATGCGCGCGGCATGGCCGTGCCAGTAGGCGGCGCGTTCCGCCAACCCCAGGGTGCGAGCGATCTTCGCGAGCCGGTCGCAGGCGGCCCAGCTCATCAGCGCCGAGCTGGTGTGCACGCGCGCGCGGGTGCGAAGCTCCCACATGCCGGCGTCGGGCGTGCCGTAGACGGCCACCGCGCGCTCGCCCACCGCCTCGAGGTGTGGAAACTCCGCCAGCCCCGCGCGGCTGAGCAGCCGGTGGTCGTGGAAGGCCTGCGCCGCGCCGAGCACGATGTTGCCGTACACGTCGTGCTGGAAGTGCTCCTGCGCCTGGTTGCCCACGCGCACCGGGCCCATGCCGCGGTAGCCGGGAAGGCCATCGACGAAGGACTCCGGCAGCTCGCGCTCCAGCCCGATGCCGTACAGCGGCTGGATGTGCTCGCCGTGCGAGCCGATCACCACGTTGCCGAGCCAGCGCAGGTAGTCCTCCATGGTGCCCACTTCGCTCAGCGAATTGAGCGCGCGCACCACGAAGAAGGCGTCGCGCAGCCAGCAGTAGCGGTAGTCCCAGTTGCGCTGGCTGCCCGGCGCCTCGGGAATGCTGGTGGTCATGGCCGCGACGATGGCGCCCGTGTCCTCGTACAGCGAGAGCTTCAGCGTGATGGCCGCGCGGATCACCGCGTCCTGGTACTCGAACGGAATCGCCAGGCGCTTGCTCCAGACGCGCCAGTACGCGATGGTCTCCTGCTCGAAGCGGCGCGCGGTGTCGGCGATGCCGTCCATCAGCGTCTCGTCGACGCCGAACATGAAGTTGTATTCGCGCGAGAGCACGAAGGGCTGGCGCGAGAGGATGTGCGAGATCGAGGCGTCGGTGTTCAGCCGCAGCGTCACGTCGGGCCCGACATAGCGGATGTGGTTGCTGCCGCGCGTGACCTCCAGCGGCGCCGAGGCGCCCCACTGGAAGCGCGGATCGAGCGACACGCGGACGCGCGGCGCCCCCGCGATGGGCCGCACGCGGCGCACCAGCATCAGCGGGCGGAAGTAGCGCGAGCGGCTGTAGAAGCGCGGCGCGAAGTCGGTGATCTCGATGCCCTGGCCCGCGCTGTCGAAGAGCTGCGTGCGCAGCACGGCGGTGTTCGGCTCGTACCACTGCTTCGATTCGGCGAAGTCCTCGATGTCGATGCTCCAGGCGCCCGCATCCTCGCCGGGATGCAGCAGGGCGTTGAACACCGGGTCGCCGTCGAAGCGCGGCAGGCAGCACCACACGGCGCGGCCGCGCGAGTCGATGAGTGCGCTGTAGGCGCAGTTGCCGATCACGCCCACGTTGAGCGAGGGCTCGGCCGGCGGCGCGAAGCCGCGGGCGCCAGGCCTTGCGGCTGCCTGCGGATCGACCGGTGCGCGGTCGTCGGGACCGGTCGCGCCGGCCAGGGCCTGCCCGGCGCGGTCCTCGGGCGCCACCGGCGTCTGTTGTTCTGTCATCGGGGGCTCCTCGGTGATTCTTCGGATCGGCTTGCAGAGTCCTGCGGCCGTGCCGCCAGCAGGTCGCGTGCCTGCACCAGCCATTCGTAGACGGCCAGCGGCGATTCGAGGCGGTGCAGCGCCAGGCTCGGGCCCGAGCCCACCTTGATCGCGATGCCGCCGCGCGGCTGCACCACGGCGAATCCGCTTTCGTCGGTGGTGTCGTCGCCGAGGAAGACCGGCACGCGGCCGGCGAAGGGCGCCTCGGTCATGAAGGCATCGATGGCGATGCCCTTGTTGACGCCTGCGGGCTTCACCTCGAAGACGAACTTGCCGTGCATCAGCTCCAGCATCGGATCGAGCGCGATGGCGCGCGACATCGCGTCGCGGCACACCGCCTCCAGCTGCGGAGCGAGCCGGTAGTGCAGCGCGATGGCCGCGTGCTTGCGCTCGACAAGCAGGCCTTCGTGCACGCGAGCTAGCTCGTTGGCGATGTCGAGCACGGGGGCGAGATCGGGCGGCCGCTGCTCCTGCATGCTGCCGGCGGCATCGCGGCGCTGCACGCCGTGCTCGCCGGCCGCAGGCAGCCGCAGGGGCGCGAGAAAGCGGTCGATGGCATCGATCTGGCGGCCCGACACCACGGCGAGCGCACCGCCGAGCTGGTCGCGCAGGTCGCTCAGCAGGGGCACGAGGGCGGGTGGAATCTCGATGGCTTCGGGCGTGGGCGCGAGCCCGACCAGGGTACCGTCGAAGTCGAGGAAGAGGGCTGCGTCCCGCGCCAACGGAGGAGGCAACGGCGGGTTGCTGGAGGACTTTGGCATCGGTAAAAACCTTAACACGCGCCGTTCGCGGCGCATGTCGGCCAAAGCCCCATGTCGCCCCGGACGCGCCGGGACGGCTTCGAATCAGTGCGCTGCCAGCGAGGGCGCCGGCGCCAGTTCGGCGAGCGCGCGCAGCAGCGTCGCGGGGTTCACCGGCTTGAACAGCACCGGAATGCCCGAGGCGCGCACGCGCTGCAGCCGCTGGGGCGAGGTCTCCCCCGTCACCAGCAGCAACGGCGCCTGCAGGCCGAAGCGCTGCTGCAGGCGCTGCCCCACGTCGAGCCCGTTCTCGCCGCCGCCGAGGCGGTAGTCGCACATCAGCAGCGAGAAGGGGCGCTCCTGCGCGTCGGGGCTTGCTAGGAGCTCCGCGGCTTCGGCCTCGCTGGCGACGGCCTCCAGCGAGAGATGGTGTGACCTGAACAGGCCGACCATGGCTTCGCGGATATCCGCTTCGTCGTCGATGAGCAGGATGCGCCCCAGTACTGCCCCCGGCTTGCAATCGGGGCGCTGCCCTGCGGCGCGGCGGGCTGCAAGAGGCCCGCCCTCGGCAGCGGGCACCGCAGCTTCCTCGGCGGCCGGCAGTTCGAGGCGGAAGAGGCTGCCGCGGCCGGGGCGCGACTTCAGCTGCACCGGATGCCCGAGCAGCTGCGAGAGCCGCTGCACGATCGACAGGCCGATGCCCAGCCCCTGCGTGCGGTCGCGCCCCGGGTTGTGCACCTGGTAGTACTCCTCGAACACGCGCTCCTGCTGCTCGGGCGCGATGCCGATGCCGGTGTCGAACACCTCGATCCACACCGTGTCGCCGCGCGCGCGGGCCCGCACCGACACGCCGCCGCGTGTCGTGTACTTCAGCGCGTTGTCGACGAGGTTGGAGAGCATGCGGTGCAGCAGCTGCGCATCGCTGCGCACCCGGAGGCCGCTGGCGCGCACCCGCAGCTGCAGCTGCCGCTCCTCGGCCCTGGCCGCGAACAGGTGGTTGAGCGAGCGGAACAGCGCGTCGAGCGACACCGGCGCGATGTCCGGCGTGACCACGCCCGCATCGAGGCGCGACACGTCGAGCATGGTGTCGAGCGAATTGCCCAGCGCGTTCACCGCGCGCATCAGCTGCTGCGCGTTGCGGCCGCCGTGGTGCTCGCGCAGCTCGTTCTCCAGTGCCGCGCCGAAGAGCGCGATGGCATGCAGCGGCTGGCGCAGGTCGTGGCTGGCGGTGGCGAGGAATCGCGACTTCTCGGCGCTCGCGCGCTCCGCCGCGGCGATCTGCCTGCCGAGCTGGCCGGCCAGCGCCTCGTTCTCGAAGCGCAGCACCAGCGAGTCGGTCAGCAGCTCGTGCTGCTGGCCGCCCACGCGCAGCGTGAAGAGCAGGTAGCCCAGGCTGAAGAGCGCCAGGAAGAAGTGCGTCGCGTCGCCCTGCCACGCCAGCGCGGCGATCAGGCTCAGCATCATCGGCAGGGTGTAGCCGTACAGCGCCGGCTTCAGCGGCCACAGCAGCTGCATGGCCCGCGCGCAGCTGCCGATGATGGCCACCGTGACGACCGAGGTCACGGGCAGGTCGCCCGGTGTGATGAAGAGCAGCGGCGCACTGGCCATGGCCGCGCCCACCACCATGACGGTGCACGAATGCCTGCGTGCCCAGCGCCTTGTATCGGCCAGCGGCACGCCGGCGTGCCAGCGCGGCATCGAGAGGAGGAACAGGCCCAGCAAGAGGTGCGCCGCCATCCACACGAGGATCCAGGCGCGGGGCTGGTGCAGGTACATGGCCGCGCCCAGCGCAGCGCCCAGGCCGAAGTGCACGAACACCGACGCGTCGTAGGCCGCGTACACCGAGGCCACGTGCTCGCGCAGCACGCGCAGGCCCAGCTCGTCCGCCCCTGGCGGGTGCGGGAAGTCGGCGGACTCGCGTGACGGCTTCGGCGCGGTGGCATTCACCCGGCCGATGCTATCGACGGGGTTCGCGCACGGAAGTGTCGTAAGTCATGCCCCGAAAGGGCTGGCTCCGGTCGGCCTCAAGCCTGACCCAGCGACGAAGCGACCGCCTCGACGCGCGCCCGGTGGATGGCGTCGCCGATCTTCGGTCCCGTGGCGCCCGACTGCTGGGCGGCCCGGGCCACCACGTCGGTGGCCACGGCCGACGCCGTCGCCAGCACCGCGAGCAGCCGCTGGCGCTGCGGCCAGGGCGCATCGGCCTCGATGCCGGTGCCCGGACGGCTGCGCGCCGCGCACTCGCAGGCCAGCAGCGCCTCGGCGAAGCGTGCGGGCTTGCGGAAGGCGTCGCAGCGCTCCAGCAGGCGCACCAGCCCGGCGGCATCGAGCGCGCCGCTCTCGTCGATGTGCGAGTGCTCGCGCGCCACCATCTCCGCCAGCTCGCGGATATCCACCGGCACGCGCCAGCGTTCGCACAGAGCCTGGAGCGAGGCCACGCTGCCCTTGCCGCTACCGAAGCCGCCGGTCAGGCAGGCGAAGCGCACGGCCAGCGACGCCTTCAGCCGGGCGGCGGTGTCCACCACCTGCATCGGCAGCGGGTCGTTCGCGTCGATTTCGGGTAGCAGCACTGCCAGCGCGCCGCATTTGCGCAGCACGTCGAACATGCGCGAGGGGCGTGTTTCCATCAGGCCGCGCGAGAGCTCCTGCCACACGCGCTCGGCCACCAGCGCATCGACCTCGCCGGCCGCGACCATCCCGCGCATCAGCGCCATGGTTTGCGGGGCCACGTCGAAGTCGTCGAAGCGGGCGGCGAAGCGCGCCACGCGCAGGATGCGCACCGGGTCTTCGCGGAAGGCATCGGTCACGTGGCGCAGCACCTTGTCGCGCAGGTCGCGCTGGCCGTGGAAGGGGTCGGCCAGCGTCTCGGGCGCGGGATCGAAGCGGCCGTCGGCGCTCACCAGTTCGGCGGGCAGCGCGATCGCGTTGACGGTCAGGTCGCGGCGGGCGAGGTCCTGTTCGAGCGTGACGTCGGGCGCGGCATGCACGGTGAAGCCGCGATAGCCCGGCGCGCTCTTGCGCTCGGTGCGCGCGAGCGCGTATTCCTCGCGCGTCTCGGGATGCAGGAACACCGGAAAGTCGCGCCCCACGGGCAGGTAGCCGCGCGCCACCATTTCCTCGGGCGTGGCACCGACCACCAGCCAGTCGTGGTCGGACACGGGGCGCCCCAGCAGGCGGTCGCGCAGGGCGCCGCCGACGAGAAAGATCTTCATGGCGGCAGTTTAGGGATAGTCCCTCTGTCAGAAATAGAACGGTCGTTCGATAATCCGCGGCGCAGACCGGGCAATCGTTCGTCATCCGGGCGATCTTCAGCGGCGAGCACAGCCGGCGTCCGCATCCGCAGAGGGATATTCAATCAAAAGGACACATTTCATGAAGAAAACAATGATTGCACTGGCAGCGCTCGGCGCCCTGGCGTCCGGCAGTGCCATGGCGCAGAAGGCCGGCGACTGGGTCGTCGGCACGGGGTGGTTCCATCTGTCACCGCAGGATTCGAGCAAGCCGCTCACCGTGACCTCGCCGATCCCGAGCGTGCTGCCCGGTTCCGGCGCCAGCGTGAGCGATTCCGACACCCTGGGCCTCAACGCCACCTATTTCATCGACAGCAACTGGGCGGTGGAAGGCGTGTTCGGCGTGCCGCCGAAGTTCAAGCTCGACGGCACCGGCACCCTCGGGCGCGTGGGCCAGCTCGGCGAGGCCCGCCAGTGGAGCCCGACGATCCTGGGCAAGTACTACTTCAACGACGGCGAATCCGCCTTCCGCCCCTTCGTCGGCCTCGGCGCCACCTATGTCTGGTACAGCGACGTCAAGCTGACCCCGAACCTGCAGAGCGCGCTGGCCACGCAGTTCCACCAGTCGCCCTTCGCGGTCAACACCACGGCCAAGCTGGACAGCAAGTTCGCCCCGGTGCTCAACATCGGCGCGGCCTACCAGTTCGACAAGCACTGGGGCATCTCGTTCTCGGTCTCCTACATCCCGCTGAAGACCAAGGCCAAGCTGACCACGAACTCGGTCTTCGGCCTGCCGGTGGCGACCAGCGAGGCGAGCCTGAAGCTCAACCCGATCGTCACCTACGTGGCGGCGACCTATCGGTTCTGAACCGGGCTCGCCCTTGCAGCGTTTGAAGCCCTATCGCCCCGTGCGGTAGGGCTCTTCGAACTGCAGGAAGTCCTTTTCGGCCAGCCCGGCGTCGATCCAGGCCTTCACCCCCGGCAGCGCCTGCACGCGCTCGATGTAGGCGGTGATCTGCGCCGGCACCGGCAGGCCGTAGGTCTTGATGCGCGTGCCCACGGGCGCGAAGTAGGCGTCGGCGATGCCGAACTCGCGGCCGAAGAGCATCGGGCCGCCATGGGTCTCGAGCAGGCCGCTCCACATCTGCACGATGCGCGCGAGGTCGCTGGCGACTTCGGGCACCTCCTTCAGCAGCCGCGCGCCCACTTCGGGCAGCGACGCCTCGAGGTTCATGCCGCAGTGGTTGCGCAGGCCGCCGAAGCCGGCGTGCATCTCGGCGCAGACGCTGCGCGCGCGGGCGCGGTCGGCCCTGGCCTGGGGCCAGAGATGCTTGTCGGGGAAGCTCTCGGCCAGGTATTCGGCGATGGCGAGCGTGTCCCAGATGACGAGGCCGTCGTCTTCCACCAGCACCGGCACCTTGGCCGCGGGGTTCAGCGCGCCGATGATGTTCTTGAACTGCGAGTCGGCCTCGAAGGAATCGAAGCGCACCGCGACTTCCTCGAACTCGATGCCGGCCTGCTTCATCAGGATCCAGGGCCGCATCGACCATGACGAGTAGTTCTTGTTGCCGACATAGAGCTTGCGCATGAGAGGGTTCTCCGGTCCGTTGCGGTGATGCTGAATAGGGTCTTCGATGCTAGCCGTGCGCCACGCGGCGATTGATGCCGAACGCGGCGCGAATTGATGCCGCTTCGCAGGCGGCCCGGCGTTCAGTGCCGGGGCTTGTCGCCCGAGTCCTGCCCGCCGGCGCGGGCGGCGTCGCCATCGGCCTTCGGCTGCCCGGGTGCCCGCTCGATCAGGCCCACGAGGCGCGGCACCAGCGCGAGAACGGCGAGCGCGAGCAGCGCGCTCGTCACCGCCGTCACCTCGCGGCCGAGCCCGCAGGCCATGCCGATGGCGGCGGTCATCCACAGGCCCGCGGCGGTCGTCAGGCCCTGCACGTGGCTCTCATCCTTGCCCTGCTTGAGGATGGTGCCGGCGCACAGGAAGCCCACGCCCGCCACCAGCCCCTGTATGACACGGCTCATGTCCGCCGGCACGATGCCGGTCTGCTGGGGAATCAGCACGAACATCGCCGAGCCGATGGCCACCAGCATGTGGGTGCGCACGCCGGCCGCCTTGCCCTGCTGCTCGCGCTCGAAGCCGAGCACGAAGCCCAGCACGCCCGCCAGCGTGAGCCGCAAAACGATGCGCGTGAGCTGCGCGACGTCGCCCACGTCCGAGAACTCGGACGCCAGCGTGTCGAGGACCTCGTCGCGCCAGCTCATCTCAGGCGGCGGCCTTCAGGGAAGATCCTTGTTCGGCTCGGGCTCGGAGGCGTCGCGCGGGCCGACGCGGCCCAGGCGCTCCTTCAGCGACTGCGGCCGGCCGCTGATGATGGCGGCGTAGTTGGTGGTGTTGGCCAGCACCTTCTTCACGTAGTCGCGCGTCTCGTTGAAGGGCACGTTCTCGGCCCAGATGGCCGCGTCGAGCACCGGGCCGTTGCGCCAGTTGCGCGGGCGGCCCGGGCCGGCGTTGTAGGCGGCGGCGGCCAGCGCCATAGAGCCGTCGAAGTCGTCGAGCGCGAGCTTCAGGTAGTTGGTGCCGATGGTGATGTTGGTCTCGCGGTCATTGATCTGGCTGGGCGAGAAGTCGGTCAGGCCGATCTTGCGGGCCGTCCAGCGCGCGGTGGCGGGCATGACCTGCATCAGGCCCGAGGCGCCGACGCCGGAGCGCGCGTCCATGATGAAGCGGCTTTCCTGGCGGATCAGGCCATAGACGTAGGCCGGGTCGAGGCCGATGTCCTGGCTCTTGCGCAGCACCGTGTCGTGGAAGGGCATCGGGAAGCGCTGCTCCACGTCGACCACGCCCTTGGTGCGCTCGCTGGTGTTGATGCAGCGGTCCCACACCTCGCGCTGGCAGGCGAAGTCGGCCGCGGCGAGCAGCGCGCGGTCGTCCATGCCGCCCTTGTCGTGCAGGTTGGTGGCGTAGTTCCACTCGCGCGTGCCCTCGGGGCGCAGCCCGATGGCGATGGCGTAGAGGCCGCGCGCCAGCGAGGGGTTGCTGCGCGCGGCGGCTTTCTCCTCGGGCGTGAGCGGAGCGGGGCGCGTGGGCACCACGGTGCGCTGGCCCATTTCTTCCAGCGCCAGCATCTCGTAGAAGCCGCGCGAGCCGGCGATGCTCTGGTAGAGCTCGCGGGCCTGGGCGCGGCGCTCGTCGCCGTCTGCGCTGGCCAGTGCGCGGGCCTTCCAGTAGACCCAGGTCGGGTCGAGTTGGGCGGTTTCGCTCATCGCGTTGATGGCGGGCACCACTTCCTTCCACTGGCCGGCGCGCAGGGCGGCGCGCACGCGCCAGGCGAGCATGTCGTCGGACAGGTCGCTGTTCTTGGTGACGTTGGCGAAATAGCTGCCGGCCTGCGGCCACAGCTTGATGGCGGCGGCGCGGCCGATGGTGCCCCAGAGCCAGTTGCGCTCCTCGGCCGAGAGCATCGGGCCCCACTTGCTGTCGAGCTGGGATGCCGCCTGCTCGGGGTCGGCGATGGCGACCTTGATGAGCGCGAGCACCACCAGCTCCTTGCGCGACTTGGCAGCCACGAAGGCACGGCCGGTCAGGAACTTGGCCGAGCTCGCGTTGAGTTCCTCGAAAAGCGGCAGCGCGTCGGGCGCGGCGATGGTGACGGCGGCGCGCGCGGCCTGCGGCCGGTTGGCCTCCATGGCCAGGCGAGCCTTCTTCCAGACGTCGTTGGTCGACAGCAGGCGGGCGGCGACCATGCGGTCGGCGGCGGTGAGGCAGCCGTCGTCGAGGTCCTTCTGGCCGAACCAGTTGCGGCGCACCTCGTCGGCCTGTGCCTGCGTGGCGGTGCCGGTTCGCAGCGTGTCGACCAGGATCGCGTAGCAGCGCACCTGCGGGTCGTCGCCCATGCGGAAGCCGTCGAGCGAGGCGGAGAAGTTGTCCCAGTCGCGGCGCTGGCCGGTCAGCAGCAGCCAGTCGTTGCGCAGGCGGTCTTCCTGGTAGGTGCCGGGGTAGCGGGCGTAGAAGTCCTGCACTTCGTTGGGCGCGGCTTCCTGCAGCCTTGCCTTGAGTTCCCAGTAGGCCGCCCAGGGTTCGAGCGCATGGCCGCGGGCCTGGGGCAGCAGGGCCGTCAGCCGGGCCTTGTCGCCGCGCTGGAAGGCCTGCTTCATCTGGATCAGGACGTCGTCGTTGGTGTTGCTCTGGGCCGCGGCGGGCTGCTGCGAGAGCATTGCGGCGAAGGCGATGACCGCGGAAAAAACCAGCGCGGGGACCGCATTGCGCGGATGGCTGCGCTTGGATGCCAAAATGCTTGGGAACTGCATCGGGGGATTATGGACAAGTCAAAGGGTGCCGACACCTCGGCAACGGCGAGTTTTCTTAAGGAACAGTTGAGGAAAGCCCTCATCGAGCAACGTCTGGCGATGCCCGACCGGCTGACACGCGCCGACCTTTTGCAGCGCGTGATGCGGATCTGGCTCGTGGGCCGGCCCGACACGGTGATCGGCGCCTACTGGCCGATCAAGGGCGAGTTCGATCCGCTGCCCGCACTGCACCGCTGGAAGGAAGACGGCGAGCTCATGGAGGAGCCGCAGCGCCGCCGCATCGGACTGCCGGTGATCGACAAAGTTCACAAGACCCTGACCTTCCACGCCTGGTACCCGGGCTGCCAGATGGAGGAAGACGCCTACGGGATCCCCAAGCCCAAGGACACCGAGCTGATCGTGCCCACGCTGCTGTTCGTGCCCTGCGTGGGCTACAGCGCGGGCGGCTACCGGCTGGGCTACGGCGGGGGCTTCTACGACCGCACGCTGGCCGCGCTCGAACCGCGGCCCTTCACGGTGGGGCTGGGCTTCACCAACGGCTTCATCGAGGACTTCGAGCCCGAGGCGCACGACCTGCCGCTGGACGCCATCCTCAACGACAACGGCGTGGTCTGGCCCGTGGCTTGACTCTCCCCCAGGCTGCGCGCACTTCGTGTCGCGCACTGGGCTCTCCCCCAGTCTTCGCGCACTTCGTGTCGCTTCGCCAACCCCCTTCCGGGGGCAACACCTGCGGCCCGGCGGAGCCGGTTCCGCGGTGTTCCTGGAAGAAGCTGCCAGGCTGTTCTTCCTTTTGAGGCTCAGTCGATGTTGTCGACGGTGTCCGGGTCGGGCACCTCGCCGATGGTCTCGCGCGTGGTCACGGCCTGCAGCTGCAGCCAGTCGCAGAAGGCCTTGATCTCCGGGCGCTGCATGCTGCGCGGGCCGGCGATCAGCCAGTACGACATCGGCGAATCCATGCGGTGCTGCGGCAGCACCTCGACCAGGTCGCCGTTGGCCAGGCTCTCGGCGATCAGCGAGCTGCGCGCCAGGGTCACGCCCTGGCCGGTGAGGGCGGCCTGCACCATCTGGTAGGCGTAGTTGAAATAGAGCCAGCGCTTGGGCTGGGCGCGCTCCAGCCCGTTCACCTCGAACCAGCGGCGCCAGGTCAGCCACTCGAGGTGGGTGCGGTGGGCGTCGCCGGCCTCGATCAGGGTGAACCGGGTCATGTCTTCCGGCGTCCTGATGGGCGGGCTGCTCTTGAGCAGCCAGGGGCTGGCCACCGGCGTGAGCGTCTCGCCGAACAGGCGCACCGCGCTCGGCGGCATGGCGTCGCGCGGGCCGTAGCGCAGGGCGATGTCCACGTCGGCCACGTCGAGGTCGACCGCCACGTCGCTGGCGTCGATGCGGATGTCGATCTCGGGGTTGTCGCGCTGGAAGGCCTCCAGCCGCGGGATCAGCCACATCGAGGCGAACGACGCGAAAGTGGTCAGCGACACGCTCTGCCGTCCCGCGCTCTGGCGGATCTGGCGCACGGCCGTGTCGATGCGCGGCAGCGACTGCTGTACCGCCAGCAGCAGCAGGGCGCCGGCGCTGGTGAGCTCCACCGCGCGGGTATGGCGCAGGAACAGGGCCACGCCCACTTCCTCTTCCAGCGACTGGATCTGGCGGCTCACCGCCGACTGGGTCAGCGCCATCTCCTCGGCGGCGGCGCGGAAGTTCAGGTGGCGGGCCACCGCCTCGAAGGCTCGCAGGTGCCCGGCGGAGATCGGGCGGGAGCGCAGATGGGTCTGGGAATGTTGCATGGGTGTGAATCGAGGGCGGGGCGCGGCCAGTCAATTGATGCGAAACCAGCATCAGTAGGCTAACTCGTTTTCATTGGACCGCCAACGCGGGAGAAACGATCATTCATTCCCGAACTGCGCCATTGCCTCTTTCTGTCAAGCGCGTCGGCAAAGCCCCAAGGAGTTACACCATGTCCACCGCCGTCTGCACCACCGAATCGCTCTCGCCCCTCTCCGTCCCGGCCCGCGCCGCCACCGTCCCCCCGGCAGTCCGCCGCGGTGCATGGCAGATCGCTCCCGGCGAGGCGATGAGCCTGAAGGCGCGGGCGGCCAGCATCCTGCGCGTGAAGCAGGGCCGCGTGTGGATCACGCCCGACGCGACGCTCGCCAATCCCAGCGAAGACCTGGTGCTCGCACCCGGCGAATCGCTGATGGTGGCTGCGGGCCAGCGCATCGTGATGGAGGCGTGGGATGGCTACGGAGCCACCTACAGCTGGGACAACGCCTGATCGTTCCCAGTCCTCCAGGTGCTGAAAAAGGCGGCTTCGGCCGCCTTTTCCTTTTTCGGGAGCTGTTTGGGGGGCTTTTGGGGCTACCTCGGGCGATTCCCGGGCCGTTTCCCCGCCGCTTCAGCCGTTGATGTCGAAGCTCGGCACCAGCGCCAGGAAGTGGCGCAGTGCCGCCTCCCCCTGGAGCGCGTGCACGCCCGCCATCAGGTGGGGTCCCTCGCATTCGGCCAGCCCCATGCCGAAGCCGCTGTACCTGCGCACCGACAGCGGTGCCTCGTAGACCACCTTGACGTCGACGTGCCGCGGGTCCTCCTTGATCCGTTTCATCAGCTCGTCCACGGCATCGGCCGGGCCTTCGAGGTGCTGGCAGAAGCGCATGCCGTCGAACACCAGCAAGCCGGTGATGTTGTGCCGTGCATTCTGGGCACGGGCACGCGAGACGATCTGACCCACCGTCTGCGGAGGCAGGCTCTGGGTGAGCATGCTGCAGTAGAGAATCTCGTGGAGGGGCGTTGCGTCTGCGGTCATGCGATCGGAGTTGAAGGGGGCCGTCGAGTGTAGGCGGCACGGGCAAGCCCGCGAAATGTCAAAAGACACAGGCCAGGCGCCTATAGTGAAGCGTGAAATACGAGGACTACCCTGCCGCCGCGGCCCCTCCGGGGGGCGCGAACCCTTGCGATCGATGCGGGTTGCGACGCATCGAGGCGTTTCTGCCCTGCTCGCCGGAAGAGTTGAAGACCATCCAGTCCTTCCGCGTGGGAGCCCGGCGCGTGGCGGCGGGCGGCTCGATCATCGAGGAGCACCGGCGCAGCCCGCAGCTGTTCACCATCTATGCCGGCTGGGCGTTCCGCTACAAGACGCTGAGCGACGGCCGGCGGCAGATCCTGAGCTTCCTGCTGCCCGGCGACTTCCTGGGCCTTCAGGACGAGTTCGCCGACGGCCACACGCACGGCGTCGCGGCGGTGACCGACGTCACGCTGTGCGCCTTCTCGCGCGACCGCCTCTGGGAACTGTTCCACGCCCAGCCCAAGCTCGGCTACGACATCACCTGGCTGGCCGCGCGTGAAGAGAAGATGGTCGACGACAACCTCGTCTCCACCGGCCGGCGCAACGCCAGCGAGCGGGTGGCGATGCTGCTGATGCATCTCTTCCGCCGGGCCCAGCGCGTGGGCATGGAGCGCGACGGCTGGATCGAGTTTCCGTTCAACCAGCAGCACATCGCCGACGCGCTGGGGCTTTCGCTGGTGCACACCAACAAGACGCTGCGGCGGCTGCAGCGCCTGGGGCTCTACAAGATCGACGCCGGCTGGCTGCGCATCATGGAGCCGCATGCCCTCGAGGCGCTGGGCGACTACTTCGAGCGGCCGATGCGGCCCACGCCGCTGATCTGAGCGGGCACTTCCCGATCGCGGCACCCCGGCGCGCTCAGCGCGCCGCCACCAGTTCGCGCAGGTCGTCCTGGTAGGCCTGCAGCCGCCGCACCGCCTGCGCGCGCTGGCTTGCGCTGGTGCCGTTGTGCATGGCCGCGGTGTTGCGGCAGCCTTCCTGCAGAAGGGCCTGCTGTTGGTCGCGCCAGGGGCCCGGCGGCGGCTCGGCGATGCGCTGGATGTAGTCGTGCAGCGCCGCGCGGGCCTGTGACGGCGAAGGCCTGGCGGCGACGAAGCCGCGCAGCAGCCTGAGCGCTTCCTGCTGCCGCTTGCGGCGCTCGGCGTCCGCCAGCTTCGGGTCGAACACCGACTGCGCGACCTGCTGCTTCAGGAGCTCGCGCTGCTCGGCGCTCAGGCGGCCGTAGAAATCCTCGGTGCGGTCGAGGAACTGGTCGTAGCGCTTCTCCTGCACCTGCTCGGGCGTGCGGTCCAGCCAGTCCTTGCGGTACTGGGCGTTGTTCTTGGCGTACTTGCGCTCCAGCTGCTGCAGCTGCGCCTCGGTCAGGCTCAGCGCCAGCTCGGTGCCGGCGGGCTCGGCACGCTCGGTCACGGCCAGCAGGCGCTCGCGGATGCGGTCTGCCATCGCGCAGACCTGCTCCGGCGTGACTTCGCTCGGGGCCATGGCCTGTGCATCCTTCAGCAGCGAGGCCAGGCGCGGCAGCTCGTTCTGCCGGTGCCATGCCAGCAGCCGGGAGAGCTCGTCGCGCACCTTCGGGGTCTGGGTGCCGTCGAAGTCGAGGTACTCGTCGAGCCACCAGTAGCTCACCGTCGGCAGGTTGTTGTAGGCCAGCTGGATCGCGCTGCAGGCGCCCAGGCAGGCCGCCACGAGCAGCGCGCCGATAATTCGGGGCACCGCAGAGATTGCCGAGCAAGTCGCGCAACGAATCCTGGAAAAGAAACGCATGAATCAGCCTCCGCAACAGAACAACGACCAAGGACCGATCGACGTCGTCATCATGGCCGCCGGCAAGGGTACCCGCATGAAGAGCCGGCTGCCGAAAGTGCTGCACCGGCTGGGCGGCCGGGCCCTGCTGGCGCACGTGGCGGGCACGGCTGCGCGCATCGGGGCGCGCGACGTGGTGGTGGTCACCGGCCACGGCGCGGACCAGGTCGAGGCCGCCATGGCCGGCGGCGTGGGCAATGCCGCCGTGCGCTTCGCGCGCCAGGAGCCGCAGCTGGGCACCGGCCACGCGGTGCAGCAGGCCGCGCCGCTGCTGTCGGATGACGGCACGGTGGTCGTGCTCTCGGGCGACGTGCCGCTCATCGGCGAGGAAACCCTGCGCGCGCTCGTCGCGGCCAGCGCCGGCGGCAAGCTGGCGCTGCTGACCATCGAGTTCGACGACCCCACGGGCTACGGCCGGGTCATCCGCGCGGCCGATGACGGCGAGGTGCGGGGCGAGGTGCAGGCCGTGGTCGAGCACAAGGACGCCACCGAGGCCCAGCGCGCGGTGCGCGAGATCTACAGCGGGGTGATGGCCGTGCCGGCACGCCTGCTCAAGGGCTGGCTCGGCCGCCTGGACAACGACAACGCCCAGGGCGAGTACTACCTGACCGACGTGGTCAAGCTCGCTGCCGCCGACGGCGTGCCCGTGGTCGCGCACGTCACCACAGACGCGCTTCAGGTGGCCGGCATCAACAGCCCCGCCCAGCTCGCGGCGCTGGAGCGCGCATGGCAGCTGCGCCAGGCCAACGCGCTGATGGATCAGGGCGTGCGCCTGGCCGACCCGTCGCGCTTCGACCTGCGCGGCACGCTCGAATGCGCGGGCGACGTGGAGATCGACGTCAACTGCGTGTTCGAGGGCGCGGTGTCGCTGGGCGAGGGCGTGCGCATCGGCGCCAACTGCGTGATCGCCAATGCGCGCATCGAGGCCGGCGCTGTGATCCACCCCTTCACCCACATCGAGGGCGAGAAGGCCGGCGTCACCGTCGGCGCGGGCTCGCTGATCGGCCCCTTCGCACGCCTGCGCCCCGGTGCGCAGCTGGGCGCGGAGGTGCACATCGGCAACTTCGTGGAAGTGAAGAACTCCACCCTGGCTGCCGGCGCCAAGGCCAACCACCTGGCCTACCTGGGCGACGCCACCGTGGGCGAGCGCGTGAACTACGGCGCGGGCAGCATCACCGCCAACTACGACGGTGCCAACAAGCACCGCACCGTGATCGGCGACGACGTGCACGTGGGCAGCAACTGCGTACTGGTGGCGCCCGTCACCATTGGCGCGGGCGGCACCATCGGCGGCGGCTCGACCATCAACAAGTCGACCGAGCCGGGCGCGCTGACCGTGGCGCGCAGCAAGGCGGTGAGCTTCCCGAACTGGAAGCGCCCGCAAAAGAAGAAATAGGCTCGCCCCCAGGCTGCGCACGCTTCGTGTCGCTGCGCCAACCCGCTACCGGGGGGGCAACACCTGCGGCCCGGCAAAGCCGGTTCCGCGGTGTTCGCGAAGGGGCATGAGGACTTTCACCCCAGCGGCATCCGGGGCTCGAACTTCGCGCGCTTCAGGCTGAAGAAGGCCTTCACGTTGCGCACGTTCGCATCGGCCGTGAACAGGCGCTGCGTGAGCGCGGCGTAGTCGGGCATGTCGCGCGCCGCCACGACCAGCACGAAGTCGGGGCCGGGTGACACGCGCCAGCACTGCTGCACCGCGTCGTCGGCGATCACGCGCGCCTCGAAGGCATCGAGCGAGGCGGCGTCCTGCCGGTCGAGCGAGATCTCGATCACCGCCTGCAGGCCGTGGCCCAGCACCGCGGCGAGGCGGTCGGGCGACAGGAGCGCGACCTGGCGTTCGATCAGGCCGATGTCGCGCAGCCGCTGCACGCGGCGCAGGCAGGTGGGCGGGGAGATGCCCACGTCGGCGGCCAGGCGCTGGTTGGTCTGGGAGGCGTCGCGCTGCAGGGCGTCGAGCAGGCGCAGGTCGGTTGAATCCAGCGAGATTGATTCCATATCGAATGAAATTATGGAATAAAACTCCAATCGACAGAAAAGAGGAAATAAAAGTCCGAAATCGAATGAATTTCGAATGCATATTTCTTGCGTGTCTTCCTACCATCGAGCCTCTTCTCCATTCAAAGGCAGCTCACCATGTGCGGCATCGTCGGGGCAGCGTCCCATCGCAACATCGTTCCGGTCCTCGTGCAGGGCCTCCAGCGGCTCGAGTACCGCGGCTATGACTCCTGCGGCGTCGCGGTGCATGCCGGCGGCTTGACGCGGGCCCGCACCACCTCGCGCGTGGCCGACCTCGTGGCGCAGGTGCGCGACGACAAGGTCGAGGGCCTCACCGGCATCGCCCACACGCGCTGGGCCACGCACGGCGCGCCGGCGGTGCACAACGCGCATCCGCACTTCAGCCACGGCCCGGGCGCCGACGCGCAGGCCGCGCGGCCCGGCCGTATCGCGCTGGTGCACAACGGCATCATCGAGAACCACGAGACGCTGCGCGCAGCGCTCGAGGCCAAGGGCTACGTGTTCGAAAGCCAGACCGACACCGAGGTCATCGCCCACCTCGTCGACAGCCTCTACGACGGCGACCTGTTCGAGGCCGTGAAGGCCGCGGTGCTGCAGCTGCACGGCGCCTACGCCATCGCCGTGATCTGCCGCGACGAGCCGCAGCGCGTGGTCGGCGCGCGCGCGGGTTCGCCGCTGATCCTCGGCGCGGGCAAGGACGGCGCCGAGAACTTCCTCGCCAGCGACGCGATGGCACTGGCGGGCGTCACCGACCAGATCATCTACCTGGAAGAGGGCGACGTGGTCGACGTGCAGCCCGGCAAGTACTGGATCGTCGACAGGAACCACAAGCCCGTCACCCGCCAGGTGCGCACCGTGCTCGCGCACAGCGGCGCCGCCGAACTCGGCCCCTACCGCCACTACATGCAGAAGGAAATCTTCGAGCAGCCGCGCGCCATCGGCGACACGCTCGAGGGCGTGGAAGGCATCGTGCCGGAGCTGTTCGACGGCATCGGCCAGGACGGCGCCACCGGCGCAAGCGCGCACCGCGTGTTCCAGGACATCGACAAGATCCTCATCCTCGCGTGCGGCACCAGCTACTACAGCGGCTGCACCGCCAAGTACTGGCTCGAAGGCATCGCGAAGATCTCCACGCAGGTCGAGATCGCGAGCGAATACCGCTACCGCGAGTCGGTGCCCGACCCGAAGACGCTGGTCGTCACCATCAGCCAGTCGGGCGAGACGGCCGATACGCTGGCCGCGCTCAAGCACGCTCGCTCGCTGGGCATGGAGCAGACGTTGACCATCTGCAACGTCGCCACCAGCGCGATGGTGCGCGAGTGCAAGCTGGCGTACATCACGCGTGCCGGCGTGGAAATCGGCGTGGCCTCGACCAAGGCCTTCACCACACAGCTCGCGGGACTCTTCCTGCTCACGCTCGCCATCGCCCAGGCCAAGGGCAGGTTGAGCGAGGCCGAGGAGGCGCGCTACCTGAAGGAGATGCGCCACCTGCCGGTCGCGCTGCAGTCGGTGCTTGCGCTGGAGCCGCAGATCATCGGCTGGGCGGAAGACTTCGCTCGCAAGGACAACGCGCTCTTCCTCGGCCGCGGGCTGCACTACCCGATCGCCCTCGAAGGCGCACTCAAGCTCAAGGAAGTGACCTACATCCATGCCGAGGCCTACGCCGCCGGCGAACTCAAGCACGGCCCGCTCGCGCTCGTCACGAGCGAGATGCCCGTGGTGGCCGTGGCCCCCAACGATGCACTGCTCGAGAAGCTCAAGAGCAACCTGCAGGAAGTGCGCGCCCGCGGCGGCGTGCTCTACGTGCTGGCCGACGGCGACACCAGGATCAAGAGCGGCGAGGGCCTGCACGTGATCCGCATGCCCGAGCACTACGGCGCCCTCTCGCCGATCCTGCACGTGGTGCCGCTGCAGCTGCTGTCGTACCACACCGCATGCGCGAGGGGCACCGACGTCGACAAGCCGCGCAATCTGGCGAAGAGCGTGACGGTGGAGTGAGCTGAGCGAGCGGCAGCGCATCATCGATCGAGCGAGCGCCAGCGCATCATCGATCGAGCGAGCGCCTGGACGGCGCGGATGCCTCTGATCAATGCGCAGTCCCGTCGGGCGGGTCGTCCCCCCACGCCTCGACGCGCGGATGTCCCGGCGTTCAGGCGAGTTTTGCTGGACTTGTCACAACGGCCTGCGCTCGACCGTCTGGCAGTTGATGGACCGGCATGGTGCCGGCTCCTCAGCTTCTCTGAAAGGACGGTGAAAACATGAAACGCGCCAACTGGTTTGCTGTTTCTCCCGAGGGTGCCAAGGCCGTTGGCGGTCTGCATCACTTCGTCACGACAGGCACCGCGCTGCCGCCCAGGCTGATCCACCTGGTGTTCCTGCGAGTCTCCCAGATCAACGGTTGTGCCTACTGCATCGACATCCACACGCGCGATCTCATCAAGGAGGGCATGTCCGTCGATACGGTCGTGCTAGTGCCGGTGTGGCATGAGGTGCCCCGCCTGTTCTCGGATCAGGAGCGCGCTGCGCTCGCCTGGGCCGAGGAAGTGACCCGGATCAGCGAAACGCATGCCTCCGAGGAGGCCTACGCGGCAGCGGCGGCGGCTTTCTCGGAGAAGGACCTGGTCGATCTCACGCTGACCATCGCCGCCATGAATGCCATGAACAGGATGGGCGTGAGCTTTCGCCTGAAGCCGCGCGCCATCGCCGACGCCTGAGACGGCGAGCCCTTCCCGCTGCTGCGGCTGTCTCGGAGATAGTTTTCAAGATACGGCTTCCGTCTGCGGCGGCGGCGCCGAGCCGCGCTCCACCAAGAATTCCACGAACGCCCGCACGCGCGAAGGCAGCAGCCGTGCATGCGGATAGATCAGGCTCACCGGACGTGAGCGCCCTGCATAGGGCTGCAGAACCTCGACCAGGTCGCCGCGTGCCAGGTCTTTCTCGACGACGAAGCCGTAGGTCTGGAACAGCCCGGCGCCGGCGCGGGCCAGCGTCACGCCCGCGAGCACGTCTTCGGCGCAGCTGTAGTTGCCGCCGGAGAGCATCTCCTTCTCGCGGCCTTCGTCCATGAACAGCCAGGGAATTTGCCGGCCGCTGCTGGGCAGGTCGAACTGGATGCACTCGTGGTGCACAAGATCGTCCAGCGTTTGCGGCTGTCCCGCGCGCAGAAGGTAGCCGGGGCTGGCGACCACCACGAGCTTCGCGTCTTCGAGGTGGCGCGCCACCATCGTCGAATCCGGCTGGGCGCGAAAGCGGATCGCGATGTCGAAGTTTTCCTCGTGCAGGTCGATGTTGCGGTTGCTGATGTGCGCCTCGACCTTGATCAGCGGGTAGCGCGCGCGGAACTCTGGCAGCAGCGGTAGCAGCCGGTGATGGCCGTAGGTGGTGGGTGCGCTGATGCGCAGCGTGCCCGAAGGCTGCACGTGCTCGCCGGTGAGCTTGTGCTCGGCCTCCGCCAGCTGGTGCAGGGCGGTGCGGCACTGCTCGAAGTATTCCCGGCCGCCTTCGGTGAGGCGGATGCTGCGCGTGGATCGCACGAACAGGCGCACGCCCAGGCGCTTTTCCAGTCGCGCGATGGAGCGGCTCACTGCGGCGGGCGTGACGCCCGCCGCGTTGGCCGCGGCCGTGAAGCTGCCGGCTTCCGCCGCCAGGCAGAACAGCTCGATGCTGCCCAGGAGAACGTCGTCGAATTGGCGCTGCATATTGATTACATGGCGTATCAAGACAAGTGTAGTTGCGTGTGTTTATTGCTTCTCAGGTCATCAATAAAGTTCTGTCCAACCGGTGGCGAAACGCGGATTCCGCACCGGCCATTCGAACTTTTCCTGAAACCGAACCTGATCGAGGACCACCATGAGCAAGTCTGAAAACACCGTCGTCATCACCGGAGCCACCAGCGGCATCGGCCTGGGCCTGGCAGAGGCCTTCCTGCGCGAGGGCTACAACGTCGTAGGCACCGGCCGCACCGAACAGCGCCTGCAGGCCGCGGCCGAAAAGCTGAACGCGGGCGTGCGCTTCCTCGGCGTGGCGGGCGACGTCGGCCGGTCCGAATCTGCGCGCGAGCTGTTCGCGCAGGCCATCGCGCGCTACGGCCATGTCGACGTGCTGGTGAACAACGCCGGCATCTTCACCGCCAAGCCTTTCGTGCAGTTCACGCCGCAGGAGATCGAAGAGAACATCGCGACCAACCTGAAGGGCGTGCTCTACGCGTCGCAGGAAGCGGCGAAGCACATGAGCGAGCGGCGCGCCGGCAGGATCATCAACATCACCGCCGCGATCGCGATGCAGCCCCACAGCGGCGTGCCGGCGCTGCTGGCGGTGGCGCTCAAGGGCGGCGTCAACGAGGCCACGCGCGCGCTGGCGCTCGAGCTCGCGCCGTACGGCGTGACGGTCAATGCGGTGGCGCCCGGCGTGGTCGACACGCCCATGCACAGCGCCGAGAACCACGCGGCGCTCGCGGGGCTGCATCCGCTGGGCCGCATCGGTACCACGCGCGACATCGACGAGGCCGTGCTCTACCTCGCGCGCGCCGGCTTCGTGACCGGCGCCGTGCTGCCGGTGGACGGCGGCTTCAGCGCCGGGCGCTGAGCGCCGAGCGGCGAAGAGACAAGGAAATACAGACAAGGAGATCAGGCCATGCCATTCGTCAGCATCCGCATCACCCGCGAGGGCAACACCGCCGAGCAGAAGGCGCAGGTCATCCGCGAGGTCACCGACACGCTCGAACGCGTGCTGCACAAGCCGCCCGAGTGGACGCACATCGTCATCGAGGAGGTCGACACCGACAACTGGGGCTTTGGCGGGCACACGACCACCGCAGTCCGCCAGGGGTTGGCCGCCGTGCCCGGCTCCCGGGCGAAGACGGACGGGTAGACCTTCATCGGGGGAGGGTAGTGGGGCATAGCCCTTCGCTATTCACCCAATGAACCCAATTTGGTTGATGGATGAGCCCGGCATACCTAGACTGAGCCGGCTCCACCCCGAGCACCCGACAACCAAAGGAGAACCCCTTGTCCGATGAAGCCAAATGCCCGTTCCCGGGCCATGCAACCACCGGCACCGCCCGCCGCGCCGCGGCGAACACCGACTGGTGGCCCAACCAGCTCAACCTGAAGCTGCTGCACCAGCACTCCGCCAAGTCCAACCCGATGGGCGAGGACTTCGACTATGCCAAGGAATTCGCGACCCTCGACCTCGACGCGGTCGTCAAGGACCTCCACGCGCTGATGACCGATTCGCAGGACTGGTGGCCCGCCGACTACGGCCACTACGGTCCGCTCTTCATCCGCATGGCCTGGCACTCGGCCGGCACCTACCGCACCTTCGACGGCCGCGGCGGCGGCGGTGCGGGCGCGCAGCGCTTCGCGCCGCTCAACAGCTGGCCCGACAACGGCAACCTCGACAAGGCGCGCCGCCTGCTGTGGCCGATCAAGCAGAAGTACGGCCGCAAGCTCTCGTGGGCCGACCTGATGATCCTCACCGGCAACGTCGCGCTGGAGTCCATGGGCTTCAAGACCTTCGGCTTCGCCGGCGGCCGCCCCGACATCTGGGAGCCGGAAGACGACGTCAACTGGGGCGCCGAGACCAAGTGGCTGGGCGACGAGCGCTACAGCGGCGACCGCGAGCTCGCCAACCCGCTGGCCGCCGTGCAGATGGGCCTGATCTACGTGAACCCCGAAGGCCCCAACGGCAACCCCGATCCGCTGAAGTCGGCTCGCGACATCCGCGAGACCTTCGCGCGCATGGCGATGAACGACGAGGAGACCGTGGCGCTCACCGCCGGCGGCCACACCTTCGGCAAGGCGCACGGCGCGGGCGATCCGTCCAAGGTGGGTGCCGAGCCCGAGGGCGCCGGCATCGAGGAGATGGGCCTGGGCTGGCGCAACGCCTTCGAGAGCGGCATCGGCGTGCACGCCACCACCAGCGGCATCGAAGGCGCCTGGACGCCCACGCCCACCAAGTGGGACAACAGCTACTTCGAGACCCTCTTCGGCTACGAATGGGAGCTCACGAAGAGCCCGGCCGGCGCGCACCAGTGGAAGCCCAAGGGCGACACCGGCGCCAACACCGTGCCCGACGCGCACGACCCGTCGCGCCGCCACGCCCCGATGATGACCACCGCCGACATGGCGATGCGCGTGGACCCGGCCTACGAGAAGATCTCGCGCCGCTACATGGCCAACCCGCACGAGTTCGCCGACGCCTTCGCCCGCGCCTGGTTCAAGCTCACGCACCGCGACATGGGCCCGCGCGCCCGCTACCTCGGCAAGCTGGTGCCGAAGGAAGAGCTGATCTGGCAGGACCCGATCCCCGCCGTCGACCATCCGCTGGTCGATGACAAGGACACCGCCGCGCTCAAGGCCAAGGTGCTGGCCTCGGGGCTGGGCATCGGCGAGCTGGTGCGCACCGCCTGGGCCTCGGCCTCCACCTTCCGCGGCAGCGACAAGCGCGGCGGCGCCAATGGTGCGCGCATCCGCCTCGCGCCGCAGAAGGACTGGGAAGTCAACCAGCCGGCAGAGCTGTCCAAGGTGCTGTCGGTGCTCGAAGGCATCCAGAAGGAGTTCAACGCGGCGCAGTCCGGCGGCAAGAAGATCTCGCTGGCCGACCTGATCGTGCTGGCGGGCAACGCGGGCGTCGAGGCGGCCGCGAAGAAGGCCGGCCAGGACGTGACCGTGCCCTTCTCGCCGGGACGCATGGACGCTTCGCAGGAGCAGACCGACGTCGAATCCTTCGCCGTGCTGGAGCCTCTGGCCGACGGGTTCCGCAACTATCTGCGCAAAGGCACCAACCCCGCGGCCACCGCCGACCTGCTGCTCGACAAGGCGCAGCTGCTGCGGCTGAGCGCGCCCGAGATGACGGTGCTCGTCGGCGGCCTGCGCGTGCTGGGCGCCAACTACGGCCAATCGCCCAACGGTGTCTTCACCAAGCGGCCCGAGACGCTGAGCAACGACTTCTTCGTGAACCTGCTCGACATGCGCACCGGCTGGAAGAAGCCTGCCGCCGAGGTCGACCTGCTCGAAGGGCGCGACCGCACCAGCGGCGAGGTGAAGTGGACCGCCACCACCGCCGACCTGGTGTTCGGCTCGAACTCGCAGCTGCGCGCGATCGCCGAGGTCTACGGCGCCGGCGACGCGCAGCAGGTGTTCGTGCGCGACTTCGTGGCCGCCTGGGCCAAGGTGATGGACCTCGATCGCTTCGACCTGAAGTGATCGGCTGGGCACGGCGGCCGGCTGCGGCCGGTCGCCGTGCGCGAGCTGTGCTGCGAAGGCTGGTACCGTCGGCCGGCCTTCAACACCAGCAGGAGCCTCGCATGAAACCCCAGCCCATCGAGTACGCGGCAGCTTCGCCCGAAGTGCGCGCGGTCTTCGACGACATCAAGACCACGCGCAACGTGCCCGACGTCAACAATTTCTGGAAGTACCTCGCCAACGATCCCGCCACCCTCAGGCGCACCTGGAGCAGCCTGAAGGAGGTGATGGCGCCCGGCGCGCTCGACCCCGTGGTGAAGGAGATGGTCTACCTCGCCGTGAGCGTGACCAACGGCTGCGGCTACTGCACGGCGAGCCACCACGCCGGCGCCGAGAAGGCCGGCATGACGCCCGCGATGTTCGCCGAGCTCATGGCCGTGGTCGGCATGGCCAACGAGACCAACCGGCTCGTCAACGGCTACCGCGTGCCCGTCGATCCCGCGTTCGACAAATAGCAGGCAGGGCGGGCGCGCTCAGCCGATCGTCATCAGGCTCGCGTTGCCGCCCGCCGCCGCGGTGTTGGTGCTGACGGCGCGCTCCACCACCAGGCTTTCGAGCGGGATGCGCGCCTCGCCCGGCGCGAAGCCGCGCACGCCGACGATCGGGCCCGGCCGCGCGGCGATGCGCCGCAGCACTTCCGAAAGCCCCTGCGCATCGCCGTGATGCAGCGCCGCGTCGAACGCCACCGTGTCCGAACTCCAGTCGTTCGCGATCGCCACGCATTGCTGCACCTCGGCCGGCAGCGATGCGCGCAGGCTCTGCGCTGCGGCATCGGCGGGCCAGATCGCGCTGCTGCCCGCCGCGAGCACGGCGGCCAGCTGCGTCAGCCGGTCGGCCTCCGCACCGGCCAGGCACAGCACTGCCTCGCGCGGCTCCAGCTTGTAGACGTTGCGCTCGCCGGTCGGCCCCGCCAGCGTGCGCGAGCTGCCCGAGCGCGACTGGGCCGCAAAGCGCGCGCACTGCGTCGACAACTCGGTGCGACCGGTGGCATCGGCCCAACGGGCCAGTGCAGACAGCGCGGGTTGCGCTGCCGGCGGAGCGCCAGCTACGGCGCGCGCCATCGCGTCGTCGGGCCGCGTCGCCAGCATGCGCAGCATGTACAGCGGCCCGCCCGCCTTCGGTCCCGTGCCCGACAGGCCCTCGCCGCCGAAGGGCTGCACGCCGACCACCGCGCCCACGATGTTGCGGCTCACGTAGACGTTGCCGGCCTTCGCGTTCTCCACGACCTGCGCGATGGTCTCGTCGATGCGCGTGTGCACGCCCAGCGTGAGCCCGTAGCCGGTCCCGTTGATCTGCCCGACCAGCGCGCCGAGGTCGCGGCGGCGGTAGCGCACGAGGTGCAGCACCGGGCCGAACACTTCGCGCTGCAGCTCGCCGATGCTGTCGAGCTCAATCAGCGTGGGCATCACGAAGGTGCCGTGGCGCGCGTCGTCGCCATGCTCGCGGGCCTGGCGGAACACCGCATGGCCGCGCGAGCGCATCGCCTCGACGTGGCGTTCGATGCCGTCGCGCGCCTCGGCGTCGATCACCGGGCCCACGTCCACCGAGAGACGCGCGGGGTTGCCGATGGCGGCCTCGGCCATCGCGCCCTTGAGCATCGCGACCAAGCGGTCGGCCGCCTCTTCCTGCACGCACAGCACGCGCAGCGCGGAGCAGCGCTGGCCGGCGCTGTCGAAGGCGGAGGCCATCACGTCGGCCACCACCTGCTCCACCAGCGCGGAGGAGTCGACGATCATCGCGTTCTGCCCGCCGGTCTCGGCGATGAGCGGCACCGGCGCGCCGTGCGCACCGAGGCGCTGCGAGAGCGTCTTCTGCAGGATGCGCGCGACCTCGGTGGAGCCGGTGAACATCACGCCCTGCACGCGCGCATCGGCCACCAGTGCCGCGCCCACCGTCTCGCCGCGCCCGGGCAGCAGCTGCACCGCCGCACGGGGAATGCCGGCCTCCCACAGCACCCGCACTGCCTCGGCCGCGACCAGCGGCGTCTGCTCGGCCGGCTTGGCCAGCACCGGGTTGCCGGCCGCGAGCGCCGCCGCCACCTGGCCGGTGAAGATCGCCAGCGGAAAGTTCCACGGGCTGATGCAGGCCATGGGGCCGAGCGCACGATGCGTGTCGTTGGAGAAATCGCTGCGCGCCTGCGCCGCGTAGTAGCGCAGGAAGTCCACCGCCTCGCGCACTTCCGCGATGGCGTTGGCGTACGTCTTTCCGGCCTCGCGAGTGAGCAGGCCGAGCAGGCGCGGCATCCCTTGTTCGAGGATGTCGGCGGCGCGCTCGAGCAGCGCCGCGCGTTCCGATGGCGGCGTGGCGGCCCATGCCGGCGCGAAGGCGTGGGCCTGCGCGATGGCCGATTCGACCTCGGCGAGCGTGGCCTCGCGCACGCGGCCGACGATGTCGCGATGGTCGGCGGGGTTCTGCACCTCGGCCGTTTCGCCATCCGCGGGCGCGGCTTCGGCGAGCATCGGCTCGGCGTGCCACTGCTCGCCCGCGCTCTCGCTCAACGCATGGCCCAGCGTGCGCAGGCTGTCGTCGCTCGCGAGGTCGAGGCCGCGAGAGTTGGCGCGCTGCGTTCCGTAGAGCGCCGCCGGCAGCGGGATGGCCGGATGCGGCAGGCCGGCAGTGCCCTCCTGCGCCGCCATGCGCTCCACCGTGGCGACCGGGTCTTCCACCAGCACGTCGAGCGAGATGGTCGGGTCCGCGATGCGGTTCACGAAGGAGGTGTTGGCGCCGTTCTCCAGCAGCCGTCGCACCAGGTAGGCCAGCAGCGTCTCGTGCGTGCCGACCGGCGCATAGATGCGGCAGGGCCGCGCGAGCGGGCCCACCACCTGCTCGTAGAGCGGCTCGCCCATGCCGTGCAGGCACTGGAACTCGTACTGTCCCGGCTCGTAGCGCGACGGATCCGCCATCGTGTAGATGGCGGCCAGCGTGTGGGCGTTGTGCGTGGCGAACTGCGGATACACCGCCTCGGGCGCGTCGAGCAGCTTGCGTGCGCAGGCCAGGTACGAAACGTCGGTGTAGGCCTTGCGCGTGTAGACCGGGTAGCCGTCGAGACCGTCGAGCTGTGCGCGCTTGATCTCGCTGTCCCAGTAGGCGCCCTTCACCAGTCGCACCATCAGCCGGTGGCCGCTTCGGCGCGCGAGGTCGACAACGAAGTCGATCACGAAGGGGCAGCGCTTCTGGTAGGCCTGCACCACGAAGCCGATTCCGTTCCAGCCCGCGAGTTCGGGCTCGAAGCACAGGCGCTCCAGCAGGTCGAGCGAGAGCTCCAGCCGGTCGGCCTCCTCGGCGTCGATGTTCAGGCCGATGTCGTACTGACGCGCCAGCAGCGCGAGTTCGCGCAGCACCGGATACAGCTCGGCCATCACGCGCGAATGCTGCGCGCGGCTGTAGCGCGGGTGCAGCGCCGAGAGCTTGATCGAGATGCCCGGACCCTCGTACACGCCGCGCCGCGCCGACGCCTTGCCGATCGCGTGGATCGCCTGCTCGTACGCGACGCGGTAGCGCTTCGCGTCCTCCATGGTCAGCGCCGCCTCGCCGAGCATGTCGTACGAATAGCGAAAGCCCTGCGCCTCCAGTTCGCGCGCGTTGGCGAGCGCCTGAGCGATGGTCTCCCCGGTGACGAACTGCTCGCCCATCATCCGCATCGCCATGTCCACGCCCTTGCGGATCAGCGGCTCGCCGCCCTTGCCGATGAGGCGCGTGAGCACCGTCGACAGGCTGCTCTCGCTGTGCGTGGCCACCAGCTTGCCGGTGAGCAGCAGGCCCCAGGTCGCGGCGTTGACGAACACCGAGGGGCTGCGGCCCGCGTGCGACTGCCACTGGCCGTGCGCGATCTTGTCGCGGATCAGCGCGTCGCGCGTGCCCGCATCGGGAATGCGCAGCAGCGCCTCGGCCAGGCACATTAGCGCCACGCCTTCCTGCGACGACAGCGCGTATTCCTGCAGCAGGCCCTGCACGAGGCCGGCGCGGCCGCTCGCACTCTTGCGCTCGCGCAGCTGCCGGGCGATGCGATGGGCGAGTTCCTGCGCCTCTCCCGCCTGGCCGTCGGGCGGCCGTGCCCGCGTGAGCAGCGGTGGCAGGGCTTGCGGCTCGGGCGTGCGGCATGCCGCGGTGATGCGGGCGCGCAGCGGTGGGGGCTCGGATGGCAGTCCGTCGGCGAACGTGTCGAAGGAGGAGGGAAGGGGGTCGGGGTTCATGGTGCCTGGTGGTGGGATTTGTTGGATGATCCGCGTCCCGCAGCCGAATTTGTGTTCGAAGAGTGGCGTTCCGGCAGAGTAAATCTCCGGTAAACCAGCGCACCGGTCAGGTTGATGCGAAGGTGCGGGCAGAGAATCCGCGTTCCGTCGATTCCGGGAGTGACACGAACATGCCCAGCAGCCGCAGATGGTTCCTCTCCGTGGCCCTTGCCGCTTCGTTCATCGCGCCATGGCAGGCGCATGCGGCGACGGCCGAAGCCTCCACATGCCAGGAATCGGCCGCCGCGGAGTGCTTTCGCAGCTTCACGCCGCCGGGGGCTGGAGGCGCGCTTCACTACTACTCGTCGCTCGATCCCGATGCTCCCGATGCGCCGGCAGCGGGCGGTAGCGCCGGGCCGACTAGAGCGCTCATCGCCATGCACGGCCACTCGCGCGATGCCGACAAGACCTTCGAGGCCGCGCTGCGCACCCTGCGCAACGCCGATGCGCTCGGCGACACGCTGGTGGTCGCGCCGCTCTTCCAGGTCGCGGCCGACAAGGCGGTGGCCGGCCGCTGCAACACCGTGGGCGTCCCGGTCGCGCAGCCCGGCGACCTGCTGTGGACCTGCGGCTCGTGGCTCGAAGGCGCGCGCTCCGTATCGGGCAGCAACGTCGGCTCTTTCGCGGCGATGGACGCGCTGGTCGATGAACTCGCGCGGCGCTGGCCCGGCGTGCGCACCATCACCGTCGCGGGCTTCTCGGCCGGCGGGCAGTTCGTGCAGCGCTACATCGCCTTCACGCGGCACGACGGCACGGCAGCGGGCAGGCCGGCGATGCGCTACGTGGTCGCCGACCCGAGCACCTGGCTCTACTTCGACCCGGTGCGTCCGCAGTTCTCGGCCGACGGCGCCTCGGTCACCGGCTTCGCCGTGCCCGACGCAGCGGCATGCCCGCAGATGAACCGCTGGAAGTACGGCACCGACGACCTGCCCGCCTACCTGGGCCGCACCGCCGCGCAGGCACGCCGGCAATACGCGCAGGCCGACATCAGCTATCTCGAAGGCGCGCTCGACAGCAGCGATGCCAGGGGCACCGCCTACCGCGTGCTCGACAAGTCGTGCGCCGCGCTCGCGCAGGGCCCGTTCCGCATGCAGCGCGGACTGGCCTATGCGGCGTACGACCGCAAGCTGCTCGCGCCCGACAGGCGCCGCGAGGTCGTGGTGGTGCCGGGCTGCGCGCACGACGTGGCCTGCGTCTTCCCCTCCGAGGCCGCGCGCGCTGCGCTGGTCGGGCCGACGCGCTGACGGCAGCAGCCCGCCGGCGAGCTTGACGCGATTTCCTGAATGGTGGATATTTCATCCACTATGACGGAAATCAAGGAGTCGGCCGGCACGGAAAGCCCGTCCGGCCTCAACCATCGCATCGCCCAGCGCGTGCGCGATCTGCGCGCAGCCCGGGGCCTGTCGCTCGACGCGCTCGCCACGCAATGCGGCGTGAGCCGTTCGATGATCTCGCTCATCGAGCGCGGCGAGAGCAGCCCCACCGCCGTGGTACTGGAGAAGCTCGCTGCCGGCCTCGGCGTCTCGCTGGCCTCGCTGTTCGAGGCGCCTGCGCCGGCCGCCGACCCGGTCTCGCGGCTGGCCGACCAGCTGCAGTGGCGCGATCCGCATTCCGGCTACCTGCGCAGGAACGTGTCGCCCAGCGGCTTCGCATCGCCGATCCAGATCGTCGAGGTGGAGTTTCCGCCCGGTGCGCGCGTGGCCTACGAGACCTCGGCGCGCGAGCCGCTCATCCACCAGCAGGTGTGGGTGCTCGACGGTGTCATCGAAGTCACGCTGGGCGAGGAAAGCCACCGGCTCGAAACCGGCGATTGCTTTGCCATGGTGCTCGACCGTCCCATGAGCTATCACAACCCCTCGCGCAGGAACACCCGCTACGTGGTCGTGATCGCGACCGCCCCTTCTTCCTGGAGATGAACATGACGACCGTTTCCGCCGGGACCGCCCCGGCCATCCGCCTGCTGGACAACGTTTCCGAAGCGCAGCTGCGCGGCCTTGCCGCCGTTCTGGCCGATTGCGTCGACGGCGGCGCCTCGGTGAGCTTCATGCACCCCCTGAGCGAAGAGCGCGCCCAGGCCTTCTGGCGCAACGTGGCCGCCGGTGTGGCCAGCGGCGAACGCGCGCTGCTGGTGGCCGAGGACGAGGAAGGCATCCTCGGCACCGTGCAGGTGGTGCTGGCGCAACCCGAGAACCAGCCGCACCGCGGCGAGGTCGCCAAGATGCTCGTGCATCGCCGCGCTCGCCGCCGCGGCGTCGGCGGGCTGCTGATGAAGGCGGCCGAGCAGGTGGCGCGCGAACGCGGCAAGACGCTGTTGGTGCTCGACACATCGAGCGCCGACGCCGAACGGCTCTACGAGCGCTCGGGCTGGGTGCGCGTCGGGTCCATTCCCGGCTTCGCGCTGCTGCCGCAGGGCGAGCCTTGCGACACCACCTTCTTCTATCGCGAGCTGAAGTGAACGCCGGCGCGACGCAGGGCCGCTTCGACGAGCTGCTGCAGCAGGCGCAGGCCAGCCCCCTCGTCGGCTGGGACCTCTCCTTCGGCGGCCGCGTCACCACGACGCCGCCGCCATGGAATTTCGAGCGCATCGTCGAAGCGCATGCGCGCCGCTCGCCCGACATGCTCGACCTGGGCACGGGCGGCGGCGAATGGCTCGGCCGCCTGGCCTTGCGTCCGCCGCGCACCGTGGCGACCGAGGGATGGGCGCCCAACGTCGCCGTCGCGCGCGAACGGCTGGCGCCGCTGGGCGTGGAGGTGGTCGAGGTCGAAGGCGCGGACGACAACGCATCGCAGCGGGATGGCGCGGAGCAGGCGCACCTGCCGCGCCTGCCGCACCTGCCGCACCTGCCTTTTGCCGATGCGTCGTTCCACCTTGTCGTCGACCGGCACGAGTCCTTCGTGCCGTCCGAGGTCCATCGCATCCTTGCGCCGGGCGGGCGCTTCGTCACGCAGCAGGTCGCGTCCGACTTCAATGCCGACTGCTACGCGTTGCTCGGCCTGCCGATGCCCGCGCAGCCGCGCTGGCAGCGCGACACCGCCGTGGCGCAGCTGGAGCGCGCAGGCTTCGCCGTGGAGGACGGCGCGGAAGGCACCGAGCTGATCGCCTTCGCCGACATCGGTGCCTTCGCGTGGTACCTGCAGCAGGTGCCGTACGTCTGCCCCGAGTTCGGCATCGACGCGTGCCGGCCCGCACTGGAGCGGCTGCACCATCGCATCGAAGGCGGCGAGCCGCTGGCGATGCGGCAGAAGCTGTTCTGGCTGAGTGCCCTCAGGCCGGCCTGAGCGGCGGCTGCGCGGCAGGCCGGTTCAGAGAAAGGGCAGGGTGTCCGCAAGCATGTGCGCGAACACCACCGGCCAGAGCCAACCGGTGCGCAGGTAGAACACGCCGAACACGATGCCGACCACCGCCAGCGACAGCGCGCCGTTCGGCCCCTGGTAGAGGTGGTAGAGCACCCGCACCAGCACGCTCACTCCCAGCGCGAAGGAGGCGCCGTGGTGGCGCAGGCCCTTCTGCAGGTAGCCCAGCAGGAACACTTCCTCGTACAGGCCGTTGACCACCGACAGCGCGAGGACCATCGCCATCGACGGGCGCGCCGTCTGCATCATGCGTTCGATCGGCTGCGTCGCCGCGCCGTCGGCCAGCAGAGAGACCGCGATGAGGCTGGCCAGCACGGCGACGAGGTAGAGCAGCGCTCCCACGCCGCAGCCCTTCAGCGACGGCACGGGAAGCAGGTCGCGCACCGAGTAGCCCCGGCTGCGCAGGATGAGCAGTGCGATCGGCCCCACGAACAGCTCGAAGGCCACGATGCCGAAGAGCGATGCGTCGTCGAACGCGGCGTCGCGGAAGCCGGCGCCCACCGACCACAGCGAGCCGATGATGAACCAGCCGAAGCACAGGGTCACGATGCCCAGTGCTTCCAGCGGCGTGGCGGTCGGCTGAGGGGAGGGTTGCTTCATGCGCGTCGGATGGGGATCGATGAACGCGCTCATGCCGGCCTGCATGTTGCGCTGGCCGGCATGTTAAGGGGTCGAGGGGGCCGAGCGTCGGCGGCCCGGTCTGGCCCGGTCGGGCCTGGTCTAACGCGCGCCGAAGGCCGCGTTCTCGAACAGGTCCTTGAACTCGCGCGGCTGCGAGCGCCAGTACTGGTGGGGCGCCTTCACCTGGGCGCCCAGCGCCGCCGCCGCATGCCAGGGCCAGCGCGGGTCGTACAGGATCGCGCGCGCCAGCGACACCGCATCGGCCTGCCCGTTGGCGATGATTGCTTCGGCGTGCGCGGGTTCGGTGATCAGCCCCACCGCGATGGTCGGCAGGCCGATCTCGGCCTTGATGCGTTCCGCGAACGGCACCTGGTAGCCCGCGCCGAGCGTGATCGCTTGTTGTGGCGACACGCCGCCGCTGGACACGTGGATGGCCGCGCAGCCGCGCTCCTGCAGCGCGCGCGAGAAGGCGACGGTGCTGTCGAGGTCCCAGCCGCCGGGCACCCAGTCGCTGGCCGACACGCGCACCCACACCGGCCGATCGGCGGGGAACTCCTTGCGCACCGCATCGAACACCTCGAGCGGGAAGCGCAGGCGGTTCTCCAGGCTGCCGCCGTATTCGTCTTCGCGATGGTTGGCGATGGGCGAGAGGAACTGGTGCAGCAGGTAGCCGTGCGCCGCATGCAGCTCGATGCCGTCGATGCCCAGCCGCGCGGCGCGGCGGGCCGCGGCCACGAAGGCGTCGCGCACCCGGGCCAGCCCGGCGGCATCGAGCGCGATCGGCGCGTCTTCGCCCGGCGCATGCGGCACGGCCGAGGGTGCCCAGGCCTTCCAGCCGCCGGGCTCGCCGGGGCGGAGCTGCCTGCCGCCTTCCCACGGCGCGCGGCTCGACGCCTTGCGCCCCGCGTGGCCGAGCTGGATGGCGACCTTGATCGGCGAGTGCGCGCGCATCGCCTGCAGCACCTTCGCGAGGCCTTCCTCGTTGGCGTCGGAATACAGGCCGAGGTCGCCGGGCGAGATGCGGCCGTCGGCCTCCACCGCCGTCGCCTCGACGATGAGCAGCCCGGCGCCCGAGAGCGCGAGGTGGCCCAGGTGGATCAGGTGCCAGTCGCCCGGCGTGCCTTCGGTGGCGGAGTACTGGCACATCGGCGCGATGACGATGCGGTTGTCGATCTTCAAGGGGCCGAGCTGCAGGGGCTCGAAAAGATGGCTTCGGGGGGTGCTGTCGCTGATGCTCATGAGGGTGTGGCTCCGCAGGTCCGGTAATTCTGCTGTGGCCGCGCGATCGGCGCAGCCGCGGCCGCGGAAGCCTTGCGGCTCGATGCGGTATGGATCAGCAGCGCCGCGATCACCATCGCCATGCCGGCGGCCTCGCCCGCCGTGGGCAGGTGGCCCAGCGCCGCGCTCATCAGCAGCGCCGACACCGGCACGAAATTGAGGAAGGCCGTGCCCGTGACCGCACCGAGCGCGCGCACGCCGTAGTTGAAAGCCAGCACCGAGATGGCCGAAGGCACCACGCCGACGAAGAGCAGCGCATGCCACGACAGGCGCAGCCCTTGCATGCTCGGCACCGCGGACCAGCCCAGCGCCGAAGCGCCGACGGCCGCCGCCAGCAGCACGGGCCACGAGGCCAGCACCGTGAGCGCGGTGTACTCGATCACATCGAGATCCGGAAAGCGCGTGGCGCCGCGCGTGTACCAGACCCAGCCCAGCGTGCCGACGAAGGCGATCGCGTCGCCCATCAGCGTGCTCGCCCCGCCGGGGGAGCCCGCGCCGCCGGCCAGCAGCCCCGAGACGGTCGCCACGCCCAGCAGGGCGAGCGCGCTGGTCAGCAGGGTGGTACGCGTGGGGCGCACGCCGTCGAGCAGCCAGCGCACGAGCTGCGTGGTCATGGGCGTGGTGGCGATGATGACCGCGCCGTGCGAGGGCACCGAATGCGCCAGCCCCACCAGCAGCATCACGCTGAACACGCCGAAGCCGGCGGCGCCGCGCAGGGCCAGCGGCCCGGCATGCCGCCGCAGCTTGCGCCAGGGCGCCGCCCCGCGCGGCAGGATCAGCAGCACGAACAGCAGCGCCGACAGCGTGTAGCGGATCAGCGTGAACCACACCGGTTCGACGTGGTGGAGCACGCCCTTGCTCACGAGGAACAGGGAGCCCCACCCGGAGGTGGCGAGCAGCAGCGCGGCGGTGCCGGCGATGCGTTGGCGAGTGGACTTGGGGAGCCAGCCTTTTCTTTGCGATGGATCGGTGCCGCAAGAATCGGGGCTGCGGGCCGCCATTGCCATTCGCATCTTTGGACAGGGGGCTCCAAAAAAGCGAACGGACTCCCTCGGCGCCGGCGCTCACAATCGGCAGCCATGGAGCTCTACCAACTGAAGACCTTCGTCGCCATCGCCCGCGAGGGCAGCCTGACCCGCGCCGCCGAGCGCGTGTTCACCAGCGCGCCCGCGGTGAGCGCCCAGCTCAAGGCACTGGAGGACGAACTCGGCGTGAAGCTGTTCGAGCGCACGCCGCGCGGCATGTCGCTCACCGAGGCCGGCGTGCGCCTGCTCGACGAGGCCGAGCGCACGCTGGCCTCCGCGATGCGCATGCGTTCGGCCGCCGACCAGCTGCGCGGCGCGGCGCAGGGCGTGGTGCGCTTCGGCACGGTGGTCGATCCGGTCGCGCTGCGGCTCGGGGAGGTGCTGGTGAAACTGGCCCAGCGCCATCCGCAGGTGACGCTGCAACTGAAGCAGGGGCTGTCGTACGAGACGCTGTCGGCCGTGCAGCGCGGCGATCTCGACTGCGCCTACGTGCTCAGCGACGTCGAGCACATCGAGGGAATGGAGCTGCACCGCCTGGGCGCGGTCGACCTCGTCGTGGCGCTGCCGCCGCCGGTGGCCGAAGCGCATCCCGACCTGTCGCTCGACGAGCTCACGAACCTGCCGTGGGTCGGCACGCCGCCCTCGTGCATCCTGCGCGTGCATCTCGAGAAGCTCTTCGCGGGCGCGGGCCGCGAATACCGCCAGGGCCGCACGGCCGACGGCGAGAGCGCCATCCGAAGCATGGTCGCCAGCGGCATGGGCGCGGGGCTGATCCGGCTCGACCAGGCGGAGCAGGGCGAGCGCAACGGCGAGCTCGCGATCTGGAAGGGCTGGCGCTCGCACACGTGGCTGTGCTGGGTGGCGCCTGGCGGTGCCCGCCAGGCCGTCGCGGTCGAGGCGGTGAAGGAGTCCGTGATGGAGGCCTGGGCCTGACGCTGCGCCTCGCGCCGCACCCGGCATGCGCAGGCAGTGCTGCGCGAAGAACCGGCGCGCTGAACCGCTGAAGCGCCGGGCGGCAACATGCCGGCCGTGGCGCGGTCAGCCCACGGTCAGGCTCGGCGCAGATCCCATGGATTGACGGGATGGCGGCCCGTGCCGGGGCCTGTCATGATTCGCGGCTGCATGAATCACGACGCGAAGAATCCTCTTGCAGATCTGTTGAACCGCGCCAGGCAGGCCCTGGCGGATCCGGCGGGCGCGATGCCCGCCGCGGCTGCGGCCACAGCGGAAGCGGGTTGCGTGGTCTTCTTCGCCATCGGCGAGGACGGCAGCCGGGCCCGCGTGGCCTCGGGCCGCGGCGCCGACGTCGGTGCGGCATGGCGGGCCGCCGCCGAAGCCGTCGCCACGCAGGCCAGGCGAGGCGCGCAGCCTCCGCAGCGCCTGCGCGCGGAGATCGTCGACAAGGTCGAGCCGATGAACTGGGGCGAGCTGAAGGCCAGGCTCGCGCGGACCAAGCGCAACTACTTCAACGAGGGCATCGCCTTCGACGCGCGCTTCGAGTTCGCCCTGCTCGCGCAGGAGATGCACGGCAGCGCCGTGCTCTACAACGGCGACGTGGACCATGCCGAGCCCAACACCGGCAACCTGCGGCTGCACACCAGGCGGCGCTTCGGCCGCGAGCTCGACTTTCCTTCGGACGACGCGGCGCCAGTGTGGTGCTTCACCACGCGGGCCGTGTACGTCGATGCGAAGGGCGCGTGGCCCATCACCGCCGAAGGGCAGGCCGCGGGCTTTCGCGAACTGAACGACTGGAACGCGCAGCAGGTGCATGCGCTGATCGACGACGCGGGCAACTACCTCGCCGCGCAGGTCAAGCCCACGGGCGAGTTCCACTACGGCTGGTTCCCCTGCTTCGACCGCACCATCCCGACCTACAACACTCTGCGCCACGCGAGCTCGACCTACGCGATGCTCGAGGCGTGGGAGCTCACGCGCAACGACACGCTCAAGGCTGCCATCGACCGCTCGCTGGCCTTTCTCACCGGCACGCTGATCCGCCCGGCCAACCTGCCCGACGGCACGCGCGCGGCCTACCTGCTGGACATCGGCAGCGAGATCAAGCTCGGCGGCAATGCCGTGTGCCTGCTCGCGCTGGTCAAGTACACCGAGCTCACCGGCGACGAGCAGTACCTGCCGCTGCTGGAGCAGCTCGCGCTGGGCATCCGCCACATGCAGGATGCGCAGACCGGCAGCTTCGTGCACGTGCTCAATGCGCCCGCGCTCGACGTGAAGGACAGGTTCCGCGTCATCTACTACGACGGCGAGGCCGCCTTCGGGCTGATGCGCCTGTACGGCCTCACGCGCGATGCGCGCTGGCTCGCGGTGGTGGAGAAGGCCTTCGAGCACTTCATCGCCGCCGAGCACTGGCGCGCGCACGACCACTGGCTGAGCTACTGCGTCAACGAGCTCACGCGCTACCGGCCCGAGCTGCGCTATTACCGCTTCGGCCTGCAGAACGTGGCGGGGTATCTCGACTTCGTGCTGGAGCGCATCACCACATTCCCCACGCTGCTCGAGCTGATGATGGCCGCGCGCGACATGGTGCTGCGGCTGGAGGCCGACCCCGAGCTTCGCCCGCTGCTGGCCGGGCTCGATCGCGACCGCTTCGACCGCGCGCTCGAATACCGCGCGCGCTACCTCGCCAACGGCCACTTCTGGCCCGAGCTGGCGATGTTCTTCCGCAACCCTGCGCGCATCGCGGGCTCGTTCTTCATCAAGCACCACAGCTTCCGCGTGCGCATCGACGACGTGGAGCACTACCTCTCGGGCTACGTGGCGTACCACCGCATGCTGAAGGCGGGCGAGGCCGCCGCAGCAGCAGCAGCAGATGCCGATGCCGATGCCGATGCCGTGGGCGGCGCCACGGGCACCGTCGCATGGGGCGGCGACGTGAACCTTGCGCGCCGCCAGCACTACCGGCTGAAGGACCTCGGCGGTGCGCACAGGATGCTCGGCGACATCGCCGTGCTGCGCGAGGCCGACCTGGGCATCGTGAACCTCGAATGCGTGGTCGCCACCGTCGGCGAGCAGGGCGTGGACAAGGGCGAGACCGGCCCCTACTACTACCGCGCGCGCCCCGAAATGCTCGCGGTGCTGACCGATGCCGGCATCGGCATGGTGACCACCGCCAACAACCACAGCGGCGACTACGGTCCCGAGGCGTTGATGGAACAGCAGGCCCTGCTGGCGGTCGCGGGCATCGCGCACGCAGGCACAGGCCGCACGCCCGAGGCCGCGCTGCGCCCGGCCTTCCGTCGCGCGGGCGGCGTGCGCGTGGCGCTGTTCTCGCTGGATGCCACGCAGCCGAGTTTCGCCGCGACCGCGGAGCGCGCGGGTGCCGCATGGCTGTCGCTCGAAGACCCCGCCGCATGGACCGCCACGCTCGCGCCGCGCATCGAGGCCGCGCGCCGCGAGGCCGACGTGGTGCTGGTGGCGGTGCACTGGGGCGCCAACCTCGAGACCGAACCCTCGCCGGCCGAGATCGCCGTCGGCCATGCCATCGTCGATGCGGGGGCGGATGCCATCCTCGGCACCTCGGCGCACGTGCTGCAGGGCATCGAGATCCACAAGGGCCGGCCCATCCTGCACGACGCCGGCGACCTGCTCTTCGACTCGGTGCGCAACGACTTCGCCGACTCCGGCGTGTTCACGCTGAAGCTGAGCACGCGCGGCGTGGAGGAAGTGACGTTCACGCCCGTCGGCGTGGGCTTCGGTTTCTCGCGGCAGCTCGAAGGCGACGAGGCACGCGCCCTGAGCGAGCGCTTCGCCGCGCAGTGCCTTGCGCTCGGCACGCAGATGAGCCCGCTGCCGGACGGCCGTTGCTCGGTGCGCCTGTCGCCGCCCGCGCGGCCCTCGTTCCATGCAGACCCCGTCGGTGCCGCCGCCCGGCACTTCGAGCCAGCGCGCGCCACCGCACCCCTGATGGCGGCCCTGCCGGCGCCGCGGCCCGAGTGGCTGGTAGACGAGGTGCCCGCGCAGGCGCGCATCGCGCCGCTGCAGTTCGGCCCCCTGCGCCTGGTGGGGCTGCGCTGCATGCCGCGGCAGATCGTGGGTCGTCGCATGTTGTGGGTCGAATCGTTCTGGAGCGCCGACACGCCCGTTTCCGCCGACCTGCGCCTGCACTTCCGCGCGCTGCCGATGCGCAGCACCCGCATGCCGCCATGGGGCGAGGGCATGGACCACGACCCCTGCGACTGGATGTGGCCCACCAGCCGCTGGGAGCCCGGGCGCATCTACCGTGACCGCTACGGGCTGCGCCCGCCGCGCGCGGGGTTGCTCGAAAGCGACGTGCTGCAGATCGAGGTGAGCGTGCGCGGCGACTGGCCGGGGCTGCCGCCCGCGCGGCGTCTCGCGCTGTGGTGCGGGCTGCGCGTGCCCGATGCGCCCGTGCCGCTGCCTCGGCGCCCGGCGCCTGTGCTCTCGGCCGATCGCCCCGGCGCGGGCCCCGAGGCCGCGCCCGTGTGGACCGCCGAAGAGCTGCAGCGCGTCACCGGCGGTCGCTGGCTGGTCGAGCCGCCGCCGGGCTGGTTCGCCAACTCGGTGGTGCGCGGGCCCCTGCACATGTCGCTCCTGCCCAGGCCCTCGCTCTTCATCGCTTCCGACTACCGCACGCTGGCCGTGCACGAGAACTACAGCAAGCCGCGCCCCGACAACTGGGACCGCCACCTCGAACTGCCGCGGCTGCAGTCCGCGCTGGCCGGCGCCGTGGTCGCGCACCCGGTGGAAGGGCTCGACCCGGCCTTTCCGCTGCTGCAGGCGAACGACCCCATCGCCGCGATGATCGCCATGGGCGCCGCGGCGCGGGCGCGCTACAAGGGCATGGTCGTGGGCGTGACCGGCACGGTCGGCAAGTCGTCCACCATCTCGATGCTGCGCGACCTGCTGCCCGAGCGCGCGCGGGTGCACACCACCATCGACAACTACAACTCGCGCGTCGGCGTGCCTGCCATGCTCGCGAACCTCGGGCCCGACGTGGACGTGTGCATCCTCGAGATGGCGCAGAGCGGCCTGTGGATGGACCGCGGCCCGATCTCGCTGATGGCCCGCCCGCACGTGGCCATCGTCACCGAGATCGGCCTGTCGCAGACCCGGCAGGCGTCGACCGTCGAACTCACGGCCATGTACAAGTCGCGCATCTTCCTCGGGCTGGAGCCCGGAGGCGTGGCGATCGTGCCCGATCACATTCCCTGCCTGCGCCAGGTGGTGGACGCCGCAGCGCTCACGGCGGGCGCGATCTGGGTGGTGGGCAGCGGACCCGACGCCGACGTTCGCATGCTCGAGGCGCGGCCCGAGCCCGGCGGCGGCTGCCGCGTGCGCGTCGCCGTGCCGGGGCGCACCTTCGAGTACCTGTTCCCGGTCGAGAGCGCGGGGCTGGTGCGCAACTCGCTGCTCGCCTTCGCGGCGCTGCTGGCCATGGGCTTCGACGGCGAGGCCGCCTGCGCGCGCATGCCGCGGGTGCGCCTGCCGGCCTCGGTGATGCAGGTGCGCGCGCTGCGCACGCAGGCCGGTGTGCAGGCCACGCTGATCGACGACAGCTGGAACGCCGAGGTCATGTCGATGCGCAACGCGATGGAGTTCGTGCGCACCTGGCAGCGTGCCGACAGTGGCCCGGTGCTGCGCAAGATCGGCGTGCTCGGGCGCATCGTCAACCTCGGCAACGATGCCGAGGCCATGCACCGCAGCCTGGGCCCACCGCTGCTGGCCTCGGGCATCCAGCACCTCGTGACGCACGGCGAGGAGATGCGCTGGCTGCGCGAGGAAGTGCCTGCCGAACTGCTCGGACCGCACTTCGACGATGCCGCGCAGCTCGCGCTCTACCTCGGCGGCGTGCTGCGAAATGGCGATCTCGTGCTGGTGAAGGGCGACCGCGTGGGCTCCGACTTCGGCAGCATCCCGGAGCTCCTGCAAAGGCTATGACGCTGCTGCACACGCTTCGAAGACTGCGCTTCGTGCTGCTTCTCGTGGCGCTGGCGCAGACCGCCTGCGCACAGCGCACCGGGCCCGACGTGCCCCGCGTCTTCGCCGCCGGCGCCGACGAGGTGCTGTACTGGAACCAGCCCGCCGACCGCGCGCACTGCCCCGACCGCGTGGGCTTCCTGTGGGTGCAGGCCGCGGAGGGGCCGTCGTGCATCCGCTACTTCGCGAGCGACGACATCGACGGCGCGCGCATCGCCATCGTGCAGTTCTCGGGCGACCGCGACGGCGTGATGGACCAGGCCCCCACGCGCATTCCCGGCAACACCGAGGAACTGCGCACGCTCGACGCGCAGCGCAGCCGCGACCGGGCGGGGGTGCCGTGGATCTTCATGGCACGGCCGGGCACCTACGGCTCCTCGGGCGACCACCGCAAGCGCCGCCAGCTCGTGGAGTTCCACGCGCTCGATGCCGCGCTCGACGCGCTCATGCAGCGCCACCGGCTGCAGCGCATCGTCATCGTCGGCCACAGCGGCGGCGCCACCGCGGGAGCCGCGCTGCTCACGATGGGGCGCACGCGCATCGCCTGCGCGGTGCTCACCTCGGGTGCCTACGGCCTGCTGGAGCGTGCGCGCATGCTGGGCCGCTCGAGGGACGGCCGCACCGACACCACCGGCAGCGCGGAGTTCTACGATCCGCTCGACCACGTGGGCGGCATCGCGCGCGACCCGGCGCGGCGCATCGTGCTGATCGGCAGCCGCGAAGACCGCAACACGCCCTTCGTGCTTCAGCAGCGCTTCGCCGATGCCGTGGCCAAGGCCGGCCACCGCATCGAACTGCGCACCCATGCGGCCGAGCCGCCCGACTTCCACGACCTCAAGGACCGCATCGCGCTGCAGACCGCCTCGCAGTGCGCGCGCGAGGCACTCCTTCCCTGATAGCCGGACACATGAGCAATCGAGAACAGAAAAGCAGCATCGCATCGCGCGAGTACGGCCGCATGCCCGACGGCCGCGTGGTCACCGAGTACACCCTCGACAACGGCCTCGGGCTGAGCCTGAGCGCCATCAACGTCGGCGGCATCGTCACCGCGCTGCACGTGCCCGACCGGCACGGGCGCAGCGGCAGCGTGGTGCTGGGCCTGCCCTCGCTGGCCGACTACCTGGGGCCGCATCCGCACCTGGGAACCATCGTCGGGCGCTACGCGAACCGCATCGCGGGCGGGCGCTTCACGCTCGACGGCAGGGTGCATCAGCTGGGCCTGAACGACGGCCCCAACTCGCTGCACGGCGGCGCTGCCGGCTTCGGCAAGCGCTACTGGGAGATCGAGCCGCTTCCGGCGCAGCAGGCAGGCGCCGACGGCATCGCCCTCGAACTGCGCTACACCAGCGCCGACGGCGAGGAGGGCTATCCGGGCGAAGTGCGGCTCACGGTGCGCTACACGCTGAGCACCAGCGCGAACACCTGGCGCATCGACTACAGCGCCATCGCCGACAGCCCCACCGTGCTGAACCTGAGCCACCACGACTACTTCAACCTAGCGGGCAGCGGCTCGGTGATGGACCACCGCCTGATGCTTCCCGCGAGCCGCTACTGCCCCGTGGGCGAGACGCTGATCCCGCTGGGTACCGCCGACGTGGCCGGCACTCCCTTCGACTTCCGCACCGCGACGCACATCGGCGAGCGCATCCGCGAGGGCCACGAGCAGCTGATGCGCGCCCATGGCTACGACCACAACTGGGTGCTCGATCGCACCGGTGCCGCCGGTGCCGCACAGGGCCTCGCGCTCGCGGCCCGGCTGGAACACGATGCCTCGGGCCGCGTGATGGAAGTGCACACCAGCGAGCCGGGCGTGCAGTTCTACTCGGGCAACTTCCTCGACGGCAGCCTCTTCGGCAGCGCGGGCGCTAGCATCAGGCAGGGCGACGGGCTGTGCCTGGAGACGCAGCACTTCCCCGATTCGCCGAACCGGCCGGAGTTTCCGTCGACGGTGCTGCGGCCGGGCGAACGCTTCCACAGCGCGACCGAGCACCGGTTCGGATTGCTGGGCTGACGCGGCGGCCGGTCAGGCCCGCTCTCTCGCCTCGCTGCGGATGATCTGGTGCAGCGTGCGCAGCAGCACCTCGGGCTGCACCGGCTTGAACATCACCACCAGGCCGCTGGCATAGGCCGCGCGCACGCGCTCGGGGTCGGTGTCGCCCGTGACGAGGATGGTGGGCACGCGGCGGCCCGCGAGCTGGCGCAACTCGGCGGTGGCCTGGATGCCGTCCTGAGGATCGGCCAGCCGGAAGTCGACGATGAAGGCGTCGAAGCCCTCGGGCGTGGCCCGCACCTGCGCGCAGGCATCGGCCAGCCGACTGGTGATCTCGATGCGCTCGCAATAGGGCGCGAGCCACATGCGCACGGCTTCGCCCACGGGCTGCTCGTCGTCCAGCAGCAGCACGCGTGGGGGCACGAGCGGGGTTTCCGCCGTGTCGGCACTGGCAGTGTCCGGGGTGGCCGCCGGGGCGAGGGCCAGCGGCGCCGGGGCCGCCGGCGGCCTGCGCGGCAGGTCGACCCAGAACACGCTGCCGCGGTCCTGCTGCGAGCGCACGCCGATCTCGCCGCTGAGCAGGTCGACCAGCCGCTTGACGATCGCCAGCCCGATGCCCAGCCCGCGCGCGACGTCGCGCTGCGGGTTGTCGACCTGGTAGAACTCGTCGAACACGTGCGGCAGGTGCTCGGGCGCGATGCCCAGGCCCGTGTCCCACACGGCCAGCCGCAGGCGGTCGCCGCGCGGCCGGGCGCTCACGAGGATGCCGCCGCTTCGGGTGTACTTGAGCGCGTTGTCCACGAAGTTGGTCAGCACGCGCAGCAGCAGGTCGGGGTCGGTCTGCAGCCATTCGGGTGCGGTGTGGAAGCGCAGCGAGAGGCCCGCCTGCTGGGCGCGGGGCTCGAAGAGCTGCGCGAGCCGCAGGAACAGCGGGTCCACCGCGATCTCCGTCGGCCGGGGCACCACGGTGCCCGCGTCGATCTTGGAGATGTCGAGCATCGCATTGAGCAGGCCGCTGACCGCATCGGTCGCCTGCACCACGCGGCCTGCCACGGGGGCCAGCGGGTGCTCGGCGAGGTCGCGTTCCAGCGAGCGCGAGAACAGCGCCAGCGCATGCACCGGCTGGCGCAGGTCATGGCTGGCCGAGGCGAAGAAGCGGCTGCGCTCGCGATTCAGGCGCTGCAGCTCGAAGGACTGGCGCATCAGCTGTTCGCTCAGCAGCTCCTTGTCGATCTGGTCCGAGAGGCTGCGCCGGATGAGCTGGTGCTGCGACAGCGCATAGCGTGCCATCGAGCCGCCGAAGAGCAGGCCGACCACGCAGGCGAACCAGCCGTCGGTGCCGCCCATCCACGCGAAGCGCGTCACCACGCCCAGCGTGAGCGGAACGGTGACCACCGGCACCATCGCGCGCCAGGTGGCGATCACCGGCACCGAGCCCATCAGCACGGCGAACATGCCCAGCAGCAGGATCAGGATGCGCGAGGGCGATTCGGTGCCGGGCGGCATCAGGGCCCAGGGCGCCAGCGTCCACATGGCCATGTAGGTGCCCAGCGGCAGCATGAAGCGCCATGCGCCGTCGGGTTGGCGCAGGGTGAATTCGGGTTCGGGATAGAGGCGCGCGTTCCAGCGCATGAACAACAGCCGCAGGCCGAGCAGCGCGCAGGTCGCGATGCCCCAGGTCAGCGCGCCGATGCCTCGCGTCATCCAGAAGAACACGGCCGCCATCGCGATGGCGGCCGCAAGCGCCGTCAGCACCGTGGGCGGGCCCATCACGAACATGCGCCGCAGCAGGCGTTCACGGACCAGCTGCGCATGGGAGTCGGCGATGCCGGGCGGGGCGTCGGTGCCCGCGATCGTGCCGTCCGCCACGGAGGAGGTTGAGCCCTGCGTACTCATGGGCGGCAGTGTAAGGGGGCGGTGTGTGCCCTCCGGGTCAATAGAGGCTGTAGTGGTAGTCGTAGCTGCGCATCCACAGCCGCGGCTTTCGAGGCTCGTCGAAGCTCAGCTGCAGGAGATTGCGCGGGTGAGCCGTGTCGATCAGCAACTGCTTTTCGCTTTCGGGGGAGGCGGCCTGCGAAAGGGCGAAGCGCTTGAACACGCTGGTCAGGGCGGCTTGCGCGGTCTGCGGCCTGTAGTCGTCGTCCAGCAGCAGTTCGGGCTCGGCGATGCGCTCCTGATGCAGCCAGTACCAGACGCCCTCGTTGGGCGTCGCGGGCTGCGCGCCGGGGTTGCCATGGTCGCCCGTGGTGTTGGGCGGCTCATCGGCGATCACGCCCTCAGGGTCCCAGGCCAGCGCGCCGAGGCCGTCGCCGATTTCGACGAACACCGCCACGCTGCGGCGGTAGCGGGCGAGCACGGGCGGCGGCAGCAGCTCGTCGAGGCTGAGCGCTCCGCCATCGCCGCTGCTGTAGCCCCCGAGTCCGAGCAACAGGCCCGCAGCCGTCTGCAGGTCGTGGGGCTGCAGGAAGTACGAATTCCCGATCTCGATGTGGATCTCTGACAGCACCTCGCGCAGCGGCGAGGGCAGCGAGGTGCCCAGGCGGGCTTCGGCTTCGAGCAGGGCGGCTTCGGCCGTGGTGCCGACTGGCAGGGTGGTCGCGCCGAGTTCCACCAATGGGGAGAGATCGGCAAAGGCGCGGATCCGGTCGACCAGGGGTTTGCCTTGGTCGTAGAGAGGATGCGAGAGTCGGGCCATGTCGAGCACGGACCAGCGCCTCTTGAACGAAGCGGATTTCCCTTGCGTGTCGACGTGCGAGCCGCGCAGTTCGAGTTGCTGGAGTCCGGCGGGCAGGTCGAACGCGACGGCGGGATGCTTCTTCAGGCCGGGCAGCGCGGCCGTGTGCTCCAGCCGGGCGATGGCCCTGCCGTCTGCAAGCACGTCGGCATGTACCTGCTCGCCGACCTGCAGCCAGGGGTGGATGCCTGCCCGCCCCTTCACCGCCCGCTGAGGCGGCGTGCCCTTCGTGAAGATCCTGGAGAAGAGATTGCCGAGGGCAGAAGATGGAGTCGCTGGCATGTTCGATGTCTGGATGTCGCCCCCGCAGTCGATGCGCAGGTGCCGTGAAGCGGGACGCAGAGTATCGTTTCACGAAACTTCCCCATGCACTTCACTTCGACTTCACCGGCCGGGGGCACACTGCGTCTCGACAGCGGTTCGGCGCTGGTAGAGGCAAAAAAAGGGAGGGGGGAACAACACCGCTCAGGGACCGCCTCGATGCCAGCCGCTGTCGCCATTCACCCGGCGTGTTCAAGGCCCTCGAGCCTTGAACACCGCCACAACCACTCGAGCTCCCGTTCTCCTCAGGCCGTCGGCGACAGGCGCCGCCGCGCCTTGACGGCCGATGCCAGTCCTTCGAGCACAGGCACCGTCTGCGCGAAGCCGATGCAGGCGTCGGTGATCGACACGCCGTGCTTCAGCGGCACGCCGGGCTTCAGGTCCTGCCGTCCTTCTTCCAGGTGGCTCTCGATCATCACACCGGTGATGCGGCGCTCGCCGGCGGTGATCTGCGCCGCCACGTCCTCGGCCACCACGATCTGACGCTGGTGCTGCTTGCTGCTGTTGCCGTGCGAGACGTCGATCATCACCTGCGGGCGCAGGCCGTTGGCCAGCAGCGCCTCGCAGCTGGCGGCGACGTCGGCGGCCGAGTAGTTGGGCGCCTTGCCGCCGCGCAGGATCACGTGGCAGTCGTCGTTGCCGCGGGTTTCGAAGATCGCCGACATGCCCATCTTGGTCATGCCCATGAAGGCGTGCGGTGCGCGGGCCGCGAGGATGGCGTCGGCCGCGACCTTCACGCTGCCGTCGGTGCCGTTCTTGAAGCCCACCGGGCAGCTCAGGCCCGAGGCCAGCTGCCGGTGGCTCTGGCTCTCGGTGGTGCGCGCGCCGATGGCGCCCCAGGCGATCAGGTCGGCGATGAACTGCGGGCTCAGCAGGTCGAGGAACTCGGTGCCGGTCGGCAGGCCCAGCGTGGTCAGCTCCAGCAGCAGGCGGCGCGCGCGCTCCAGTCCTTCGTTGATCGCGAAGCTGCCGTCCAGGTGCGGGTCGTTGATGTAGCCCTTCCAGCCTACGGTGGTGCGCGGCTTCTCGAAGTAGGCGCGCATCACGATGAGCAGGTCGTCCTGCAGCGAATCGGCGACCTTCTTCAGGCGCTGTGCGTATTCGATGGCCTGGTCGTGGTCATGGATGGAGCAGGGGCCGACCACCACCACCAGCCGGTCGTCGCGCCCGTGCAGCACGTCGGCGATCTCCGCGCGGCTGCGCTCGACCAGCGCCAGCGTGTTGTCGCGAACCGGCACGCGCTCCTGCAGCAGCGCGGGCGTGATGAGCGGCCGCACCGCGCCGATGCGCACGTCGTCGATGCGCGTGGTGTCGAGCGTGCTGTCGCGGGAGCCGATTTCGGCATCGTGGAGGGGGTCGTCGAGGCGGGGCATGGTCGTTGTTGCGGTTTCCGGTGGATGCCTCGATTGTCCCCTCGCCGTGGCCCGGCCTTTCCGGAAGCTGCTCAGCCCGCGAACAGCGCAGCCGGCACGCCCGGGCTGTCGATGCGCACCCTGAAGAGCCCACCCGCCAGCGGTTCGGCCGCTTCCTGCTCGGGCGTGAGGCCGTTGCGTGCGGTCGTGATGTAGAGCGTGCGCAGGTCGGCGTCGCCGAAGGCGCAGTCGGTGACGTGGCTCGCGGGTATGGCGATGCGGCACAGCTCGGCCGCGCTCACCGGGTCGTGGCAGGTGACGCAGGAGCCGCCCCAGTGTGCGATCCACAGGCGGCCTGCGGCATCGGTGGTCATGCCGTCGGGCAGTCCGTCGGGCCTGGGGAAGCGGTGCCACACGCGGCGGTTCGACACGGTGCCTGCTTCCATGTCGAAGTCGTAGGCGTACAGGTTGTTGAGCACCGTGTTGTTGAAGTACATGGTGCGGCCGTCGGCCGACCAGGTCGGGCCGTTGGTCACCTCGAAGCCGTCGTCGTGCTTCGCGCAGCGGCCGTCGGCGTCGTAGCTGTAGAGCGCGCCGGTGGGGGCCTTGCAGTCGAAGTCCATGCTGCCGGCCCAGAAGCGGCCACGCGCGTCGCACTTGCCGTCGTTGAAGCGGTTGCCGGTGCGTTCGGGCTCTGGCTGGTGCAGGTAGCGCGGCTGCGCCTCGTCGCCGGGCGCGGTGGTGTCGACGAGCGCGAAGCCGCGGCGCAGCGTGACGAAGAGGCCGGGCGCCGATGCGCGCTCGGCGATGGCGGTGATCTCCTCGTCGAAGTGCCAGGTGCGCTGCGCGCCGGTGGCCGGGTCGTAGCGGAAGAGGCGCGGCGTGAGGATGTCGATCCAGTACAGCGCCTGCTCGCGCTGCGACCACATGGTGCCTTCGCCAAGGTTGGCGCCGGCGGGCCAGATGCATTCGGCCTGGCCGATGACGGAAGGAGAGGGAACGGGGCTGCTTGTCTCTTTGCTCATTGGTCTTCTTTCCTGTTCGTGTCTGTCTTCTTGACGCGGCGGATCGTATCAAGGCATATTGATAACCGAAATCTAAAATCACGGCATCGATTGATATCTGTATTGCAATATCTCTCGATGCCCATTCCGGAGACTTTTCTTGAATTTCCCCCAGCTTTCCATTCATCCGAGCTTGAAGGGCCGCACCGTGTTCGTCACCGGCGGAGGCAGCGGCATCGGCGCGGCGATCGTCACCGCTTTTGCGGAACAGGGCGCGCGCGTGGCCTTCGTCGACATCGCCGAAAGTGCCAGCGTGGCACTCGCGCGGCAGCTCGAGGAGTCCGGCCATGCCGCGCCGTGGTGGCGCGCCTGCGACGTGCGCGACATCGCCGCGCTGCAGAAGGCCATCGCCGATGCGGCGGCCGAGTTCGGCGACTTCGCGGTGCTGGTCAACAACGTGGCGAGCGATGACCGCCACACGCTCGAATCGGTCACTCCCGAGTACTACGACAACCGCATGGCCATCAACGAGCGGCCCGCGCTCTTCGCCATCCAGTCGGTGGTGCCGGGCATGCGCAGGCTGGGTTTCGGGTCGGTGATCAACCTGGGCTCCACCGGCTGGCAGACCAAGGGCTCGGGCTACCCCTGCTACGCGATCGCGAAGTCGTCGGTGAACGGCCTCACCCGCGGCCTCGCGGTGGACCTGGGCCGCGACCGCATCCGCATCAACACCGTCTCGCCCGGCTGGGTGATGACCGAGCGGCAGGTCAAGCTGTGGCTCGACGACGAAGGCGAGCAGGCCCTCAAGCGCAACCAGTGCCTGCCCGACAAGCTGATGCCGGAAGACATCGCACGCATGGTGCTGTTCCTCGCGTCCGACGACTCGAAGATGTGCACGGCCCAGGAGTTCACCGTCGACGCCGGTTGGACCTGAGGTATCGGAAGAGATCGGACAGGCGTACGCGAAGAGCGCAAGGGCTGCTCGATCCCGCATCCGGAGATCAGTCGATCTCCATCTCCAGCTTGCGTCCGTAGACGCTGACGCTCGCCGTCTTCAGCGCCTTCATCATCACCTTCGCCGCCGGCGACAGAAGCCGGTCGGTGCGCGTGATGATGCCGAAGGCGTCCATGTGGCAGGGCATGTCCAGCGGCAGCAGCGACACGATGCCGTGCGAGGCGTAGTAGCGCGCCACGTCGGTCGCGAGCACCGCCACCATGTCGCTCTGCTGCAGCATGCGCGTGATGAAGAGCAGTGCCGGGCTCTCGATGGTGTTGGTGGGCGGAGCGAGGCCTTCCTCCTGGAACATGAGCTCGAAGCGGTGGCGCAGCACGCTGCCTGCGGGCGGCACGATCCAGCCGGCGCCCACCACGTCGCGCAGCGTGAGGCCGCTCACGCCCAGCAGCGGATGGCCGGGGCGCACCAGCGCGCACACGGGCTCCTCGCTGAGTGCCTCGTAGCGCAGCTGCGACTTGTCGTGCTCGGCGAAAAGGCGCGCCACCAGGATGTCGAGCTTGCCCTGCTCCAGCCGCTCGATCAGCACCGGGCTGGTCTCGATCTCCAGCGAGACGCGCAGGTCGGGGTGCTCGCGCTTCACCATCGCCACGGCCGGCGGCATCAGCGTGAGGCCGGGCGCGGTGATGGCGCCCACGCTCACCTGGCCGAAGCGGCCGGCCTTGAGCGCGGTGAGCTCGTCGTGCGCCTGGTTCAGGCTCGCGAGGGCCACGCGGGCGTGGCGGATCATGGTCTCGCCGTACCAGGTCGGGCGCATGCCGCGCGGCAGGCGTTCGAACAGCGGCACCTCCAGCACGTCCTCCAGGTCTTTCAGCAGTTTGGAGGCCGCGGGCTGCGTCATGTTGAGCACCTGCGCCGCGCGATGAATGTTGCCCTCTTCCGACAGCGCCACGAGCAGCAGCAGCTGGCGGGTCTTGAGGCGGGCGCGGATGAACCAGTGGTTGTAGTTGGTCATGTCTCCGAAGCTCTTGTTCAAACAAAGGACTGATCGGGTTTTCCAGAATCCGGCGATCGATATCTATTTTGCTCAAAAAACGATTGGATCGATATCAAATCTGTTCCTAGACTTCGGACACTCCAATAACAAAAGAGACAAGGTCCAGGCCTGCGGTGATCCACGGCGAGCTTCATCAGAACGTGCGGCAGTACATCAACGGCCGCTGGGAAACCAGCGCGACCACCGGTGTGAGCGCCAATCCCTCGGACACCAGCGAGGTGGTGGCCGAGTACGCACGTGCTGATCGCCGCCAGGCGGAGGCGGCCATCCGCGCCGCCACCGAGGCCTTTCCCCACTGGAGCCACAGCACGCCGCAGCGGCGCGCCGACGTGCTCGACCGCATCGGCACCGAGCTGCTCGCGCGCAAGGACGACCTGGGCATGCTGCTGGCGCGCGAGGAGGGCAAGACGCTGACGGAGGCGGTGGCCGAGGTGGCCCGCGCCGGCCAGATCTTCAAGTTCTTCGCCGGAGAAGCACTGCGCGGCGGTGGCGGCGAGAACGTGGCCTCGGTTCGCGCGGGGGTGCAGGTCGACGTCACGCGCGAGCCGGTGGGCGTGGTGGGCCTCATCACCCCGTGGAACTCGCCCTTCGTGGTGCCCGCATGGAAGATCGCGCCCGCGCTGGCCCACGGCAACAGCGTGGTGTTCAAGCCGGCCGAACTGGTGTCGGGCTGCGGCTGGGCGCTGGCCGAGATCATCAGCCGCGCCGCGTTGCCGGCCGGCGCATTCAACCTGGTGATGGGCAGCGGCCGCGAAGCGGGGCAGGCGCTGGTCGACAGCCCGCTGGTCGATGCTTTGAGCTTCACGGGCTCCATGGCCAACGGCGAGCGCATCCTGCAGGCTGCGGCCGCTCGCCGGGCCAAGGTGCAGCTGGAGACCGGCGGCAAGAACGCGCTGGTGGTGCTGGCCGATGCCGACCTCGACCGCGCCGTCGATTGCGCGGTGCAGGGCGCGTATTTCTCCGCCGGCCAGCGCTGCACGGCCTCGAGCCGGCTCATCGTCGAGTCGGCGGTGCACGACGCCTTCGTGGCGAAGCTGCGCCAGCGGCTGAAGACGCTCAAGATCGGCCACGCGCTGGAGCGCGGCGTCGACATCGGCCCCGTGGTCGACGAAGAGCGCCTCGCGCAGGACCTCGCCTGGGTCGACACCGCACGCGAAGAGGGCGCCGAGCACGTGTGGGGCGGCGAGGCGCTGGAGCGCGCCACCACCGGTCACTACATGAGCCCCGCGCTCTTCCTCGCGAAGCCCTCGCACCGCATCGCGCGCGAGGAGATCTTCGGCCCGCTGGCCTGCGTGCTGCGCGCCGACGACTACGACGAGGCGCTCTCGCTGTGCAACGACACGCCATTCGGCCTGTGCGCCGGCATCTGCACCAATTCGCTGAAGCACGCGATGCATTTCAGGCGCCATGCCGTGGTCGGCATGACGATGGTCAATCTGCCGACCGCGGGGGTGGACTTCCACGTGCCCTTCGGCGGCCGCAAGGGGTCGGGCTACGGGCCGCGCGAACAAGGGCGCCACGCCGCGGAGTTCTACACGACGGTCAAGACCGGCTACATGCTGGCCTGAGCCGGATGGGGTTTCAGTACGTCAACAGCCAACGCCGACAGGCAAATCCTCGGAAACATCAAGAAGGAGACATTCCCATGACCATGAATCGCCGCACCCTCAACACCGCCCTGGCTGCCGCCGCGCTCGGCGGACTGCTGCCCGCTTCCGTGCTCGCGCAGAAGAAGCTGGTGCTCGGCTTCGCGCAGGTGGGCGCCGAGAGCGAATGGCGCACCGCCAACACCGAGTCGATCAAGTCGTCCGCCAAGGACGCCGGCATCGAGCTCAAGTTCTCCGACGCGCAGCAGAAGCAGGAGAACCAGATCAAGGCCATCCGCTCGTACATCGCCCAGAAGGTGGACGTGATCGCCTTCTCGCCGGTGGTCGAGTCGGGCTGGGAGACCGTGCTGCGCGAGGCCAAGGCCGCGAAGATCCCGGTGGTGCTGACCGACCGCTCCGTCAACACCAAGGACGACTCGCTCTACGTGACCTTCATGGGCTCCGACTTCACCGAGGAAGGCCGCAAGGCCGGCCGCTGGCTGGTGGAGAAGATGAAGGACCAGAAGGGCGACGTGAACATCGTCGAGCTGCAGGGCACCGTGGGCTCGGCACCGGCCATCGACCGCAAGAAGGGCTTCGAGGAAATCATCAAGGCCGACCCGAAGTTCAAGATCATCCGCTCGCAGACCGGCGACTTCACGCGCGCCAAGGGCAAGGAGGTGATGGAGGCCTTCCTGAAGGCCGAGGGCAAGAAGATCAACGTGCTCTACGCGCACAACGACGACATGGCCATCGGCGCCATCCAGGCCATCGAGGAAGCCGGCCTGAAGCCCGCGAAGGACATCGTGATCATCTCCATCGACGGCGTGAAGGGCGCCTTCGAGGCCATGATCGCCGGCAAGCTCAACGTGTCGGTGGAGTGCAGCCCGCTGCTCGGCCCGCAGCTGATGCAGGCGGTGAAGGACATCAAGGACGGCAAGACGCTGCCCAAGCGCATCGTGACGGTCGAGAGCATCTTCCCCATGGAAGTCGCAGCCAAAGAGTTTCCCAACCGGAAGTATTGAGTACTCCCCCAGGCTGCGCGGCACTTCGTGTCCGCTTCGCCAACCCCCTCGCCGGGGGCAACACCTGCGGCCCGGCGAAGCCGGTTCCGCGGTGTTCCTGGAAAAGATACAGCACCCATCGAAAAAAACGGATCGAACATGAAACGCAACTTCCTCAAGGCATCGCTCGCAGGCGTCGCACTGGCCATCGTCGGCTTCTCGCCGCTGGCCAGCGCGCAGGACAAGGGCCTGATCGCCATTTCCATGCCCACCAAGTCGTCGGCGCGATGGATCGCGGACGGCGCCAACATGGTCAAGTACTTCAAGGACAAGGGCTACAAGACCGACCTGCAGTACGCCGAAGACGACATCCCCAACCAGCTCGCGCAGATCGAGAACATGGTGACCAAGGGCTCGAAGGTGCTGGTCATCGCCGCCATCGACGGGACCACGCTGTCGGACGTGCTGCAGAAGGCGGCCGACAAGGGCGTGAAGGTCATCGCCTACGACCGGCTCATCAAGGGCTCGAAGAACGTCGACTACTACGCCACCTTCGACAACTTCCAGGTGGGTGTGCTGCAGGCGCAGTCGATCGAGAAGTCGCTCGACCTGAAGGGCGGCAAGGGTCCGTTCAACATCGAGCTCTTCGGCGGCTCGCCCGACGACAACAACGCCTTCTTCTTCTACAACGGTGCGATGTCGGTGCTCGACCCCTACATCAAGAGCGGCAAGCTGGTGGTGCGCAGCAAGCAGATGGGCATGGACAAGGTCGGCACGCTGCGCTGGGACGGCGCCGTGGCGCAGGCGCGCATGGACAACCTGCTGTCGGCCTTCTACACAAAGGACCGAGTCGATGCGGTGCTGTCTCCGTACGACGGGCTTTCGATCGGCATCCTGTCGTCGCTCAAGGGCGTGGGCTACGGCTCGGCCTCGCAGCCGATGCCGGTGGTCACGGGGCAGGACGCCGAGATTCCTTCGATCAAGTCGATCCTGCGCAAGGAGCAGACTTCCACCGTATTCAAGGACACGCGCGAACTGGCCAAGGTGACGGTGGCGATGGTGGACGCGATGCTCTCGGGCAAGACGCCCGAGGTGAACGACACCAAGACCTACAACAACGGCATCAAGGTCGTGCCCTCGTACCTGCTCAAGCCCGTGAGCGTGGATGCGTCGAACTGGAAGCAGGTGCTGGTCGACAGCGGCTACTACAAGGAAAGCCAGATCAAGTGAGCGTGCACGGTCGCACTGCCGATGCCGCCATCCTGGAGATGCGCGGCATCACGAAGACGTTTCCCGGCGTGAAGGCGCTGAGCAACGTCAACCTCAGCGTGCGCGCGGGGGAGATCCACGCGGTGGTCGGGGAGAACGGCGCGGGCAAGTCGACGCTCATGAAGGTATTGAGCGGCGTCTACCCGTGCGACTCCTACACCGGCGAGATCTTCTTCGAGGGCGAGGAGCGCCGCTTCAGGGGCATCGCCGACAGCGAGAAGCTCGGCATCATCATCATCCACCAGGAGCTGGCGCTGGTGCCGCTGCTGTCCATCGCCGAGAACATCTTCCTCGGCAACGAGCTTGCCAACGGCGCCGGCGTGATCGACTGGTTCGCCGCCTATGCGAAGACGCGCGATCTGCTCGCCAAGGTGGGCCTGAAGGAGCTGCCCACCACGCTGGTGACCGACCTGGGCGTGGGCAAGCAGCAGCTCGTCGAGATCGCGAAGGCGCTGGCCAAGGAGGTGAAGCTGCTGATCCTCGACGAGCCCACCGCCAGCCTCAACGAGAACGACAGCGACGCGCTGCTGATGCTGCTGCTGGAGCTCAAGCGCCAGGGCATCGCGTCGATCCTCATCTCGCACAAGCTCAACGAGATTGCCAAGGTGGCCGACGCCATCACCGTGCTGCGCGACGGCGCGACCGTGGAGACCATGGACTGCAGTGGCCAGCCGATCAGCGAGGACCGCATCATCCGCGGCATGGTGGGACGCGACATGGCGCACCGCTATCCGCAGCGCGACCCGAAGATCGGCAGCACCGTGTTCGAGGTGCGCGACTGGCGCGTGCACCACGCGCTGCACGCCGACCGCGAGCAGATCAAGGGCGTGAGCCTGAACGTGCGCCAGGGCGAGATCGTCGGCATCGCGGGCCTCATGGGCGCGGGCCGAACCGAGCTGGCGATGAGCATCTTCGGCCGCTCCTACGGCCAGCGCATCAGCGGCTCTGTGTTCATGCACGGCAAGCCGGTGGACGTGAGCACGGTGCGCAAGGCCATCGACCATGGCATCGCCTACGTCACCGAAGACCGCAAGGGCCTCGGGCTGGTGCTGGAGGAAGACATCCGCAAGAACATCAGCCTCGCGAACCTCGATGCGATCGCCGACAGATCGGTGATCGACCACGGGCGCGAGTTCAAGGTGGCCAACGAGTACCGCAAGGCGCTCAACATCCGCTGCTCGGGCATCGAGCAGCTGGTGGTCAACCTCTCGGGCGGCAACCAGCAGAAGGTGGTGCTGAGCAAGTGGCTCTTCACGAAGCCCGAACTGCTGATCCTCGACGAGCCCACGCGCGGCATCGACGTGGGCGCCAAGTACGAGATCTACACCATCATCGACAGGCTTGCCAGCGAGGGCAAGGGCATTCTCATGATTTCTTCCGAACTGCCGGAGTTGCTCGGCATGTGCGACCGCATCTACGTGATGAACGAGGGGCGCTTCGTCGCCGAGTTTCCGGCTGCAGAAGCCTCGCAGGAGCGCATCATGCATGCCATCGTGAGTTCAGGGAGTTCCGTCCATGTCGCATCCTGAAGTCAACGTGGCGAAGCCGGCAGTGCCGGCGCAGGAAGGGGCTGCGGTGCGGCTGCACGCGGGGTTCCTGAAGAACAACCTGCGCGAGTACGGCATGCTGATCTCGCTGGTCGCGATCATGGTGCTGTTCCAGGTGCTGACCGACGGCACGCTGCTGCGGCCGCTCAACCTCACCAACCTGCTGCTGCAGAACAGCTACGTGGTCATCATGGCGCTGGGCATGCTGCTGGTGATCGTGGCGGGGCACATCGACCTGTCGGTGGGCTCGGTGTGCGGCTTCATCGGCGCGCTGGCCGCGGTGCTGATGGTGGAGTACGACTGGCATTTCGTGCCGACGGCGCTGGTGAGCATCCTCGCGGGCGCGGTCATCGGCGCGGCGCAGGGCTGGTTCGTGGCCTTCCGCAAGATCCCGTCGTTCATCGTCACGCTCGCGGGCATGCTGGTGTTCAAGGGGCTGACGCTGGCGCTGCTGGCGGGGCAGTCGGTGGGGCCGTTCCCGGTGGAATTCCAGCGGCTGAGCTCGGGCTTCATTCCCGACCCGCTGGGCGGCGACACCTTCCGCACCACCTCGCTGATCGTGGGCGCGCTGGCCGCCGTGGCGCTGGTGTTCTTCAAGATGCGCGGGCGCGCCAAGCTGGCGGCGCACGGCATGGAGCAGGAGCCCTACGCCTTCTTCCTGGTGAAGAACCTGTTCTTCGCGGCCATCATCCTGTTCTTCAGCTACCTGCTGTCGACCTACAAGGGCCTGCCCAACGTGCTGATCGTGATGGCGGTGCTTATCGTGGTGTACGACTTCGTCACCAACCGCACCACCGTCGGCCGGCGCATCTACGCGCTGGGCGGCAACGAGAAGGCGGCGCGCCTGTCTGGCGTGAAGACGCAGCGGCTCGCGTTCCTCACCTTCGTGAACATGGGTGCTCTCGCGGCGCTGGCGGGCCTCGTGTTCGCGGCGCGGCTCAACACCGCCACGCCCAAGGCCGGCCTGGGCTTCGAGCTCGACGTGATCGCGGCCTGCTTCATCGGCGGCGCCTCCGCTTCGGGCGGGGTGGGCAAGGTGATGGGGGCGGTGATCGGCGCCTTCATCATGGGCGTGATGAACAACGGCATGTCGATCCTGGGCATCGGCATCGACTACCAGCAGGTCATCAAGGGACTGGTGCTGCTGGCCGCGGTGTTCATCGACGTCTACAACAAGAACAAGTGAAGCACGGCACATGGCAGACGCAAGCGCCAGCCCCGTTCTCCAGCTCAGGGGCATCCACAAGCAGTTCGGCGGCATCCCGGTGCTGCGCGACGTCCGGCTCGATCTTTATCCGGGCGAGATCCACGCGCTCATGGGGCAGAACGGCGCGGGCAAGTCGACGCTGATCAAGGTGCTCACGGGCGTGCTGCCGTCCAGCGGCGGCGAGATGCTGCTCGAAGGCAAGCCGATCCGCGCGCATTCGCCGCTGGAGGCGCAGAAGCTGGGCATCAGCACCGTCTACCAGGAAGTGAACCTGTGCCCGAACCTTTCGGTGGCGGAGAACGTGTTCGCCGGGCGCTATCCGCGCAAGGGCGCGGCGCAGGGCTTCCGCATCGACTGGGCCGCGGTGAACCGGCGCGCCGAGGAGCTGCTGGCGCGCATCGGGCTCGACATCGACGTGACCCGGCTGCTGTCGAGCTACTCGGTGGCGGTGCAGCAGATGGTGGCCATCGCGCGGGCGCTGGGCGTGTCGTCGAAGGTGCTGATCCTCGACGAGCCTACTTCCAGCCTCGACGACGACGAGGTCGAGAAGCTCTTCGACGTGCTGCGGCGGCTGCGCGCCGAGGGGTTGGCCATCGTCTTCGTGACGCACTTCCTCAACCAGATGTACGCGGTGTCGGACCGCATCACCGTGCTGCGCAACGGCGCATGGATCGGCGAGTGGAAGGCGGCCGATCTCGGGCCGCAGGCGCTGATCGCCGCGATGCTCGGGCGCGAGCTCGCTGCGCAGTCGGCGAGGCCGGCCGCGCTGCCTTCGTTCGACGAGGCCGCCCCCGCGCTGCTCCAGATCGAGGGCCTGGGGCAGGCGGGCCAGCTGCAGGCGACCGACCTGCGCGTGCGCGCGGGCGAGGTCGTCGGCATCGCGGGACTGCTCGGCGCCGGCCGCACCGAGCTCGCACGGCTGCTGTTCGGGCTGGAGACGCCGGACCGCGGCGTGCTCAAGGTCGACGGCCGCAGCCTCAGCTTCTCGAACCCGGCCGATGCGATCCGCGAAGGGCTGGCACTGTGCCCCGAGGAGCGCAAGACGGACGGCATCGTCGCCGAGCTGTCGGTGCGCGAGAACATCGCGCTGGCGCTGCAGGCACGGCTGGGCACGAGGCGCTTTCTCTCGCATGCGGAGCAGACGGCGATGGCGGAGAAGTTCGTCGCGTCGCTCGGCATCAAGACCGCGAGCGTCGAGACGCCGATCGGGCTGCTCTCTGGCGGCAACCAGCAGAAGGCCGTGATCGCGCGCTGGCTCGCGACCGAGCCGCGCCTGCTGATCCTCGACGAGCCCACGCGGGGCATCGACGTGGCGGCCAAGCAGGAGATCATGGAAGAGATCCTGCGGCTGGCGAAGGCCGGCATGGCGGTGATCTTCATTTCCTCGGAGATGAGCGAGGTGGTGCGCGTGGCGCATCGCATCGTGGTGCTGCGCGACAGGAAGAAGGTGGGCGAGCTGCCGGGCGGCTCGACCGAGGATGAGGTGTACGAAATGATTGCGGCGACGTGATGGCGACCCTGTTTTCGTGTTGTCCCCTCTCCCGCTTGCGGGAGAGGGCTAGGGTGAGGGCATCGGCTTTCGAAAAGCAAGGTACTCCGGTTCAGGCCACACCCTCACCCCAACCCTCTCCCGCAAGCGGGAGAGGGGGCAAGACCGCCTCGGTGGAGCAACTCTCATGACCAACGCCGAAGACAATCGCCTGGCGGCTGCGATGCGCCATCGCCTCGCGTGGCCACTCGTCACGCTGCTGCTCCTGCTGGCGGTGAACACCGCCTTCAACGCCAGCTTCCTGCACCTCGAATGGCGCGAAGGCCATCTCTACGGCAGCCTCGTCGACATCCTCAACCGCGCCGCGCCGCTGGTGCTGGTGTCGCTCGGCATGACCCTGGTGATCGCCACCCGCGGCATCGACATCTCGGTGGGCGCCGTGGTGGCCATCGCGGCGGCGCTCGCGGCCTGGATGATCGGCGGCTCGGTTTCCAGCGACACGAGCCGCTTTCCGATGCCGCTCGCGATCCTCGCGGCCATCGGCATCGCGCTGGTGTGCGGGCTGTGGAACGGCCTGCTGGTGGCGAAGGTGGGCATGCAGCCCATCATCGCGACGCTGATCCTGATGGTGGCGGGGCGCGGCATCGCGCAGCTGATCGCCGACGGGCAGATCATCACCATCTACTACAAGCCCTTCTTCTTCCTCGGCAGCGGCTACCTGCTGGGGCTGCCGTTCTCGCTGTTCATCGTGGCGGCCGTGTTCGTGCTGCTGTACCTGGCCATCACGCGCACGGCGCTGGGGCTCTTCATCCAGGCGGTGGGCATCAACCCGACGGCGGCGCGCGTGGCGGGCGTGCAGGCACGGCGGCTGATCGTCGGCGCCTATGCGTTCTGCGGCGCCTGCGCGGGCGTGGCGGGCTTGCTCATCAGCTCCAACGTCAAGAGCGCGGACGGCAACAACGCGGGCCAGCTCATCGAGCTCGACGCGATCCTGGCGGTGACGCTGGGCGGCACCGCGCTCACCGGCGGACGCTTCAGCCTCGTGGGCAGCGTGATCGGCGCGCTCATCATCCAGACGCTGACCTACGCGATCTACTCGCTGGGCGTGCCGCCGGAGATCAACCTGGTGGTGAAGGCGGGCGTGGTGTTCGTGGTAATGCTGCTGCAGTCGCCGGAGTTCAGGTCGCAGGTGCGCACGCTGGTGCAGCGGCCGGCGCATGAAGGAGCGAAGGCATGAGCGCGGTGATCGAGACTGCACGCCCGGCCCAGCCCGCTTCCGCAGACGGAAGGCGCGGCAGAGGGAGCAGGGGGCTCAATCCGAAATACCTGCCGCTGGCGGCGACCATCTCGCTGTTCGTGCTGGTGGCGACGCTGGGCTCGGTGTTCTACGACGGCTTCTTCTCGGCGCAGGTGTTCCTCAACCTGCTGATCGACAACGCCTTCCTCATCGTCGTGGCGGTGGGCATGACCTTCGTGATCCTCTCGGGCGGCATCGACCTCTCGGTGGGCTCGGTGATCGCGCTCACCACCATGGTGTCGGCCTCCCTGGTGGAGAAGCACGGCTGGAGCCCGGCCATCGTGATTCCGCTGGTGCTCGTCATGGGCACGGCATTCGGCGCCTTCATGGGGGTGCTCATCGAACGCTTCAGGCTGCAGCCCTTCATCGTCACGCTGGCGGGCATGTTCCTGGCGCGGGGGCTTTGCTACCTCATCAGCATCGACTCGATCAGCATCACCAACGAGTTCTACTCCGAGGTCTCGCAGATCCGCATTCCGGTGTGGGGCGAGGCCTCGGTGTCGATCAGCGCGGTGATCGCCATCGCGGTGCTGCTGGCGGCGATCTTTCTTGCGCACTGCACCCCGTTCGGGCGTGCGGTGTATGCCATCGGCGGCAGCGAGCAGTCGGCCGTGCTGATGGGGCTGCCGGTGCGCCGCACCCTGATCGGCGTGTACACGCTCTCGGGCTTCTGCTCGGCGCTGGCGGGCGTGATCTTCACCTTCTACATGCTCTCGGGCTACGGCCTGCATGCGGTCGGGCTGGAGCTCGACGCGATCGCGGCGGTGGTGATCGGCGGCACGCTGCTGACCGGCGGCGTGGGCTACGTGGCGGGCACGCTCTTCGGCGTGCTGATGCTGGGCATCATCCAGACGCTCATCTCCTTCGACGGCACGCTGAGCTCGTGGTGGACGCGCATCGTCGTCGGCGCGCTGCTGTTCGTGTTCTGCCTGCTGCAGCGCTTCTTCACATCGCGCGCACCGCGGCGCTGACCTCCTTTTTTCTCCCCTCTCTCTCCCCTCAGGACAACTCGCATGCCGGACACCCCTCCGAAGAAACTGCGCTCGACCGAATGGTTCGGCTCGGCCGACAAGAACGGCTTCATGTACCGAAGCTGGATGAAGAACCAGGGCATCCCGGACCATGAATTCGATGGCCGCCCGATCATCGGCATCTGCAACACCTGGTCGGAGCTCACGCCCTGCAACGCACACTTCCGCAAGATCGCCGAGCACGTGAAGCGCGGCATCTCGGAAGCCGGCGGCTTCCCGGTGGAGTTCCCTGTGTTCTCCAACGGCGAATCGAACCTGCGGCCCACCGCGATGCTCACGCGCAACCTCGCGAGCATGGATGTGGAAGAGGCCATCCGCGGCAACCCGGTCGATGCGGTGGTGCTGCTCACCGGCTGCGACAAGACCACACCCGCGCTCCTGATGGGCGCCGCAAGCTGCGACATCCCGGCCATCGTGGTCACCGGCGGGCCGATGCTCAACGGCAAGCTCGAGGGCAAGAACATCGGCTCCGGCACGGCCGTGTGGCAGCTGCACGAATCGCTGAAGGCGGGCGAGATCAACCTGCACCAGTTCCTCTCGGCCGAAGGCGGCATGTCGCGCTCGGCGGGCACCTGCAACACCATGGGCACGGCCTCGACCATGGCCTGCATGGCCGAGGCGCTGGGCGCCTCGCTGCCGCACAACGCGGCGATTCCCGCGGTCGATGCGCGCCGCTACGTGCTCGCGCAGATGTCGGGCATGCGCGCGGTGGAGATGGCGAAGGAGGGGCTCACGCTGTCGAAGATACTCACGCGCGAGGCCTTCGAGAACGCGATCCGCGTGAATGCGGCCATCGGCGGATCGACCAACGCGGTGATCCACCTGAAGGCGATCGCCGGGCGCATCGGCGTCGATCTGGAACTGGAGGACTGGACGCGCATCGGCAGCCACACGCCGACCATCGTCGACCTGATGCCCTCGGGCCGCTTCCTGATGGAGGAGTTCTATTACGCGGGCGGCCTGCCCGCGGTGCTGCGCCGCCTGGGCGAGGCCGGCCTGCTGCCGCACCCCGGCGCGCTCACGGTGAACGGCCAGTCGCTCTGGGACAACGTGCGCGATGCGCCCAGCCTCGACGACGAGGTGATCCGTCCGCTCGACAGGCCGCTGATCGCCGACGGCGGCATCCGCATCCTGCGCGGCAACCTGTCGCCCCGCGGCGCGGTGCTCAAGCCCTCGGCGGCCTCGCCGGAGCTGCTGAAGCACCGCGGCCGAGCGGTGGTGTTCGAGAACCTGGAGCACTACAAGGAGCGCATCGTCGACGAAGACCTCGACGTCGACGCGAGCTGCGTGCTGGTGCTCAAGAACTGCGGCCCCAAGGGCTACCCCGGCATGGCCGAGGTCGGCAACATGGGGCTGCCGCCGAAGCTGCTGCGCCAGGGCATCAAGGACATGGTGCGCATCTCCGACGCGCGCATGAGCGGCACGGCCTACGGCACCGTGGTGCTGCACGTCGCGCCCGAGGCGGCCGACGGCGGGCCGCTGGCGGCGGTGCGCGACGGCGACTGGATCGAGCTCGACTGCGATGCCGGCCGCCTGCACCTCGACATCAGCGACGAGGAGCTCGCTTCGCGCCTGGCTTCGCTCACCGCGTCCGACAAGCAGCCGATGAGCACGCGCGGCGGCGGCTACCAGAAGCTCTACGTCAACCACGTGCTGCAGGCAGACGAAGGCTGCGACTTCGACTTCCTGGTCGGCTGCCGCGGCGCGGCCGTTCCCCGTCATTCACACTGATCCATCCCCCGACACCATGACCCCCAGATACCGCGGCATCTTCCCGGTGGTGCCCACCACCTTCACCGAACAGGGCGCGCTCGATCTCGAAAGCCAGAAGCGCTGCGTCGACTTCATGATCGACGCGGGCTCCGACGGGCTGTGCATCCTGGCGAACTTCTCGGAGCAGTTCGTGCTGTCGGACGAGGAGCGCGAGGTGCTCACCCGCACCATCCTCGAACACGTGAAGGGCCGCGTGCCGGTGATCGTGACCACCACGCACTACAGCACCAAAGTCTGCGCCGAACGCAGCCGCCGCGCGCAGGACATGGGCGCCGCGATGCTGATGGTGATGCCGCCCTATCACGGCGCGACCTTCCGCGTGCCCGAACCGCAGATCTACGAGTTCTATGCGCGGCTGTCGGACGCGGTGGGCATCCCGATCATGATCCAGGACGCGCCGGCCAGCGGCACGGTGCTGTCGGCTCCGTTCCTTGCGCGCATGGCGAAGGAGATCGAGCAGGTGGCGTACTTCAAGATCGAGACGCCCGGTGCCGCGTCGAAGCTGCGGGAGCTGATCCGCCTCGGCGGCGATGCCATCGAAGGGCCGTGGGACGGCGAGGAAGCCATCACGCTGATGCCCGACCTCGATGCCGGTGCCACGGGATCGATGACGGGGGGAGGCTATCCGGACGGCATCCGACCGATCATCGAGGCGCACCGCGCCGGCGACCGCGACAAGGCCTTCGCGCTCTACCAGCAGTGGCTGCCGCTCATCAACTACGAGAACCGCCAGGCCGGTCTGCTGGCGTGCAAGTCGCTGATGAAGGAGGGCGGTGTGATCGCCTGCGAGGCGCCGCGGCATCCGCTGCCGGCCATGCACCCCGACACGCGCGCTGGCCTGATCGAGACCGCGAAGCGGCTCGATCCGTTGGTGCTGCGCTGGGGGAAGTAGCGAGGAAGAGAGGGGAGGAGCAGCGCGACGGCACGGCCGCGCTGCATGAAGAGAAACCGAAAGAGAGGGCGAAGGCCGCTCAGGCCTCGGCTTCGCTGGTGTTCGCGCCTTTGGCGCCTTTCGCGTTCTCTTCGAGTTCGCTGACCTGCAGCGACAGGTCGAACAGCTTGGACTTGCTGGCGTAGTAGCGGTCGAGGCGCCACTCCTTCAGGATGTCCATCGCAAGCTGAAAGCTCTTGTAGTCGAGCTCGTAGAGGGTGATGAGTTCGAAGCTTCGTTCGGACTCCAGGGCCAGCACGAGCTGGGCCAGGATCTTGGCCGATTCGTTGGCCGGGTCCGTTTCGATGAATCGGCGAGCGACCTTGATGGCATTCATGAAAAAGAGTTCCTTGGTGGGCAGGGACCGGGAACTATAGCTAGCACATCTCAGGCTTTTGTGACAGAAATATGACAGTAGGGGCATCGCCATCCCCGGGGAAATGGCGATGCCCCTCGCATGGAAAAGCTGTCAGGTCAGCGCATTGGAGCCGGCATCGGTCGGGGCATGGGCATCGGCCGCGGTTCCATCATGGGCGCTGGCGCGGGCATCACGGTGGTGGTGACCGACTCGCGGATCACGCCGCCGCCCATCACGCTGCCATCGACGCTGGCCGTGGTGTTGCCCATGCTGCCGAGCACGCGTGCCTCGCAGGCAGGGCGGTCGGCGGGCTGCTGAAGGGCGCAGCGCGCGAGCGCATTGGCGCGGTAGTCGGGTGCGCTGGTCAGACCGCCCTGTGCAGCGGCCTGGCGTGCGGCGCCGGCTTCGCGGATGCATGCTGCGCGGTCCTGCTGGTTGTGGCCGCAGACGGCGAGTTCCTGCTGGTAGGTGCTGTAAGACTCTCCGCGCTTGGGCGGCGCAGCCGAGGCGGCCACTGAGACTGTCAGTGCCCCGACGGCGAGCATGGTGAAGAGCATCGAACGCTTGTTGCTTTTCATGGATGACTCCTTGAGGTGAGCTGGTTGACCAGGGAGAAGTTGGACTGTGCGAAGCGGCCCGGGTTCACACGATCGACCCGGCCGCTTGTATCCACGTATCAACGCGCCGGGGCGGGTTGCGGCGGAAGCGGCGTCACGGTCTCGCGGATCACACCGCCGCCCATCACGCTGCCTTCGGTGGTGGTGCGCGGGCCGCCCTTGATGCGGGCCTCGCAGTCGGGCTGCTCGGCGGCGGGCAGTTCGCTGCAGCGAGCAAGTGAATTGACCTGTTCCCGGGCAGGGCTGGGGCTGGTGAGGCCGCCGCGCGAGGCTTCCTGGCGGGCCGCGCCGGCTTCGCGCAGGCATGCAGCGCGATCTTGCTGTACGCCGTCGCAGGTGGCTCGCTCCTTCTGCATGCGGGTTTCGGTGCCGGGCGCCTGTGCACCGGCCGTCTGCGCGCCGAAGACGATGAAGCCGCCGGCTGCGCAAATGGCCGTGGCGGAGAGAACGGAACGTAGGGTTTTTTTCATGCAGGCTCCTTGGTGGGCACGCCCTGCTAGAGGTGCGTGACAGGAGCCTCAGTGTGCTGCCGGCATGGGTTCGGAGTCTGTGGGACAGCCGCACGCCGCCCACCGAGCCGGACTCGCCCTTGCGTGTCGGACATGTCCGGCAGTGGACGGGCCTTCAAACAGGGCGTCGCGCAATCTGCCTTGCCGGGACGCAGACGCCGCCCCCGGGAGGGGGAAGGCGCGCGCGACACGAAGTGCGCGAAGCCTGGGGCGAGCTTCCTAGCCCGCCGCGATCCGCTGGGCCAGGTGGGCGAGTGCCTCCTCGACCTGGTCAACCAGGATCAGCGAGAGGTCGCCCGGCTGCAGGCGGGCCAGCGCGGCGTCGATGGCCACGAACTCGCCGCGGATCTCGTCGATGTAGCGCGTGCGGGCCGCGCCCTGCAGGCCCTGGCGCAGCAGCGCCATGACCTCGCCGTCGGCGCGGCCGCGCTGGGCCGCGTCCTGGTAGAGGATCACGTCGTCGAAGGCCTGCCCGAGGATGGCCGTCTGGTCGCGGATGTCGGAGTCGCGCCGGTCGCCCGCGCCGCTGATGACCACCGAGCGCTTGTTCGCCGGCATGGTGTCCACGGCCGACACCAGCGCGCGCATCGCGTCGGTGTTGTGGCCATAGTCGGCGATCACGGTCGCGCCGCGGTAGTCCATGACGTTGAAGCGCCCGGGCACGCCGGCCGCGTCGTTCATGAAGCTCGCGAGGCCGCTGCGGATGGTGTCCCAGTCGAGGCCCACGCCCCAGGCCGCGGCCACGGCGGCCATCACGTTGTCGACCTGGAAGCCGATGCTGCCGCCACGGGTGATCGGCACGTCGCGCAGCGGAATGCGTTCGCGCCACGAGCCTTCGGCGGCCACCAGCGTGTCCTGGTCGACGTACACGGTGCGCTTGCCCTGCGCGCGGTGTGTGGCCATCACAGGGTGCATGCGGTCGGCGGTGAAGAAGATCACGTTGCCGGGGCAGCCGGTGGCCATCGCGGCGACGTTGACGTCGGCCGCGTTGAGCACCGCGTAGCCGTCGGGCGCCACGTTGCGCACGATCACGCGCTTGAGCACCGCGAGGTCTTCCACGGTGGTGATGTAGTTCAGGCCGAGATGGTCGCCGCTGCCGATGTTGGTGACGACCGCCACCTGGCAGCGGTCGAAGCCCAGGCCCTCGCGCAGGATGCCGCCGCGCGCCACCTCGAACACGGCCGCGTCCACGTCGGGGTGCATCAGCACGTTGCGTGCGCTCTTGGGGCCGCTGCAGTCGCCGCTGTCGGTCTGCCGGCCGTCGACGTACACGCCGTCGGTGTTGGTCATGCCGGTGCGCAGGCCGCTCGATGCGAGCAGGTGGTTGATGAGGCGCGCGGTGGTGGTCTTGCCGTTGGTGCCGGTGACGGCCACCACGGGGATGCGGCCGTCGTCGCCGTGGGCGAAGAGCGTGTCCATCACCGCCTCGCCGACCGCGCGGCCGCGGCCGAACGACGGCGAGATGTGCATGCGAAGGCCGGGCGCGGCATTCACTTCCACCACGCCGCCATGCTGCTCCTCGAGCGGGCGCAGCACGTTCTCGCAGACCATGTCGACGCCGCAAATGTGCAGGCCGACCATCTGCGCCGCGTCGATCGCGCGCGCCGCGACTTCGGGGTGCACGGTGTCGGTCACGTCGGTGGCGGTGCCGCCGGTGGAGAGGTTGGCGTTGTTGCGCAGCACCACGCGCTGGCCGAGCGTGGGCACGCTGTCGGGCGTGAGGCCCTGCGATTCGAGCCGGCCGATGGCGATGTCGTCCAGGCGGATCTTGGTGAGCGAGGTGGCATGGCCCTCGCCGCGGCGCGGGTCGAGGTTCACCGTGTCGACCAGCTGGCGAACGGTGGAGCTGCCGTCGCCGATCACCTGCGGCGGATCGCGGCGTGCGGCGGCCACGAGGCGGTCGCCCACCACCAGCAGGCGGAAGTCGAAGCCCGGCAGGAACTTCTCGACCATCACCTCGCCGTAGACGGCGGCCGATTCGTAGGCCGCGAACAGCTCCTCGCGCGAGTTGATGTTGACCGTCACGCCCTTGCCCTGGTTGCCGTCCTGCGGCTTCACCACGACCGGCAGGCCGATCTCGTTGGCGGCGGCCCAGCCGTCTTCGGCGCTGCTCACGGGGCGGCCCAGCGGCACCGGCACGCCGGCGGCGTTGAGCAGCTGCTTGGTCAGCTCCTTGTCCTGCGCGATCGATTCGGCCACACCGCTGGTGCTGTCGACCTCGGCAGCCTGGATGCGGCGCTGCTTCGAACCCCAGCCGAACTGCACCAGGCTGCCGCGCGTTAGGCGGCGGAACGGAATGCCGCGCGCAACCGCCGCGTCGACGATGGAGCCGGTGCTCGGGCCCAGGCGCTCGGATTCGTCGAGGTCGCGCAGCTCTGCGATGGCGGCTTCGGCGTCGAAGGGCGTGTCGTTCTGGGCGGCGACGATCAGCTCCTCGGCCAGCTCGGCGGCGCGGCGGCCCACGGCCTCCTCGGTGTACTGGAACACGACCTGGTAGACGCCTTCTTCCACGGTGGGAGAGGTGTGGCCGAAGTTGACCGCGCAGCCGGCCTGGGCCTGCAGCGCGACGGCGGCGTTCTCCAGCACGTGGGCGAGCGCCAGCGGCTGGCCCAGCACCATCGGGTGCAGTTCGCCGATGGTCGGGAAGCGTGCGCGCAGGCGGTCTTCGAAACCGCTCAGCTTGCTGATGGCGTTCTCGTCGCCGTGGCAGGCCACGACCGCCTCGATGGCGGTATGGCGGCTCCAGAGATTGGGCCCGCGAAGGGCTCGGGTGCGGGTGACTTTCATGGGCTGCGGGAGCTGCTGCTGTCTATCTGGCGAGGCGAAGAGCCTCAGGCGAATTGGGGTTGGAGGGGCTGGGTCTGCGAGAGCTGCAGCGAGGCCAGCGCAGCCTGCAGGTCGGCCTCGAAGGCTTCGACGCCGGCACCGATCAGGTTGAGCGGAATGCCCATGGCCCATGCCGCGGCCACGGCGGCCAGCAGGCTCTCGAGGCTCACGCCGGCATGCGTGGCGCGCCACACGGTCAGGCGGCCGAGGCCCGGCAGGAACGATTCGCTGCTGCCGTTGGCCAGCACCACGCGGTCCTGCCGTACGAGCACGGCCTTGCCGCCGGCGCTCTGGTGCGCGGAGAGCGCGGGGGCCTGCGCGTCGGCCGAATACAGAATGACTGCGCCGTCGCACAGCGGAGCCAGGCCGGCCACGCGCGGGTCGGCGGCATTGAGCACGGCCGTGCCTTCGGGCAGCACCACGTCGACCTGCGTGCGCAGCACCTTGACCATCTGGTCGCTCTCGGTGATGTCGTAGTCGGCCAGCGCTTCGCAGCCTTCGAGGTCGGTGACGATGCCGACTTCGCAGCGGTCGTAAGCGAGGCCGTCGCGCAGGATGGTCTCGGCGCCGTTCTCGATGACCACGGCCTGCACCGCGCGGTTCACCAGCAGGCGGTGGCCGGCTTCCCAGTTGGCGCTGTCGCGCGCGTCGACGCGGCGGCGTTCGAGGAACAGGCCGTCGCGGCAGGCCAGCCCGGTGTGGCGGCCGCCCAGGTTGATGAGCCAGGCCACCAGGCGCGCCAGCACGGCGGTGTCGCGCGAGCCGGCCACGCCGACCACGGGAATGCGCCCGGGTGCGTCGTTGGGGAACAGGTGGTCGCAGATCGCGCGGCCCACCGGGCGCGGCGAGCCGACGGCCGGCTTCAGGTGCATCAGCAGGCCGGGGCCGGCGTTGACTTCGACGATCGCGCCGCCCTGCGGGCCGAGGGGCCGCGAGATATCCTGCGCCACGAGGTCGATGCCGGCGATGTCCAGGCCGACCACGCGGGCTGCCAGCACGGCGGCGTGCGCCACCTCGGGATGGACCTGGTCGGTGCAGTCGTTGGCCATGTTGCCGTTGCGCTGGATCGTGACCACGCGGCCGGCCGCGGGCACGGCTTCGGCGTTCAGGTCCTGGCGCTTGAGTTCGAGCTGCAGCTTGGCGTCGGTGTCGATCAGGATCACGTCGAGCGGGAACTCTTCCTCGGCGCCGCGGCGCGGGTCGCTGTTGAGCTGCTTGTCGATGAGTTCGCGTACGCTGGACTTGCCGTCGCCGGTCACGGTGATGATCTCGCCGCGCGCGGCAGCCACCACCTCGCCGCCCACCACCAGCAGGCGGTGCTCGTGGCCGCGGATGAAGCGCTCGACCATCACGTCGCTGCCCTCGGGCTCGGCGACCGCGAAGGCGGCCATGACTTCCTCGCGGGTCGTCAGCTCGAGCGAGACGCCGCGGCCGTGGTTGGCGTCGGAAGGCTTCACGACCACGGGCAGGCCGATGTCCTCGGCGGCTTCCCAGGCCTCTTCGGCATCGGCGACCACCTGGCCTTCGGGCACGGGCACGCCGCAGCTCGCGAGCAGGGACTTGGTCAGCTCCTTGTCGCTGGCGATGGATTCGCCGATGGCGCTGGTGTAGTCGGTCTCGGCGGTCCAGATGCGCTGCTGGTTGGCGCCGTAGCCCAGCTGCACGAGGTTGCCGCTGTTCAGCCGCATGTGGGGAATGCCGCGGTCGGTGGCGGCGGCCACGATGGCGGCGGTGCTCGGGCCGAGGTAGCAGTCTTCGACCTTGCCCTTGACCGCATCGACCGCCTTCTGCACGTCGGCGGCGGTGAACGGGTCGTTGTTGATGGCCGCCATCAGCAGGCGGTGGCCCTCGGCCAGCGCCACGCGGGCGACCTGCTCGTCACGCGCGCGGAACACCATGCGGTAGACGCCGTGCTCCGAGGTGCTGCGGGTCTGGCCGAAGCCGGTCGGCATGCCCGCCAGGTTCAGCAGTTCGATGACGACGTGCTCCAGCACGTGCCCCGACCAGGTGCCTTCGGTCAGCCGCTGGATGAAGCCGCCGCGCTCGCCGACGCCGCAGTGGTGCTCGATGAGCGCCGGCAGCAGGGTCGTCAGGCGGTCGGTGAAGCCGTCGATCTTGTTGGAGGGGTAGTCTTCGAGCTGGCCCAGGTCGAGCCAGACTTCGAGCACGGGACGGTAGGTCCAGAGATTGGGTCCGCGCAAATAATTGATGCGCAGCAGTTGGATGTCGTCGAAACGGGTCATGCAAACGTTCGATGTGCTTTGGCCGAGCACCGCGGCGCCTTCAAGCGCGCCCATGGCGATCGGTCAGAATCGGCGCCCGACCTGGGGCGCCATGACGCGGTCCAAGAGGCCCGCGACGGGCAAGAGTCAAAGAAACACAATGCAACATCACGATCCAGTCGGCACCCGGGAGGGCGAAACAGAAGCGGCATCAGCGCAAGCACTGAAAAACCGCCTCGCAGTCGCGGAAAACGTTCTGGTAACACTGACGGTTGACCTCGACGACCAACTTAGCTTCGCCTCCGCCATAGTCGCCCTGACTGACCGGAGGCTGATCGCATTCGATCCCCGCGCCGCTTCCTCGGAGCAGTGGCGTGAGTGGCCGCTAACCGACGAAGCCCTGGAATTGCGCGTTTCCGATCATGCCGGCGTCGGCACGCTCGATCTGGTGGACGCTTCGGGCCGCCTGGCACGCTGGCGCTACACCCTGGCCGGGCAGGTCGCGGCGCTGCGGCTGATGAAGCTGTTCGGACAGCGAACGGCTGGTAGTGTCGCCAAGGAGACACCGGAGTCCGCCGAGTCCGCCGACGGCGACGATTCCACCGACACCGAACTCCAGACCCCGCCCTCCACCTGGGTGCTGCTACGCCTGGGCCGTTTCGCCAAGCCGTACCGCAAGCAGCTGATCGTCGGGTTCTTCCTGACGCTGCTCTCCACGGCCGCCACCCTGGTTCCGCCGTACCTGACCATCCCGCTGATGGACGACATCCTGATCCCGTTCCAGAACGGCCAGAAGATCGACACCATGCGCGTGGGCTTCTACCTGGGCGGCCTGCTGCTGGCGGCGCTGGTCGGCTGGGGGCTGGGCTGGGCCCGAACCTATCTGCTGGCGCTGGTGTCCGAGCGCATCGGCGCCGACCTGCGCACCACCACCTACGAGCACCTGCTGACCCTGCCGCTGGACTACTTCGGCGGCAAGCGCACCGGCGACCTGATGGCGCGCATCGGCTCCGAGACCGACCGCATCAACGTCTTCCTGTCGCTGCACGCGCTCGATTTCGCCAACGACGTGCTGATGATCGTGATGACCGCGGTCATCCTGATCTCCATCAATCCGCTGCTGGCGGTGGTCACGCTGGTGCCGCTGCCCTTCATCGCCTGGATGATCCACGTCGTGCGCGACCGCCTGCGCACCGGCTTCGAGAAGATCGACCGCGTCTGGTCCGAGGTGACCAACGTGCTGGCCGACACCATCCCCGGCATCCGCGTGGTGAAGGCCTTCGCCCAGGAGCGCCGCGAGGCCGAGCGCTTCCGCATCGCCAACACCTACAACCTGCAGGTCAACGACAAGCTCAACCGCACCTGGTCGCTGTTCACGCCGACCGTGTCGCTGCTCACCGAGATCGGCCTGCTGGTGGTCTGGGCCTTCGGCATCTGGCAGGTGGCGCGCGGCAGCATCACGGTGGGTGTGCTCACCGCCTTCATCGCGTACATCGGGCGCTTCTACACCCGGCTCGACTCCATGAGCCGCATCGTCTCGGTCACCCAGAAGGCGGCGGCGGGCGCCAAGCGCATCTTCGACATCCTCGACCACGTGAGCAACGTGCCCGAACCGGCCAATCCGGTGAAAGTGGAGCGCGTGCAGGGCCGCATCGAGATGAGCGGGCTGGGCTTCCGCTACGGGTCGCGCGCGGTCATCCACGACCTCGACCTGACCATCGAGCCCGGCGAGATGATCGGCCTCGTGGGCCACAGCGGCTCGGGCAAGAGCACGCTGGTCAACCTGATCTGCCGCTTCTACGACGTGACCGACGGCGCCATCAAGGTCGACGGCACCGACATCCGCCGCTTCGCCGTGGCCGACTACCGCCGCCACGTCGGGCTGGTGCTGCAGGAGCCGTTCCTCTTCTTCGGCACCATCGCCCAGAACATCGCCTACGGCAAGCCCGACGCCACGCGCGAGGAGATCGTCGCCGCCGCGCGGGCCGCGCATGCGCACGACTTCATCCTGCGCCTGCCGCACGGCTACGACTCGCTGGTCGGCGAGCGCGGGCAGGGCCTGTCGGGCGGCGAGCGCCAGCGCATCAGCATCGCGCGCGCGCTGCTGATCGACCCGCGCATCCTGATCCTCGACGAGGCGACCTCGGCGGTGGACACCGAGACCGAGAAGGAAATCCAGAAGGCGCTCGACAACCTCGTGCAGGGCCGCACCACCATCGCCATCGCGCACCGCCTGTCGACGCTGCGCAAGGCGGACCGCCTTGTGGTCATGGACCGTGGCGAAGTGGTCGAAGTCGGCCCGCACGACGCCTTGATGGCGAAGCAGGGCGCCTACTGGCGGCTCTACCAGGCGCAGCTGCGCCAGGGCGACGACGACGCGAGCGAAGGCGCCGCCGACGAACGCGCCAGCGCGCAGGCGCCGGTCGCCATCACCCACGCGGCCCATCCGGCAGGTGACGCATGACAAGCAGCAACCCATTCCAACTGGAACGCGACCCCTTCGGCCGCCTCGTGCTGATCGATGCCCAGGGCGAGCGCCACGTGGGCATCGTGCCCGTGCGGGCCTTTCCGCTGAGCGCGCCCGGCCAGGGCATCTCGCTGGTCGGCAGCGAGGGCCGGGAGCTGGTCTGGATCGACAGCGTCGAGCAGTTGCCGGCGCAGGCCCGTGCATTGCTCGAGGAAGACCTCGCGGTGCGCGACTTCGCGCCTACGCTGCTGAAGCTGCACGGCGTGTCGAGCTTCGGCGTGCCCAGCACCTGGACCATCAGCACCGACCGCGGCGAGACCAGCTTCATGCTCAAGGCCGAGGAGGACATCCGCCGGCTCGAAGGCGGCGCGCTGTTGATTGCAAGTGCGCACGGCGTGCAGTTCCGCATTCCCGACGTGAAGACGCTGGACCGGGCCTCGCGCAAGCTGCTCGAGCGCTTTCTTTAACCGCCAACAGAAAAGGGCCTGAAGGCCCTTTCGTGAAACGCCGCGGAACCGGCTCCGCCGGGCCGCAGGTGTTGCCCCCGGAAGGGGGCGGCGTAGCGACACGAAGTGCGCGACGCCTCGGGGTGAACCGGGTCAGTCGAGCAGGTCGGAATATTCGCCGCGCTCGTAGGAGTCGGCGGCCTTCCACGGCAGCGTCTTCGGCGCGGGAATGGACGATGCGGTCATCACGTTGAGCGAGGTGCCGTGCTCGTTGCGCTGTTCGATCTTGCGCGCGTAGCGGCCGACCGTGTCCCACTCGATGCGCAGCGTGCTCTCGCCCTGCTGCAGCTCGTAGCGCTGCACGCCCTTGCCCGCGGCACCCAGCGGCTTCATGCGCGGCAGGCTGGCCGGGTCGACGAGCCAGTAGGCGTTCGCCCACGAGCCGCCGTAGCCCACGTTGCCGTAGTTCGCCTTGTCGACCTCGATCAGCTTGCGCTGCTGGCGCAGCACCATGTTGACCTGCACCTTGCCGGCCTGGTCGCGGCTCAGCCACAGCGGGGCGGCCGTGTTGTCGGCGTGCGAGTGGCCGATGTGCACCTTGCCTTCGGTGGCCTCGTGGTCGTGGTCGGCGCGCAGCGCGGGCGGCAGCTCGCGCTCGATCCACACCGTGCCGGCGCGGCGGAACATCAGGTCGGCGTAGCGGCTCTCGCGCTGCACGCCGTCCTTGCCGATCGTCATCACATGGTGCTGGATGCGCAGGTTCTGGTCGGGCGCCTCGGCATCGCCTGCGGCGGTGGCTGCAGGCGGAAGGGCCGCGAAGGCCCCGAAGGCCGTCGCTGCCAGCAGCGTTTTCAGTGCCACGGATTTGCTCACAGCCCGGCCGCTTCCTTGACCTTGTTGAACACCTTGATGTTCTCCATCGTGCCCTTGAAGATCTTCGAGCCCGCGCCGCCCGCGAACAGCATCACGTCGCCGCCGCCGTGGGTTTCGGCGCCGGGCGAACCGAGGTTGATGCCGACTTCCTGCAGGAAGTTGTCGTCGGTGGTGTCCATCGCGGTCTGGTCGTCGCGCGAGGCTGCGCGCGCCGGGGCGATCCACGGCTTGTTGCCGTCTTCCGCGTTCACCTGGCTGGAACCCGTCGCGTTGGGGCGGCCGCCGTTGCCGAACACCAGCGTGGTGTAGGGGTTGCCGTCCGCCGCCTTCGCGAGCTTCCCGTCGGCATAGCCGTTGACCTTGCCCAGGATCGGATTGCCGATCTTCGGATAGCCGTTGAAGGCGATCGCGTGGTCGTGGTCGGCGGTGACCACCACCAGCGTGTTCTTCAGGCCAGGGTCCTTCTTGTTCATGAAGTCGAGCGCAGTCTGGATGGCGGTGTCGAAGGCCAGAGTGTCTTCGAGCGCGCGCTTGGCGTTGGTGCCGTGCAGCGCGTGGTCGATGCGGCCGCCTTCCACCATCAGGAAGAAGCCCTTGTCGTTCTTGCTGAGCACGCCGAGCGCCTTCTCGGTCATCTCCGAGAGGCTGGGCTGGTCGAGGCTCTGCTTCACGCGGTCGAGCTCGTAGGCCATCTCGCTCTGGGAGAACAGGCCCAGCAGCTTGCCGGTGGCGGCCGTGTCGACGGCCTTGAGCTTGGTGCCGGTGTCGACGTAAGTGTAGCCCTTGGCCTTCATCGCGGCCACCAGGTCGACGCCGTCGGTGCGCTTGCTGCCGGGGTTGGTCGCCACCGGCAGGTAGTTGCGCTGGCCGCCGCCCAGGAGCACGTCCACGCCGTCGAGCAGCTTGGGGTTGTAGTTGGCGTGGCCCGGCACGCTCTGCTCGGCGATGGTGTTGTAGCCGTTGCGGTTGCAGATGTGCGAGTAGGTGGTGGCCGGCGTGGCGTGGCCCACGCGCGTGGTCGAGACGGCACCCACCGAACGGCCCTTGGCCTTGGCGAGTTCGAGCAGCGTGTCGACGGCCTTGCCGTTGGTGGGCGGGCAGGTGGTGTCCTCGCCGTTGATGTACTGCTTGCCGGTGCCGTCGACCGCGGTGGTGTCGCTGGACATCGAGATGACTTCGTTGCGCATCTTCACGCCGGTCATGTACGCGGCCATGGAGGGCGCGCTGTCGGTGGTCTGGCCGTCGAGCGAGAAGGTCTTCACGCGCGCGGCGTACGGCAGCGACTGCATGACGAGATTGGCGCGCTCGGGGCTCACCAGCGATCCGGGCTGGGCGGCAAGCTGCTTCTCGCCCTTGTAGATGCGCGCGGCGGTCACGGTGACGGGGCCCATGCCGTCGCCGAGGAAGAAGATGACGTTCCTGGCTTCGCCGGCGGCGTGGGCGCTGCCGGCCAGGGTGCCGGCAGCGGCGCAGACGAGGGCGGCGGCCAGGCGGGTGTTGCGGGTGATGCGGTTCATGGTCGTCGTGTTCATGGTGGTGTTCGTCGATGAGCGCTCGCTGCCCTTCACAGGCCGACCGCCTTCTTGATGAGGCCGAACACGTCGGTGTTGGTGATCACGCCGGAGAAGTTGTCGGCACCCAGGCCCTGGGCACCGAGGAAGACGTCAGCGCCGCCGTGGGTTTCGGAGTCGCTGGCCGCATCCATCGGCACCACGGCTTCCTGCCGGTAGTCCTTGCTTTCCAGCTCGGCGTCGGAGATCGGGCCTCGCGTGGCGAGGCGGCGCGGGCCGTTGCCGAAGCCGATGATGGTGTAGGGGTTGCCATCGACGTCCTTGCTGGTCTTGCTGGTGTCGACGTAGTCCTTCACGAGGCCCAGCACGCCGGGCTTGCCCGCCTCTGTCTTGCCGGTGCGCGCGGCGTAGCCGTTGAGCTGCAGCGTGTGGTCGTGGTCGGCCGTGACCACCACCAGCGTGTTCTTCAGGCCAGGGTCGATGGCCTGCATCCTGTCGAGCGCGAGCTTGATGGCGTCGTCGAAGGCGCCTGTGTCCTGCAGGGCGCGGCGTGCGTTGGTGGCGTGCAGCGCGTGGTCGATGCGCCCGCCCTCCACCATCAGGAAGAAGCCCTTCTTGCGCGCGGCCAGCGCGTCGATGGCCTTGCCGGTCATCTCGGCCAGGCTCGGCTCCTTGGTGGCGTCGCGGTCGAGGTCGTACGCCATGTGGCTCTTGGTGAAGAGGCCGGCGATCTTGGTGGCGCCGTCGGCCGGCAGCTTGTCGAACTCGCTCTTGTTCGCGGCGAAGCTGTACTTCGCGGCCTTCAGCTCGGCGATGAGATTGCGCTTGTCGTTGCGCTTGCCGCCGTCTTCCTTGGCGGTGAAGTAGTCGGTGCCGCCGCCGAAGAACACGTCGACCCCGTCGCCCAGCTTGCCGTTGTAGCCGGCGCCGCCCGGCACGAGCGCGGCGGCGATGGTGTTCTCGGCGTCGCGGTGGCACACGTGCGAGTACGTGGCCGCGGGCGTGGCGTGCGTGATGCGGGTGGTGGTGACCACGCCGGTGGCGTAGCCCCTGGCCTTGCTCTGCTCGAGCAGCGTTTCCACCGCCTGGCCGTTGCCCGAGGGGCAGGTGCTGTCGAAGTTGACGTGGTAGGCCTTGCCCGAGGCGTCGGTCGCCTTGGTCTCGGCGCTCATCGAGATGACCTCGTTGTTCATCTTCACGCCGGTCATGTAGGCCGACATCGAGGGAGCGCTGTCGGTGACCTGGGCGTCGTTCGAATAGGTGTGGACGAAGGCCGTCTCGGGCAGCGTGTCCATCGTGAGGTCGCCGTCCTCGCCGACCTTGTAGATGCGCGCGGCGGTCATGGTGGTGATGCCCATGCCGTCGCCCAGGAAGAACAGGACGTTCTTCGGCGCCTGCGCTGTGGGCGGCGGCGTTGTGGTGTTGGTGGGCGGCGGGATGAACGGCAGCACGATGCCGTTGTTGTTGCTGCTGCCGCCACAGGCGGACAGCAGGAGAGAGACGCCCAGCAGTGCTGGGGCGATGAGGCGTTGGGTCATGATTCCCTCGGTTGGTTGTTAGACCGGCGCACCGGGCGTGCACCATTTCTGGCGATGAAATCTAAAGACGTCAGATGACCCGGCCGTGACGAGTTGAAAGCCGAATGAAAGTTCGCCGATCGCTCGGAAATAAATGCCCGGAATGTCTTCGGCGTTTCATGCGCATCGGCTAGCGGATGCGGTGAATTCCGGCAGCTGCGCCAAGCTGACGGAAAATCGCGTCTTTGGATTGCGGCGGCACGCACCGCCGCCCACGGACATGCCTCTGCACACCACCGCCCTCGTCCTGTTCTCCGGCGGCCAGGACTCGACCACCTGCCTCGCCGATGCGCTCTCGAAGTACCAGCGCGTCGAAACCCTGGGCTTCGACTACGGGCAGCGTCACCGCGTCGAGCTCGACGTGCGCGGCAGCATCCTCGCGAAGATGCGCGAGCGCTTTCCCGACTGGGCGCCTCGCCTGGGTGAAGACCACGTGCTCACGCTCGCCGCGCTGGCGCAGCTGGGCGGTTCGTCGCTCACGGAAGAGGTCGCCTTCGCCATGCAGGCCGACGGACTGCCCAACACCTTCGTGCCGGGGCGCAACCTGCTGTTTCTCACGCTCGCGGGGGCGCTGGCCTACCGGCGCGGGCTGCAGGTGATCGTCACCGGCGTCTGCGAGACCGACTTCTCGGGCTACCCCGACTGCCGCGACGACACCATGAAGGCGATGCAGCTCGCGCTCTCGCTCGGGCTGGAGCGCCGCCTCGTCATCGAGACGCCGCTCATGTGGATCGACAAGGCCGAGACCTGGAGCCTGGCGCACCGCCTGGGCGGCAAGCCGCTGGTCGACCTCATCGTGGAAGAAACCCACACCTGCTACCTCGGCGACCGCGAGCATCGCCACGCCTGGGGCTACGGCTGCGGCGAATGCCCCGCCTGCGATCTGCGCAGGAAGGGCTGGGAGCGCTACGCCGCGGCGGGCTGACCCCCGGAGGTGCTCAGGCGGTAGCGCGCGCCGCCGTCCTTTCCTTCTTGCTGCGGCACGAGCGTCCAGCGCTGGTTGTGGAAGTCGCCCACCGCCGCGCGGTGCGCGATCGACACCATCGCGCCGCCTGCCGCCTTCACCGTGTCGGAAAGGCGCTTGTAGAGCACGCTCTCGGCCTGCGCGTCGAGCGCGCTGGTGACCTCGTCGGCGAAGAGCCACGCCGGTTTCTTCAGCAGCACGCGCGCGATGGCCAGCCGCTGCTGCTCGCCGCCCGAGAGCTTCTGGCTCCAGGCGTCGCTGTCGTCGAGGCGATCCACCAGATCGGGCAGCAGGGCGTCGTCCAGCGCCTGGCGCAGCTGGTCGTCGCTGAAGTTCGCGGCCGGATTGGGGTAGGTCAGCGCGTCGCGCAGCCTGCCATCGGGCACGTACGGGCGCTGCGGCATGAACGCGACGTTCTCGGGCACCTGCAGCTTGCCCTTCGAGAAGGGCCAGATGCCGGCGAAGGAGCGGAAGAGGGTCGACTTGCCGCTGCCCGACGGGCCCTGGAGCAGCACGCTGTCGCCGGGCTTCACGGAAAGCGCGGCGCCTGCGAGGAGCGGGGTGCCGTTGGGCAGGGCGACCGCGAGGTCGTCGGTGTGCAGGCTCTGCGAGGGCGCGCGCTCCAGGGCGTCGCTGCGCGCGGCATGGGCCGCCATGCCGTCGTCGAAGCTGGTCAGGCGGTCGGTGGTGGCGCGCCACTCGGCCACGCTGTTGTAGTTGTCGACGAACCAGCTGAGCGACTCCTGCACCTTGCCGAAGGCGGAGCCGATCTGCATCAGGTGGCCGAGCTGGAACGCGCCGCCGAAGTACTGCTGAGCCGCCACGATGAACGGAAAGATCACCGCCGCCTGCCCGAAGAACGAGGTGAAGGTGACGAGGTTCTTCTGCTGCTTGATCAGCAGCAGGTAGTTGCGCAGCACGTCACCGAAGCGCAGGTCGAGCTGGCCGCGCTCGACCTTCTCGCCATGGTCCAGCGCGATGGCCTCGCTGTACTCGCGCACCCGCACGAGGTGGTGCCGGAAATCGGCCTCGTAGCGCTGCTGCCTGAAGTTCAGCCCGATCAGCGGACGGCCGATGAAATGCGTGATGACGGTGCCAAAGATGGAATACCCCAGCGCCACCCAGACCATCGCGCCGACGATCTGGTAGGTCGTGCCGCCCGCGGTGAACGAGAAGTTGCCCGACAGCGTCCAGAGCAGCCCGATGAAGCTCAGCAGCGTGACCACTGCGTTCAGCAGGCCCATCGACAGCGTCATCGTGGCGCTGGTGAAGAGCTGCATGTCTTCCTGGATGCGCTGGTCGGGGTTGTCGGGCGCCGCGCCGTTCCTGTTCGTGTAGCGCGCGAGTTCGAGGTGGTAGAAGGTGCGGTCCGCCATCCAGCGCGACATGTAGCTGCGCGTCATCCATGTGCGCCAGCGCAGCTGCAGCAGCTGCGTGATGTAGAACTTGAGCACCTGCACCGCAATGTTGAAGAAGGCGATCCAGCCGAACACCCGAACCTCGCGCCAGAAGGCCACCACGTCCTTGTTCTGCAGCGCGTCGTAGAAGCGCCCGTACCACTGGTTGCCGAGCACGGCCACGTACACATAGAAGAGATTGAGCGCGACGATCGCGACCAGCATGGCCCGCGCCCGCCACTTCTCCTCCGACTTGAAATAAGGCGCCGCAAGCCTGAAAACACGGCGCAGCACCTGGATGAACGAGCCAGCGCGAGCTGTGACTGATGGGGGCATTCGGTTTTCCTCGCAGGCGCTCGCGCGCCGGTCATAGTGAGGAGACCATCGTAGACAAATGTTTCTTAAACCGGGCTGAACCCGTCCCGAACCCGTCCCGAACCCGTCCCGAACCCGGGTCGAGGCCGGCGCGTGGCCTCGAAAAAATGAGGCGGTCAGCCCAGAAGCACCCGTGCGGCCGTCGCCAGGAAGTGGGCCAGCGGCGGGGTCTGCAGCCCCTCGACCTTCGCTTCCTCGTCCCATTGCCGCAGCCGTACCGCGTCGCCGGACCACGGGTGCGCGGCGAAGCGCTGGGCCGCTTCGGCGTCCATGACGCCGCCCTGCAGCGCGAGGCTGCGCACGGAATCGGGAGACAGCCTGGAGAAATAGTCGGGCCGGACGGCGCAGAGGTAGCGCTTGGCATCCACGTGCAGCCGGATCGGCTCGCGCACCTCGGCGTCGAAGGCGCCGCGCAGCAGGGGCAGGGCGATGTACTGGTGGCGGTCGTCGATGCCCAGCTGGGTGGGAGAGTGCGAAAGCGTCTGGTGCTCGGCGATCAGCAGGTGGCCCAGGTCGTGGAGCAGCGCCGCGGTGACCAGCGAATCGCTCGCGCCGGCCTGCTCTGCGAGCCAGGCGCATTGCAGCGCATGTTCCAGCTGCGACACGGGCTCGCCCGCATACGCGGTTCCGCCGCGTTCGGCGAACAGGCGGGCGATCTCGGCGAGGTCGAGGGTCATGGAAGTGGGGGTGCGGCGCGCGACGCGAAAGCAAAGGGCAATAAGTCCGCGAGTCTGTCGCGCCGCGGTGACAGGCCGATGACGAACCCCCGCACGGCGGCTCCGGCTCGTCGATCTCCAGCGCGATTTTGGGGATTTGGGGTTTTTTGGGGCATCTGACAAATCACTGTCACATGCCGCTGCCAGCATCGCCCCCATTCGTCGCCCAGTGGAACCTGCGTACTTTCGCTTTCCCGTTCGTGGTTCCGCGCGGCGTCCCTTCTTCCCTTCACCGCCTCGATCCTTTTTCCCTCCCAAGGAACCACCCCAATGCTGCATCGTTCCATCCGCTGGGCCGCCGTGCCGGCCGCTGTGCTCTCGCTGGCCTTCGCCGCCTCGGCCCAGGGCCGTACCGAACTGCTGGTCTACACCGCGCTCGAGGCCGACCAGGTCCAGGCCTACAAGGCCGCCTTCGAAAAAGAGAACCCGGGCATCGAACTGAAGTTCGTGCGCGACTCCACCGGCATCGTCACCGCCAAGCTGCTGGCCGAGAAGGCCAACCCGCAGGCCGACGTGGTCTGGGGCCTGGCCGCCACCTCGCTGATGCTGCTCGACAAGGAAGGCATGCTCCAGCCCTACGCGCCCAAGGGCCTGGACGCCGTCAAGTCCAACATGCGCGATCCGGCCAACCCGCCCAAGTGGGTCGGCATGGACGTGTGGTCCTCGGCCATCTGCTTCAACACCGCCGAAGCCCAGAAGAAGAACCTGCCCAAGCCCGCCAGTTGGGCCGACCTGACCAACCCGGTCTACAAGGGCCAGATCACCATGCCCAACCCGGCTGCCTCGGGCACGGGCTACCTGATGGTGTCGGGCTGGATCCAGATGATGGGTGAAGAAAAGGCGTGGAAGTACATGGACGCGCTGCACCAGAACATCGGCATCTACAGCCAGTCGGGCAGCAAGCCCTGCCGCCAGGCCGGCGCCGGCGAATTCGCACTGGGCATGTCCTTCGAATACCGCGCCAACAAGACCAAGCGCGACGGCGCCCCCATCGACATCGTGCTGCCCAAGGAAGGCCTGGGCTGGGACATGGAAGCCACCGGCATCATGAAGACCAGCAAGAAGCAGGAAGCCGCCAAGGCGCTGGCCGACTGGGCCGTGACCAGGCAGGCCAACGAGCTCTACGCCAAGAACTTCGCCGTGCTCGCGCTGCCGGGCGTCCAGGAGAAGCTCGAATTCGTGCCGGGCGACGTCGAGAAGCTGCTGGCCAAGAACGACTTCAACTGGGCCGCCGCCAACCGCGAGCGCATCCTGACGGAGTGGTCCAAGCGCTACGAATCGAAGTCGGAAAAGAAGCCGATGTAAGAGAAATGCGGGCCGCCGGACGCCGAGCTCGCGAAGGTTGCGTGAAGGACGCAAGAACGATGCGAACGACATCCTTCATGGATTCCTTTCGCGACCTTTGCGGAGTCTTCGCGCTCCTCGCGTACGGCAGTCCGGTCCCGCATCCGACCCAGCCCTGAGCCTTGAAATGACCAGCTTCCTGTCCCTGCGCGGCATCCAGAAATCCTTCGGCACCACCCGCGTGCTCGACGGCATCGACCTCGACATCGAACCCGGCGAGTTCGTGTGCCTGCTCGGCCCCTCGGGCTGCGGCAAGACGACGCTGCTGCGCATCGTCTGCGGCATCGAGCGTGCCGACAGCGGCCAGATCCTGCTCGGCGGCCAGGACATCGCGGGCCTGCCGCCCGCGGCGCGCGGCTTCGGCGTGGTGTTCCAGTCGTACGCGCTGTTTCCCAACCTCACTGCCGCGCAGAACATCGCCTACGGCCTGCACCCCACGGGCGCGCTGGCCCGCGAGATGGCCAAACGCTCGCGCGAGATGCTCGACCTCGTCGGGCTCGCCGCGCATGCCGACAAGTACCCGGTGCAGCTCTCGGGCGGCCAGCAGCAGCGCGTGGCACTGGCGCGCGCGCTTGCGCCCAACCCGCGCCTGCTGCTGCTCGACGAGCCGCTCTCCGCGCTCGACGCGCAGGTGCGCGCCAGCTTGCGCAGCGAGATCCGCGCGCTGCAGAAGCGCCTGGGCATCGTCACCATCATGGTCACGCACGACCAGGAGGAAGCCCTCTCGATGGCAGACCGCGTGGTGCTCATGCACGACGGCCGCATCGAGCAGGCCGGCACGCCCGACGAGCTCTATCGGCAGCCGCGCACCCGCTTCGTGGCCGGTTTCGTCGGCCGCATGAACATGCTGCCCGCTACCGTGCTGGCCGATGGCAAGGTGCGTGTGCGCGACAGCGAGCTGTTCTGCGCACCTGGCAACCTGAGCGTCGGCGCGCAGGCCACCGTGGGCATCCGGCCCGAGCACGTGGTGGTGAAGCGCTACGGCACCGAACTCGGCGCCAACAGCTTCGCGGCGCGGCTGCTCGACACCGAGTTCTTCGGCAACCGCACCTCCGCCCGCCTGGCCTGCGAGCCGCTGGGCATCGAGATCGAAGCCGAGCTGCCCGCCGACGCGCGCGGCGGTGGCGACGAGCCGCTGGTGCCCAGCAGCATGGTGCATATCCAGCTGCCGTTGAATGCGCTGTCTGTGCTGGCGCGTTGAGATGAGCGCCTGTCGTTTGGACTCTTGTGTCGTGTTCGACATTCGCCGTTCAGGGCGTGCTCACGCCGACGGGGTACCTTGCTCCGCGAATGTCCCCCGGCCTTCGACCTCCTCCTTTGTTTCGCTGCGCAAGGCACCCCATCGGCGTGATCACTCAGAGCACCGGTTCATCAGCCCGCACAGGCGCTGCGTCCACGTGCACAGGGTGTCGGGTGCTCCCCGCAGCGAAATAAAGGAGGAGGGCCGCAGGCCCGGGGGACATTCGCGGAGGGGAGTGCCCGGCGGCCTGGGCACGCGCCCCGGACACCAAGCATGAGCAGTTCCCCAGACGCCATCGCCATGGTGCCTCCGATAACGACGCACAAAAGCGCGTTCGACCGCGAACGCTGGATCACCGGCGCCGCCGTCCTGCTGGTCGTGCTGCTGCTGGTCGTGATCGTCGCGCTGCCCGTAGGCGCGCTGGTCGGCCAGAGTTTCTTCGACCGCGAAGGAGCCTTCGTCGGCCTTGCCAATTTCGCGCGCTACTTCGAGAACCCGGCGCTGGTGCAGTCGGCATTCAACAGCGTGGGGCTCGCGGCGATCAGCGCGGTGATCTGCACCGCCATCGCTTATGTCTACGCCTACGGACTCACGCTGTCGTGCATGCCGGCCAAGGGTGTGCTGCGCGCGGTGGCGCTGATGCCGCTGCTCGCGCCTTCGCTGCTGCCCGCGATCAGCCTGGTCTACCTGTTCGGCAACCAGGGCCTGTTCAAGGGGCTGCTGGGCGACGTGTCGATCTACGGCCCGCTGGGGATTGTGCTCGGCTCGGTGTTCTGGACGCTGCCGCATGCGCTGCTGATCCTCACCACCGCCATGGCCACCTCCGACGGCCGGCTCTACGAGGCCGCGCAGACGCTGGGCGCCTCCCGCTGGCGCATCTTCCGCACGGTGACGGTGCCTTCGTCGCGCTACGGCCTCATCGTGGCCGCGATGGTGGTGTTCGTGCTGGTGGTCACCGACTTCGGCGTGCCGAAGGTGGTTGGCGGGCAGACCGGCGTGCTCGCCACCGAGATCTACAAGCAGGTGGTCGGCCAGCAGAACTTCCAGATGGGCGCGGTGGTCGGCCTGGTGCTGCTGATCCCGGCCGTGCTGTCCTTCCTCGTCGAGCGCCATGTGCGCGGCAGGCAGGCGGCGGCGCTGTCGGCGCGCGCCACGCCGTATCGGCCCGAGCCCGTGAAATCGCGCGACCGCGCATTGCTGGCGTTCTGCGTGCTCACGGCCGGCGCCATCCTCGTGATGATCGGCATGGCGGTGTTCGCATCGCTCGCCACCTACTGGCCCTACAACCTCGTGCCGTCGTTCAGGAACTACGACTTCAGCAACATGGACGGCGGCGGCTGGGGCAGCTACTTCAACTCGCTGCGCATGGCCGTGTTCGCGGCGGTGGCGGGCGCGCTCGCCACCTTCGTCTCTGCCTACTTCGTCGAGAAGCCGCGTCACTTCGGTCTGCTGCGCGAGCTGCTCAACCTGCTGGCCAACCTGCCGCTGGCGGTGCCGGGGCTGGTGCTGGGCGTGGGCTACATCTTCTTCTTCATCTCGCCTTCGAACCCGCTGCGCGGCATCTACGGCAGCATGGCCATCCTCGTGGTCTGCACGGTGGCGCACTTCTTCTCAGTGGCACACCTCACCTCGCTCACCGCCCTGCGCCAGTTCGACCGCGAGTACGAGCTGGTGTCGGAATCGATGGGCGTGCCGTTCTGGCGCACGCTGTGGCGCGTGCACCTGCCGGTGGCGCTGCCCACCGTGATCAACGTGGGCGGCTATTTCTTCGTGAACGCGATGACCACCGTGTCGGCCGTCGTGTTCCTCTATTCGCCGCAGACCACGCTCGCGGCCATCGCCGTGCTCAACATGGACGACGCCGGCGATGTGGCGCCCGCCGCCGCCATGGCCTCGCTGATCATGCTCACCGCCGCCGTCGGCCGGGGCCTGTTCGCGCTGGCGGGGCATTGGGCACTCAAGCGCACCCAGACCTGGAGACATCGTTGACAAGCGCCCCCCTGCAAGCAAGCAATCCGGACAGTTTCGACCTCATCGTGGTCGGCGCCGGCATCGTCGGCCTGGCCCATGCCTACACCGCCGTGCAGCGCGGCCTCAAGGTCTGCGTGATCGAGCGCGATACGGCCGCCATCGGCGCATCGATCCGCAACTTCGGCTTCATCACCATCACCGGCCAGGCGCCGGGCGACATGTGGCGTCGTGCGATGCATGCGCGCGGCGTTTGGAACGAGATCGCGCCGCAGGCCGGCATCGAGGTCGTGCACCGCGACCTCTGGCTTGCGGCTTATCGCCCCGAGGCGCACGACGTGCTCGAAGCCTTCATGCGCACGCCGATGGGCAAGGGCTGCGAGCTGCTCGACGCCGCCGACGCACAAGCCAGGGCGCCTGCGCTGAGCCTGGCCGACGCGCGGTCGGTGCTCTTCAGCCCGCACGAGCTGCGCGTCGAATCGCGCACCGCCATCGGCCTGCTCACGAAATGGCTGGCCGAGGCGCATGGAGTGAGCTTCCGCTTCGGAGAAACCGTGCACGAGGTGGAAACCCCGCGCGTGCGCACCTCGCGCGGCACGCTGCACGCCGAGCGCGTGGTGGTCTGCACCAACACCGACCTGCACGGCCTTTTTGCCGATCGCATCGCCGCACACGAGCTCACGCTGTGCCGCCTGCAGATGCTGCGCGTGAAGTCCGAGGCGGGCTTCCGCCTGCCGGGCTCGGTGATGATGGACCTGAGCCTCGTGCGCTACGAGGGCTACAGCACGCTGCCCGAAGCCGCTGCGCTGCGTGCACGCCTGCAGCAGGAAGAGGCCGCCTCGCTCGCACACGGCATCCACCTGATCGTGGTGCAGAGCGCCGACGGCTCGCTGGTCGTGGGCGATTCGCACCACTACGCCGACGCGCCCGAACCCTTCGCGATGGAGGAGGTCGACCAGCTCATCCTGCGCCACCTGCGCAGCACGCTGAACCTCGAATCCGCGCAGATCGCCGAGCGCTGGACCGGCGTGTACCCTTCGTCGAAGACAACGCCCTGCGTGATCGACGCGCCCGACGACGCCACGCGGCTGGTGCTGGTCACCAGCGGCAGCGGCGCGAGCACCGGTTTCGGCATCGCGCACGACGTCTTCAATGCATGGTGACCTCCAGGCCGCCGCAACCTATTCAGCCCGCCACTCACACTCCGCCGCCATGAACGCCCACAACCATTCGCAACTCAAGGCCGTCGTCTTCGACTGGGCCGGCACCATCCTCGACTTCGGCTCCTGCGCACCCATGGGCGCCTTCGTGAAGCTGTTCGAGCAGTTCGGCATCGACATCACCATCGCCGAGGCGCGCGGTCCGATGGGCATGGCCAAGTGGGACCACATCAAGGCGCTGGGCACGCTGCCGCGCATCGCCGCGCAGTGGGAAACGAAGCACGGACACGCCTTCAGCGACGCCGACGTCGACCGGCTCTACGTGGTGTTCACGCCGATGAACGCGGCCAGCGTGCGCGACCATGCCGACTTCATTCCCGGTGCGCTCGAAGCGGTGAAGGCGGCGCGAGAGCGGGGCCTGAAGATCGGCTCCACCACAGGCTACAACCGGCCGATCATGGAAGTGGTCGTGCCCATCGCTGCGGCCGGTGGCTATTCGCCCGACAACCTCGTGTGCGCCGGCGACCTCGCCGAAGGCCGTCCGTCGCCGCTCATGATGTACCGCTGCTTCTCCGACCTCGGCGTGTGGCCGCCGCACACCGTGGTGAAGGTCGACGACACGGGCGTCGGCCTGCAGGAAGGCCTCAACGCCGGCACCTGGGCCGTGGGCCTGGCGGTCAGCGGCAATGCCAACGGCCTCACGCTGGCCGAGTGGCAGGTGCTCGACGAGGCGCAGCAGCAGGAGCGCCGCGCACGCGCCACCGTCGAGCTCGAGGCAGCAGGTGCGCACTACGTGATCGACAGCGTGGCCGACCTGCCGCGGGTGCTGGAAGACATCGAGCGCCGCCTGCAGGCCGGCGAACGGCCCGCTCCCACAGCCGCCTGAGTCGCAAGGAAAGCGGCAGCGTCCGACTTGACGCACCGCCGCGCAGGCCTAGCATGGCCTGCATGCGAAGCACAGCCTTTGTCCTTCTCTTCTGCCTCGGCCTGCTGACGGCCGCGTGCGACGACAAGCCGACGAAGCCGGGCATGCCGGTGCCCAAGGCTTCGGCGAATCTGGTCGCACCAGTGTCGTCCTCGCACTGAGCCGACGCGCTGCTGGAGGTGGCCGGCAGGGCCGCCGGGTTCTCCGCGCGTCTCGCGTTCTCGTACCGCGGGGTATCCTCGCCGCGGAGATAAAAAAATGAAAACGAGCGAGACAACCATCCACCAGCCCGACTCACGCTATGCCATGGTCCGCCTCGGCCTCACGCTGCTGATCATGACGGTGGGCAGCAGCGGCATGTACGTGGTGTCGGTGATGCTGCCGGCAGTGGAGACCGAGTTCGGCATCGCGCGCGCCGACGCATCGCTGCCCTACACGCTGCTGATGCTGGGCTTCGGCTTCGGCGGCGTGCTGATGGGCAAGCTGGCCGACCGCATCGGCGTGATGAAGCCGCTGCTGATGGGCGCGGTCTTCCTGGGTGCGGGCTACATCGCCACAGGGTTGTCGGGCGGCATCGTCGGCTTCACCGTCGCGCAGGCGCTGCTGGTCGGGCTGCTCGGCAGCTCGGTGGCCTTCGCGCCGCTGGTGGCCGACACCTCGCTGTGGTTCGTCAAGCGGCGCGGCATCGCGGTGGCGGTGTGCGCCAGCGGCAACTACCTCGCGGGCGCTGTGTGGCCGCCGATCGCGCAGCACTTCGTGGAGACCGTCGGCTGGCGCCAGACCTACATCGGCATGGGCATCTTCTGCGGCGTGACGATGGCACTGCTGGCGATGTTCTTCCGCGCACGGCCGCCGGCACTGGCCGTTGCGCCGCCGGCCGGCACGGCAGCGGGCGCGGCGGCGGTGCGCGACATGACACGCCCATTCGGCCTGAGCATTGGCACCGCGCAGGGCCTGCTGTGCGTGGCCGGCGTTGCCTGCTGCGTGGCCATGGCGATGCCGCAGGTGCACATCGTGGCCTACTGCGGCGACCTGGGCTACGGACCGGCGCAGGGCGCGATCATGCTGTCGCTGATGCTGGGCTTCGGCATCGTGAGCCGGCTGGTGTCGGGCGCCATCTGCGACCGCATCGGCGGGCTGCGCACGCTGCTGCTGGGCGGCGTGCTGCAGTGCGTGGCGCTGCTCCTGTTCCTGCCCTTCGACGGGCTGGTGTCGCTCTACGTGATCTCGGCGCTCTTCGGCCTCTTCCAGGGCGGCATCGTGCCTTCCTACGCGATCATCGTGCGCGAGCACTTTCCGCCGAAGGAGGCGGGCGCCCGCGTGGGCACGGTGCTGATGTTCACGCTCTTCGGCATGGCGCTGGGCGGATGGATGTCGGGCAAGGTGTTCGACCTCACGGGCAGCTACCACGCGGCCTTCATCAACGGCATCGCCTGGAACCTGCTGAACGTGAGCATCGCAAGCTTCCTGCTGTTCAGGACGCTTCGGCGATCAGGTGGCCGAGTGTTCGCATTGCCTGCTCGCTGACCTCGTTCCACGGATGGCCGTAGTTGAGCAGCAGGCAGTTGCCGAAGGCGCGCGTGGCCGAGAAGATCGGGCCCGGCGCGACGCTGATGCCGAGTTCCAGGGCCTTGCGGTGGATCTCCAGCGCGTTCGCACCCGCCGGTAATTCGACCCAGAGGAAGTAGCCGCCCAGCGGCCGCGTCGCGCGCGTGCCCTGCGGAAAGTAGTGCCCCACGGCCTGCGCGAAGGTGGCCTGCTGCATCGCCAGCGTCTGCCGCGCGACCTTTCGTGCGAAGCGGCCGGCCGAGGTCCAGCCGTCTCGTCGGCCGGCACCTGCATGCCGTCGGCCATGTAGCGCAGCGCGATCTGCCGCCGCAGCGCCGCGCTGCCGGGCGTGAGGTCGTCCACCGTGCTCCACGGGTCGAGCAACCTCGCGCTGGCAGCCATGAACTGCCCCAGCCGCGCCAGCGGAAACAGCAGCGGGCTCGGAAAGGCCGAGCCGAAGGGCACCACCCTGCGCGACACGCTGGCTTCGAGGATGTCGAACACCTGGTCGCTCACGTCGAGCGACCTGGGCCGCCCGCGGGACGCGAGGTGAGGGTGGATTCGGGCGGCGCGTCTCGCAGGCCGCCGCCGGTCACGTAGTAGCCCGATCGGTCGCGCGCCCGCACGAGGCCGCGTGCCTCGAGCAGGTCGTAGGCCTCGAACACGGTCGATACGCTGACGCCGCGGCTCTGGCCGGTGTGGCGCACCGAGGGCAGGCGGTCGCCGGTCTTCAGGGTGCCGTTGCGGATCGAGGCCTCGATGTCGGCGGCCAGGGCTTCGTACCTTTTCATCAGCTTCTTTGCTGGATTCGTTCTTCGGGGCACTTCATCTGCACCGGTCAATTGGAGCGGATCTGCATCTGTTTTTTCTGGCCGGACTGGGCCACACTCGGCCTCATGTCGAATCTCTTGCGCGCGCTGCGCGCCGTTCTCTGGAGTTTCATCGGGCTGGGCGGCCGCCGCACCGACGCCGAAAGGCGCACCTCGCGGGTCGGCATCCTGCCGCTCGTCGGCGTGGCGCTGGTCATGGTGCTGCTGCTGATCGCAGGCCTCGTCACGCTGGCGCATCTCGCCGCCGGCACATGAGGCACGCGCTCAGGCTCATCGCGCTCGGGCTGCTGCTCGTCTTGCAGGGCATGGCTGGCGCCGCCACGCCCGACCCTCCAGCGACAGTGCCCGACACCATCGAGCAGCGCGTGGCTGCATGCATCGCCTGCCACGGCCGCGAGGGCGCGACCACCAACGCCGGTTACTTTCCGCGCCTGGCGGGCAAGCCCGCCGGCTACCTGTTCAACCAGCTCGTGAGCTTCCGCGACGGCCGGCGCTTCAACACCGACATGGCCTACATGGTGCAGCACCTGTCGGATGCCTACCTGCGCGAAATGGCCGAATACTTCGCCGGACTGCAGCTGCCTTATCCGCCCGTCTCTCCGGTCAGCGATGCGACGCCCGAGCAGCTGCAGCGCGGCAGCCAGCTCGTGCGCGAAGGCGATGCGGCGCGCGGCATTCCGGCCTGCGTGCAATGCCACGCGGCGGCGCTCACGGGCGTGCAGCCCGCCATCCCCGGGCTGCTGGGGCTGCCGCGGCTCTACGTGTCGTCGCAGCTCGGCGCGTGGCTCACCAACGAGCGCCATGCGATGGCGCCCGACTGCATGGCCGACATCGGCCGTCGCATGAGCACTGCCGACATCAACGCCGTCGCGAGCTGGCTCGCCGTGCAGCCGATGCCCGCCGACACCAGGCCCGCAGCCGCGCTGCCCGCTCCGCTGCCGGTGAAATGCGGCGGCATGCCCGCGAAATGAGGGAGCAGAGCCCATGAAACTGCGACACCTCGGCTGGCTGCTGCTTGCGCTCATCGTGCTCTGCGCCGCGGCCGCCGGCGCCATCGTGGCGATGAACCTGCGCGGCGAAGACCCGCTGCCCGCGCAGGCGGAAGCCTTCCAGTCCACGCCGCAGCTCGTCGAGCGCGGGCGATACCTCGCGCTGGCCGGCAACTGCGCGGGCTGCCACACCACGCGCGGCGGCGAGCCCTATGCGGGCGGGATGCCGATCGAGACACCCTTCGGCACCGTCTATTCGAGCAACCTCACGCCCGACGACAAGGCAGGCATCGGCAGCTGGAGCAGCGCACACTTCTGGCGCGCCATGCACAACGGGCGCAGCAAGGACGGCCGCCTGCTGTACCCCGCGTTTCCGTACCCCAGCTTCACGCAGGTGACGCGCGAGGACTCGGACGCCATCTACGCCTACCTGCGCAGCGTGCCGCCCTCGGCGTTGCCCAACCGCGAGCACCGGCTGCGCTTTCCCTACGACACGCAGGCTGCGCTGGCCGTGTGGCGCGCGCTCTCGTTCAAGCCGGAACCCTTCGTGGCCGATGCGGGCAAGCCTGCCGAATGGAACCGCGGCGCCTACCTCGTCAACGGGCTGGGCCATTGCATCGCCTGCCACGGCAGCCGCAATTCGCTCGGCGCGACCGAGGCGAAGCTGGGGCTCTCGGGCGGCCTGATCGCCGTCGAGAACTGGTACGCGCCCTCGCTCACCGATCCGCACGAAGCGGGCGTGGCCGACTGGCCCGCGGCCGAGGTGGTGTCGCTGCTGAAGAACGGCGTGGCACCGCGGGGCTCGGTGATGGGGCCGATGGCCGACGTGGTGTTCCGCAGCACGCAGTACCTGAGCGACGCCGACCTCACGGCGATGGCGAGCTATCTCAAGGACCTGCCCGACGCGCCCAGGGCCGAAGCTCCGGCCGCGGCAAAGGCCCCGATCCGCCGCGACGCCGGCACCATGGCGCGCGGCGCGAAGATCTACGACCAGCGCTGCGCCTACTGCCACGGCGACCAGGGCCAGGGCGCGGCGGGCGCATACCCGCCGCTGGCGGGCAACCGCGCGGTGAACATGGCGCGGCCCACCAACCTGATCCAGGTGATCGCGCACGGGGGCTTCCTGCCGTCGACCTCGGGCAACCCGCGCCCCTACGGCATGCCGCCGTTCGGCCAGACGCTGGACGCGGCCGAGGTCGCGGCCGTGCTCACCTACGTGCGCGGCTCCTGGGGCAACGACAGCCCGCCGGTCACGCAGCTCGACACGATGCGCCGCTGAGCGATCGAAAGAACGAGCGAACGATCGCTCAGATGTTCGTGCTGGACGGAATGCGGCTCGGCAGCAGGTATTCGTAGGGCCGCGCGCGCGTGGCGTTGCGCTGGCGGATGGTCGCCTCGATGCCTGCGAGCGCACTGCGGAAGCGCTCCAGCGGCCCGCCCTGGCCCGCGATGGCCGGGTCCAGCAGCACAGGCAGGTGCGGGAACACGTTGTCCCTGTACTCGCCCAGCGGCCGGTAGTACACGCCGCCGAGGATGTGGAACAGCAGGATCTGCTCCTGCGCCGCAAGCCGCGAAGGCAGCATCTGCGACCAGCTCGCCTCGCTCTGGCCAGCGCTGCCCGCCGGCGCCGGCATGCCTTCGGCGCCTGCGCTGAAAGGCGCATAGGTCATCACCGCGTACTGCGGGAAGTTCACCGCCGCATGCTGCGCGCTGGCGTTGAAGATGATGGCGGTGAGCACGTCGACCAGTTGCGCGCGCGTGGTGATGGCCCGGAAGCCGTGCACCTTGCCGCTGGTGGCCAGCTCGGCGGCCCAGGCCTTGAGCTCGTAGTCGCCGGTCACGTCGGCGTCGCTCAGGTAGTAGGTGGCCACGTAGTCGCCCACCCATTGCGTGATCGCGTTCCACACCAGCAGGGCGTCGTCGCGGTAGGGGTAGTCGGGCAGCGCCGCTGCGTCGTCCACGCCGCGCGTGCGCAGGTCGTTGGGCAGCATCATGCGGTCGTAGAAGTCGTAGGCCAGCCGATCGCGTCCGCACTGCTGCTGCAGCGTCTCGATGGGCGCGGTGAGGATCACGTCGCCGGTGGTCAGCGGCGCCATGATGATCAGCGTGGCTGCCTCGTTGATGAACATCGCGCCTTCGAGATGCGGCGACAGCAGCCGGCTCAGCGGATGCGCGGTCGCCAACTGGCGCTGCGTGGCCATCGCGAAGGCTTCCGACATCAGGTGCGTGCGGCCCAGGTGCACGAACATCTCGTGGTAGTTGAAGTCGGCCACCTGCACCGCGGTCTTGGCCGACTGCCAGGCCCAGTAGGCCTCGGCGTTGGCCGTGTCGTCCACGCGCAGGAAGATCGGGTTCGCGGCCGGGTCCTGACCGCACTGGATGGCGACCGGCACCAGCGAGCGGCCGGCCTTCGGCCGCGCGAACAGCGCGATGGGCGCCTGGATGTAGCCCGTACCAGTGAGCGGCTTGACCTGCGCCCCGGCCGGCGCCATGTCGCCCAGGCCTTCGTAGTCGAGGATGTAGAGCCGTCCCGACGAGGCCGCGTCGGCGAGGCTGTCGCCCGAGCCCATCACCTGCCGGTACTGCGCGTCGCCCAGCGGGAACTTGGCCGGCAGCGTGGTCGCGCGCTGGATCAGCATCGGGTTGGGCCCGGCCACGCGCATGGCAGCGAACAGGTCGTTGTCGTGCAGCAGCTGCGCGATGGCCGGCTTCTCGATGGTGACGAAGAGCGCGTCGTACTGCGCCACCGTCTTCGGTCCGTTCAACGCGCCCAGCGGGCCCTGAGAGAGCAGGTCGTGGTGGATCTGCTTGAGCTGCGTGGCGATGTCGCCTGCCGTGCCCGTGAGCGTTTCGAGCGTGCTCAAGACTGCGGCGGGCAGTGTCGCCAGTCCGCCGTTGGCGGCCAGCAGCTGGTCGAAGCTGGCCTGCAGGCTGGCGAGCCGCGTGTGCAGGTTGTCGAGCGACTGCAGGCTGCTGGACGCCAGCGCGCTGGTCGCGAACGAAGCCGCGAAGTTTGTGACGGCCTCCAGTGCCTTCGCGATGGTCTTCAGCTGGTGCTCCAGCGCCGGCAGTTCCGTGGCGGGCACCACCGCGCCCATCGGCACGCCGGCCAGGTTGATGTGCGATTCGGTCCAGACATAGGTCGCCTGCCGCCCGACCAGTTCGAGCCGCCGCAGCGTGGCGCTGATCGGGTCGATCTTCTGCGGCAGCGTGGGCCTGGGCACCGGCAGTGCGGCCGAGGCGGTGGAAGCCTTGCCCGCCAGCAGGCCCAGGCCGCCCGCCGAGGCGGACCATTTGAGGATGTCTCTGCGCTTCATCGGGAGTTCCCTGTTGTTGTGTATCTCGGGAAGGCCGACGGAAGGCTCGGCCACCGAATCGAACGGTCGTTCGATTCGGTGGGCGGATTCTGCGGAGGGGCTCGGGCGTTGGCAATCAGGGTTGCTGCCTACTTCGAGGCGCGTCCCCTGCAACGCCTGGTCAGCGCGTCGTCAGGCGGTATGCGGGTGGCGTGCGGCGTCGTACAGCGTGCGCGCCAGTTCGCGATGCCTCGCCAGCAGCGGTGCCAGTTCGAGCCCGGTGAATGCGCCGCCGCGGATGCGCACCACGCCGCCGATCACGCTCAGCGACACCGAGGCCGGCGTGCAGAACACGAGCGCCGCCACCGGGTCGTGCCCCGCGCCCGCGTGCGCGACGCCGCGCATGTCGAAGGCAACGATGTCGGCCGACATGCCGGGCGCGATCGCACCGATGTCGTCGCGGCCCAGCACCTGCGCGCCGCCGAGCGTGGCGATCTCGAGCGCCTCGCGCGCCGTCATCGCCGCCGGGCCGTAGCCCACGCGCTGCAGCAGCATCGCCTGGCGCGCCTCGCCCAGCATGTGCGCGCCGTCGTTCGACGCGCTGCCGTCCACGCCCAGCCCCACCGGCACGCCTGCGCGGCGCATCGCACCGATGGGCGCGATGCCCGAGGCCAGCCGCATGTTGGAGCACGGGCAGTGCGCCACGCCCGTGCCGGTGCGGCCGAAGAGCGCGATGCCGGCCTCGTCGAGCTTCACGCAGTGCGCATGCCACACGTCGCGGCCGACCCAGCCCAGGTCTTCGGCGTACTCGGCCGGCGTCATGCCGAACTTCTCGCGCGAGTAGGCGACGTCGTTGTCGTTCTCGGCCAGGTGCGTGTGCAGCGAGACACCGCGCTCGCGCGCCAGTTCGGCCGACAGGCGCATCAGGTCGCGCGACACCGAGAAAGGCGAGCAGGGCGCGAGCACGATGCGGCGCATCGAATGGCGCGAGGCGTCGTGCCAGCGGCCGATGAGCCGCTCGCTGTCGCGCAGGATCGCTTCCTCGGTCTCGACCACTTCGTCGGGCGGCAGGCCGCCGGCGCTGCGGCCCACGCTCATGCTGCCGCGCGCCGCGTGGAAGCGCATGCCCATCGCGTCGGCCGCCTCGATCGAATCGTCGAGCCGCGAGCCGTTGGGAAACAGATAGAGATGGTCGCTGGTGGTGGTGCAGCCCGAGAGCATCAGCTCGGCCATCGCGGTCTGCGTCGACACGCGGATCATCTCGGGCGTGAGGCGCGCCCACAGCAGGTACAGGTTGGTCAGCCAGCCGAAGAGCTCGGCGTCCTGCGCCTCGGGCACCGCGCGCGTGAGGCTCTGGTACATGTGGTGGTGCGTGTTGACCAGGCCGGGCATCACCACGTGGCCGCGCATGTCGATGGCCTCGGCCTTGCCGTCGCGCAGGGCTTCGAGGCATGCGATGGGCAGATCGGCGGTGGGGCCGGCCCAGGCGATCGCGGGGCCGTCGCACACCACGGCGCCATCGGCGATCTCGCGCCGGGTGGCGTCCATGGTGACGAGGATGTCGGCGTGTCGGAGGATCAGCATGGCGGCATTCTTGCCGCGGCCCGGGTCGCGGGCAAGCGCAAGGCGATGCCGCCGTTCAGGACTCGTTGCTGATCCCGCTGCTCACATGCCCCGCCGGCACGTGCCGCGAGGCTGCATCCACGTGCCCCGTCTGGTCGTCGAAGAAGAAGTCGGGCTCGAACTCGCGCAGGAACTCGCCCTTGGGCAGGCCGCCGAGGAACATGGCCTCGTCGACGCGGATGTTCCACTTCATCAGCGTGCGGATCGCGCGCTCGTGCGCCGGGGCGCTGCGCGCGGTGACCAGCGCGGTGCGGATGCGCATCTGCGCGTTGCCGGCCATCTGCAGGCGGTGCAGGGCGGCCAGCAGCGGCTTGAACGGGCCTTCGGGCAGGGGGAGGTCGGCCTTGCTGAGTTCGTGGGCCTGGAAGGCGTCGAGGCCCTGGGCCTGGAACACGCGCTCGGCCTCGTCGGAGAACAGCACGGCGTCGCCGTCGAAGGCGATGCGCACTTCGTTCGGCCATGCGTCGCTGGCCTTCACCGATTCGACCAGCACGCGCGCCGCCGGAAAGCCGGCGTTGAGCGCCTCGCGCACGTCCTGCGCGTTGACCGAGAGGAACAGGTGCGCGCGCAGCGGGCGCAGGTAGCCGAAGGGCGGTCGGCCCTGGGTGAACACGCCGCGCTGCAGCTTGATGTCGGCCGCGGCGCTCGACCTGAAGATGCGCATGCCCGAGACCGGGTCGTTGCGCGAGAGGATCACCACCTCCACGCGCTGCACGCCGTCGTCGTTGAAGCGCAGCAGCTTGCGGATCAGCGAGTAGGCGATGCCGGGCGCGGCCGGCACGTCGATGCGGTCGAGCTGCAGCTTCATGTAGCCCTCGTTGTCGCCCGCCTCGAAGACCTTGTTTTCTTCCTCGAGGTTGAACAGGGCGCGCGAGGAGATCGCGACCACGAGCTTGTCTTCCAGCGTTACCGGCATGGCGCTTCCTTGCGGCTGTGTCTTCTTCGAGCAGGTGCGCCGCGCGCGGCGGCCCTCTGCAAGCGGGTTGGAGGCCGCACGAAGTGGGCAAGCCTGGGGGTCTGCCTCATTTCACGAACTGGTTGAGCTGGATGATGGGCAGCATCACCGCCAGCACGATCAGCATCACCACGCCGCCCATCGCCACGATCAGCAGCGGCTCCAGGATGGTGGCCAGGTGCATCGCGCGGCGCTGCACTTCGGCGCCGAGCTGGTTGGCGGCGCGCTGCAGCATCAGCGGCAGGGTGCCGGTCTGCTCGCCGAGGCGGGCGAACATCGACACCAGGCCCGGAAAGCGCTTCTTCTGCGCCAGCGCCGATGCCAGCGGCGCGCCTTCGCGCACCAGCACCAGCGCGTCGAGCGCATCGGCGCGCATCGCACGGTTGCCCAGCGTTTCGGAGGCGGCCTGCAGCGCGCGCAGGATCGGCACGCCGGCGGTGGCCAGCATGGCGAGCGTGCTTGCGAAGCGCGCCGCGTTGTAGCCGCGAGAGAGCTTGCCCACCAGCGGCAGCCTGAGCCAGGCCGCATCGAACTTCAGGCGCAGCGCCTCCTGCGCCAGCGCGAGCCGTGCGCCGATGGCCACGAGCACCACGCCGGCCAGCATCCACCAGCCGTAGTTGCGAACGCCGGCGCTCAGCGACAGCATCACCGTGGTGAGAAAAGGCAGCGAGCGCTTCGTGCCCGCGAACACCTGCGCCACCTGCGGCACCACGTAGCTCACGAGGAAGATCACGATCACGATCGCCACCAGCGTGACGATGGCCGGGTACAGCGCCGCACCGATCAGCTTCTGCTGCAGCGCCTGGCGCTCTTCGAGGTCGTCGGCGAGGCGGTCGAGCACGAGGCCCAGGTTGCCGCTCTGCTCGCCGGCGCCGATCACGGCCGTGTAGATGGGCGAGAACTCGCGCGGATGCGCCGACAGCGCACGGGCGAAGGGGGAGCCTGCATTGACCTCGGCGCGCAGCGAGGCGACGAGGTTGCGCTGCTGGTCCGATTCGGCTTCATCGGTCAGCGCAGTGAGCGCGCGTTCCAGCGGCAGGCCCGAGGAGACGAGGCCCGCGAGCTGCCGCGTCCACACCGCGAGCCCGGTCGAATTGAACACGCGCTTGCCGCCGCCGAGCCAGCGGCCGAGACCGCTGCGCTGGCTGGAACCACCGGCATGCTCGCTGCCCACCGGCTTGACCGACAGCGGTATGAGCGACTGCGCCCGCAGCAGGCTGCGCGCGCTGCGGGCGGTGTCGGCCTCCAGCACGCCTTCGCGCGACTGGCCGCTGGCGTCGATGGCTTCGAATGCGTAGGCGGGCATCTCTTCTCTTCTTGCTCGCTACTCGCGCGTGACGCGCAGCAGCTCGGCGCGCGACGTGATGCCGGCCTGCACCAGCCGTTCGCCGTCCTCGCGCATCGAGCGAAGGCCGCCGCGCTGGCCGGCCTCGAACAGCTGGCTCTCGGCGGCCTTGCCGTGGATGAGCGCCTGCACCTTGTCGTCGGCCACCAGCAGCTCGAAGATGCCGGTGCGGCCCTGGTAGCCGGTCTGCCCGCAGGCTTCGCAGCCCGCGCCGGCGCAGACCGTGCAGACCTTGCGCACGAGCCGCTGCGCGAGCACGCCCAGAAGCGACGAACTCAGCAGGAAGGGCTCCACGCCCATGTCGGTGAGACGCGTGACGGCGCTGACGGAATCGTTGGTGTGCAGCGTGGCCAGCACCAGGTGGCCGGTCAGCGAGGCCTGGATGGCGATCTGCGCGGTCTCGAAGTCGCGAATCTCGCCGATCATGATCACGTCCGGGTCCTGTCGCAGGATGGCGCGCAGAGCCTTGGCGAAGGTGAGTTCGATCTTGGCGTTGATCTGGGTCTGGCCCACGCCCGGCAGCTCGTACTCGATGGGGTCTTCCACCGTCATGATGTTGCTGCGGGTGGCGTCGAGCCGGGCCAGTGCGGCGTACAGCGTGGTGGTCTTGCCCGAGCCCGTGGGCCCGGTCACGAGGATGATGCCGTGCGGCTGCGCGATCAGCTTCTCGAAGCGCTCGAGCGTGTCGCCCTGCATGCCCACCGATTCGAGCGTGAGCTTCGATTCGCTCTTGTCCAGCAGGCGAAGCACCGCGCGTTCGCCGTGCGCGCTCGGCAGCGTCGACACCCGCACGTCGACCGCGCGTGTGCCGATGCGCAGCGAGATGCGCCCGTCCTGCGGCAGCCGCTTCTCGGAGATGTCGAGGTCGGCCATGATCTTCAGGCGCGAGATCAGCGCCGCGTGCAGTGCCCGGTTGGGCTGCACCACTTCGCGCAGCGTGCCGTCGATGCGGAAGCGCACGGACGAGGTGCGCTCGTAGGGTTCGATGTGGATGTCGCTCGCGCCGTCGCGCGCGGCCTGCGTGAGCAGCGCGTTCAGCATGCGGATGATGGGCGCGTCGCCCGCGCTCTCCAGCAGGTCTTCGACCGCCGGCAGCTCCTGCATCATGCGGGAGAGGTCGGCGTCGCTCTGCACCTCGCTCACCACCGCCGCGGCGCTCGACTCGCCCTGCGCGTAGGCCGCGCTGATGCGCTGCGCCAGCGGGCCGTCGGCGAGCACCTCGAAGGCCTGAACGCCGTACTTGCGCGATACCTCGCCGACTGCGCTGCGCGCCGGATGGCTCGACATCCAGAGGGTGTACCGGCCATCGTCGGTCTCCTCCAGCAGCAATTGCTGGCTGCGTGCGAAGGCGTAGGGCAGGGGGTAGCGGTTGGACATCGGGGCGGTATCAGGGCAGTTCGCGCGAGCTCACCGGGTCGGCGGTGGGGGGCAGGGCGCCGCGCAGGGGGCTGGGCGCCAGCCTGCGGCTGTCCGCGGCGGGCTGCGGCGGCGGGATCAGCTGGGTGCCTTCGAAGCTCGTGCCGCTGCGCGCGGTGCTCGGTGCGGAAGGGACCGCCGAGATGGGCGCCGCAGGGCGCGACGGCGGCACCAGCTCGGGCAGGACGTTCGAGCCGCTCACGCCGCGCAGCATCACGTTGGAGGTGTCGGGTTGCGTGCGAATCTGCAGGCCGCGGATCTCGTCGTAGCGGTCGTACGCGAAGGCCTCCGTGGCATTGGCGTCGCGCATCACCGCCGGACGCAGGAACATCATGAGGTTGACCTTGTCGCGCGTGCGGGCCTGGCTCTTGAACAGGTTTCCGAGCACGGGGATGTCACCCGCCAGCGGCACCTTCTCGACCGTGTTGTTGTAGGAGTCGGACAGCAGGCCGCCGAGCATCACGAGCCCGCCGTCTTCCACCAGCACGCTCGATTCGATCGAGCGCTTGCTCGTGGTCGGGCCGTTCTGGTTGTTGACTGTGTTCTGGTCGACCGTGGAGGTCTCCTGGAAGATCGTCAGCTTCACCGTGCCGTTCTCGTTGATGGTCGGGCGCACGCGCAGCGTGAGGCCGACGTCCTTGCGCTCGACGGTCGTGAACGGATTGACGCCGACCGAGCCCGAGGTGCTGGCGTACTGGCCCGTCACGAAGGGCACGTTCTGGCCGATGACGATCTTGGCTTCCTCGTTGTCCAGCGTCAGCAGGTTCGGCTTGGACAGCACGTTGGCGTCCTTGTCGCTGTCGAAGAAGCTGGCGATCGCGCCCAGGATGTACTGGCCGCCGATCTTCCCGGCGATGCCGAGGTTCGCCCCCGGCGTGATCGCCCCCGCCACGCCGGCGGCATTGCGCGTGGCCAGCGCCTGGGTCAGCGTCAGCAGGTTGGCGCCGGCCACCGAGGAGTTGGTGCCGAGCACCGCGTTGCTGCCCAGCGCGCTTTGCCACTGCACGCCGAACTTCGCGGCCGCGGTGTCGTTCACCTCGACGATCAGCGCCTCGATCATGACCTGCGCGCGCCGGCCGTCGAGCCTGTCGATGACCGCCCGGATCTGCCGGTACTGCGGCTCGGGCGCCGTAATGATCAGCGAGTTGGTCGACGGGTCGGCCTGGATCTGGCCGCCGGTGGAGGGCTGGTTGGCGTTGTTCAGCGGCGCGGTGGCGGCCGCCGAAACGCCCGACTGGCCGCTGTTGTTCAGGTTCACCTGCATCGCCTGCGGCGCGCTCTGCTGCGGCACGGAGCCAGCCGCGGCGCCTGGCGTGCCCGGCGCCGTGTTCAGCTGGTTGGCGGCCATGGCGGCGCGCAGCGTGGCCGCGAGGCGCACCGCGTCGGCGTTCTTCAGGTAGACCACGTAGATGTTGCCGGCCGCGCCGTTGCTGCTCTCGGCGGCGGGGCGGTCGAGCTTGTCGACCAGGGTGCGGATCAGCGCCACGCGCGCGGGGTTGGCCGCGCGGATGATCAGCGAGTTGCTGCGCGGATCGGCCAGGAGCGTGGTCCGGAACGACGCATCGGCAGCGCCCGGGGCAGCCGCCGCACCCGGAGCGCCTGAGCCGCCACCGTCAACCAGCCGCTGCACCAGCGGCACCATGTCGGTCGCCACCGAGTGCCTGAGCTGGATGATCTCGATGTCCGAGGCGTTCGGCACGTCGAGCGACGCGATGATGCGCGCGAGCCGGCGCATGTTGTCCGCGTAGTCGGTGATCACGAGCGAGTTGTTGCCCGGGTTCACGTTGATGGTGTTGTTCGGCGGGATCAGCGGGCGCAGCACCGGCAGCAGGTTGTTCGGCGACTCGTAGTTGAGGCGGAAGATCTGCGTGACGATCTGGTTGCTGCCGCTGGAAGCCGTGGCGCTGATGGAGGTGTTGACGGTGCTGCTCTGCAGCTTGGCGTCGGCCTCGGGCACCACCTTGTAGAGGCCGTCGGCCTCCACCACCGCGAAGCCCTGCAGGCGCAGCGCCGAGGCGAACTGGTTGAACGCGGCCGACGGCTGGATCGCGCGGTCGGTGACGAGGTTCATCGTGCCCTTCACGCGCGGGTCGACCACCACGTCGCGGCCGGTGACCACTGCCATGGTGCGGGCCACCGCCTCGATGTCGGCATTGGAGAAGTTCAGCGTGATCGGCTCGCCGCGGCGCGGCGCGTCGCCGGTCTGCGCGAACGCGGCGGGCGCGCCCTGCAGGAACGTGGCGGCGATCAGCACGCGCACGGCGAGCGCGACGGTGCCGGTCGAAAACAGTGGCTTCATCATGAGGATCAACCCAGGGTGATGATCGAACGCGCGTTGTCGCGCCGTCCGATGATGTTCAACAAATTGGAAAGTGCGTCTTCGCGGCCGGGTGCAGCGCTGGCTTCGCCGTTGAAGCGGAAGGAGGTGCCGGTCCAGCTGCCGCTGCCGTTGAGTTCGAGGCTGCCCTCGCGCGTGCTCAGCAGCAGCGTGGGGCGGCTGCCGCCTTCGAGCGTGAGCCGGTAGCTGCCCATCGGCCGCAGCGTCGAGAGGCTGGATGAAACGTCGGTCGCGTCGAGCGTCGCCTGTCCGGCGATGCGCAGCGCGGGGCCGTCCCACTGCATCGCGAAGGCCTTGGTGTTCAGGTCGAGTGCGCCTTCGAGCTTGAGCGTGTTCCACGGCGCGCCCAGGCCCATGAGCAGGGTGGCGGGCCAGCGCGAGCGGCTGTCCTGCCATTCGACCAGCATGCCGCCGGCGCGCGGGCTGGCCTTGAGTTCGAGCGGCTGCGTGGCGCAGCACGGCAGGTCGAGGCTGGCGGAGATGCCGCTCCAGCTCGGGCGCATGCGCCAATGCAGCAGGCCCGGCAGCGACACCGCCTGCATGCCGCCTGCGCCGCTGGCGAGCACGACCGCGGCCGTGCCGTTCCACACGGTGCCGCGCGGGTTGGTCAGCACGAGGCGGCCCTGGCTCCAGCTCGACAGCGCGCCCGACAGCCAGCGCGCGGGCGCAAAGAGCACCACGGCCAGCAGCACGCCGACGACCGCGCCGAGCAGGGCCCAGCGCCAGCCGAGGCGTGGTCGCGATTCGGGGATCGGAGGGCGGCTCAGCATGCGGGTCTGCTGTTCCTCATCGCGCCGCGGGCAGCGCCATGACGATGGTGCCGTCCCAGCGGACCTGCGGCGTCTTCGGCGCGTCCTTGGCGCCGGAGGAGGAGGGCGGCGGGGCCGAGGCCGGCGCACGCGTCAGGTGGACTTCGCGCGGCACCGCATGCGCATTGCCACGGGCCTGTCCGAGCCATTGGGCGACGGTGGACGCGGGCGCGGCACGCAGCGAGACGCTGGCCGCACCGTCGCCGCCGGATGCCATGAGCTGCGCGTTGCTCGTGCCGAGGCCTTCGCGCACCGAGGTTTCGAGCGCGCGCATCGCGTCGTCGCGGTTCAGCCGCGGCTGCGACTGCAGCGCCTTCGCGCGGGCCTGCAGCGTGGCCATCTGCTGCAGCTGCGCATCGAGCTGCGCGTGTTCGGCCGGTGCGGCCGACAGGGTGCGCAGTGCGGGAGCGAGCGCGATCCACCAGAGCAGGGCCAGCGCCACGAGTGCGGCCGCGGCTTGGACCATGCGGCGCTCGCGCACTTCCAGGGTGGCCCAGCGGGCCTTGAGCTGTTCGCTGAAATTCATCGGTTGGCCTCGGCCTGCACCAGCAGGAGGTCGCCCTCGGTGCGCACGTTGTAGCCGCGCGGCGCCATGGCGCCAGTGATCTGCGAGACCTCCGAGGGCTGCAGCCCCAGGCCGCGCAGCCGCAGCTGGCCGGCGCTGTAGTCGACGGCGCTCGGCACCTTGCCGGGCGGCAGCAGGGCCGCGAGCGCGCCGACCATGGGTTCGAAGTCGCTGTTGGACACGTCGCCTACGGCCTGCTGCAGCGATGCGACCTCGCGCTGCATCTGCACCGGCGCATCGACCACGATCTTCACCGAGGGAAAGGTCTGGGTCAGCATCGCCTTGGCGGCCTGGCGCTTCGATTCGAGGGCGTTGCGCTCCTTCCATGCCCAGGCGTTCAGGCCGATGAGCTGGGTCAGCAGCAGGGCGACCACGCCCCAGCGCGCGGCGCGCCACTCGGGCGCATAGCGCAGCGTCTGCACCACCGAGGCGAACTTCTTGCCGGCGCGCGCGCGGCCGGTGACGGCGAGGTCGAACTGCGCGAGTTCCCAGGGCGTGCGGGTGGCCTGCAGCCAGCGCTGCGGCGACTTCACGATCGGCACGGGGCGCTGCAGCAGGTGCTCGGCGGCCTCGGCGACAGCGGGTTCGGTGGTGATGACCGCGGTGTCCAGCGGCAGGCCGTCCGACAGCGCCTGCCCCGCGCCGGCCAGCGGCAGCGAGACCACGCCGTCGGCGTCGCACACCGTGAGCCGCGCAGCCTCGGGCTCGCCGGTGACCAGCAGCAGCGGCGGGCCGTCGACCGGCTGGGGCGTGAATTCGGGAACGATGCGCACCACGCGCCGGCCGGCCGCCTCGAGCCCGTGCACGACGCTGCGCAGCCAGATGCGGTTGCAGGCCGCGACCCATACCGGCGCGCCGGCCTTGGCATCGGGCTCGAGCGCGAAGTGCAGGGCTTCGGGTTCGTCGAGCAGGTGCTCTTCGAGCAGGCCGTCGAGCACGGCGCGCAGCTTCGAGGCGCTGCCCATGCTGCCCTTGGGCAGCGTGACGCGGTGCCAGGAGAGAGCCGCGGACGGAATGCCCAGCATGACCTCCGTGCTCGAAGGCAGCAGGGCCAGCAACGCACGGCCCTGGTCGCGCAACGCAATGCCGTCGTCGCCTGCCTGGGCCCAGTCGTACTCGCCCGCGGCATCGGCCGGGGGGAGGGGGGCAATGAGCAGCAGGGGAGTCATGTGGATCTTGGAAAAGCCGGTGATTGTAGGTGCGCGTCCGACAAGGCGGCGCTCTGTTTTTCATAGCGTATCACGCAGATGTGACGCGCGCTGGAAGGCTTTTTGGCTACAAATGGTGCATCAAAATCAGGGTTTGACCGGAGTGACCGTTGCGCCGGCGCCGCGCGTGCGCCAGATCGTCGTCACAGTGACACCGCTTCGCTGTAGCAACGAGCGTTCCTCCACGTAGGTGCGATCGAGCCGCAGCTTGCCGTAGACCTCGAAGAACTGGGTGCCCACGCCGTGCTGGGCGGCGTTGAAGGGCGCGGTGCCGCTGGGCAGGGCGGCGTTGGCGGCGGCGATGTCCTTGAAGAAGGCGCGCGAGCGGCGCTCCACCAACTGGCGCGCGCTGGCGATGTTGAGCGACTCCATGCTGGCGCTGATCGCCTCCGCGCTGGCCGTGTTGAGGTTGAGCGTGGTCTTCACCGGCAGGATCGTCACGTAGGGCTCGAGCGCCGCGGCCGTCGATGCGGAGAGGCCGAGCCACACGAGTTGCGAGACCTGTTGCGGCATCAGTGGCGCGGCACCGGAATCTGCACCGCTGGTGTTGTTGGTGCTGCCGTCGGTCGAGGTGCCGGTCGCAAGCGCTGCAGCGAGGCCCGTGGTCATCAGGCTGAGCTCCGACGCGGGCAGGCCGAGCATGTTGAACAGGCGCGTGAAGGTGGCGACGCCCGCGGGGGACGGCTTGCCGTTGTCGACCAGCGAGAGCACGTTGAGCTTGGACTGCGCATCGACGATGCGGCCCGAGAGAAAGGCGTCGGGCAGCCCTTCGAGGTTGTCGCTCGCCACGTTCTTCTCGGCCGAAAGGAAGCTGGTGAGCCGCGCCTCCTCCAGCGGAACGGCCCAGGGCTCGCCCAGGTGGTCGGGGCCGCCGGCACGGCCGTCTTCCCCGAGGATGAGGCGGGACCAGTCGAGCGCCCCGATCAGCACCCAGGCCGCCTGTACGCGCGCGCGCTCGGCGCCTTCGACCTCGGCCGAACGCCACTGCTGCCAGAGCGCGGCGGCAGCGAAGGTGGCCACGAGCATCACCGTCAGCATCGCGGCGAGCAGTGCGGCGCCGCGCTGGCTGCGTCGTGCGCTCTGGGCTGCGCTTGTTACGGGCGTCGGCGTCATGAGGTTTTCGGCGCTCCGACGGTCGGCTTGACCCAGTCGCGCGTCAGCGTGCCCGAGAGGCCCTCGCCCGGCGGCAGCGTGATGACGAGGCGCACGCCGTCGGGCATGGCGACGACCGGGCCCGAGGGGTTGTTCGGGTTGGGCTGGGTAACCGGCAACTGGCTGGCCGGCACCCAGCTGTTGTCGCGGAAGAAGAAGATCTGCCAGCTGTTGGCCGGCACCAGCGCAACGTCGCTGAAGCCGCCGTTCGAGCCGGCGCCGCCGTCCTGCGCCCAGGCGGCCGCAAGGTTCCAGGCCTGCTGCCATTCGCCGCGCGTGGTGAAGGGCAGCGATTGCCAGCGCCGCCAGCGCACGCCATCGGGGCCCGACTTGAGTGTCCAGGCCACCACCTGCACCGCGGGCGCGGTGTCGTCGCTGCCGCGGCGCGTGAGCCGCAGCACCCGGCCGTCCCAGTCGATGGGTCGGGTCTGCGCGAGCGTGGTCACTGCGTCGAGGTCGGCGCCCCATTGCGCCAGCGTGGCCTGCAGCGTGAGCACGGCATCGGCGCGCTGCTGGTTCTGCGAGGTGGCACGCGACATGCTGTCGAGGCCGCGCCAGCTCACGAGCGAGAGCAGCGCCATCACCGCGATCGCCACGAGCAGCTCGATCAACGTGAAGCCGTGCAGGGCGCGGGCACCGTGGCGTTGCCGCATCGTTCAGTACCTCCCCACCACGGTGGAGATGCGCAGGATGGGCGAATCGGCCTGGTCTCGCACCTGCACGTCGACACGCCGGAAATTCGGGTTCAGCGTCGGAATGGTCGAGGTGGTCACGTTGAAGGAGACGCCGGCCTGCAGGCAGATCGAGCCCGAATCGCCCACTGCCGGCATCTGGCGCGACAGTCGGGCCTTGGCGAGTTCGTTCTCGGCGCACAGGTCGGCCAGCACCAGGTCGGACTGGCGCTGCGCATTGCGCGTGAGCGACATGGTCGCCTGCGAGCCCGCGGCCAGTGCGATCGCGACGATGCCGAGTGCGATCAGCACCTCGATCAGCGTGAAGCCGCCGATGCGGGAGTCGGCGTGCAAAGCCGGAGCGCGTCGCGCTTTCATTGAACCGCCGACACGGTGAAGGGGCGCACCCCGTCGGTCGAGATGCGCAACGCGCGCGCGGGCGGACCGGCGGAATAAAGCATGACTTGCTGGGCCGCGATGATCGGGTCGGGCCCGAGCTGCAGAGCGGGAAGTTGTGTGCCGTTGGCGAGCGAGATCTGGGCGGTGATGCCCTCGGCGGCCCAGCCGTCGGGCAGCGAGCCGGGCAGGAGCCCGTCGAACCTGAAGCTGCCCTCGACCGGCCGCCACCGCACCACGATGCCGCTGGCGCGCGACTGGGCGCGGGCCGATTCGAGCAGGGCGGCCAGGCGATCGGCCTCGCGGTCGAGGTTGGCGGCGTTGGTGTCGCGGATGGCGAAGCTCACGGCGGCAGTGGCGATCGCGATGATGGCGATCACCACGATCAGCTCCAGCAGCGTGAAGCCGCGGGATCGGTGGATGCTGGTGCGTCGGTGCGGGTTGCGGGGCAGTGCGCCCGTGCCGCCGCTGCTACTGCCAGCTGCCGATATCGGCATTCTTGCCCTCGCCGCCGCTCTGCCCGTCGGCGCCGAACGAGAGCACGTCGATCTCGCCCTTGATGCCAGGGTTCAGGTACTGGTAGGGATGGCCCCAGGGATCGTTGGGCAGCTTCTCGACGTAGGGCTTCCAGTTGGGAGCGGCCGGGCCGGTGGTCGGGCGGGTGAGCAGCGCCTGCAGGCCCTGCTCGGCAGTGGGGTAGCGCTGGTTGTCCAGGCGGTAGAGCTTGAGCGCCTGCATCAGGTTGTTGATGTCGGTCCGGGCGGCCGTCACGCGGGCGTCGTCGGCGCGCTCGATCACGTTCGGGACGATGAGTGCCGCCAGCACGCCGATGATGACCAGCACGACCATCAGCTCGATCAGCGTGAAGCCGCGTTGGACGGTACGGGTAGCGGCACGAAGGAATTTGTTCATAGCTTGGGCAGACATGATTCGGAAGGCGCGCTGCATGATAATCCGCGGCCATGACAAGTCCTTACTCCGCCGCCCGCTGGCATGCCCCACTTGCCACGACGGGGCTTTGGGCGTTGGCGGCCGGCGCTGCGGTGTTCTGGGCGCTCCGGCTGGCGGCCCCGGCAGATGCCGTCGCGGCCGCCGCGACCATGCCGCGGCCTTCCGTGGCGGCCGATTCCGATTCGGTGGCACGCCTGCTGGGCGTGCTTCCCGAGTCGCGCACGGCGCCTGTGGCGCCGGAAGCCGCCAGCCGGTTCGCGCTGGCCGGCGTGGTGGCCGATCCTTCCAAGCGCGGCGCGGCGCTGATCTCTATCGACGGCAAGCCGCCGCGCCCTTTCCGGGTCGGCTCGGCGGTCGGTGAGAGCTATGTGCTGCAGTCGGTGGGCCTGCGCTCGGCTACGATCGGTATGCAGGCCGATGGGCCTGCGGCCTTTACGCTGCAACTGCCGGTGCGGGCGCCGATCAGCGTTTCCAGCCCTGCGCTGGCAACTGCGCCCGTGGTGGCCGTGCCGCCCGCGACGATGCCGGCAGTGGCCGTTCCGCCACAGACGCCGCAACAGCAGATCCAGCCTCCGCCGCTTCAGCCCGGTGGCGCGTTGCTGCAACAGCCGGCTTCGATGGGGGCGCCGCCCCTGCAACAGCAGGCGGTTGCGCAGTAGTCGCCCAGCCAGTATCCAGGAGCAAGAAGCGAAGCCGGCCGCGCGCCGGCTTCTGCTTTTTCAGGCCTGGAGGAAAAGCCGGTATGCCGGGTTGGCGGTCTCCTCGACGTAGGGATAGCCCAGCGTCTTGAGGAACGCGTCGAATTCTGCGGACTCGCCGGCCGGCACCTGCAGGCCGACGAGGATGCGGCCGTAGTCCGCGCCCTGATTGCGGTAGTGGAACAGGCTGATGTTCCAGCTCGGCTGCATCAGGCTCAGGAACTTGAGCAGCGCCCCCGGCCGTTCGGGGAACACGAAGCGCAGCAGGCGCTCGTCGTGCGCGAGCCCGGTACGCCCGCCAACCAGGTGCCGCAGATGCTCCTTGGCGAGTTCGTCGTGCGTGAGGTCGAGCGCGTCGAAGCCGTGCGCCGCAAAGGTCCGCGCGATGAGCGCCGACTCGCCGCGCGTCGAGGTCGTGAGGCCGACGAACACATGCGCCTTGGCCGCGTCGCTGATGCGGTAGTTGAATTCGGTCACGTTGCGCAGCGCGCCACCTCCGGTGCCTGGCGCTTCCGACTCGCTGGCCGGCATCTCGCCGATCAGTTCGCAGAAGCGGCGGAAGCTGCCGCGCTCCTCGGGCATGGTGACGGCGAACAGGGCCTCGCGCTCCTCGCCGACCTCCGCGCGTTCGGCGACGAACCGCAGCCGATCGAAATTCATGTTCGCACCGCACAGAATCGCGGCGTAGGTCTCGCCGTGTCTGCCATGCTGTGCGACGTATTCCTTGATGGCCGCGACCGCCAGCGCACCCGCCGGCTCGACGATGCTGCGCGTGTCCACGAAGATGTCCTTGATGGCGGCGCAGACGGCGTCGGTGTCGACGGCGATGTATTCGTCCACCAGTTCGCTGGCGATGCGGAAGGTTTCTTCCCCGACGAGCTTGACGGCCGTGCCGTCCGAGAACAGGCCGACATCGGGAAGGTTCACGCGCTGATGCGCAGCGACCGATTGCATCATCGCGTCGGAGTCGTTCATTTGCACGCCGATCACCTTGATCTCGGGGCGCACCGCCTTGATGTAGTTGGCCACGCCGGAGATCAGGCCGCCGCCGCCGATCGCGACGAACACCGCATCGAGCGGGCCTTGATGCTGGCGAAGGATCTCCATGGCGATGGTGCCCTGGCCGGCAATGACGTCGGGATCATCGAAGGGATGGACGAAGGTCAGGTTCTGCTTTGTCTGCAATTCGAGTGCGTGCAGATAAGCATCGGAATAGCTGTCGCCATGCAGAACGATTTCTCCGCCGAAACCGCGCACTGCATCGATTTTGAGTTTGGGTGTGGTCACCGGCATCACGATCACCGCGCGAGTGCCGAGCTTGCGGGCGCCCAATGCGACGCCTTGCGCATGATTGCCGGCCGAGGCGCAGATCACGCCGCTCGCCAATTGCTCGGCACTCAGATGCGCCATCTTGTTATAGGCGCCGCGAAGCTTGAAGCTGAAAACAGGCTGCTGGTCTTCGCGCTTCAATAGAACGGTGTTGCCGAGTCGTTCGCTGAGCGCGCGCGCCTTCTCGAGCGCGGACTCGACAGCAACGTCGTAGACCCGGGCGTTGAGAATTTTTCTGAGATAGTCGGCGGGCGTCAGCTTTGTTTTAAGAGGTGCGTCTTGCACGATTTTTTCCAAGGGAGTTTTCATTTGCTAACTGCCGATGATAAGAGGCATCGAGATTGCATGCGAGATATGGCATGGACACAAATGTCATAAACCTCTTCCACAAGGCACCAGCTGCAAATGATTCGGGATTTTTTGGACGCACCTATCCCGCGATCCATACGGCCGCCGATCAAATTACAAATGAGCAAAATCTGTTATCAATTTCTGTCAGTGATCTTTCGAAGAGGCTGATGCAGGCGGAGGCCGCGCGCGTTCAGCGAAAAGAAATCGGACGTGCTACCTGGCAGGTGATGGGCAACAGATTGCGTGCGCACATCGTTCCGTTGCTGCGCGATGTGCCCGTGCAATCGTTCGCGACGGCTGATGCGCAACGCCTGATCGATCACCTCGGAGAGCAGGGCTTCACCAGTACGACCATTGCCCAGTACCTGGTGCTGCTGCGCAAAGTGGTGATGCACGGCGTGCACATCGGCGTGCTTCGCGATGCGCCTGCATTCCCGAAGGTCGAGGTGCGCAGCCAGCCGCGTGGCAGCTTCAGCGTTGCGGAGTACCGCGCGATCATCAAGACGGCGCGTAGCCTGCGCGGGCATTCGCATCCGGTGCTCGATCAGCTTGCCGCGGGCGAGCGCTTCTGGATCGCGCGCGAGTTGCTTGCGATGCCGCATGAACTGCCATGGCTGGTTCGCTGGATGGTGAACACCTTCGTGCGCCCGAGCGACATCAAGTTCATGAAGCACAGGCACATCGAGGTGGTGCGTGGCAAGCACGTCTATCTGCGGATGAACCTTCCGGAGACCAAGCGGCACAGCCAGCCGATCGTGAGCCTGTGTCCTGCCGTGCGGGTCTATGAATGCCTGCTCGCCTACCGGGATGAGCATGGGTACGGCGGCGCGGAAGACTATGTGTTCATGCCGCAGCTCAAGAATCGGGAGCACGCCCTGGCGGTGCTCAACTTCTTCTTTCACTGGGTTCTCGAAAAAGCTGGGCTCGAGAAGGGGCCGCTGGGCCAGTCGAGGACCTTGTACTGCCTGCGCCATACTGCCATCACGTTGCGGCTTCTGTACGGGCAAGGAATCGACATGCTGACCTTGGCGCGCAACGCGCGCACGAGCGTTAACATGGTCGAGCGTTTCTACGCCTCGGTATTGAGCGGAGAAATGAATGTGGGGTTGCTGCAGAGCCGGCGTAGCCGGACAAGCTGAAAGAGAACGGGGAAAACGAGAAAAAGCCGCCCGGCGTGAGCCGGGCGACTTGAGGCATGTTTGCCGCTTCGAACTGGCGGGAGCCAGCATCGGGGTCAGGCAAAGAACTTGAAAAGTTCGACGATCAGAATGCGTGGCGAATGCCGAAGTCGTAGCCCGTCGAAGTCTTCGGCTTGAACACGTTCTCGGAGGCCTTGTAGAAACCGGGGCCGCCGACCGTCAGTGCTGCGCCGTTCTTGTCGCTGACACGAGCGATCGTTGCATACAGCGCCGTTCGCTTGGACAGGTTGTGCACATAGCCCAGCGCGAGCTTGTTCGCCTTTGGATCGGGGGTGTTCAAGCCGTAGGGATTGAACGGCTTGTTGTAGTCGTACTTGACGCTCGAGTAGGCTGCACGGATGAGTCCCGGGCCGACCGGCACGGTCATGCCGAGCAGGTAGCCGTTCAGATCCACGTCTGGACGGGCTCCGATGATGGGCGTGATTTCGTAGTCGCGCGAATTCTTGGCGCGCGACACTTCGCCGAACAGCTTCACGGGACCGAAGTCGTACGAGGCGCCCAGGTTGAACGTCTTCACGTAGTCGGTGGTGCCTGCGTAGTACTGGTCGGCGACCGTGCTGTTGCCGTACGAAACCGCCACGTCGAGCGGGCCATTGGCGTAGCCGAAGCGGCCCCCGATGTAGCGGCCGGCCCGGCTCTTGGAGGTGCTGCTGTCCTTAGGCGTGAAGCCGCCATTGCTGTACTTGTCGTTCTCATGGAACGCGTACATGACCTGGCCGTAGAAACCGCCCAGGTTCGGGGGCAGGAAGTAGCCGATCGAGTTGCTGGCGCGGGCGTAGTTCTGGTTGCCCCCGAAACCGCCGGTGTCCTTGGCGCCATAGGTCTCGGCGTTGAAGCCGTTGGCGGTGTTGATGAGGTTGCTGCCGACACCGTTGGTGCCGAAGGGATCGAAGACGGTGTCGTTCCAGAAGGTCGGGGTGTAGTCGCGGCCCAGGCGCAGTTCGCCGAAACCGCCCGACAGGCTCACGGTCGAACGACGGGCGAAACTGGCAACTCCGGTTGCACCGTCGTCGTTGGCTACGGGGGCTTCGAGCCAGAAGCTGGCTGCGAGGCCGCCACCAAGGTCTTCGGTCCCGCGAAAGCCGAGGCGACTCGAGTTGTAGCCCGAGTTGGCCATAGCCCTGCGGCTGACCTTGACGCTGCCCAGGTTCGTGTAGATGGGAGCGCCGAAGCTGTTGGGCAGAACGGTGGGCTTCAGGTCACGCGAACTGGACGAGTAACCGCTGATCGACGCGTCGACCACACCAAACAGAGTGACGGACGACTGAGCCGAGGCAACACCGGCAACAGCCAGGGCAGCCAGAGCAACTGCCCTTTCAAGGCGAGAAACTGCCCTTTGGCCCAGTGAAACTAGAGTCGCCGCCGCGTAGGCAGCGGTCTCCGGAAAGAAAAAAGCCCCGAGCTTTGCAGCTCGGGGCTAAATCCACCAATTGGAAGGGTGGAGGAGACAACTTGCCGCGCATACGTTTGCGCAATGAAATAAAGTATATCGGCTGTTTGTTGCGATGCAACAAGCGAGTGACGCTTTTCCCACACATTCATGGGTGCTGTTGTGCATTTTGTCCGGCATCCTCGACCTGGAACCCCGAAAACCATGGAATGCACAGTAAGTTGGACCGGCGACGCGGGCACGCGATCGGCCATGGGCTTCGTTGCCGAGACGGGCAGCGGCCACGTCCTGATGATGGACGGCGCCCCCGACGCCGCCAAGCCGGAAAACGGCGGACAGAACCTCGCCGCGCGGCCCATGGAGACCGTGCTGGCCGGAACCGGGGGCTGCACCGCCTACGACGTGGTGCTGATCCTCAAGCGGGGGAGGCACCGCGTCGAACGCTGCAGCGTCAAGCTGACCAGCGAGCGGGCCGAGAAGGACCCCAAGGTCTTCACCAAGATCCACATGCATTTCACCGTGGCCGGCAAGGGCATTCCGGCTTCTGCCGTGGAGCGCGCGATCGCGCTGAGCCACGAAACCTACTGCTCCGCAAGCATCATGCTTGCCAAGACAGCCGAGATCACGACCAGTTTCGACCTGATCGAAACCTGAGCAGGGGCCCGGCTGGATCAGATGCGGTGCGCCAGCGTGGTCATCACGCGGGAAGCCACACGCATCAAGGCCTTGGCGGGCGTCGGGAGCTCCGCCGCACCGGCATCAACCGCCTGGGACGCATGGCGGGCCTCGTCCAGCTTCATCTGCTCGACCACCGCCCGGGAGGCGCTGTCCTGGGCCGGGAGACGGTCCAGATGGCTGTCGAGGTGTGCTTCCACCTGGCGTTCCGTCTCCGCGACGAACCCGAGGCTCAAAGGGTCTCCAAGTCGGCCCGCGACGAGGCCGAGGCCGAATGCGCCCGCATACCAGAGCGGATTGAGGATGGAAGGGCGCGCCCCCAGTTCGTCCAGCCTCTGGCGAGTCCACGCCAGATGATCGGTTTCTTCGTGAGCTGCCTCGATGAAATGGGCTCGCAGGGCGGGATCGCTCGCCACGGCTGCCTGCGCCGTGTAAAGCGCCTGGGCGCAGACTTCGCCAACATGGTTCACCCGCATCAGGGCTCCGGCTTCCCGCCGCTCGGCGTCGGTCATTTCGCCTGGGGTTTGTGACGGGGCAGGCAGGGCGCGCGTGGCATGGGGACGGGCGAAAAGCGTGCGCAGCGCTGAGTCCGCCGCGGTCAGGACGGGGTCGATCATGAACGTCATGCATCTATTTGAACGCACCTGGGAGGGGCCGCGCCGATCCGGTCGATTTTCATAATGTGATGTATCGGGGCCTAAGTCCTTTGTTGCAAGCGTGCAACGAAACGCGCGGGACATCCAAGATTTCGGGAGATTTGTTTTGCCCTGCCGCAGGCTCTGGTGCAATAGCATCAACTTCCCAAAAGGAGGTTGGCCCGGGGTCCGGTGGGAGCACAAAAGTGCCAGTCACGGTGAGCCCTTCGCACCGGAGCCCTATGTTTAACCTTGGAGAAACTTGCAATGAAAAAATCTCTAGTTGCTCTGGCTGCCCTGGCTGTTGCCGGTGTTGCCTCGGCTCAGTCGTCCGTCACTCTGTTTGGTGTGGTCGACGCGTCGGTCAGCGGCTACTCGAACACCGCGCGTGACAACCGCGCGACCGTTTTCCCCAACGCTTTCGGCATCCCCGTCTACCTGAACCAAGGTTCGGTCAAGACCAGCCGTCGTGAACTGGCTAACTCGGCTTACAACTCCAGCCGTCTGGGCTTCCGTGGTACGGAAGACCTGGGTGGTGGCCTGGCCGCCAGCTTCTGGCTCGAAGCCCCGATCAGCAACGACGACGGCAGCCAAGGTGTTGCAACGTTCGCTCGTCGCTCGACCGTGAGCCTGTCGGGTGGTTTCGGTGAAATCCGTCTGGGTCGTGACTACACCCCGACGTTCTGGAACGACACCGTGTTCGACGCGTTCGGCACCAACGGCGTTGGTACCAACCTGATCTCGACGGCCAACACCGGTTTCGGTGGCTTCGGTACCCCCGCTGCCAGCGTCGGTTCGTTCGCCAACGTCGGTTCGAGCAACTACGTTCGCGCCAGCAACACGATCGGCTATTTCCTGCCTCCGAACCTGGGCGGCTTCTATGGCCAGTTCCAGTACGGCATGGCTGAGAAGACCAAGTACAGCTCGGGCATCTACACGCCTGACGTGGCCAACAGCCAGCGTCAAGGTCGTTACATCGGCGGCCGCTTCGGCTACGCAAACGGTCCTCTGGACGTTGCGCTGGCTTATGGCAGCAGCACGGTCGGCGACAACTACTACGCCGGCACGACCACCAAGGTCAACACCCTGAACCTGGGCGCTTCGTATGACTTCGGTCCCGTGAAGCTGTTCGGTGAACTGTCGAAGGCCAAGAACAAGATCGACTACGAAGTGACGCCTCTCCTGGGCGGCCGTCCTGACATCGATCTGACCGGCTACCTGCTCGGCGTGACCGTGCCGGTCGGCGCTGGCCTGATCCGCGCTTCGTGGTCGCACGTCAAGTACGACACGAACCAGCCGTTCAAGCCGTTCGCGGTCAACAACTCTGATCCGAAGGCGAACAAGATCGCTCTGGGCTACGTGCACAACCTGTCGAAGCGCACGGCTCTGTACGCCACGATCGCTCGCGTCAGCAACAAGAACGGTGCTGGCCTGACGGTTGGCGGCCCGGCCTTCTACAACAACGCAGCTGGCGCCTTCACCCCGAAGAGCTCCACCGGCTACGACTTCGGTATCCGTCACGCTTTCTAATCTGACGCTGGCGCAAGCCAGCTTCGGTTAAAAAGTCAAAAGCCACTCGGCGAAAGTCGAGTGGCTTTTTTTCGTCCGGACCTTCCTCGCATTTCCTTGGGGAATCACGATGCGCACCCCCGGGGAACCCCCGTGCGGGCACGCACCTTGCACTGCTAGCATGCCCGTTCACTTTGCTCGCTGAATGATCGCCTTTGTACTGCGCCGCCTGATCCAGGCCGTGATCGTGATGATCGCGGTCGCGTTCATCGCCTTTCTTCTTTTCCAATACGTCGGCGACCCCGTCGTGTTCCTGCTGGGGCAGGACGCCAAGCCCGAGCAGATCCGCGAACTGCGCGCCGCATTGGGGCTCGACCAACCCTTCTTCGTGCAGTTCTGGCACTTTCTCGTGAATGCGGCGCAGGGCGAATTCGGCCTGAGCCTGCGCCAGGGCGCGAAGGTGTCGCGCCTGATCGGCGAGCGCTTCCCGGCCACGCTCGAGCTCGCACTGGTCGCCGCCGTGCTGGCGCTCTTCATCGGCATCCCGATGGGCGTGTACACCGCGCTGCGCCGCGGCACCTTCATGAGCCAGGTGTTCATGACCGTGTCGCTGATCGGCGTGTCGCTGCCGACCTTTCTCATCGGCATCCTGCTGATCCTGGTCTTCGCGGTCACGCTGGGCTGGTTCCCCAGCTTCGGCCGGGGCGAGACGGTGAACTTCGGCTGGTGGACCAGCGGCCTCTTCAGCGTCGATGGCTGGCAGCACATCGTGCTCCCGGCGGTGACGCTGGCGATCTTCCAGCTCACGCTGATCATGCGGTTGGTGCGCGCCGAGATGCTTGAGGTGCTGCGCACCGACTACATCAAGTTCGCGCGCGCACGGGGCCTGTCGAACCGCGCCATCCATTTCGGACATGCGCTCAAGAACACGCTGGTGCCGGTGATGACCATCACCGGCCTGCAGCTCGGCGGCCTCATCGCGTTCGCGATCATCACCGAGTCGGTGTTCCAGTGGCCCGGCATGGGCCTGCTCTTCATCCAGGCCGTGACCTTCGCCGACATCCCGGTGATGGCGGCCTACCTGTGCCTCATCGCCCTGATCTTCGTGGTGATCAACCTCGTGGTCGACCTGCTGTATTTCGTGGTCGACCCTCGACTGCGCGTGGGCAGGGCAGGAGGCCACTGAAATGACGACTGCGGGAACGACGGCAGCTCCGCGACTGACGACGGCCTCCGGCCGCGCGTTCGCCCACATCGCCAGCTTCTACCCCGAGATCGAGGCTTTCCGCCGCGACCTGCACGCCCATCCCGAGCTCGGCTTCGAGGAGGTGTACACGTCCGGGCGTGTGCGCGAGGCGCTGCGTGCCTGCGGCGTCGACGAGATCCACGACGGCATCGGCAAGACCGGTGTGGTCGGCGTGATCCGCGGCCGCTCGACGGCCAGCGGCCGGATGATCGGCCTGCGCGCCGACATGGACGCGCTGCCCATGCGCGAGGACAACGACTTCGCCTGGCGCTCTGCCTGCGACGGCCTGATGCACGGCTGCGGCCACGACGGCCACACCGCGATGCTCGTCGGCGCCGCGCGCTACCTGGCCGAGACGCGCAACTTCGATGGCACCGCGGTGCTCATCTTCCAGCCCGGCGAGGAAGGCTTCGCCGGCGCGCGCGTGATGATCGAGGACGGCCTGTTCGACCGCTTCCCGGTCGACGCCGTCTACGCGATGCACAACTGGCCCGCCATGCCGGCCGGCACGGTGGGCATCAACCGAGGCGCGATGATGGCCGCGGCCGACCGCATCACCATCGAGATCAAGGGCAAGGGCGGCCACGGCGCGCACGCCTACCAGACCATCGACCCGGTGATCGTCGCGGCGCACATCATCACCGCGGCCCAAACCATCGTGTCGCGCAACGTGCGCCCCATCGACGCGGCCGTCATCAGCATCTGCGCGATGCAGGCCGGCGACCTCGGCGCGATGAGCGTGGTGCCCGGCGAGGCGACGCTGGTCGGCACCGTGCGCACCTTCAGTTCGCGCGTGCAGGCGCAGGTCGAGCAGCGCCTGAACGAGCTGTGCGCGGCCATCGCCTCCGGCTTTGGCGCAACGGCCACCGTCAAGTACGAGCGCATCTACCCGGCCACCATCAACACCGCGCCCGAGGCCATGTTCGCGGCCGACGTGGCCGAGTCGCTGGTCGGCGCGCGCAACGTCGAGCGCAGCATGGAGCCCAGCATGGGCGCGGAAGACTTCTCCTTCATGCTGCAGAAGAAGGCCGGTGCCTACCTTCGCATCGGCCAGAACGTGCGCGATGGCGCCTATCTGCACAACAGCCGCTACGACTTCAACGACGAGATCCTGCCGCTGGGCGCCGCGCTGCATGCCGGCCTGATCGAGCAGGGCATGCCGCTTGCCGCTACCCGCGGCGCGCAGCCAGGGAAAGCAGCCGCCACCGCGGCGACGTGATTTGTTTGATTCCAACCCGAGGAGTGTTCCCATGAGTTTCAAGAAGAATGTGGCTGCGGCCGCCGTTTTGTGCGCCCTGAGCGCCTTCAGCATGGTCGCCGGTGCGCAGACCATCCGCATCGCGAACCAGGGGGACGCGCTATCGCTGGACCCGCACTCGCTCAACGAGTCGCTGCAGCTGAGCACCACCGCCAACGTCTATGAAACTCTGGTCGGACGCAACAAGGACCTGAGCGTCGCGCCGCTGCTGGCCACCAGCTGGAAGCAGACCTCGCCCACGGTGTGGCGCTTCGAGCTGCGCAAGAACGTGCAGTTCCACGATGGCACGCCGTTCACGGCCGACGACGTTCTCTTCAGCTTCGCGCGCGCCTCGGGCGACGGCTCGGACATGAAGTCGAACACAACCGACATCAAGGAAGTGCGCAAGGTCGACTCGCACACCATCGAGATCGAGACCAAGGGGCCGTTCCCCATCCTTCCCGACGTCATCACGCAGCTCATGATCATGAGCAAGAAGTGGTGTGAAGAAAACAAGGCCGTCACACCCGTGGACCGCCGCAAGGGCATCGAGAACACCGCCTCGTTCAAGGCCAACGGCACCGGTCCGTACCGCGTGCGCGAACGCCAGCCGAACGTGCGCACCGTGTTCACGCGCAACCCGACCTACTGGGGCAAGATCGAAGGCAACGCGCAGGAAATCATCTTCACGCCGATCGCCAACCCGGCCACCCGCGTCGCGGCGCTGCTCTCGGGCGAGGTCGACGTGATGGAGCCCGTGCCGGTGCAGGACATCGCACGCGTCAATGCCAGCCCGAACGCCCGCGTCATCGCCGGCCCCGAGCTGCGCACCATCTTCCTGGGAATGGACCAGAAGCGCGACGAACTGCTCTACTCCAGCGTGAAGGGCAAGAACCCGTTCAAGGACAAGCGCGTGCGCCAGGCCTTCTACCAGGCCATCGACATCGTGGGCATCCAGCGCACCGTGATGCGCGGCGCCTCGCGCCCGACCGGCCTGATGGTCGGCCCCGGCATCAACGGCTGGACCGAAGCCCAGGACAAGCGCCTGCCGCTGGACGTCGAAGGCGCCAAGAAGCTGCTGGCCGACGCCGGCTACCCGAATGGCTTCGAAGTCACCATGAACTGCCCGAACGACCGCTACGTCAACGACGGCCAGATCTGCCAGAGCGTGGCGTCGAACCTCGCGAAGATCGGCGTCAAGATCAACCTCGCGGCCGAGACCAAGGGCACCTACTTCCCGAAGGTGCTGCGCCGCGACACCAGCTTCTACATGCTGGGCTGGACCCCGACCACCTACGATTCGCACAACGCGCTGACCGCGCTGATGGCCTGCCCCGACGACAAGACCGGAGCCGGCCAGTTCAACCTGGGCGCGTACTGCAATCCGAAGGTCGACGAGCTGACCAAGAAGATCCAGTCGGAAACCGACAAGTCCAAGCGCGACGCGATGATCAAGGAAGCCTTCGACCTTCACACCGCCGACGTGGGCCACCTGCCGCTGCACCAGCAGACGCTGGCCTGGGGTGTGAGCAAGAAGGTGTCGCTCACCCAGATGGCCGACAACTACATGCCGTTCAAGTGGATGAGCATCAAGCCGTAAGACAGCGGGCCGCCCGCGCGGCGGCCTGACCATGGGCCCGCTTCTTGCGGGCCCATTCCTTTTTGCTTCGCGATGAAAAATAACCCCCACGCTCCCCTTGCTGCGCAAGGTCCGCTGCCCCCCGAGGGGGCAGCTTTTCATCCTGGGGCGGCCCGGCGATGAAGAAAACAATTGCCCGTTGGCTCGACAGCGATGTCGGCTACAGCTTCCGCACATCGCCCGTGGCCATGGCCGCGGCGCTGATCGCGCTGGTCTGCGTGTTCTGCGCGGTGTTCGCCGGCTGGGTCTCGCCGCACAACCCCTTCGACCTGGCCACTCTGGAACTGGGTGACGCGCGGCTACCGCCCGCATGGAGCGCCGAAGGCTCCTCCAAGTATCTGTTGGGCACCGACGACCAGGGCCGCGACATCCTATCGGCCGTGATCTACGGCGCGCGCATCTCGCTGATCGTCGGCATGGTGTCGGTGGTGCTGTCGGTCGCGGTCGGCGTGGTGCTGGGCCTGCTGGCCGGCTTCTTCGGCGGCTGGCTCGACTCCTTCCTCATGCGCGTATGCGACGTGATGCTGTCGTTCCCGCCGATCCTGGTGGCGCTGTTGATCGCGGGCGTCGGACGCGCGCTCTTTCCGGGGGCGCACGAGTCGCTCGCCTTCGGCGTGCTGATCATCTCCATCTCGCTGACCGGCTGGGTGCAGTACGCGCGCACGGTGCGCGGCTCCACGCTGGTGGAGCGCAGCAAGGAGTACGTGCAGGCCGCGCGCGTCACCGGCGTGGCGCCGCTGCGCATCATGCTGCGCCACGTGCTGCCCAACGTGCTGGGGCCGGTGACGGTGCTCGCCACGATCCAGGTGGCGACGGCCATCATCACCGAGGCCACGCTGTCGTTCCTCGGCGTCGGCGTGCCGCCCACTTCGCCTTCGCTGGGCACGCTCATCAGCATCGGCAACCAGTACCTGTTCTCGGGCGAATGGTGGATCACCGTGTTCCCCGGCCTGATGCTGGTGCTGATCGCGCTCAGCGTGAACCTGCTGGGCGACTGGCTGCGCGACGCATTGAACCCCCGCCTGCGATGAGAGAGGTAGCGCCATGAGCCTGTTGCAAGTCAAAGACCTCGTCGTCGAATTTCCCCACCGCCGCGGCACGTTGCGCGCGCTGGACCGCATTTCCTTCGACATCGCGCCCGGGGAGATCCTGGGCGTGGTGGGCGAATCGGGCGCCGGCAAGTCGCTCACCGGCGCAGCCATCATCGGCCTGCTGGAGCCGCCGGGCCGCGTGGCCGGCGGCGAGATCCTGCTGGAGGGCCAGCGCATCGACAACCTCGGCTTCGAGGCGATGCGGCCCATCCGCGGGCGCAAGATCGGCGCGATCTTCCAGGACCCGCTGACCTCGCTGAACCCGCTCTACACCGTGGGCCGCCAGCTGGTGGAAACCATCCGCGCCCACCTGCCGGTGAGCGAGGCCGAGGCGCGCAAGCGGGCCATCGGCCTGCTGCAGGACACAGGTATTCCGGCGGCCGAGCAGCGCATCGACCACTTCCCGCACCAGTTCTCCGGCGGCATGCGCCAGCGCGTGGTGATCGCGCTCGCGCTCGCGGCCGAGCCCAAGCTCATCGTGGCCGACGAGCCGACCACCGCGCTCGACGTGTCGATCCAGGCGCAGATCATCCAGCTGCTCAAGCAGGTCTGCAAGGAACGCGGCGCGGCGGTGATGCTGATCACGCACGACATGGGCGTGATCGCCGAGACCTGCGACCGCGTGGCGGTGATGTACGCCGGGCGCATCGCCGAGATCGGCCCGGTGCACGAGGTGATCCACCAGCCCGCGCATCCCTACACCTCGGGCCTGATGGGCTCGATTCCCGACATGACCAGCGACCGCGAGCGCCTCAACCAGATCGACGGTGCGATGCCGCGGCTCAATGCCATCCCGGCCGGCTGCGCCTACAACCCTCGCTGCCCGCGCACCTTCGCGCGCTGCCTGGTCGAGCGCCCCGAACTCATGCATGCCGGCGCCACGCGCGCCGCCTGCTGGCTGCACGACGCGGCCGACCCGCACGTGGGCCAGGCCGAGATCGCCGCGAAGCACCATGAAGCGATGGCGGCGGGCGAGCGCGCCACGCCCGAGGCTGCCGAGAGCATCGTGGAGGTGACGCGATGAACGCCGTTGCAAGCACCGTGGCAAGTACCCCGGCGAATGGCGAGCCGCTCGTCGTCGCCCACGACCTCGCGCGCACCTTCGACGTCTCGCCGCCCTGGCTCAACCGCGTGCTCGAGCGCAAGCCGCGCGTGCTGCTGCATGCGGTGGACGGCGTGAGCTTTTCCATCGAGCGCGGCAAGACGCTGGCGCTGGTGGGCGAATCGGGCTGCGGCAAGAGCACCGTGGCGCGGCTGCTGGTGGGGCTCTACGCGCCCACGCGCGGCGGCCTGAAGTTCGACGGGCAGGATGCGCACGCCGCCTTCAAGACCGCCGAAGGCCGCAAGCTGCGCCGCCGCATCCAGATGATCTTCCAGGACCCCTACGCGAGCCTCAACCCGCGCTGGATCGTGGAGGACATCATCGGCGAGCCGCTGCGCGAGCACGACATCCTCAGCGACAAGGCCGCGCTGCGCGAGCGCGTGGGCGAGCTGCTGAAGTCGGTGGGCCTGTCGCCGCTGGACATGAGCAAGTACCCGCACCAGTTCTCCGGCGGCCAGCGCCAGCGCATCTCCATCGCGCGCGCCCTTGCCACGCAGCCCGAGTTCCTGGTCTGCGACGAGCCCACTTCCGCGCTCGACGTGAGCGTGCAGGCGCAGGTGCTCAACATCATGAAGGACCTGCAGCGCGAGCAGGGCCTGACCTACCTCTTCATCTCGCACAACCTCGCCGTGGTGCGGCACGTGGCCGACCAGGTCGGCGTGATGTACCTGGGCCGGCTGGTCGAGGTGGCGGACAAGCAGGACCTGTTCTCGGCGCCGCGCCATCCGTACACGCGCATGCTGCTGGACGCCATCCCGCAGATGAAGCAGACCGGCCGCTCGCGCACCCCGGTGCAGGGAGAGGTGCCGAATCCGCTGAACCCGCCCGCGGGCTGCGCCTTCCATCCGCGCTGCCCGCATGCGAATGCGCGCTGCTCGGCGGAGCGGCCGAAGCTGTCGAGCATCGGTGGCGTGCAGGTGGCCTGCCATGCGGTGGAAGAAGGGCGCATCTAGCGTCTGTAGCGAAGGGCAGGGATCGGCAGGGAGGCGGCACAGGGAAGGGAGAGGAGAGGGACTGGCGACGCGCGCAATTCCGGGGTCGGCGCCGCGTGTTCGGCTTTAGGTCTATAAGCCTTGGTGTGCTTTCGTAAAAATCACACCAAGGAGAACAGCACATGCAGGCCTTGCTCCTGTTGCCCTTCGTCGGGCTTCTCTGGCTGCCGTTCTACAACAGCCCCTTGCCGGCGCTGTTCGGCTTCCCCTTCTTCTACTGGTACCAGCTGCTGTGGGTTCCCGTCACGGCACTGCTGATCTGGATCGTGTACCGCAGCGGGTATGACGCAGGAGACGAATGATGGACGGCCAGATCAACTGGACCGCGCTCTCGGTCTTCGTCTTCTTTTTCGTGCTGGTCACGGTGATGGGCTTCGCGGCCTCGCGATGGCAAAGCGGCGGCGCGAGCCACAAGGGCGCCCATCTGGATGAATGGGGCCTGGGCGGGCGCAACTTCGGCACCTGGATCACCTGGTTCCTGGTGGGCGGCGACTTCTACACTGCCTACACCGTCATCGCGGTGCCCGCGCTGGTGTACGCCGTGGGCGCCTATGGGTTCTTCGCGCTGCCGTACACCATCCTCGTCTACCCGATCGTCTTCATCATCATGCCGAAGCTCTGGCATGCCGCTCACAAGGCCGGGCACGTCACGGCCGCCGACGTGGTGTACGGGCGCTATGGCTCGCGGGCCCTGGAGCTGGCCATCGCGGTGACCGGCGTGGTCGCGACCATGCCGTACATCGCGCTGCAGCTGGTGGGCATGGAGGTGGTCATCAAGGCGCTGGGCCTCACGGGCGAGCTGCCGCTGGCGGCCGCCTTCGTGATCCTCGCCCTCTACACCTACTCGGCGGGCCTGCGGGCGCCGGCGCTCATCGCCTTCGTCAAGGACCTGATGATCTACATCGTGGTGCTGGTGGCGGTGGTGCTGGTGCCCATGAAGCTCGGCGGCTACGGCCACGTGTTCCAGGTGGCCGGCGATGCCTTCGCGGCCAAGGGCGGCGCCACCGGGCTCACGCTCAAGCCGGCCCAGTACCTGCCGTATGCGAGCCTGGCGCTGGGCTCGGCGCTGGCGGCCTTCATGTACCCGCACACGCTGACCGGCATCTTCGCGGCGAAGAGCGCCAACACCATCCGCAAGAACGCCGTCTTCCTGCCGGCCTACACGGTGCTGCTGGGGCTGATCGCGCTGCTGGGCTACATGGCCTATGCGGCGCATCTCTCGGTGAAGAGCAACAACGACGTGGTGCCAGCGCTCTTCAATGCACTGTTCCCGTCGTGGTTCGCGGGCTTCGCGTTCGCGGCCATCGCCATCGGCGCTCTGGTGCCGGCGGCCGTGATGTCGATCGGCGCGGCCAACCTGTTCACGCGCAATTTCTGGAAGGCCTACGTGCGGCCCGATGTCACCCCGGCGGGCGAGGCCAAGGTGGCGAAGATCGTGTCGCTGGTGGTCAAGCTGGGGGCGCTGGTGTTCATCCTGTTCCTGCCCACGCAGTTCGCGCTCGACCTGCAGCTGCTGGGCGGCCTGTGGATCCTGCAGACCTTCCCGGCGGTGGTGTTCGGGCTGTTCTTCGGCTGGTTCCGCGCGCCGGCGCTCCTGGCCGGCTGGGCCGTGGGGTTGGCCGGCGGCAGCTGGCTGGCGTTCTCGGACGGCATCAAGCCCGTGCACACCTTCGTGATCGGCGGGGACAGCTACACGCTCTACACCGGACTGGCGGCGCTCGTGCTCAACATCGTCGTCGCGGTGGCGGTGCAGCTGGTGGTCAAGGGCGCACCGCTGCGCGAAGCGCCCGTGCTGGCCGGAAAGTAGCGGCAGCCGCCGGTCGCTTTCAAGAAAGTGTGCGCAAAGGCACTGCCTTGCGCCGAAAACTGTTGCAGAGTGCCGGCATGCCACTGACGACGACTCTCGCAACCCCCGAACCCGGCCGCCGCGGCTTCCTGATGGGCACCGCGCTCGGCGCGACCGCGGTGCTGGCCTCGCTGGCCTGCAGCGTGCAGGCCGCGGGATCGCCCACGCGGCGCATGCCGGTGATCTTCATCGGCCATGGCTCGCCGATGAACGCCATCACCGACAACGGCTTCACGCGCCGGCTGGCGGCGTGGGGCAGGGAGCTGCCGCGGCCGTCGGCGATTCTCAGCGTCTCGGCGCACTGGCTGAGCCGCGGCGCCACCGGTGTCGGAATCCAGGAGCGGCCGAAGACGATCCACGACTTCGGCGGCTTCCCGCAGGCGCTGTTCGATGTCGAATACCCGGCGCCGGGCCACCCGGCATTCGCCCGCGAGACCGTGGGTGCGGTGAAGCAGACGCCGGTGATCGCCACCGACCAGTGGGGCCTGGACCACGGCACATGGACGGTGCTGAAGCACCTCTACCCCAAGGCCGACATCCCGGTGTTCCAGCTCAGCATCGACTACGACAAGCCGGCCGCCTTCCATTACGCGGTGGGGCGAGACCTGGCCGCGCTGCGCGACAAGGGCGTGCTGGTGATGGGCAGCGGCAACGTGGTCCACAACCTGCGCGCCACCGACCGCGGCGTGCCGGACGGCCCGAGCGCCAGCCGGCCGTGGGCGCAGTCCTTCGACGATGCGGTGAAGTCAGCGCTGGCGGGCCGCGACGACCGGGCGCTGGTCGACTACGCGAAGCTGGAAGGCGCGGCCACCGCGGTGGCGACGCCCGATCACTACTACCCCTTCCTCTACGCGCTGGGCGCCGCCGGCAGCAGCGAGCGCGCGAAGACGGTCTACGAAGGATTCCAGTCGGGCACGCTCAGCATGCGTTGCCTGCAGTTCGGCTGAGCGGCCTGGGAGCGCGTGAGGCAGGGCGGAGGGCTTACTGCTCCTCGCCCCAGGAGAAGCCGTCGCGCGCGATCATCGCGCTCGATGCGCTCGGGCCCCAGGTGCCGGCCGCATAGGGGCGCGGGCCGCCGTCCGATTCCCAGCTCTCGAGCAGCGGCTCGACCCAGCGCCATGCCTCTTCCTGCTCGTCGCTGCGCACGAACAGGTTGAGGCGGCCGTCGATCACATCCAGCAGCAGCCGCTCGTAGGCGCCCACGCGCTCGGAGCCGAAGCGCTTGTCGAAGTCGAGGTCGAGCTGCACCGGCGCCAGCTGGGCGGCAGAGCTCTGGTTGCCGTTGCTGCGCTGGCGGTTGTCCTGCGCCTGCGCGAGCATGTGAAGCTCCAGCCCGTCCTTGGGCTGCAGGTTGATCACCAGCTTGTTGACGTTGCCGGCTGGCGCGCGGTAGATGGCGTGCGGCGTGGGCCGGAAGTTGACCTCGATGCGCGCGTCGCGCGAGGCCAGGCGCTTGCCGGTGCGGATGTAGAAGGGCACGCCGGCCCAGCGCCAGTTGGCGATCTCGGTGCGCAGCGCCACGAAGGTCTCGGTGCGGCTGTCGGGGTTCACGCCCGGCTCGTCGCGGTAGCCCTGCACCCGTTCGCCGTAGGCCGTGCCGGCCGTGTACTGGCCGCGCACCGCGTGCAGGCCCAGGCTCTCGGGCGTCCAGGGCTTCAGCGCACGCAGCACCTTGAGCTTCTCGTCGCGGATGGCGTCGGCGTGCGAGTTGATGGGCGGCTCCATGCCGATCGCGCACAGCAGCTGCAGCGCGTGGTTCTGCACCATGTCGCGCAGCGCCCCGGTCTGGTCGTAGAAGGCGCCGCGCTTTTCCACGCCCAGGTCTTCCGCGATGGTGATCTGGATGTTGGCGATGTGCTCGCGGCGCCAGATGGGCTCGAACAGCGCATTGCCGAAGCGCATGGCGAAGAGGTTCTGCACCGAGGGCTTGCCGAGGTAGTGGTCGATGCGGAAGACCTGCTTCTCCTCGAGCACCTTGCCCACGGCGGAATTGATGGCGCGGTTGGAGGCCAGGTCGTGGCCCAGGGGCTTCTCCAGCACGATGCGGGTGCGCGGGCCGTTCAGGCCGGCCGCGGCGATCTGCTCGACCACCTGGGTGAAGAGCGCCGGGGCGGTGGCCACGTACATCACGACCGTCTTGGCGTCGCGCTGCTTGAGCAGGTCGGCCAGGCGGGCGTAGTCGTCGGGCTTGGAGAGGTCCATGCGCAGGTAGTGCAGCATGGAGGCGAACTTCTTGAACTCCTCGGGCGAGGGCCGCTTGGCGCCTTCGACGGCGCTGAAGCGCGACTGGATCAGCTCCCGGTACTGGTCGTCCGACAGGTCGTCCCGCGCCACGCCGACGATGCGCCCGTCGGGAGGCAGGCTGCCGTGCCGGAAGGCCTGGAACAGCGCGGGCATCAGCTTGCGCCACGCGAGATCGCCAGTACCGCCGAACAGAACGAGATCGAAGCTCATGAGAAAACTTTCCTTCCTTGTCTGAATGCCTGGCCAGGCTGCCCTGGTCGCGAAAGCGAATTCGCCAGCCACGATGGTACTTGTACGGATTCGCCAAGCCTGTACTAAAGCTACGCTGTCCGATGGCCGCGAGGCCTTTTTTTATTGCTCAGAGGAAGAGAGACCCGATGAAGAAGAACAAGCTTCTTGCAATGGCAGCGCTGCTGGGCCTGTCGGCTGCGGCTTCGGCGCAGACCGTCAACGTGATCTGCTCGGTGCAGGCCGAATGGTGCAGCGTGATCTCGACGGTATACGCCCGCACCACCGGCGTGCGCATCAACATGGCGCTCAAGGGCTCGGGCGAGGCCCTGGCCCAGCTGATCGCCGAAAAGGACAACCCCAAGACCGACGTCTGGTTCGGCGGCACCGGCGACCCGCACCTGCAGGCGGCCGAGCAGGGCCTCACGCTCGAATACAAGTCGCCCACGCTGCCTCAGCTGCACCCCTGGGCACAGCAGCAGGCCAAGCAGTCTGGCTACAAGACGGTGGGCATCTACTCGGGCCCGCTGGGCTTCGGCTACAACCCCGAGCTGCTGGCCAAGAAAAAGCTGCCCGTGCCCAAGACCTGGGCCGACCTGCTCAAGCCCGAATACAAGGGCGACATCCAGGTGGCCAATCCGGCCTCCAGCGGCACGGCCTACACCATGATCGCCACGCTGGTGCAGCTCATGGGCGAGGACAAGGCCTTCGAATACCTCAAGGCCCTGCACAAGAACGTCGGCCAGTACACCCGCTCGGGCACCGGCCCGATCAAGGCGGTGGCGCGCGGCGAGACGGCCGTGTCGATCAGCTTCGTGCACGACGGCCCGGGCGAGAAGATGCAGGGCTTCCCGGTCGAGACCATCACCCCGAGCGACGGCACCGGCGCCGAGATCGGCTCCATGAGCATCGTCAAGGGTGCGCGCAACCTCGACGCGGCCAAGAAGTTCTATGAATGGGCCCTGACGCCCGCCGCGCAGGAGCTGGGCGCCGCCAACAAGCAGTTCCAGCTGCCGAGCAACGTGAACGCCAAGCTCGATCCGCGCATTCCCGACTTCAAGAAGATCAAGTTCATCAACTACGACTACGCCAAGTACGGCGCCAGCGCGGAGCGGCGCCGGCTGATCGCGCGCTGGGAGAAAGACGTCAACTCGCTGCCCCGGTAAGTGGAAGCGCGTGCTATCGAAGGCGCGCCGGTCAACCCGGCGTCGCTCGCGGCGGCCCGGCGCTCGCAGCGCTGGGTCTGGGCGTGGGTCGTGCTGGGCCTTGCGGGCTACCTGCTGCTGCCCTGGTATGCGATCCAGGATTCGACCTGGTACGAGGCCGTTCCGCAGGTTTTCAGCCAGGCGGAAGGTGCCAACGGCCTGATGCAGGCGGCCACGCAGGGCCGCAGCTGGCTCTTCGTGGGCCTGGCCGGCCTGCTGCTGTGCGCGGTGGGCGCGTGGCTTCCGCCGGGCAGGGCGCAGGGGCGCTGGCTGCTGGCCGGAGGCCTGATCGGCGCGCTCGGGCTTGCGGCGACCGGCTTCACCATCGGCGCGCGCGGCTGGAGCGTGGCCGCGCTCAACGCGCAGTTCGGCGAGCTGGCGGTCAACCAGTTCGGCATCGGCGCGGGCGGCTTCGTGGCGCTCACCGCGCTGGTGCTGCTGGCAGCCTTCGGCATCGCGCGGCTGGGGCTTTTCAAGGGCGACCTGTTCGTGTCCGCCGCGGTGGTCGGCTGCGGCGTGCTGATGGCGCTGTTCATCGCCTACCCGGTGAGCAAGGCGCTGTCGGGCGCGTTCTTCAACGAAGACGGACAGTGGTCGATCGCCGCCTTCGTCGCCCGCGTGTTCACCGAGCGCATCTGGGGGCTGGGCTGTCTCGCAGGCGGCGTGCGCTGCGGCGTGGCCTGGAACACGCTGGTGCTGGCGCTGCTCACGGCGGCGGGCACCACCTTCCTCGGCACGCTGATGGCGCTGATGGCCGAGCGCGGCAGCAAGCGCGGGCAGGGCGCGCTGCGGGTGCTGGCGCTGCTGCCGATCATCACGCCGCCCTTCGTGGTGGGGCTGGGGCTGATCCTGCTCTTCGGCCGTGCGGGCATCGTCAACCAGGTGCTGGAGAGCGTGTTCGGCATCGAGCCCACGCGCTGGTTCTACGGCATGCCCGGCGTGCTGGTGGCGCAGCTCTTCGCCTTCACGCCCATCGCCTTCATGATCATGCGCGGCGTGGTGCAGGGCATCGCGCCCAGCCTGGAGGAGGCCGCGCAGATGCTGCGCGCCGACCGGCGCCGGGCCTTCTTCACCATCACGCTGCCGCTCCTGAAGCCGGGGCTGGCCAACGCCTTCCTGGTGGGCTTCATCGAGAGCATCGCCGACTTCGGCAACCCGGTGGTGGTGGGCGGGCAGTTCTCGGTGCTGTCGACCGACATCTTCTTCGCCATCGTCGGCGCGCAGTACGACCAGGGCCGCGCGGCCTCGCTGGCCTGGGTGCTCACGCTGTTCGCTCTCGGCGTGTTCGCGCTGCAGCGCGGCCTGCTCGGCAAGCAGAACTACACCACCGTCAGCGGCAAGGGTGACGCCGGCATCCCGATGGCGCTGCCCGACGGCGTGCGCCGGACCATCCTCTGCATCGCCTTGCCCTGGATCGCCTTCACCGCGGTGGTCTACCTGTTCGCCTTCGCGGGCGGCTTCGTGCAGACCTGGGGCCGCGACTACACCTTCACGCTCAACCACTTCAAGACGGCGTTCTCGCTCGAATGGGGACAGTTCGGTCTGGTGTGGGCCGGCACGGCGTGGAACTCGCTGCTCACCACGCTCAAGCTGGCGGGCATCTCGGCGCCCATCACCGCGGCGCTGGGCCTGCTCATCGCGTGGCTGCTGGCGCGCAACGAGTTCAGGGGGCAGGGCCTGTTCGAGTTCGGCGCGCTGCTGGCGTTCGCCATACCGGGCACCGTGCTCGGCGTGAGCTACATCCTGGCCTTCAACGTGCCGCCCTTCGAGCTCACGGGCACGGGGCTCATCATCGTGCTGTGCTTCATGTTCCGGAACCTGCCGGTGGGCGTGCGCGCCGGCACGGCGGCCTTCAAGCAGCTCGACCGCTCGCTCGACGAAGCCTCGCTGATGCTGCGCGCCTCCACCTCGCAGACGCTCTTCAGGGTGGTGCTGCCGCTGCTGAAGCCCGCCCTGGTGGCCGCGCTGGTCTACAGCTTCGTGCGCGCGATGACGACGGTGAGCGCGGTGATCTTCCTGGTCACCGCGGAAAACGAGCTGGCCACCACCTACATCATCGGCCGCGTGGGCAACGGCGACTACGGCATCGCGCTGGCGTACTGCACGGTGCTGATGATCCTGATGTCGCTGGCCATCGCGCTGGTCCAGTGGGTGGTCGGCGAGCGCAGGCTGGGGCGGCGCGGGGCGGGCTCGGCCGTGGTGGTGGCGCAATGAAATTCGGACTTCCGCGTCCGGCAATCGGAAACTCTGACTCATGAGCAACGGCATCGAATTCCGCAACGTCACCAAGCGCTACGGCAGCGACAAGAACGCGCCGCTGGCCGTCAAGGGCATCAGCTTCGAAGTGCCGGAGGGCACGCTCACCACCATCCTCGGCCCCTCGGGCTGCGGCAAGACGACCACCCTGCGCATGATCGCGGGGCTCGAGTCGCCGACCTCGGGATCGATCCTGATGGGCGGGCGCGACGTCACCACGCTGGGGCCGGCCGAGCGCAACGTGAGCATGATGTTCCAGAGCTACGCCCTGTTCCCGCACATGAACGTGATCGAGAACGTGGCCTACGGGCTGCGCATGAGCGGCGTGAAGAAGGAGGAGGCCGCGGCGCGGGCGCGCGAGGCCCTGCGCGGCGTGGGCCTGGTCGGCTTCGACGAGCGGCTGCCCAGCGAGCTGTCTGGCGGCCAGCAGCAGCGGGTGGCGCTGGCGCGTGCGCTGGTGCTGGAGCCCGCGGTGCTGCTCTTCGACGAGCCGCTGTCGAACCTCGACGCCCGGCTGCGCCGCGAGATGCGCGAGGAGATCCGCGCGCTGCAGCAGCGGCTGAGGCTCACGGTGGCCTACGTCACGCACGACCAGAGCGAGGCGCTGGCGGTGAGCGACCAGATCATCGTGATGGACCATGGCGTGATCGCCCAGCGCGGCACGCCCGAGCAGCTCTACGGCCGTCCCGAGAGCGAATTCGTCGCCGGCTTCATGGGCGAGGCGATGGTGTTCCCGGCGGTGGCCGGGGCCGACGGCAGCGTGGCGCTGGGTCCTCTGCGCCTGCAGCCGCGCTACGCGGTGGCGCCCGGCACGGTGAAGGTGGCGGTACGGCCGGAGGCCTGGCGGATCGGCGGCGCCGAGGCCACGGGCGGCCTGCCCGCCACGCTGCGCAAGTCGGCCTACCTCGGCAGCTTCTACGAATACGGCTTCGACACCAGTCTGGGGCCGGTCTTCGTGGTGTCGACCGACCTGTCCAGCCCGCTGGCGGCCGGCGCCCAGGCCACCCTGTCACTGGGAGCCCATGGCGTGAGCGTGGTGCCCGGCGCATGAAACAATGGGGCCATGAACGTGGTTTTCGACCTGGGCGCCGTGCTGTTCGCATGGGAGCCCACCCGGCTGGTACAGGCCCATCTCGCCCCACACGCGCCCACTGAAGCCGCCGCGGCGGCCATGGGCCGCGCGCTCTTCCATCACGACGACTGGACCAGCTTCGACTGCGGCACCCGCACGCTGGCCGATTCCATCGCCCGCATGTCGGCACGGCTGGGGCTCCCGCCCGAACCGTTGTTTGCGATGCTCGACGGGCTGGGCGAGCGGCTGGAGCCCATCGGCGTCACCGTCGAGATGCTCGAGCAGCTGATCGCCCACCGCGAGGCGGGGCAGCCGCTGCGGCTGTACTACCTGTCGAACATGCCCTCGCCCTATGCCCGCGCCATCGAGCGCCGGCATGCCTTCATGGGACGTTTCGACGGAGGCGTGTTCTCGGGCGACGTGAAGTTCCTCAAGCCCGAGCGCGAGATCTACGAACTGCTGGCGATGCGCTACGCGCTCGATCCCGAGCAGACCGTCTTCATCGACGACTCGGCTGCCAACGTGGAAGCAGCGCGCGCCTTCGGCTGGCACGCCATCCACTGCACCTCGCCGGCCATGCTGCCCTCGCAGCTGCAGCGTTACCTGCCGGTCAGCGTCACCTTGCCGGTGTCGAACCCCAGGCTGCGGGCGTAGTCCAGCTCGGCCTGCAGTACCGCGTCGTCCAGGCGCGGTGCGCGCGAGAGCACCCACAGGTACTCGCGGTCGGGCGTGCCGACCAGCGAGACCTGGTAGTCGCGGTCCAGCTTCAGGATCCAGTAGTCGCCCCAGACCATCGGCAGCCAGCTCAGCCAGGCGGGGGCGAAGCGCACCTCGAGGCGGCCGGCGCCGGGCTGGCCCGCTACCGGAACCACGCGGGCGGTGCCCACGGCCTCGTCGAAGTTGCCGTCTTCCCGTACGCAGCGGTTGACCACGCGCACCGTGCCGTCGGGCTGGGGCGTGTACTCGGCGCTCACCGGGCCCGCGCATTGCTTCTGGAAGCGATTCGGCAGCCGGGCCTGCTCGTGCCAGACACCCGCATAACGCTCCAGGTCGACCGGCGCCACCACCTGCAGCGGCGCGCGCATCAGCGGTGCGCCGTCCGCGGGGCCTGCGAGCTGGGCACGCGCCGTGCGTGCGGCGCCCAGAGCGAACCACGTGGCCACCCCGCCCACGACGAAGGCCGTGGCCATCGCGCCGATCGCGTTGCTGGTGCGGCGGTCGTCGAAGGGCCTGACGTTGGCGGGAGGTCGGCGAGTGGTCATGAGGGCTCCTGAAGGGGAAAGACTTTGCGTCTGCTGAAGACATTCGCAGTACGGCAAAGCCTAGCCGCAGGCCGGGTGCCGGGCCGTCAGCCGCGGACCACAGGCGCTGTAGGGCGCCAAGGGGAGAAGAAACCGGAGAAGAAACCGACAACCCCACTCGGCTCAGGCCGATGGAGCCATGCGGAAACCCGTGCTACGGTGCGCATGAAAACATCGGCCGGCGCGCAATTGCGTGCAGGTCTCGTCACAACCGGCACAGGATAATGATTTCATGAACCAACTCGATGCACTCCGCCAGTGGACCACCGTCGTCGCAGACACCGGTGACTTCAAACAGCTCAGCATTTCCAAGCCGCAGGATGCGACCACCAATCCGTCGCTGATCCTCAAGGCCGTGCAGAAACCCGAGTACCGGCCCCTGCTCGACGCCGCCGTGAAAAAGCATTCCGGCAAGCCGCTCGACGAAGTCATCGACCGCCTGCTGGTGAGCTTCGGCACCGAGATCCTCTCCATCATTCCGGGCCGCGTCTCCACCGAGGTCGACGCCCGCCTGTCCTTCGACACGGCAGCGACCATCGCACGCGGCGAGCGCATCGTGGCCCTCTACAAGGCCGAAGGCATCGACACCGAGAAGCGCCTGCTCATCAAGGTGGCCTCCACCTGGGAAGGCATCGAGGCCGCGCGCCAGCTGGAGCGCAAGGGCATCCGCACCAACCTGACGCTGCTGTTCTCCTTCGCGCAGGCCGTGGCCTGCGGCGCGGCGGGCGTGCAGCTGATCTCGCCCTTCGTGGGCCGCATCTACGACTGGTACAAGAAGTCCGCCGGCTCCAGCTGGGACGAGGCCGCGAACGCGGGCGCCAACGACCCCGGCGTGAAGTCGGTCCGCCAGATCTACGCGTACTACAAGCAGCACGGCATCAAGACCGAAGTGATGGGCGCGAGCTTCCGCAACGTCGGCCAGATCAAGGCGCTGGCCGGCTGCGACCTGCTGACCATCAGCCCCGAGCTGCTGGCCGAGCTGGCCGCGAGCAACGAGCCGCTGCAGCGCGCGCTCGACCCCAAGTCCACCGGCGCCGACGTCGCCAAGGTCAGCTACGACGAGGCGGGCTTCCGATTCGCGCTGAACGAAGACGCCATGGCCACCGAGAAGCTGGCCGAAGGCATCCGCGCCTTCGCGGCCGACGCCGTGAAGCTCGAGAAGCTCATGCAGGAAAGCGGCGCTTGAAGATGGCCATGACCCTTCGCTGCGACCGCGCGCCCGCCTGGGCGCAATTGCAGGCCGGCTTCGACACCGCGGGCAGGCAGTTCGACCTGCGCCATGCCTTCGTGGATGACGCCGGCCGCTTCGCGCGCTTCAGCCAGGAGGCGCCCCACGTCTTCGCCGACCTGTCGAAGAACCTGATCGACGCGCGCACCGAGGAGCTGCTCTTCAAGCTGGCCCGCGAATGCGGCCTGGAGGCGCACCGCGACGCCATGTTCGCCGGCGAGCACATCAACAACACCGAAGACCGCGCCGTGCTGCACACGCTGCTGCGCGCGCCGGCCGATGCGCCCACGGGCCCCAAGACGGCCAGCGAGCTGCGCGAGGTGCACGCCACGCTCGACGCGATGCTGGCCTATGCGGAGAAGGTGCGCGCCGACCACACGATCACCGACGTGGTCAACATCGGCATCGGCGGCTCCGACCTCGGCCCGCAGATGGCGGTGCTGGCGCTGGCCGAATTCGCCGCGCCGGGCAAGCGCTTCCACTTCGTCTCGAACGTCGACGGCCACGAGCTGGCCGGCGTGCTGAAGGGGCTGGCGCCGGAGCACACGCTGTTCCTCATCGCCTCGAAGACCTTCACCACCGCCGAGACGATGACCAACGCGCAGTCGGCCAAGCGCTGGTACGAGCAATCGGGCGGCACCGACATCTCGGGCCACTTCGCCGCGCTCACCACCAACGTGGAAGCCGCGAAGAAGTTCGGCATCGACACCACCTTCGGCTTCTGGGACTGGGTGGGCGGGCGCTATTCGCTGTGGTCGGCCATCGGGCTGCCGATCGCGCTGGCCATCGGTGCAGACGGCTTCCGCAGGCTGCTCGCCGGCGCGCATGCGATGGACGAGCACTTCCGCACCGCACCGCTGGAGCGCAACCTGCCGGTGCGCCTCGGGCTGCTCGATGTCTGGTACCGCAACTTCCACAAGTTCACGAGCCGCAGCATCGCGCCGTACCACAGCGCCCTGAAGCGCCTGCCGGCCTATCTGCAGCAGCTCGAGATGGAAAGCAACGGCAAGCAGGTGGACGCCGATGGCAAGCCGCTGGCCTTCGGCACCTCGCCGGTGCTGTGGGGCGAGCCCGGCACCAACGGCCAGCATGCCTACTTCCAGATGCTGCACCAGGGCACCGACGTGACGCCGCTGGAGTTCGTGGCGGTGCGCGATGCCTCGCACGACCTCGAAGGCCATCATCCGAAGCTGCTGGCCAACGCGCTCGCACAGGCCCAGGCGCTGATGGTGGGCAAGCTCGACGAGGGCGGCCACAGGAACTTCCCCGGAAACCGGCCGAGCAGCTTCTTCGTGTTCGAGAAGCTCACGCCCGAGGCGCTGGGTGCATTCCTCGCCATGTACGAGCACCGCGTGTTCACCAGCGGCGCGCTGTGGGGCATCAACAGCTTCGACCAGTGGGGCGTGGAGCTCGGCAAGGTGCTCGCCAAGGACATCGAACCGCGCCTCGCTTCGGGCGACATCACGGGGCTCGATGCCTCCACCGCGGGCCTGCTGGAGCGGCTGCGAAGCTGATCAGACGCCTGTGGCAAAGGCTTTTCGGAGCCTTTTGTTTTAAGCCGGGCTATGGCTTACGGCTGTATTTGCCGTTGAAAGACGCGTCTATATGATGGCCCGGGGAAATTTCCCTGGGACCAACACAAAGAGGAGTCGATCAATGGATTTTCAAACAGCGGTCAAGACATGTCTGAGCAAGTACGCGGACTTCAGCGGGCGTGCATCGCGCTCGGAGTTCTGGTGGTTCGTGCTCGCGCAGCTGGTCGTTCTCATCGTGGCCAGCCTGATCCATCGCTTCGTGTACGGCATCGCGGCACTCGGGCTGCTGCTGCCGGCGCTGGCCGTCGGCGCGCGCCGCCTGCACGACATCGGCAAGACCGGCTGGCTGCTGCTGCTGGCCCTCATTCCGCTCGTCAATCTCGTGCTGATCTACTTCTACGTGCAGCCGACGCAGCCGGAGTCCAACGCCTACGGCGAACCGCCGGCAGCCTGAGCCTTTTTCAAGCCACCAATGAAGGGCCGCGCAGCGGCCCTTTTTCTTTGGTGTGCGGCCTGCGCGATGCCTCAGGCCGTGGCTGCCGACGGTGCCTGCGTCCGCACGGGCGCGCCGGCCGCCATGCGCACGCACAGGTCGAAGGCCTGCTGCAGCCCCTCGATCTTCGCGATGCCCTTGCCCGCGATGTCGAAGGCGCTGCCGCTGGCCGAGGTCGCGACCGGCACCGGCAGGCCGCCGTGCAGCGTCACGCCCTGCTCGAAGCCCATGAGCTTCATCGCGATCTGGCCCTGGTCGTGGTACATCGACACCACCGCATCGACATCGCCGCGCCGCGCGCCGATGAACACCGTGTCGGGCGAGAAGGGGCCGCGCGCATCGAGGCCCTCGGCGCGCAGCCGTTCGATGGCGGGCGCGATGATCTCGATCTCCTCCATGCCGATGGAGCCGCCGTCGCCCGCGTGCGGATTGAGCCCCGTCACCGCGATGCGCGGCTGCGCCACGCCTGCGCGCTGCAGGGCATTGGCGATGATCTTCACCGCGTCGCTCACGCCCTGCACCGTGATGTGGCTGGCCACGTCCTTCAGCGGAATGTGCGAGGTCACGCGCGAAGTCCACAGCGAACCCGTGAGGTTGAATTCGCAGACGAAGCCTTCCACCGCGAAGCGCTCCTGCATGTAGCGCAGCTCGTCCTCGTGCACCAGGCCGCCCAGGCGCAGCGAATGCTTGTTGAGCGGCGCGAAGAGGATGCCCTCGGCCTGCCCGCGCCGAACCGCCAGCGTGGCCAGTTCCAGCGCCTCGAACGAGGCCCGGCCCGAGTGTTCGTTCGACTCGCCCAGCACCGGCTCGCGGCCCTCCATCCAGTCCCTTGCGAGCAGGGTGGGGCGGCCGTCCTCGAAGCGCACTGCGTCGAGGCTGTCCACCCGCAGCGGGTTCAGCCTGTCGCCCGCGATGCGCTCGCCGGACGCGAGCACGGCCGGGTCGGCGATCAGCAGCACGCGCGCAGCGTCGAGGTTGCGCTGCCGCGCGAGCAGCTTCACCGCCATCTCGGGGCCGATGCCGCTCGGGTCGCCGAGCAGCACGGCGATGCGGGGCTTGGCGGAAGTCACGCCTGGAGTCTGGGAGGAGGAAAGGGACATGGTGTCGGTCGGATGCGGTTGAAGGGGAAGGGCAGGGGGAAGGAGTGAAAGAGAGTCCGGCCGCCTCATTCGGCCTTGATGTTGGCGTCGCGCACGAGCTGGCCGTAGTGGTCGAACTCCTGCCGGTTCATCGCTGCGAAGGGTTCGCCAGTCAGCCCGCCGGGCTCGCCGCCCAGGGCCTTGATGCGCGTCTGCACGTCGGCCAGCTTCAGCGTGCGCGAGAGTTCTGCGCTCAGGCGCTCCACCGCAGGGCGCGGCGTGCCGGCGGTGACGTAGAGGCCGTACCAGGTCGACACGTCGGCGCCCTTGATGCCCTGCTCGGCCAGCGTGGGCACGTCGGGCAGCTCGGGCGAGCGCTGCGGCGCGCTCACCGCGAGCGCGCGGAACTTGCCGGCCTTGATCTGGCCCATGGCCGAGGAGGTGCTGTCGAACATCATGTCGACCTCGCCCGCGATGATGTCGACGTGCGCCTGCGAGCTGCCCTTGTAGGGCACGTGGATCGACTTCATGCCGGTGGCCAGGTTGAAGGCCTCGCCGCCCACGTGCTGCGTGCTGCCGATGCCGGAAGAGGCGTACTTGAAGCTGCCGGGCTTCGCGGCCATGGCCGCCACCAGGTCCTTCACCGACCTGTAGGGCGAGCTGGCGGACACGACCAGCACGTTCGGCATCACCGCCACCAGGCCCACGGGCTGCAGGTCTTTCAGCGGGTCGTACTTGAGCTTGAGGATGTGCGGTGCCACCGCCTGCGCCGTGTTGGTGGCCAGCAGCAGCGTGGCGCCGTCGGCCGGCGCGCGGGCGGTGAGCTCGCCCGCGATGGTGTTGGAGGCGCCCGGCCGGTTCTCGACCACCACCGGCTGCTTGAGCGCGGGCGAGAACTTGTCGGCCAGCACCCGCGCCAGGATGTCGGTGCCGCCGCCGGGCGAGGCGCCGACCATGATGCGCATCGGCTTGTCGGGATAGGGCTGTTGCTGCTGCTGTGCGCCGGCCGGCACAGCTGTCAGCACCGCGGCGGCCGCCAGGCCTGCCAGCCCTGCCAGCCCAGTCGCGTGGGCGAGAAAAGAACGCTTCATCGGGTTTGTCTCCTGCTTGTAGTGGGGCAAGCGTACGGAGCAACGCCCGTGCGATCCAATCGAAAATGGCCGGGGCTTCATATACTTTTGTGCATGACACAAGGGCCTTCCGACGCTTCGCTGATGCTCCTGGTGCGGCCGCGCCAGCTGCTGCTGCTGGCCCGGCTCGACACCCATCGCCATCTGGGCCGGGCGGCCGAGGCCATGAACATCAGCCAGCCGGCGGCCACCAAGCTGCTGCAGCAGCTGGAGGATTCGCTGGGCGAGAAGCTCTTCGAGCGCCTGGCGCGCGGCATGGAGCCCACGCCCTACGGCGAGATCCTGATCCGCTATGCCCGCCGCGTGCTCAGCGACTTCGGCAGCGCCCGCGAAGAGATGCTGGCCCTGCGCTCGGGGCTGAGCGGCGCACTGCGTGTGGGCAGCGTGCCGGGTGCGGTGCCGCAGCTGCTGGCGCCGGCGCTGGTGGAATACCACCGCCGGCATCCGCAGGTGGCGGTGTCGGTCGTCGTCGAGACCAGCGACGTGATCCAGGCGCAGCTGGAGCAGGGCGATGTCGACTTCGTGCTGGGCCGTCTCACAGACGGCCACGACGAGGCGAAGTACGCGAGCGTGCCGCTACTGGGCGAATCGCAGGTGGTGGTGGTGCGCGCCGCCCATCCGGTGTTCGAGCGCGGCAACGTCACGCTGGCCGAGATGGCGGGCTGGTCGTGGGTGCTGCAGCCGCCGGGCTCGCCGCAGCGCGGGCGCTTCGAGGCGGCGATGCGCGAGGCGGGCATTTCCGACCGGCTCGACATCATCGAAACGGCATCGCCCATCGCCATCACCGCCTTGCTGGAGAACTCCGACATGGCGGCCGTGATGCCCGCCTCGCAGGCCGGCCACTACGCCCGCCTGGGCGTGCTGCGCGTGGTGCCGGTCGAACTGCCGGTGCGGGTGCCGCCGATCTGCCTGATCACCCGCGCCGACCGGGCGCTGTCGCCCGCGGCGGCGCAGCTGCGTCGCCAGCTGCTTGGCAGCGCCTGAGGCCTTTGGCTTGCCAATTTCCATGCTGTATTGCATCGATTAGGGATTTCACTAGCCAATCGATGCATGAAAGTACTGGTGACGGCGGCACCAGTACCAAAATCGCAGGCCCGCTTCTCCAGAATTCGCGGCACGGCGACCCGACAGACAGAAAGAGGGCGTCGCTCACTTCCTCTAGGAGACAACATGAAGCGTTTTCTGAAAGCGGGCCTCGTCCTCGCACTGATCGGTACTGGCGTCGTCTCGCAGGCCGCCACCGAGCTCGTGATCGCGACCGTGAACAACGGCCACATGATCGAGATGCAGAAGCTCACCCCCTTCTTCGAGAAGGCCAACCCCGACATCAAGCTCAAGTGGGTCACGCTGGAAGAAGGCACGCTGCGCCAGCGCGTGACCACCGACATCGCCACCAAGGGCGGCCAGTTCGACGTGATGACCATCGGCCTGTACGAGACGCCGATCTGGTCGAAGAAGGGCTGGCTCAAGCCCATCGCCACCGACGCCGCCTACGACGTGGACGACCTGCTGCCCGCCATCCGCGACGGCCTGTCGAACGAGGGCAAGCTCTACGCTGCGCCTTTCTACGGCGAGAGCTCGATGCTCATGTACCGCAAGGACCTGGCCGACAAGGTGGGCGTGAAGTTCCCCGAGCAGCCCACATGGGCGCAGGTGAAGGAGTTCGCCGACAAGGCCAACGACCCGAAGGCGGGCGTCTACGGCATGTGCCTGCGCGGCAAGCCGGGCTGGGGCGACAACATGGCCTTCCTGACCACGCTGGTCAACACCAACGGCGGCCAGTGGTTCGACATGCAGTGGAAGCCGCAGATCGACACCAAGCCCTGGAAGGACGCCATCGCCTTCTACGTCGACCTGATGAAGAAGGACGGCCCTCCGGGCGCCTCGGCCAACAGCTTCAACGAGAACCTCGCGCTCTTCAATGAAGGCAAGTGCGCGGCCTGGGTGGACGCGACCATCGCGGCCTCTTTCATCAGCGACCCGAAGCAGTCGAAGGTGGCCGACAAGGTGGCCTTCGCGCAGGCGCCCACCGCCGCCACGCCCAAGGGTGCCAACTGGCTGTGGTCGTGGAACCTCGCCATCCCGGCCAGTTCGACCAAGGACGAGGCGGCGCAGAAGTTCATCAAGTGGGCCACTTCGAAGGACTACATCGCGCTCGTGGCCAAGGAAACCGGCTGGGCCTCGGTGCCGACCGGCACGCGCAAGTCGACCTACGCGAACCCCGAGTTCCAGAAGGTCGCCAAGTTCGCCGCGGCCGAGAAGAAGGCGATCGACAGCGCGAACCTGACCGACAGCACGCTGCCGAAGTCGCCGTACGTGGGCGTGCAGTACGCGGCCATTCCCGAGTTCCAGGCGATCGGCGTGGCAGTGGGGCAGCAGATGAGCGCGGCGCTGTCGGGCAAGGTCACGGTCGACCAGGCACTGAAGACTTCGCAGACGGCGGCTGAGCGTGAAATGAAGAAAGCGGGCTACTACAAGTAAGCCGCCTTCTTACCCTCTCCCCTCGGGGAGAGGGCAGGGTGAGGGGGCGGCGTGCCCACCGCATGGGCCGCATGCCCTCACCCCAACCCTCTCCCGCGAGCGGGAGAGGGGGCAACAGCCCCCAGAGAGGACACACAATGAAAAGACTCCTGCCCCGCGCCCTCATGGCGCCCGCCGTGCTCACGCTCTTCCTCTGGATGATCGTGCCGCTGGTGATGACGTTGTACTTCTCGCTCGTGAACTACAACCTCATGCAGCCGGGCGAGCGCACCTTCGCGGGCATCGAGAACTTTCACTACTTCATCACCGACCCCGACTTCTGGCCGGCCACCTGGAACACCCTGCTGCTGATCGGCAGCGTGATCGTCATCACCGTGGTGCTCGGCGTGCTGCTCGCGCTGCTGGTGAACGAGCCCTTCCCGGGACGCGGCATCGTGCGCGTGCTGCTGATCTCGCCCTTCTTCGTCATGCCCGCGGTCAACGCGCTGCTGTGGAAGCACATGATGATGAACCCCATCTACGGCATCCTGGCCGACGTGTGGCGCATCTTCGGCGCGCAGCCCGTCGACTGGCTCACCGACGTGCCGCTGCTGTCGGTGATCATCATGGTGGCCTGGCAATGGCTGCCCTTCGCCTGCCTGATCTTCATCACCTCGCTGCAGTCGCTCGACCGCGAGCAGATGGAGGCCGCGCGCATGGACGGCGCGAGCGCGTTCCAGCGCTTCTTCTATCTCACCATCCCGCACCTCGCGCGCCCCATGGCGGTGGTGATCATGATCGAGATGATCTTCCTGCTCAGCGTGTTCGCCGAGATCGCCATCACCACCAACGGCGGGCCCGGCAACGAGAGCACGAACATGACCTACATGATCTTCAAGCAGTCGCTCATGAACTTCGACGTGGGCGTGGCTTCGGCGGGGGCGCTCTTCGCGGTGGTGCTGGCCAACATCGTGGCCGTGTTCCTCATCCGCATCATCGGCAAGAACCTTGATTAGTCATGTGGCACACCCCCAGTCTTCGCGCACTTCGTGTCGCTTCGCCAACCCCCTTGCAGGGGGCAACACCGACGGCCCGGCAAAGCCGGTTCCGTGGTGTTCCTGGAACTGATCCAGTCTCGAATCAACCAGCAGTGGAGTAGCCAGATCATGCAACCCAGCAACTTCCTGCCGCAGCTGCTGCGCACCGTCGGCGCGTGGGCCGTCGCGCTGCTGCTGTTCTTTCCGCTCGGCTGGCTGTTCCTCACGGCCTTCAAGACGGAGCTGCAGGCGATCCATGTGCCGCCGCTCTTCATCTTCGAGCCCACGCTCGACAACTTCGGCGAGGTGCAGCGCCGCAGCGACTACCTGCTGTATGCGCGCAACTCGCTCATCACCAGCCTGGGCTCGACCATCCTGGGCCTGCTGATCGCGGCGCCTGCCGCGTACTCTATGGCCTTCTTCCGCACGAAGAAGACGCGCGACATCCTGATGTGGATGCTCTCCACCAAGATGATGCCGGCGGTCGGTGCGCTGGTGCCGATCTACGTGATCGCGCAGACCGCGGGCCTGCTGGATTCGCTCACCGCGCTGACCATCGTGTTCACGCTGTCGAACCTGCCGATCATGGTGTGGATGCTCTACAGCGCCTTCAAGGACATCCCGCCCGAGATCCTCGAAGCCGCGCGCATGGACGGCGCCAGCCTCTGGACCGAGTTCCGGCACGTCGTGATGCCGCTGTCGGTGGGCGGCCTCGCATCCACCGGCCTGCTGTGCCTGGTGCTGAGCTGGAACGAGGCCTTCTGGGCGCTCAACCTCAGCTCCGCCAAGGCGGGCACGCTGGCCACGCTCATCGCTTCGTACTCCAGCCCAGAGGGGCTGTTCTGGGCCAAGCTGTCCGCCGCTTCGCTGATGGCGATTGCGCCCATCGTGGTGTTCGGCTGGTTCAGCCAGAAGCAGCTCGTTCAAGGCCTGACCTTCGGTGCCGTGAAATGAACACCACCCCCAGTCTTTGCGCACTTCGTGTCGCTTCGCCAACCCCCGGATTGCGCTGCGCGCTCTCGAGCGCTGTGGGCGCCTCGTTTGCCCGCCCACAAAACATCAAGGAGTCGTGAATGGCCTACCTCGAACTCAAGAATATCAAGAAGAGCTTTGGTGAAGTCAACATCATCAAGGGCGTCGACCTGCAGATCCAGAAGGGCGAGTTCATCGTCTTCGTCGGGCCCTCGGGCTGCGGCAAGTCGACGCTGCTGCGGCTGATCGCGGGGCTGGAGCCGATCACCAGCGGCAACCTGCTGCTGGACGGCAAGGACATCACCTGGGCGCCATCGGGCAAGCGCGATCTCGCGATGGTGTTCCAGAGCTATGCGCTCTATCCGCACATGAGCGTGTACGACAACATGTCCTTCGCGCTCAAGCTCGCGGGCGTCTCCAAGAGCGAGATCAAGACCAAGGTCGAGTACGCGGCGAAGACGCTGAACCTCACGCAGTACCTCGACCGCACGCCCAAGGACCTCTCGGGCGGCCAGCGCCAGCGGGTGGCCATCGGGCGCGCCATCGTGCGTGCTCCGAAGGTGTTCCTGTTCGACGAGCCGCTGTCGAACCTCGACGCCGCGCTGCGCGGCAACACGCGCGTGGAGATCCACAAGCTGCACCGCGCGCTCGGCGCGACCACCATCTACGTGACGCACGACCAGGTCGAGGCCATGACGCTGGCCGACCGCGTGGTGGTGCTGAGGGACGGGCTGATCGAGCAGGTCGGCTCGCCGCTGGAGCTGTACGACCGCCCAGCCAACCAATTCGTCGCGCAGTTCATCGGCATGCCGTCGATGAACATGGTGGCGGCGAACGCGATTCCCACCTTCTCCGCCGCCACCGGAGGCAGGCTGCCCGCCGACGGCTTCCTGGGCGTGCGCCCCGAGGGGCTGCGCGTGCATCCGAAGCAGGGCGCGCCGGTGTCGGACGTGCTCGGCCGCGTCGAGCTGGTGGAGGCACTGGGCGCCGACACGCTGATCCACGTCGACGTGGGCGGGGTGCCGCTGATCGCGCGTCAGAACGACCGCACGCCGCTGCAGGCCGGCGACGACGTGGCGGTGGAGCTCGATCCGTCGGTGCTCCATCTCTTCAACCGCGAGGGCCGTTCGGTCTTCGCGTGACATCGACTTTCCGTCCACCGTCTTTTCAACGGACCTTCTCGTGACCATTGCGCAAACTCCACCGGCTCCTTCCGAGTTCACGGTGCTCCATCTCGGCCTGGGCTCGTTCCACCGCGCCCACCAGGCCGTGTACCTGCAGCGGCTGATCGACGCGGGCGACACCCGCTGGTCGATCTCCGGCGCCAACATCCGGCCGGACATGGCCGAGGTCGTCGCAGCGCTAGAGGCGCAGGGCGGGCGCTACACGCTCGAAACCGTCTCCCCCGCGGGCGAGTACCGCTACGAGGATATCTCCGCGATTCGCGAGGTGCTGCCCTGGGAGCCCTCGCTGGCCAAGGTGATCGCGCGCGGCGCGGCGCCCTCGACGCGTATCGTGTCCTTCACCGTGACCGAGGCGGGCTACTACCTCGACGACAAGGGCAGGCTCGACCTGTCGTTCCCCGACCTCGCGGCCGACGTGGAGCGCGCGCGCCGCGGCGAAAGCGGCGAGACCGAAGGCAAGGGCGTGACGATCTACGGCGCCGTCTGCGCCATCCTGCGTGCGCGCAAGGCCACGAACGCCGGCCCGCTGACGCTGCTGAACTGCGACAACCTGCGCCACAACGGCGACCGCTTCCGTGCCGGCCTGCTGGAATTCATCGAACTGGCGGGCGATGCCGATCTGCTCGCCTGGGTGAAGGCGAACACGCGCTGCCCGAACGCGATGGTCGACCGCATCACGCCGCGCCCGCCGCCCGAGCTGCGCGCGCGCGTGAAGGCTGCCACGGGTCGCGACGACGCGGCTGCCATCACCGGCGAGAGCTTCATCCAGTGGGTGATCGAGGACGACTTCGCGGCCGGCCGGCCCGACTGGGGCCGCGTGGGCGTGCAGCTGGTCGAGTCGGTGCAGCCTTATGAAGAGGCCAAGATCCGCATCCTCAACGCCACGCACAGCTGCGTGGCCTGGGCGGGCACGCTGGTGGGGCTCGGCTTCATCCACGAGGGCACGCACGACGCGGCCATCCGCAAGATGGCCTACGACTACGTCACCGACGACGTCATTCCCTGCCTGACTCCCAGCCCCATCGACCTCGCGGCGTATCGCGACGTGGTGCTCGACCGCTTCGGCAACCCCGCCATCCGCGACACCAACCAGCGCGTGGCGGCGGACGGCTTCTCGAAGATCCCTGGCTTCATCGCACCGACGGTGCGCGAGCGCCTCGCGGCCGGACAGCCCATCGAGAGCGTGGCGATGCTGCCTGCGCTGTTCCTGGCCTTCCTGCAGCGCTGGCACAGGGGCGCGCTGCCCTACGCCTACCAGGACCAGGGCATGGACGAGGCCGTGGCGCACGCGATCTGCGACGCTGCAGACCCTGTGGTCGCACTGTGTTCCGACGTGGGGCTGTGGGGCGACATCGCGGGCGACCAGCGCCTGATCGACGCCGTGCGTCGCGCGAACGAACGCGTCGCGCGCTTCGTGCAGGCCGCTTCGGGGCACAGGCCATGAGCGGCCGGCTGCAGGGCAGGCACGTGCTGCTGACCGGCGCCGGCGGCGGCATCGGGCTGGCCGTGGCCGCGGCCTGCATCGGCGAGGGCGCGCGCTGCACGGTGATCGACCGTGCGCCCGCCGCTCCCGAGGCCGTGCGCGCACTGCAGCAGCGCCACCCCGACGGCCTCGCCTACATCGCGGCCGACGTGACCGACACGCAGGCCATCGCCCACATGCTGGCCGAGGCGCAGGTCGCCTTCGGGCCGATCCACACGCTGTTCAACAACGCGGCGGTGTTCGATCTCGCGCCCCTGCTCGACAGCGACGAGGCCTCGTTCGACCGTCTCTTCGCCGTCAACGTGAAGGGCATGTTCTTTGTGATGCAGGCGGTGCTGCGCCACATGGTGGAGGCCGGCACGCAGGGCGCGTCGGTCATCAACATGGCCTCGCAGGCCGGGCGGCGCGGCGAGGCGCTGGTGTCGCACTACTGCGCGACCAAGGCGGCCGTCATCAGCTACACCCAGAGCGCCGCGCTGGCCATGGCGCCGCACGGCATCCGCGTCAACGGCATCGCCCCCGGTGTGGTCGACACGCCGATGTGGGACCATGTCGACAGCCTGTTCGCCAGGGCCGAAGGACTGCCGCCCGGAGAGAAGAAGCGGCAGGTCGGCCTGGCGGTGCCGCTCGGACGCATGGGCGTGCCGGACGACATCGCGGGGGCGGCGGTGTTCCTCGCCAGCGACGAGGCGCGCTACATCACGGCGCAGACCCTCAATGTCGACGGCGGCAACGTCATGAGCTGAGACCCGATGAACCAAGACTTCCACCTGTACCTCGACAGCGCCGACATGGCCGAGCTGCAGTCCTGCCTGCCGCACCCCGTGGTGCACGGCGTGACGACCAACCCGACGCTGCTCAGGCGTGCCGGCATCGGCCGCGCCGGCGTGCCCGGCCTGCTGCGCCGCTGCATCGAGCTGGGTGCCAGGCAGGTGCAGGCGCAGGTGTATTCGCAGGACGCCGACGGCATGCTGGAGGACGCGCAGGCGCTGCTCGCGCACTTCGCGCCCGGCCAGCTGGTGGTGAAGATCCCGGCCACGCGCCAAGGCCTGGCGGCCGGCGCGCGGCTCATCGCGCAGGGCGTGCCGGTCACCTGGACGGCGGTGTACGCGCCCGAGCAGGCGCACTTCGCGGCGCAGCTGGGTGCCGCCTATGCCGCACCGTACCTGGGCCGGCTGGAAGACTCCGGCGCCGACGGGCTGGGGCTGATCGCGCAGATGCAGGCGCTGGTGGCGCAGCGGCCCGCGTCGGGCACGCGGCTGCTGGTGGCCAGCATCCGCTCGCGCGAGGCCTACCTTTCGCTGCTGAAGATCGGCGTGGGCGCGATCACCATCCCGCCGCGCCTGTTTTCCGAGCTGCTCGATCATCCCGCCACGCTGGCCGCTGAAAGCGGCTTCCTGGCCGACGCGCGCGACCTGCCCTGATCCAGAATCCAGCCATCATGCGCATAGCACTCACGGGCGAAGCCCTCATCGATTTCACCGCCAGCGAGGCTGGCAACCTGGCGTTCCTGGGGCACGAGGGCGGCTCGCCGCTCAACACGGCCGTGGCCTGCGCGCGGCTCGGTCAGCCGACGGGCTTTCTCACGCAGCTGTCCACCGACCTGTTCGGCGAGCGGCTCATGGGCTTCCTGCAGCGCAACGGCGTGGACACCAGCTTCATCCTGCGCAGCAACGCGCCTTCGACGCTGGCCTTCGTCGAGCGCACCCCGCAGACCAACCGCTACGCCTTCTATACGCAAGGCAGCGCCGACGCCACCTGGGCGCCCGAGCCGCTGCCGCAGCTGCCGGCTGAATGCCGCTTCCTGCACTTCGGCTCGATCTCGCTGCTGCAGGACCCGGCCGCCGCGCGCATCGCCGACCTGATCGCGGCCAACCGCGGGCAGCGCGTGATCGTGTTCGACCCGAACGTGCGGCCCAGCCTGATCTCCGACATGGCCGCCTACCGCGAGCGCGTGCACGGCTGGTTCGGCATGGCCGACCTGGTCAAGCTCAGCGACGAGGACGCCGCGCTGCTCGCGCCCGGGCAGCCCGTCGATGCGCTGGCCGCCGAGTGCCTGAAGGCCGGCGCACGCGCCGTGATCGTCACGCGCGGCGGCGACGGCGCGACGCTCTGGCGCACGGGCCATGCGCCGCTGAGCGTGGCGGCGCCGCGCGTCACCGTGGTCGACACCATCGGCGCGGGCGACACCTTCACGGCTGGTCTGTCGGTGGCGCTGCTCTCGCACGGCATCGAGCAGCCCGGTCAGATCGACGCGCTGGCCGACGAAGACTGGAAGGCCGTGATGGGTTTCGCCGCCACCGCCGCCGCCCTCAACTGCACCCGCGAGGGTGCCGATCCACCGACGCTGGAGGCGGTTCACGCCGCGCTGGCGAAGGCACAAAATACCGCTGTTGCTGCTGCTTCCCGGCCCTGAGCCGTGCTGCCATCATGACGACGTCCACCCGCAAGCGCTCGATTCCCCGCCAGCGCCAGCCCGAACTGGAGCGCGACTTCGCGCGGTCGCCCTCGCTGGGCTACGAAGCCCCCGAAGAAACCGGCCTGGTGCGCTGCCTCGCGCACGGCTTCCCGAGCCCGCTGGTGCGATGGCACTTCCATGAGGACTACGAGCTTCACCTGATCACCGAGACATCGGGCAAGGCCTTCATCGGCGACTGGATCGGGCCCTTCCAGCCGGGGCACCTGGTGCTGTGCGGGCCGCGGCTGCCGCACAACTGGATCTCGCTCGACGTGCCCGAGGGCGGTGCGGCCGGGCGCGACCGCGTGATCCAGTTCCGCCACGAGCCCATCGAGCATGCCGCGCAGCAGATTCCCGAGCTGCGCGAGGTGATGCAGCTGCTGGAGCGGGCGCGCCACGGCATCGAGTTCTTCGGCATGTCGCAGCAGGCGCAGTCGCACTGGGACCGCATCAAGGCCGCGCGCGGCGTGCGCCGCCTGGGCCTGTTCCTCGACTTCATGGCCGACCTGGCGCAATGCACCGACTACCGGCTGCTGTCGAGCGTGCAGATGCAGGGAGCGCAGGGCGCCGACGGCGATGCGCAGGTCGACCAGATCAACGGCATCGTCAACCGCATCACCAACAACATGGCCGAGCCGATCTCGATGTCGGACGTGGCGGCCGAGCTGGGCATGAGCGAGAGCCGCTTCAGCCGCTTCTTCAGGCGCTCCACCGGCAACAGCTTCACCGACTTCGTCAACCGCGTGCGCATCAACAGCGCCTGCCACCTGCTGATGCAGACCGACCACTACGTGACCGACATCTGCTACCAGGTGGGCTTCAACAACGTGGCGAACTTCAACCGCCGCTTTCTCGAGATCAAGGGCATGACGCCGAGCGAGTTCCGCAAGCAGGCCGACACCCGGTTCGGGGTATGAGTTTCTCCCCCAGGCTGCGCGCACTTCGTGTCACTTCGCCAACCCCCTCTCCGGGGGCAACACCGCAGGCCCGGCAAAGCAGGTTCCTCGGTGTTCCTTGAAGGGAAAGCGGGTTCTTCGTAAGTCCGCCGCGCGAAAGCACGGCAATCTGAACAAACAAGGGGTTCATCTTGTATCTGGGACTCGACCTCGGCACGTCCGAGCTCAAGGCGCTCTTGCTCGCCGACGACCACCGCATCGTGGGCGTGGCCCGTGCGCCGCTCACCGTCGAACGGCCGCAGCCGCTGTGGTCGGAGCAGGCGCCGCAGCAGTGGTGGCAGGCGCTCGAAGAAGTGATGCGTGCGCTGGGCAAGTCGCATCCCGAAGAACTCGCGGCGGTCCGCGCCATCGGCCTGTCGGGCCAGATGCACGGCGCCACGCTGATCGACGAAGCAGGCGAAGTGCTGCGCCCCGCGATCCTGTGGAACGACGGCCGCAGCGGCGCCCAGTGCGAGGCGCTCGCGCGTGCCGTGCCCAGGCTCGGCGAGATCGCTGGCAACCTCGCGATGCCCGGCTTCACCGCGCCCAAGCTGCTGTGGGTGCGCGAGCACGAGCCCGAGGTCTTCGGCCGCGTCGCGCGCGTGCTGCTGCCGAAGGACTGGCTGCGCTTCATGCTCAGCGGCGAGGCCGTCAGCGAGATGTCGGACGCCGCGGGTACGCTGTGGCTCGACGTGGGCGCGCGCGACTGGTCCGACGAGCTGCTCGCTGCCACCGGACTGACGCGTGCGCACATGCCGAAGCTGGTGGAGGGCAGCGAGGTATCGGCACAGCTCAAGCCCGAGCTGGCTGCGAGATGGGGCCTGCGCGACGGCGTGAAGATCGCCGGTGGTGCCGGCGACAACGCGGCGAGCGCGGTCGGCATGGGGCTGGTCGAGCCGGGGCAGGGCTTCGTCTCGCTCGGCACCTCGGGCGTGGTGTTCGTGTCGACCGACCGCTTCCTGCCGAACCCCGCGCAGGCGATGCATGCTTTCTGCCATGCGCTGCCGAAGCGCTGGCACCAGATGTCGGTGATGCTCTCGGCCGCCAGCGCGGTGAGCTGGGCCGCGAAGACCTTCAGGTTCGCCGACGAGGCGGCGCTGCTCGAAGCCGCAGCAAGCGTTCCGCCGGCGCAGCGCGAACGCTGCCCGCTGTTCCTGCCGTACCTCTCGGGCGAGCGTTCACCGCACAACAACCCCAACGCGCAGGGCGTGCTCTTCGGGTTCACGCATGCGCACGGGCCGGCGGAGATCGCCTATGCCGTGGTCGAGGGCGTGAGCTTCGGCCTGCGCGACGGCTTCGACACCCTGCGGCTGCCGGAAGACATGCCGATGCGCGAGATGGCGCTGGTCGGCGGCGGCGCCCGCAGCGTGTGGTGGGGGCAGTTGCTGGCCGACATCTTCGGCGTGACGCTAACGCTCTATGCAGGCAGCGAGACGGGCGGGGCGCTGGGCGCGGCGCGGCTGGCTTGGCTGGCGGATGGCGGCGACGTGGCCGAGGTGTGCACGCTGCCGCCGGTGAAACAGAAGTTGATGCCGTCGGCCGAAGGCGCTGGCGTCCACAAGGCAAGGCACGCGCGCTTCCAGGCCCTGTACAAGTCCCTGCGAGACCAGTTCCAGTAACCGGCACGATTGCCACGACCATGAAAAAAGCCCGTCGGAGACGGGCTTTTTTCATTTCGCGGGACACCGCGGATCCGGCTTGGCCGGTCCGCAGGTGTCGCCCCCGGTAGGGGGTAGGCGTAGCGGACACGAAGTGCCGCGCAGCCTGGGGGCGAGCAATTACATGCCCATGCCGCCCATGCCACCCATGCCGCCCATGTCGGGCATGCCGCCGGCCGCAGGAGCGTCGTCCTTCGGAGCGTCAGCCACCATGGCTTCGGTCGTCAGCAGCAGCGAGGACACCGAAGCGGCGTTCTGCAGTGCGGTGCGGGTGACCTTCGTCGGGTCCAGGATGCCCAGCTCGAGCATGTCGCCGTACGTGTCGTTGGCGGCATTGAAGCCGTAGTTGCCCTTGCCGGCCAGAACCGCGTTCACCACCACCGAGGCTTCGCCGCCGGCGTTGTTCACGATTTCGCGCAGGGGAGCTTCGATCGCCTTCAGCACCAGCTTGATGCCGGCGTCCTGGTCGGCGTTGTCGCCCTTGACCTTGTCGCCCACGGCTTGCTTGGCACGCAGCAGAGCCACGCCGCCGCCGGCAACCACGCCTTCTTCCACTGCAGCGCGGGTGGCGTGCAGGGCGTCTTCGACGCGAGCCTTCTTTTCCTTCATTTCGACTTCGGTGGCAGCGCCGACCTTGATCACGGCAACACCGCCGGCCAGCTTGGCCACGCGCTCTTGCAGCTTCTCACGGTCATAGTCGCTGGTGGCTTCCTCGATCTGCACGCGGATCTGCTTCACGCGGGCTTCGATGTCCGGAGCAGCGCCCGAGCCGTCGATGATGATCGTGTTTTCCTTGCCCACTTCGATGCGCTTGGCCTGGCCCAGGTCGGCCAGGGTCACCTTCTCGAGGGTCAGGCCCACTTCTTCGGCGATGACCTTGCCGCCCGTCAGGATGGCGATGTCTTCCAGCATGGCCTTGCGGCGGTCGCCGAAGCCAGGAGCCTTGACGGCCACGACCTTCAGGATGCCGCGGATGGTGTTCACCACCAGCGTAGCCAGGGCTTCGCCTTCGACTTCTTCAGCGATGATCAGCAGCGGACGGCCGGCCTTGGCAACTTGCTCCAGCGTGGGCAGCAGGTCGCGGATGTTGCTGATCTTCTTGTCGAACAGCAGGACGAACGGGTTGTCCAGGATCGCCGATTGCTTCTCGGGGTTGTTGATGAAGTAGGGCGACAGGTAGCCGCGGTCGAACTGCATGCCTTCGACGACGTCCAGTTCGCTGTCCAGCGACTTGCCGTCTTCCACGGTGATCACGCCTTCCTTGCCGACCTTGTCCATCGCGTCGGCGATGATCTTGCCGATGGTTTCGTCGCTGTTGGCCGAGATCGAGCCGACCTGGGCGATTTCCTTCGACGTGGTGGTGGGCTTCGAAGCCTTCTTCAGCTCTTCGACCAGGGCAGCCACTGCCTTGTCGATGCCGCGCTTCAGGTCCATCGGGTTGATGCCGGCGGCCACGTACTTGAAGCCTTCGCGAACGATGGCTTGAGCCAGCACGGTCGCGGTGGTGGTGCCGTCACCGGCGTTGTCGCTGGTCTTGGAGGCCACTTCCTTCACGAGCTGGGCGCCCATGTTCTGGAGCTTGTCCTTCAGTTCGATTTCCTTGGCGACCGACACGCCGTCCTTCGTGACGGTGGGGGCGCCGAACGAGCGCTCGAGCACCACGTTGCGGCCCTTGGGGCCCAGGGTCACCTTGACTGCGTTGGCGAGGATGTTCACACCCTCGACCATGCGTGCGCGGGCTTCGCCGCCGAAGACTACGTCTTTTGCTGCCATGTTCTATTACTCCGAATGGGGATCTGTTGAATTACTTCTCGACGACCGCGAACAGGTCGTCTTCCTTCATGACGAGCAGCTCGTCGCCGCCGACCTTGACGGTCTGGCCGCTGTACTTGCCGAACAGGACGCGGTCGCCGACCTTCACGGTCAGAGCGGCCAGTTCGCCCTTGTCGTTGCGCTTGCCCGGGCCCACGGCCAGGACTTCACCCTGATCGGGCTTCTCGGCGGCTGCGTCGGGGATCACGATGCCCGATGCGGTCTTGGTTTCGCTGTCAACACGCTTGACGATCACGCGATCGGCCAAAGGACGAAGTTTCATTGCATCTCCTGGATGTATGGATAAGAAACGGGTTTGTGGTCGGGTGCCGGACCGGGGACCGGCAGCCCATCGACTGGAAGCGAGGCCGTTGTTAGCACTCATCAGCAGCGAGTGCTAATCATAAGGGCAATCGATGACGTTTCAAGGAAGGGAAAATGGCGGAAGGCGGTTTGCCGCCGTCCGTAAGAACCAGGGACGCTACGACCCCTCCATTTTTACCAGGGTAAAAATGGAGGAATGGAGAAATCGCTCCCGTCCGTGCTGCTCAAAGCTTGGACAGCGGCACCTGCAGATCGGCCAGCTGGCCCGCATCCACGGGCGTCCCGCGCTCGATCAGCCGCCGGGCGAATCGCAGATCGCGCGCCGCGTTCGGGCCCAGCGCCGCGACGACCTTGCCGGCGTCCTGGAAGAACACGACGAAGCTGCCGCCCTGCATGTCGCCGCGCACCACGGCCAGATGCTCCGGTGCGGGCATGCCGAATATCTGGAGGTTGATGCCGTACTGGTCCGACCAGAACCACGGCAGCGGCTGGTGATTCACCGCGATGCCCAGCGCGGAGCGCGCGGCCGCGATGCCTTGCTCCTGCGCGTTCTGCCACGATTCCAGCCGCATCCGGCGCCCGGCGCGTTCGCAGTGCCAGACAGCGACATCCCCGGCGGCGAGGATGTCGGGGTCGGAGGTGAGGCATTGCGGGTCGACCACCACGCCGCCCTCGCACTGCAAGCCCGCCTCGCGCGCGAGCTCGTCGTTGGGGACGAGGCCGATGCCGGCCAGCACCGCGTCGCAGGCCAGCGTGCGCCCGTCGAGGAGCGTGGCGATCAGCCCGGCGCCGCCTTGCGTCTGCGCCAGGCGCTCGATGCCCATGCCCAGCTCGACGCGGACACCGTTCGAGGCATGAAGCCGCAGCAGGTAGGCGGAAATTTCCGGCGGCACTGTGCGCTCGCAAAGCCGCTGCATCGCTTCCACCACGGTGACGTCGAGCCCCTTCCTGCGGGCGGTCGCGGCCACTTCGAGCCCGATCCATCCTCCGCCGACGACCAGCAGCCGCCTGCCCGGCACGAGTGCGGCGCCCAGGGCCGCGGCGTCGTCCAGGTTGCGCAGCGTGAAGACGCCCGGCTGCTCGGCCCCGGGAATGCCCAGCCGCCGCGCGCGGCCGCCGGTGCACAGGATCAGCTTGTCGTATCCGACGACGTTGCCGCCGCGCAGGTGCAGCTGCTTCGCCGCCCGGTCGATGCGCGTCGCGCTCGCGAGCGGGCGCCAGTCCAGCTCCAGTGCGTCGAAGGCTTCGGGCTTCTGGAGCCGGGTCGTCTCCGGCAGGGCTTCTCCGGCGAGCACGGATTTCGACAGCGGCGGGCGCTCGTAGGGGCGATGCGCCTCGTCGCCGATCAGCACGATCCTGCCGCCGAAGCCTTCGCTGCGCAGTGTCTGCGCCGCCCATCCGCCGGCCTGGCCGGCGCCGACGATCGCGATCGTCTTCTCATCCGCGCTCATCGCTTGCTTCAGCAGGGGTCAATCCAGCGAGAGAAAGACCCGCCCGCCCTCGATCTTCACGGGATAGGAGCGGATCGCCTCCGTCACCGGCGCGCAGGTGGGCGCGCCGTTGCGCACGTCGAACTTGCCCTGGTGCAGCGGGCACTCGATCTCGTGGCCTTCGAGAAAGCCTTCGCACAGGCGGGCGTGGCCATGCGTGCAGAGGTTGTCGGTGGCGTAGACCTCGCCCTCGACGCTGTAGAGCGCGACGTCGCGGCCGGCCACGAGGACGCCGATCACGTCGTCCGCGGGCACGTCGCCGAGTGCGGCGGCATCGGTCCATTGCAGATCACTCATGGCAGTCCTCAGATCGGGTAGATGACGGAGTTCGGGATCATTTCGCTGTCGTAGATGACCTGGCGCGAGGCGAACTTCAGGCCCTCTTCGGTGCGCACCACCACGTCGATGTAGCGGCCCACGCTGAAGACGCTCGAGAGCTCCGAAAGCTTGGTGCGGAAGACCGCGTAGTTGGCCTCCGACTCGATGCGCCCCGGCTCGGCCTTCAGCACCACCGGCGCGCCCACCACGTGGCGCTGGTAGTACGGGTCGTGGAAGAGGGTCTCGCGGATGCCGTAGACACGGTCCTTCAGCATGCCCTTGCTCTCGAAGGAGAGCGTCGCGAGCGGGAAGCCGCGGTCGTGGTTCTCGCGCGGCTGCAGCCGATAGCTGCAGTCTTCGGTGAAGAACTCGGGCCACAGCTCCCACTGGCTGGAACTCACGGCCTGGGCGTAGCGGGCATAGAGCTGGGAGAGCTCGAAGTATTCCTGGAAGTCCATCGCTCAAGCCTCCATCACCTTGCGCCAGTACTCGTACATGCCCCGGATCAGCGTCTCGGTGACCATGTGGTCCGTGTCGCCGACCTCGCGGCCGCCGAGCTCGGCCAGCGTGCGGTGGAAGGGCTTCTGCTCGAAGCCCTTCTGCGAGAGCTCGATCACCTCGCCGTCGTCGGCCGACACGAAGCCCGCGGGGCCGAAGAGATTGGCCTGGCGCAGGCGGCGCCGCGTCATCTCCTCGGTGTCGTCCTCGAAGCCGAAGTGCGTCCACACGAAGTCGAAGGCTCCGGGCCCGCTGGGCTGGATGTGCCGCGTCGAGACGCTGTTGACCTGCTGCTGCAGGATCACGCTCGGAAAGAGCGTCATCATCACCGCCGTCGGGCCGCCCCACCATGGCTCGGGCACGATGTCGAGGAAGCGGTCGTCGTTGAGCTTCATGCTTTCCTTGAAGCTCGAAACCTGCGTCACCTGCTCGGCCTTGCCGCTCGCGCCGCGCGTGGAGATCATGGCCGCGTGGCGGTGGTGCCGGTCCATCTTCAGTTCCGACTTGTTGTCCGCGCGCCAGAGGCCGAAGGTCACGAACCAGGTGTGCAGCAGGCCGGGGTGGTACGGGTCCTTGATGTTTTCCTGCATGAGCTTCCAGTTGCCCGGAATGCGCTGGCGGTTGTAGCCGAGGATGGTGAGCTTGCGGCCGTTGAAGAGCCGGTCGAAGTAGCCCAGGATCTCGGGCCCCATGAAGTCCTCGAGCGATTCGACCTCGGGGTCGAAGGAGGCGAAGACCACGCCGCCGCGCCGCGCCACCTTGAGCTTGTTGAGTCCGTGCTCGGCGGGCTTGAAGTCTGCCGGCATGCCGCCGTTGACCTTGCCGTCCTGCTTCACGCCGCGGCGGAAGGGCACGCCCTGCAGGTCGCCCGCTAGCGTGTAGTTCCACTGGTGATAGGGGCAGGTGAAGCCGCCGTCCTTGCGGTTGCCGTGCCGCTCGCGGCAGAACTGCATGCCGCGATGGGCGCAGACGTTCTCCACCACGCTGATGGAGTCTTCGGCATCGCGCACCATGATCACCGAGCGCTCGCCCACCACCGTGCGCTTGAAGTCGCCGACCGCCGGAATCTCGGCCTCCAGGCCGACGTAGCTCCAGTGGTTTCGGTAGAAGAAGCGCTCCAGCTCCTGGCGGTGCAGGTCGGCCTCGGTGTAGGCCATGAAGGGGATGCGGCTGGTGCCCTGGCTTTCCCAGTGGATCTTCTGCGGGAAGACCGCCGATGCGGTGTCGTCCATTCCTGTGTCTCCTTGGCCGTCCCGGGGGAGGGCGGCGTTTGTCTCTCGTGGGTGCATCGATGATCCCCACTCGGCCTTCATCGCTCAATAGAATGTTGTCAATAGTTCATATTGATTTCAAGAATGTGAGACGCCGCCGATGGAGCTGAAGGACATCGATCTCAACCTCCTGGTCGTCTTCCAGCAGCTGCTCGTCGATCGCAGGGTCTCGAAAGTGGCGGCCAGCCTCGGCCTCTCGCAGCCGGGCGTGAGCAATGCGCTCGCGCGGCTGCGCAAGCTCACCGACGATCCGCTCTTCCTGCGCACGCCCGGCGGCATGGAGCCCACGCCGTATGCGCAGCAGCTCGCCGAGCCGACGGCGCGCGCGCTGCAGGTCATCCATGCCGCGATGAACCGGAAGGCCTCGTTCGATCCGGCCACCTCGAAGCGCGCCTTCACCGTCGGCATGACGGACATCGGCGAGATCTACTTCCTGCCCAGGCTGATGAAGGAGATCGCGAGGGTCGCGCCCAATGTCTCGCTGAGCACCGTGCGCAACACCGCGGTCAACCTGCAGGACGAGATGGAGGCGGGCCACGTCAACCTCGCGATCGGCCTGCTGCCGCAGCTGAAGGCGGGCTACTTCCAGCGCAGGCTCTTCAGGCAGCACTACGTGTGCATGTTCCGGCGGGGCCATCCGCTGGACGGCCGCAAGAAGGTGTCGCTCGACGACTTCTCCGCAGCCGACCACGTCGTGGTGGTGTCGGCGGGCACGGGCCACGGCAACGCCGACGAGTTCCTCGACCGCAAGAAGATCACGCGCAAGGTGGTGCTCACCGTGCCGCACTACGTGGCCGTGGGCCACATCCTGCACGACTCGGACCTCGTCGCGACGGTGCCGGAGAAGCTCGCGCAGGCCCTGGCGGGGCCCTTCGGGCTCTCCTACGTGCGACACCCGGCGAAGCTGCCGGAGATCGAGATCAACCTGTTCTGGCACGGCCGCTTCCACAAGGACCCGGCGATCGCCTGGCTGCGCTCGCTGATCATCGGCCTGCACGGCGAAGGCGCCGCGGCGCAGGGGCAGGGCCGCAAGGACGGCTGATCCGCAGCCGATCCGCAGCGGGTCTAGAGCTGGTCGGTCGGCACGAACCAGGAGAACAGCAGCAGCTGCAGCCGCGTCAGCATGCTCGAGTCGGGTTCGCTGTCGAGCACCTCGTTGTTGACGTCGCCGGTGCCGACCCACTGCACGTTCTGGCCGTCGGGCTTGAGCGTGACGCGGTAGACGCCCTCGATGTCGTCGAGCTGGTAGGCATAGAGCAGCGCCTGCGTCAGGTCGAAGCTGCGTACGCGCACGCCGAACTCGGTGTTCAGCCGGGCGGAGCGCGGGTCGAGATTCATGGAGCCGAGCAGCACCCACTGCCTGTCGACCAGCGCCAGCTTGGCGTGCAGGCGCCCGCGCGCCTTCTTGAGCAGCGTGCGGAACTGGTCGCTGCGCTTGAGCTGCTGCGTGCTCACCTCGTACAGGTTCACGCCCAGCTTGAGCATGTCGACGCGGTAGCGGTTGTAGTTGATGTTGACCAGCGGCTCGTCGCTGTCGGCCAGCGAGTTGGTGATGACGGTGATGCTCACGCCGAGCTCGCGGCCCATGCGGATGCGCTCCATGCCCTCGTCGCCAGGAATGAAGTAGGGCGAGATCACCACCACGCTCGAACGGGCCGTGGCCAGCGTCTCGTGGAAGCGCTGCGCCAGCGGCTCGACGGGTTGGGCCATCACGCCCAGCGCCTTGTTGGGGCTGTCGGCGGAGGCGTGCGCTTCTGCGCGCATCCACTTCGCCTCGTCGATGTCGGCGAGCTGCACGCCCAGCGGCGGGTCGCCGAGCACGTCTGAGACGGGCAGCGGGTCTGGTGCCGGGGCGTGGGCGGGGGAGGTGGCTTCCTCGAAATCTTCCTTCAGCGCCTGCGGCGTGCGGCTGGTGCCGGCCACCCGCTGCAGGGGATAGACCACGTCGCTGTTCCAGTAGGTGTCGAAGATGGCGGCCGATTCGGGCACCACGGGGCCCGCAAGGAGCAGCTCGAAATCGATGAAATTCGCGCTGTCGCTGCGCAGGAAGTACTCGTCGGCAAGGTTGCGTCCGCCCGCGATGGCCATGGCGCCGTCGGCCACGAACAGCTTGTTGTGCATGCGGTGGTTGAGCCGGCGGAAGTCGGAGAAGAACTCCAGCCAGCGCCCGGAGGAGTGGTCGCGGGCGTTCACGAAGGGGTTGAAGAGCCGCACCTCGGCGTTGGGCTCGGCGGCCAGGCCGAGCAGCAGGCGGTCCATGCCGGCCGTGTAGAAGTCGTCGAGCAGCAGCCGCACGCGCACGCCGCGGCGCGCGGCGTTGCGCATCTCGCGCAGCAGCAGGCGGCCGGTCTTGTCGTTGCCGAGCTGGTAGGTCTGGATGTCTAGCGACGACCTGGCGCGCCGCATCAGCTCCAGCCGCGCGTCGAGTGCGAAGGAGGCCTCGATCAGCGGCCGCATGCTGTTCAGGCCGTCGGGCGGGTTGTTGAGGCTGAGGGCCGCGCGGCCCAGTTCGGTGGAAGGCGAGGCCGGTATGGCCAGCGTGGGCGCCTCGGGCGTGCGCGGCGGCAGGCCGGCGCAGCCGGTGAGCGCGGCGGCCGCCACGAGCGCCATCAGCCGCAGAGCCGGACCGCGCAATGCGGGAAACAGAAGGGCGATGAGCTTGAGCATGAAGGCTGCCAACGCACGGGAAGCGTGCGGGCGGCATGGTAGCCGCTTCGCCTTCGCGCAGAAGACGCAATTTCGCAACGCAACGCCCTTCGCTCAGGGCGGTGATTCTGCGAAGCGGAAATATGTCACGCCTAAAATGCGAATCGTTCTTATTAATTTATAGAGGAGTAGAGCGGGAATGAAGAGGTTGGTGGCGCGGCGCAAGGTCGCATCGGTGCTGGCGGGATGCCTGGCTGTCTATACACAACACCAGGCGCTGGCCCAGGCGACTAACGAGGCCTCGCTGCCTGAAGTGCGGGTCGATGCCGGGGCCGAGACGGCGACCACGCCGGTGATCGGCTACCGCGCGAAGAATGCCGTCACCGCCACCAAGACCGACACGCCGCTCGCGGAAACGCCGCAGTCCGTCACCGTGGTGACCCGGGACCAGATGGTCGACCAGGGCGCGACCAACCTGCAGGATGCGCTCACCTACGCCGCCGGCGTGCGTTCGGACGCCTACGGCATCGATTCGCGCTCCGACAGCTTCCTGGTCCGCGGCAGCGACGCGACCATCTACCTCGACGGACTGCAGACCTATTCCTCCGGCTGGTACACCTCGACCGCACGGCCCGACCCCTACACCCTGGAGCGCCTGGAAGTGCTGCGCGGGCCCGCTGGCATGCTCTTCGGAGCGGGCAATGCGGGTGGCGTGGTCAACATGGTCAGCAAGCGGCCCCAGCAGGAGACCTACCGCGAAGTGGGGGTGCAGCTCGGCTCCTTCGGCCGCAAGCAGGTGCAGGCCGACCTGACCGGTGCGCTGACGGCGGATGGCGACTGGTCCTACCGGCTCATCGCGCTGCACCGCAAGTCGGATACGCAAGTCGACTATGTGCCGGACGACCGCTCGCTCGTCATGCCGTCGCTCACATGGCGCCCGAGCGCCGCGACCTCGCTGACGCTGCAGGCCCTGTGGCAGAAGGACAAGACCGGCAGCACCTCGCAGTTCTTCCCCTGGAAGGGCACGATCCTGCCGAACATCAACGGCCCGCTGCCTTCGAGCCGCTTCATCGGCGAGCCCGGCGACGGCTACGACACCGAGCGCAAGACCTTCGGCTGGCTGTTCGAGCACAAGTTCGACGACCGCTGGACCTTCCGGCAGAACTTCCGCGCGTCGCGCACCTTCAACGACTCGCACTACCACTACGCAGATTCCTTCTCCGAGCCCGGCGGCTGGTCGCTGGATCCGCTGGGCCAGCGCCTGCTGGGCCGCTACAACGGAAAGTCGCTGGCCTGGACCAGCATGACCGGCATCGACAACCACGTCGAAGGCCACTTCGATACGGGCTCGGTGCGCCACACGCTGCTCGTGGGCGCGGAGTACTCCCGCCAGCGCCAGGACAAGACCGAAGGCTCCGCCTACAGCGCCATCGACGCCTATGCGCCGGTCTACGGCATCGGCTACGTGCCGGTCACCGAACTGATGCGCAAGCCCCGCACCACGCAGCGCAACGCCGGCATCTACGTGCAGGACCAGATGAAGTGGAACAACTGGATCTTCGTGGCCGGTCTGCGCCATGACCGCAGCACCGCCGGCACGGCGGGCAGTGCCTCGGAGACCACGAGCGCCACGTCGCGCCGCCTCGGCGCGATGTACATGCTGCCCTCCGGCTGGTCGCCATATCTCAGCTACACGGAATCCTTCACTCCGCAGGGCGGCACCGATCTGAACGGCAGGCTGTTCAAGCCGCTGCGCGGCGAACAGGTCGAGGCCGGCGTCAAGTACCAGCCGCAGGGCTCGCCGACGAGCTTCACCGCCTCGGCCTTCTCGCTCAAGGAGAAGAACCGCATCGTCTCCGACAGCACCAACCCGAACTACGGCCGCCAGGTCGACGCGACGAAGAACAAGGGCGTCGAACTCGAGCTCAAGACCACCCTGGCGCGCGACTTCGACCTCATCGCCAACTACACCTACATCGACGTCGACCACAAGCTCATCGACACGCCGCGCAACCAGGTCTCGGTGTGGGGCAAGTACCGCTTCTCGATCGCGGGCGTGCCGGGCTTCTCCGCCGGCGCCGGCGTACGCTACATGAGCGGCTTCCGCGACGTGGACGGCGCGGGTGCGGGGCCCTACGTGCCGTCGGTCGCACTGCTCGACCTGATGCTCGCCTACGAGTCGGCCAAGTGGCGCTACGCCCTGAACATCAACAACGCGACCGACAAGACCTACTTCAGCACCTGCCTCGCGCGTGGCGACTGCTGGTACGGCGCGCGCCGCAACATCGTCGCCAGCGCGACCTACCGCTTCTAGAAACCTTCCCTCGATAGAGCAGCCACGACATGAACAGCCGAAAGATCAAGACCTGGGCCTGGGTGCACAAGTGGAGCAGCCTCGTTTGCACGGTGTTCATGCTGCTGCTGTGCCTCACCGGCCTGCCGCTGATCTTCCATCACGAGATCGGCCACCTGCTGGGCACCGAGGTCGAGGCGCCGAAGATGCCCGCGGGCACGCCGCACATCAGCCTCGACCGCGTGCTCGAAGTCGCGAAGGCCAGGCACCCCGACCGCGTGGTGCAGTTCGCCTCGCAGCCCGAGGACGACGACGGCCTGTGGTTCGTCACCCTCACGCCCACGCCGGCGCCCACGGACGACTTCAAGTCGGTCGCGGTCGATGCGCGCACGGGCGCCGTGCTCGCACAGCCGAAGTTCGACGAAGGCTTCATGTACGTGATGTTCAAGCTGCACGTCGACCTCTTCGCGGGTCTGCCGGGCAAGCTCTTCCTCGGCTTCATGGGCCTGCTGCTGCTGGTGGCCGTCGTCTCGGGCGTGGTGCTTTATTCGCCCTTCATGCGCAAGCTCGAGTTCGGCACCGTGCGGCGCGAGAAGCGTCCGCGCCTGAAGTGGCTCGACCTGCACAACCTGCTGGGCATCGTCACGCTGGTGTGGGTGTTCGTGGTGGGCGCCACCGGCATGATCAACACGTGGGCCGACCTGGTCATCAAGTACTGGCAGTACGACCAGCTCAGCGCGCTGCTCGCGCCCTACAAGGACGAGCCCGTCGTGGCGGTGAACGAGCGCGCCTCGGTGCAGCGTTCGATGGAGGCCGCGATGGAGCGTGCGCCGGGCATGAAGCTGTCGTTCATCGCCTTCCCGGGCACCTCGTTCTCCAGCCCGCACCACACGACCTTCTTCCTGCGCGGCAACGAGCCCTTCACGTCCAAGCTGCTGCAGCCCGTGCTGGTCGACGCCAAGACGGCGGAAGTGACCGCCTCGCCCAAGCTGCCCTGGTACCTGTGGGCGCTGCTGGTGTCGCAGCCGCTGCACTTCGGCGACTACGGCGGCATGCCGATGCAGATCATCTGGGCGCTGCTCGACATCGCGACCATCATCGTGCTGGGCAGCGGCCTGTATCTCTGGCTCAAGCGGGGCAACACGGTGCCTTCGGCCTCGAGGAAGGCGAAGGAGCATGAGGAGCGACAGCCGCCCGAGCCCGTCGGCGTCGCGCAACCCGAGCCGGCCGCAGCATTGAAGGGCCAGGCATGAAGCAGCAGCATCACCATGGCTTCTGGCACATGTGGGGCTGGCCCGTCGTGCTGGGCGTGCTCACCACCTTCGGACTGATCTCGGCGCTCTTCAGCGATGGCGGCCTGGGCGACATCCTGGCCTGGATAGCGCTGGGCGTCCCGTGCGTGGTGTGCGTCTGGTACGGCTGGTGCAGGCGGCCGTCAGACAAGGCAGGCGAGTCCTAGTTTTCCCTGAGAGTCGCGCCACTGCGACACGCTCGGCCGGCGCGGCAAAGCAGAATCGGCGCGATGAAGAATCTCGCGCCCGTCGCATTCACCGCCGCCGGCTTTCTCCTCCTGATCGCTGCGCCGCCGGCCGCACGGGCGCAGCAGGATCGGCCCCCGACCGACCTGGGCTCGGGCAGCAGCACCGGTGCGAGCCTGCGCGAGATCACCGTGACCGTGCCCCGCGGCGAGGTCGCGCCATTCAACGTGCCCGGCTCGGTCGACCGCGTCGACGGCAACGAGATGCGCGACAGCCGCTTGCAGGTGAACCTCTCTGAAGGCCTCGGCGCGGTACCGGGGCTGCAGGTACAGAACCGGCTGAACTACGCGCAGGACCTGCAGCTTTCCATCCGCGGCTTCGGTGCTCGCTCGACCTTCGGCGTGCGCGGCGTGCGCCTCTATGTCGACGGCATCCCCGCGACCCTGCCCGACGGGCAGGGCCAGACCTCCAACATCGACATCGGCTCGCTGGACCGCGTGGAGGTGCTGCGCGGACCGTTCTCCGCGCTCTACGGCAACTCCTCCGGCGGCGTGGTGCAGGCCTTCACCGCCTCGGGCGAGGGGCCGCCGCGCCTGTCGTATTCGCTCGCGGGCGGCAGCTTCGGCACCTGGCGGCAGTCGCTGCAGCTCAGCGGCTCCCAGGGCGCGGTGGACTACCTGCTCGACGCGAGCCGCTTCCACACCGACGGCTGGCGCGAGCACAGCGCCGCGAGGCGCGACATCGCCAACGGCAAGTTCGGCATCGCGATGGACAACGGCGACAGGCTGACGCTGGTGTTCAACAGCGTGCGCATCGACGCGCAGGACCCGCTGGGCCTCACCGCCGACCAGTACGCCCTTGCCCCGCGCAACGCGCCGCTGGCCACGCAGTACGACACCCGCAAGACGGTCGAGCAGACGCAGGCCGGCCTGCTCTACGAACACCGCATCGACGCCACGCAGGGCCTGCGGCTCATGGTCTACGGCGGCCAGCGCAAGACCGTGCAGTTCCAGTCGATTCCGCCGTCGGCGCAGCAGAACCCCTTGCACGCGGGCGGCGTGATCGACCTCTCGCGCCAGTACGGCGGCATCGACCTGCGCTGGAACGCCGCGCTCACGCTGGCCGGCCGGCCCTTCGACATCGTGGCCGGCCTGGGCTACGACAGCCTGCGCGAGAAGCGCCGGGGCTACGAGAACTACCTGGGGCCGGTGTCGGCGCCGCTGCTCGGCGTGCAAGGTCGGCTGCGGCGCAACGAGCTCAACGAGGCCTGGAACCTCGATCCCTACGCGCAGGCCACCTGGCGGCTCACCGATCGCTGGACGCTCGAAGCCGGCGTGCGCCGCAGCAGCGTGCACTTCGATTCGCAGGACCGCTACATCGTCGGCACGAATCGCGACGACAGCGGCAGCGCGCGCTACAGCAAGACCCTGCCAGTGGCCTCGCTGCGCTATCAGGCGACGCAGGACCTCGCGCTCTACGGCTCGATCGGCCGCGGCTTCGAGACGCCGACGCTGAACGAGCTTTCGTACCGGGCCAACGGCGCGAGCGGCCTCAACTTCGCGCTGCGGCCATCGGTGAACGACAGCATCGAGATCGGCGCCAAGGCGCGGCTCGCGGGCGGCCTGCTCACGGCCGCGTTGTTCCAGACCCGCACGCGCGACGAGATCGTGACCGACACCAACGTCGGCGGCCGCGCGACCTTCCAGAACGCCGGCCGCACCCGGCGCAACGGCTTCGAGCTTGGCTGGCAGCACGAGACCGCGAACCACTGGCGCACGCAGCTCGCCTACACATGGCTGGACGCCACCTACCGCGACGCCTTCTGCTCGCCATCTCCCTGCGCGGCGGCCAACACCGTTGCAGCGGGCAACCGCATTCCGGGCATCGCGCGGCAGTCGCTCTTCGCGTCGCTGGGCTGGGTGCCGCCCGAAGGCTGGCGCGCCGGCATCGAGATGCGCGCGCTCGGCCGCATCCAGGCCAACGACGCCAACACCGCGAGCGCGCCGGGCTATGCCGTCGCGGCGGTGTATGCGGGCTATCTGAAGAAGTGGGAGCGCTGGGAGTTCAACGCCTTTGCGCGCGTCGACAACCTGTTCGACCGGCGCTACGTGGGCTCGGTGATCGTCAACGAAGGCAATGCGCGCTATTACGAGCCTGCGCCTGGCCGCAACTGGACGGTGGGACTGAGCGGTGCCTACCGCTTCTGACGCCCCACCATCCTTTTCTCTTGCTTACTTGAGGCCGGCGGCTGCGCGCAGCGCGGCGGCCTGGGTGGTCGCTTCCCAGGTGAACTCGGGCTCCTCGCGGCCGAAGTGGCCGTAGGCGGCGGTCTTCTGGTAGATCGGGCGCAGCAGGTCGAGCATCTGGATGATGCCCTTCGGGCGCAGGTCGAAGTGCTCGCGCACCAGTTCCGCGATCTTCTCGTCGGGAATGACGCCGGTGCCTTCGGTGTAGACCGTGATGTTCATCGGCTGTGCCACGCCGATGGCGTATGCCACCTGGATCTGGCACTGGCGCGCCAGGCCGGCGGCCACGATGTTCTTGGCGACGTAGCGTGCGGCGTAGGCGGCCGAGCGGTCGACCTTCGACGGGTCCTTGCCCGAGAACGCGCCGCCGCCGTGCGGGCAGGCGCCGCCGTAGGTGTCGACGATGATCTTGCGGCCGGTGAGGCCGCAGTCGCCCTGCGGGCCGCCGATGACGAAGCGGCCGGTCGGGTTGATCAGGTAGCGCGTGTCCTTGAGCCACTCCTTGGGCAGCACGGGCTTGATGATCTCCTCGATGATGGCTTCGTTGAACGAGGCCTTCATCTTGGTGGGCGTCTCGCTCTGGTCGGGGCTGTGCTGGGTGGAGAGCACCACGGTGTCGATGCTGTGGGGCTTGCCGTCCACGTAGCGCATCGTGACCTGGCTCTTGGCGTCGGGGCGCAGGAAGGGCAGTCGGCCGTCCTTGCGCAGCTGGGCCTGGCGCTCGACGAGCCGGTGCGCGTAGTAGATGGGCGCGGGCATCAGCTCTGGCGTTTCGTCGCAGGCGTAGCCGAACATCAGGCCCTGGTCGCCGGCGCCGGTGTTCAGGTGGTCGTCGCTGGCGTGGTCGACGCCCTGGGCGATGTCGTTGGACTGCTTGTCGTAGCAGACCATCACGGCGCAGCCCTTGTAGTCGATGCCGTACTCGGTGTTGTCGTAGCCGATGCGCTTGATGGTGTCGCGTGCGACCTGGATGTAGTCGACGTGCGCGTTGGTGGTGATTTCGCCCGCCAGCACCACGAGGCCGGTGTTGGTCAGCGTCTCGGCTGCCACGCGGCTGCGGGGGTCCTGTTCGAAGATCGCGTCGAGGATGGCGTCCGAGATCTGGTCGGCGACCTTGTCGGGATGGCCTTCGGAGACGGATTCGGACGTGAAGAGGAAGTCGTTCGCCATTTGTTCAAAACTCCTTGATTTGACTTGGCGCGTTGCCAACTCTGCGGAGCTCTGGCGAACGCTTTAGCAGATGCCGATTTCTCGGCCCGGCACAATCGCACTGCTGCGCTTGTGTTTGTCGCCCTGCAAGTTGTTCCGTAACTCGGCGACAATTTGCATTCTATTCGAGCCGCGCAATACCATGCGCGCGCGTCCGTGTTTTGACTCCCTCCCGTATTCGATGATCACCCTGTTCCGCCTGCTTGCCCGCGTGCCGATGCCGCTGATGCATCGGCTCGGCGCATTGCTGGGCTGGCTGGTCTGGTGGAGCGCGCCCGGCTACCGCCGCCGCTTCAGGGCCAACGCCGAGAGCGCGGGCTTCGGCCCCGAGCAATACCGTCCCGCCATCGCCGCAGCCGGCAAGATGGCGTCCGAGCTGCCCTGGCTCTGGCTGCGGCCTCAAGGGGAAACCGTGCTGCATCGCGTGGTGCGCTGGGAGGGCGTGGAAGCCTTCGAGGCGGCCATGCAGGCGAAGAAGGGCGTGATCCTGGTCGCGCCGCATCTCGGCAGCTGGGAGATGTGCGGCCAGGCCATCGGCGAGCGTTTTCTGTCGACCTACGGGCCGATCACCGCGCTCTTTCGCCCTGCGCGCAAGAAGTGGATGGCCGAGCTGATCGCAGCCGGTTCGCGCGACAGGCCCGGCCTGCAGACCCTGCCCACCAACAACACCGGCGTGCGCGGCCTGATCCGCACGCTGCGCAGCGGCGGCTACACCGGCATCCTGCCCGACCAGGTCCCGCCGCTCGGCCAGGGCGTGTGGGCCCCCTTCCTGGGCCGTCCGGCCTACACCATGACCCTGCTTCCCCGCCTCGCGCAACAGACCGGCGCAGCCTGCTTCCTCAGCGTGTGCGAACGCCTGCCGAATGCGGCCGGCTACGTGATCCGCTTCGATCCCATCGTCGGCACGGCGCTGACCGACTCGACCGCTCCCATCGAGGAGGCGGCCGCGGCCATGAACGACGCGATCGGCCGGCTGATCCGCAGCCTGCCGGGGCAGTACGTCTGGGACTACGCCCGCTACAAGGAGCCGCGCGCCGAGCGCGTGGTCGCCGCTGCCGGGGAGACCGCATGAGCCTCGGTTCCCGACTCGGCATCGGCTTCATGCGCGCGATCGCGCCGCTGCCGCTGCCGCTGGTGCGCGGCTTCGGCGCCTTCCTTGGCCGCATCCTGCACGTCGTCGCGGTGCCGCGGCGGCGCGTGGTCGACACCAACCTGGCGGTCTGCTTCCCCGAGAAGTCGCAAGCCGAGCGCCGTGCGATCGCGAAAGAAACCTTCGTCTACGTGGCGCAGTCGTGGCTGGACCGCGGCTGGCTCTGGCATGCGCCCGAGAAGACGGTGGCGAGCCGGCTCAGGATCGTCGGCGCAGCCTCGGAGATCAGCGAGATCGCCCACGGCGAGGAGCCCATGATCCTCTTCGCGCCGCACTTCTACGGCCTCGACGCGGCCGCCACCGCGCTCACGATGCACACGGCGCGCCCCTCCGCCACCATCTACACGACCCAGCGCGACCCGATGATCGACGCCTGGATCCGCGAGGGCCGCACGCGCTTCGGCGACGTGGCGGCGCTCAACCGGGTGGACGGCATCAAGCCGGTGCTGCAGGGCCTGCGCAAGGGCGGCCTGCTGTACCTGCTGCCCGACATGGACTTCGGCCGCGACCAGACCATCTTCGTGCCGTTCTATGGCGTGCAGGCGGCCACGGTGCCGTCGCTGTCGCGCTTCGCGCGGCTGGGCAAGGCCAAGGTGGTGCCGGTGGTGTCGAAGCTCACGCGCGACGGCTACGAGATCGAGATCCTGCCGACCTGGCAGAACTTTCCGACGGACGACGTCGAGGCCGACACGGCGCTCATGAACGAGCGGCTGCAGGGCTACATCGACACGATGCCCGCGCAGTACTACTGGGTGCACCGCCGCTTCAAGACGCGGCCCGAGGGCGAGCCGCCGATCTATTGAGGGCCGCAGGAGCCGGGCAGCCGGATGCAGGGTTCGCCGAGGTTTCGCAAAGGCCTAGAAAGAAGGCCCAGAAGGTCCGAAGAGGCGGACCTGGTTCTTTCGGCGGCCTCTGCCTTCGGTCAAGCCCGATTCAGGAAGCCCTCGATCTCGCGCGCGACCAGCTGCGGCTGCTCGTGCACGATCCAGTGGGTCGCGTTCGGCACCTTCCTGACCTCGAGCCTGGGCACGTATTCGTCGAGCCCTTCGAGCAGGCCGGGCAGCAGCGCGGCGTCATCGAGTGCCCAGAACACGAAGGTCGGCACTTCCACCACGAGTCGCTCGCGCGGCAGCACGGGGATGCCGTCGACGGTCTGGCCGGGCAGGGGCGGCTTCATCGGCGTTACGCGGTAGAGGTTGCAGGCGCCCGTGAGGCCCGCGCTCCAGACCTCGCGGTACTGCTGCTTCACTTCCTCGGTGAGCCAGCCGTGGCCGTCGGGGCCGGCCTTCATCAGCAGGAAGAAAGGCCACATGCGCTTGAAGTCGTCGGCCGCGAGCAGCGCCTCGGCGTCGGGGCGCGCAAGGAAGTTCATGTACGCGCTCGCCTGCTGCTGCGCGGGGTTGTTGCGCAGCTCGCGGGTGAAGGTGCCCGGGTGCGGCGAATTGATGATGACCAGCTTGCCGACCTGCTGAGGGAAGGCGTTGGCGTAGCCCCAGCCGAAGGCGCCTCCCCAGTCGTGGGCGACCAGCGCGGCCATGGTGCCGTCGGCGCTCTCGGTGGCGGCGAGCTGCTGGATGTCCTGGATCAGCAGATGCGGCTTGTAGGCAGCCACGTCGGTGGGCGAGCTCGACTTCTCGAAGCCGCGAAGGTTGGGCGCCACGCAGCGGTAGCCGCCATGGGCGGGGTCGGAGAAGTATTCGAGCAGCTCGTCCCAGATGAAGGCGGCCTCCGGGAACCCGTGGAGGAACACCATCAGCGGCCGGCCCGGCTGGCCGGCGGCGCGGCAGCTCAGTGTGGTGCCGTTGGGCAGGCTGCGTTGGAATGTCTCGATCATGCTTCTTGTCTCCTTCGGGTTGACTGTCGTCGCTATTGTTTTGATAGTGACCTGCGCAGATGGGACGGACGGTGCAGCCTGCCGGATCGTCAGGCGCCTTCCGCTGGCGGCGGTGGCTCGGGTGCGGGCGCCGGCGCCTCGGCGTCCTCTGGATGGACCCAGCGCCACAGCAGTTCCGCCGCCTCGCCCACACCTTGCTTCTTGAGGGCCGAGAACAGTTTCACCTCGCCGCCGCCGGCCTGCAGTCGCGTAATGGACAGCACCTTGGCGCCCTCGCTGCGGGTGAGCTTGTCGGCCTTGGTGAGCAGCACGAGGAACTTCAGGCCCTGCTCCACGCGCGGGCGGATCACGTCGAGCAGGATCTCGTCGAGCTCGGTCAGGCCGTGGCGCGGATCGCACATGAGCACCACGCCGCGCAGGTTCTCGCGCGTCATGAGGTAGTTGCCCATCACGCGCTGCCAGCGCAGCTTGGCCTCGCGCGGCACGGCGGCGTAGCCATAGCCGGGCAGGTCGGCGAGCACCGCGTCATCGACTTTCTGCTTGCCGATGCCGAACAGGTTGATGTGCTGCGTGCGGCCGGGCGTCTTGGAGGCGAAGGCCAGGCGCGTCTGCTGCGTCAGGGTGTTGATGGCGGTCGACTTGCCCGCGTTGGAGCGGCCGACGAAGGCGATCTCGGGCAGGCCGAGCGGGGGCAGGTGTTCGAGCTGGGGGGCGCTGGTGAGGAAGTGGGCGGTGTGGAGCCAGCCCAGCGCCATGCGCTCGCGTTCGGCGACCCGGGGGTCTGCGGCAGCTGCCGCGCGGGGAGGATAGGCAGCGGGCTTGGCGCGCGGGGAGGGCATCTACGGACTTTCGAAACAGGGCCCACATTGTAGAATCGTGAGGTTTTGCGCCATAAATTCGAAGCCCCCGATATGAAGTTGTTTGCCAATATTGTGCTTGCGGCCCTCGTGGGCATCGCATCCAGCGTGAGTTTTGCGGCCGATGAACACGCGGCCGCTCCTGCCGCCCCGGCAGCCGCCAAGCCGGCCAAGCCGGACCCCGCCAAGGGGGATGCGCTCTTCAACGCAACGCCGGCAAACAGCCAGAGCTGCGCCTCGTGCCACAACGCCGACGGCAACTCCGCCATCGCGGCCAACCCCAAGCTGGCGCAGCAGCATCCCGAATACATCCTCAAGCAGCTGCAGGACTTCAAGTCCGGCGCCCGCAAGAGCGCGATCATGAAGCCGCTGGCCTCGGCGCTGTCCGACGAAGACATGCGCAACATCGCCTGGTTCGTCGGCTCCAAGAAGGTCAAGCCGGGCTTCTCGAAGGACAAGGACACCATCGCGCTGGGCGAGAAGATCTACCGCGGCGGCATCGGCGATCGCCAGATCCCGGCCTGCGCCGGCTGCCACAGCCCCAACGGCGCCGGCATTCCGGCCCAGTATCCGCGCCTTGGCGGCCAGAACGCCGACTACACCGTGGCGCAGCTCACCGCCTTCCGCGACAACGTCCGCCTGAACAGCCTGCCAATGACCGGCGTCGCCGCCAAGCTCAACGACAGGGAAATCAAGGCTGTTGCCGACTACATTGCCGGTTTGCGTTGATGATGGCGCTCCCTGGAGCGTGACCAGCCGCCGATAACAACCCCAAACAAAGGGCGGGCCGATCCAGCAGGATGGCCCGCCCTTTTGTTTTCAGCCCTCTCTTCCTTCTTCTTCCAGCTTCGCCCGATGTCGTCCGTCTCCACCCATGGCCTTCGCGTTCATCGCGGACCGCAGATGCTTCGCGCCGCGGTGGAGCTGCTGTCGTCGATGCGCTTCGCGATCGCGCTGCTCACCATCATCTGCATCGCGTCGATCATCGGCACGGTGCTCAAGCAGCACGAGCCGATCAACAACTACATCAACCAGTTCGGCCCGTTCTGGGCCGAGCTTTTCCGCGCCGCGCGGCTCGACTCGATCTACAGCGCCTGGTGGTTCCTGCTGATCCTGCTGTTCCTGGTGATCAGCACCACGCTGTGCATCGTGCGCAACACGCCGCGCATCATGGTCGACCTGAAGACGCTCAAGGAAGACATCCGCGTGCAGAGCCTGAAGGCCTTCGGCCATCGCGCGGAGAACAGCCTGGGCGAGACGCCCGAGGCCGCGGCCAACCGCATCGGCCAGCTGCTGGTGAGCGGGGGCTGGAAGGTCAAGCTGCAGCGGCGCGACGCCGGCGCCGACGGCAAGAGCGCCGGAGGCTGGATGGTCGCGGCGCGCGCGGGCGGCGCCCACAAGCTGGGCTATATCGCGGCCCACAGCGCCATCGTGCTGGTGTGCATCGGCGGCCTGTTCGACGGCGACCTGGTGGTGCGCGCGCAGACCTGGTTCAACGGCAAGAGCGTATTCACCGGCGGCGGCATGATCGCCGACGTGCCGCCCCAGCACCGGCTGTCGGCCAGCAACCCGACATTCCGCGGCAACATCCTCGTGCCCGAGGGCGGGCAGGGCAGCGTCGCCATCCTGAACCAGTCCGACGGCGTGCTGCTGCAGGAGCTGCCGTTCTCCATCGAGCTGAAGAAATTCATCGTCGACTACTACTCGACCGGCATGCCCAAGCTCTTCGCGAGCGAGGTGGTGCTGCACGATCGCGAGACCGGCGAGCAGGTGCCCGCGCGCATCGAGGTCAACCATCCGGCCAGCTACAAGGGCGTGGAGATCTACCAGTCGAGCTTCGACGACGGCGGCTCGAAGGTGAAGCTCAAGGCGGTGCCGATGGCTGCCGCGGCCAAGCCCTTCGAGGTGGAAGGCGTCATCGGCGGGCCCAGCACCGAGATCACCAACGGCAAGGACAAGCTCACGCTCGAGTACGCCGCGCTGCGCGTGATCAACGTCGAGAACTTCGCCGACGCCAACGCCATGGGCAGCGGCGCCGACGTGCGCAAGGTCGACCTGCGCCACGACATCGAGTCGCGACTGGGCGCTGCCAACAAGACCAACAAGCCGAAGGTGCTGCGCAACATCGGCCCGAGCATCGGCTACAAGCTGCGCGACGCTTCGGGCCAGGCGCGCGAGTACCAGAACTACATGGTGCCGGTCGACACAGGCGACGGCCAGCCGGTGTTCCTGCTGGGCATGCGCGAGAAGCCCGACGAGCCCTTCCGCTACCTGCGCGTGCCGGCCGACGAGCAGGGCTCCATGGACGGCTTCGTGCGCATGCGTGCGGCGCTCGCCGATCCGGCCACGCGCGAGCGCGCCGTCGAGCGCTACATCGCCAAGGCCACCGATCCCAAGCGCCCCGAGATGGCGGAGCAGCTGCGCGTGTCCGCCACGCGCGCGCTGGCCTTGTTCGCCGGCAGCGAGCGCGCCAAGGCCGACGCCGCCACCGCAGGCGGCTGGCAGGCCATTGCCGAGTTCATGGAGGCCAACGTGCCCGAGGCCGAGCGCGAGCGCGCCGGCGGGGTGCTGGTGCGCATCCTCAACGACGTGCTGTTCGAGGTGCTCAACCTGAGCCGCGAGGGTGCCGGTCTCGCCGCGCTGCCCAACGACGAGAAATCGCAGGCCTACCTGACGCAGGCCGTGCTTGCCATCAGCGACGCGTACTTCTACCCGGCGCCGGTCGCGATGATGATGACCGACTTCACCCAGGTGCAGGCCAGTGTGTTCCAGGTGGCGCGCGCCCCCGGCAAGAACATCGTCTACCTGGGGTGCCTGTTGCTGATCGTCGGCATTTTTGCCATGCTGTACGTGCGCGAGCGCCGCCTGTGGGTGTGGCTGGCGCCCGGCGGCACGGCTGCCGGAGGCGAAGCACCCGCGACGACGGCAGCCACGATGGCTTTCTCGGTGAATCGCAAGACCATCGACAGCGACCGCGAATTCGAGCATCTCAAACGCAAGCTGCTCGCCCTGAACGCATAAGACCACGAGACGACATGAACACCACGACCCTCACGCTCAATGAAAGCTGGCTCTCGCGCCGCAACCTGTTCGACTGGGTGTTCGCGGCGCTGGTGGTGGCCGGCGGGCTCTTCGCCTTCACGCGCTACGCGGGCTCGATGGATTACTACGAGAAGCCGATCCTCGCCGCGGCGGTGATCGCGACCATCGCCATCGGCTGGTTCTGGCGGCCGCTGCGGGTTCTCGCGATCGTGGTGGCTGCGGCTTCGCTGCTGGCCATCGCGTCTTACCAGGGCGACCTGGCACGCGCCGACACGGTGTTCTGGCTCAAGTACTTCCTCTCGAGCCAGTCGGCCATCCTCTGGATGAGCGTGCTGTTCTTCATGAGCACGCTGTTCTACTGGCTCGGCTTCTTCGGCGGCAGGCAGTCGGACACCTTCGACGCGATCGGCTCGCGCCTGGCCTGGGCGGCGGTGACGATGGCGCTGATCGGCACCATGGTGCGCTGGTACGAGAGCCATCAGCTCGGCCCCGACATCGGCCACATCCCGGTGAGCAACCTGTACGAGGTGTTCGTGCTGTTCTGCTGGCTGACGGCGGCCTTCTACCTTTACTTCGAGGAGCGCTACGGCACGCGTGCGCTCGGCGCCTTCGTGATGCTGGTGGTCAGCGCGGCGGTGGGCTTTCTGCTCTGGTACACGATCGTGCGCGAGGCGCACGAGATCCAGCCGCTGGTGCCGGCGCTGCAAAGCTGGTGGATGAAGCTGCACGTGCCGGCCAACTTCATCGGCTACGGCACCTTCGCGCTCGCGGCCATGGTCGCCTTCGCCTACCTCATCAAGGAGCAGGCCGACGAGAAGCGCTGGTACAAGCTCACGCCGATCTGGCTGCTGGGCGTGGCGCTGTGCTTCGTGCCAGTGGCGTTCCGCCAGCGCGTGCAGGAGGCCGGCGGCAGCTACTGGGTGATCTATGCAGGCATTTCCGCGCTGATCGCCGCGGGCATCCTGCTGGGGCGCAAGCGCATCGCCGCGCGCCTGCCGGCCAACGACGTGCTCGACGATGTCATGTACAAGTCGATCACCGTCGGCTTCGCCTTCTTCACCATCGCCACCGTGCTCGGCGCCCTGTGGGCGGCCGACGCCTGGGGCGGCTACTGGAGCTGGGACCCGAAGGAGACCTGGGCGCTGATCGTCTGGCTCAACTACGCGGCCTGGCTGCACATGCGGCTGGTGAAGGGCCTGCGCGGCACCGTGGCGGCCTGGTGGGCGCTGGGCGGGCTCGCGGTCACGACTTTCGCCTTCCTGGGCGTGAACATGTTCCTGAGCGGGTTGCACAGCTACGGCACCCTGTGAGTGCAGGCCTGCGGCCTTTCGCGAAGAATTATTGAAACCACGCGCCGCGGCGGCGCGTAACCGAATCGGGGTTGGCCACGAACTACCCTGAGAACAACGATTCCGCGAAAGGCCCGTCATGTCGTTCCATTCCCGTCCCCTCCGTCGCACCGTCAACAACAGCGGCGACAACGGTTTCATCCATCCGCTGTCCAGCGAGATCACGCCCCGGGAGGTCTACGAAGGCCGCCGCGACATGCTCAAGCTGATGGCCGGCGGTGCAGCGGGAGCCGCGCTGGCGGCATTCGCCTCGCGCGAAGCCCTGGCGCAGGTCGAGCGCCCCAACAAGCTCGCACCGCTGCCGGGCGCGAAATCGACGGTGCCCGGTGCCATCTCGATGGAGAAGGTCACCGACTACAAGGACGCCTCCACCTACAACAACTTCTACGAGTTCGGCACCGACAAGGCGGACCCCGCCAAGAACGCCGGCACGCTGAAGACGCGGCCCTGGACAGTGGAGGTGGAAGGGCTGGTCAAGAAACCGGGCAAGTACGGCATCGAGGACCTGCTCAAGCTCAGCGCCCAGGAGGAGCGCATCTATCGGCTGCGCTGCGTCGAGGGCTGGTCGATGGTTATCCCTTGGGTGGGTTACTCGCTCTCCGAGCTCATCAAGAAGGTCGAGCCGCAGGGCAACGCCAAGTTCGTCGAGTTCGTGACCCTGGCCGACCCCAAGACCATGCCCTTCGTGGGCTCGCGCGTGCTCGACTGGCCCTACACCGAGGGCCTGCGCATGGACGAGGCGATGCATCCGCTCACCCTGCTGGCCTTCGGCATGTACGGCGAGGTGCTGCCCAACCAGAACGGCGCGCCGGTGCGGCTGGTGGTGCCGTGGAAGTACGGCTTCAAGTCGGCCAAGTCGATCGTGAAGATCCGCTTCGTCGAGAAGGAGCCCAGCACCGCCTGGAACAAGGCCGCGGCCAACGAATACGGCTTCTATTCGAACGTGAACCCGAACGTCGACCATCCGCGCTGGAGCCAGGCCACCGAACGCCGCATCGGCGACGGCGGCGGGCTGTTCGCCAAGCGGCGCAAGACGGAGATGTTCAACGGCTACGAAGCGCAGGTCGGCCAGCTCTATGCGGGCATGGACCTCAAGAAGAACTACTGAGATGGGGCTCGCCCCCGGGCTGCGCGCACTTGGTGTCGCGCGCGCCTTCCCTCTGCCGGGGGCAACACCTGCGGGCCGGCGGAGCCGGGTCCGCGGTGTTCTCGACGGTGCGACGTCTCTTCTTTCATGGAGTGTCTTGTGAACAAGCTGCTCATGCATCCGGCGACCAAGCCGATCGTCTTCCTGCTGTGCCTGCTGCCTTTCGCGCGGCTGGCCTATGGCGCGTTCACGGACGGGCTGGGCGCCAACCCTGCGGAGTTCCTGATCCGCGCCACCGGCGACTGGACGCTGCGCTTCATCTGCATCGTGCTGGCGGTGACGCCGCTGCGCGTGATGAGCAAGTGGAACGCGCTCGCGCGCTACCGTCGCATGCTGGGCCTGTTCGCGTACTTCTACGTGGTCCTGCACCTGCTGTGCTACGCCTGGTTCGACATGGGCTTCGAGTGGGCCGACATCGCGAAGGACATCGCCAAGCGGCCGTTCATCCTGGTGGGCTTCTCGGCCTTCGTGCTGCTGACGCCGCTGGCGGCCACGTCGTTCAACCGCGCGATCAAGGCGATGGGTGCGAAGCGCTGGCAGATGCTGCACAAGCTGGTCTACCTGATCGCAGGGCTCGGCCTGCTGCACTTCTTCTGGATGCGCGCGGGCAAGAACAACTTCGCGGAAGTGTTCGTCTACGCCGCGATCATCGCGGTGCTGCTCGCGTGGCGCGTATGGAACTACTTCGCGAACAAGCGCGGGAAGGCGAAGCCGGCGTCTGCGGGTGCGGTGCGCACCGGCTGACGCCGGGAAAGGGCGATCAGCCGTCGATCTCGCTGCGCAGCTGGTCTTCCATCGTCTCGCGGCGGCGGATCAGCCTTGCGCTCGCGCCGCTCACCAGCACCTCGGCGGCACGGCCGCGCGTGTTGTAGTTGCTGGACATGCTCATGCAGTACGCGCCCGCCGACAGCACGGCCAGCAGGTCGCCCGACAGCACGTTGAGCGCGCGGTCGCGGCCGAGCCAGTCGCCGCTCTCGCAGACCGGGCCGACCACGTCGTAGGTCGTTGCGTTGCCCGCGCGCGTGCGCACCGGCACGATGCGCTGGAAGGCCTGGTACATCGCGGGGCGCGGCAGGTCGTTCATGGCTGCATCGACGATGCAGAAGTTCTTGTCCTCGCCCGGCTTGGTGTAGAGCACTTCGGTGACGCACACGCCGGCGTTGCCGACCAGCGAGCGGCCGGGTTCAATCACCAGCTTGCGCCCGCCGAAGCCGCGTGCGTCGAGCTTGGCCAGCAGTTGCTGCCAAAGCGCATCGGCCTTGGGCGGCACCTCGCCGTTGTAGTCGATGCCCAGGCCGCCGCCGAAGTCCAGGTGATGAATCGGCACGCCGGCCGCCTCGATGGCTTCCACCAGGTCGAGCACGCGGTCGCACGCGTCGAGATAGGGCGAGGCCTCGGTGATCTGCGAGCCGATGTGGCAGTCGATGCCCACCACCTCCAGCCCCGGCAGCCGCGCGGCGTGCTTGTAGGCCTCGACGGCGCGGTCGTGCGCGATGCCGAACTTGTTGCCCTTGAGGCCGGTGGAAATGTAGGGGTGCGTCTTCGGATCGACGTTCGGATTGATCCGGATGCTGATCGGCGCGCGCTTGCCTTCGGCAACAGCCACTTCGTTGAGCACGTCGAGCTCCGCTTCGCTCTCGACGTTGAAGCAGGCGATGCCGGCCGCAAGGGCTTGGCGCATCTCGGCGCGGGTCTTGCCGACGCCCGAGAAGATGATCTTCTTCGGATCGGCACCCACGGCCAGCACGCGCGACAGCTCGCCGCCGGAGACGATGTCGAAGCCGCAGCCTGCTTCGGCGAACACGCGCAGCACGCCGAGCGAGGAGTTGGCCTTCATCGCATAGCAGATGAGGGCGTCGCGGCCCTCGAAGCCGCGCTGGTAGGCCGCCAGGGCATCCAGCATCCATTGCCTGGAGTAGACGAAGAGGGGGGTGCCGTGTTCGCGGGCCAGCGCGTCGAGCGCCACGCCTTCGACGTGCAGCGTGCCGTCGCGCTCGGCGATGTGCGGCTGGCCGGGCAGGGAAGTGGTCGTGCCGGCGTTCACTTGCGTTGCTCCGTACCGGTGCTGCTGCCGTTCGTGGTCGGAGCGGCCGGTGCGCTGGCGGCGGCCGCAGGCGCGGGCGCTGCCTGGCTGGAAGACGACGATGATGACGATGAGGAGCGCAGGCTGTCCGGCGTCAATATCTCCGGCAAGGTGGCTCGCCCGGCGGCTGCCGGATCGGTCGGCAGATACAGCGCACCGCGCTGTCCGCAGGCGGCGACGAGCCCGGCGGTGCCTACGGCGAGGCAGACCATGAGCGCGGCGCGGGCGCGGGTGCTCACTAGAATTTGGCGAACGTTCAACATGGCGAAATTGTAATGACCGACACCGAGTACATGGATCGCGCCGAGGCTGCTCTTGCAGCCATCGAGCTGGGCTGCGACCGCATCAACGAAGCGACCGACGCAGACATCGACAACCAGAGGGTGGGCGGGATGATCACGATGACCTTTCGCAACGGCAGCCAGCTGATCGTGAACCTGCAGAAGCCCTTGCAGGAGATCTGGCTAGCCGCGCGTTCGGGCGGCTATCACTACCGCCATGACGGCAAGGCCTGGGTGGACACCAAGACCGGCGAGGAATTCTTCGGCAACCTGTCGCGCGAGGCGACGCTTCAGGCCGGCCAGCCGCTGGACTTCGCGGCTGGCTGAACCTTCCGCCGGCGGCGGCGCTCAGTTGCGGAACAGGTCGAGGATGCGGTTGCGTTCCTCGGGCTGCGCGGGGGCGCCGATCGGACCGCCTGCCGGGGCCTCGACCGGCGCTGCCGGTGCGGACTCCACGCCCAGGCTCGCAACGCCGCGTCCCGGCGCGTAGTCGTCGTAGTACCACTCGCCGCCGACGCTCACGATGCCCGGGGGCGGGTTGGCGGACAGCTCGGTCACCGGCACGCCCTTGATGGCCGTCTCCATGTAGGTGATCCAGATCGGCAGGCTCAGGCCGCCGCCGGTCTCCCGATCGCCCAGGTTGCGCGGCGTGTCGTAGCCGATCCACGAGATGGCCGTCATGGTGGGCTGGAAGCCGGCGAACCAGGCGTCGAGCGAGTCGTTGGTGGTGCCGGTCTTGCCGTAGAGGTCGGGGCGCTTGAGCATGGCCTGCGCCTTGGCCGCAGTGCCGCCGCGGGCCACCGAATTCAGCAGCGTGTCCATGATGAAGGCGTTGCGCTGCGGGATGACGCGCAGCGAATCGTTCAGCAGCGGCGGCTGCTTGTCGACCAGCACCTTGTCCTTGTGGTCGGTGATGCGCGTGACCAGGTACGGATTCACGCGATAGCCGCCGTTGGCGAACACCGAATAACCCACCGCCATCTGCATCGGCGTGACCGAGCCCGCGCCCAGTGCCATCGGCAGGTAGGCAGGGTGCTTTTCCTTGTCGAAGCCGAAGTTGGTGATCCACTCCTGCGCGTAGCGCGTGCCGATGGACTGCAGGATGCGGATCGAGACCAGGTTCTTCGACTTCATCAGCGCGGTGCGCATCGTCATCGGGCCGTCGTAGCCGCCGCCGTAGTTCTTCGGCTCCCAGGGCTGGCCGCCGGTGGTGCCGGCGTCGAAGAAGAGCGGGCCGTCGTTGATGACCGTGGCCGGGGTGAAGCCCTTTTCGAGCGCCGCGGAATAGATGAAGGGCTTGAAGCTCGAACCCGGCTGGCGCCAGGCCTGCGTCACGTGGTTGAACTTGTTCTTTCCGAAATCGAAGCCGCCGACCAGCGCCTTGATGGCGCCGTCGCGCGGGTCCATGGCGACGAAGGCGCCCTCGACCTCGGGCAGCTGCGTGATCTCCCAGGTGTTCTTGGGCGTCTTCACCACGCGGATGACCGCGCCGCGGCGAATCTTGATGTTCGGCGGCGCCTTGTCGGAGAGGCCCGACTGGGCGGGCTTGAGGCCCTCGCCGGTGATCTGCACCGGGTCGCCGTTGCCGCGCACCGCGTCGATCTGCTTCGGCGTGGCCTTGAGCACCACCGCCGCCATCACGTCGCCGTTGTCGGGGTGGTCGCTGAGCGCGTCGTCGACCGCTTCGTCGAGGTCCTTCGGGTCGTTCGGCAGGTCGACGAACTTCTCGGGGCCGCGATAGATCTGGCGGCGCTCGTAATCCATGATGCCCTTGCGCAGCGCCTTGTAGGCGGCGGCCTGGTCGGCTGCGACGAGCGACGTGTACACCTTGAGGCCGCGTGTGTAGGTGCTGTCGCCGTACTGCGCGTACATCAGCTGGCGCACGGTCTCGGCCACGTACTCGGCGTGCAGGCGGTTCGGGTCGGCGGCGTCGCGCAGGTGCAGCTCTTCCTTCTTGGCTTCGGCCGCCTGCTCGGCGGTGATGAAGCCGGCTTCCTGCATGCGGTCGATCACATAGAACTGGCGGCCCCGCGCGCGCTGCGGGTTGTTGACCGGGTTGTTCGCGCCTGGCGCCTTGGGCAGGCCGGCCAGCATGGCGGCCTGGGCGATCGTGAGTTCCTGCAGGGGCTTGCCGAAATAGGCTTCGGAGGCGGCAGCGAAACCGTAGGCGCGGTTGCCGAGGTAGATCTGGTTCAGGTAGATCTCGAAGATCTGGTCCTTGGTGAGCAGGTGCTCCAGCTTGAAGGTGAGCAGCACCTCGTAGATCTTGCGTGTGAGCGTCTTCTCGGAACTCAGGTAGACGTTGCGCGCCACCTGCATCGTGATGGTCGATGCGCCCTGGCTCTTCACGCGGTTCATGTTGGCCAGGCCCGCGCGGATCATGCCCTTGTAGTCGACGCCGCCATGGTCGTAGAAGCGCGCGTCCTCGGCTGCGAGCACGGCGTCCTTCACGACCTTCGGGATGGCCGAGATGGGCGTGAGGTTGCGGCGCTCCTCGCCGAACTCGCCGATCAGGATGCCTTCGGCAGAGAAAACGCGCAGCGGCAGCTTCGGCCGGTAGTCGGAGAGCTCGCTGATGTCAGGCAGGTTGGGATACGCGACCGCAAGGGCCACGGCCACCACGCACAGCACCGCGAGCACACCGGCCAGCGCAATGCCGAAGCCCCAGAGGAAAAGGCGCAGCAGCCATTTCAGCCAGGTCGGGCGGGGGGAGGGGGAATTCTTGGCTGGCCCTTTGGGGCTGGAAGTTTCTTGCATGAGGGGCCGCACAGAGTCACCCGACATTATAAAAAGCCGCCCCTTCCTCACGATCCGATCTTTGCGGGGCTTGCATTGCCCTAATTCAAAAGTTACAAAATGCGGTTTTGCCGTCAGCTTTTGACAACGCTTGAGGAATTTGCCCTGCAGCGTCGCTTGGTTGCTGCTACGCCTGCTGCTAGCATGCAACCGAATTCAATTTTTTCTATTCGTTACAAATACAGGGGAAGAGGAACCTGCCTTGGCTGCTCTTGGATCATTGTTTCGTCGTCAGAACGCTCCCCTGCTGGGGCTGGACGTGAGTTCGTCCAGCGTCAAGCTGGTCGAGCTCGGCCGTGAGGCCAGCGGCAAGCTGGTCCTGGAGCGCTGCGCCATCGAACCCCTGGAACGTGGCTGGATCACCGACGGCAACGTCGAGAAGTTCGACGAGGTGGCCGAAGCCGTCCGCCGCGTCATCCGCAAGAGCGGCACCCGCACCCGCAACGTGGCGCTCGCATTGCCGCCATCGGCCGTGATCACCAAGAAGATCATTCTTCCCGGCGGCATGAGCGAGCAGGAGCTCGAGATCCAGGTCGAGTCCGAAGCCAACCAGTACATCCCGTTCTCGCTCGACGAAGTCAGCCTCGACTTCTGCGTGACCGGCCCGAGCGCCACCTCCGCAGGCGACGTGGAAGTTCTGATCGCCGCGTCGCGCAAGGAAAAGGTCCAGGACCGCGAAGGCCTGGCCGAAGCCGCGGGCCTGAAGGCGATGATCCTCGACGTCGAATCGTATGCCTCGCGCCTGGCCACCGCCCGCCTGATCGAGCAGCTGCCCGGCAAGGGCGTCGATTCGATCGTTGCGCTCTTCGAAGTGGGCGCCTTCACCACCAGCATGCAGGTGCTGCGCAACCAGGAAGTGCTGTACGACCGCGACCAGGCGTTCGGCGGTGCTCAGCTCACCCAGCTGATCGTGCGCCAGTACGGCTTCTCCGCCGAGGAAGCCGAGGCCAAGAAGCGCAGCGGCGACCTGCCCGACGACTACGGTTCGGGCGTGCTCAGGCCCTTCGTCGAGAGCATCGCGCAGGAAATCGCGCGTGCGCTCCAGTTCTTCTTCACCAGCACACCGCACAATCGCGTCGACTACGTCCTGCTGGCCGGCGGATCGGCTTCGCTGCCGGGGCTGACGAACGCCGTCACGCGGCAGACCTCGTTCGCCTGCTCGCTGCTCAATCCCTTCGAAGGGATGGAAATCAGCTCGAACGTCCGGGAGAAGAAGGTCCGCCGCGAGGCTCCGTCCTATCTGACCTCGTGCGGGCTGGCCATGCGGAGGTTCCTGCAGTGATCCTCATCAATCTGCTCCCGCATCGCGAAGCTGCGCGCAAGCGCAGGCGCGAGGCGTTCTATGGCACCCTGGGTGCCGCGGCGATCCTGGGCGTGTTGATCGCCGGGCTGGGCTACCTCTGGTTCGAGGCGCAGATATCGGCGCAGCAGTCGAAGAACAGCTTCCTGCAGGCCGAGATCAAGAAGCTCGAGGTCGAGATCAAGGAAATCTCCACGCTGCAGGAAGAAATCGCCGCGCTGCGCGCGCGCCAGCAGGCCGTCGAAGACCTGCAGGGCGACCGCAACTTGCCCGTGCACCTGCTCAACGAGCTCGTGCGGCAGCTGCCCGATGGCGTCTACCTGACCAACATGAAGCAGGACAACCAGACGGTCACGCTGCAGGGCATGGCCCAGTCGAACGAGCGCGTGTCGGAGTTGCTGCGCAATCTCGGCAACAACAGCCCGTGGCTGGTGAAGCCCGAGCTGGTCGAGATCACCTCGGCCAATGTGAGCCTGAATCCGCGCGACCAGCGCCGCGTGGCGAACTTCACGATGCGCATCGGCCTGAAGCGGCCCACCGACGCGCAGAAAGCCGCTGCCGACAAGGCATTGGCCGCAACGGCGCAGTCCAAGGGGTAACCGATCATGGCAAGCAAGCGCCCCTTCCAGAAAATCGACGTCGCCGCAGCGCTCCAGCGCTTCGGCGACCAGTTCCGCGGACTCAATCCGAACGATCCCTCGGCGTGGCCCCCGGTGCCGCGCTATGCGCTGTGCCTCGCAGTCACGGCGCTGGTGCTGGTCGCTCTGTGGTTCGTCTGGCTGACCAATTCGAACGACGAGCTCGAAAGCGAGCGGGCCAAGGAAGTCACGCTCAAGGCCGACTACCAGAAGAAGGTGGCCCAGGCCGCCAACCTCGATCTGCTCAAGAAGCAGCGCGAGCAGGTCCAGCAGTACGTGACCCTGCTCGAGAAGCAGCTGCCCAGCAAGGCCGAAATGGATGCCCTGCTGTCGGACATCAACCAGGCGGGCCTGGGCCGCAGCCTCCAGTTCGAGCTGTTCCGCCCCGGCCAGGTGTCGGTCAAGGACTATTACGCCGAACTGCCGATCGCCGTTCGCGTGACCGGCCGCTATCACGACATGGGCGCCTTCGCGGCCGACGTGGCGGGCCTCTCGCGCATCGTGACGCTCAACAACATCTCGGTCACCCCGCAGAAGGACAAGGACGTGCTGACGATGGACGCCACCGCGCGCACCTATCGCTATCTCGACGATGAAGAGCGGGCCGCCCAGAAGCGCGCCTCCGCACCGAAGGCGAAGAAATGAAGATCGTCGCCAAAGTACTGTGGCTGACGCTGGCCGCGTCGGCATTGAGCGCCTGCGACTCGGGCCAGGAAGACCTCCAGCGCTGGATGGCCGAGCAGCGTGCCCAGGTGAAGCCTTCGATTCCGCCCATTTCCGAACCCAAGAAGTTCACTCCGCAGGCCTATACCGAGGCCTCGGCGTTCGAACCTTTCAACATCCTGAAGCTGACGCAGGCGCTGCGCCGCGAATCGAACCAGCCGAGCACCTCGGAGCTGATCGCGCCCGAGCTGGCTCGGCGCAAGGAGCCGCTCGAGGCTTTCCCGCTCGACTCGATGGCGATGGTCGGCAGCATGAACCGAAACGGCCAGCCGGTGGCGCTGCTGCGCGTGGACAAGCTGCTCTACAAGGTGCGCGTCGGCGAATACCTGGGACTCAACTACGGGCGTATCACCCGCATCAACGAAACCGAAATCGCCTTGCGTGAAATCGTGCAAGACGCCGCCGGTGAATGGATCGAACGCGTCGCGACGCTGCAGCTGCAAGAGAGTGCGAAATGAACCAAAAGAAATCAAAAATGGCACAGTGGCTGCGCGCTGCCGGCCTGGGTCTGCTGGCCTTCGGCGCATTGGCCGTGGCACATGCGCAAAACGCCATCGAAGCCGTCACCAGCTCGACCCAGTCGGGCTCGGAAGTCATCCGCATCGATCTCGCGCAGCCGCTCACCGCGGTTCCCGCCGGATTCGCCGTCCAGACCCCCGCGCGCATCGCGCTGGACTTTCCCGGTGTCACGAACGCCATCGGCCGCTCCGCCATCGAGGTGAACCAGGGCAACCTGCGCTCGGTGAACGTGGTACAGGCCGGTGAGCGCAGCCGCGTGGTGCTGAACCTGAAGCAGGCGACCGCGTACAAGGCAGAGATCCAGGGCAAGTCGCTGCTGGTGGTGCTCGAGCCCGTCGCCGGATCGGCCCTCGCAGCCCCGGTCTCCACGGCTTTCGCCGAAAACCGCAATCGCGACACGCTGCCGCTGCGCGACGTCGACTTCCGCCTGGGCGCCGACAGCACCGGCCGCGTCATCGTCGACCTTCCGAACAACCAGGTGGGCGTGGACGTCAAGCAGCAGGGCAAGAGCCTCGTGGTCGAGTTCACCAAGTCGTCCCTGCCCGAGGGGCTGCGCCGCCGCCTCGACGTGGCCGATTTCGGCACGCCGGTGCAGATGATCACCTCGCAGCAGGCCGGCGACCGCGTCCGCATGACGATCGACGCCAAGGGCGACTGGGAGCACAGCGCCTACCAGAGCGAAAACCAGTTCGTGGTCGAGGTGCGCGCCCGCAAGGTCGACCCGACCAAGCTGACCCAGGGCGTGGGCTACAACGGCGAGAAGCTGTCGCTCAATTTCCAGAACATCGAGATCCGCTCGCTGCTGCAGGTGATCGCCGACTTCACGAACTTCAACATCGTGACCTCGGATTCGGTGACGGGTGCCCTCACGCTGCGTCTGAAGGACGTGCCGTGGGACCAGGCCCTGGACATCATCATGCAGGCGAAGAACCTGGGCATGCGCAAGAACGGCAGCGTGCTGTGGATCGCGCCCAAGGATGAGATCAACGCCAAGGAAAAGCTCGAGTTCGAGGCCAAGGCCGCGATCGAGAACCTGGAGCCGCTGCGGACCCAGTCGTTCCAGCTCAACTACACCAAGGCGATCGCCATTGCGCAGGGCCTGACCGGTACTGGCGCTTCTGCTGGCGGCGGCGGCGGTGGCGGCACCACGACCCGCATCCTGAGTCCGCGCGGCAGCGTGATCGCGGAGTCGCGTACCAACCAACTATTCGTGTCTGACGTTCCCTCGCGACTGGCGCAGGTGGCGGAACTGATCCAGAAGCTCGATATCCCCGTTCGCCAGGTGCTGATCGAGGCACGCATCGTCGAGGCGTCCGATACCTTCGGCAAGTCGCTGGGCGTGCGGTTGGGCGGCGGCATCGCCGGCGAGCGTTTTGCATCTTCCGGCGGCAATCGTGCGTTCGCCAACCTTGGCGTGATGCCTGTCGTGACCCCTGGCACCAACGGTGGTCCGAGCACTGCCAACACCACCTGGACCAACTCCAACTTCATCAACCTCCCCGCAGGCGATGCTGGCGGCACCGGCAACGCGGCAGGCACCTTCGCGATCTCGCTTTTCAATTCGAGCTTCTCGCGCATGCTGAACCTCGAAATCTCGGCGCTCGAAGCCGACGGCAAGGGCAAGCTGGTCTCCAGCCCCCGTGTCATCACCGCCGACCAGACCAAGGCGCTGATCGAGCAGGGCGAGGAAATTCCGTATCAGCAGGCCACTTCCAGCGGCGCGACCTCCATCTCGTTCCGCAAGGCGGTGCTGAAGCTCGAAGTCACGCCCCAGATCACGCCGGAGGGCAACATCATCCTGACGCTGGACGTCAGCAAGGACGCCCGCGGCGTGAATACCTCGGCGGGTCCGGCGATCAACACCAAGCACGTGCAGACCGAGGTGCTGGTGGAGAACGGCGGCACGGTTGTCATCGGTGGTATCTTCGAGCTCACCGAAACCAATGACGAATCGCGCGTGCCGGTGCTGGGTGAAGTGCCCTATGTGGGTGCACTGTTCCGCAAGCGCGAACGCGTTGCCAACAAGACTGAAATGCTCGTCTTTATCACCCCGAAGATGATTACCGACCGCAACGCCGCGCGCTGACGCGCGGGCGTAGCAGCCACCGCGTGGCGGTCGCACTCGTCGGCTTGCCCGGCGCCGGAAAGTCCGCAGTGGGCCGGCGCCTGGGGATGCGGCTGGACCTTCCTTTCATCGATACCGATCATGTGATCGAGCAGCGCATCGGCTGCTCGATCCGTGACTTTTTCGAGCGCGAGGGCGAGGCTGCCTTCCGCGACCTCGAGCAGGCCGTGATCGCCGACCTGGCCTCCAACGCCCAGGGCGTGCTGGCCACGGGCGGCGGGGCGGTGCTGCGGGAGGCCAACCGCCAGCAACTGCGCGATCACTTCCATGTGATCTACCTGCGCTCCTCCCCCGAAGACCTGTTCCGGCGCCTGCGCCATGATGTCAAGCGCCCCTTGCTGCAGGTGGCCGATCCGCTGGGCCGGCTTCGGGAGCTGCACGATGCGCGCGACCCCTTCTATCGGGAAACCGCCCACGACGTGGTCGACACGGGCCGCCCGACGATCGCGATGCTGGTGAACATCATCGTGATGCAGCTGGAGCTGGCGGGCGTCGTCGAGCCGGGTGCGCACCCCGAAGAGCCCTCCGCCTGAGCCTGCTCCTGCCGCAGCGCCTAAACTCGCTGCCCATGTCCCTGCCCGTACTTTCCGCTCCGCCAGAACGTGTCGACATCCAGCTCGGCGACCGCAGCTATCCGATCCTGATCGGCGCCGGCCTGCTGGACGACCCGCGGAGCTTCGATGTCGTGCCCGCGTCGACCACGGCCCTGATCGTCAGCAACACCACGGTGGCGCCGCTCTATGCCGGGGCGCTGCAATCCGCCCTGGCGGGGCGTTTCAGGGCAGTTCACCTGCTCGAACTGCCCGACGGCGAGGCCTACAAGAACCTGCAGACGCTGAACCTGATCTTCGACGAACTCCTCGGCCGGGGCAGCGACCGCAAGACCGTCCTGTTCGCGCTGGGTGGCGGGGTGGTCGGCGACATGACCGGCTTCGCGGCTGCCAGCTACATGCGCGGCGTGCCATTCGTACAGGTGCCGACCACGCTGCTGGCGCAGGTGGATTCCTCCGTCGGCGGCAAGACGGCCATCAACCACCCGCTGGGCAAGAACATGATCGGCGCGTTCTACCAGCCGCAGCTCGTGGTCTGCGATCTCGCGACGCTGCAGACGCTGCCGCCGCGCGAGCTCAGCGCCGGGCTGGCCGAAGTCATCAAGTACGGCCCGATCCACGACATGGCCTTCTTCGACTGGATCGAGGCGAACATCGACGCCCTCGTCGCGCGGGAGCCGGCAGCGCTGGCCCACGCCGTCAGGCGCAGCTGCGAGATCAAGGCGCTGGTGGTGGGGCAGGACGAGCGCGAGACCGGCCTGCGCGCGATCCTCAATTTCGGCCACACCTTCGGCCACGCGATCGAATCGGGCCTGGGCTATGGCGAGTGGCTGCACGGCGAGGCCGTGGGCTGCGGCATGGTCATGGCAGCGCGGCTGTCCCAACGGCTCGGCGGTGTCGATGCCGCGTTCGTCGAGCGGCTCACGCGGCTGATCGAGCGGGCCGGCCTGCCGATCGTCGGCCCGGCGCTGGGCGCGGACCGCTACCTGGAGCTGATGCGCGTCGACAAGAAGTCGGAGGCCGGCGAGATCCGCTTCGTGGTGATCGACCGGCCCGGCTCCGCGGTGGTCCGCAGCGCGCCCGATGCGCTGGTGCGCGAAGTGCTCGCCCAGAGCTGCGCGCAGCAATGAGCCTCGCGGCCTACGCCTGCCTGCCCGCGCGCTCGCGCGGCCGTCGGCATGCGGAGCCGCCAGCGCCCACGCGCGATGCCTTCCAGCGCGACCGAGACCGGATCGTGCATTCCACCGCTTTCCGCCGGCTGGTCTACAAGACGCAGGTGTTCCTGAACCATGAGGGCGACCTCTTCCGTACCCGTCTCACGCATTCGCTCGAAGTCGCCCAGCTGGGCCGGTCGATCGCGCGGGCGCTGCGCATCAACGAGGACCTTGTCGAGGCCATCGCCCTCGCGCACGACCTAGGGCACACGCCCTTCGGCCACGCCGGGCAGGATGCGCTCGACGACTGCATGGCCGGGCACGGCGGCTTCGAGCACAACCTGCAGAGCCTGCGCGTGGTCGATGCGCTGGAGCATCGCTATCCGCAGTACGACGGCCTGAACCTCAGCTTCGAGACGCGCGAGGGCATCCTCAAGCATTGCTCGCGCGCGAACGCCGAGCGGCTGGAGGCTGCGGAGCCCGACGGCGTCGCCAGGCGTTTCCTCGACCGTACCCAGCCGGGGCTGGAGGCCCAGCTTTGCAACCTGGCCGACGCGATCGCCTACAACGCCCACGACATCGACGACGGCGTGCGCTCGGGGCTCATCACGGTCGAGCAGCTGTCTGAGGTGGAGCTGTTCGAGCGGCATCGCCAAGAGGCGCTCGCCGAGCACCCGCATCTGCAGGGACGCCGCGTGCTCTACGAAGCCATCCGCCGCATGCTGAGCGCACAGGTCTACGACGTGATCGATGCGACCCGGGCGTCGCTCGAGGCGCTCGCCCCGGCCGACGCCGATGCCGTGCGCAAGGCTCCGCCCGTCGTGGCGTTCAGCAGCACCATGCAGGCCCAGTCGGAAGACCTGAAGCGCTTTCTCTTCCGCAACCTCTACCGGCACCCGCAGGTCACGCAGACCACGGACCAGGCGCGGGAGGTGGTGCGTGAACTGTTCGCGGCCTATCTGGAGCGAGGCTCCGAGATGCCGGCCTCCTATGCCGAGCGGCCGGACAGGCATCGCGCCGTCGCCGACTACATCGCCGGCATGACCGACCGGTTCGCCGTGCGCGAGCACGAACGGCTGACCGGCCGCCGGGGCATCGCATGAGCGCCGCGCCGGGCCGCTCCCAGGCAAGCTCGCACGGTAGTGCGAAGAACGAAGGTGCGCCAATGGGTGGGTGGGCCGGGCGACCCCGCATTCCCGCCGCGGCGCTGGCCGTGCTGCTGGGCGGCGTCAGCGGATCCCTCCACCTGGGCAAGCTGCCGCCCGCCGTGCCGGCGCTGCAGGCATCTCTGGGCATCGATCTGGTCGAGGCGGGGTTCCTGCTCTCGCTGGTGCAGGTTGCCAGCATGACGCTGGGTCTGGTGGTGGGCCTGGCGGCCGACACCATCGGGCTGCGCCGCAGCATGCTGACGGGGCTGATCGTGCTGACTGCCGCCAGCCTGCTCGGTGGCGCGGCCGGTACGGGGCTCGGCGGCGGCGGGGCACATGCCGTGCACTGGCTTCTGGTTCTGCGCGCCGTGGAGGGCATCGGTTTCCTGCTGGCGGTGATGCCGGGGCCCGGGCTGATCCGCGCCCTGACGCCGCCGGGTGCCGACAAGGCGGCGCTGGGCCTCTGGGGCGCCTACATGCCCCTGGGCGTGGCCCTCGCGCTTCTTCTCGGTCCGGCGCTGATCGGCTGGGGCGGCTGGGTGGACTGGTGGTGGGCGCTGTCGGCCGTCTCGGCCGGCGCGGCGCTCTGGCTCTGGATCGTCGTGCCCGCCGACCGGCTCCGTCCGTCCACGGCGGGGCCGGCTTCCGGCGGATGGGCGTCGCGGCTGCGCGCCACTGCCGGCGCGCGAGCGCCCTGGCTGGTCGCGCTGACCTTCGCCGTGTACTCGTCGCAATGGATCGCGGTGATCGGCTTCCTGCCTGCCATCTACGCGGGTGCAGGCGTGCCGGCCGCTTGGAGTGCGGTGCTCACCGCGCTGGCGGCGGCGGCGAACATCATCGGCAACGTCGCGGGCGGGCGCTGGCTGCAGCGCGGCGTGGCGCCCGAGCGCCTGCTGCAGCTGGGCTTCCTGACGATGGCGCTGAGCGGCGTGGCCGCCTTCGCGCAGATGGGGCAGGGCGCCGAGGCGGCAGGTCTGCCGCCGACCGTGCGCTATATCGCCGTGTGCGCCTTCTCGCTGGGCGGCGGCATGGTACCTGCCACGCTGTTCATGCTGGGCGTGCGGCTGGCGCCGGGGCCGTCCACCGTGTCGACCACCATCGGATTGATGCAGCAGGCCTCTTCGCTGGGGCAGTTCCTGGCGCCGCTCGCGGTGGCGTGGCTGGCGCATCGCGTCGGCGGCTGGCAGTGGACCTGGACGGCCACGCTGGCCTGCTCGCTGGTCGGCATGGCGGTCGCGCGGCGCCTGGGGCGTATTCGCCCCGCTGCGGAGATGGCATGACGCTACCGGCGACAATCCCTTCCCTTCAGGCCGAAGCCGACACGCGGCGCTGGCTCGAGCGCGCGGTGATCGGCCTCAACCTGTGCCCCTTCGCCAAGGCCGTGCATGTGAAAGGACAGATCCACTACGCGGTGTACGAGCCCGCCGAGGAGGCCGACCTGATGGACGCACTGCTGGCGCAGGCCCGGGACCTCGTGGCGCTCGATGCCTCCGTGCGCGACACAACCCTTCTGATTGCACCGAACGCCTTGCCCGATTTCCTGGATTTCAACGACTTCACGGCGCGCGCCGAACGCCGGCTCGCCCGCGCGGGATTCGACGGCGTGCTGCAGCTGGCGAGCTTCCATCCGCAGTTCCAGTTCGCCGGCACCGAAGCCGACGACATCGGCAACGCGACCAACCGTGCGCCGTACCCGACGCTGCATCTGCTGCGCGAGGACAGCGTGAGCCGCGCCGTCGAGGCCTTTCCGGAGGCAGAGGCGATCTTCGAGCGCAACATCGACACGCTCGAAGCGCTGGGATCGCAGGGCTGGAGCGAACTCGACGTCGGGCCGGGGAGCGCCGAGCCATGAACACGAAGACCGCACCGAAGACGAACAAGGCCGCGAAGGCCGACGCCGAGCTGGCCGAAGTGCTGCGCCCCGGCCAGTCGGTCGAGCTGCTCAAGGAGCTGCACATCCTGACCCGCGAGGGCCGGCTCAACCAGGACTCGCGGCGCAAGCTCAAGCAGGTCTACCACCTGTTCCAGTTCATCGAGCAACTGCTGCGCGAGCTGCCGGAAGAGGGCGCGGGCGCCACGCTGGCCGACCATGGCGCGGGCAAGTCGTACCTGGGCTTCATCATCTACGACCTGTTTTTCCGCGCCCGGCCGGGTGGCGGCCATGTCTACGGCATCGAGACGCGCGGCGAGCTGGTCGAGCGCTCGCGCGAGCTCGCGAAGCGCCTGGGCTTCGAGCGCATGTCGTTCCTGAACCTCACGGTGGCCGAGTCGGCGCAATCGGGTGAGCTGCCGGCGCAGATCGACGTGGTCACCGCGCTGCATGCCTGCGACACCGCGACCGACGACGCCATCGCCTTCGGCCTGGCCAAGAAGGCGCGCTGCATGGTGCTCGTGCCCTGCTGCCAGGCCGAGGTGGCTGCCTGCCTGCGCGAGACCAAGGCGCTGGCGCTGTCGCGCACGCCGCTGGCCGAACTCTGGCGCCATCCGCTGCACACGCGCGAGATCGGCAGCCAGCTCACCAACGTGCTGCGCTGCCTGTACCTCGAAGCCAACGGTTACAGCGTCATGGTCACGGAGCTGGTCGGCTGGGAGCACAGCATGAAGAACGAGCTGATCCTCGCGCGCTACACCGGCCAGAAAAAGGCGAGCGCGGCCGCGCGGCTGCGCGAGTTGCTCGCTCAGTTCGGGCTGGACAGGCTGGGCGACACGCGCTTCCGTCTCGCCTGAGCGCGGGCGCGCCGTCCGTCGCACAGGCCGATCGCTCCCATGGCCCGTCTTCCCCGTCTCACGCTGGCAGGCATGCCGCACCACGTGATCCAGCGCGGCAACAACCGCCAGCCGATCTTCATGGACCGCGCCGACCACGAGAAGCTGCTCGCGCTGCTGACCGAGAACGCCGCGCGCTTCGAGATCTCGGTGCACGCCTACGTGCTGATGGACAACCACTTCCACCTGCTGGCCACCCCCGCCAGCGCCACCGGGCTGCCGCAATTCATGCAGTCGGTGGGACGGGCCTATGTGCGCTACTTCAACGACCGCCATGGCCGCAGCGGCACTTTGTGGGAAGGGCGCTACAGGTCGACGTTGATCCAGACCGACCGCTACCTGCTGACCTGCATGGCCTACATCGACCTCAACCCCGTGCGGGCGGGCATGGTGGCCGAGGCGCGCGACTTCCCGTGGTCCAGCCATGGCCACTACGCCGGCCTTCGGCACGACAAGCTGCTGACGCCGCATCCGCTGTACTGGGAACTCGGCAACACCCCATTCGCCCGCGAGGCTGCGTATGTCGAACTGGTGCGCGCCGGGGTGCGCGCGGCCGATCAGAAGGCCTTGACCGAAGCCACGCTGCGGGGCTGGGCGGCTGGCGACGAGGATTTTCTCGACGGCCTGCAGAAGTCCACCGACCGCCGGGTGGTCAAAGCCAAGGCTGGGCGCCCGCCTTCGACTCCCCGATCCTGAGCAGGAAAAGCCGGTCCATCCTTCGGGCGGATTGGCCTTTTTGCTCCTGTTTTTGATGTGTCCCTGATTTTATTCCTATCGAAAAACTCAAGATTTAAATGGAATCTGACCCCGATTAAAGTGTTTGGCATTCTTTGTGCAACGCAATATGCTCCGATTCCCTGCGAAAACTGAAGGAGCGCGCCATGACGACGGCTGCCGAGATCAAGCATCTCCAAGAACACGGTCTGTATTCCGCTGCCGACGAGCACGATGCCTGCGGCGTCGGCTTCGTTGCACACATCAAGGGCGAGAAGAGCCATGCCATCGTGCTGCAGGGCCTGAAGATTCTTGAAAATCTTGACCATCGCGGCGCAGTGGGCGCCGACAAGCTGATGGGCGACGGCGCCGGCATCCTGATCCAGCTGCCCGACCGTCTCTACCGTGAAGAAATGGCGAAGCAGGGCGTCACGCTGCCCCCGCCGGGCGAGTACGGCGTAGGCATGATCTTCCTGCCGAAGGAGCACGCCTCCCGCGAGGCCTGCGAGCAGGAGATGGAGCGCGCCATCAAGGCCGAGGGCCAGGTGCTGCTCGGCTGGCGCGACGTGCCGGTCAATCGCGACATGCCCATGTCGCCCACCGTGCGCGAGAAGGAACCGCTGCTGCGCCAGGTCTTCATCGGCCGCGGCAACGACGTCATCGTGCAGGACGCCCTGGAACGCAAGCTCTACGTGATCCGCAAGACCGCCAGCGCCAACATCCAGCGCCTGAAGCTCAAGCACAGCAAGGAATACTACGTTCCCAGCATGTCGAGCCGCACCGTGGTCTACAAGGGCCTGCTGCTGGCCGACCAGGTCGGCACCTACTACCTCGACCTGCAGGACAAGCGCTGCGTCTCGGCCCTGGGCCTGGTGCACCAGCGCTTCTCGACCAACACCTTCCCCGAGTGGCCGCTGGCCCACCCGTACCGCTACGTCGCCCACAACGGCGAAATCAACACGGTCAAGGGCAACTACAACTGGATGAAGGCGCGCGAAGGCGTCATGTCTTCCCCCGTGCTGGGCCCCGACCTGCAGAAGCTCTACCCGATCAGCTTCGCCGGCCAGTCCGACACCGCCACCTTCGACAACTGCCTCGAGCTGCTGACGATGGCCGGCTATCCCATCAGCCAGGCCGTGATGATGATGATTCCCGAGCCCTGGGAACAGCACGCCACCATGGACCCGCGCCGCCGCGCGTTCTACGAATACCACGCCGCCATGCTCGAGCCGTGGGACGGCCCGGCCTCCATCGTGTTCACCGACGGCCGCCAGATCGGCGCCACGCTCGACCGCAACGGCCTGCGCCCCTCGCGCTACTGCGTGACCGACGACGACCTGGTCATCATGGCTTCGGAGTCGGGCGTGCTGCCCGTGCCCGAGCAGAAGATCGTGCGCAAGTGGCGCCTGCAGCCCGGCAAGATGTTCCTCATCGACCTGGAGCAGGGCCGCCTGATCGACGACGAGGAGGTCAAGGCCAACCTCGCCAACAGCAAGCCCTACAAGCAGTGGATCGAGAACCTGCGCATCAAGCTCGACAGCGTGACCGCCGAAGCCGCCGAGGCGGTCAAGGCTCCGCTGTCGCAGGTGCCGCTGCTCGACCGCCAGCAGGCCTTCGGCTACACCCAGGAAGACATCAAGTTCCTGATGAGTCCGATGGCGCAGGCCGGCGAGGAAGGCATCGGCTCGATGGGCAACGACAGCCCGCTGGCCGTGCTCTCGAGCAAGAACAAGCCGCTTTACAACTACTTCAAGCAGCTGTTCGCGCAGGTCACGAACCCGCCGATCGACCCCATCCGCGAAGCGATCGTGATGTCGCTGGTGTCCTTCATCGGCCCCAAGCCGAACCTGCTGGACATCAACCAGGTCAACCCGCCGATGCGGCTCGAAGTGAGCCAGCCGATCCTCGACTTCGCAGACATGGCGAAGCTGCGCGACATCGGCAAGTACACGCAGGGCAAGTTCAAGAGCTACGTGCTCGACATCACCTACCCGCTCGCATGGGGCGACGAAGGTGTCGAAGCCAAGCTGGCGTCGCTGTGCGCCGAGGCCGTCGATGCCATCAAGGGCGGCAACAACATCCTGATCGTGAGCGACCGCGGCGTGAGCCCCACGCAGGTGGCCATTCCCGCCGTGCTGGCGCTGTCGGCCGTGCACCAGTACCTGGTGCGCGAGGGCCTGCGCACCACGGCCGGCCTGGTGGTCGAGACCGGTTCGGCGCGCGAGGTGCACCACTTCGCCGTGCTCGCGGGCTATGGCGCTGAAGCCGTGCACCCCTACCTCGCCATGGAAACGCTGGTGGCGATGCACGCCGACCTGCCGGGTGAGCTGAGCGCCGACAAGGCGGTCTACAACTACGTGAAGGCCATCGGCAAGGGTCTGTCGAAGATCATGTCGAAGATGGGTGTCAGCACCTACATGAGCTACTGCGGCGCGCAGCTGTTCGAAGCCATCGGCCTGAACAGCGAGACGGTGAGCAAGTACTTCACCGGCACCGCCAGCCGCGTGGAAGGCATCGGCGTGTTCGAGATCGCCGAGGAAGCCATCCGCATGCACAAGGCCGCCTTCGGCGACGACCCGGTGCTCTCCAACATGCTCGACGCCGGCGGCGAATACGCATGGCGCACGCGCGGCGAGGAGCACATGTGGACGCCCGACGCCATCGCCAAGCTGCAGCACAGCACGCGCTCCAACAACTGGAACACGTACAAGGAATACGCCCAGCTCATCAACGACCAGAACCGCCGCCACCTCACGCTGCGCGGCCTGTTCGAGTTCAGGATTGACCCGGCCAAGGCCATCCCGGTCGACGAGGTCGAGCCCGCGGCCGAGATCGTCAAGCGCTTCGCCACCGGCGCGATGTCGCTGGGTTCCATCAGCACCGAGGCGCACTCGGTGCTGGCGGTGGCCATGAACCGTATCGGCGGCAAGAGCAACACGGGCGAGGGCGGTGAAGATCCCGCGCGCTATCGCAACGAACTCAAGGGCATCCCGATCAAGCAGGGCGACACGCTGCGCAGCATCGTGGGCGCCGAGAACGTCGAAGTCGACCTGCCGCTGAAGGAAGGCGATTCGCTGCGCTCGCGCATCAAGCAGGTCGCGTCGGGCCGCTTCGGCGTCACGGCCGAGTACCTGCATTCGGCCGACCAGATCCAGATCAAGATGGCGCAGGGCGCCAAGCCGGGCGAAGGCGGCCAGCTGCCGGGCGGCAAGGTCACCGAGTACATCGGCAAGCAGCGCTATGCCGTGCCGGGCGTGGGCCTCATCAGCCCGCCGCCGCACCACGACATCTACTCGATCGAGGACTTGGCACAGCTCATCCACGACCTGAAGAACACCGCACCGCACGCCAGCATCAGCGTGAAGCTGGTGAGCGAGATCGGCGTGGGCACCATCGCCGCGGGCGTCGCCAAGTGCAAGAGCGACCACGTCGTGATCGCCGGCCATGACGGCGGCACGGGCGCCTCGCCCTGGTCGTCGATCAAGCACGCGGGCAGCCCGTGGGAAATCGGCCTGGCCGAGACGCAGCAGACGCTGGTGCTCAACCGCCTGCGCAGCCGCATCCGCGTGCAGGCCGACGGCCAGATGAAGACCGGCCGCGACGTCGCCATCGGCGCGCTGCTGGGCGCCGACGAGTTCGGCTTCGCCACCGCGCCGCTGGTGGTCGAGGGCTGCATCATGATGCGCAAGTGCCACCTGAACACCTGCCCGGTGGGCGTGGCCACGCAGGACCCGGTGCTGCGCAAGAAGTTCTCGGGCAAGCCCGAGCACGTCGTCAACTACTTCTTCTTCGTCGCCGAAGAAGTGCGCCAGATCATGGCCCAGCTCGGCATCCGCAAGTTCGACGACCTGATCGGCCGCGCCGACCTGCTCGACATGCGCAAGGGCATCGAGCACTGGAAGGCCGCCGGCCTGGACTTCAGCCGCCTGTTCGCGCTGCCGAACGTGCCGGCCGACGTGCCGCGATTCCATGTCGAGAACCAGGACCACGGCCTCGACAAGGCGCTCGACGTCAAGCTCATCGAGAAGTCGCGTCCCGCCATCGACAAGGGCGAGAAGGTGCAGTTCATCGAGGTGGCGCGCAACGTCAACCGCTCGGTGGGCGCGATGCTCTCGGGCGCGCTGACCAAGGTGCATCCGCAGGGCCTGCCCGACGACTCGATCCGCATCCAGCTCGAAGGCACGGGCGGCCAGTCGTTCGGCGCCTTCCTGGCGCGCGGCATCACGCTGTACCTGATCGGCGACGCCAACGACTACACCGGCAAGGGCCTCTCGGGCGGCCGCGTGGTGGTTCGCCCCAGCCTCGACTTCCGTGGCGAAGCAGCGCGCAACACCATCGTCGGCAACACCGCGCTGTACGGCGCGACCACCGGCGAGGCCTACCTCTGCGGCGTGGCGGGCGAGCGCTTCGCGGTGCGCCTGTCGGGCGCCACGGCAGTCGTCGAGGGCACGGGCGACCACGGCTGCGAGTACATGACCGGCGGCACGGTGGCGGTGCTCGGCAAGACCGGCCGCAACTTCGCAGCCGGCATGAGCGGCGGCGTCGCCTTCGTCTACGACGAGGACGGCCAGTTCGCGTCGCGCTGCAACCTGTCGATGGTCTCGCTGGAGAAGGTGCTGACCTCGGCCGAGCAGACCGCCAGCGTGCACCGCAAGATCTGGCACGGCGGCGAGACCGACGAGGCCCAGCTCAAGAAGCTGCTCGAGGAGCACCACCGCTGGACTGGCAGCAAGCGCGCGCGCGAACTGCTGGACAACTGGGCCGTGTCGCGCACGAAGTTCGTGAAGGTCTTCCCCAACGAATACAAGCGCGCGCTCGCCGAGCTGCACGACCGCAAGGTCGAGCTCACGAGCACCGGCAACAACGCGCACATCGGCCTCGAGCCGCATGCGCTGGCCGCCCCCGCACCGCAGTCGGCTCCCGCCGCCGCTTGAAGATCAACCAACACAACGAGCCCCCGCATCGCATGCAGCGCGTGAATCTGTCTCGATCCCTTCGGGGAACACTGCGGAACCGGCTTTGCCGGGCGGCCGGTGTTGCCCCCACGAGGGGGGAGGCGGCTACACGCAGTGAGCAAGCGACGGGGGTGTGAAAAGGAACCACGATGGGAAAGATCACCGGCTTCATGGAGCATGAGCGCATCGAGGAGGGCTACAAGCCCGTCTCCGAGCGCGTCAAGCACTACAAGGAATTCGTCGTCGGCCTGAGCAACGAGCAGGCCAAGGTGCAGGGTGCGCGCTGCATGGACTGCGGCACGCCGTTCTGCAACAGCGGCTGCCCGGTCAACAACATCATTCCGGACTTCAACGACCTCGTGTACCGCAACGACTGGCAAAACGCCTTCGCGGTGCTCGACTCGACCAACAACTTCCCCGAGTTCACCGGCCGCATCTGCCCGGCGCCCTGCGAGGCTGCCTGCGTGCTCAACGTGAACGACGACGCGGTCGGCATCAAGTCGCTGGAACACGCGATCATCGACCGCGCCTGGGACGAAGGCTGGGTGGCGCCGCGCGTCGCCAAGCACAAGACCGGCAAGAAGGTGGCGGTGGTGGGCTCGGGCCCGGCCGGCATGGCGGCAGCCCAGCAGCTGGCGCGCGCCGGCCATGACGTGACGCTCTTCGAGAAGAACGACCGCGTCGGCGGCCTGCTGCGCTACGGCATCCCCGACTTCAAGATGGAGAAGTCGCACATCGACCGCCGCGTCGAGCAGATGAAGGCCGAAGGCGTGGTGTTCCGCACCGGCGTGATCGTCGGCGCCGCGAAGGACCCGCTGGGCAAGGGCTCCAAGGTCACGAACCTGGCCAAGGAAACCGTCACGCCCGAGCAGCTGCAGAAGGATTTCGACGCCGTGCTGCTGACCGGCGGCGCGGAGCAGTCGCGCGACCTGCCGGTGCCCGGCCGCGACCTCGACGGCATCCACTTCGCGATGGAGTTCCTGCCGCAGCAGAACCGCGTCAACGCCGGCGACAAGGTCAAGGGCCAGCTGCGCGCCGACGGCAAGCACGTGATCGTGATCGGCGGCGGCGACACCGGCTCCGACTGCGTGGGCACCAGCAACCGCCACGGCGCGGTCAGCGTCACGCAGTTCGAGCTGATGCCGCAGCCGCCCGAGGAAGAGAACCGCCCGCTGACCTGGCCCTACTGGCCGATCAAGCTGCGCACCAGCTCCAGCCACGAGGAAGGCTGCGAGCGCGAGTTCTCGATCTCCACGAAGGAGTTCATCGGCGAGAAGGGCAAGGTCACCGGCCTGAAGACCGTTCGCGTCGAATGGAAGGACGGCAAGATGCAGGAAGTGGCCGGCAGCGAGCAGGTGCTCAAGGCCGACCTGGTGCTGCTCGCCATGGGCTTCGTGAGCCCCGTGGCCTCCGTGCTCGACGCCTTCGGCGTGGAGAAGGATGCGCGCGGCAACGCGCGGGCGACGGTCGACTTCGTCGGCGGCTATGCCACCAATGTTCCGAAGGTCTTTGCGGCCGGCGACATCCGCCGCGGACAGTCGCTGGTGGTGTGGGCGATCCGCGAAGGCCGCCAGGCTGCGCGTTCGGTGGACGAGTTCCTGATGGGCTTCAGCGACCTGCCTCGCTGATAAGGGGGGTTCTCCTCGGCGCGGGCCGTTGTCCACGGCTTCCTGACGAGGGTCTGACGGGCGCCGCGCTGAATTTTGTTTCAGTTTCGCGGGGCCGCTCGCCGCCCCGTTATCATCCGCGTCAAACCGCATGCCGGGATGCTTGAAAGGGCGCCCGGCTTTTTTATTGAGATGGACACCGCCAAACCGCTGCCACATCCCTTCGTAGAGTTTCGCGACGTCAGGTTCGGCTATGGCGCGCGCACCATCCTCGACGGCGTCTCGTTCGCCGTGCCGCGGGGCAAGGTGACCGCGCTGATGGGCGCCTCCGGCGGCGGCAAGACCACCGTGCTGCGGCTGATCGGCGGACAGCAGAAGGCGCAGCGCGGCGAGGTGCTCTTCGATGGCAGCGACGTCGGCAAGCTCGACGCCAACGCCCTGTACGCCGCGCGGCGGCGCATGGGCATGCTGTTCCAGTTCGGCGCGCTGTTCACCGACATGAGCGTGTTCGACAACGTGGCGTTTCCGCTGCGCGAGCACACGCAACTGTCCGAGGCGCTGGTGCGCGACGTGGTGCTCATGAAGCTCGACGCCGTCGGCCTGCGCGGCGCGCGCGACCTGATGCCCAGCGAGGTGTCCGGCGGCATGGCGCGGCGCGTGGCGCTGGCGCGCGCGATCGCGCTCGACCCCGACCTCGTGATGTACGACGAGCCCTTCGCCGGGCTCGACCCGATCTCGCTCGGCACTGCCGCACGCCTCATCCGCCAGCTCAACGACGCACTGGGGCTCACCAGCATCATCGTGTCGCACGACCTGGAGGAGACCTTCCGCATCGCCGACCACGTGATCATCCTGGCCAATGGCGGCATCGCCGCGCAGGGCACGCCGGCCGAGGTGCGCGAGAGTGCAGACCCGCTGGTCCATCAGTTCGTGAATGCGCTGCCCGACGGCCCGGTGCACTTCCACTACCCCGGCCTCAGCATCGAAGACGACTTCGGCAATGTCGAGGGAGGACGCTCATGACCTGGTGGAAGCCCGCCGACGTCGGTTTCGCCACGCGCGGCCACCTGGCCAACCTGGGCTACGGCGCGAAGCTCTTCATGCGCCTGGTCGGACCGGGTGCGCAGATCCTTCGCCGCTTCGCGCTGGTGCGCGACCAGATCCATTTCCTGGGCAACTACTCGCTGGCGATCATCGGCGTCTCGGGCCTGTTCGTGGGCTTCGTTCTCGGGCTGCAGATGTACTACGCGCTGCAGCGCTACGGATCTTCCGAAGCGCTGGGCCTGCTGGTCGCCCTGAGCCTGGTGCGCGAACTCGGGCCCGTGGTGGCGGCGCTGCTTTTCACCGGCCGCGCCGGCACCTCGCTGACGGCCGAGATCGGCCTCATGAAGGCCGACGAGCAACTGAGCGCCATGGAGATGATGGCCATCGACCCGGTGCAGCGCGTGCTCGCGCCGCGCTTCTGGGCTGGCGTCATCACCATGCCGCTGCTCGCGGCGGTGTTCAGCGCCGTTGGCATCATGGGCGGCTACGTGGTGGGCGTGCTGATGCTGGGCGTGGACCCGGGTGCGTTCTGGGCGCAGATGCAGGGCGGTGTCGACGTCTGGCGCGACGTGGGCAACGGCGTGATCAAGAGCATCGTCTTCGGCTTCACCGTGACCTTCATCGCGCTGCTGCAGGGCTACGAGGCGCAGCCCACGCCCGAGGGCGTGTCGCGCGCGACCACGCGCACGGTGGTGACGGCGTCGCTGGCGGTGCTGGGGCTCGACTTCCTGCTCACCGCCATGATGTTCAGCATATGAACCGGCAGATCCCCGGGCTTGCCCACTTCGTGCGACCGCCAACCTTCTTGCAGGGGGCAACGCCTGCGGCCCGGCAATGCCGGTTCCGCGGTGTTCCCCAAATGAGCCAAACCGCTGGAATTTAGGAAGAGTAGATATGCAACGTTCCAACAACGACATCTGGGTCGGCCTGTTCGTCCTGATCGGCGCTGCTGCGCTGCTGTTCCTGGCACTGCAGTCGGCCAACCTGCTGAGCCTGAACTTCCAGAAGACCTATTCGGTCACGGCGCGGTTCGACAACATCGGCGGCCTGAAGCCGCAGACCGCGGTGAAGAGCGCCGGCGTGGTGGTCGGCCGTGTGGAATCCATCTCCTTCAACGACAAGACCTTTCAGGCCGACGTCACACTGGCTTTGCAAAACCGTTACAGTTTTCCCAAGGACAGTTCGCTCAAGATCCTGACCAGCGGCCTGCTCGGAGAGCAGTACATCGGAATCGAGGCGGGCGCCGAGGACAAGAACCTGCAAGCCGGCGACACCATCACCGCGACCCAGTCGGCCGTGGTGCTGGAGAACCTGATCAGCCAGTTCCTGTACAGCAAGGCGGCGGAGGGAAATTCGACGCCTGGAACAGCCAATAAGAAATGAAAACACGATATTTTTTGTCTTTTGCTATGAATAACGTAGCAAATCGGATTCGCTGGGCAGGTGCCGGCGCAGTCCTCGCTCTGGCCGCCGGTTGCGCGACCGGACCTGGCGCCAACCCCGCCGACCCTTTCGAGCCGTTCAACCGCGGCGTCTCGCGCTTCAACGACGCCGTCGACGATGCCGTGCTGGTGCCCGCGGCCACGGCCTACCAGAACGCGCTGCCCTCCATGGTGCGTACCGGCGTGAACAACTTCTTCAGCAACATCGGCGACGTCTGGAACCTGGCCAACAACGTGGCCCAGCTCAAGCTGCAGAACAGTGCCGAGACCTTCATGCGGCTGAACGTCAACACCATCTTCGGCCTCGCCGGCGTGCTGGACGTGGCGACCGAGGCGGGCATTCCCCGCCACGAGGAAGACTTCGGCCAGACCCTGGGCTACTGGGGCGTGGGCTCCGGCCCGTACGTGGTGCTGCCGCTGCTGGGTTCCTCCACGCTGCGCGACACCGCTGCCAAGCCGCTCGACATTTGGGGCGACCCGCTGGGCCATGTGGAAGACATCCCGTGGCGCAATTCGCTGACGGTGCTGCGCGTCGTCGACACGCGCTCGCAGTACCTGCGCGCCAGCCGCCTGCTGGGCGATGCGGCGCTCGACAAGTATTCGTTCACGCGCGATGCCTACCTGCAGCGCCGCCGCAGCCAGGTCTACGACGGCAATCCGCCGGACGATGGTGGTGGTACCGACAAGGGCACCGACAAATAGACAGAGAAAAAGTACCGCCGGAGAGGAGAGTGCTTGCATCCGGTTGCAAGGCTTCACCTCCCGGACAGGAACCCGGTCGGCTCCATGGGGCTCGAAACCGTTCCTGTCTCAGCAGCCGGGTGTTTCCGGATGCCTGCGGATCTTCAAACTTGAATGAGGGACTCCCCATGAACAACAAGACCCTGCAACGTCGCGATATCGGCCGCCTGGCACTGGCTGGCGCACTGCTGTTCAGCGCCGCCGTCGCCTTCGTCCAGCCCGCCCGTGCCGCTGACGAGGCGCCCGATGCGCTCGTCAAGCGCCTGTCGACCGACGTGCTCGAGACGATCAAGGCCGACTCGTCCATCAAGTCGGGCGACGTCAACAAGATCATGGTGCTGGTCGACAGCAAGATCATGCCGAACGTCAACTTCCAGCGCATGACCGCTTCCGCCGTCGGCCCGGCCTGGCGTACCGCCACCCCCGAGCAGCAGAAGCGCCTGCAGGACGAGTTCAAGGCGCTGCTGGTTCGCACCTACGCCGGCGCGCTCGACCAGGTGACCGACCAGACCGTCACCGTGCGTCCGTTCCGCGGCTCTCCCGATGACAAGGACGTGCTGGTGCGCACCGAGGTCCGCGGCCGTGGCGATCCGGTCCAGCTCGACTATCGCCTCGAGAAGACCCCCGGCCAGGGCGCCGGCTGGAAGGTCTACAACCTGAACGTGCTGGGCGTGTGGCTGGTCGATACCTACCGCACCCAGTTCGCGCAGGAAATCAACAAAAGCGGCATCGACGGCCTGATCGCTGCGCTCGCCGCGCGCAACAAGGGCAACGGCAAGGGCTGAGAAGGAGCCGCACGCGATGCTGGTCCTGCCCGCCCGACTCACTCATGACGAGGCCCCCGCATGCATGCGCATGCTGCAGCAGGGGCTCAAGGGCCAGGCCGACTCGTCGTCCACCGTGGTCGACGCGACGGCGCTGACCCATTTCGACTCCTCGGCGCTGGCCGTGCTGCTCGAATGCCGGCGCGAATCGAGCGCGCTGGGGCGCGGTTTCTCCGTCAAGGGGCTCTCGCCCCGGCTGCGGGAACTGGCGGCGCTCTACGGCATTGCCGGACTGTTGCCCGCCGCGCCCTGACCCCGTTGCGTCGGCCCCGGCTGGGGCCGCATGAGGGTATCGGGAGCGTCCGAGGCGGCTTGTAGAGCGGCACCTTAAAATCGCGGGCTCCCATGCCCGCGATCTCATTCCAGTCGGTCTCCAAGACCTATCCCCCTTCCAGACAGCAGAAAGCCCAGGGCAAGTCCGGGCTCAAGGCGGTCGATGAGGTCAGCTTCCAGATCGAGGAGGGCGAGTTCTTCGGACTGCTCGGCCCCAACGGCGCGGGAAAGACCACCCTGATCAGCATGCTCGCCGGCCTTTCGCGGCCCACGGCGGGCGCCATCAGCGTCCATGGATTCGACGTGCAGCGCGAGTACGCGCAGGCGCGCCGCCAGCTCGGCATCGTGCCGCAGGAGCTGGTGTTCGACCCCTTCTTCAACGTGCGCGAGTCGCTGCGCATCCAGTCGGGCTACTTCGGCATCACCAACAACGAAGCCTGGATCGACGAGCTGCTGCAGAGCCTGGGCCTGGCCGACAAGGCCACGGCCAACATGCGCCAGCTCTCCGGCGGCATGAAGCGTCGCGTGCTGGTGGCGCAGGCGCTGGTGCACAAGCCGCCGGTGATCGTGCTCGACGAACCCACCGCCGGCGTCGACGTCGAGCTGCGCCAGACGCTCTGGCAGTTCGTCGCCAGGCTCAACAAGCAGGGCAGCACGGTGCTGCTCACCACCCACTATCTCGAAGAGGCCGAGGCGCTGTGCAGCCGCATCGCGATGCTCAAGCTGGGCAAGGTGATCGCGCTCGACCGCACCAGCGAGCTGCTGAAGTCGGCCGCGAGCAACGTGCTGCGCTTCAAGACGGACGCCATGCTGCCCTGGGCGATCGCCCAGCACGCGCGCATCACCGGGCGCATCGTCCAGCTGCCGGCGCAGAACGCACATGAAGTCGAACAACTGCTGGCCGCCATTCGCGAAGCCGGCGTCACGGTGGAAGACGTGGAGATGCGCAAGGCCGACCTGGAAGACGTGTTCATCGACCTGATGGCCGGCGAGCAGACGCCGCTGGAGGTGGCGCGATGAGCGCCGCGCCGCGCCGCCCCAAGCAAGCGAAGCTCCCCATCGGGGGGAAGCGCGGACGCGCAGTGCCGTGCAAGGGGGCCTCATGATCGCCGTGACCGGCTGGCGCGCGCTGCTCTACAAGGAGACGCTGCGCTTCTGGAAGGTCGGCTTCCAGACCGTGGGCGCGCCGGTGCTCACCGCGCTGCTGTACCTGATGGTGTTCGGCCACGTGCTCGAAGACCACGTGAAGGTCTACGGCACGGTCGGCTACACCGCGTTCCTGGTTCCCGGGCTGGTGATGATGAGCGTGCTGCAGAACGCCTTCGCCAACAGCTCGTCTTCCATCATCCAGAGCAAGATCATGGGCAACCTGGTCTTCGTGCTGCTCACGCCGCTGTCGCACTGGGGCTGGTTCTTCGCCTACGTGGGCTCGTCGATCATCCGCGGGCTGGCCGTGGGGCTGGGCGTGTTCGTGGTCAACATCTTCTTCGCGATGCCGGGCTTCCAGGCGCCGGGCTGGATCCTGGTGTTCGCGCTGCTGGGCTCGGCCATGCTGGGCACGCTGGGCCTCATCGCGGGGCTGTGGGCCGAGAAGTTCGACCAGATGGCGGTGTTCCAGAATTTCCTGATCATGCCCATGACCTTCCTGTCGGGCGTGTTCTATTCGATCGGCTCGCTGCCGCCGTTCTGGCAGAAGGTCAGCCACCTGAACCCGTTCTTCTACATGATCGACGGCTTCCGCTACGGCTTCTTCGGCGTGAGCGACGCCTCGCCCTGGCTCAGCCTGGGCATCGTCGGCACCGCGTGGCTGGTGGTGAGCGCCATCGCCATCCATCTCCTGCGCATAGGCTACAAAATCAGAGGCTAGAAGATGGCTCTCCTCCAGGCTGCGCGCACTTCGTGTCGCTTCGCCAACCCCCTTCCCGGGGGCGACACCTGCGGCCCGGCAAAGCCGGTTCCGCGGTGTTCCCCAATGAATATCTGCCTCAAATGACCGCTGCCGAACTCCAAGCCCTGATCCAGTCCCACCTGCCGTGCGAGCACATCTCGCTGGAGGGCGATGGCCGACATTGGTACGCGACCATCGTCTCGGCCGAATTCGAGGGCAAGCGCTCGATCCAGCGCCACCAGCGGGTCTACGCCACCCTGGGTGCGAAAATGCACACCGACGAGGTGCATGCGCTTTCGATGAAGACGTACACGCCGGCCGAATGGGCGGCGGTGGAAAAATAACTCCCCGGGCCCTCGCGGCCTCCTGATTTCGCTGGAACTTCGATGGACAAACTTCTGATTCGCGGCGGGCGAGAGCTCCGCGGCGAAGTACTCATTTCCGGCGCCAAGAACGCAGCGCTGCCCGAGCTGTGCGCGGCCCTGCTGACCGACCAGCCCGTGGTGCTGCACAACGTGCCGCGCCTGCAGGACGTGTCGACCATGCTCAAGCTGGTGCGCAACATGGGCGTTTCGGCCGAGCGCGACCCGAACGAGAAAGATGGCGGCACCGTCCGGCTCGACGCGGGCGACCTGAACAAGCCCGAGGCGCCGTACGAGCTCGTGAAGACGATGCGCGCGTCGGTGCTGGCCCTGGGCCCGCTGCTGGCGCGCTTCGGCCATGCCAAGGTGTCGCTGCCCGGCGGCTGCGCCATCGGTTCGCGGCCGGTCGACCAGCACATCAAGGGCCTGCAGGCGATGGGCGCCGAGATCGTGGTCGACCACGGCTACATGGTTGCGCGCCTGCCTGCCGGGCGCACGCGGCTGAAGGGCGCGCGCATCCTGACCGACATGGTCACCGTCACGGGCACCGAGAACTTCCTCATGGCCGCCGCGCTGGCCGAAGGCGAGACGCTGCTGGAGAACGCCGCGCAGGAGCCCGAGATCGTCGACCTGGCCGAGATGCTGATCCGCATGGGCGCGAAGATCGAAGGCCACGGCACCAGCCACATCCGCATCCAGGGCGTCGAGAGGCTGCACGGCTGCGAGCACACGGTGGTTGCCGACCGCATCGAGGCAGGCACCTTCATGTGCGCCGTGGCCGCCACGGGCGGCGAGGCCTTCCTGCGCAACGCGCGCGGCGACCATCTGGATGCCGTGATCGACAAGCTGCGCGACGCCGGCTGCAAGGTCACGTCCGAGAAGGACGGCGTGCGCATCGCCTCGAAGGGGCCGGCCTACGAGCACCTGAAGGCGCAAAGCTTCAGCACCACCGAGTACCCGGGCTTCCCGACCGACATGCAAGCCCAGTTCATGGCCCTTAACGTGATCGCGCGCGGCGCCTCGATGGTCACCGAGACCATCTTCGAGAACCGCTTCATGCACGTGAACGAGATGGTGCGCCTGGGCGCCCACATCCACGTCGAGGGCAAGGTGGCGATGGTCGAGGGCGTGCAGCAGCTCTCGGGCGCCACCGTGATGGCCACCGACCTGCGCGCGTCCGCCAGCCTCGTCATTGCCGGCCTCGTGGCCGAGGGCGAGACGCTGGTCGACCGCATCTACCACCTCGACCGGGGCTACGACCGCATGGAAGCCAAGCTGCGCGGCCTCGGTGCCGACATCGAACGACTGACCGGAGCGGCAGCCGCATGATCACCCTCGCATCACAGGAGTCGCAATCGTGATCACGCTTGCTCTGTCCAAAGGCCGCATCTTCGAGGAGACGATGCCCCTGCTGGCCGCCGCCGGCATCGAGGTCACCGAAGACCCCGAGAAATCGCGCAAGCTCATCCTCGGGACCACCCGCCCCGACGTGCGCGTGGTGCTGGTGCGCGCCTCCGACGTGCCCACCTACGTGCAGTACGGCGGCGCCGACCTCGGCGTGACCGGCCTCGACGTCTTGCTCGAGCACGGCAACCAGGGCCTGTACCAGCCGCTGGACCTGCGCATCGCCGCCTGCCGCCTGAGCGTGGCCGTGCGCGCCGACTACGACTACGCCTCGGCCGTGAAGCAGGGCTCGCGCCTGCGCGTGGCCACCAAGTACGTGGGCCTGGCGCGCGACTTCTTCGCCAGCAAGGGCGTGCACGTCGACCTGATCAAGCTCTACGGCAGCATGGAGCTGGCGCCGCTCACCGGCCTGGCCGACGCCATCGTCGACCTGGTCTCCACCGGCAACACGCTCAAGGCCAACCACCTCGTCGAGGTGGAGCGCATCATGGACATCAGCGCCCGCCTGGTGGTGAACCAGGCTGCGCTCAAGCTCAAGCGCGAGCCGATCCGCCACATCATCGACGCCTTCGCCACCGCAATTCCTTCCGCCTGAAATCTCCCGCCTCATGACCTCGAAAGCAGCCCCCCTCCGCCTGTCCACGACTTCAGCCAGCTTCGACGCTGAATTCAAGGCGCGGCTGCATTGGTCCGCGGATGCCGACGCGGCCATCGAGAAGGTGGTGGCGGACATCCTCGCGGATGTGCGCAAGCGCGGCGACGAGGCGGTGCTCGAGTACACCCGCCGCTTCGACGGCCTCGGCGCGAGCGCCATGTCCGAGCTCGAACTGACGCAGGCCGATTTCAAGGAAGCATTCGATTCGCTGCCCGCCGCACAGCGCGATGCGCTGCAGGCCGCGGCCGACCGCGTGCGCAGCTACCACGAGGCGCAGAAGAAGGCCAGCGGCGAGAGCTGGAGCTACCGCGACGCGGACGGCACGCTGCTGGGCCAGAAGGTCACTCCGCTCGACCGCGTGGGCATCTACGTGCCGGGCGGCAAGGCGGCCTATCCGTCGAGCCTGCTGATGAACGCGATCCCGGCCCACGTGGCGGGCGTCGGCGAAATCATCATGGTGGTCCCGACGCCCGTGAAGGGCAGCGTGGCGACGGGCGGCGCGGGCGGGCAGTCGTCCACGAAGGGCGAGCGCAATGTGCTGGTGCTCGCCGCCGCCTACGTGGCCGGCGTGACCCGCGCGTTCACCATCGGCGGCGCCCAGGCCGTGGCCGCGCTGGCCTACGGCACCGACACCATCCCTGCCGTCGACAAGATCACCGGCCCCGGCAACGCCTACGTGGCCGCCGCCAAGCGCCGGGTGTTCGGCACCGTGGGCATCGACATGATCGCCGGCCCCAGCGAGATCCTGGTGCTGGCCGACGGCACCACGCCGCCCGAGTGGGTGGCGATGGACCTGTTCAGCCAGGCCGAGCACGACGAGCTGGCCCAGAGCATCCTGCTGTGCCCCGATGCCGCCTACATCGACCGCGTGCAGGCCGAGATCGACCGCCTGCTGCCGACCATGCCGCGCGCGGAGATCATCGCCGCCTCGCTCGACGGCCGCGGCGCGCTGATCCATACCAAGAGCATGGAAGAGGCCTGTGAGATCAGCAACCGCATCGCTCCCGAGCACCTGGAGGTGAGCAGCAGCGAGCCGAACCGCTGGGAGCCGCTGCTGCGCCACGCCGGCGCGATCTTCCTGGGCGCCTTCACCAGCGAGAGCCTGGGCGACTACTGCGCGGGGCCGAACCACGTGCTGCCCACAAGCGGCACGGCGCGCTTCTCGAGCCCGCTGGGCGTGTACGACTTCCAGAAGCGCTCCAGTCTGATCGAGGTCAGCGAGGCCGGTGCCCAGGTGCTGGGCCCCATCGCCGTGACGCTGGCCGAGGGCGAGGGCCTGCAGGCGCACGCCGAGGCCGCCCGGATGCGGCTGCGTAAGATCTGAATTCCAACAACAACCCGCATGCGGGAGGAGCACGCCTGATGATCGATCGTCTCTTCGGTTTTCGTTTCTTCGGTTCTCGCCTGCTCAGGTTCGCCACCACGGCCGTCGCCGGCGCCGCGCTGCTGGCGGCCTGCAGCCAGATGCCGCAGGCGCCGAGCGGATCGGTGGCCGCCACGGCCACGCCCAGCGCCGCACCCGCGGCGCCTGCGCCGCAGCTCGGTACGCAGTGGGGCGAGGGGATCGAGTCGAGGACCCGCACGGTCGTCACCAAGCGCCTGTCCGACCAGCCCGACGACGTGGCCTCGCTGGGCTACAACGAAGCTTCCGCCGTGCGCCGCGCGGTGGGCGGCAACCCCGAGCGGCGCCTGAGCCTGATGCTGGCCGACGGCGACGTCGAATGGTCGGTGCTCGACGAGGACGGCCGTCCGCTGCCGCTGCAGCGCGCCCGCCGCGGTGCCGGTGGCGACGAGATGTTCCGCCTCGCCGGCGTCGAGGGTTCGCGCTACACGCTGCGCTTTCGCAACCTCAGCGAGCGCAGCTACGAGCTGATCGCCACCGTCGACGGCCTGGACGTGCTCAGCGGCAAGCCCGGCAGCCTGCGCAACGGCGGCTACGTGCTGCAGCCGCTGCAGTCGATCACCATCGAGGGCTTCCGCAAGAGCCAGAACGAGGTGGCGGCCTTCCGCTTCTCCGCGCCCGGCCGCGCCTATGCCGCCAACACCGAGGCCGGCGACGTGCGCAACATCGGCGTGATCGGCGCCGCGCTGTTCGAGCTCGAGGAGCGCAACGCGCCCCGCCGCCAGCGCCGCGACGCCGCGCCGCAGCAGCCCAGTGCCTTCCCGGCCGACGGTGCCTACGCGCCGCCGCCGCGCTACCGCAAGTGAGCCCGATGAAGCGTGCCGCCTTCCTGTCGCTCGTGCTCGCGGCGGCCGCGACCGGTGCGCAGGCCATGAGCATCCGCGAGCTGCGCACGCTCGAAGCCGGCGAGAAGGACGGCAAGGCCTACGCCAGCTATTACCTCGTCGGCGTGCTCGAAGGCTTGCGCGAAGGCGTCGAGGCCTCGCAGCGCAACGGGCAGAAGCCGATCTTCTGCATCGAAGGCCGCCGCCTCGAGCCCTCCATGGCGCGCTCGCTCTACCAGACGGAGCTGAGCCGCAACGCCGACAGTTACGAAGCCGACATGCCCGTGCAACTGGTCATGGCCGGCGCCCTCCGCAACAGCTACCGCTGCACCCGATGACCGCTGCTCCTTCCGAACCCGCCCGCCTTCCGCTCGACCGCATCCGCGAGGACGTGCGGTCCATGCACGCCTATGCGGTGCAGGACGCCACCGGCTTCATCAAGCTCGACGCCATGGAGAACCCCTTCGGCCTGCCGCCCGCGCTGCAGGCCGAGCTCGGCGCGCGGCTCGGCGCGCTGGCGCTGAACCGCTACCCGGGCGAGCGAGGCGCCGACCTGCGCCGCGCGCTGGCCGCGCATGCGCAGATGCCGGAAGGCTTCGAGCTGATGCTGGGCAACGGCTCGGACGAGCTGATCTCGCTGCTGGCCATCGCCTGCGACAAGCCCGGCGCCACCGTGCTGGCGCCGGTGCCCGGCTTCGTCATGTACGCCATGAGCGCGAGGCTGCAGGGACTGCGCTTCGTCGGCGTGCCGCTGACGGCCGACTTCGAACTCGACGAGGCCGCCATGCTGGCCGCCATCGAGCGCGAGAAGCCCGCCATCGTCTACCTCGCGTACCCCAACAACCCCACGGCCAACCTCTGGAACGATGCTGTGCTCGAGCGCATCGTCGAGGCCCAGGGCGCGCAGGGCGGCCTGGTCGCCATCGACGAGGCCTACCAGCCCTTCGCCGCGCGCAGCTACATCGACCGGCTCGCGAAGCACGGCCACGTGCTGCTGATGCGCACGCTCAGCAAGTTCGGCCTGGCCGGCATCCGCCTGGGCTACCTGATGGGCCCGGCCGGGCTGGTCGCCGAGATCGACAAGGTGCGCCCGCCCTACAACGTCAGCGTGCTGAACTGCGAGTGCGCGCTCTTCGCGCTGGAGCACGCCGACGTGTTCGAAGCGCAGGCCCGCCAGATCCGCGAGGAGCGCGAGCGCCTGATGATGGGGCTCGGTCGCCTGCCCGGCGTGAAGACCTGGCCGAGCGACGCCAACATGATCCTGCTGCGCGTGCCCGATGCCGCCAAGACCTTCGAAGGCATGAAGGCACACGGGGTGCTGGTGAAGAACGTTTCTAAAATGCACGATCTGCTCGCAAACTGCCTGCGCCTGACCGTCGGAACGGCCGACGAGAATGCGCGGATGCTCGCGGCACTCGAAGCCTCACTATGACCACCCCCACCACCACGGCCCTCGCGGGTGCTGCCGATCGCGTCGCGACGGTCACCCGCAACACCGCCGAGACGAAGATCACCGTCAGCGTCAACCTCGACGGCACCGGAAAGGCCAAGCTCTCGACCGGCATCGGCTTCTTCGACCACATGCTCGACCAGATCGCCCGCCACGGGCTGATCGACCTCGAGATCGACTGCCAGGGCGACCTGCACATCGACGGCCACCACACCGTGGAAGACGTCGGCATCACGCTGGGCCAGGCCGTGGCCAAGGCCGTGGGCGACAAGAAGGGCATCCGCCGCTACGGCCACGCCTACGTGCCGCTGGACGAGGCCCTGAGCCGCGTCGTCATCGACTTCTCGGGCCGCCCGGGCCTGGTGATGCACGTGCCCTTCACCAGCGGGATGATCGGCGCCTTCGACAGCCAGCTCACCTACGAGTTCTTCCAGGGCTTCGTGAACCACGCCTTCGTCACGCTGCACATCGACAACCTCAAGGGTGTCAACGCGCACCACCAGTGCGAGACGGTGTTCAAGGCCTTCGCGCGCGCCATGCGCGGCGCGCTCGAACTCGATCCGCGCTCTGCGGGGGTGATCCCGTCGACCAAGGGCTCCCTCTGAGGATGGCGGCCTGAAAGCTATGAAATCTGTAGCAGCAAACACCGTCGCGGTCGTCGACTACGGCATGGGCAACCTGCACTCCGTGTCGCAGGCCGTGCGCCACGCGGCCGACCAGGTGGGCGTGGAAGTCTTCGTCACCTCCGACCCGGACGTGGTCCGCAAGGCCACCCGCGTGGTGCTGCCGGGGCAGGGCGCCATGCCCGACTGCATGCGCGAGCTGCGCGACTCCGGCCTGCAGGAATCGGTGCTCGAGGCGGCGGCCAGCAAGCCGCTCTTCGGCGTGTGCGTCGGCATGCAGATGATGCTGTCGCGCAGCGACGAGGGCCCGACCGACGGCCTGGGCCTCATTCCCGGCGAGGTGATCAAGTTCGACCTGGCCGGACGCCTGCAGCCCGACGGCAGCCGCTTCAAGGTGCCGCAGATGGGCTGGAACCAGGTGCGGCAGGCCCAGCCGCACGCGGTGTGGGCGGGGGTGCCCGACCTCAGCTATTTCTATTTCGTGCACAGCTTCTACGCCCGTCCGGTCGACCCCAAACACAGCGTGGGCGAGGCGGAATACGGCGCGAGCTTTACCGCAGCCATCGCACGAGATAACATTTTTGCAACCCAGTTCCACCCGGAGAAGAGTGCGGACCATGGGCTGCAGCTATATCGCAATTTCCTCCACTGGAACCCCTGAACCTGTTCTTCCTGCCGGGCCCGGGCTCTGACAGCCCGGATCTCGCACACTCGCGTCACTTCCATGCTCCTCATTCCCGCCATTGATCTCAAAGACGGCCACTGCGTTCGCCTCAAGCAGGGCGACATGGATCAGTCCACCATCTTCAGCGAAGACCCCGCCGCCATGGCGCGCAAGTGGGTCGATGCCGGCGCGCGGCGGCTGCACCTGGTCGACCTGAACGGCGCCTTCGCCGGCAAGCCGCAGAACCACGCGGCGATCAAGGCGATCCTGCGCGAGGTGGGCGACGACATCCCGGTGCAGCTCGGCGGCGGCATCCGCGACCTCGACACCATCGAGCGCTACATCGACGACGGCCTGCGCTACGTGATCATCGGCACCGCCGCGGTCAAGAACCCCGGCTTCCTGAAGGACGCCTGCAGCGCCTTCGGCGGCCACATCATCGTGGGCCTGGACGCCAAGGACGGCAAGGTCGCCACCGACGGCTGGAGCAAGCTCACGGGCCACGAGGTGGCCGACCTCGGCAAGAAGTTCGAGGACTACGGCGTCGAGTCGATCATCTACACCGACATCGGCCGCGACGGCATGCTCTCGGGCATCAACATCGAGGCCACCGTCAAGCTGGCCCAGGCGCTGACCATCCCCGTGATCGCCTCGGGCGGCCTGTCGAACATGGCCGACATCGACCAGCTCTGCGCGGTCGAATCCGACGGCGTCGAGGGCGTGATCTGCGGCCGCGCCATCTATTCGGGCGACCTCGACTTCGCCGCCGCGCAGGCGCGCGCGGACGAGCTGACCGCCTGACGCTCCCACTGCGCAGCGCGTGCTCTCCGCGCTCGCCATCGCCAACTACCGATCGCTGCGGCAGCTGACCGTGCCGCTGGGGCGGCTCACGGTCGTGACCGGGCCCAATGGCAGCGGCAAGTCGAGCGTCTACCGCGCGATGCGCCTGCTGGCCGACATCGCCAACGGCGGCGTGATCCGCTCGCTGGTGCGCGAGGGTGGGCTTTCATCCACCCTGTGGGCCGGCCCCGAGCGCTTCTCGGCCGCGATGCTGCGCGGCGACGTGCCGGTGCAGGGCACCACGCGCAGCGAGCCCGTGGCGCTGAAGCTGGGCTTCGCCGGCGCCGAGGCCGACGACTTCGGCTACGCCATCGACATCGGCCTGCCGCCGCCCATTCCGTCCACCGCCTTCTCGCACGATCCGCAGATCAAGCATGAGGCCATCTGGAGCGGCCCGCTGCTGCGGCCCTCCACGCAACTGGTCGACCGCAAGGGCGCCGCGCTGCGGCTGCGCGAGGGCAAGGGCTGGCAGGCCGTCGGCCGGCCCATCCCGGCCTTCGCCAGCATAATGACCGAGCACGCCGACCCGCGCGACGCGCCCGAGATGCTCACGCTGCGCGAGCAGATGCGTTCCTGGCGCTTCTACGACCACTTCCGCTCCGACGCCGAGGCGCCCGCGCGCCAGCCGCAACTGGGCACCTACACGCCGGTGCTCGCCAACGACGGCGCCGACCTGGCCGCCGCGCTGCAGACCATCCGCGAGATCGGCGATGGCGAAGCGCTCGACCGTGCGGTGGACGATGCCTTTCCGGGCGCCGGCATCGAGATCCGCGTCAACGGCGACCGCTTCGAGACGCTGATGCACCAGCACGGCCTGCTGAGGCCGCTGACGGCCGCGGAGCTCTCCGACGGCACGCTGCGCTACCTGCTGTGGATCGCGGCGCTGCTCACGCCGCGGCCGCCCGCGCTGCTGGTGCTCAACGAACCCGAGACCAGCCTGCACCCCGACCTGCTGCCCGCGCTGGGCCGCCTCATCGCGCAGGCCGCGCGGCAGTCGCAGGTGATCGTGGTGTCGCACGCGGCACGGCTGATCTCGGCGCTGGACGACAGCGACGGCATGCAGCCTGTGGTGCTGGAAAAGCGCTTCGGCGAGACCCGCATCGCGAACCTCGACATGAGCGAGATCCCGCGATGGGAGTGGCCTGCAAGATAGCGGGCCCGACTACTCGGCCTTCACCGACATCGTCTGGATGATCGTCTCCAGCTGCGCGCTCATCGGCAGGTTGATGCTTTCCCCCGACGGCAGCTTGCGCAGAAACCAGCGCTTGTACTGGCGCTCGATCTCGCCGTCCTCCGCCAGCACCTGGAAGGCGTCGATGACCACCTTGTTGAGTTGGGCATCGCCCTTGCGGTACATGATCCCGTAGGGGTCGTAGGAGAGGAAGTCGCCGACCACCTCGTAGTCGCTCTTCGCGGCGTCCTTGGCGATCAGGCCGTAGAGCAGCACGTCGTCGGTGGCGAAGGCGTCGGCCTGGCCGCTCTTCACGAGACCGAAGGATTCGGCGTGGTCGCGCGCCACCAGCAGGTCGATGTTGAGCTTGAACTTCTGCGAGAGCTCGCGCAGCGTCTTCTCGTTGGTGGTGCCCGCGGTCACGGCCACCTTGCGATTGGCGAGGTCGCGGAAGGACTTGATCGGCGAGCCCTTCTTCACCAGTACCTTGGTGCCGGAGACGAACATCGTAGGCGAGAAGCTCACGCGCTTCTGGCGCTCGAGGTTGTTGGTGGTGGAGCCGCACTCCAGGTCGACCTGCCCGCTCACGACCGCGTCGATGCGTGAATCGGAGGTCACGGGCACCCACTTGATCGCGAGGCTCCTGTTCACCGCGTCCTCGATCGCCGTCACCAGCGCGCGGCAGAGCTCTATCGAATAGCCGATGGGCTCGTTGCGCGCATTGAGGTACGAGAAGGGCACGGACGACTCGCGGTAGCCGATGGCGATGGTGCCGCTCTCGCGCACCTTGGCCAGCGTGCCGGTGAGCTGCTCCTGCGCCCGCGCGGGCGCAGCGGGCAGGGCCGCGAGCACCACCGCCGCCAGCAGCGCGGCGAGGAAAGCGAATGGCAGCGTGCCGATGCGCTTCATGATGTGTTCTTCGCTTCGGCTCAGGCGTGCGCCGGGTGGGCGAGGGTGGCGTTGGCCTCCTCGTCGAGCGCCTTGGCGTTGACTTCGGCGTCGCTCTCGGAAAGCAGCTCGCCCTCCCACTTGGCGACCACCGCCGTCGCGATGGAGTTGCCCACCGCGTTGGTGGCCGAGCGGCCCATGTCGAGGAAGGTGTCCACACCCAGGATCAGCAGCAGGCCGGCCTCGGGAATGTCGAAGTGGTTCAGCGTGGCGGCGATCACCACCAGCGAGGCGCGCGGCACGCCGGCCATGCCCTTGGAGGTGAGCATCAGGATCAGCAGCATCGTGATCTGCGTGCTGATCGGCATGTGGATGTTGTAGGCCTGCGCGATGAAGAGCACGGCGAAGGTGCAGTACATCATCGAGCCGTCGAGGTTGAACGAGTAGCCCATCGGCATCACGAAGCTGGAGATCTTGCGCTTCACGCCGAAACGGTCGAGGGCCTGCAGGATCTTCGGATAGGCCGCCTCCGAACTGGCGGTGGCGAACGACAGCAGGAAGGCCTCCTTGATGAGCACCAGCAGCTTGAACACGCGCGGGCCGAGGAACAGGAAGCCGGCCAGGACCAGCACGCTCCAGAGCACGAAGAGGCCCAGGTAGAAGTCGCCCATGAACACCGCGAACTTCAGCAGGATGCCCAGGCCGTTGACGGCCACGGTGGCGGCCATGGCGGCCAGCACGGCCAGCGGCGCGAGCTTCATCACGTAGCCGGTGATCTTGAGCATCGCGTGCGAGAGCTCCTCGATGGCGGCGACCAGCGTCTTGGCCTTGTCGCCCAGCGAAGCCAGCGCCACGCCGAAGAACATCGAGAACACCACGATCTGCAGGATCTCGTTGTTGGCCATGGCCTCGACGAAGGACTTCGGCACCGTGTGGCTCACGAACTCCTTGAGCGTGAACTTGGCGGTGGCGAGGTTGGCCGAGGCGCCGATGTCGGGCAGCGGCAGCCCGAGGTTCTCGCCGGGCTTGAGCAGGTTGGCCATGACCAGGCCGATCACCAGCGAGATCAGCGAGGCCGTGAGGAACCAGCCGATGGCCTTGCCGAACACGCGGCCCACCGACTTGGCGTCGCCCATGTGCGCGATGCCCACCACCAGCGTGGAGAACACCAGCGGGCCGATCAGCATCTTGATGAGGCGCAGGAAGACGTCCGAGACGATGGAGACGTAGTCTGCGATTTCCTTCGCGGCCTTCTTGTCCGGAAAGCTGGTGAAGATCATGTAGCCGACGATGATGCCCAGCACCATCGCGATCAGGATCCATGCGGCCATCGGCAGCTTCTTCATTCGTATCCCCTTTTGTCGTGTGAGAGTGATTTTTTCCGGGTGCGCGGGACCGGCCTGCACCTTGTCTCCCGGTGCAGGCGGCCACAGGGTATCCAAGAAGGCCCCGGCCGCGCAATGGGCCGGGATGCCAGTTCCGTGCCACTGAACGGGCGCTGCCTACAATTCCTCACATGGAAACCAGCCTGATCGAGTTCCGCGGCCAGCCCGCCATGCGCGCAACCGGCGCCGACGGAAGCACCCTTACCGTCGCATTGCATGGTGCCCATGTGCTGTCGTGGACCACGGCCGACGCTGTGGAGAGGCTCTACCTGAGCCCGCGCGCGGTGTTCGACGGACAGGCCGCCATCCGCGGCGGCATACCCATTTGCTGCCCGCAGTTTAACCAGCGCGGCATGCTGCCCAAGCATGGCTTCATGCGCAATTTGCCTTGGGAAAACGCCCCTTCCGACGTCCCCCAGACGCTTCGCCTGACGCTGCGCGACAACGAAGCCACGCGCAGGCTCTGGCCGCACTCTTTCGAGGCACGGCTGGATGCAACGCTGAGCCCCGGCGGGCTTCGCACGGCGCTCACCCTGGTCAACACCGATGCCGCGTCCTGGTCCTTCACCGCGGCGCTGCACACCTACCTGCGCGTCGACGAAATCGCCGATGCGCGCCTGGAGGGCCTCCAGGGCGCCGATCGCTGGGATTCGCTGACCGACGAGCGCCATGCCGAAAAGGCGCAGGCGCTGCAGTTCGAGGCCGAGTTCGACAGCGTCTACGGCACGCCGGGCCGGCCGCTGCAGCTGGTGCAGCCGGGCGGCACAGTCGAAATCTCCCAGAGCCCCACCTGCACCGAGACCGTGGTCTGGAACCCCGGCGCCGTGCTAGGTGCGAAACTCGCCGACATGCCCGAAGACGGCTATCGCCACATGCTCTGCGTGGAGGCGGCCCGCATCGACGAGCCCGTGCTGCTCGCGCCCGGCGCCCAATGGCTCGGCTGGCAGCAGCTGCGCGTTATCTGACCACCCCACCGGTTCCTTACTCCACCATGCTTGCCAAACGCATCATTCCCTGCCTCGACGTCACCGGCGGCCGCGTCGTCAAGGGCGTCAACTTCGTCGAACTGCGCGACGCCGGAGATCCGGTCGAGATCGCCGCGCGCTACAACGCGCAGGGGGCCGACGAGCTCACCTTCCTCGACATCACCGCCACCAGCGACGGCCGCGACCTGATCCTGCCGATCATCGAGGCGGTGGCCTCGCAGGTCTTCATTCCGCTGACCGTGGGCGGCGGCGTGCGCACCGTGGCCGACGTGCGCCGGCTGCTCAACGCCGGCGCCGACAAGACCAGCTTCAACTCGGCCGCCATCGCCGATCCGCAGGTGATCAGCGACGCGTCGCAGAAATACGGCTCGCAGTGCATCGTGGTCGCCATCGACGCCAAGCGCCGCAGCCCCGAGGAGGCCGCCACGCGCGGCGCGGGCTGGGACGTGTACAGCCACGGCGGGCGCAAGAACACCGGCCTGGACGCCGTCGAATGGGCCGCCGAGATGGCGCGCCGCGGCGCCGGCGAGATCCTCTTGACCAGCATGGACCGCGACGGCACCAAGAGCGGCTTCGACCTGGAGCTGACCCGCGCGGTGAGCAACGCCGTGAACGTGCCGGTGATCGCCTCTGGCGGCGTGGGCAGCCTGGACGACCTGGCCGACGGCATCCAGACCGGCGGCGCCGACGCGGTGCTGGCCGCGAGCATCTTCCACTACGGCGAGCACACGGTCGGCGAGGCCAAGGCCCGCATGGCCGCGCGGGGCATTCCCGTGCGCATCGACCGCTGAATGGCCCCGCGGACAGCCTCCCGGGCAGCCTCAAAAGGCTGTCCAAGGGTCTTTTGCCATCCCCGACAATACCTTCCATGAACTGGCTCGATGAAGTGAAGTGGGACGCGAACGGCCTGGTGCCCGTGATCGCGCAGGAACAGGGCAGCAACGACGTGCTGATGTTCGCCTGGATGAACCGCGAGGCGCTCGAGAAGACCGCCGAGCTGGGCCGCGCGGTGTATTTCAGCCGCTCGCGCAACAAGCTGTGGTTCAAGGGCGAGGAGTCGGGCCACGTGCAGACCGTGCACGAGATCCGCCTCGACTGCGACAGCGATGTGGTGCTGCTCAAGGTCACCCAGCTCGGCCACGAGCCCGGCATCGCCTGCCACACCGGGCGCCACAGCTGCTTCTTCAACAAGTACGACAACGGCGGCTGGAAAGCGGTCGAGCCCGTCTTGAAAGACCCGGAATCGATCTACAAGTGACGGCCACAGTGAACAACGACAGCACCTCCGACGCGCTCGCCCGCCTGGCCGCGGTCATCGAAAGCCGCCTGCCCGCGCGCGGCGGCGACCCCGAGAAAAGCTACGTCGCGCGCCTGCTGCACAAGGGCCCCGACGCCTTCCTCAAGAAGATCGGCGAGGAGGCCACCGAAGTCGTGATGGCCGCCAAGGACGCCGACCACGGTGGCGACCGCTCGAAAATAGTGAACGAAGTGGCCGACCTGTGGTTCCACACCATGGTGGCGCTGGCGCACTACGGTTTCTCTCCGGCCGACGTCACTGCCGAACTGGAGCGCCGCGAGGGCACCAGCGGCATCGAGGAAAAGGCGCTTCGCAAGGTGAAGGCACGGGAAGCCGAAGCCCCCAACGATTGAAAGGACACCTGCCATGGCCAACGACATCGTGAACGTGGAACCCGACGACTCGCTCAAGACCTGGGGCTGGGTCAGTTACATCCTGCACCTGATCGTGGCCATCGGCGCCGTCGTGCCGGGGGCGCAGGCCTCCGTGCTGCTGCTGCTCATCGCGCTGGTGATCGACTTCGTGAAGCGCGACGACGCGGCCGGCACCTGGCAGGCCTCGCATTTCAGCTGGCGCATCCGCTCGGTGCTGTGGGCCGGGCTCCTGTACATCGTCACCTCGTGGCTCTGGCTGCTGCTCTTCGTGCCGGGCTGGATCGCCTGGAGCCTGATCTCGCTGTGGTTCCTCTACCGGATCGTGAAGGGCATGATCCGGATGAACGACGGCCGTCCCATGGAACCCAAAGATGTCATCTGATCCGAACTGCGTCTTCTGCAAAATCATCGGGGGCAAGATTCCCTCCCGCAAGGTCTACGAAGACGAGGACCTGTTCGGCTTCCACGACATCGCGCCCTGGGCGCCGGTGCATTTCATGCTTGTGCCGAAGAAGCACATTCCCTCGATGGCCCAGCTGACGCCCGAGGATTCGGCGCTCATGGGCAAGATCATGACCCTGGCGCCCAAGCTGGCGCTGGAGCAGGGTTGCAGGCCCTACCCGGAGGGCGGCTTCCGGGTCGTGGTCAATACGGGTGCGGAGGGCGGGCAGGAGGTTCACCATCTCCATGTCCATGTCATGGGCGGCCCCCGGCCATGGCTTCGCGGCTGACGGGCATTAAGCCAAACTGTCACATTACGCCCGACTAAAATCGGACACATTCTTAGGAGTTCTCCATGGGTTCTTTTTCCATCTGGCACTGGCTGATCGTGCTGCTCGTCGTGGTCATGATCTTCGGCACCAAGAAGCTGCGGAACATCGGTTCGGACCTCGGTGGTGCCGTCAAGGGTTTCAAGGACGGCATGAAGGACGGCTCCGCGTCCGACGCTTCCGCTGCACCCTCGGCTCCCGCCCAGCAGGTGACCGGCCAGCCGGCCAACGGCGACAAGTCGGCGATCGACGTCGAAGCGCGTCAGAAGTCCTGAGCACGGGCAGCAGCACGTGCTCGACCTCGGCATTGAGAAGCTGGCGCTGATCGGCGTCGTCGCGCTGATCGTCATCGGCCCGGAGAAGCTGCCGCGCGTGGCCCGTACCGTCGGCACGCTGCTGGGCAAGGCGCAGCGCTACGTGAACGACGTCAAGGCCGAAGTCAACCGCTCGATGGAGCTCGACGAGCTCCGCAAGATGAAGACCACCGTCGAGGATGCGGCGCGCGACGTCGAGCACAGCATCCACACGGGCGCGAGCGAGTTCGAGAAGCAGTTCAGCGGTTCGGGCGAAACCCTTTCGGCGCTGGCCGAACCCGAGCCGCCACCGCCGCCGGTCTACAAGCACCCCCGCAAGAACTGGCGCCTGAAGCAGGGCGCCACGCCGCAGTGGTACAAGGCGCGCAACGGCGTGCGCACCAAGGCGCTCTCGGGCGCCGCGCGCGTGGCACGCTTCCGCCCGCACAAGATCAACTAGCGGCTTTCCTCCCTTCACCGCGTTCTTCGAGCGCCGCACGCCGGCCGACGTCACGCTTTCTTCTTTTCCAATGGCCGATTCAGACAACAAGAGCAACGACAAGGAAGACGAGCTCGCGGGCACCGAACAGCCGTTCGTGGCGCACCTGATGGAGCTTCGCGACCGCCTGCTCTATTGCGTCTACGGCCTCGTGGTCGCGGGTGTGCTGCTGGCGATCTGGCCCGGCCCGGCCGGCCTGATCGACCTGATCGCGGTGCCGATCAAGGCCCACATGCCGCACGACGCGAAGCTCATCGCCATCGGCGTGTTCTCGCCGTTCTTCGTGCCCCTGAAGGTGCTGATGATGGCGGCCGTGCTGCTGGCGCTGCCCTGGCTCATGTACCAGGCGTGGATGTTCGTCGCGCCGGGCCTCTACAGCCATGAGAAACGCTTCGCGCTGCCCCTGATCTGCTTCGGCAGCCTGCTGGCCTATGCGGGCATCGCCTTCGTGCAGCTCTTCGTGCTGGACAAGATGTTCGGCTTCATCCAGCACTTCGCGCCCGCCGCAGTGCAGGCGACGCCCGACATCTCCTCCTACGTGGAGGCGATCCTGTCGCTTTACATCGCCTTCGGCGTGGCGTTCCAGGTGCCGATCGTGGTGATGCTGCTGGTGCGCTTCGACATGGTGACCATCGAGAAGCTCAAGTCCTTCCGCGGCTACTTCATCGTGGTCGCCTTCGTCGTGGCCGCAGTGCTCACGCCGCCCGACGTGGTCTCGCAGCTGGCCCTGGCGGTGCCGATGTGCCTGCTGTACGAAGTGGGCATCCTCGGCGCCAAGTACTTCGCCAGCAGCACCAAGAAGTCCGAAGAAGAACAGAGCAGCGCCGACTCGGCCTCCAGCTAGCCAGCCCTCCAGCAGGCCCTGCGACAGGGCCCGCTGCGCCCGTCAGGCCCGCAGCCAGTAGCCAAAACTACCCCGAAAATTCCAGAAACACCGCGGAACCGGCTTCGCCGGGCCGCCGGTGTTGCCCCCGGAAGGGGGTTGGCGAAGCGACACGAAGTGCGCGAAGCCTGGGGGAGAGCTTTTTACTCCTGCTGATTCGGCACCTGCCGCACCGGGCTCTTCGGCCTCAGGCCCGGCGTCACGTCCAGTTCCATCTTGTCGCTGCCTCGCTGCAGCGCGAAGCGCGAGGTCGTGCCGGGCTTGAGGCCGGCCACGGCGGTCAGCAGGGCCTGCACGTTGTCCGTCTTCTTCTCACCCACCGAGGTGATCACGTCGCCCGGCCGGATGCCGGCCTTGGCGGCGGGGCCGTTCTGCAGGACGCCGGTGATGATCACGCCGGAGTCGGCCTTCACGCCGAAGGTCTCGGCCAGCTCGGGCGACAGGTCGCTCGGCTCCACGCCGATCCAGCCGCGGCGCACCTGGCCTTCCTTGACGATGCCCTCGAGCACGATCTTGGCCATCGACACAGGGATGGCGAAGCCGATGCCCATGCTGCCGCCCGAGCGGGAGTAGATCGCGGTGTTGATGCCCTGCAGGTTGCCGTTCACGTCGATCAGCGCGCCGCCCGAGTTGCCGGGGTTGATGGCCGCGTCGGTCTGGATGAAGTTCTCGAAGTTGTTGATGCCGAGCTGGTTGCGGCCCAGCGCGGACACGATGCCGCTGGTCACGGTCTGGCCCACGCCGAAGGGGTTGCCGATGGCCAGTACCTGGTCGCCGACCTGAAGGCCGTCGGAGTCGCCCAGCACGATCACCGGCAGCTTGTCGAGCTCGATCTTCAGCACGGCCAGGTCGGTGTCTGGATCGGTGCCGATCACCTTGCCGCGCGCGTGGCGGCTGTCGTTGAGGGTCACCTCGATCTCGTCGGCGCCTTCCACCACGTGGTTGTTGGTGAGGATGTAGCCGTCGGGGCTCACGATCACGCCGCTGCCCAGGCCCACCTGGGGCTGGTCGTCCTGGTCGCCGAAGAAGAAGCGGAACCAGGGGTCGTTGCTGCGCGGGTGGCGTTGGGCGGCCTTGCTGGTGTTGATGCTGACCACCGCTGGCGAAGCCTTCTTGGCAGGCGCGCTCAGGCTGCCGGGGGCCGTGACGCCCGGGTTGCTGGCCGGGGCCTCGACGATCGAGACCACGCCGCCCAACGAGGTCGCGCGCTTGTTGATCCACTCGGGCTTGAGCGTCGCGACGACGAAGTAAGCCGCCAGCAGGACGGTCACGGCTTGGGCAAATAGCAGCCAGGTGCGTTTCATGAAAGATTGGTGAAAAAGACGTTGGAAAGCCGCAAGCAGCGCGGCAATGTTGTCAATTGTCCCTCAACCGGGCAGTCCGGAGACCGCCCGGGCCGGTCGAGATTAGGAGGGTGCCGGGGCGTGAATTCGGGTTAACACTTAGTATCACGGGTCGGCCCCACCCGGTCCGTCTGTTTTTCGGCCCCCGTGCCGCCCATCCGGCGGGTGCGGCGAGGCCTTCCGTCAGCGCGCCATTCTTTCCGTTTCTCACCCGGTTTCGCGGGTTGGCGCGCGGCCAAGATCTTCCTGCCTGCCATGACTTCAGAAGCTACCACCCCGCACGGCGCACGGCCGGTGCCGGCGCGCACGCTCGCCTCGAGCGACTACAAGACCCTCGGCCTGTCCGCCCTCGGCGGCACGCTGGAGTTCTACGATTTCGTCATCTACGTGTTCTTCGCCACCGTGCTGGGAGCGCTGTTCTTCCCGGCCGACATGCCCGACTGGCTGCGCCAGCTGCAGACCTTCGGCATCTTCGCGGCCGGCTATCTGGCGCGCCCGGTGGGCGGCATCGTCATCGCGCATTTCGGCGACATCTTCGGCCGCAAGCGCATGTTCACGCTGTCGATCTTCCTGATGGCGGCGCCCACGCTGGTGATCGGCCTGCTGCCCACCTACGCCAGCATCGGCGTGGCGGCCCCGCTGCTGCTGCTGGCGATGCGCGTGCTGCAGGGCGCGGCCATCGGCGGCGAGATGCCCGGCGCCTGGGTGTTCGTGGGCGAGCACGTGCCGGAAAAGCGCTACGGCCTGGGCATCGGCGTGCTGACTTCGGGCATCACCGGCGGCATCCTGCTGGGCTCGCTGATCGCGGTGGCCATCAACCGCCACTATTCGCCCGAGCAGGTGAGCGACTTCGCCTGGCGCATTCCGTTCATCCTGGGCGGCGTGTTCGGGCTGGTGTCGGTGTACCTGCGGCGCTTCCTGCATGAGACGCCGGTGTTCAAGGAGCTGGCCGGCCGCCGCAACGCGGCGCGCGAGCTGCCGCTTCGCACCGTGCTGCGCGAGCATCGCCTGGCCTGTGTGTACGTCGCGCTGCTGACCTGGGTGCTGTCGGCCGCCATCGTGGTCGTGGTGCTCTACACGCCCACCTACCTGCAGAAGGTGCACCACATTCCTGCCGCCATGGCGCTGGAGGCCAACGCCCTGGCCACGCTGACGCTCACGCTGGGCTGCGTGCTGGCCGGCTGGGCGAGCGACCGCATAGGCACCCGGGCCGTCATGCTGATCGGCTGGGGCGGCCTGTTCGCCACGGCCTACCTTTTCTACAGCGGCCTGCCCGGTACGCCGGCGACGCTCTTCTGGCACTACGGCCTGGTGGGCCTGTTCGTGGGCTCCATCGCCACCGTGCCGATCGCGGGCGTGCGCGCCTTCCCGGCGCCGGTGCGCTTCACCGGGCTTTCCTTCGCCTACAACATGTCGTACGCGGTCTTCGGCGGGCTCACGCCGGTGATCCTGACGCTCTGGCTGCAGCACGACACGATGGCGCCCGCGCACTACGTCGCGGTGCTGGCCGCGCTCGGCTTCCTGCTGGCGCTGCTGCCCCTGGCCGCGCGCGGCCATGCGATGCGCGACGGTGGCGTGGCGCCCGCGCGGGGCGCGACAATGGCGCGATGAGCACAACCCGCCACGAACTGCTTCACGCATTCGACCTGCTGCTGGCCCCCGGGCGCTTCAAGGACTACGGACCCAACGGCCTGCAGGTCGAAGGGCGCACCGTGGTGCGAAAGATCGTCTCGGGCGTGACCGCCAGCCGCGCGCTGATCGAGGCCGCTATCGAGTCCGACGCCGATGCCATCTTCGTCCACCACGGCCTCTTCTGGCGCGGCCAGGACGGCCGCGTCACCGGCTGGATGAAGCAGCGCCTCGGCCTGCTGCTGGGCCGCGACATCAATCTCTTCGCCTACCACCTGCCGCTCGACGCGCACCCCGAACTCGGCAACAACGCCCAGCTGGGCCTGAAGCTGGGGCTCGTGGCGCATACCGGTCCGGGCGGCCGCTTCGGGGAGCAGGAACTGGGCTTCATCGGCACGCAGGAAGGCGGCGGGAGCTTCGACAGCGCCAGGACGCTCGCCACCCACGTCGAGAGCGTGCTGAAAAGGCCGGTGACGCTGGTCGACGCGGCCCAGCGCCCCATCAGGAACATCGCCTGGTGCACCGGAGGCGCGCAGGGCTACTTCGAGGCCGCCATCGCGGCCGGCGCCGATGCCTTCATCACCGGCGAGATCTCGGAGCCGCAGGCCCACTACGCGCGGGAGATGGGCGTGGCCTTCCTCGCCTGCGGGCATCACGCCACCGAGCGCTACGGCGCCCCCGCGGTGGCGGGGCACGTGGCTGCGCAACTCGGGCTGACGCACGAGTTCATCGACATCGACAACCCGGCATGAGCGCGGCGCGGAGCACGGAGGTGTATTTCCAATGAGCGGCTCCATCGCCATCACGCTGGGCGACCCCGCCGGCATCGGCCCTGAAATCATCGTCAAGGCCTTCCGCGATGCGCCCGAAGCGACGCGTGGCGCCTTCGTCGCCGGCGACGTGGGCACGCTGCGCAAGGCATCGCAGGTCCTGGCCGCCGACGGCCGCCCCGGCTGGCCGGTGCTGGAGATCGAATCGGTCGCCGAGGCGGCCAGTGTCCCGCCAGGCTGCATCCCGGTACTGCAGGTGATCGCGCCGCCCTCTGGCATCGAAACGGGCCGCATCAGCGCCGAGGCCGGTCGGGTGGCGGGCGAATGCGTGGTGTGGGCCGCGCGGGCCGCGCTGCGCGGCGAGATCGGCGCCATCGTGACCGCGCCCCTGCACAAGGAGGCGCTGTCGGCCGCCGGCTTTCCGTACCCCGGCCACACCGAGCTGCTGCAGGCCGAGGCGGCCGCGCACCTGGGCCGCACCGTGGCCGACGTGCCGGTGCGCATGATGCTGGCCAACGACGAGCTGCGCACCGTGCTCGTCAGCATCCACATGTCGCTGCGCAAGGCCATCGAGGCGGTGCGCTTCGAGGGCGTGCTGGAGACGCTGCGCATCACGCACCGTGCGCTCACGCACGCGCTGGGCCGCGCGCCGCGCATCGGCGTGGCGGGGCTCAATCCGCATGCGGGCGAGGGCGGGCTCTTCGGCTCGGAGGAGCGGGAGATCATTGCGCCGGCCGTCGAGGCGGCGCGTGCCGAGGGCATCGATGCCAGCGGGCCTCACGCGCCCGACACGGTCTTCATGCGCGCACGCGCCAAGAACGGCGTGCCGTCCAGCGGCGAGTTCGACGTGGTGATTGCGATGTACCACGACCAGGGACTGATCCCGGTCAAGTACCTGGGCGTGGAGAAGGGCGTGAACGTGACGCTGGGCCTGCCGCTGGTGCGCACCAGTCCCGATCACGGCACCGCGTTCGACATTGCCGGAACGGGGCGGGCCGATGCGTCCAGCCTCGTGGAGGCGCTGCGCATGGCTCGCACGCTGAGCTGAACCGACTTCTCCAGAAACACCGCGGAACCGGCTTTGCCGGGCCGTGGGTGTTGCCCGGCAGGGTCAAGGCGTGCGCGACACGAAGTGCGCGCAGCCTGGGGCGGGCAACAGGTTCAGCGCTGCTTGAGGCTGTCGCGGATCTCGCGCAGCAGCACCACGTCTTCGGGTGTCGCGGGGGCTGCGGCGGGCGCCGGCTCCTCGGTGCGCTTCAGGCGGTTGATCTGCTTGACCATCATGAAGATGATGAAGGCGAGGATCACGAAGTTGACGGCGATGGTGATGAAGTTGCCGTACGCCAGCACCGGGACGCCTGCCTTCTTCAGGTCCGCCAGCGTGTTCGCGACGCCCGGCGGCACCGTACCCAGCACCACGTAGAGATTCGAGAAATCGAGCTTGCCGAACACCACGCCCACCAGCGGCATGATGATGTCGGCCACGAGCGAGTCGACGATCTTGCCGAAGGCCGCGCCAATGATCACGCCGACCGCGAGGTCGATGACGTTGCCCTTGACGGCAAATTCCTTGAATTCACTGAGGATGCTCATGATTCAAAAGGCTGCTGGAGCTCTGCTGTTGAAGGAGAGCCGAGTATGCCCGCGATTGCTCACTTCTCCAGCGGGCGCGGTGCCACATCGACGTGCGCAGCCGGCAACCCTTCACGACTGCGCGAGGCAATCTGCCTGTAGCCGTCTTCCAGGTGGCGCACGAAGCGTGGCGTGTCGAAATAGCCGCTGCGCGCTTCCTTGGCCTTCGCGAGGCGCGAGCGCAGCGCCGCCAGCTCTTCCCGGTGCGTGGCGTAGTGGATGGCCTTTTGGACATACTCCGCGTGGTTCGTGGCCACCAGCTCCGGCAGTCCGATGGCGCGCAGCAGGCTGCCCGCCATGCGCGACACCATTGTCGTGCCGGTGAGCGCCAGCAGCGGCACGCTCGACCACAGCACGTCGTTCGCGGTCGCGCCGCTGCTGTAGGGGAAGGTGTCGATGAACAGGTCGGCCAGGCCGATGCGCGCCAGGTGCTGGTCGACCGGCATGCGCGGCGACACGATCAGGCGCTCGGCCGGCAGGCCCGCCTTCTCCCATTGCGCGCGCAGGTTCTGCTCGAAGCCGTTCGGGCCCTGGGCCAGCCACAGCACCGAGTTCGGAATGCCCTGCACGATGCGCACCCAGGCCTCGAAGGTCTCGGGCTGGATCTTGAAGGACTGCGAGAAGTTGCACAGCACGAAGGCGTCTTCGGGCAGGCCGTGCTCGGCGCGCGTGGGCCTGTGCGGATTGACCGGGCGCTGGGTGTCGATGACCTGGAAAGTCTCCGGCAGCCGCAGCAGCTTCTCGGAGTAGCAGTCTTCCGTGCCCGGCGGCGAGAGGAAGTTGTCGGACACCAGGTAGTCGTAGTTGGGCGTGCCGCTGGTGCCCATGTAGCCCAGCCACATGAGCTGCGCCGGCGCCGCGTGGTAGGCCATCACCTGCGGCTTGGCGCCGCGCGTGTCGCCCGAGAGGTCGACCAGGATGTCGATCTCGTCGTCGCGGATGCGCTCGGCCATCTGCTGGATCGACAGGCCCTGCAGGTCGACGAAATGTTCCGCGGTGGCGGCGATGCGCGCCCGTGCGGGGTGGCCGTCGTCGGGGCCGTAGGAGTAGATGAAGACTTCGAACTCCTTGCGGTCGTGCCGGCCATAGAGCTCTGCCGTCAGGTGCGCCACCGGATGATTGCGGAAGTCGAAGGAGTAGTAGCCCACGCGGATGCGCGGCGAGGTGCGGCGCGCGCCTGCATCGGCAAAGGGCCTGATGGCCGTGTTGCGGTCGGCCAGCAGGGCGGAGCGCTGCGTCCAGTTCATGAGGCGGCGCGCGTCGTCGTAGTTCGACATCAGGATGAAGGACGACACCGTCTGGTCGTTGCTCGGGTTGTCGAGCAGCGCCGCGATGCGCTCGCGCAGTTCGGGCACGCCGTTCCAGTCGGCGATGTGCGCCTTCTCGCCCAGCATCCACACCATGGCGGGCATGAAGTCGGGATCGTCGCGCAGGCACTGCTCGAATTCGGCGATGGCCTCCTTCGACTGGCCTGCCATCACGTAGGTCACGCCCAGGTTGCATCGCGCGAGCACCTGGCGCGGGTGCACCTCGAGCGCCTTCTTCAGCACCTCGATGGCAGTGTCGAAGCGGCCGAGCCGGAAGTTCACCGTGCCCAGGTTGTTCAGCAGCAGCTCGTGCTCGGGCAGGCTTTCGAGCGCGAGCCTGTAGAGCTCGGCCGACTCCGCGAAGCGCATCGACACGCCCTCGAGCGCTCCGCACACGCCGTAGAGCGCAGCCACGCCCTCGGGGTCGGACAGCGCCTTGTGGCGCTCCTCGGCCGGCCAGTTGCGCATGGCGCGCTGCATCGGTTCGATCGCCTCCTCGATGCGTCCGCAGGCCTGCAGCGCCCTGGAGAGCATGAACGCGGCCTCGCAGTCCATCGGGTCGGCGGCGGCCTTTTCATACGCGCCGAGCGCGGCGGCCCAGTCCTTCTGGTGCGCGCGGATCTTGCCGATGTTCTTGTGCGCGGCGGCGTAGCCGGGGTCCAGCGCCAGCGCGCGGCCGAACTGCGTGATCGCCTCGTCGAAGCGGTCCTGCTCCATGTCGATGGCGCCGGCGTTGTTCCATGCGGCGGGTGCCTGCGGCGCGAGCCGCGTGGCCTCGGCGGCGGCTTCGCGCGCCTGGCGGAATTTCTTCTGCTGGCGATAGACCGCCGACAGGTTCACGTAGGCCTCGGGGTAGTTGGGCTGGGCCTTGATCGCGCGGCGAAGGTCCTGCTGCGCTTCGTTCGGCAGGCCCATGTGCATGAAGATCGTCGCGCGGGTGTTGAAGTAGAAGTGGTGCGGCGACCGTGCGATCGCCCGGTTCACGTAGTTCAGCGCCAGCTTGGGACGGCCTTGCCGGTACAGCGCCTCGCCGCTGAGGTGCAGCGCGTCGGCATGCTCGGGGAAGCGCGACAGCAGCGCCTCGTAGACCTGCAGGGCCTCCGCAAAGCGGCCCACCCGGTGCAGCGCCAGACCCTGCTCCAGGAGTTGCCCGGCGTCCGCGGCCGGCGTGGAGGGAGCGGGAGCGAGAGAAGGTGAGTTCATGAATCCGCGTGAAGAGTGTCGAGTCTGGGGCGAGACTGGGTCGGGACAGTGATTGCGGCCGCTTCGGTGCCGGCCTTCCGCACAAGTGAAAAGGCCGGTCACCCAGTATAGGGGCCGGCCTTTCGATTGCATCCGCTGGCATTCCCGCGGCGCGCTCGCTGGCGCCGCGGAAGTGCCGGGCGGATTACCAGGACCAGGAGGCGCCGATGCCGCCGCCGACCTTGCCGTTGTTGCCGCTGCCGATGTTCAGCTTGATCTGCGCGCCTTCGCCGATGCGGAAGCTGGCCGCTGCAGCGATGGCCGACCGGCCGTCGTACGAGCCCACGCCCACGCCGATGCCGAAGTTCTTGCCCGCCTCGAGCGCTGGCACCGAGGCCGCGGCCAGCGCGATGGCCGCGCCGGTGCTGCTGGTCCTGCGCATGTCCTGCACCTCGCTGCGGACCTGGTTCAACTGCGACATGTTCGCGGCATCCGTCGGCAGCACGCCCGGGGCCACGTTCTGCACGCGCCCGTTGGCGATCACGCCGTTGCCCGCGGTGATGGTGCCGCCCGCATTCACGTTGCCGGTGACGTTGACCGTGCCCGCATTCAGCGTCGTGACGTTGCCGGTCACGGCGTTGATCGTGGTGATGTTGCCGGTCTGCGTGTTCAGCACCGTGATGTTGCCGTTGGCCGCGGTGATCGTCTGGAAGTTGCCGGTGGTGGCATTCACCGTGCTGGCGTTCACCGTCGTGGCGGCGACCGTGCCGGCGGTCAGTGCATTGACCGTGGCGCTGGCGGCAGACAGGTTGGTCGTGCTGACGTTCGTCGCGCTCAGCGTGTTGATCGTGCCGCGGCTGGCCGACAGGTTGGTGGTGCTGACGTTGGTTGCGCTCAGCGTGTTGATCGTGCCGGCGTTGGCCGTCAGATTTGTGGTGCTGACGTTGGTGGCGCTCAGCGTGTTGATCGTGCCATTGCTGGCC
>NZ_JACIBG010000002.1:0-329031 GCF_014195185.1 Variovorax atrisoli | reverse complement strand
CCGTCAGATTGGTGGTGCTGACGTTGGTTGCGCTCAGCGTGTTGATCGTGCCATTGCTGGCCGTCAGATTGGTGGTGCTGACGTTGGTTGCGCTCAGCGTGTTGATCGTTCCGTTGCTGGCCGTCAGATTGGTGGTGCTGACGTTGGTTGCGCTCAGCGTGTTGATCGTGCCATTGCTGGCCGTCAGATTGGTGGTGCTGACGTTGGTTGCGCTCAACGTGTTGATCGTTCCGTTGCTGGCCGTCAGATTGGTGGTGCTGACGTTGGTTGCGCTCAGCGTATTGATGGTGCCGTTGCTCGCGGTCAGGTCGGTGGTGCTGACATTGGTCGCGCTCAGCGTGTTGATCGTGCCGTTGCTCGCGGTCAGGTCGGAGGTGCTGACGTTGGTCGCGCTCAGCGTGTTGATCGTGCCGTTGTTGGCCGTCAGGTCGGTCGTGCTGACATTGGTGGCGCTGACGTTGGTAGCGCTCAACGTGTTGATGGTGCCGTTCGACGCGGTCAGGTTGGTGGTGCTGACGTTCGCCGAGCTCAGCGTGTTGATCGTGCCGTTGCTTGCCGTCAGGTTCGTCGTGCTCACGTTGGCCGAGCTCAACGTGTTGATGGTGCCGTTCGACGCGGTCAGGTTGGTAGTGCTGACGTTCGTCGAGCTCACCGTATTGATCGTGCCGTTCGAGGCCGTCAGGTTGGTGGTGCTGACGTTGGTGGAGGTCAGCGTGGCGATGCTGCCGGTGTTCGACGTCAGGTTGGTGGCATCGATGTTGGTCGAGGTGATGCCGGTCGCCAGCACATTCGTCGATGTGACGCCGGTCGCCAGGATGTTGGTCGAGGTCAGCGACTGGATCGTGCCGTTGCTCGAGGACACGCTGCCGGTGGTCACGCTGCCCGCGCTCACGGTGTTGGCCGTGATGCTGGTGGAGCTCAGCGTGTTGATCGTGCCGCTGGTGGCGGAGACGCTGGACGTGGTCAGGTTGTTGATGGTGCCGTTGGTGGCCGAGACGTTCGTGGCGCTGACGCTGCCTGCAGACACGGTACCCGCGGTGATCGTGCCGGCGCTGATGCTGGAGGAGGTCAGGTTGGTGACCGTGCCGCTGGTGGCGGAGAGGTTCGTCGCAGTGACGTTGGCCGAGGACACGGTGCCGGCGGTGATGCTGCCAGCAGACACGGTGCCTGCGGTGATCGTGCCCGTGCTGATGCTGGAAGAGGTCAGGTTGGTGACCGTGCCGCTGGTAGCGGAGAGGTTCGTCGCAGTGACGTTGGCCGAGGACACCGTACCGGCGGTGATGCTGCCCGCAGACACGGTGCCTGCGGTGATCGTTCCGGTGCTGATACTGGAGGAGGTCAGGTTGGTGACCGTGCCGCTGGTGGCGGACAGGTTCGTCGCAGTGACGTTGGCCGAGGACACGGTACCGGCGGTGATGCTACCTGTAGACACGGTGCCTGCAGAGATGCTGCCTGCGGACACAGTGCCCGCTGTGAGGGTGGCTGTGCTGATGCTCGTGGAGGTCAGGCTGGTTGCCGTCGCCGAGGTCGCGCTCAGGCTCGTGGTGGTCACTCGCGTTGCGGTGATGCTGCCTGCCGCGACCGTGCCGGACGTGATGCTGCCCGAACTCAGGGTATTGATCGTGCCGTTGGTGGCGGTGATATTGGTGCTGCTCACGCTGGCAGAGGACAGCGTCGTTGTCGACACGCCGCCGACTGCGTTCAGCACACCACTGTTGTTTCCTCCGAATCCCGGGCCAGGGGTGTCGACGATGACCTCCTGCCCACCGATCGTGACCTGCGCGTTTGCCACCGGCAGAGTCATCACGTATCCGGCGCTGACGAGCACCGATGCAAGAAGTTTGCTCACGCCCGGACGGCGAACAATGAAAGAGCGAACACTGGAGCGCTGGGATGTAGTCATTTGGACTTTCTTCCTTGAAGAAATCAGTTGCCATTTCTGGTCTTCCACACGCCCTCGTCGTGCGGAAGCAGGGTTGGGTTTCATCGAGTTACCCAATGCAACCGATGCTAGGAATCGAGGTCTTTGCTGAACATCACCGGTATCCGTAGTTATGGTTGTATGCATGTCGGCCGATGCGGCATCGACGAATGCATACATGTGCCGCGAAGCCAATGCACATGCGGCTTTGCGGGCATCGCATGAATCGCGTATTGACGTTTTGAGATGCGTCCTCGGACGCGTTTCGTGTGTCGCGGTGCTACGTAACACGCGCGGTAACTCGCACGTAACAACGGCCTGAAAACGACCTTCGGAAGGCCCTCGCGAGCGCTCGTTTTTCAGCTCGTTTCGGGCAATTTCTTCAACGAAATCAAAGTACTACACGCGTCCTTGCGTGATGTGCGCCGACGCTCGTCCGAGTGGGCATCGTTCCTGCGGTATCTGAAACGAAAGACAACATTTCGAAGCTACCCAAGGGTGGCGACAGAGCCAGAGGACGTCGCGTGATCAATTTTTTCTTGGACATCGGCAATGGCATCAGCGCATGCGGCACGGAACAGGTCCGTTGCGGCAAGGCAGGAGACAACGCAGGAGAGCTGACATGGAAATGAACATCCACTACACCTCTTCGGTCTCTTCGGCGCAGGTGCCTACGGCAGCGCAGTTGTATGGCGGCGTCTTCCATGCCGCGCTGATCGTCGCGGACGACGCCGCCTGCGCAGACCGCATGCGGCGCATCCTCTGCGAGCTCGCGCCGCATCGCCGCGTGGTGGTCGCATCGGGAAGGGCCGAGGCGTTCAATCTGCTTGCCGCGTTGCCTTACGACCTGGTGCTGGTCGACATGCGGCTGCAGGGCAACGATGGCGCCGCGGTTCTTCATCACGTGCGCCAGACCTATCCGCGCATCGAGTGCATCGGCATGTCGGCCACCGACGACCAGCAGCTCGTGAATGCCGCGATCGCCGCGGGCGCCATCGGGTATCTACTTACCGAGACCGACGACGCGGAACTCGCCTATCTGCTGCGCTCCATCGAGCGCGGCGGCTCGCCGATGGATTCGCGCATCGCGCGGCGCATCCTCGGTTCGATCGCGGCCTCGGCCAAGGCCCGCACGATCGACCCCATCCGCGTGCAGAAGCCGGCACCGCAGCGGCAGGACCGGCCGCAGGACCTGCAGCAGAAGGACGGCGCGGACTCGCGGCTGCCGCAAGGGCTGCTGTCGCCGCGCGAACTCAAGGTGCTGCGCCTCATCGCGCAGGGCTGGAGCAACAGGCAGATCGCTGAAGCCGTGTACCTGTCGGTCAACACCATCGAGTTCCACGCGAAGAGCATCTATCGCAAGCTCTCTGTCAAGTCGCGGACCCAGGCGGTCCACGAGGCGATGCAGCACGGGCTCCTGAACTGAAGTCCCCGCGGCGACAGTCTTCGTCGCCCTGCAGCCCCTGGCGGACGCCCGCGGAAGCGGCGCGCCCCGCCTGCGGCCGTCCGCCACGCGCCTGGCGGCCATTGAATATCCTTACAGCGCCCCGCTACAATCGCGGGTTGACTCCTGCTCCAGCGAAGAAGACAAGAGGATCCCCCATGAGTGACATGACCTCCGGCACGCACCGGATCGACACCAGCAAGCGCACGTGGTTGATTGCATCCAGCTGCGCTGGCGTGGCGGGCGGCGTGGCCACCGCCATCCCCTTTGTGAGCACTTTCCAGCCTTCCGAGAAGGCCAAGGCTGCGGGTGCTGCGGTCGAGGTCGATATCTCGGGCCTGAAGGTCGGCGAGAAGATCACGGTCGAATGGCGGGGCAAGCCGGTCTGGATCCTCAAGCGCTCTCCCGAGCAGATCGCGGAACTCCCCAAGCTCGACGGCCAGCTGGCCGACCCTCTCTCCAAGCGCCACCCCGACGAATTCACCCCCAAGTACGCACAGAACGAGCACCGCTCCATCAAGCCCGACGTGCTCGTCGTGGTCGGCATCTGCACCCACCTGGGCTGCTCGCCGACCGACCGTTTCCAGGCCGGTCCGCAGCCTTCGCTGCCGAACGACTGGGAAGGCGGCTTCCTCTGCCCTTGCCACGGTTCGACTTTCGACCTGGCCGGCCGGGTCTTCAAGAACAAGCCTGCGCCCGACAACCTGCCGGTGCCGCCGCACATGTACCTGTCGGACACCAAGCTCCTGATCGGTGAAGACTCCAAGAAGGCCTGAGGCGGAAGAAGAACATGGCTGAATTCCACGAGATCTCCCCCAACGCACCCGCCGGCGCCAAGCTGCTGAACTGGGTCGACAATCGCTTCCCGCTGAGCAAGCTGTGGAACGACCAGTGGGGCAAGTACTACGCGCCGAAGAACTTCAACTTCTGGTACATCTTCGGCTCGCTGGCGATGCTGGTCCTGGTGATCCAGATCGTCACCGGCATCTTCCTGGTCATGCACTACAAGCCCGACGCGAACCAGGCGTTCGCATCGGTCGAGTACATCATGCGCGACGTGCCGTGGGGCTGGCTGATCCGATACATCCATTCGACGGGCGCATCGGCGTTCTTCATCGTGGTGTACCTGCACATGTTCCGCGGCCTGATGTACGGCAGCTACCGCAAGCCGCGCGAGCTGATCTGGGTGTTCGGCTGCGCGATCTTCCTGTGCCTGATGGCCGAGGCCTTCATGGGCTACCTGCTGCCCTGGGGCCAGATGTCCTACTGGGGCGCCCAGGTGATCGTGAACCTGTTCGCCGCCATCCCGTTCGTCGGTCCCGACCTGGCCCTGCTGATCCGCGGCGACTACGTGGTGAGCGACGCCACGCTGAACCGCTTCTTCAGCTTCCACGTGATCGCCGTGCCGCTGGTGCTGCTCGGCCTGGTGGTCGCCCACCTGATCGCGCTGCACGAAGTGGGCTCGAACAACCCCGACGGCATCGAGATCAAGGCCAAGCGCGGCCCCGACGGCCATCCGCTGGACGGCATTCCGTCGCATCCGTACTACACCGTGCACGACATCTTCGGCGTGGTGGTGTTCCTCACGATCTTCTCGGCGGTGATCTTCTTCGCCCCCGAGGCAGGCGGCTACTTCCTCGAATACAACAACTTCATCCCGGCCGACTCGCTGAAGACGCCGAACCACATCGCCCCGGTGTGGTACTTCACGCCGTTCTATTCGATGCTGCGCGCGACCACCGACGACATGGTCAACGTGTTCTCGCTGATCATCGCCGTGGCCGCGATCTGGAACTTCGTCAAGGGCAAGTCGGGCACGGGCCTGAAGATCGCGATCATCGTCGCGGCCGCCGTGGTGATCTTCCTGCTCAAGACCTTCGACGCCAAGTTCTGGGGCGTGGTCGTCATGGGCGGCTCGGTCATCATCCTGTTCTTCCTGCCCTGGCTCGACCACAGCGAAGTCAAGTCGATCCGCTACCGTCCGGGCTGGCACAAGTACGTGTACGGCCTCTTCGTGTTCTTCTTCCTGATCCTCGGCTACCTGGGCATCCAGCCTCCCGGCGTGTGGGGCGAGCTGGGCATCGGCTCGTTCAAGCTGGACATCGCGCAGACCATCTCGCAGATCGGCACGCTCGTGTACCTCGGCTTCTTCCTGCTGATGCCGTGGTGGAGCCGCAAGGGCGAATTCAAGACCGTGCCCGAGCGCGTGGTCTTCGCCGCCCATTGATGAGAACCAGAAGCCAAGAGAGCTGAGAGAAACACGATGAAGAAAAGCATTTCCGGCTGGCTCGCTGTACTGGGTCTCGCGCTGGGCCTGACCTTCTCCGCAGCGGCGTCGGCCGAGTCCGGCGGCATCGCGTGGGACAAGGCACCCAACAAGACGAACGACGTGAGCGCGCTGCAGAACGGCGCCAAGCTGTTCGTCAACTACTGCCTGAACTGCCACTCGGCCGCCTTCATGCGCTACAACCGCCTGCAGGACATCGGCATCACCGAGCAGCAGATCAAGGACAACCTTCTGTTCACCACCGACAAGGTCGGTGAGACCATGAAGGCCAACATCGACGCGCGCCAGGCCAAGGACTGGTTCGGCACCACGCCGCCCGACCTCACGCTGGTCGCGCGCTCGCGTGCCGGCCACGGAGGCACCGGCGCCGACTATCTCTACACCTACCTTCGCACCTACTACCGCGACGAAACCAAGGCCACCGGCTGGAACAACCTGCTGTTCCCGAGCGTCGCCATGCCGAACCCCCTGTGGGAACTGCAAGGCGAGCGCCGCCCGGTCTACACCAAGGTCGAACAGCACGGCCACGAAACCGAGGTGTTCAAGGGCTGGGAGCAAGTCACTCCCGGCACCATGACGCCCGTGCAGTTCGACAATGCGGTCGGCGACCTTGTGAGTTACCTGCAATGGATGGCCGAGCCGGCTCAGAACACCCGCGTGCGCATCGGCGTGTGGGTGCTGCTGTTCCTGGTCATGTCGGTGGTGTTCGTGTGGCGGCTGAACGCCTCGTACTGGAAAGACGTCAAGTAGTTCCGTGCACGCCGACCGGATACCTTCGGGTGTCCGGTCCCACAGAGTGGGTTGCCAACGCGACCCACTCTTTTTGATTTTTAGGAGTCTCTCGCCATGATGGTCTTGTATTCAGGAACGACCTGCCCCTTTTCCCACCGCTGCCGCTTCGTGTTGTTCGAAAAGGGCATGGACTTCGAGATCCGCGACGTCGATCTCTACAACAAGCCCGAAGACATCAGCGTGATGAACCCGTACGGCCAGGTGCCGATCCTGGTCGAGCGCGACCTGATCCTGTACGAGTCGAACATCATCAACGAGTACATCGACGAACGCTTCCCGCACCCGCAGCTGATGCCCGGCGACCCGGTCGACCGCGCCCGCGTGCGCCTGTTCCTGCTCAACTTCGAGAAGGAACTCTTCGTGCACGTCTCGACCCTCGAGAACCGCACCACCAAGGGCAACGAGAAGGCGCTCGAAAAGGCCCGCTCGCACATCCGCGACCGCCTCACGCAGCTGGCGCCCGTGTTCCTCAAGAACAAGTACATGCTGGGCGACAACTTCTCGATGCTCGACGTGGCCATCGCGCCGCTGCTGTGGCGCCTCGACTACTACGGCATCGACCTCAGCAAGAACGCTGCGCCGCTGCTGAAGTACGCCGAGCGCATCTTCTCGCGCCCGGCCTACATCGAAGCACTGACCCCGTCCGAAAAGGTCATGCGAAAGTAATTAAGATCGCCCCCAGGCTTCGCGCACTTCGTGTCGCTTCGCCAACCCCCTTCCGGGGGCAGCACCAGCGGTCCGGCAAAGCCGGTTCCGCGGTGTTCCGCGAAGAGACGGTGGCCGATTCGAGGCCGCGATTTCGCGATTGTTTGGTACCAATTTCATGATCAACGCGCTCGAGTCGTCATCCACCCGCCCATACCTCATCCGGGCGCTGTACGAATGGTGCACCGACAACGGCTTCACGCCCTACGTCGCGGTGCAGGTCGACGAGACCGTCCAGGTTCCGCGCGAGTACGTGAAGAACGGCGAGATCGTGCTCAACATCAGCTTCGACGCGACCAGCTCGCTTAAGCTCGGCAACGACTTCATCGAGTTCAAGGCCCGCTTTGCGGGCACGGCGCGTGAAATCAGCGTACCGGTGGGGCGCGTGATCGCGATCTATGCGCGCGAGAACGGGCAGGGCATGGCGTTTCCCGCGCCGGCTCCGGCTGCTCCCCAAGAGGGCCATGCCGATGCGCCGGCTCCCGCCCAGGCACCCGCACGCTCGCCGCTGCGTGATGCTTCCCGCGGCGGCAGTGGCGCCCCCGAAGGCGATGCCGGCAAGATCGTCCACCTGGTGACGGGCGAGGACGGCAGCGAGACGGTCGATGCAGATTCCCCGGACGAGCCGCCGCGACCGCCATCCGGTGGTGGCACCCGACCGTCGCTCAAGCGGATCAAGTAAGCAACAGGCAGGCGCGCGTGGCGATCGGTGCCCGGCCGGACCGGTCGGCGGCGCCACTAGAATCACGTACTGGAATTCAGCCGCTTTAGCTCAATTGGTAGAGCACCCGCCTTGTAAGCGGAAGGTCGTCAGTTCGATTCCGACAAGCGGCACCAAGCAAGAAACCCCTGAGTCCTGAATGGGCTCAGGGGTTTTCTTCTTTTCCTGGCTCATGCCGAGGCCGACTGCGCCACCCCCTGCATCGCCAACCCCAGCATCGCCAGCTGCGCCACCAGCGCCGGCCTTTGGGCCGAGCGCATGTTCTCCAGCACCGTCCCCAGCAGCGCTGCGCTGCGCCCCAGGCCGGCCTGCTTCAGCCGCTGCACCTGAGCCTGTGCCCGCGACAGCGCGCCGCCGCTTTGGTGGCGCAGGCCCTGGCGCAGCCACAGGGCCAGCAGTTCCAGGGTGTCGCCGGCCAGTGCGTTGAGCGCGGGCACCTCCTCGATGTCGCTTTGCAGGCCCAGCGGCTGCGGCGCGGCGGTCTCGACCTGGAGCACCACGGCGCGCTGTTCGGTGAGCAGGGTCAGCGGCTGCATGATGGCCTGATCGCCCTGCAGATGCACCGTGCCCGCCACTGCGCGCAGTGCGCCGTGCTCGCCGGCCAGGGTGCGGGCCAGTGCGTCGACGGCGCCGGGGGTGACTGCGCGATGGGGCAGCGCCAGGTGCAGCAGCGATGGCGCATCGTTCTCGTGCGGGCTCGTGTCGTTTTCGTCGTCCGTTGCCGGCGATTGCCCCAGCCGCGCATGGAGCACCTGGGCAGCGGCGTCCCAATGGCACGACGCCACCTCCATGCGCTCGAAGGCCACCACGTGCAACTGGCCCGAGGCGCCGGCGGAAGCACCGCTCGCGGCCTGCCTGGGCTTGACGAAATCCGGCTGCGCCTCGCGCAGGTGTGCCACCAATGCGGCCACGCTGCCTTGTCTCAGCGGCGCGACGAGGTCGTCCCACGACTTGGGTGAGAGCGGTAGCACGCCCGTCTGCCGCGCGCCGGCCGTGATGTCGACCAGCCCGTTGGCGCGCCGGGTCGCGGTCTTGGTGATGACCTGTCCGCTCGCCAGCTGGCGCAGCGGAAAACCCGCGACGCGACGGTTCATGAGGCTGGGCGCGGCACCGCCTGCGGCGGCATCGGCGGCGCGCGACCACTGGCGCTCCAGCACGGTCACGTTCTGGGTGTCGGGGTCGGCGAAGAGGATGCTTGCGCCCTCCGCCGTCTCGTCGGACCAGAGTTCGGCGCCGAGCGAGACCAGCCGCAGATGGTCGAGCGCGACTTCGCCCTTCACGCCGATGCCGAGGATCTGGCTGGCCGGCAGCGTGGGCCGGCTGGTGCCTTCGGGCGGCCGCGCGGCATGCGCCGCCGCGCGCAGCCGCGCCCACAGCTCGGTCGTCACGCGCAGCAGGCGCAGCGGGTCGAAGCGGCTGCTGCGCGCCTGTTGCGCCTGCAGGAGCTGCCAGAGTTCGTCGAGCGCGTCGTCGACCCAGCTCCAGCCCAGCGTGCGGGCCTGTTCGCGCACGGCCTCGAAGCGGGCGGCCAGCGCCATCGCCGGCTGGCTCGATCCGTCGAGCCACAGCGACAGCAGCAGGGCGTCGATGCCGGAGCGCAGCGCGGCGGCAGCCTCGCCCTGCATCACGGAGGGCGCCGGCGAAGCGGCCGCGTCTTCTTCGGACGACGCGACCGGCTGCACCTCGACCATCACTTCCGCCGAGCCCGGCTCCAGCGCACCGGCCTGGCGGAACGCCCACAGCGCGATCACCACATGAGCGCAGCCGCCGCCCTGCTTGCAGTCGCAGCGCGCATGGACCAGCGAGCTGCGCGAGAAGAAACGCACGCTGCACATCGGCAGGCGCGCGACGGGCGGCGCGCTCGCGCTGCGCCAGGCCTGCACGCCGACCACGGGCCGCGCGGCGGCGAGCTTCGCGGCCTGATCGAGCACGGATGGGGCGAAGCTCGCGGCCAGGGCGGCATCGTCGAACTGCGCGGGGCTCCACGCGGTCTCTGGCTCGGGAGGCGAGGCTTCGGCGGAGGCGATCGATGCGCCGGCTTCCGCCGGCGTTGCATTCGCCTTCGCCAGCGCCTGATAGGCCAGCACCAGCATCACCCGATGCCTGCACATGCCGCTCGCGGGGCAGCTGCACTGCGCATCGCGCAGCGTGCGCCCCGGCGGCAGGCTGGTGCGCACGCCATCGTCGAACTGTGCCTGCACCGTGCCGTCGGCGCCGGTCTCGAGCTTGGGCAGCAGGCCGGCCGCCACGTCCTTCTGCGCGCGCTTGACGAAGCCGGCGTTGGCCAGCGCGGTGAGCGCCTCCGGCGTGAGCTCGAGCAGGTCGGCCCTCGACGACGATGCGATGCTGGCGCCGCTCATCCCTGCACCTTCTCTGCCAGCCAGCCTGCGAGCTGGCCCGGCGTCATCGCGCCGATCTGCGCGCCTTCGCGCACCAGGCGCGCGGCCATCTCGCGGTCGTAGTTGGGCTCGGCGTTCGAGTCGAGCGCGGCCAGCCCGAGCACCTTGGCGCCGGATTCGACCAGCGCCTTCACGCGCCGCACCAGCTCGTATTCGCTGCCGCCCTCGTAGAAGTCGCTCACCAGCACCACGATGCTCTTCGCCGGGTTGGCGACCAGCGACTGCGCATACGCCACCGCCTTCGCGATGTCGGTGCCGCCGCCGAGCTGCACTTTCATCAGCAGCTCCACGGGGTCGGAGACGTCGGCCGTCAGGTCGACCACTGCCGTGTCGAAGGCCACGAGGCGCGTGCGCATGCCGGGCAGCTGCCACAGGCAGGCGGCCATCACCGCGCTGTGGATCACCGAATCGACCATCGAGCCGCTCTGGTCGATCAGCAGGACGATGTCCCACGGCTCAGCATGCCGCTTCGTGCGGCTGATGAAGATCGGGTGCTCCACGTAGAGCTTGCGGCGCTGCGGGTCGTAGCGGTGCAGGTTAGCGGCCAGCGTCTGCCGAAAGTCGAAGTTGCGCGCCACCTTCATGCGCGAGCGGCGGCGCCGGTCGCGGCTGCCGCTGAAGGCCTGGCGCACTTCGGTGGCGAGTTTCTCCATGATGCGGCGCACCACCTCGGCCACCAGCTTGCGCGCGGCGGCCAGCACCTCGGGGTTCATCAGGTGCTTGGTGTGGAGCACCGCGCGCAGCAGCGATTCGGAAGGCTCGATGCGCTCCAGCACTTCGAGGTTGGTCACGACCTCGTCGATGCCGTAGCGCTCGACCGCGTCCTGCTCCAGCCGCTCGATCACTTCCTTCGGGAAGAGCGTGTGGATGGTGTTGATCCAGTCCGGCGTGCTCAGAGCCGAGGGGCCCAGGCCCGCGCTGCGTTCGCCGCGGCTTTCGCGGTCGGTGTCGCGGCCGTAGAGCCAGTCGAGCGCGGCGTCGGCGGCCTGCGCCTCGGCGCTCAGTCCGCCGCAGGCCGATTCGGCCGGATCGCCCAGCAGCAGGCGCCAGCGTTGCAGCGGATCGGGAATGTCGAGGCTCATGGGCGAGGGGCTTTCTCGATGTCTTTTTCTTGTTCTTCCAGCGTCACGCCCCAGGCGGCCAGGCGCGCGAACACCGCGTCCTCCACGCGGCGGGCTTCGGCCAGCTGTTCGGGCGGGGCTTCGCCGCTGCGGTGGGCGGTGAGGGTGCGGCGCGAGAGGTGCGTGGCGTCGTGCAGCGTGAGCACCTGGTCGGCGAGCAGGCCGCGCTCCTGCGGCGGCAGCCAGGCGAAGGCGGCGCGCAGGCTGGGCATGGCGCGCACGAAATCGGCGTTGTCCAGGGCCTGCACGGTGCGGTCCATGCCAGCGACGAAGGCGGGCTCCGAAGCGAGCTGCTCGCGCGCGAGCGCCAGAAGCCCGGTGAGCGCATCGCCGAGCACCGGCGGGGGCAGCGACTGCAGCAGCTGCATGGCCTCGGCCGCGCCGCTCTCGCCCTGCGCATGCGGATCGTCGGTACGGCCGGCCAGGCTCAGCGTGGCGCCCAGCGCCGCACCGCGGCTCACGGGCGCCGCGGCGGGGTCGGCGGCCTTGCGCTGCCACACGGCGAGCGCGCGCGCCGACTCCAGGTCGAGGAGCGGCTGCGCGTTGGAATGATCCTGCGCATGCGCCAGCGCGTCGGCCACCATGCGGCGCAGTGCCAGATGCCCTTCGAGGTGCGACTGCATGTCGGCCGGCGCGATGGCCGCGGGCGGCTCCAGCAGCCACAGCGCGCGGTCGAAGCCCGACTCGATCACCACGCGCAGCACCGGCGCGTCGGCCATGCCCAGCATCTGGCCGTGGCGCAGCAGCGTATGCAGCACCGAAAGGGCAGGGCCCAGCGCCTCGAAGCGCGGCTCGGCGGCGATCGCACCGCGCAGCTCGCGCAGCAGCGTGTCGCTCAGCGCGGAAAGCCCCGCCCAGGCGGCCTGGTTGAGGCCTTCAGCCAGCGGGCCGATGCGGCCCCGGGCCTGGCGCAGGTCGTCTTCGAGCCGGGCGCGTGCCGCGTCGTGCAGGCTCGCGCCCCAGGCACCTGCCTCGATCAGCGCGGCCTGCTGCTCCAGCGGCTCGGAAAGCGACCACAGCTCGGTGCGTTCGCCCGACATCGCGAGCTTCGGCCCCTGCGTGCGCCGCACGCCGGGCAGCCGCAGGATGGCGAGGCGATGCAGCAAGCGGCTCCTCGCGCGGTCGGTTTCGGCGAGCAGGTCGAGCTTGAGCTGGCCTCGCAGCGCGATGCCGTGTGCGCCCAGCTCGGCCTGCACGGCGGCCACCAGCGGCGGCTGCGGCGTGCCGGGCGCGAGGCGGCCGACGGTGTCGCCGGCCAGCACGTCCATGGCCTGGACCAGCACGGGATCGGTGCCGGGACGGATCCTGCCGCGATAGGTCCAGGGCAGCGGCGCATCGAGCGCGTCCTTCACCACCGCGCCGGCCAGCGCGTCGAGCCAGTCGGAGCGCAGCGGCTTGTCGTGTCCGCGCAGCCGCGCGAGTCCCTGGGCGCGCAGGTGCACTGCCATGAGGTCGGCGGTGGAGGCGGGCAGCTTCTTGTCGCGCAGGCGCTGCATCACCAGCTGCAGCGCGCGGTGCGCGGCGCCCTCGGGGCCGTGGTCCCACACCCACTGGTAGTAGGCGGGCGACGGCATGCCCGAGGCGTAGCCCGCGAAGGCGTCCAGGCGCTTGAAGGTGTAGGGCACGAGGTAGGAGCCGAAGCGCAGAGGGGCCTGCGGGCCCGGCGGCTGGGCTGGCTGCGACTCGTCTTCGTCCTCGTCGGTGGTCTCGGGCGAGGGCTGCGGCGTCTCGGGCAGCGTGGCGGGCAGGCCCTGCCACAGCCGCGCGAGCGCCGGCGCGTGATAGCCGCCGCACACCACCAGCGCCTGCGCACGGCCGGGTTCGCCCGGCTGCGCCATCGCCCAGGCGATCCAGCGCGCCATCATGGCTTCGCGCGCCTGGTTGCCCAGCGAGCCGGGGTCCTGGCCGCGCAGGTGATCGAAGTAGGTGGACAGGCGCTGCGCGAGCTCGGCCACGTCGCAGCCGTCCTCGAACAGGTGGTCCCACAGCGCATCGCGGCCCTGCACCGAGAGCTTCTCGGTCAGCGCGCGCTCGTAGGCCTCGGCGCGTTCCTCGTGTTCATGGTCGGCCACGTCGGCATAGCGGTTCTCCATGCGCGAGAAGGCGTCGTGCCAGGCCGGCAGGTCGATGAAGCGCACGGCGGCACCCACCTCGCGCGCCACCTGCAGCGCCTGCCACTCGGGCGAATGCTCGGCGAAGGGCGACCACGAGCCGCGGTGCGTGCGGTCGCTCGACAGATAGCTGTAGATCGCCACCGGCGGGCTGTGCTGCAGGTAGAGCTCGTCGAGCCGTTCGTTGAAGTCGGCCGGGCCTTCGATGAGCACGTACATGGGCCGCAGCGCACGGATGCGCTCGGCCACCAGCCGCGCACACGCGGGGCTGTGGTGGCGCACGCCGACGATGTGTGGTGATTCGCTCATCCTCGTCACCGATGGTGCGCCAAGCGAAGCGAAGGCCCTTCGCGGAACACCGCGGAACCGGCTCTGCCGGGCCGCTGGTGTTGCCCCCTGCAAGGGGGTTGGCGAAGCGACACGAAGTGCGCGAAGCCTGGGGGTTTGCTCATATCACGGCAGTCTGTGGCGAGCCTCGTAGTAGGCGCGCCAGTGCGTCCCGCTGCGCTTGGCCGCCTTCTGCTCGAAGTAGCGCCGCAGCTTCGCGCGGTCGTCCGCGTTGTCCTTGACCACCGTGCCGGCGATGCAATCGACCAGGTCCGCGGGCGAGCCTTCGCGCTGTTCGAGGAACCACGCGCGCACGCCCACCGCGTGGGCCACGTTCACGGCTTCCGCGGTCGACATCACGGCGGTGAGCCGGTCCATGGCCCCGTCGCCGCTGCTGCTGCCGCCGCCATCGCCCTTCGCGGGCGCTCCGCGCAGGTCGCGGAAGGTCGACACCAGCAGCTCCAGCACGGGCTCGGGCACCGTCTTCGGGATGCCGCTCTGCGCGAGCAGCCGCGCCGACGATTCCTGTACCAGCGCCAGCTCGCGGTCGAAGTCGAGGATGGGGAACACGGTCTCGAAGTCGAAGCGGCGCTTGAGCGCCGCGCTCATCTCGTTCACGCCGCGGTCGCGCGTGTTGGCGGTGGCGATGATGTTGAAGCCCTCGCGCGCATAGAGCATGCCGTGCTCGCCCGAGAGCTCGGGCACCGCCATCACGCGGTCGGAGAGCATGCCCAGCAGGCAGTCCTGCACTTCGAGCGGCGCGCGGGTGATTTCCTCGAAACGCACCACCTGGCCCTGCTGCATGCCCGTGTACAGCGGCGCCGGCACCATCGCGCGCGGGCTCGGTCCCTCGTTGATGAGCAGCGCGTAGTTCCAGCCGTACTTGATCTGGTCCTCGGTGATCGATGCGCCGCCCTGGATGGTGAGCGTCGAGATGCCCGAGATGGCCGTGGCCAGCAGCTCCGACAGCATCGACTTCGCGGTGCCCGGCTCGCCCACCAGCATCAGCCCGCGCCCGGTGGCCAGCGTGACCAGCATGCGCTCGATGCTGGCCACGGGCGCGACGATCTTCGGCGCGATGTCGAGCGCCGCGTCGCCCAGGATGAACGAGCGCGCGGCCTTCAGGCTCAGCGCCCAGCCCGGCGGGTGCGGGTCCTTGTCCTTCGCGCGCAGGCGGGCGAGCTGGTCGGCGTAGAGGATTTCCGCCGGCGGGCGCTGCAGCGCGGCGGGGGTGGTGTCCTTGGATGTCTTGCTTGCGGTGGCCATCTGGTCGTTCAGGCGCGAAGGCCTTCCATGTCACGAATGAGTTCGCTCGCCGAGATCGGATCGAGCTGGTTCAGCGTCTCCGCGTTCTGCATGTTGCCCCAGCCCGAAGGCTTGCCGACCTGCACTTCGCCGAGTTCCTGTTCGGGGTACTCGTCGACCATGCCGACGATGATGCCCGGGTCGAGGTACAGCTCGATCACGCGGTCGGTGCCCAGCGGCTTGGTGAAGTACCAGATGCCGCCGCCGTCCTGCGCCTCGCCGCGGCGCCAGCCCTTGTTGACCAGGCCGAGCACGCGGCCGGTGGGCACCTTGGCCTTCTTCCAGCGTTCGAGCTTGTTGCTGCCCTTTTCTTCCTCGGTCAGCGTGTAGACGTCGCGGCCGATCTGCGCGAAGGGCTGCAGCAACTCGTAGTCGGCGAACACCTGGCCGAAGGCCGCGGCATCGGCGGGCGGCAGTTCGAGCGCGTGCGGCACGCCGATGCGGATGTTCTCGCCCGTGGGCAGCTCGAAAGCGTCGTCCTCGGCCGTGGTGCAGCTGCCGTCCTCGGCCACGCGGAAGCAGGCCTTGAGCGTGCCGCCGTAGCTGCCGCCGCCGGCCACCTCGTACACGCCCCAGATCAGGCGCTGCACCAGGTGGCGCACCAGCGGATGCTCGACCAGGAAGGTGCGGAACACCTCGGGCGTCCAGCGGCGGCGGGTGCACATCGCGACTTCGAGGCGCAGCAGCTGCTGGCTGGCGATGGTGCGCGCGTCCTTCTTGAGCAGCTTGAAGCGCTCGACGGCTTCCTTGCCCAGCTCGGCGTCGTCGGTCTTCTTGGGCTTCGGCAGGTCGGGCAGGCGCGCGCCGGCCACGCCGTCGGCGCCGATCTCGCGCACGTAGGGCTTGAGCGTCTCGTCGAAGCCCACCTTGAAGGCGCGAGGGCCGAAGTCCAGCCGCATGGTGCCCTGCTCGTCGAGGCCGAGGTCGGGCGCGAGCCGGTCCTCGAGCTCCTCGGTGCTCAGGCCGCGCGCCTCGGCGATGGCGTCGATCTTCTCGCGCGCCTTGTCCTGCAGGCCCTTGAACTTGACCTTCTGCGCGATGCCGTTGAGCAGCATCAGCGCCACGTCGCTGCCGATGTTGGCGAGTACGTCGAGGCCGGTGACGGCGCGCGCGTGCGAAGCCTCGCCGGGCCAGGCGCGGATGAAGGGCGTGAGCTTGCGCGCGGTGTCGTCGTTGCCCAGGTGGCCCAGGCTGGTGAGGGCCCAGCCTTCCTTGCTCGGGCCGCTGGCCTCCAGCCATGCGGTGAAGGCGTCCCAAGCGAAGTCGGCGAGCGAGGCGGCGTCGCAGGCTTCCTTGACCACGGCGATGCCTCCGTAGACCTCTTCGTTGGTCGGGAAGGTGAGCATCTGGCCCAGGTGCTCCAGCGCGTCGTCGGGCAGCGCCTTGCCGTTCTTCAGCACAGGGCGGCGCCAGCCGCGCGGCTGCCAGAACTCGGGCAGCTTCGCGCGCTTGGTGGGAAAGCGGTCGAGCGGGCTCTCGTCGAGCACGGCGCGCAGCGCCTCCACCACCTCGGGCCTGCCGTAGCGGCCGGCGACTTCGAGCAGCAGCGCCTCGTGGCCGTTGGCCTGCAGCAGGCGCAGCGCCGAGCCGGCGCAGTCGCGCGCCTCGCCGGCCTTGCCCAGCGCGGGCGCGATCAACCCGCAGGCGGCGTGCTCGGGGAACTTGAGCAGCCACTCGCGGCCCGTGGCGCGCAGCGTCTTGAGCTTGGCGAAGGCGCGCGCGGCGGGCAGCGCGAGTTCGGGCGTGCCGTAGTAGAGCGCGAACGAGAGGTTCTCGCCCGGCTTGGCGCGCACCATCGACAGCAGCCCCGGCAGCACCGCCAGGCCGTGCGTCGCGAGGATGTGGCCGATGCCGTAGTCCTCGGCCTCGCCGGCGATCGCGTTCCAGAAAGGCACGCCCACGGCGGCCGGCAACATTGCCGCGTAGGTCGACTGGAAGCGGAACCAGTAGTAGCGCTCCTTCTTGCGCTCGACCACCATCGCGCGCCATGCGGCGATCAGCGCATCGGCATCGCCGGCAGCGACTGCGGCGACGGCGGCTTCGTTCATCGGGTGCAGCTGCTTCTTGCTGCGGTCGAAGCCCAGCTCGTCGAGCAGCACGCGCACGTCCTGTCGCGCGCTCGCGTGGCGGCTCTGCTGCCACGAGTTGGCGCTCAGCGCGTTCGCGCGCGCCGCCTCGTCCCAGCGCTCGACGGGCGCGAGCGCCAGCGGCTCCAGCGCCAGCGCGCCGGCCGCCTTCTTCTGCACCTTCGCCAGCCATGGCGGCGAGGCCAGCACGCCGGGAAGCTCGTCGGCGCCGGCCACCTCGGCAGGGCCGGCCAGCAGCGCGAGCTGGCGGTCGATGACGGCCTGCGCGCCGGCGTCGAGCCAGGGCCGAAGGCCGTCGACCAGGCCCGCGTGCGCGCGCAGCAGGCGCGTGAGGCTGGGCGTGACGAGATTGGCGTCCTTGCCGCCGGCGGCGACCAGCCGCGACAGCGCCACCAGCGCCGCCTGCGGCCAGCGGTCGACCGAGAGCGAGAAGCGCGCGAGCGCCGCCTTGGAGCTGCCGGCCACGCGCGCGAGCGCCTGCACCGCCTCGGGCGTGCCGATGGCCGCGAGCCCGTCGCCGGCCTCGTCGCTGGCGGCGCCGCGCTCCAGGCCTTCGACGGCATCGATGCCGCGTTCCTGGATCAGCGTGGCGACCATGTTGTCGTGGCCCCAGAAGCCGGTGGAGTAGCCCACGCGCGTCTTCGCGGCAAGCGCGATCGCCGCGGGCTCGGTGGCGGTGAGCGTCAGCCAGTGCAGTGTCTCGGGCGTGTCCTTCTCGGCCGCGAGGGAGTGCGCCAGCGCGTTGGAGATTTCGGGCGCATCGGGCAGCAGCATCGCGATGATCGGGCGGCGGCTCGCATGCAGCTGCGGCAGGGCCGTCTCGATCCGGTCGCGGGCTTGCTGCCACGCCTCCTGCGGTGCCGCGGCCAGGTGGCGCCGCACGGCCTGCTCGCCCTGGCCCAGCGGGCCGCGCCAGCCGTTGCTCATCGGGCGGGTTACGCTGCTCGTGAAGCGGCTCTTGCGGCTCTTGGTGCCGTGGTTGTAGTCGGTCTCGACCTGCACGCGCTGCGCGTCGAGCAGCACGCCGACGGCATCGACCAGGCCGTACTGCGCGACCAGGTAGTCGACGATGGCCTCGGCCGGCTCGCTTTCGCCGTAGTAGCCCGAGGTGCCGAGCGCCAGCGCGAGCATCAGCGCGTCGGCCTCGGTATCCGCGCCCGGCGCTGTGCTGGCGGCCTGCGCGCCCAAGCGATCGAGCATGCGCTGCGCGGCGGGGCGCAGCGCGGCGTCGGTGCCGTCGAGGTCGATCGAAGCTTCGAGCTTGCGCTGCGCGAGGTACCACGCGGCCGTCGTGCTGCGGTTCTCCACCGGTTGCGGGAAGCGACGCGACGCGAAGGCCTCCCGCCGCATCTCGGGCGTGAAGCGGATCGGCGTGCCGGCGGCCAGCCACGGCGGCGTGTCGGCGCTGCCGGCCGCATCGGAAGCGGAGGGCAGCACGACTGCTGCATCGGCGGCGCCGGTCGCAGCCTCGGCGCCGAGCTGGCGTGCGATCTTCTGGGCGTGCTTGCCCGGCGTGGCGGTGGTGCCCCAGCCGGAGAGCAGGCCCTGGTCCTTGAGGCGCTTGAAGGCCAGCGCAGCGGCCTGTTCGCTCACGCCGTGCTGGCGCTTGAGCATCGCGGCCGACAGCGCGTCGGTGGGCTTGAGCTGGTCGGCTTCGAGCTGCGCGCGCACCGCCTCGAAGGCGCGGTCGGCCTGCGTGTCGATGCTTTCGGTGGGAGCTGCGGTTTCCTGCGTCGCCGGCGCCGCTTCGGCCGTCGCCGCGGATGCCGGTGCGCTCGCTTCCGTCTTGGGTGTCGCCGCCTCGGCCTTCGGCTTCGCCTCGGTCTTGCCGATGGCAGCACCGGAGTCCACGCCGACTTCGCCGTAGCCCTTGCCGGTCTTCTCGTTCACCAGCTTGGTCAGCGCGGCCGCGGCCTTGGTGGCGTCGGCGAACGACTTGGTCTGGCTCTGGCCCGCGGTGCCGATGCGGCCCCAGCGGATGTTGAGTTCGGTGTCTGCCTGTTCGATCTCCCAGAATTTGCTGGCGGTTCCTTCGATCAGTTCAAAACGGCGCATGAAAAAGACGTCCTCCTGTGAATCGATGAAGAGCGGTCGGCGATCGCGCTGCGGGTCGTTCCTTCCGCCGGGTCGCCGCCGAGGATAAGGGGCCGGCGTGAAGGCCAGACCCTTGCGGGGCCTTCGTCGGCAGGAAGATTTCGTTCAAGGCGCCAGCAGGCGCGCGAGGATTACGAAGAAATCATTCAGGCGGTGCGCCCGAGCTCGCTCGCGAAGGCGTAGGCCGGTCCCATGCGCTGCCGCTTGCAGTGCGCCAGCGCGCGCTCGGCCGCTTCGAGCAGGCTGCCGAGCGTGTCGCCGTCGCCGGGATGGCTGGCGATGCCCATGCTGAGTTCGCCGCCCGCGAGCAGCCGGCCTTCATAGGCCACGGGCCGCGCACCGGCGGTCTCGATGCGGATCGCCATCTCCGCGAGCTTCTGCCGCGGCGGCACGCCGACCAGCAGGATCGCGAAGCTGTCGGCGCCGAGTCGCGCCACCATGTCGTCGGCGCGCAGCTGCTCGCGCAGGCGATGGGCGATGGCTGCCAGCACCGCATCGCCGCCTGTCTGGCCATGGCGTTCGTACACCGCGTCGAAATCGTTCAGTCCGATCAGCATCAGCGAGAAGCTGCGGTCCTCGCGCAGCCATTCCTCGCCGCGCAGCTCGAAGCCGGCCTCGCTGGCCGCACCGGTGAGCGCGTCGATGCCCGGCGCCGCCAGGAGCGATTGAGCGTGCGCCTCGACGGCTCTTTCTTCGCGGATGCGCATGGCGGCGGCCACCGCGAGCAGCGCGAGCTCTGCGATGACCGCGGCCTGCGCGAGGCTTGCATGGCCCGGTGTCCAGGGCGCCACGCCCCAGGCCGGAAGATGCGCCGCCGAGACGCCCGCCAGCAGCAGCGCCGCGCCCACGCAGAAGAGCAGCGCAGGCCACGGCGCGCGGCGGCGCACTGAGATGGCGCCTGCGACGAGCGTCACGGTGGAAGCCGCAACCAGCACCTGCAGCACGCGCAGCAGCCAGGGCAGGCGGGCCTCGATGGCGCAATAGAGAGCGGCCAGCGCCAGCGCGGCGAGAAAGCCCAGCGCGACGCGGTCCAGGCGCGGCGTGAACTTCGGCAGCCGCAGCAATTGCCGCGAGAACTCCAGGCGGCATCCGGCCCAGAGCATCAGCAGGAGTGCGGCCCAATGAGCTCGCGGCCCATCGGGCGAAAAGCGATCCAGCAGTGCGAAGCCCGCGAGCGCGAAGCCACAGGCCAGCACGTACCAGGCATGCATGCGGGCGCTGCCGGACACCAGCAGCAGCACCAGGCCGCAGACCATCAGGCCGGCGAGCACGCCAAGACTCATGCCGGCCTGCATGGGCGGGGGTGAAGGTGAAGGTTGGCTGAGACGGGGCGAAGGCTGGGCGGCATCCGGTCGGCTTCGGGAAGGAGGTCGCCGATCGTAGCTGGCCCCGCGGCCGTTCTCACGCCTGCGGTAATCGGGTGCGGGTCACGCCGGGCATCGGGCAGGTGACCGACACGCCCGTGCCCTTGAGCTCGTTGCGCGGCGCCATCGCGAACGAGTCGATGAAGGCCTTGCTGCCGTTGTAGACAGCCTGGAAGCTGTCCGGCTGGAAGCGCCGGACCTTCCGCTAGAACTCCGCGCCTTCCACCAGGAAGCGCAGCCGCCGCACCCCCTGCCACTCGTCGGCGTCGAGCCGGAACGCCAGCTTGACCTTCGGCGGCAGCGGCTCGGTGTGGCTGAACCACATCGCGTCGATGGGCTGGCCCTGGTGCCTGAGCTTGAGCGACAGGTGCTTCTCGCCCACCAGCCGCTGCGACACCACTTCAACCTCCTCGCTGAAGGTGGGCGGCGCGAAGCCCTGGCCCCACACCTCGCGATGCAGCGTGTCGACGAGGTCGATACGCATGTACTCGCGTGCGATGGGACCGTCGGTCTCGATCTGGCGCGTGAGCGCGGATTCGGCCAGCAGCTCGCGCGCGACCTGCGCGAATCCCTTCTCGAAGGTCTCGAAGTGCTCGCGCGCGACGGTGCAGCCCGCCGCCATCGCGTGGCCGCCGAAGCGCAGCAGCACGCCCGGATGGCGCTTGGCCACGAGGTCGAGCGCGTCGCGCAGGTGGAAGCCCGGGATCGAGCGGCCCGAGCCTTTCAGCTCCTGCTCCTTGCCCGGCGCGCCGCTCGCGGCGAAGACGAAGGTGGGGCGGTGGAAGCGGTCCTTGATGCGCGAGGCCACGATGCCGACCACGCCTTCATGGAAGCCCGCGTCGAACACGCTGATGGCCGGCGGCGGCGCCTCGATGCCGTCGCCATCGGCGGCGAACAGCGATTCGGCCAGCAGCAGCGCCTGGTCGCGCATCCCGCCCTCGATGTCGCGCCGCTCGCGGTTGATGCCGTCGAGCATGCGCGCGAGTTCCTCGGCGCGGCCGGCGTCGTCGGTCAGCAGGCATTCGATGCCCAGCGTCATGTCCGAAAGCCGGCCCGCGGCGTTGATGCGCGGGCCGAGCGCGAAGCCGAAGTCGAAGGTGGTGGCGATGGACGCGTTGCGCCCCGCCGCCTTGAACAGCGCCGCGACACCGGCAGGCATGCTTCCCGCGCGGATGCGGCGCAGGCCCTGCGCCACGAGGCGGCGGTTGTTGGCATCGAGCCGAACCACGTCGGCGACCGTGCCCAGTGCGACGAGCGGCAGCAGCGCATCGAGCTTGGGCTGGGGTTTGCCTGCCCCCCGGCTTGCCACTTCGTGTGCTTCGCCACTCCCCGAGGGGGAGGCTGGCCCGCCTTGGGGCGGCCCGGCGGCGGGCGCAGGCGTGTCGAACACGCCGCGCCGGCGCAGCTCGGAGCGCAGCGCGAGCAGCACGTAGAACATCACGCCGACGCCGGCGATGCTCTTGCTCTCGAAGCCGCAGCAGGGCTGGTTGGGGTTGACCAGCACGTCGGCCGCGGGCAGCTCGGGCCCGGGCAGGTGGTGGTCGGTCACCAGCACCTGCAGGCCGCGCGCCTTGGCAGCGGCCACGCCCTCGACGCTGGCGATGCCGTTGTCGACGGTGATGAGCATGTCGGCGCCGCTCGCGGCCACGCGCTCGGCGATGGGCGGCGTGAGGCCGTAGCCGTCGACCACGCGGTCGGGCACGAGGTAGCTCACGTTCTTCGCGCCCAGCAGGCGCAGGCCGCGCACGCCGACCGCGCAGGCGGTGGCGCCGTCGCAGTCGTAGTCGGCGACGATGCACAGGCGCTTGTCCTGCGCGATGGCGTCGGCCAGCAGCGCGGCGGCTTCGCGGGTGCCGTGCAGGGTGTCGGGTGGCAGCAGCAGCGCGAGGCCGTCGTCCAGTTCTTCCTTGGCACGCACGCCGCGCGCCGCGAACAGCCGCGCCAGCAGCGGATGAACGCCGGCCTGCTCCAGCGCCCAGACGGTGCGCGGGGGAATGTCCCTGGCTATGATTTTCATAGCGCCTCCAGTATGCCGGCCGCACGCTTGCGTTCGAACAGGCTCTTCGCCCAGCGCGCCAGGCCGCGCGGCTGCACGGTGTAGCGCTGTGAGGCGCGGTCGCCGCACAGCGTGAGCGACACGTCGTTCGCGCCGCGCGTGTACTCGGCCAGCAGCGCGGCGACGGGGCCGGCATCGAGCGCCTGCCAGGCCTCGGTCCAGCCGATGCCGTCGTCGCGCAGCGCGGCGGTGCGCAGAGAGTCGTCGGCGGCCGGTGCGACGGCGGTTGCTGCCGCTGCGTTCATCAGCGCGCCGGTGCCGGCGAGCCAGAAGGAGTTGATGGGCGGCACGCCGCGCGCGGCGCGGTCGTCGTTCACGCGCTGGGTGTACAGCAGCATCTGCATCTCGTTCTGCAGCCGGCGCAGCGGCCGCGCGGCATCGGCCAGCGGCGACCACTGCGAGACGGGGTAGCCCACGGCGCGGTCGATGGAGGCGGTGGCCAGCCCGTCGAAGATGCCCGCGCGCGCCAGCCAGCGGCCGGGCACGGGCGAGGCATGCAGTGCGATGCCGTCCTCCTCGAAGAAGGGGCGGGCGGCTTCCAGCAGCGCGGCCGACTCGCCGGCGTCGATCTCGATGGAGGCCGGATCGCCCAGCACCACGTCGTCGATGCCGACCTGCCAGTTGCACAGCGTGACGGTGCCCCAGCCCTCGGTGTCGCCCGGTGCGGCGATGCCCAGCCGGCGCGCCTCGAGCGCGGCCCAGGGAATGCAGCCGTCGGGCGCGGAGATGCCCAGCGCCTGCGCCAGCGCGCGTTCATGCGGAGGCGAGCGCGTGCTTTCGTCCTGCGAGTCGGTCTCCGCGAGGGTGAGCCGCGAGAGCAGGTTTTCGAGATTGGGGAGCCTGAGCGTGGAGAGGGCCGCGCGGCATGACGGGGAACCGCGGCCGGCGAAAGGGATCAGCAATTGGCGTGGGGAGGTTTCGGCCATCCCCCTATTGTCCGGGAAGCCCCAGGTTTGCCCGGAATGCCACAATTCCGACCCTATGCGACTTCCTTATGAACTGCAGCTCGGCTGGCGCTACACGCGTGCAGGCCGGGCGACGCGGCGCAACGGCTTCATCTCCTTCATCTCCGGTGTCTCGATGCTCGGCATCGCGCTGGGCGTGGCGGCGCTGATCATTGTGCTCAGTGTGATGAACGGCTTCCAGAAGGAAGTGCGCGACCGCATGCTCGGCGTGGTGTCGCACGTCGAGATCTTCTCGCGCGACGGGCAGGCGCTGCAGCAGCTCGACCAGATCATGGCGGCGGCGCGCAAGCACCCCGAGGTGGTCGGCGCGGCGCCCTTCATCAACACGCAGGCGCTCATCGCGCGCGGCGAGGACATGAAGGGCACGCTGGTGCGCGGCATCGACCCCAAGCTCGAGCCCGAGGTCACCGACATCAACGGCATCGCCTCGCGCGGCACCTTCGACAAGCTCGTGCCGGGCCAGTTCGGCATCGTGCTCGGCGCGGAACTCGCGCGCTCGCTCTTCGTGCAGCCGGGCGACCAGGTCACGCTGGTGGCGCCGGGCGGGCAGGTCACGCCGGCGGGCGTGGTGCCTCGGCTCAAGCAGTTCACCGTGGTCGGCACCTTCGACTCGGGCCACTACGAATACGACTCCGCGCTGGCCATGGTGCACGAGCAGGACGCCGCCAAGGTGTTCCGCCTCGAAGGCCCCACCGGCATCCGCCTGAAGCTCAAGAACCTCAACGAGGCGCGCGAGGTGGCCGACCAGCTGGCCGTGAGCCTGCCGGGCGAGTTCCTCATCCGCGACTGGACGCGCCAGAACAAGACCTGGTTCGCGGCGGTGCAGGTCGAGAAACGCATGATGTTCATCATCCTCACGCTGATCGTGGCGGTCGCGGCCTTCAACCTGGTCTCCACGCTCGTGATGACCGTGACCGACAAGCGTGCCGACATCGCCATCCTGCGCACGCTGGGCAGCTCGCCGCGCAGCATCATGGGCATCTTCGTGGTGCAGGGTGCGATGGTCGGCGTGATCGGCACCGTGGCCGGCCTGCTGCTGGGCCTGGGCATCGCCTACAACATCGACGTGATCGTGCCCTTCCTGGAGCAGCTGTTCCATGCGAGCTTCCTGCCGAAGGACATCTACCTGATCAGCAAGATGCCCAGCGATCCGCAGCAAAGCGACATCGTGCCCATCGCGATCATTTCCCTGGTGCTGGCCTTCGTCGCCACGCTGTATCCGAGCTGGCGCGCCAGCCGCGTGAACCCCGCCGAAGCCCTGCGTTATGAGTGAAATGACCCCCACGCTCGGCACTGTCGTGTCCTCGCTGCCCCCCGAGGGGGCCGCCATTGGCTTGGGGCGGCCCGGCGCCAATGATGTTGTTCTGAAAGCCCGTGGACTGACCAAGCGGTTCCACGAGGGCAGGCTCGACCTGACCGTGCTGCACGGCATCGACCTCGACGTGCACGCTGGCGAGACGCTGGCCATCGTCGGCGCCTCCGGCTCCGGCAAGAGCACGCTGCTGCACCTGATGGGCGGGCTCGACGAGCCCACCACCGGCAAGGTCGAGCTGCTGGGCAAGGACATCGCCCACGCCGATCCGGCCGAGCAGGGGCGGCTGCGCAATCAGCACCTGGGCTTCGTCTACCAGTTTCACCACCTGCTGCCCGAGTTCAGCGCGCTGGACAACGTGGCCATGCCACTGAAGATCCGCCGCGTCGAGAAGCAGGCCGCCGCGCAGTCGGCCGCGAAGATCCTCGAGAGCGTGGGCCTTGGCCAGCGCCTGCACCACCGCCCGGCCGAACTCTCGGGCGGCGAGCGCCAGCGCGTGGCGATCGCGCGCGCTCTGGTCACGCAGCCGGCCTGCGTATTGGCCGACGAGCCCACCGGCAACCTCGACCGAAGCACCGCCGACACCGTCTTCGAACTGATGCTCGACCTCGCACGCCGGCACGGCACCGCCTTCGTGATGGTGACGCACGACCAGGACCTGGCGAAGCGCTGCGACCGGGTGCTGCAGCTGGTGGCGGGGCGATTGGCGGGTTGATACCGGCCTTTGTCTTTCTCCCTCCCCCGCTGGGGGAGGGCAGGGGTGGGGGCACGGCGGCGTTCAACAAAGCACTGCGCCGAACAACCGCAGCTTGCCCCCATCCCAACCTTCCCCCAGAGGGGGAAGGGGCTAATACGACAGGGCTGCTTCGGCCTCTTCGTCCGTCTGCCTTGCATCGAGCGGCAAGACACACAGCACCTTGCCTCCCAGCGTGAGCACGAGTCCAAGCCGGCCGCCCATCTGCATCACCTGGCAGACGGTGCGCGGTGTTTCACCGGCCGCGCTCGCCGACATCGACAAGGCCCGCGCAGGCGGCTGCCGCAGCATCGCGAACAACACGCGCGCATCGCAGTCCTGCAGCGCCTGCCGGTAGACATGGAAGACCGTGTCCGAGGAGCCGGCTTCATCCCGGCTCTTTTCCTCGCGCAGCCGCAGCAGTGCGCGATGCAGCTGCTGCCTGCAGGCCGCCTCGGTCCTGCCGGCGGCCTCGGCGATTTCCCTGAAGCTGGCTTCGAAGACTTCGCGCAGCAGCACCGCTGCGCCGTCGGCCGGCGATAGCTTCGCGGCGACAAGGCGCAAGGCCTGATCGATGGATTCGGCCTGCGCCGCCTCGCTCTCCGCCGAAGGCGCCTCGGATGCGAGCCCCTCGGCATCCTTCAGCCAGCGCTGCATCCAGCCGTCGCGACGCAGCCGGTCGATCGCCAGGTGCTGCATCACGGTCGTCAGCCAGGCCTGCATCGATTCGGGCCCGGGCCCTTCGCCGGCTTCCAGCGCGCGCAGGTAGCTCTCTTGCACCACGTCCTCGGCATCGGCCGGGCCGCCGAGCATGCGCGCGGCCGCGCGGACCAGCCGGCCGCGCAGTGCCGGGAATTGCGAGAGGTAGTGTTCGTCGAGCATCCGCACAGCTTGCCATGGTGCGCAAAGCCCGTGCAATGCCCGCGCAATGTCACGAAACTGTGGGCTTGTTCGTCAAGACAGTCCAACCACAGGAGCTTTCTTCATGCAGCAACCCACCATGCCCATGTTCTCGATGGGATCCGACGAAGACGACACCAAGCCCGCCGCCACGGCCGAGCCGCGCAACTCCTACCTGGAAGAAAAGGCGTTCAAGTCGCGCACGCTGCTGATCTTCGGCGCCATCACCGATTCGGTGGCCGCCGACGTGACGCGCCGGCTCATCGCGCTGGACGCCGACAGCGCCGCGAAGCCCATCGACATCCTCGTGAGCTCGCCCGGCGGGCACCTGGAGTCGGGCGATGCCATCCACGACATCGTGCGTTTCATCAGCGCGCCGGTGAACATGATCGGCACCGGCTGGGTGGGCAGCGCGGCCACGCACCTGTTCCTGGCGGCACCGCGCGAGCGCCGCGTGTGCCTGCCCAACACGCGCTTCCTGATCCACCAGCCCAGCGGCGGCGCGGGCGGCCAGGCGACCGACATCGCCATCCAGGCCCAGGAAATCATCAAGGCCCGCCAGCGCATCGCGCACGAGATCGCTCGCGAGACCGGCAAGCCCATCGACGTGGTGCTGGCCGACATCGAGCGCGACCGCTGGCTCTCGGCCGAGGAGGCGGTGGAGTACGGGCTGGTCTCGCGGATCATCCAGCGCAAGACCGAATTGCACGGCTGAAGGCGGAAGACCGGACGCAAAAGCGAATCCGGAAGAATTTTCCGGGTCTTACTTTCGCGCTCTTCGCGTCCGGCTGTCCGATCCCGCTTTCTCAGGCCTTGGGCTTGTAGGCCACCACGTCGATCTCCACCCGCGCATCGACCATCAGGCGGGCCTCGGTGGTCGAGCGGGCCGGCTTGTTCTCACCGAAATAGCTCATGTAGATGCGGTTGAAGGCACCAAAGTCGCGCGCGTCCTGCAGCCAGCAGGTGCTCTTGCAGACGTCGTCGAGGGTGGCGCCGGCCAGCGCGAGCACGGACTTGATGTTCTCCATCACCTGGCGCGTCTGCGCCTCGATGCCGCCCACCACGATCTCGCCGTCCTTGTTCACGGGCACCTGGCCCGAGACGTAGATGAAGTCGCCGGCGCGCACGGCCGGGGAGAAGGGGCGGACCTGGCGGTCGGAGGCAAGGGGAGGGGCGCCGAGGTATTCGAGGGGCATGGGTACTCCTGAGTAGTGTTGAAGGAAGAAGGGAAGGAACAAGGAAACAAGGGCTGGAGCCAGCCGCGAGTATCCCTCCGATTTGAAAATCTATTTCAAAAAAATCGTCCGAACGAGGGTTAACACGGATGATTTGGCATGGATACTGCTTCAAAGTCCGGGCCAGAGAGAAAATTTCTTTCACAAATCAGTCCGCCCCATGAAGGAGTTCCCCATGCCCCACGTCGGTCCCGTCCAGCGCCTGCCCATGCTGTCCAAGCGCAGCCTGCTGGGTGCCTCCCTGCTCGCGGTGCTGTGCGCCGCGCTGCCCCACCAGAGCGTCCATGCCCAGGGGCCGCGCAATTTCGCCACGCTGGCGATGGTGGCGGAGCCGCAGACGCTCGACCCGATGGCTTCCACCGCAGACCTGGTCGGAACCATCATGCAGCACGTGTACGAGACGCTCTACACCTTCGACGCCAAGTGGAACGTGGTGCCGATGCTGGCCGAGGGCATGCCGAAGATCTCGGCCGACGGCAAGACCTACGCCATCACCCTGCGCAAGGGCGTGATGCTGCACAGCGGCCGCGAGCTCACGGCCGACGACGTGGTGGCCAGCCTGCAGCGCTGGATGGACCAGTCGCCGCGCGGCAAGGCCGTGGGCAAGGAAATCGACAGCCTCAAGGCCAAGGGCCCGCTGGCGGTGGAGATCGTGCTGAAGGAACCCTACGCGCCGCTGCTGTCGCAGCTCGCGCTGCCCAGCGGCATGGCCGCCATCATGGCCAAGGACTCCATCGCCTCGCCGCTGAAGGAGTTCGTGGGCACAGGCCCCTACAAGTTCAAGGAGCGCCGCCCCGACCAGTTCGTGCTGCTCACCCGCTTCGACAAGTACAGCCCGCGCAAGGAAGCCGCCAGCGGCTACGGCGGCAAGCGCGAGGCGGCCATCGAGGAGCTGCGCTTCGTGCCCGTGCCCAACGCCAGCACCCGCGTCGAGGGTGCGCTGGCCGGCCAGTACGACTTCGCCGACCTGCTGCCGGTGGAAGCGCTGCCGCGGCTGGAGAAGTCGGGCGGCAAGACCGTGCCGATCATGACGCCCTCGTTCGGCTTCCCGTACCTCGTGCTCAACACCAAGGAAGGCGTGGCCGCCAGCCAGCCTGTGCGCCAGGCGATCCAGACCGCGCTGGGCGAAGGCGAGATGCTCGCCGCCGGCTTCGGCGACACGCGCTTCTTCACCGCCGAGCCCAACCACTTCCCGAAGGGCTCGCCCTTCTATTCGACCGCGGGCGCCGACCAGTACAACCAGCGCAACGCCGCCAAGGCCAAGGAAGCCGCCGCCAAGGCCGGCTACAAGGGCGAGCCGATCCGCGTGCTCACCAGCCGCCAGTACGACTTCCACTACAACATGGCGCTGCTGATGGCCGAGCAGCTCAAGCGCGCCGGCTTCAAGGTCGACCTCAACGTGGTCGACTGGGCCACGCTGGTGCAGCGGCGCAACGACGCCAAGCTGTGGGACATCTACGTCACCCACTCGGGGCAGTTCCCCGAGCCCATGCTCTCGCCGCCGCAGCTCGGCGACGGCGCGCCCGGCTGGTGGGAAACGCCTGCCAAGAAGTCGGCGCTGCAGGCCTTCAACGTCGAGAGCGACCCCGCCAGGCGCGGCGCGCTGTGGGGCAAGGTGCAGCAGGTGGTGTACGACGAGGTGCCGTACATCAACGTCGGCAAGTTCAACGGCCTCTCGGCCAAGAGCCCGGCGCTGGACAACTACCAGCCCGCGACCTGGCCGTTCTTCTGGAACGCGAAGATCAAGTAAGAAGGCGGAGACACACAGCCATGCCGTCGCGTCGCCAACTCCTGCAAGCCAGCGCACTGGCCTCCGGCCTCGGGGCTCTGGGCCTCGAACCTTCCCTTGCCTTCGCCGCCCGGGCTGCCGCCCAGGGCCCGGTCTACGCCTACGTCGGCACCTACAGCGACGGCGGCAAGCCGTGGCGCGGCGGCCGCGGACAGGGCGTGCACCAGTTCGTGCTCGACAGCGCCACCGGCGCGCTCAAGCCCATTCCCGGCGCACCGGCGGCCGTGGCAGGCACGGGAGAGGGCGCGAAGCTGCGCAACCCCGCCTCGCTCGCGCGCCACCCGAAGCTGCCGATGCTCTATGCGGCCAACGAGTTCGAGGCCGGCTCGGTCTCGGCTTTTCGTATCGGTGCAGACGGCGCGCTGAGCTTCGTCTCCGAGACGCCCTGCGGCGGCAAGGACCCGGCCTACATCAGCGTGCACCCCGACGGCCGCTTTCTCTTCACCGCCAACTATGCGAGCGGCGACGTCAGCGTGCTCGCGCTGCGCGCCGACGGCACGCCCGATCCCGCCGTCGCAGCCGTCGTCTACAAGGACGCGGAAGCCTGCGGCGCCGGCACGCCCTGCAAGCCCGGCGCCGACGTGGTGCCGCAGGCCGCGCGCTCGCACGAAGGCTTCGCCACCAGCGACCACGACGGCCCGCACGCGCACATGGTGCATGCCGACCCGAAGGGCAACTTCGTGCTCGTGGCCGACCTGGGGCTCGACCGCCTCATCTCCTACCGCTTCAACCGCGCCACCGGCGTGCTGAGCCAGCCGAGCACCGTGACCGTGTCCGAAAGCTCCGGCGCGCGCCACTTCGTGTTCCACCCGAACGGCAAGTGGCTCTACCTGGTGAACGAGGAGGCCTCGACCATCGCCTTCATGCGCTATGACGACGCCACCGGCGTGCTCACGCTGGTGAGCGAGACCTCGGCGCTGCCCAAGGGCTTCAAGGGCACGAGCTACGCATCGGGCATCCGCATGCTGCCCGACGGCCAGCACTTCGTGTCGCTCAACCGGCTGCATGACTCGATCTCGATCTTCAGGGTCGACGCCCGCACCGGCGCGCCCTCGCTGGTGCGAGAGGAATGGTCGCGCGGCAACTACCCGCGCAGCTGCACGCTCGACCCCAGCGGCAGGTTCCTCTACGTGTGCCACAACAAGCAGGGCGACAACGTGACGGTCTTCCGCGTGAAGGGCGGCGACATCCAGTTCACCGGGCAGTACATCGCGGTCGGTTCCGCTGCGGCCCTCGAGTTTTCAGCGTGATGAAGAAATCGCTGTTCCGCTACATCGCCTCTCGCGTCGCGGGCATGCTGGTCGTGCTCGCCATCGTGGCGGTGCTGGTCTTCGTGCTCACGCGCGCCGCGTCGGGCGACCCGGTCTCGGTGCTGCTGGGCGACCAGGCCACCGCGGCCGACATCGCCCGCGTGCAGAAGGAATACGGCCTCGACAAGCCGCTGCCCGTGCAGTTCGGCTACTGGCTGCGCGAGGTGCTGCAGGGCAACCTGGGCCAGTCGATCTTCCTGCAGCGCCCCGTGACGCAGGCGCTGTGGGAGCGCTCCGAGCCCACCGCGCTGCTCGCTTTGATGGCGGTGGCCATCGCGGCGCTGATCGGCGTGCCGTGCGGCATCGTGTCGGCGGTGTTCCGGGGGCGCGCGGTCGACCAGCTCTTCACCGGCATCGCGATGCTGGGTGCCAGCATCCCGAGCTTCTGGCTCGGCATCGTGCTGATCCAGATCTTCGCCGTGTCGCTGGGCTGGTTCCCGGTGTCCGGCTACGGCGCGCCCGATGCGCCCTTCGCCGAGCGCCTGCATGCGCTGGTGCTGCCGGCCGCCGTGCTGGGCCTGCTGAACTCGGCGCTCATCATCCGCTTCACCCGCGCCTCGATGCTCGACGTGCTCGGCGAGGACTACGTGCGCACCGCGCGTTCCAAGGGCCTGAGCGAGGGCACCGTGGTGCTCAAGCACGCGCTGCGCAATGCGCTGGTGCCCATCGTCACGGTGATCGGCCTCACGATCGCGCTGATGATCGGCGGCGCCGTCATCACCGAGACCGTCTTCGGCCTGCCGGGCGTGGGCAACCTCGTGGTCAGCGCGGTGCTGCGGCGCGACTATCCGGTGATCCAGGGGGCGCTGCTCGTCATTGCGGCGATCTACGTGCTCATCAATTTCTCCATCGACCTGCTGTACGCGGTGGTCGACCCGCGCGTCAAAGTATGAATACCCCCAGGCTTGCCCACTTCGTGTGGCCTCCAACCCCCTTGCAGGGGGCAATACCAGCGGCGCGGCAGAGCCGGTTCCGCGGTATTTCTGGAATCGGTTGCTCGACCCGTTGTCTTGCTGTGGCTGGAGGTATCTGATGCAAATGCCCCGAATGCTCCGCCAGCTGATGCACAGACGCATCGTGATGGTGTCCGCGCTGGTGCTGCTGGTGATCGCGGTGCTCGCGATCGGCGCGCCGCTGTTCGCTTCCATCGACCCCAACGACACGGCGGTGCTCGAACGCCTGAAGGCGCCGAGCGCCGAGCACCTGCTCGGCACCGACGAACTCGGCCGCGACCTCTATTCGCGCATCGTGCATGGCGCGCGCTACTCGCTGGCCATCGCCGCGCTCACCGCGCTGGGCGCCGTGATTGCTGGCACCGTGCTGGGCCTGATGGCGGGCTTCTTCCGCCGTCTCGATGCGCCGCTGATGCGCGTGGTCGACGCGATGATGTCCTTCCCCGACATCCTGCTGGCCATCGCGCTGGTGGCCATCCTCGGGCCCTCGCTGGTCAACACGGTGCTGGCGCTGGTGCTGGTCTACACGCCGCGCGTGGCGCGGGTGGTGCGGGCCTCCACGCTGGTGGTGCGCGAACTGCTCTTCGTGGAAGCGGTGCGCGCGCTGGGCGTGCGCACCTCGCGCATCCTGTGGCGGCACATCCTGCCGAACCTGATGTCGCCGATCCTGGTGCAGGTGTCGTTCATCTTCGCCTACGCCATCCTGGCCGAGGCAGGGCTCTCGTTCCTCGGCGTGGGCGTGCCGCCCGAGATCCCGACCTGGGGCACGATGGTCGCGGGCAGCCAACAGTACGCGCACCAGGCCTTCTGGGTGGTGCTGTTCCCGGGGCTCGCGATCATCTTCACGGCGCTGTCTCTGCAACTGCTCGGCGACGGCGTGCGCGACCTGCTCGACCCCAAGCTGAAAAAGACGGCATGAAAGCACTCCCCCAGGCTTGCTCACTGCGTGTGGCCGTCGACCCCTTCGCCGGGGGCGATGCCTGCGGCCCGGCAAAGCCGGCTCTGCGGTATTCCGCGCGAAAGGCATATCCGAGATGAACACCGCTTCCAATTCCCCGCGCCTCACGGTCAGCCACCTGAGCACCAGCTTCCCGACCGAGGACGGCCTCGTGCGCTCGGTGGCCGACGTGAGCTTCTCGATCCAGCCCGGCAAGACGACCGCGCTGGTCGGCGAGTCGGGCTCGGGCAAGTCGGTCACCAGCCTCACGCTGATGCGCCTGTTGCCCAAGACCGCCAACGCGCAGGTCAGCGGCAGCGCTTCCTTCGTGACGCGCGAGGGCAAGACGCTCGACCTGCTGGGCATCGGCGAGCGCGAGATGCGCTCGCTGCGCGGCAACCAGCTGTCGATGATCTTCCAGGAGCCGATGACCAGCCTGAACCCGGTGTTCACCATCGGCGAGCAGATCGCGGAGAGCGTGCGCCTGCACAAGGGGCTCGACCGCAAGGCGGCGCTGGCGCATGCGCAGCGCATGCTGGAGCTGGTGGAGATTCCGGCCGCGGCGCAGCGCATCCACGAGTACCCGCATCAGCTCTCGGGCGGCATGCGCCAGCGCGCGATGATCGCCCTGGCCATGGCCTGCGACCCGACGCTGCTGATCGCCGACGAGCCCACCACGGCGCTCGACGTGACCATCCAGGCGCAGATCCTCGAGCTCATGCGCCGGCTGCAGGCCGAGACGGGCATGAGCATCCTGTTCATCACGCACAACCTGGGCGTGGTCGCGCACCATGCCGACGACGTGGTCGTGATGTATTCGGGCCGCGTGGTCGAGAGCGCGCCGGTGCGGCCGCTGTTCGCGCAGCCCGAGCACCCGTACACGCAGGGCCTGCTGGCCTGCCTGCCGGGCAAGGCGCGACAGCCCGGCCAGCCCAAGCCCAGGCGCCTGTTCGCCATTCGCGGGCAGGTGTCGAGCCCGCTCGCGCCGCCGCCGGGCTGTGCCTTCGAGCCGCGCTGCGATCTGGCGTTGGCCGAATGCAGCGCGGGGATGCCGCCGCTGCTGGACATCCGGCAGGGGCGGCAGGCGCGATGCGTTCGTGTGCAGCCTGAAGCAACGCTGGCGAGGGCTGCATGAGTCGTACCCCGTCCCCGTCTTGCTCCGTCCCCCTCTGGGGGAGGGCCGGGGTGGGGGCACGCGGCCTTTCCACCGCCGCGACAGTCTCCACCGCCCCTAGCCCCCACCCCAACCCTCCCCCAGAAGGGGAGGGAGCCAATACCCAAAGTCCACGATGACCACCGCAGCCCCCCTCATCGAAGTCCGCGCCCTCAAGAAGTACTTCGGCAGCAGCGACCGCCCGGTGCGCGCGGTGGACGACGTGTCCTTCGCGATCCACCCCGGCGAGACGCTGGGCCTGGTCGGCGAATCGGGCTCGGGCAAGAGCACCATCGGCCGAACCGTGCTGCGCCTGCTGGAGCGCAGTGGCGGCCAGGTGCTCTATCGCGGCGACGACATCGGCGAGCTCTCGGCCGAGCGCATGCGCCGGCTGCGCAGCAAGCTGCAGATCATCTTCCAGGACCCGTACGCCAGCCTGAACCCGAAGATGCGCATCGGCGCGATCCTCGGCGAGGCGCTGTCAACGCACGGCCTGCACAAGGGGGCGGCGGCGCGCGAGAAGCGCATCGCCGAGCTGCTCGAGACCGTCGGCCTGCGTGCAGAGCATGCGAACCGCTTCCCGCACGAGTTCTCGGGCGGGCAGCGCCAGCGCATCGGCGTGGCACGGGCGCTGGCCGTGGAGCCCGAGTTCATCGTGGCGGACGAGCCGCTGTCGGCGCTGGACGTGTCCATTCAATCGCAGGTCATCAACCTGCTGGCCGACCTGCGCGAGCGGCTGGGCCTGACGATGCTCTTCATCTCGCACGACCTCGACGTGGTCGAGTACCTGTGCGACCGCGTGGTGGTGCTGTACCTCGGCAAGGTGATGGAAGTCGCCACCACCGAGGAGCTGTTCGCGCGCCCCTCGCATCCCTACACCCGCGCGCTGCTGGCTGCGAGCCCGAAGCCCGATCCGGAGATGGCGACCGAGCGCATTGCGCTCAAGGGCGACATCCCGAGTCCCATCTCGCCGCCTTCGGGCTGCGTGTTCCGCACGCGCTGCCCGCATGCCGCAGAAGCCTGTGCGCAGACGGTGCCACCGCTCGAAGAGATTTCGGCGGGACACTACAGCGCCTGCATCAAGTTATGACCAAACCCCAGTCTTCGCGCACTTCGTGTCGCGTGCGCCAACCCCCTTGCAGGGGGCAACACCTGCAGCCCGGCAAAGCCGGTTCCGCGGTGTTTCACGAACATGCGATGACAACAATGAACCCTGAGACTCAATGAACACTCCGCTCGTCATGAACGACTTCACAGACCCGCTGCTGGGCAGCAACTTCAAGGGCTATCCGCGCACCGCCGCGCCGCGCCGCCGCAGCGAGATCGGCGCCGCCGGCTGGAACGTGCTGGCCGGCGACCTGCCGCTGCCGCTGGCCGTGCTCAAGCGCGAGGCGCTCGAGCACAACCTGGCGTGGATGCAGTCGCGTGTGCGCGAGTGGGGCATCGACCTCGCGCCGCACGGCAAGACCACCATGTCGCCGCAGCTCTTCCAGCGCCAGCTCGACGCCGGCGCCTGGGGCCTGACCTTCGCCACCGTCACGCAGCTGGCGGTGGGCGTGGCGGCCGGCGCGCGCCGCACGCTCATCGCCAACCAGGTGGTGAGCGACGAAGACCTGGCCGGCATCCAGATGCTGCTGAGCAGGCACCCCGACCTGCGCATCGTGTTCCTGGTCGACTCGCTGGCGCAGCTGGCGCTGATCGAGGACTGGTCGAAGCGCCATCCTTCGAGCGTGCCCTTCGAGGTGATGATCGAGATCGGCGTGGACGGTGCACGCACCGGCTGCCGCACGCACGAGGAAGCCGTGGCGCTGGCCACGAGGCTGCGCGCGAGCGACGCGGTCAAGCTCGTGGGCATCGAGTGCTACGAAGGGCAGGGCGCCACCGGCCAGAGCGAGCCCGACACCGCCTACGCCAAGGCGTTGATGGACCGCGTGGAAGCCGTGGCGCGCCATTGCGACGAGAACAGTCTCTTCGAGACCGGCGAGGTGCTGGTCTCGGCCGGCGGCTCGGCCATCTTCGACCTCGTGGCCGGCCGGCTCAAGCCCGCGCTGGGTGCGCCGGTGCGCGGCCTGCTGCGCTCGGGCTGCTACGTCACGCACGACCACGGCTTCTACAAGCGCATGGTGAGCGCGGTGGATGAGCGCCTGGGCTGCAACTGCGGCGAAAGCCTGGTGCCGGCGATGGAAGTCTGGGCCACCGTGCAGTCGCGCCCGGAGCCGGGCCTGGCGATCCTGGCGGTGGGCAAGCGCGACATTTCCTTCGACCTCTCGCTGCCCGTGCCCATCGCACGCGCGGCGCGCGGCGTGCTGCAGCCGCAGGGCGTGCCCGCCGGCTGGAAGATCACCGCGCTGAACGACCAGCACGCCTACCTGCGCTGGGAAGCGAACGAGGAAGCCGAGGCGCCGAAGGTCGGCGACCGCGTGGGTCTGGGCATCTCGCACCCCTGCACCACCTTCGACAAATGGCACTGGATGCCGGTCGTCGAGCAGGACTACCGCGTGAGCGACGCGGTGGCCATGCATTTCTGAGAGAGCGACTTCCCGAGCGCATTCCGATGACCCCATCACTGCTCCAGAGGATCGCGGACATCCGCAGCGACGCACCGGCGACGCGGCGCGCGATTCTCGACCTGATCCTCGAAGACCCCGACCGCGTGCTCGAAGAAAGCTTCGAGCAGCTGGCCGAGCGCTCGCGCAGCTCGGTGCCCACCATCATGCGGACCTGCCGAGACCTCGGTTTCGCCGGCCTGCGCGAATTCAAGCTCGCGCTCGCGCAGGAGCTCGCGCTGGGCGGCTCGCCGCTGCACCGCCGCGTGAACATCGAGGACGCGGCCGACGAAGTGGTCGGCAAGATCGCGCGCAGCGCGGCGGCCTCGGTCTCGGGCGTGCGCGGCCAGCTCGACATGCAGGTGCTCGACGGCGCCGTGGCGGCGATCGCGGCGGCGCCGCACGTCGACCTGTACGGCGCGGGCGCCACCTCGTGGTTCATGGCCAACGACCTGCAGGCGCGGCTCTTCCGCCTGGGCCTGTCGGCCAACGCATGGGCCGACTACCACCTGCAGCAGGTGGCCGGCGCGGCGCAGCGGCCGGGCGGCGTGGTCATCGCCATCTCGCACGTGGGCGGCATGCCCTCGCTGCTCGATGCGGTGGACATCGCGCGCGGGCAGGGCGCCAAGGTGGTCGCGCTCACGCGGCCGGGCACGGCGCTCGCGGCCAGGGCCGACTTCCTGCTGGGCCTGTCGGTGCCCGACGACGCGGTGATGCACGTGGGCATCGACGCCTACCTCACGCACCTCACGGTCATCGAGATCCTCACCGTGCTGGTGGCCCAGCGCCGCGGCGAGCCCGCGGTGCAGCGCCTGCAGCGTGCGCGCGAGGCCTTCCAGCGCCATGGCATCGACGCCACCACGCATCCGCTGCAGAGCTGGGACGGCGGCGGCGTGAACGACGGAGGGAGCGCATCGTGAGCGAAGACAACAAGAAGGCCGTGCTGCTGGAGGCCGGCCTGGTGGTCGACGGCTCGGGCGGCCCTTCGTGGCCGGGCGACGTGCTGCTGCAGGGCGACCGCATCGTCGCGCTGGGCGAGGGCCTGCGCGGGCGGCTGCCCGATGGCCTGGCGCTGGCCGACGTCGAGGCGGTCGACTGCCGCGCGAAGGTGATCGCCCCCGGCTTCATCGATGCGCACACGCACGACGACGCCATCGTGCTGCGCGACCCGCTGTGCCTGCCGAAGGTGTCGCAGGGCATCACCACGGTGGTGACGGGCAACTGCGGCATCTCGCTGGCGCCGTACCGCACGCCGCAGTCGCTGCCGCCGCTCACGCTGCTGGGCGCCGATTCGTTCCGGCACGCGACCATGGCCGAGTACCGCGCCGCAGTCGATGAGACGCAGCCCGCGCTCAACGTGGCCGCGCTGGTCGGCCACACCACGCTGCGCTTCGCCGCCATGCAGGCGCTGGACCGTCCCGCCGATGCCGAAGAGCTGGCGCGCATGGAAGCGCTGCTCGACGGCTGCATGGCCGACGGGGCGCACGGCATGTCCTCGGGCCTGTTCTATGAAGAAGCCTTCGCGGCGCCCGCGGAGGAGGTGACCGCGCTGGCGCGCGTGGTGAGCCGCCACGGCGGCGTCTACGCCACGCACCTGCGCAGCGAGATGCAGCAGATCATCGAGGCGCTGCACGAGGCCGGCGACTGCGCCTTCGAGGCCGGCGTGCCGCTGGTGATCTCGCATCACAAGTGCGCGGGCCCCGCCAACTGGGGCCGCACGAAGGAGACGCTGCCGCTGATCGAGTCGCTCGCGCAGCGCCAGAAGATCGCGATGGACGTGTACCCCTACGTGGCCGGCTCCACCGTGCTGCGCGAGGACCTGGTGGATGGCGTGATCGACGTGCTGCTGACCTGGTCCGATCCGCATCCGGAGATGACGGGGCGGCTGGTCTCCGACATCGCGCGCGAGTGGGGTGTGAGCGAGCAGGAGGCCTGCCTGAGGCTGAAGCCCGGCGGCGCCTGCTATTTCCAGATGCAGGAGGAGGACGTGGAGCGCGTCATCTCGCACCCGCTCACCATGATCGGCAGCGACGGCCTGCCGCACGACCGCCATCCGCATCCGCGCCTGTGGGGTGCCTTTCCGCGCGTGTTCGCACGCTACTGGCGCCAGCGACGGCTGTTCACGCTGGAGCAGGCGGTGCACAAGATGACCGGCATGACCGCGCGCAACCTGCGCATCGCCGACCGCGGCCTGCTGCGCGCCGGCACCATGGCCGACGTGGTGGTGTTCGACCCCGAGACCATCGCCGACACCGCCACCTACGACCAGCCGCACGGCGTGAGCCTGGGCGTGGAGCGGGTGTTCGTGAACGGCGTGCTGGCCTATCGCGGCGGCGAGCCCGAGGCCCGGGTGCTCGCGCGCGCCGGGCGGATGCTGACGCGGGGCAGCGCTAGCTAGGGCCCGCTCACATCGCGCCGCCGCCCCGGGGCGGCGACGCTGGCGCGGTCAGCCTGGTCGCACCGGGCGCCTCGCAGCCAGCCTCCCTCCAGGCCTGGGCGGTCCCCGTGCCGGGGCTCGGGCTGCCGCCCCGGCCGCTTCATGCTGCACCGCAATATCTGTGCGGCTATAACCCTAAGACCGCTAAAGTTCTAACGCTCCAGGCAGAAATCAGTCAAACTGTGCACTTCCCAGCCGTCGAATTCCTACTGGAGCAAAGATGGACAAGGACGCCGAAGGCCTTGGCGCCGACTTCGAGTTGTGGCAACAGCTCACCGACGACTACGAAGTCGCTCTGGGTGCGCTAGCCCGTGGCGAGCCCGGCGCGCGAGAGCGGGTGGTTCGGCTGTCGCTGGCGCTGCAGCGGCTGCACCCCGATCTTTCCCCGGTCGGCGGCGACGGCTGAGCCGGCGTTAACAAGGCGTTTCCCCGTCGAAGGCGCTCAGGCCGGGCCGGATTCGCCGGATTCCTCCTTTTTCTCCCCTTCCTTTTCCTTTTCCTTTTCCTCCTCTCCCTGCGCCTGGAACATGCGCGCGAAGTCGCAGCATTCCTGCGCCAGCATCACGATCGACGAGGTGAGTGCGCTGCGGTGCTCGCCCTTGTGCATCGCCACATAGCGCACCACCGGCAGGGCCGGCGCCACCTCGATCACCGCGAGCATGCCCGCCGCCACCAGCGGCTGCAGGCACTCCCGCGGCAGGTAGCTCACGCCCAGGCCCGACACGGTGAGCCCGGTCAGCGCCACCAGGTTGCTCACCACGATCACGTCGGAGGGCTGCACGCCCTGGTCCTTCATCCAGGCGTCGTAGGCGCGGCCGGTGCCGGAGTTGTTGCCCTGCACCAGCATGCGGTGGCGCGCCAGTTCGTGCAGCCGCATGGCGCCGCCGCTGGGTTGCGGCACCACGCCGGGCTTGCACATCCAGGCGCTTTTGACTTGGCCGATGACCTTGTGCGGAAGGCGCGAGTCGGCGAAGGTCTCGGGCACGATGACCAGGTCGAGCTCGTCGGCCAGCAGCTTGTCGCGCAGCTGCAGGCTGTCGTCCACGTCGGGCTCGAGGATCACCTTGGGGTAGTGCCGCCGGATCAGGCCGACCAGCCGCGGCAGCCAGGTCATCGCCGTCAGCTCGGTCACGCCGAGGCGGATGCGCCGCTCCACCACCTCCGGCTTGCCGAACTGCTCGATGGCCGCGTCGCGCTGCTCCAGCAGCTTGCGGGCGAGCACGAACATCTCCTCGCCCTTCTCGGTGAGGCGGGCGGTGCGCTGGCTGCGGTCGAAGAGCTCGGTGTCGAAGAGCTGCTCCAGCTCGTGCACACGCTTGGAGATGGCCGACTGCGAGGTGTGCAGCTGGTTGGCCGCCTGCGCGAAGCCGCCCAGCCGGGCGATCCAGTACAGGGCTTCGAGCTGCTTGAAGGTCATCACGGGAAGCTGGCTCCGTATTGAAAAGAACGCTTTTTCTCATGCGATTCGATCACAAAAAATCGCTTTTGGAAATTGATGGCGAGACCGAAGATTCGCCGGAACCACCTCATCGACCCTTCAAGGAACCGCCATGGACTTCAAGAAACTGCCCCTCGCGCTCGGACTCGCCCTTGTCTTCGCCAGCGGCGCTGCCGTCGCCCAGTACAGCGGCACGCTGCAGAAGATCAAGGACAGCGGCACGATCCAGATCGGCGCGCGCGACAGCCAGATCCCGTTCTCGTACAAGCTGGGTGCCGACGGCGACCCCATCGGCTTCACCAACGACATCTGCCTGAAGATCGTCGATGCGGTGAAGGCCAGGCTGGGCCTTGCGAAGATCGACGTGCGCTACACCATGCTCAACTCGACCAACCGCATTCCGCTGCTGCAGAACGGCACCGTCGACCTCGACTGCGCGACCACCACCAACACCACGCAGCGCCAGCAGCAGGTCGACTTCGCGCCCAGCCACTTCGTGGCCAACATCACCGCCGCCGTGCGCAAGAACTCCGGCATCGACACGTTCGCCGACCTCAACGGCAAGAACGTGGCCACCGTCTCGGGCAGCACCTCGATCCAGCTGCTGCGCGTTGCGCGCAAGAGCGGCACCATCGAAGTCAACGAGATCCCCGGCAAGGACACCTCCGACGGCTTCCTGCGCTTGTCCAACGGCCGCGCCGACGCCTATGTGCTCGACGACGTGCAGCTCGCCGGCATGATCGCCAGCTCCACCAACCCGGGCGAGTACAAGATCCTGAAGGAATCGCTGCGCCAGGAGCCCTACGGGATCATGCTGCGCAAGGACGACCCGCAGTTCAAGGCGCTGGTGGACGAGACCGTCACGGGCCTGATGAAGTCGGGCGCCATCGAACAGCTCTACACCAAGTGGTTCCTCTCGCCGATCCCTCCGCGCAACGCGAACCTCAACTTCCCGATGACCGACGCGGTGCGCGAGATCTACAAGAACCCGAACAACAAGGGCGTCTGAGCGATGGATTCCAAGCTGTCATCGAGCCATCCGAACGGGCTGGCCTTTTCCGACGCGCTAATGCGCGAGGTGAAGAGCCGCTTCCTGCAGGTCGACCATGACCACCACGGCCGCGAGCGCCTGTACTTCGACAACGCCGGCGGCTCCTTCCGCCTGAAGGCCGCGGCCGAGCGCTTCGCGCAGGTCGATGCCATTCCCGACAACACCGAGCGCATCCACGCCACCGCCGTCGAGCTGCAGCAGATCCAGGCCAGGGGCTGCGCCGACCTGCGCACCATCCTCAACGCCACCGGCGGCAGCGTGTACGCCTCGCTCACCGCCTCGGGCGCCATGTTCGACATGGTGCGCGCGGTGGCCGAGAACGTGCCGGGCACGAACATGGTCACCACCGTGCTGGAGCATCCTTCGGCCTTCGACGCGATGAGCCTTTACGCCCAGCGCCTGGGTCGCGAGCTGCGCGTGGCGAAGAGCAACCCCGTCACCGGCGGCGTCGATGTCGACGAGATCGTTCGGCTGGTCGACAAGGACACCTGCCTGCTCAACGTGATCCACGCGTCGAACATCTCGGGCGCCAAGCTCGACATGGAAGCCATCGTGCGCCGCGCGCGCGAGATCAAGCCCGACCTCTACATCCTGGTCGACGCCGTGCAGCACGCGCCGCACGGCCTCATCGACCTGCAGAAGACGCCGGTGGACGGCATCAACCTCGCGCCCTACAAGTTCTTCGGCTGCAGGGGCTCGGGGCTGTCGTGGATGTCCGACCGCGCGGCCGTGCTGCCGCACCACAAGCTCGCGGGCAAGAAGCCCGACTACTGGGACCTGGGCAGCGCCTCGCCATGGCAGTTCGCGGTGCTCACCGAGATCGTCGACTACGTCTGCTGGCTGGGCTCGCACTTCGCTGATGCCGCGGACAGGCGTGAGCTCTTCGTAGCGGGCATCACCCATATCGAGCTGCACGAGCGCGCGCTGCTGGCGGCCCTGCTCGACGGCACTGCGAACGCCGTCGGCATGCGCAGGATGGAAGGCGTCAACGTCTTCCTCGACTACGAGGACCTGAGCAAGCGCGACCTGATCCTGGGCATCGGCTTCGACCGCATCGACTGCACGCAGGCGGTGGTCGAGTATGCGAAGCGCGGCGTGACGGTCTACGAGCGCGTGGCGAGCAGCATCTACTCGAAGCGCATGCTCGAATCCTTCGGGCTCACGGGCACCGTGCGGGTGTCGCCGCTGCACTGCCATTCGATGGCGGACATCGAGAAGTTCCTGCGGATCACCCGGGAGATTGCCCGGAACGCGCAGTGATGCCGGGCGCCGTGCGCGGCACCGCATCGTCCACGCTCCACGGCGCGTACACCTCGGCATGCAGGTCGGGTGAATTCACCTTCGCGAGCAGGTCGCGCACGTCGTCCTTCACGCGCGCCAGCGAGAGGCGAAGGCCCCGCACGCGCACGTAGGCCGCGAAGTCGCACAGGGCCTCGATGCTGGTCGCGTCGAGGTCGGGCGACTCCTCCAGGCTCAGCACCATGCGCTGCAGGCCCGGCGCGGCGTCGATGCGCGCGCGGATCGATGCGAACACCGCGTCCGCATTGCCGAAGAAAAGCGGCACCTCGGGCCGCGCGATCAGCACGCCCGGAGGCACCACGGCCTCGGGGTGGCGCGCGATGTCGACGAAGTCGTGGCTCTGGCCCAGCCGCCCGAGCCAGCTCACCGTGGTGCGAGTGAAGCCGCGCAGCAGCAGCAGGATGCTCACGCCGATGGCTGCCAGCAGCCCGTTGAGCACGCCCAGCACCAGCACCGCGGCCACCGCCACCAGCGCCACCAGACGGTCGCGCCGCCACTGGAAGTAGGGCCGCAGCGCAGCCGGGTTCAGCGTGTGGCTCACCGCGTGGATCACGATGGCCGCCAGCAGCGGCTCGGGCGTGTGCGCGATCCACGGCAGCAGCGTGAGCACCGCCACCAGCACCACCAGCCCCGCGACGATGCCGGCCGCGCGGCTCCTGGCGCCCGCCGATTCGTTCGCCGATGTCGCCGAGTACCCCGCGCCCACCGGCATGCCCTGGAACAGCGCCGACAGCAGGTTCGCCCCGCCCAGCGCGAGCAGGTCGCGGTTGGCCGACACGTTGTCGCCGTGGCGCATGGCGAAGGTGCGTATGGAGCCGTACGACTCGGCATAGAGGATCAGCGCCATCGCGAAGGCCAGCCCGCCAAGGTTCTGCCACTGCGCGCGATCGAGCTGCGGCACCGTCGGATGCGAGAAGTCGAGCGAGATCGGCCCCACCGCCGCCACGCCCCAGGCATGGCAGAAGCCCTGCGCGTCGAGCGCGATGCCCGCCACGATCACCAGCAGCGCCGCCGGCACCGCGCGCCATCGTGCGAGGCCGCGCAGCAGCACCAGCGCTACCAGCGCCATGGCCGCGCCTGCGATGTTCCAGTGCCGCCATTCGGCCACCAGGCCCGCGAGGAGCCTGAAGAAATCGCTGTGCGCCGGATGCACGTCGAGCACCTTGGGCAGCTGCTTGACCACGATGGTGAGCGCCAGCCCCAGCGCGAAGCCGCGCAGCACGGGCTTGGCGATCAGACTCGACACCGCGCCCAGCCGGGCGACGCCCGCGATCACGAAGAACACGCCGGCCAGCAGCACGATGCCCATGCCCATCGCAAGCCGCGTGGCGGCGTCCACGCCCGTCACCGAGGTGGTGGCCGCGAACAGCACCGCAGCCGAGGAGGAGGTGGCGGAAACGATTGCGAAGCGGCTGCTGCCGAAGAGGCCGTAGACCAGCAGCCCGGCGAAGAGTGCGATCACTCCCGCTTGCGGCGGCAGCCCCGCGATGCCCGAATAGGCCACCGCCTCCGGAAGCAGCAGGCCTGCGATTGAAATACCTGCCACGATGTCGGCGAAGACGGGGCGGCGGGCGTTGGCTGTCGGTGTCGGCGAGGGTTCGGCGGCCATGGGCAGGCAAGTGTGCTGATGTCGTCCCATGCTTGCAATGGCTGGCGGACCGGAAGCTGACTCATCGAACGGGCATACTCGCGCGCGCCCGAAAAACCATATCTCTCTACAACAAGGATCCCATGTCAGGACACGGCTTTCACGTGCACGGCCCGCACGATCACGAACTCGAACACGCCGCATCGGGCGGCCACGGTCATGGCCATGGCGATGGCCATCACGCGGCCCCGGCAGAGGAGCAATCCGGCGGCATGAGCATGACGAGCAAGATCGCCATGTGCACCGCCGTCATCGCGACCTTCGGCGCCATCTTCGCGTACATGGGCGGCGCCACGCAGGCCAACGCGGGCATCTACAAGAACAACGCCGCCATCAAGAAGACCGAGGCGTCGAACCAGTGGAATTACTTCCAGTCGAAGAGCACCAAGCAGGCCCTCGCCGAGTTCGCCCGCGACACCGCGACCGACGACGCGCGCAAGCAGGGCTGGCAGGCCAAGGTGGCGCGCTACGAGCAGGAGAAGACCGACATCCAGACCGAGGCGAAGAAGCTGGAGGCCGAGGCGGGCAAGTGGGACGCACAGTCGGATGAGCAGATGCACCAGCATCATCGGTGGGCGCAGGCGACCACCGTGCTGCAGGTTTCCATTGCCCTGGCTGCCATTGCGCTGTTGACGAAGAACAAGTGGCTGGAGCGGGCGATGTTCGGGGTGGCGGCTGCGGGGCTGGCGGTCGGGGTACTGGCTGCATTCCACCTCTGAGGCGGCTGGCACAGGCCCGAAAACCGGCCAGAAACCGGACAAGCGTCAAGAAACCCCGCCTGCGAAATGCCGTTTGGCGCTGCCCGCCGATGCGCGTATGGTGGGTTCGCTCGATGCTCGCGCCAATCCATCGATCCTGGTGGCCCGCATGTATCGGGTACCGAGGTGTGCGTGGATGGAAGTACCTTTGTCTATGACGGCCGGTCCGGACCCTGGGCCTGCACGATCTACCTTCTGACGCAGGAGGAGGGCAATTTCGCCGCCGTGGGCGATGTTGCCCTTGATGGCCGGCACCGCTGCAAGCTGGTGCTGTGCCAACCCCGCGTCCCCGTGGAAACCGGGCTCGATCTGCTGAAGCGCCGCTGCGTCGACTGGATCGAGCAGGTGGAGCGCCACGAGCAAGACTCTTCCCGCATGCAGCCGATTCCCGCCTGACCCTCTCGGGGGCCCTGGCAGGCACCGATCAGGCCGTCGTCTTCTCCGAGCGTCCTGCCGTGAAGCTGGCCCAGTACTCCCGCATCACCGCCTTCAGCGTTCGCATGCCCTCGGGGTCGCCCTGCCAGAGCGCGGAGAAGTACGCCTTGGCCTGTGCCAGCGAGACGTCCGGCGGCAGCGGCGGCACCGCGGCGTCGGTCACCATGTCGAGCAGCACCGGCCTGTCGGCCCTGAAGGCCGCATCCCAGGCGTCGCCGATGGCGTCGGGATTCTCGACGCGGATGCCTTGCAGCCCCAGCATCTGCGCGAAGCGCGCATAGGGAAAGTCGGGCAGCTCCTGCGAGGCATCGAACTTCGGGTCGCCGCCGAGCACGCGCTGTTCCCAGCTCACCAGGTTCAGGTCGCGGTTGTTGAGCACCATCACCACCAGCCGCGGGTCGGCCCAGTCGCGCCACAGGCGTGCGATGGTGATGAGGCCGTTGATGCCGTTCATCTGCATCGCGCCGTCGCCCAGCAGCGCAACCACCGGGCGCTCGGGGTGCACGTGCTTCGCAGCGATCGCATACGGAACCGCCGGACCCATGGTCGCGAGCCCGCCGGAGAGGCTGGCCTTCATGCCGCGGCGCAGCTTGACGTCGCGCGCGTACCAGTTGGCGGCCGAGCCGCTGTCGCAGGTGATCACCGCGTGGTCGGGCAGGCGAGGGGAGAGCTCCCAGAACACGCGCTGCGGGTTGATCGGCGATGCGGGCACGTGCGCGCGCGCCTCGAGCACGCGCCACCAGCGCGCGACTTCGCTTTCGATGGAGGCGCGCCATGGCGATTCGGCCCTGCGCTCCAGCAGCGGCAGCAACGCCGCCAGCGTGGCGGCGCTGTCGCCCACGAGGCCCAGCTCCGCGGGGTAGCGCAAGCCCAGCGCGCGTGCGTCGGTGTCGATCTGCACGCAGCGCGCCTGCCCTTCCTCGGGCAGGAACTCGGCATAGGGGAAGGAGGAGCCGACGATCAGCAGCGTGTCGCACTCTTCCATCATCCAGGAGCTCGGCCGCGTGCCGAGCACACCGATGGAACCGGTCACGAATGGAAGGTCGTCGGGCACCGCGGCCTTGCCGAGCAGTGCCTTGGCGATGCCGGCGCCCAGGCACTCGGCCACGGCGATGAGTTCGTCGCCCGCATGGAGCGCACCAGCGCCCGCAAGGATCGCGACCTTGCTGCCCGTGTTGAGGATGTCCGCCGCGTACTGCAGTGCGTCGGGCGGCGGCACCATCGACGGCACGGTGATGCCGATGCCGCTGTGCACCGTGCCGTGCTCGCGCGGTGGCACCGGCACGGCGGGAAGGTCCTGCACATCGTTCGGGAAGATCACGCAGGTCACGGTGCGGCGGTCGCGGGCAATGCGGAACGCCCGGTCGATGAGATGGCGCACCTGCTCGGCGCTGGTGGCCATCTGCACGAACTCGTGGGCCACGTCCTTGAAGACAGAGACGAGGTCCACCTCCTGCTGGTAGTCGCCGCCGAGCGCGCTGCGCTTCTGCTGGCCGACGAGCGCAACCACCGGCTGGTGGTCGAGCTTCGCGTCGTAGAGGCCGTTGAGCAGGTGGATGGCACCCGGCCCCGATGTCGCCAGGCACACGCCCACCTCGCCCGAGAACTTGGCATGCGCGCACGCCATGAAGGCGGCCAGTTCCTCGTGGCGGGCCTGAACGAACTCGATGGCATCGCCCGCGCGGTCGAGCGCGCCCACGATGCCGTTGATGCCGTCGCCCGGATAGCCATAGATGCGGCGCACGCCCCACTGGTGCATGCGCTCCACGACGAAATCGCCGACTGTGCTCGATGCCATGTTCCTGCCCTTCCTCAGCCCATGTCGGGCTGTCCGTTGGATGCCATCAGGCCGCCGTCGACCGGCATCGCGACGCCCGAGACGAAGCTTGCGTCGTCGCTCGCCAGGAAGGCGACCACGGCCGCGATCTCCGAAGGATCGGCGCCGCGCCCCAATGGAATGCGCTCGGCGAACTTCGCCATCAGCGCGCCGTCGCTCTTCATGTCCTCGGTCATGGGGGTGAAGGTGAGACTCGGGCACACGGCATTCACGCGCACGCCGTCCTTGCCGTGGTCGAGCGCGAGGGCCTTGGTGAAATTGACGATCGCGCCCTTCGACGCGTTGTAGAAGCCCATCGCCCAGTCGCCGCCCAGGCCCGAGACCGAGGCGGTGTTGACGATGCAGCCCTTGCTGCGCACCAGGTGCGGCATGGCTGCGCGGCAGCCGTGGAACACGCCGCCGGCGTTGACCGCCATGATCCGGCTCCAGTCTTCCAGTGGCGGTTGCGTGACCGTGCCCTCGACCGCGATGCCGGCGTTGTTGAAGAGCACGTGCAGCGCACCGAAGCGCTCGATGGTCGCATCCACCAGCGCCTGCACCTGTTCGAAGCTGGAGACGTCGGCCACCTTCACCAGCGTGCGCTCCCTCGGCAGGTCGCGCGCGACGCGCTCGAGCTTGTCGAGGGTGTCGCCCGCGAGCACCACGCTCGCGCCCTCCTGTGAAAAGCGGCGGGCGGTCGCTTCGCCGATGCCGCTGCCTGCGCCGGTCACGATGACGACGCGGTCCTTGAAACGTTGCATAACGATCCTCTCGGTGATGGGGTCGGGTTGATGACGGGGCGCCGTCTATTTCGGCGGTGCGGCTGGTGCCGTCGCCGGAGATGTCTGCGCGCCGCCCTGCACCTGCGCGGCCGGCGGCGGGGCCTCGTGCGAGGGCCCTTCGCCACGCTTGTCCGCGGCATAGAAATAGAGCAGGGCGCCGAGCATCACGACGATGGCCAGCGTCACGCTGAACACGAACACCCGCTGGTTGTCGCGTCGGTCGCTCCTGGCCTGCTGTCTTCTCGCTGTGTCGGTCATGGGATGTTCCTTTCCTGCGGTGCGGACTTATCCGTCCACAAGGGACAAGCTAGGACGGCGTTGCGGCTCGCGTGTCGGACATCGGCTTGGACGCCTGTCGAGAAGACTCTCCCGGGTACGGCAACACGAGGCGCGGCTGTTCATCCAAGCTGCAGCTCGCACTGCTCAAGGAGGTGTGATGAGGTTGGGGGGAGAGAAGGCGGGGGTGTCTGGCCGAGCGAGCGGCCTCGCGGCGAGCTGCGTTGGGTGCCGCACTGAAACGGGCGCCACGGCACAGGAAGGGCAGCCGCCAGCCCAGCGCTGACGGCTGCCCCGTAGGAAGATGCGAAAGCCCGGCCTCAGGCCATCGCTTCCATCTCCGCCATGAGCTCTTCCTTGCGCTGCGCCAGCTGCTCGCGCATGGCGACCAAGTCGAGGCCGCGGGCCGCGCGGGCCTTCACGAAGATCTCGTTGCGCTCTTCCTTCACGTGGTGGTCGATGTACTCGCCCAGAACCTTCACCTTGGCGTCGAACTTCTCGTCGACCTCGGTGGCGTCCTGGATCTGCGCGATGAGCTCCTTGGCGCTGGCGTGTTCCACCTCGGCTTCGTCGAGCAGGTCCACCTCCTTGATGGCCTCGCGCAGCGCCGGATAGAAGATCTCTTCTTCCAGCTGCGTATGCACCTGCAGTTCCATGCAGATCTGCATCGCGAGGTCGCGCTTCTTCTCGGTTGCGCTCGCGGCGCGGGAGTGGGCGAGTTCGTCGTAGGCGGTGAAGAGCTTCTTCACGTTCTTGTGGTCGGTATCCAGAAGGCTGCAGGCATCGGGGGTGGCGCGACGGGTCGTTGGCATCGTGGGCTCCATGGTTTGGGTTGAGGAATGAAAAACAGGCAATCAACAAAGAACTTGAGTCCAGAAGATGGAACTCGCCTTGCCCCCGTTGCGTAGGAAAGCGGCGTACGCGGCTGGCGGTGCATTTCTTCCAGCGCAACAAACGGCAACACGGGCCTGCAACTTCGGGAGTGGTTCCCACGGCCTTCGCAGACGCCATCCCGCCCCGACGGCAGGAACGCCATCGTCGACGACACCTGGAGCGCCGTGGGCTTCGCCGGGCCGCCGAGCCGCTCAGATGAAGGGCACGCCCCCGGTCACCGGAATGGTGGCGCCCGAGATGTAGCTGGCCTCGTCGGAGGCGAGCAGCACGTACACCGCCTGCAGTTCCGCGGGCTGGCCGGGCCGCTTCATCGGCGTCTGCATGCCGAATTCCTTCACCTTTTCTGGCGGCAGGGTCGAGGGGATCAGCGGCGTCCAGAACGGCCCCGGCGCCACGCAGTTCACGCGGATGCCCTTCTCGGCCAGCAGCTGCGCCATGCCGCCGGACATGTTCTGGATCGCGCCCTTGGTCGCGGCGTAGGCCACCAGCGTGGCATTCGGCTTGTCGGCGTTGACCGATGCGGTGCTGATGATGGCGCTGCCCGGCTTCATGCACGCCGCCGCTGCCTTGCTGAGGAAGAAGTTGGCGTAGACGTTGGTGCGGAAGGTGCGGTCGAACTCCTCGGGCGTGATCTCGCAGAGGTCCTTGTGGGCCATCTGGAAGGCCGCGTTGTTCACCAGGATGTCGAGCTTGCCGAAGCGCTCCATGGCCGTGTCCACGAGCTTCCTGCAGTGCGGTTCGTCGCGGATGTCGCCCGGCACGGCGACGCAGGTGCGGCCCTCCTTCTCGATGAGCTCCGCGGTGCGGCGCGCGTCCGACTCCTCCTCGGCAAGGTAGGAGATCAGCACGTCCGCCCCTTCGCGTGCGAAGGCCAGCGCCACGGCGCGGCCGATGCCGCTGTCGCCTCCGGTGATGATCGCGGCCTTTCCGATGAGCTTGCCGGAGCCGACGTACGACGACTCACCGAAGTCCGGCGGCGGATCCATCCGCGATTCGAGTCCGGGCGGGGTCTGGCGGGGCGTGTCGAAGGGTGGCTGCGGTGCGGCTTGCATGGGGTGTGTCATGGGTTTCTCCAAACGGAAGTGGGAACGAAAAGGAAACAGAAAAAGAAATGGAGGAGCTATCGCTTGCGCGATCGCGCGGCCGGCAGGCGGATGCGCGGGCCGGAGGTGGTCGCGATGCCGAACACCGTCTCGCACTGCTCCAGCAGCATCGCGTGGCGCCTGGCCGTCTGCGTGGCGGTGCAGTCCCTGGGAAGCACCACCTCGAAGCCGTGCATGCGCGCGTCGGTGGCCGTGCTCATCACGCACTGGTCGCTGGCCACGCCGGTCACGATGAGGCGGCGCGCCTTCAGAACGCCCAGCAGCTGTTCGAGCGGCGTGGCGACGAAGGCGGACTGCTGCGGCTTCAGCACGAAGTAGTCGTCGTGGTCCGGCGCGAGGCTGGCCGTGATGTCCGCGCCGGGGCCGCCGCTCTGCATCGAGAGGCCGACCAGCGCATTGAAGTCGGAGCGCCATCGGCCGCGGTTGTCGTTGACGTAGATCGCCGGCACGCCGCGCGCCTTGCAGCGCCGCTTCAGCGCCACGATGGAAGGAGCGATCGCCACGGCTGCGGGCAGCAGCTTCTCGGCGTCGGGAAAGTCCCAACTGCTGATCATGTCGATGATGAGCAGGGCGGTCTCGCCATTGGCCGCTTCGACGGCCAGGGCGTCGTTCGATGGGGAAGAGGACCCGGTACGGGGCCGGTGCGGTGTTGCCATGTCGAAAAGAAGGAAGGCACCCGCTCAACCCCTGCCGGACTCGCGACGGGTCTTCATTTCAAGGCTTCGGGCCGGGTCGGAGGTGGGGCTGCTGCTCATGGGCTTTCCTTGGAGTGAGGGATGTCATTCCAGGGCCCGAGTGTTCGCAGCTGAAGCCCGCGCGAACGAGGCCATCGCCGTTGCCGTGGGTCGGTGCTGTCTTACGTGCGTGGCGCGAGCCACACTGAATCAGGAGCGTCGCTTGACGATGCTCAGCTTGCCGTCGCGCTCCAGCACCGCGCATTCAACTTCGTCGAGCGACACGCCGCCGCCCTGCTGGCGCAGCGCCTCGTCGATGTCCTTGTGCGAGACCAGCGCGTGATGCATGGCTTTCTCGTCGAGCCTGCCATCGCGCACCAGCGTGATCTTGTGGCCGTTGACCAGATCCTCGAAGCCCTGCCACCGCCTGCTCGCGAGCGCGACGAGCCGGTGCGTGGCCACCAGCGCCGCACCGGCCGCCATGGTGCTCCAGAAGGGCGAGGCGCCGACCACCGCGCGGCTAAGCACCGCGCCCAGCAACACGGTGATGCAGATGTCGAACGGGCTCTGCTGGCCGAAGGAGCGCCGTCCCGATGCGCGGATCATCGCCAGCGCGAAGAAGAAGACGACCAGCGCCCGCGCGGCCATCTGCCGCGGGGTGAGCGCGGAGCCCTCGCCGAAGAGCCAGTCGAAGAACTGCATCGCCTTCGTCATTGCGTCATTGCGTCATTGCGTCATTGCGTCATTGCGTCATTGCGTCATTGGGCCGGTGGCCTGGGAGCCTCGGGCGGCTGGTGACGATCCTCGTCTTCGCTGCCGCCGTCGTTCTGCTTCTTGATGCTGCTCTTCTTCTTGAAAACGCTCAGCGTTCCATCGCTCTCAAGCCGGGCGACGCGCACCTCCGAGAAATCCGCCACGCCTTGCTCACGGAGTTTGCCGCGCAGTTCGTCCGTGGTGATCATCTCGCGCCGAAGCGCGCGCCGGTTCAGCCGGCCGCCGCGGATGAGAACCTCCGGCTGCGGCTCGAGGAAGCGGGCGACCGGCTCGAAGCGATAGCTGAGCCAGTCGAGCGCGAAGTTCCAGCCCACCAGCGTCGCCAGCAGCACGAGGCCGTCGTCGATCGACTTGTACTCGCCCTGCATCGCATTGCTGGAAGCGTCGGCCACCAACACCACGAAGAGCAGGTCGGCCACGCCCATCGAGCCGATGTCGCGCCGCAGCACGAAGCGGAACACCAGCAGCAGGAACCAGTACACGACCGTGCCCCGCACCACCATGTGCCACACGGGAAACTCGCGCGCGAAAAGTTCGGCGACTTCGCTCATGCCGTCTGCCTGTCCTCTGTCTGCTGTGAGTCGGTTCAGGCTTCAACATAGGTTCGGGTGGAGTCGGGCCTTGTCGGCAGCGGTGGCTGCGGGCTGTAGGTGGCGACTACCCGGGTTGCGCCATGGGGTGTTGGTCGACGACGCGCTCGGCGAGGCCGGCCCGCAGCCTTTGCAACGTCGCGTCTGCCGCTCCCAGGCACCTCTGCAGCTCCTCGTTGACCACTCGCACCAGCGCTCCGAGTTCGGTGCGGGTCGGGTAGACCTCATCGGTTTCGCTCGTTCGCTGGGGAGCGATGAGCTTTTCAAGGCACGCGAATGCGCGTTGCACTGCCAGGAGGCCATCGATGTCGTCGCAGGCCTGCAGCGCGAGCGATTCGAGGCTTGCGGCTTCGGAAGATGGGGGGAATGAAGAGACGGGCGCTGACGCGCGGGCAGATGCAGCCATCAAAGGCCTCCAGTGGTTTCGGCTTGTTGACACCGCTACGCTCAACGCCAATTGAGGGCGGCGGCTCGACGAGTTGGCGTACCGGGAAACCACTTGCATGAAACCGGCCGGGCTCGCGCCCGCACGTCGAGCCGCCAAAACTGGAGGCACGAACGACGAAGCCGCAGACCCTGCGCGGTGACTGCGGCTTTGCGTCGCAGTGATTTCAGCGGGACGCCAATCCCGATCACGCCCTCGTTCGACGTGACGGGGCGCAGTATAGCCACCCGCCGCGGCCTCACTGGCGCTTCACTGATCGTCTTCCCGCCCCCGGTATTGCCCCATCAGCACCTGCTGCACGTTCGGTGGCACGGCCTCGTAGTGCGACAGCGCGATCGTGTAGCGGCCCTGTCCGCTCGTCATCGCATTGAGTCGCGACTGGTAGCTCGCCAGCTCGGCCATGGGCACCTGTCCGCGCACGGCAGCCGCGCCGGCTCCGAGGGCCGACGTGCCGGTGACCAGTCCGCGCCGCGACGAAAGGTCGCTCGTCAGGTCGCCCACCGCATGCTCGGGCGCCACGATCTCGATCTGCACGATCGGCTCCAGCACCACCGGCCTTGCTTCGCGGATCGCGGCCATGAAGGCCTTTCGGCCTGCGGTGGCGAAGGCGATGTCCTTGCTGTCCACGCTGTGGTGCTTGCCGTCGTAGACCACCACGCGCACGTCGACGACCGGGTAGCCCGCGATGGCGCCGCACGAGAGCACCTCGCGCACGCCTTTCTCGACGGCGGGGATGAACTGGCCCGGAATCGCGCCGCCCCTGACTTCGTCGGCAAACTGGAAGCCGTCGCCGCGAGAGAGCGGCTCCACGCGCAGGAAGACTTCGCCGAACTGGCCTGCGCCGCCGGTCTGCTTCTTGTGGCGGTGATGGCCCTCGGCCGGCGCGGTCACGGTCTCGCGGTAGGCGATGCGCGGCGGGCGCGTCTGCACCTCGAAGCGATACACCTCGCGAAGGCGTTCGAGCACGGTGCGCAGGTGCAGTTCGCCCAGGCCGTAGAGCACCGTCTCGTTGGTCGCCGCCACATGCTCGATGCGCAGGCAGGGGTCTTCGGCCGCGAGCTTGCCGAGGATCTCCCATGCGCGCTGCTCGTCGCCATGCCGTTTGGGCTCCACGGCCAGCCCGTGCACGGGCACGGGAAACGCCAGCGGCGCGAGGTGCACGTGGCTGTCTTCGGCCGCGTCGTGCAGCACGTCGTCGAACTGGAGCTCTTCCACCTTCGCCACGGCCACGATGTCGCCCGGCACGGCCCTCGGCACCTCGACATGGTCCTTGCCCTGGAGCATGAAAAGATGCCCCACCTTGAAGGGCTTGCGGCCGTCGCCGATGTAGAGCTGGCTGTCGCTCGCGACGGTGCCCTGGTGCACGCGCATGATGCCGAGCTTGCCGACGTAGGGATCGCTCGTCACCTTGAAGACGTGCGCCAGCACGTGCATCGACGGGTCTGGCGTGGCGTGCATCGGCCTTGCATCCTCGCCTTCGCCGAGCAGGAAGTCCGGCGGATTGGCCTCGCTCGGGTCGGGCAGCAGCTTGACGATGATGTCGAGCATCTCCGCCGCCCCCGCGCCGCTGCGCGCCGAGACGAAGCACACGGGAATCAGGTGGCCTTCGCGCAGCGCCTGTTCGAGCGGCGCATGCAGCTCGGCGGCGTCCACGTCGCCGTCGTTCAGGTAGCGCTCGACGAAGGCCGCGTCGACCTCGACGACCTGTTCGACCAGCGCGCGATGCGCCGCATCGACCGCGCCGATGTCGGACTCGCCCTCGCGGTTGAAGAAGCAGTCGATCACGCGCGTGCCGCCCGAAGCGGGCAGGTTCAGCGGCAGGCATTCGCGGCCGAAGGTGTCCTGGATCTGCGCTAGCAGGCCGGCGAGGTCGGCGGCGGGGTCGTCGATCCTGTTGACGACCACGAGGCGCGCGAGGTGGCGCGATGCCGCGTAGTCCATCATGCGCAGCGCCATCGGCTCGATGCCGGCGGCGGCGTTGATGACGATGGCGGCGGTTTCCACGGCCTCCAGCGCGGGCAGGCTCTGGCCCAGGAAGTCGGCGCCGCCGGGCGTGTCGATCAGGTGGATGCGGGTGCCACCGTGCGCCATGTGCATCAGCGTGGCATTGAGCGAATGCTGCATTCGCTTCTCGAGCGGGTCGTGGTCGCTGACGGTGGTGCCGCGCTCCACGCTGCCGCGTGCCCCGATGGCGCCCGCCTCGTGCAGCAGGGCCTCTGCAAGGGAGGTCTTGCCGGACGCGGAGGCGCCGACGAGCGCCAGGGTTCGCACCGCTTCCATTTCGGCCGCGAGGCCGTTCGATCGGCTTGGCATGCGTGGCTCCTTCACGCCCGCAAGACAGGCCCGGCGGCCCGCTCGGGGCTCGGGTGCTGCACGCGGACGCCGGGTCAGCCTAAGGTATTGACCGTACCGATGCAAGCGGAAATGGCAGGGTCGCGAGGAGGGCCTTCGCTAAACTGCGCGGGTGAACTCTTCTTCCGAGCCTCCCAGTAGGCCGCTGGCATGCGCCAGCACCGCCTTCGCTTCAACCCTCATCTCTTCCCCGCAAAGCGGCGCCGCGGCTGACATCCACGCGGCCTTCTTGCGCTCTCCGCCTCCCCAGTCGCCTCCCGAGCCGCCCCTTTGCGGCATGGGCCGCGGCATGTTGCGCTGCAGCGGTGTGCGTGCTTCTTCCTTGCTCCCATCATGATCGAACTGCTCTCCGACCCGGCCGTCTGGCTCGGTCTCCTGACGCTGGTCGTCCTGGAGATCGTGCTGGGCATCGACAACCTCGTCTTCATCGCGATCCTCGCGGAGAAGCTGCCGCCAAGCCAGCGCGACAAGGCCAGGCTCATCGGCCTGAGCCTCGCGCTCATCATGCGGCTGGCGCTGCTGTCCATCGTCTCGTGGCTGGTGACGCTGACCACGCCGCTGTTCCACGTGTGGGGGCACGGCTTTTCGGGCCGCGACCTGATCCTGCTGGGGGGCGGTCTGTTCCTGCTCTTCAAGGCCACGTCGGAGCTGCACGAGCGGCTCGAAGGCGTGGCGGCGCACACGGCCACCGGTCCGGTGGCCTACGCGAGCTTCTCGCTGGTGGTGTCGCAGATCGTCGTGCTCGATGCGGTGTTCTCGCTCGATGCGGTCATCACCGCGGTGGGCATGGTCGACCACCTGCCGGTGATGATGGCGGCGGTCGTCATCTCCATCGGCATCATGCTGTGGGCCTCGAAGCCGCTCACCCGTTTCGTCAACGCGCATCCCACGGTGGTGATGCTGTGCCTGAGCTTCCTGCTGATGATCGGCCTGAGCCTCGTGGCCGAGGGCATGGGCTTCCACATTCCGAAGGGCTACCTGTACGGCGCCATCGGCTTCTCCGTGATGATCGAGGCGCTGAACCAGTGGGCGCGGCGCAATGCGCTCAAGCACGAGGCGCGCAGGCCGCTGCGCGAGCGCACGGCCGAGTCGGTGCTGCGGCTGCTCGGCGGCAGGGTGCGCGGCGAGCCCGTGCCCGCCGGTGCGGGCGCGTCCGACGCGACGCCAGAGGCACAGGAAGAACCGGCCTTCGCGATCGAGGAGCGCAACATGGTGAGCGGGGTGCTCTCGCTGGCCGAGCGCACCGTGCGTTCGGTGATGACGCCGCGCGCCGATGTCTCGTGGGTGAACCTCGACGACGACCCGGTGGCGGTGCGCGAGCAGCTGCTCGACACGCCGCACGGCATCTTCCCCGTGTGCCGGGGCTCGCTCGACGAGGTGGTGGGCGTGGCGCGCGCCAAGGACCTGCTGGGCCAGCTGCTGCGCAACGGCCGGATCGACGAGAGCGCCGGCCTGCGCGCGCCCATCTACGTGCCGGAGTCGACCACCGCGATCCGCCTCATCGACACGCTGCGCGGCGCGCGCGGCCAGCTCGCGCTGGTCAGCGACGAGCACGGCACGCTCAGCGGCGTGGTGACGCCCATCGACGTGCTGGAGGCCATCGCCGGCGAGTTTCCCGACGAGGACGAGACGCTGGAGATTCTGCAGACCGCGCCCGATGCATGGACCGTCTCCGGCAGCGCCGACCTGCATCTGCTGGAGCAGGCGCTGCAGACCCATGGCCTCGTCAGCGATGACGACAGCTACACATCGGTCGCTGGCCTGCTGCTGGAGCGCTTCGGCGGGCTGCCCGCGCGCGATGCCCGCTGGACGCACGACGGGTACGATTTCGTGGTGACCGACGTCGATGCGCAGCGCATCCGCACGGTCGCCGTCCGCCGGGTGCCGGTGGAAGAGCCCGAGACCTGATCCACGTCCTGATCCATCGCCCGCCATGAACGCCATCACCCACCGCCAGCCCGTCGCACTGAACAAGGCCTACCGCCTGCTGAACCACGGTCCCACGGTGCTCGTGAGCGCCGCGCACGGCGGCCGGCGCAACATCATGGCGGCAGCCTGGGCCATGCCGCTGGACTTCGATCCGCCCAAGGTGGCGGTGGTGCTCGACAAGAGCACCTGGACGCGCGAACTGCTCGAAGGCGCAGGCAGCTTCGCGCTGCAGGTGCCGGTGCGCGCGCAGCTCGACCTGACGGAGACGCTGGGCAACACGTCGGGCCGCGAGATCGCCGATCAGCCGGGGCAGGACAAGTTCGCCGCCTACGGCCTCTCGACCTTCGCGGGCGCTGCCATCGACGCGCCGCTGCTCGAAGGCTGCGCCGCGTGGCTCGAATGCAGGCTGCTGCCAGAGCCGGCCATCCAGCAGCGCTACGACCTGTTCCTCGGCGAGGTGATCGCCGCGCAGGCCGACGAGCGGGTGTTCTCCAACGGGCGCTGGCACTTCGACGGACACGACGAGCTGCGCACGCTGCACCACGTGGCGGGCGGGCACTTCATCGTCGATGGCGAAGCGGTCGACGCGCGGATGCTGCCCCGCTAGAGGAAGCCCGCGCTCAGGCGGGCTGCAGGCAGCGGGTGAGCGGTGCGAGCGTGACCTCGCTGCCTCCCGCATCGCGCAGGGCCTGGGCGGGCTCCAGCGCGAGCAGCGCGGTGTATTCGCGCAACCGCGCGCCGCCATGCGGATCTCCGGGCATGAGGCCGGCGGACGGATGGCACATGAGCACGTCGCCGGTGCGGCTGGCCGAGAGCCATTCGCGCAGCCGCTGCTCGTGGCTGTTGATGTCGCCCGAGAAGCCGTAGACGCCCAGCAGCCGGCCGCTGGTCGGAATGCCGCGGCGTTCGGCCAGCGCAGCCAGCCGCGCGCCGCCCAGCGCGTGGATGATCTCGGCCTTCAGCCGGTCGGGGCCCTGGCGAAAGCCCGGCGCCGTGTTGCGGATCCAGGGCGGTGACGAGGGATAGCGCCGCGCGATCTCCTCCACCAGCAGTTCGCGCACCACCGGGAACTGGTGCACGTGCCGATGCCCGTCGACGAAGGCGGGCGCGCGGCCCATGGCGTCCTCGAAGCGGGTGAACTGGTCGCGGATGTCGGCCTCTAGCCCGGGCGAGAACACCGTGCGCGTCCAGGTGCGCGCGATCAGGCCGGCCAGGCCCGGCTCGGGGCCGCCGGCATGCGCGGGGCGCGTGAGGTCGAGGTGCAGGCCGGCGTCGAATTCCGAGGGCTCCAGCTGACGCAGCGTCCTCGCGCCTGCCAGCCAGGCCTCGCGGCGCACCATGCCGCTGGTGGCCGAGATCTTTCCTTTCGCGGCGAGGTCGAGCACGGCCGAGTTGATGCCGGCGCTCATGCCGAAGTCGTCGGCGCAGATGCACAGGTAGCGGCGCGGTTCAGCCATTGCCGCCGTTCGTTCCGGTGGTGTGGGCGGGCGCCGGGGCGGCGGCCGGGTCGGGGAAGGGCACCGTGTCCAGGCAATGCGGGTCGCCCGTGGCGCTGCCCTTGAAGCGCCAGGCCGCCAGCCCGTCGTTCACCACCACCAGCTGCGCATGGTGCAGCCACGGGTTGGCGAGGTGCGCCGTGTTCGCGCCGACGATCCAGGTGGTGCGCGGCACGCACAGCACTTCGGCGAGCTCCGTGCGGTCGACCAGCGTGCGCGCCGCGCGCGCCGGATCGAAGCGGCTCGCGTCGAAGATCTCCTTGCGCCAGTTGTCGCGCGTGTCCTCGGCCGCGGCCTTCCAGTCGTCCGACACCATCACCGGCTCGCGCAGGTTCCAGTAGAACGGAATCTCGTAGTTGTAGGTGTCGAGCATCAGCACCTGTTCACCCGGTGCCACCGCTTGCCCAGCCGGCAGGCGCAGCCGCGAGCCCGGCGGCGACGAATACACCATCACGGCGATCACGCACCCGATGCAGACCGCGGCCGCCGCCACCGTCATCGCGCGCACCTTCGGCAGCAGGGTCTCCAGCGGGCGTCCCGCCAGCACGCGCTGCGCGATCAGGTACGCCAGCGGCGGCAGCGCCGGGAGCACGTAGCCCACCAGCTTGGAGCGCGGCAGCGAGAAGAACACCACGATCACCGCGAGCCATATCCACATCAGCCGGTCGATGTCCGGCTGGCGGTGGCGCGCCGCGGCGTCGTTCGTCGCGTCGTCCGATCCGCGAGGCACGAACACCCATGCGAACCACGGCAGCGTCAGGCCCGCCAGCACCGGCAGATAGAACCAGAAGCCGTGCTCGTTGTTGAAGCCCGACGACGCGAAGCGCCGGAAGTGCTGGGTGACGACGAAGTAGTCGAAGAACTCCGGATATCTCAGCTGCATCGCGACGAACCACGGCCCGGCCACTGCCAGCAGCACGGCCCAGCCGGGCAGCCACAGCGCGAGGCGCAGTGCCCCGAGCCTGCGCGTTGCGGCGCACCAGATCGCGATCACCATCGCGGGCAGCACGAGTCCGATCAGCCCCTTGGCCAGCAGGCCGGCCGCGGCGAACAGCCAGGCGCCGGCCAGCAGCGCGCGCCATGGCTCCTCGCGCTCGCGGGCCAGTGCCGCGCCCGCCGCCAGCAGCACCGTGGCCGAGATGCAGCCCGCCACCAGCATGTCGAGGTTGGCGAACTGCGCGCCCAGGAAGAAGAAGGGCGTGGTCACCAGCACCACCGTGGACAGCAGCGCCAGGCGCACCGTCGACCAGCGGCGCAGGAAGAGAAAGAGCGCCGCGGCCGCCGCTGCGCCGCCCAGCACGGAGGGCAGCCTCGCCGCCCATTCCACGGGCCCTGCGATCGACATCGCCGCCGCGCCGATCCAGTAGAAGAGCGGCGGCTTGTGGAAGAAGGGCAGTCCGTCGAGCCGTGGCACGAGCCAGTCGCCCGAGTGCAGCATGGCGAGCGCGACGCCGCCGTAGCGGCCCTCGTCGGGCGCCATCAACGGACGCATCCATGCCGTGGCCAGCAGCCAGGCGAGCAGGGCTGCGATGAGCCATATGGGTTGAGGAGCGGTCCACCATGGGGAAGCGGGTCGTTTCATGTCTTTCCGGTCTCGAGTCCCGTGCCGCGTTCGCGGCGCACCACGTACAGCGGCCGGCCCTTCACTTCCTCGTAGATGCGGGCGATGTATTCGCCCACGATGCCGGTGGAGATCATCTGGATGCCGATGAAGAACATGAGGCTCACCACGATGGTGGTCCAGCCCGAGACTTCGTTGCCGAACAGCAGGTAGTTGATGGCCACGAAGGCGCCGTAGGCGAAGGCCGGTATCGCGAGCATGAGGCCCGCCACGCTGACCGCGCGCAGCGGCCAGGTGGTGAAGGCGGTGAGCCCGTCCATGGCCAGGCGCACCAGCCGGCGTTTGTTGAAGGTGCTCTTGCCTTCCGCGCGCGGCGCGGGCGTGTAGGGCAGTGCCACCGCACGGAAGCCCACCCAGGCGTACAGGCCCTTCATGAAGCGGCTGCGCTCGGGCAGGCTCATGAGCGCGTCGACCACCTTGCGGTCCATCAGGCGGAAGTCGCCCGCGTCCTTGGGCACGGTGAAGCGGTCGGACCCGTTGATCAGGCTGTAGAAGAGCTTGCTGCCGAGCTGCTTGAAGCGGCTCTCGTCGCTGCGCTGCTCGCGCACCGCGTACACCACCTCGGCACCGGCCACCCACTGCGCGATCATGGTGTGGATGAGTTCCGGCGAATGCTGCAGGTCACCGTCGAGCAGCACCACCGCGTCGCCCGTGGCGGCGGCGAGACCCGCGGTGAGCGCGGCCTCCTTGCCGAAGTTGCGCGACAGCGAGATGCAGCGAAAGCCCGAGAGCTCGCACCATGCCTCGGCCACCGCGACGGTGTCGTCGGTGCTGCCGTCGTCCACCACGATGATCTCCCAGCGCATGCGCGTGTCCCAGAGGATGTCCTCCAGCAGCGGCAGCAGGTGCCGCAGGTTCGCGGCTTCGTTGAAGCACGGGATCACGCAGGAGATGCTGCGCGTCGAATCGGGTGCCGCATGCGGCACGTCGGTGTCCGCGCGCGCGGCGGGGAGGGCTTCGGCCTGTGGCATGCGCATCGGCGCGCGTGCATGCCGGCCGTTGTCGGTCGAGGAAATCATGGATGCCTCCAGAAAGAAGCGGCCGCTTGCCTGTTGTCGCGGGCGCGGCCGGCCGGCGACGCTGGAAAAGAGAAGAAGCGATGCGCCAGGAGCTGCACGACGAGGAGCGCGCCCGCAATGGCGCCTCCGAGCAGCAGGCCCGCGGCGATGTCGATCGGGAAATGCACGCCCACGTAGACGCGCGCCCAGCCCGTGAGGGCCGCGAGCGCCAGCAGCGGCATGGCCAGCCTGCGCAGCCCCGGGCGCAGCAGGAAGGCCAGGGCCACCATGAACATCACGGTCGCGTGCGTGCTCGGCAGCGAGCCGCGGCCGGCGTGCTCGATGTAGGCGGGTGCGAGCCCGAGCACGAAGGGGCGCGGCGCGTTCACTGCCTGGGCGATCGCATGGGAGGCCATCGACGAGAGGCCCGCGAAGGCCGCGACGATGCACAGGTAGGCGCGTTCCTCGCGATACCGCCACAGCGCGAACACGACCAGGGCCGCACTCACCCAGCTGCCCCAGAGCGCGAAGGCGGATGCGACGGACAGCACCCACGGCGTCGGCTGCGTGCCGGCCGTGAGCCATTGGAAGAGCGCGAGATTCAGCGAATTCATGACGCCACCTTCTTCGGCGCGATCGGGAAGTGGAAGGAAAAAATGGGCGAGCGAAGCCACGCGCCACCACGGGCGCAACTAGCGAAACCGGACATGGTCGAACCTTTCGACAGGGGAAGAGATGGCCCGCTGCAGGACGCAGCAGACCGCCTCGACGCACGAGGCGTCGTGTCTCAGGTGGCGGAAGGTGGTGCGACGGTGGGCGGCAGGCGCCGCCAGGGCTGCGAGGGAGGTGGCGCGCCGCCGTGCGGAGGCACGTGTTCGGGCGCTTCGCGCACGATGGGAACCGCGAGCCGTGCGACGGCCAGCGCCAGCGGCAGGAGCGCCAGCACCATCGCCATCAGCGTGCTCAGCGCGAGGTCGAAGGCATCGGGATGGTCGGTGCTCGCAGGAGCCTGTGCGAACAGCGTGGTCTCGCGATCGGACGGGTGGTCCGCGCGGTCGTCGGCTTCGAACTGGGTGGTGTCGCTGGCGCTGCGCACGCGCAGCATCGGCTCGTCTTCCAGCCCGTCGCAGCGGAAATGGACCGCGATGAAGGGCTGCAGAAGAATGAGCAGCATGCCCGCCACACACCACGCCTTGTGGTGTGCGTCGACGAAACGGCGGACGCGTGCGAGCAACAGCATGGGCGAATGCTATGAGGCTCGTGTGAACCGAACCTGATCGGGCGGGTCAGCATCCCGCAAGGTTCAGGATGACGCCCGTATGAAAAAGGGCGTCGAGGTTGAAGCGCCTTGCGAACGTGAAAAAGGTCTCGCGCCGTACGGCTCGTCACACATCGGCGTAAACATTCGTCAACTGCGCTGCTGCGAGCGCGTTGGTCGCTGCATGCACGTGCTTTCGTGCGATTCACAAGGAGCGATCTTGAAGAAGACCCTTTTCCTGCTGGCGGCCAGTTCCGTCCTTGCCGTCTCTGCCTTTGCACAGCAACCAGCCGCTCCCGCGACGACCAGCCCTGCCACCGCGCCGGCCGCTGCCACGGCACCTGCTCCTGCGGCGACGAAGCCCGCTGCTGCGCCTGCTGCGGCCGCACCCGCTGCAGCAGCGGCCAAGCCCGCAGCCGCGCCTGCCGCCTCCACGACTGCAGCGGCACCCGCCGCCGGCCAGGTATGGGTCAACGGCAAGGTCTATCACTGCGCCAACGACAAGTACTTCGGCAAGACCAAGCGCGGCTCGTACATGTCAGAAGCCGACGCGAAGGCCAAGGGCGCACACGCCGCCCACGGCAAGGCGTGCTGAGCGTCGAAACCACGTGAATAGCGCCCCTGACGGGGCGCTTTCTCTTTGGCGCAGCGGAAGTGCCTGCGCCTTCTCGAGCGGGGCGACAGGCCCTAGAACAGGAACGGAATGAAGCGCCGCGTGCCGCGCATGTATGCACGGTAGTCGTCGCCGAAGTGCGCGATGCATTCCTGCTCGTCGCGCAGCGCCGTCATGAACAGCAGCACCGTGGCCGCCAGCACCAGCGCGAGCGTGAGCCAGCTGAACTGCTTCATGAAGGCGCCCCATGCCAGCAGCAGCAGCGCCGTGTACATGGGATGGCGGATGTAGCGGAACGCGCCGCTGCTGACGATGGCCGAGGTCTTCTCGAAGCCGTAGAGCGCCGGATCGTCGTTGCGCGCGTCGCTGGGCTTGCCCTGGGCCTTGAGCAGCCGCACCGCGTGGATCGGCAGCCAGATCGACAGTACGAAGAAGAGCGAGGAAACGATCTGCCGGGGCGAGAACGGATCGTCGTGCCACCAGGGCAGGTTCAGCACGATCAGCACCAGCATGCACTCCCACGCGAAGAAGCGGTAGAAGCCGTGCGAGCCCGGCTGGCTCAGCGGGCCGCGCGACACGTACACCAGCGCGGCAGTGCCGGCGACGAGAAGGAATATCTGGATCCAGAAGAGCATGGCCGGCGAATTTACACGGCCCGCGGGCTTCAGCCCGAAATGGAGAAGCCGCCGTCTACGGGTATTGCGGTACCGGTCACGTAGTCGGACGCTGCGCTCGCGAGGAACACGGCGGTGCCGGCGATGTCGGCCGGCTGGCCCCAGCGGCCTGCGGCGGCGCGGGCGTTCACCCGTTCGTAGAGGCCCGGCACCTGGCTGCGCGCGCCGTCGGTCAGCTCGGTCTCGAACCAGCCGGGCAGGATCGCGTTGACCTGGATGTTGTCGGGAGCCCACGAGAGCGCCGTCGACTTGGTGAGCTGCACGATGCCGGCCTTGCTCGCCGCATAGGCCGGCGCGTAGGCCGCGCCGAAGATCGACATCATCGAGCCGATGTTGATGATCTTTCCGCCGCCCGCGGCCTTCAGATGCGGGTGCGCGGCACGGCTGCACAGGAAGGCGCTGGTGAGGTTGGTGTTCATCACCTTGTGCCAGTCGTCCAGCGGGAGCTGGTCGACCGGCTTGCGGATGTTGGTGCCGGCGTTGTTGACGAGGATGTCGAGCCGGCCGGCGCGCGCGGCGGCTTCGTCGAACAGCTTCTGCACCGAGGCCTCGTCGCTCACGTCGGCCTCCAGCGCGAAGCTGTCGCTGCCGAGCGCCTTCAGTGCCTCGACCGCCGCGGCCGACTTCTGCGCATTGCGCGCGGCCACGATGACGCGGGCGCCGGCCCTGGCAAGGCCCTGGGCCATGCCAAGGCCGATGCCCCCGTTGCCGCCCGTGACGAGCGCTACCTTGCCGGTGAGGTCGAACATGGAGGACGAGGAAGATTGCATCAGGCGTTGGCCGAGGCTGCAGCGGCTTCGGGCTTCTTGGAGACGAGGGTCAGGATATCGTAGCTGGCGACCAGCTCGCCGTCCTGGTTGGTCACCTCCACGTCCCATGCGACCACGCCCTGGCCCTGGCCGCTCGCGTCCTTCTTGTTGCGGTCGATCTTGCGCTTGCAGGTCAGGCGCGCGCGGATGGTGTCGCCGATGCCCACGGGCTTGGTGAAGCGCAGCGTATCGAGGCCGTAGTTGGCCAGCACCGGCCCCGGCGAGGGCGACACGAACAGGCCCGCCGCCGCCGACAGCACGAAGTAGCCGTGCGCGATGCGCTTGCCGAAGGGCGACTCCCTGGCCGCCACTTCGTCGAAGTGCATGTAGAAGTAGTCGCCCGAGATGCCGCCGAAGGCCACGATGTCGGCCTCGCTCACCGTGCGGCGGTGCGTGAGCAGCGAGTCGCCGACGCGCAGGTCCTCGAAGTAGCGGCGGAAGGGATGCACCTCGCTCTCGCGCACGGCCGCGCCGCGCACGTGCTCGCCGGTGATGGCGGCCAGCATGGTGGGCGAGCCCTGCACGGCGGTGCGCTGCAGGTAGTGCTTCACCGCGCGCAGGCCGCCCAGTTCCTCGCCGCCGCCCGCGCGGCCCGGGCCGCCGTGCTTGAGCTGCGGCAGCGGCGAGCCGTGGCCGGTCGATTCGGCAGCGGCCTCGCGGTCGAGCACCAGCAGGCGGCCGTGCCATGCGGCAGCCACCGGAATCGCCTTGGCAGCGGTGGCCGGGTCGCGGGTGACCAGCGTGCCGACCAGGCTGCCCCGGCCGCGCGCGGCCAGCGCCAGCGCCTCGTCGATGCCGTCGTAGGGCATCAGCGTGCTGACGGGGCCGAAGGCCTCCACGTCATGCGCCGCGTCGTGTTCGAGCGGCTTGCGGCTCAACAGCAGCGTGGGCGCGAAGAAGGCGCCTTCGACCACGCCGTCGCCCACCGGCGAGAAGCCGTCGCGCTCGCCGTACACCAGCTCCGCGCCCTTGAGCAGCGTGGCCACTCGCTCGGCCACGTCGGCCTGCTGGTCGCGCGATGCCAGCGCCCCCATGCGCACTTCCTCGCGCGAGGGGTCGCCCACGACCGTCTTCGCGAGCCGCGCGCGCAGGCGCTCGGCCACCGCGTCGAGGTGCTGTAGCGGCACGATCGCGCGGCGGATGGCCGTGCACTTCTGGCCGGCCTTCACGGTCATCTCGCGCGCCACTTCCTTCACGAAGAGATCGAACTCCTCGTCGTCGGGCGTCACGTCGGGCGCGAGGATCGCGCAGTTGAGCGAGTCGGCCTCGGCGTTGAACGGGATCGACTGGCGCACGATGTTCGGGTGCACGCGCAGCTTCGCCGCCGTGTCGGCCGAGCCGGTGAAGGTGACCACGTCGGGCCCTTCAAGCCGGTCGAGCAGGTCGCCCGTGCTGCCGATGACCAGCTGCAGCGCGCCTTCGGGCAGGATGCCCGACTGCACGATCAGCCGCACCAGCGCCTCGGTGAGATAGCTGGTGGCCGTGGCCGGCTTGCCGATGCAGGGCATGCCCGCGAGGAAGCTCGGCGCGAACTTCTCGAGCAGCCCCCACACCGGGAAGTTGAAGGCGTCGATGTGCACCGCCACGCCGCCGCGCGGCACCAGGATGTGCGTGCCCGCGAAGCCGCCCTTCTTGCCGAGCGGGAAGGCCGGGCCTTCATGCACCAGGTTGCCCGAGGGCAGCTCGTTGGTGCCGATGCCGGCGTAGGCGCTCAGCGTGCCGGCACCGCCTTCGATGTCGATCCAGCTGTCGGCGCGCGTTGCGCCGGTGTGGGCTGAGATGGCGTAGAGCGTTTCCTTGTTCGCTGCGAGGAACTTGGCCAGCGCCTTCAGGCGTTCGGCGCGCTGCTGGAAGTCGAGCTTCATGAGCGCCGGGATGCCGATGCGCCGCGCATGGGCCAGCGCCTCGGCGAAGTCGATGGCCTCTGCATGCGTGGCGGCCACGGGCTTGCCGTTGACGGCACTGCGCAGCTGCTGCGCGGCCTGCTGGCCGATCCAGCGGCCGGCGATGTAGCTTTGGAGGGTGGTGGTCATGGTGCGGGTCCTTTGCGTGTTGCTCCTTCCCCCTCTGGGGGAAGGCTGGGATGGGGGCAGCCACGTCCTCGAAGGCTGCGCGGCGGTGGAGGCCGCCGTGCCCCCACCCCTGCCCTCCCCCAGCGGGGGAGGGTGAAAGTCAAGTCACTCTTTCTTGCCGATACCCAGATAGGTATCGATGATCCGCTGGTCGTGCAGCAGGTCGCGCGCCTTGCCTTCGAGCGCCACGGCGCCCATTTCCAGCACATAGGCGCGGTCGGCCACCTGCAGCGCGGCGCGGGCGTTCTGTTCCACCAGCAGCACCGACACGCCGTGGCTGCGCAGCTGCGACACCACGCGCAGCACCTCGCGCACCACCAGCGGGGCGAGGCCGAGCGAAGGCTCGTCGAGCATCAGCAGGCGGGGCCGCGCCATCAGCGCGCGGCCGATGGCCAGCATCTGGCGCTCGCCGCCGGAGAGCGTCGATGCCATCTGCGCGCGGCGTTCTTTCAATCGCGGGAAGATGGCGAAGATCTCGTCCATGCGCGCACGCTGGTCGCGCTTGCCCTTGCGCCACTGGTAGAAGCCGCCGAGCAGCAGGTTGTCTTCGACCGACATCTCGCCGAACAGCTCGCGCCGCTCGGGCACCAGCGCGACGCCGCGCGACACCATGGTCTCGACGCTGGGGCGCGAGACGCGCTCGCCGTCGAGCAGCAGCTGGCCGGTGGAAGGCAGCAGCCCCATGGCCGCGCACAGCAGCGTGGTCTTGCCGGCGCCGTTGGGGCCGATCACGGTGACGATCTCGCCCTCGTTCACCTGCAGGCGCACGCTGTGCACCGCTTCAACGGTGCGGTAGGCGACGCAGAAGCCGTCGAGTTGAAGCAGGGGATGGCTCATCTTGCGTCTTCCAGCAATTCGTCGTCGGCACCGCCCAGGTAGGCTTCGAGCACGCGCGGGTTGGCCTGCACTTCGGCGGGCGTGCCGGTGGCGATGACGGTGCCGAACTCGAGCACCGTGATGCGGTCGGCGAGGTTCATCACGAATTCCATGTCGTGCTCCACCACCAGGATGCCGAGGCCCTCGGCGCGCAGCTGCGCGAGCAGTTCCGAGAGGGCGCGCTTCTCCAGGTGGCGCAGGCCGGCGGCAGGCTCGTCGAGCAGCAGCACCGAGGGTTGTCCGGCGAGCGCACGGGCGATCTCCACCACGCGCTGCTGCCCGAGCGAGAGCGACGCCGCGGGCGTGTCGGCATGCGCGCCGAGGCCGCAGCGTTCGATCTGCCTGCGGGCCTCGGCCATCAGGGCGGCCTCTTCGGCGCGGTCCAGGCGCAGCATGGCCGACAGCCAGCCGCACCTGGCACGCAGGTGGGCGCCGAGCGCCACGTTCTCGACCACGCTGCGCTGGCCGAGCAGCCGCACGTGCTGGAAGGTGCGGCCCAGGCCCAGCGAGGCGAAGGCGCGCGAGGGCTTGCCCGACATGGGCTGGCCGACCAACCGCACTTCGCCGGTGGTCGGGTCGTCCACGCCCGAGATCATGTTGAAGAAGGTGCTCTTGCCGGCCCCGTTGGGCCCGATCAGCGCATGCACCTCGCCGGCCTTCAGCGTCATCGAGATGTCGTTGTTGGCCACCAGGCCGCCGAAGCGCTTGCTCACGCCGTCGGCCTGCAGCAGCAGCGTGCCGGCGGCGGGCACCGCGCGCTGCGCGAGCTGTACCGTGGTCGATGCGGCAGGGCCGGCACCTGCGGCGCGCGGCACTTCGCGCACCCAGCGGCGCGACAGCCGAGCGAGCGTGGGCCACAGGCCGTCCGCGAAGCGCTGCAGAACGAACAGCATCAGCAGGCCGAACACCACCACCTCGAAGTTGCCGCTGGTGCCCAGCAGCGCGGGCAGAACGTCCTGCAGCTTCTCCTTGAGCAGCGTGATCAGCGTGGCGCCCAGCACTGCGCCCCACAGGTGGCCCGCGCCGCCGACCACCGCCATGAACAGCATCTCGATGCCGATGTTCAGGTTGAAGGGCGTCGGGTTCACGAAGCGCTGCATGTGCGCATAGAGCCAGCCCGAGATGGCAGCGAGCAGTGCAGCCAGCACGAAGAGCTTGATGCGGTGGCGCGCGGTGTCCACGCCCATCGACTCGGCCATCAGCCGGCCGCCCTTGAGTGCGCGGATGGCGCGGCCCTCGCGCGAGTCGAGCAGGTTGTGCATGGCCCACAGCGCGAGCAGGAGCACGGCCCAGATCACCACGCCCAGCATGCGCGGCGTGGCGAAGGAGACGCCAGCCACCACCAGCGGCGGAATGCCGGTGATGCCGGTCTGGCCGCCGAGGAACTCCATGTTGCCCAGCAGGAAGTACAGGCTCAGGCCCCAGGCGATGGTGCACAGCGGCAGGTAGTGGCCAGAGAGCTTGAGCGTGACCGCGCCGAGCGTCCACGCCAGCGCGAAGGTCAGCACCAGCCCGAGCAGCAGGCCCAGCCACGGCACCAGCGCGGAGCCTGCGAGGCCGCCGAGCCAGCCGGCGGCCGTGGGCGAGGTGCAGATCCAGGCGGTGGCGTATGCGCCCATGCCGACGAAGGCGGCCTGGCCGAAGGAGGTCATGCCGCCCACGCCCGTCAGCAGCACCAGTCCGACCGCGACCAGCGCGTACAGGCCGATGTTGCTGAGCACGCTGACGGTGAACTCGGGCAGCCAGCCCCAGGCCAGCGCGAGCGCGACGATGAAGACGAGGGTGAGCACGCGCGGCGTCACGAGCGGGCGGCCCTCGGGCACGGCGTTCGCGGCGGTGGATGCGGTTGGGGATGAAGACGACGGGTTCATTCCTCGTCCTCCACGTGATGGCTGTTCAGCGAGCGCCACAGGAGCACCGGGATGATCAGGGTGAAGACCAGCACTTCCTTGTACGCGCTGGCCCAGAAGGAAGAGAAGGCCTCCAGCAGGCCGACCAGCAGCGCGCCCGCGAGCGCCAGCGGATAGCTCGCGAGCCCGCCGACGATGGCGGCCACGAAGCCCTTCAGGCCGATGAGGAAGCCGGTGTCGTAGTAGACCGTGGTGATCGGTGCGATCAGCAGGCCCGAGATGGCGCCGATCACTGCCGCCAGCGCGAAGCTCAGGTCGCCCGAGAGCTCGGTGGGAATGCCCGACAGCCGTGCGCCCACGCGATTGATGGCGGTGGCGCGCAGCGCCTTGCCGACCATCGAGCGGCCGAAGAACCAGAACATCGCGATCACCAGCACCAGCGTGACGCCGACCACCACCAGCGACTGGCCGTTGACCGGAATGCCGCCGAGGTCGAAGCGCGCTTCCGAGAACGCGCTGGTGCGCGAGCCCTCGGCGCCGAAGAAGAAGAGGCCGAGGCCCACGAGCACGCCATGCAGCGCCACCGACACGATCAGCAGCATCAGCACGCTGGCATCGGCCAGCGGGCGATAGGCGACGCGATACAGCAGCGGACCCAGCGGCGCGATCAGCACCAGCGTGGCGAGCGACTGCATCGCGAGAGAGGTGGGCTTGAAGCCGAGAATCAGCACCGCCGCGATGGCCGGGAAGGCCACGCACCAGGTCAGGGCCGAGCGCCAGTCGACGGTGGCGCCGCGCTTCCAGCGCCAGGCCTCCACCACCAGCACGATCACGGCCAGCGCCAGCAGCAGCCACAGCGTGGAGGGCGCCCGCCCGCCCTGCAGCGCGGCCATCGACAGCGCACCGAAGGCGACGAACTCGCCCTGCGGGATGAAGATCACGCGCGTGACCGAAAACACCAGCACCAGCGCGAGCGCCATCAGTCCGTAGACCGCGCCGTTCACGATGCCGTCCTGCCCGAGCAACAGGGCGATCTGCAAATCCATAAAACAACCTTCGGGCGTCGCCCGTGACTCAGTTCAGGAACACCGAGGAACCGGCTCTGCCGGGCCTCTGGTGTTGCCCCCGGTAGGGGGTGGGAGAAGCGACACGAAGTGCGCGGAGCCTGGGGGCGAGCTTATGGTTGGTATTTCCAGGCGCCGTTCTCGATGCGCACCATCACGCGTGCGCGCTGGTCCAGGCCCAGGTGGTCCTGTACGGTCATGTTGAACACGCCGTGCGCGCCGGCCACTTCCTTGGTCTGCTCCAGCGCGTCGCGCAGTGCGGCGCGGAACTCGGGCGTGCCGGGCTGGGCCTTCTTCAGCGCGACGGGCACGGCCGAGCTCATCAGCAGGCCGGCGTCCCAGGCGTGGCCGCCGAAGGTCGAGACCGAGCCCTTGCCGTAGGCGGCTTCATAGGCGGACACGTAGGCGAGCGCGGACTTCTTCACGGGGTTGCTGGCGGGCAGCTGGTCGGCCACGAGCACCGGGCCTGCGGGCAGGAAGGTGCCTTCCACGTCCTTGCCGCCCACGCGCAGGAAGTCGGCGTTGGCCACGCCGTGGGTCTGGTACATCTTGCCGGTGTAGCCGCGTTCCTTCAGCGTCTTCTGCGGCAGCGCGGCCGGCGTGCCGGAGCCGGCGACGAGCACCGCGTCGGGCTTGGCGGCCATGATCTTCAGGGCCTGGCCGGTCACCGAGGTGTCGGTGCGGGCATAGCGCTCGTTGGCCACGATCTTGATCTTCTTCAGGTCGGCGGCCTTGGCGAACTCCTGCGACCAGCCTTCGCCGTACGCGTCGGAGAAACCGATGAAGGCGACGGTCTTCACGCCGTTGGCGGCCATGTGCTCGGCGATGGCCAGCGACATCATGATGTCGTTCTGCGGCGTCTTGAACACCCACTTCTTCTTGGCGTCCATCGGCTCGATGATGCGCGCCGACGCGGCCACCGAGATCATCGGCGTCTGCGCCTCGGCGGCCACGTCGATCATGGCGAGCGAGGCCGGCGTGGTGGTCGAGCCCAGGATCACGTCGACCTTGTTCTCCGCGATGAGCTTGCGCGTGTTGTTGACGGCCGCGGTGGTGTCGGAGGCATCGTCCAGCACGATGTAGTTGATCTTCTGCCCGCCGATCGTCTTGGGCATCAGCGAGATGGTGTTCTTCTCGGGGATGCCCAGCGAGGCTGCCGGGCCCGTGGCCGAGATGGTCACGCCGACGTTGACGTCGGCCCAGGCCGCGAGGGCCGAGGCGCACAGGGCGACGGTCAGCAGGGGCTTGAAGAATTTCATGGTTGGCTTGTCTCCGGGTTGAAAATCGATTGAGGCCTGAAGTATCTCCGTTGCAGGTGTCTTTTTCAGGGCACCGGTGGAGCCGGCTTTGCCGGGCCACCGGGTGCGCCCCCTTGAGGGGGGATCCGAAGCGACACGAAGTGCGCGGAGATTCAGGGTTGGATTCATCTTTCAGCGCTCGTCGAACGACAGCGTGACGCGTTCGGTCAGGGGGTGCGCCTGGCAGGTCAATACGAAACCCGCGGCGACTTCATTCTTGTCGAGCGCGAAGTTTCTTTCCATGCGGACTTCCCCGTCCACGCACTTCGCGCGGCATGTTCCGCACACGCCCGAGGTGCACGAGAAGGGCACCTCGAGCCCCGCGGCCGATGCCGCGTCGAGGATGCTGGGCTGCCCTTCGGTGAAGGTGATCTCGCGCTGCAGGCCGTCGCGCACGATGACGATGCGCGCCTGCTTCGCATCGCCGGGCTGGGCCTCGTGCACCACCGCGCCCACCTGGCTGGCCGAAGGCAGCGCGACGCCGAAGCGCTCGATGTGGATGCGGTCTTCCGGCACGCCGGCTGCCAGCAGCGCGGCCTCGGCCTCGTCGTTCATCTGGAATGGGCCGCACACGTAGACGTGGTCGATGTCCGCGGCAGGCACCACGCTCGCGAGGAACTCGCCGATCTTCTCGCGGTTCATCACGCCGAAGCCCAGCGGCGAATCGGTGTGCTCGTCGGAGAACACATGCTGCAGCACGAGGCGCGTCATGTAGCGGTTCTTCAGGTCCTCGATCTCTTCCTTGAACATCGTGGACTGCAGCTGGCGGTTGCCGTAGATCAGCGTGAAGCGGCTGTGCGGCTCGCGCGCCAGCACCGTCTTCATGATCGACAGGATGGGCGTGATGCCGCTGCCGCCCGCGATGCCGACGTGGTGGCGCGCCGCCTCCGGCTCGATGGGCACGAAGAAGCGGCCCTGCGGCGCCATCACCTGGATGGCATCCCCGGGCTTGAGGCTGGCGTTGATCCAGTTGGAGAACACGCCGCCGCGCACCTTGCGCACGCCGACGCGCAGCTCGCCGTCGTCGAGGCCGGCGCAGATCGAATAGGAGCGGCGAAGGTCCTGGCCGTCGATCTCGTGGCGCAGCGTGAGGTACTGGCCCTGCGTGAAGCCGAAGACCTGCTGCAGGTCGGCCGGCACCTCGAAGGAGACGATGACGGCCTCGGCGGTGTCGGGCTCGATGGCCTTCACGCGCAGGGGATGGAAGAGGGTGCTCATCGCGGGGGGCGTCTCAGATGGGTTTGAAGTGTTCGAAAGGCTCCTTGCACGCCATGCAGCGATACAGGGCCTTGCATGCGGTGGAGCCGAATGCGGAAAGCCGCTCGGTGCGCTCGCTCGCGCAGCGCGGGCAGGCGATGCGCTCGCCGGCGATGCGGCCGAAGAGCCTGATGGGCACGGCGGTGCCCGCGGCCTGTTCGGCATTCAGGTGCGCGGGCGGCGCGATGCCGTAGGCCTTGAGCTTGGCGCGGCCCTCGTCGCTGATCCAGTCGCTGGTCCATGCGGGCGCTCGGCGCAGCGTGGCGCGCGCGCGGCCCAGGCCGGCCTGCTCGACGGCGGCGAGCACGTCGTGCTCGATGGCCTCGGTGGCGGGGCAGCCGGAGTAGGTCGGCGTGAGCACGATCTCCAGGCCGTCGTCGTGCTCGATCACCTCGCGCACGATGCCCAGGTCGCACACCGACACGGCCGGCACCTCCGGATCGGGCACGTTGCGCAGCACGGCCCATGCCGCGTCGACGCGCGAGGCCAGTGCGTTCATCACCACACGCCTCCGGGATAGGTGCGCTGCAGGTGCTGCATCTCGGCGAGGATGTAGCCCATGTGCTCGCTGTGCACGCCGTGCTTGCCGGTGCTGCGGAAGGCGGCTTCCTTCGGCATGGCGAGGCCGGCCGCGTCCAGCACCTGCTGCATCTCGGCGAGCCAGGGTTCGCGCAGCTCGCTCCATGCGGGGCCGAGGCCGCTGGCGCTGGCCGCGGCATCCACCTCGTCGCTGAAGAAGAGCTCGGGCATGTAGAGCCACAGCTGCTTCAGCGCCTTCTCGGTGCGGCGGCGCGATTCGTCGGTGCCGTCGCCCAGGCGCACCACCCAGTCGCCAGAATGCTGCTGGTGGTAGCGCGCTTCCTTCAGCGCCTTGCCGGCGATGGCTGCCACCTCGGGGTCGTTCGAGGCCGCCAGGCGCTGCCACAGCAGCTTGAGCAGCGTCGACACCATGGTGTTGCGCACGACAGCGAAGGCGAAGTCGCCGCGCGGCAGTTCGGCGATGGTGAGGTTGAAGTAGTCGCGCTCGTCGCGCAGGTAGGCGAGCTGGTCCTCGTCGTGCTCGCGGCCGGTGCCTTCGAGCTTGCCGGCGTGCGTGAGCAGCGCGCGGGCCTGGCCGACGAGGTCGAGCGCGATGTTGGCCATCGCGATGTCTTCCTCCAGCACGGGCGCGTGGCCGCACCATTCGCCCAGGCGCTGCGCCAGCACCAGGCAGGTGTCGCCGATGCGCAGCAGGTATTGCACGGCGGGCGTGCGGTTCAGTTCGATGGATGCTTGCATGATGCTTCCGTCAATGGCCGCTCACATGTGGTCGACCGACTTGGGCAGGGCATAGAAGGTCGGGTGGCGGTACACCTTGTCTTCGGCCGGATCGAAGTACATGTCCTTCTCGCCGGGGTCGCTGGCCACGATCTGGTCGGAGCGCACCACCCAGATGCTGCTGCCTTCCTGGCGGCGGGTGTAGACGTCGCGCGCCATCTGGATCGCCATCTTCGGGTCGGCCGCATGCAGGCTGCCGCAGTGCTTGTGGTCCAGGCCCGCCTTGCTGCGCACGAACACCTCCCACAGAGGCCATTCCTGTTTCGCTTCGGTGCTCATGCTGCTTCCTTGATCGGTTGATGTTGCTTGTTGGCGTGGGCGAGCGCGGCTTCGCGCACCCATGCGCCGTCTTCCCAGGCGTCGACGCGGGCCTGCAGGCGTTCACGGTTGCAGGGGCCGTCGCCGCCGATCACGCGCCAGAACTCGCTCCAGTCGATGGCGCCGAAGTCGTGCGCCTGGCGCTCCTCGTTCCACTTGAGGTCGGGGTCGGGCAGGGTCACGCCGAGGATGCGGGCCTGCTCCACGGTGGCGTCGACGAACTTCTGGCGCAGCTCGTCGTTGCTGAAGCGCTTGATGCCCCAGCGCATCGACTGCGCGCTGTTGGGCGACTGGTCGTCCGGCGGGCCGAACATCATGATCGAGGGCCACCACCAGCGGTTGACCGCGTCCTGCACCATGGCCTTCTGCGCCTCGGTGCCGTGGGTCATCATGGTCAGCAGCGACTCGTAGCCCTGGCGCTGGTGGAAGCTCTCCTCGCGGCAGATGCGGATCATGGCGCGCGCATAGGGCGCGTACGAGCAGCGGCAGATCGGCACCTGGTTCATGATGGCCGCGCCGTCCACCAGCCAGCCGATGGTGCCCATGTCGGCCCAGGTCAGCGTGGGGTAGTTGAAGATCGAGCTGTACTTGGCCTTGCCGCTGTGCAGCGCCTCGAACATCTGGTCGCGCGAGGTGCCCAGCGTCTCGGCCGCGGCATACAGGTAGAGGCCGTGGCCGCCCTCGTCCTGCACCTTGGCCAGCAGGATGGCCTTGCGCTTGAGCGTGGGCGCGCGGCTGATCCAGTTGCCCTCGGGCAGCATGCCGACGATCTCGGAGTGCGCATGCTGGCTGATCTGGCGCACCAGTGTCTTGCGGTAGTGCTCGGGCATCCAGTCCTTCGCCTCGATGAATTCGCCGGCGTCGATCTGCGCGTCGAAGCGTTCCTCGAGGCGCATCTCATCTGCGGAGCGCACGGCCTTCTTGCCGTCGCCCGCGTCCTTGCCCATGGTGTCCATTGCCTGGGTGTACATGTGCGTGTCCTTTCGGTCGGTGTTGGTAGTGGCTGGTCTCAGCGCGGGCGCGTGTCGATCACGCGGCGCGCCTTGCCGGTCTGGGTGCGTTCCATCTCGTCGGGGCCGTGCACCACCACGCGGGTGGAGATGCCGATGAGCGTCTTCACGCGGTGCTGCAGCCAGTCGCCGATGGCCGTGCGGTCGGCCGAGGTGGCGTCGGCGGGCTTGAGCTCGCAGTGGATCTCGACCTGGTCGAGCTTGTCGGCGCGGCTCACGTGAACCTGGTAGAGGCCCGAGAGCGCCTGGTGCGCGAGCACGATCTCCTCCACCTGCGTGGGGAAGACGTTGACGCCGCGGATGATCATCATGTCGTCGCTGCGCCCGACGATCTTGCCCATGCGGCGGAACGAGCGCGAGGTGGGCGGCAGGAGGCGCGTGAGGTCGCGCGTGCGGTAGCGCACGATCGGCATGGCCTCCTTGCTCAGCGAGGTGAAGACGAGCTCGCCTTCCTCGCCGTCGGCCTTCAGCTCGCCGGTCTCGGGGTCGATGATCTCGGGGTAGAAGTGGTCTTCCCAGATCACGGGGCCGTCCTTGCTCTCCACGCATTCGCTGGCGACGCCCGGGCCCATCACTTCGCTGAGGCCGTAGATGTCGACCGCGTCGATGCCGGCGCGGGCCTCGATGTCGCGGCGCATCGCCTCGGTCCATGGCTCGGCGCCGAAGATGCCGACCTTGAGCGAGCTCTCCTTCGGATCGAGCCCCTGGCGCTCGAACTGCTCGATGATCACCTGCATGTAGCTGGGCGTGACCATGATGATGTTCGGCTTGAAGTCCTGGATGAGCTGCACCTGCTTCTCGGTCTGGCCGCCCGACATGGGGATGACGGTGCAGCCCGCGCGCTCGGCACCGTAGTGCGCGCCCAGGCCGCCGGTGAAGAGGCCGTAGCCGTACGACACGTGCACCATGTCGCCGGGCCGTCCGCCCGCGGCGCGGATGGAGCGGGCGACGAGGTCGGCCCAGGTGTCGATGTCCTTGAGGGTGTAGCCCACCACGGTCGGCTTGCCGGTGGTGCCCGACGATGCATGGATGCGTGCCACCTTCTCGCGCGGCACGGCGAACATGCCGAAGGGGTAGTTGTCGCGCAGGTCGCTCTTCACCGTGAACGGGAACTTCGACAGGTCGGCCAGCGACTTCAGGTCGTCCGGGTGCACGCCCTTGGCGTCGAAGGCCTTGCGGTAGTGCGGCACGTTCTCGTAGGCGCGCTGCAGCGTGGCGCGCAGGCGTGCGAGCTGCAGCGCGGCGATCTCGTCGCGGCTGGCGGTTTCGATGGGATCGAGCTCGCCGGGGGCGGGGCGCTTGACTGTCATGGTGTGTTGTCTCCTCAGGCGGCTGCAGCGGCAGGCGGAACGGCCGGGCGGCCCTTGGCGGTGTAGGAGCGGCCGCGGAAGATCGCGATGCGCTCGCCGCGCTGGTTGGTGATTTCGGTGTCGTACACGCCGGTGCGGCCGGCCTTCGACACCTCGTGGCAGCGCGCGGTGAGCACGTCGCCTTCACGCGCGGGGGCGATGAAGTCGATGGCGAAGCCCGAGGCCACGGTCAGCTCGTCGTACGAGTTGCAGGCGAAGGCGAAGGTGGAGTCGGCCAGCGTGGCCATGAAGCCGCCGTGGCAGATCGCGTGGCCGTTGAGCATGTCGGGGCGCACGCGCATCTCGATGGTGGCCTGGCCGGGGCCGACCTCCACGATGCGCATGCCCAGGCCCTTGCTGGCGTTGTCGTTGGCGAACATGCCGTCGCGGACGTATTCGGCCGTCTGCTGGGGCGTGCGTTGCTGGTTGTTGTTGGTCATGGCTTCAGCGGTCCTTGAAGACGGGTGCGCGCTTGGCGCGGAAGGCCTCGACGCCTTCGCGGTAGTCGTCGGCACTGCCCATCTCGCGCTGGATGCGGGCTTCCTCGGCCAGGGCCGCGCCCAGGTCCATGTGCTGCGCGGCGGCCAAGGCCTCGCGGGTGGCGACCAGGGCGCGCGTGGGCATGCCGGCAAGCTTCGATGCGAGCGCGGCCGCCGTTTCGGCGAGCGCTGCGTCGTCCACGCACTGCCAGATCAGGCCGATGCGCGCGGCTTCCTCGGCGGGCAGCTTGTCGCCCAGCATCGCGATGCCCAGCGCGCGCGCCGAACCGACCAGGCGCGGCAGCAGCCAGGTGCCGCCGGTGTCGGGCACGAGGCCGATCTTGGTGAAGGCCTGGATGAAGCTGGCCGAGCGCGCGGCCACCACGAGGTCGCAGCACAGCGCGAGGTTCGCGCCCGCGCCGGCGGCCACGCCGTTGACGGCAGCGATCACCGGCACCGGCATCGAGCGCAGGCGTGCGACCAGGGGGGCGTAGTAGGCAGAGATGACGTGGCCCAGATCCTTGGGCGCGGCGCCGGGCGTCGGGTCGGGTGCGACCGACGGGTCGGCCAGGTCCTGACCCGCGCAGAAGGCGCGGCCGGCACCCGTGAGCACCACGCAGCGCACGCTCGCGTCGTTCGCCGCGGCTTCCAGCTCCGCCATCAGCGCTTCATGCAGTTGGGTCGTGAAGCTGTTGAGGGCAGCCGGCCGGTTGAGGCTCAGCGTGCGGACGGCGCCGGCGTTGCTGGTGAGTACCAAAGGCTCAGTCATCGCTTGTCTCTTTCATCCTTTGTGGGTACGGGCCGGCGTGCAAACACTATTGACCGACCGTTCGGTTGATTTTAGGATCGACCCGGACAACGGCACAAGCAGGGTTGATTCAGGGCAAACCCTGATACCCGCGACAAGCCAGGCAAGAAGGAGACAGAGCGAATGCCCAGCTATTCCATCGACGGCGTGATCCCGGTCGTCGACCCGAGCGCCTACGTGCATCCCACGGCCGTGCTGATCGGCGACGTGATCGTCGGCCCCCGCTGCTACGTGGGCCCCTGCGCCAGCCTGCGCGGCGACTTCGGCCGCATCGTGCTGGAGGAGGGCTCCAACGTGCAGGACCACTGCTGCATCCACGGCTTCCCGGACAACGACACCGTGGTGGAGGTCAACGGCCACATCGGCCACGGCGCGATCCTGCACAGCTGCATCGTGCGGCGCGACGCGCTGGTGGGCATGAACGCGGTGGTGATGGACGAGGCCGAGATCGGCGAGAAGGCCATCGTCGCGGCCTGCGCCTTCGTGCCTGCGGGCATGAAGGTGCCGACGCGCTCGCTCGCGGCGGGCATTCCCGCGAAGGTGAAGCGCGAGCTGAGCGACGACGAGATCGCCTGGAAGCTCGAAGGTACCCATACCTACCAGGCGCTCACGGTGCGCAGCCTCGCGAGCCTGCGCGAGGTGGAGCCGCTTTCCAGCGTGGAGAAGGATCGCCCGAGCCTGCCGGCCACCGACGTGCGTTCGCTCATCGCGACGAAGCGCGGCTGAACCCCGTCGAGCTTCGGGCAAGATCGCGCGTTGCCTTCAATCCAAACAACGAAGAACCGAGGAACACGAACCGATGCCGCGTGGAAGATCCGCCACCTACGAGGACCAGCGTGAATTCATCCTCGCGCAGGCCGCCCAGCTGTTCGCGCGCAGCGGCTATCCCGCCACCTCGATGAACCAGGTGGCCGAGGCCTGCGGCCTCTCGAAGGCCACGCTCTACCACTACTACAAGGACAAGAGCAGCCTGCTCATCAGCATCGCGGAGACGCACGTGTCGAAGCTCGCCGCTCTGGTGGCCGAGGAGGAAGCCTCGACGCACACCGACGAGGAGCGCCTGCGCCGCTTCATCTACCGCATCGTCGAGGAGTACGCCGGCGCGCAGGACGCGCACCGCGTGCTGACCGACGACGTGCGCTTTCTCGAAGAGGCCGACCGCGAGCGCGTGCTCGACAAGGAGCGCGAGGTGGTCGCGGGCTTCGCGCGCGCTGTGTCGGCCCTGCGCCCCGGCGCGCCCAGCGACGACCTTGCCAAGCCGCTGACCATGCTGCTCTTCGGCATGATCAACTGGATGTTCACCTGGATGAAGCCAGACGGCCGGCTCGACCACGCGGCCATCGCGCCGATCGTGGCCGACCTGTTCCTGGGCGGCATCGGGGCGGTGAAGTCGCCCGAGCCCCGGACAGCCCCGCGCGGCGCTAGAGAATCCGGTTGAACCAGAGCAGCGAGAGCCCGGCCGACAGCAGCGTCAGCACCGCGGCGCCCAGCGCGAAGAGCGCGGAGATCTCGGTTTCCTTCTTCTCCACCGTGAGCTTGGTGCTCAGCGTCTCGTAGACCTTCTTCAGGTCGTTCGCGGTGCCGGCGTAGAAGTATTCGGCGTTGGTCTTGTTGGCGATGGCCTTGAGCGTGTCCTCGTCGAGGCGCACGCGCATCGACCAGCCCTCGAAGCCGATGGTCTCGCCGTCGACCGTGCCCACGCCCACCGTGTAGATGCGAACGCCGCGGTCGGCGGCGGCCTTGGCCGCGTCCAGCGGATCGACGCCGGTGGTGCGCTGGCCGTCGGTCAGCATGATGATCGCGGCCGAGGTGAAGGAGCCGGGCGCCACGGGCGTGAAGTCCTTGAGCTTCTTCTCGTTCTGGTCGATGGCCGCGCCGCGCTGGCGGCTGGGCGAGCTGAACTGCTCGACGTCGATGCCCGCGTCGGGGAACAGCGTGGCCAGCGACACCACGATGGCGTTGCCGGTGGCGGTGGCGCGCTGCAGCTGGAAGCTGTCGATGGCGGTCACCAGGTCTTCATGGTTGGTGGTGGGCAGCTGCGCCACCTGCGCGCTGCCGGCGAAGGCGACGATGCCCACCTTCACGCTGCGCGGCAGGTCCTTGATGAAGCTCTTGGCCGCCTCCTGCGCCGCCACCAGCCTGTTGGGCTGAACGTCGGCCGCGCGCATGCTGCCCGAGACGTCCATCGCCAGGATGATGGTCTGCTGGTTCGAAGGCAGGACCACCACCGCCATCGGCCGCGCCGCGGCCACCAGCATCGCGGCCATGGCCAGCAGGAAGAGCAGGGGCGGCAGGTGCCGGCGAATGCTCTGCCCGGCGCCCATGGCCTCGCGCACGATCGACAGGCTGGCGTAGCGCACCGCGAGCTTCTTCTTGCGGCGCAGCAGCCACACGTAGAGCAGCACCAGCAGCGGCAGCGCCGCCAGCAGCCAGAGGAATTGGGGCCAGAGAAAAGTCATGCTGCCACCGCCTTCATGCCAGCCTGGCCGATGCGCGCGCGGCGCTTGCGCAGCTCGGCGAAACGGACGATCGCTTCCACCAGATCGTCGTTGGTCGAGAGTTCGAGCGCGTCGACGCCGGCCCGGGCCAGCGCCTCGCGCAATGCGGTCTCACGCTCGGCTGCGAGCCGGGCGAAGCGCTTGCGGAAACCCGCGTCATGGGTGTCGACCCACAGCTGTTCACCGGTCTCGGCATCGCGCAGCGGCACCAGGCCCAGGTCGGGCAGCTCCAGCTCGAGCGGATCGAACAGGCGCACCGCGACCACCTCGTGGCGCTGCACCAGCTGGCCCAGCGGGCGCTCCCAGCCGGGTTCGCTGAGGAAGTCGGACACCACGAACACCGTCGAGCGCCGGGGCATCAGCGTGGCGGCAGACTTGAGCAGGTCGGCCAGCCGCGTCATGCCCTTCTGCGTGGGCGCGGCCTCGGCCCTGGTGGCGCGTTTTTCCATCGCGTGCAGCAGGTGCAGCACGTGGCGCCGGCCGCTGCGCGGCGGAATCACGGCTTCGAGATCGCTGCCGTACACCAGCGCGCCCACCCGGTTGCCGTGCCGCGTGAGCAACCGCGCCAATACGCCGACGAAGCCTGCCGAAATCTCGCGCTTGGCCTTCAGGCCCGAGCCGAAGTCGACCGAGCGGCTGAGGTCGAGCACGAACCACGCGGCCATCTCGCGGTCTTCGGTGAACACGCGCACGTGCGGAACCTGCAGCCGCGCCGTGACGTTCCAGTCGATGTGGCGCACGTCGTCCTGGTGCTGGTATTCGCGCAGGTCGGCCAGGTCGAGGCCGGTGCCGCGCATCAGCGTGCGGTAGTCGCCCTGCAGCAGCCCGTCGAGCCGGCGTATCACGGTCCACTCGAGCCGGCGCAGCGCACGTTCCGCCCCGCCGGCCTCGATGGCGAGCCGGTCGTCGTTCGCGGCCGCGGGGGCCTTGCGCCACCAGCTTTTCATGCGATTCCAGGGAACGCCGCGGAACCGGCCTTGCCGGGCCGCAGGTGTCGACCCCTGCAAGAGGGTTGGCGAAGCGCCACGAAGTGCGCGAAGACCGGGGCTGCGCTCATGTCAGGCCACCAGCTTTTCATGTTCGAGCGGCTTGGGAGGAGCAGGGACCGCGCGCATGATCTTCTCGACCAGGCTGTCGGGCGTCAGCCCTTCGGACAGCCCCTCGTAGGAAAGCGTGACGCGGTGTCGCAGCACGTCGGGCACCAGCGCGGTCATGTCTTCCGGCAGCGCGTAGCTGCGTCCGCGCAGCAGGGCCAGGGCGCGCGCGCCCTCGGTCAGGCTGATGCTGGCGCGCGGGCTGGCGCCGAAGGTGATGAACCGGCGCAGGTCCTTGAGCCCATGTTTCTCGGGCGTGCGCGTGGCCGACACCAGCTTCACCGCGTACTGGATGAGCGAAGGGTCGACATACACGCGCCGGGCCTCGGCCTGCAGCGCGGCGAGCTGCTCGGTGGTGGCGACCGGCGTGGCGCTGACGGGCGCACCGATCACGCGCTGCACGATGACGAACTCTTCCTCGTCGGTGGGATAGTCGACCAGCACCTTCATCATGAAGCGGTCGACCTGCGCCTCGGGCAGCGGGTAGGTGCCCTCGGTCTCGATGGGGTTCTGCGTGGCCATCACGAGGAAGGGGCGGGGCACCTTGTGCGTCTCGCCGGCGATGGTGACCTGGCGCTCCTGCATCACCTCGAGCAGCGCGCTCTGCACCTTGGCCGGCGCGCGGTTGATTTCGTCGGCCAGCAGAAGGTTGGCGAACACCGGGCCCAGCGAGGTGCTGAAGTCGCCCGTCTTCTGGTTGTAGATGCGCGTGCCCACCAGGTCGGCCGGCACGAGGTCGGGCGTGAACTGGATGCGCTTGAACTGTCCGCGCACGGTGTCGGCCAGCGTCTTCACCGTGAGCGTCTTCGCCAGCCCCGGCACGCCTTCGACCAGCAGGTGCCCGCCCGCGAGCATGGCGACCATCACGCGCTCCAGGAAGCGGTCCTGGCCGACCACCACGCGCTTCACCTCATAAAGGATCTGCTCCATCAGTTCGGCCGTACCGGCGGTCGTGGGGGCTGCGGTGGTCTCTGCTGTGCTCATGCGAAGGGCTTTCGAGAGGAAGGGAAGAGAAGAAGATCGGGAGCGTCAGAACGGCGGCGAACCTGCGGCCGAGGCCGCGTTCTCGATGGGCACCGCGAAGCCGATGCCGATGAAGGTGCGCTGCTGCGTGGGGTTGAGGATGGCGGTGACGATACCGAGCACCTCGCCGTCCATGTTGATGAGCGGCCCGCCGGAGTTGCCGGGGTTGGCCGCCGCGTCGAACTGGATCAGGTTGCCCAGCTCCTGCTTGCCCTCGGGCGAGCGGAACGAGCGCTTCAGGCCCGACACCACGCCGGCGGAGACGGACGGCCCGATGCCGAACGGAAAGCCCACCGCCGCCACCTGGTCGCCGGGGCGCAGGTCGGCCGTGGAGCGCATGGTGGCGGGGATCAGGTCGTCGGGAATCTTCTGCGCCTGCAGCACCGCGAGGTCGTTCTCGGGCTGCACGCCGGTGATGGTGGCTGGAGCCTCCAGGCCATCGAAGAAGGTCACCTTGATCTTGTCGGCGCCCGCGACCACGTGCAGGTTGGTGAGGATCACGCCCTTGTCGACGATCACCACGCCCGTGCCCACGCCGCGTTCGACCTCGCCCGGTCCGGCGCCGTCGTTGGGTGCCTCGGGCGGCTTGCCCTTGGCCATGTTGCGGCCGCGCTTCTGGATCTTGGCCTCGGGCGTGTTCTTCTCTTCGCCGTAGCTCACCACCCGCACCACCGAGGGCCGGATGATGTCGGCCGCCTTGGCCGCGGGAGAGGGCAGGGTGTTGGTCTGCAGCGTGCGCAGCACGGCCGCGTCGATGTCCTTCTGCGTGAGAACCCTGGCGCCGGGGCGGGGCACCCACAGCACGGCACCGGTGACCAGCGCGGCCGAGAGCACGATCAGCAGCGCGAAGCTGCGGCGGCCGGGCTGCCAGCCTGTTTTCTTGACGGGAGTGCCGGGAGGTACGGAGCCCGCGCCGACCGTGGCCGCTTCGGGCGAGGCCGGCGCATCCGCCCGTTCGGCCGCCTCGTCTGCGGCCGGTGGCTGCGTGCGGGGCGAACGGCTGTAGAAAGCGGGCCTGCGCATCGGAGTACCTCCGGCTTAAAAAATCGCAATCGCGTGTAGAGGAGTTCACAGTAGCACGCTTTCCGCGCCGGCGCATCCCATCGGGCATCATCGAGCGATGGCTACCTTCATCGATACCCACTGTCATCTGGACGCGCCCGAATTCGGTGCGGAGATGCCGGTGCTGCGCGTCCGCGCCGCCGAGCGCGGGGTCGCGATGTGCGTGATCCCGTCCGTGGCCGTCTCCAACTTCGCCACGGTGCGCGAGCTGGCCCATGTGCAGGGCGATGCCTATGCGCTGGGCATCCACCCGCTGTGCACCGGCGAGGCGAAGGACGAAGACCTGGAAGCCCTCGACGCCGAACTGGCCGCCCGACGCGACGACCCGAGGCTGGTGGCGGTCGGCGAGATCGGCCTGGACTACTTCGTGGAAGGGCTCGACGGCGAAAAGCAGGAGCGGTTCTTTCACACTCAGTTGCAACTGGCACGCAGGCACGGGTTACCCGTGCTCATCCACGTGCGGCGCTCGGTCGACAAGGTGCTCAAGCATCTGAGGCAGACGGCGGGCGGAAAGCCGTGGCAGGGCATCGCCCATGCCTTCAACGGCAGCGAGCAGCAGGCCGGCGCGTGCATCGAGCTCGGGCTGAAGCTCGGCTTCGGCGGTGCCGTGACTTTCGAGCGCGCCCTGCAGCTGCGGCGGCTGGTGTCGACGCTGCCGCTGGAGTCGATCGTGATGGAAACCGACGCGCCCGACATCCAGCCGCACTGGATCTACCGCACGCAGGCCCAGCGCGACGCCGGCGAGCCGCAGGGCCGCAACGAGCCGGCGCAGCTGCCGCGCATCGCCGAAGTGGTGGCCGGGCTGCGGGGCATCGGCATCGATGCGCTGGCCGAAGCGACCACTCGCAATGCGGTCCAGGCGCTGCCGAAGCTCCAAAGTCTGCTGTCCGCGTCGGATGGGCGGATATCCCCCGCGTAGGCGGATTTCCCGAGTTGCATCCAGGCGTGTCATCGGGCCCCTTTTGCTGTCATCCTTGAAGTTCGAAGTGGCGTTGGGTGTGCAGTGGCGCATCCGTCACTCCAATATTTCACTCAAAAAAGGAGCCTTTCCATGACCAAGTCCTTTGTTCGTACCGTTCCCGTCGTCATCGCCCTGGCGCTGGCATCCATCGGCGTGTCGGCCGTCGCGCAGACCGCCGCCACCACCACCGAGCCGACCACCACCGAGAAGGTGAAGGAAGCCGGCAAGGACGCGGTGAACGCCACCGAGCGCGGCGCGGAAAAGGCCTGGGACGCGACCAAGAGCACCACCAAGAAGGCCGTGAACGCCACCGAGCGCGGCACCAAGAAGGCCTGGAACGCGACCAAGCGCACCACCAAGAAGGCAACCAACGCCACCAAGACCGCAGCCGCGAAGACCGGCGACGCCGTCGAGAACGCCGGCCACAAGACGGCCGACGGCATGCGTTCCACCGGCAAGGCCATCGGCGAGAAGATCCCGGGCACGGCCGAGAACGAAGCCGCCAAGAAGTAAGTAAAAGAGAGGAACTCGGGCCGCTCCCGGACCTGTTCCAGGACGCTTGCGTCCCCCGCGAAAAACCCGCTTCGGCGGGTTTTTTCGTTACTCGCCCTGGCATATGCGCGACGGTGGCACGATTGCCGCCCATGAAGAAGGAATCCGTCTTGCCCTCGAACGGCGCCGTCGAGCCCGGCCTGGTGCTCACGGGACTTGCGCCCGTCGTGTCGCCGGCCACCGTCGTGCTGATCCTCGGCAGCTTCCCGGGAGTGAAGTCGCTCGAGCGGCAGCAGTACTATGCACACCCCCAAAACCAGTTCTGGAAGATCCTGCAAGCCGTGTGGCCCGACATTCCCCTTCCCTCGGGCGCCGACAGCTACGCGCAGCGCTGCCGCTGGCTGCTCGAACGCGGCCTGGGCGTGTGGGACGTGTATGCCTCCTGCGAGCGTGAGGGCAGCCTCGACTCGGCCATCCGTGCGCCGGTGGCGAACGACATCGCCGGCCTGCACCTGCCGAAGCTCGCGGCCATCGCGCACAACGGCGGCGAGAGCTTCAAGCATGCGCGCCACACCCGCACGCTGGGCGTGCCGGTCTACCAGCTGCCTTCCACCAGCCCCGCCAACGCGTCGTGGAGCTTCGAGCGCAAGCTCGCGGCCTGGCGCGAGGTGATGGCCGCCCACAAACTAGTCGCCTGAGCTGCAGCATCGATGGCATCGAGCAAAACTCCCGTCTCCCTTCCTGAAGTCAATTTCTCCGACTGGGGCCCCATCCGCTACCTGCACCTCGGCACCGAATGGGTCCAGGGCTCGATGAAGCTCGATGCGCCCTTCGAGATCGAGCTCGAGTACGTGCAGCGCATGATGGCCTGGCTGCTCTTCGCCGACCCCAAGACCGTGGCCAGCCGCCATGCCATGCAGCTCGGCCTGGGCGCGGCCACGCTCACCAAGTTCAGCCGCAAGATCCTGCGCATGCGCACCACCGCGATCGAGCTCAACCCGCAGGTGGTGGCGGCATGCCGCGGCTGGTTCAAGCTGCCGCCGGACGATCCGAAGCTGCGCGTGGTGATCGCCGATGCCGCGGCCGAGATCCGCAAGCCCGAATGGCAGGGCAACGTCGACGCGCTGCAGGTCGACCTGTACGACCACGAGGCCGCGGCGCCCGTGCTCGACAGCGAAGACTTCTACGCCGACTGCCGCGCGCTGCTCACCGAGGACGGCTGCATGACGGTCAATCTCTTCGGCCGCTCGTCGAGCTACGAGCGCAGCCTCGAGAAGATCTGCGCCGCCTTCGGTGCCGACGCCGTCTGGGCCTTCAAGCCGACGCGCGAAGGCAACACGGTGGTGCTCGCGCAGCTCACCCCGAGCCGCCCGAAGCGCGAGGCGCTTGCCGAGCGCGCCCAAACGATCCAGACTCGCTGGGGCTTGCCCGCACCGAAATGGCTCCGGGTCTTCAAGCCGCTGAATCCGACACTCACCCGAACCTGAACCCGACCGACACACGGAACATGAGCGCTGTACCCGCTGCTTCCGCCCCCGCTGCGCTGGCCGCGCGCCACGAAGGCCCGCTCGACCTGCGCCGCCTGATCGAATGGCTTGCCGCCGATGGCGTGATCTCCCCTGTGGAGGCCAAGCGCACCATCGCCCGCTGCGCGCAGGCCGAGAGCCGACAGGCCCCGCTGGTGCGCCTGGCCAACGTCGCCATGACCCGCGAGAGCGACAACAAGCCGCTCGACCTCGAGATGCTCACGCAGTGGCTCGCGGGCCGCGCGGGCCTTTCCTATCTGCGCATCGATCCGCTCAAGGTCGACGTGGGCAAGGTGGCCGACACCATGAGCGCGGCCTATGCCGAGCGTCACAAGGTGCTGCCGGTGCAGGTGCTGCCCAACGAGGTGGTGGTGGCCACGGCCGAGCCCTTCCTCACCGACTGGATCGCCGAAGTCGAGCGCCAGGCCCGCCGCTCGGTGCGGCGCGTGGTGGCCAACCCGGCCGACATCCAGCGCTACACGGCCGAGTTCTTCGCGCTCGCGAAATCGGTGCGCGCCGCGCAGAAGGCCGGCGGCAGCACCAGCACCACGAGCTTCGAGCAGCTGGTGGAGCTCGGCAAGAGCAACAAGCAGCTCGACGCCAACGACCAGAGCGTCGTGCAGGTGGTCGACTGGCTGTGGCAGTACGCCTTCGACCAGCGCGCGAGCGACATCCACCTGGAGCCGCGGCGCGAGCAGGGCGTGATCCGCTTCCGCATCGACGGCATCCTGCACCCGGCCTACCAGATGCCCATGGGCGTGATGAACGCGATGGTCGCGCGCATCAAGCTGCTGGGCCGCATGGACGTGGTCGAGAAGCGCCGCCCGCTCGACGGCCGCATCAAGACCCGCAACATGCGCGGCGAAGAGATCGAGATGCGCCTGTCGACGCTGCCCACCGCCTTCGGCGAGAAGATGGTGATGCGCATCTTCGACCCCGACACCGCGGTGAAGGACCTCGATGCGCTGGGTTTCGCGCAGCACGACGCGCAGCGCTGGGAGCAGCTGGTCACGCGGCCCAACGGCATCATCCTCGTCACTGGCCCCACGGGCTCGGGCAAGACCACCACGCTGTACTCCACGCTCAAGCGCGTGGCGACCGAGGAGGTCAACGTGAGCACGGTGGAGGACCCGATCGAGATGATCGAGCCCTCCTTCAACCAGACGCAGGTGCAGCCGCAGCTCGACTTCGGCTTCACCGAGGGACTGCGCGCGCTGATGCGACAGGACCCGGACATCATCATGGTCGGCGAGATCCGCGACCTCGCCACCGCCGAGATGGCGGTGCAGGCCGCGCTCACCGGCCACCTGGTGTTCAGCACGCTGCACACCAACGACGCACCCAGCGCGATCACCCGGCTGATGGAGCTGGGCGTGCCCTCGTACCTCATAAACGCGGTGATGCTGGGCGTGCTCGCGCAGCGCCTCGTGCGCACGCTGTGCCCCAACTGCAAGCAGCCCGACGACACGGTCACTCGCGAGAAGCTCGAGGCCATCGTCAAGCCCTGGCAGATCACCGGCTCGGTGCGCGCCTACAAGCCGGTGGGCTGCGTCGACTGCCGCATGACCGGCTACATGGGCCGCATGGGGCTCTACGAGCTGCTGAGCGTCAGCGAGCCGTTCAAGAGCCAGGTCACCAAGGAGCCCAACCTCGCCGGGCTGCGCCGCCAGGCCGTGATCGACGGCATGCGGCCGCTGCGGCTGGCCGGCGCGCTGCGCGTGGCCGAGGGCGTGACCACCATCGAAGAGGTGCTGAGCGCCACGCCCCCGCTGGAGTGATCCGCGCCGCGCCGCAGCCATCCCGGGGGCGGTGATCGTTCCCGGGTTATCCCTAAGACTTTGGTTAGTGGAATCCACATCGGGCTGACCGGAAGCTGACTCGACAATCCCGCATCGAAATTTGTTCGAGGAGACTGTTCGTGAAGATCAAGAGTCAGAAAGACTTTTTCTCGGGTCTGATGTTCACGGTGGTGGGTGTGGCGTTCGCATGGGGCGCCACCACCTACACCGTGGGCACCGGCGCCCGTATGGGACCGGGTTACTTCCCGTTGATGCTCGGCATCCTGATGGCCCTCATCGGCCTGGGGATCATGTTCACCGGCCTCAGCGTCGAGACCACCGACGGCGAGAAGATCGGCAAGTGGGCCTGGAAGCAGGTGGTGTTCATCCTTGGCGCCAACCTTGCCTTCGGCGTCCTGCTCGGCGGCCTGCCGAGCATCGGGGTTCCGGCCATGGGCATGATCATCGCCATCTACGCGCTGGTGATCATCTCCAGCCTCGCGGGCCACGAGTTCAAGCTGCCCAGCGTGCTGATCCTGGCCACCGTGCTGGCAGTCGGCAGCTACGTCGCGTTCATCTGGGCGCTCAAGCTCCAGATCCAGGTCTGGCCGACCTTCATCACCGGTTGAGACGAAAGCCGATACCACCATGGACCTGATCCACAACCTTTCCGTCGGTTTTGGCGTCGCCTTTACCTTCACCAACCTGCTGTACTGCCTGATCGGCTGCATCCTGGGCACGCTGATCGGCGTGCTGCCGGGCATCGGCCCGGTCGCGACCATCGCGATGCTGCTGCCGGCAACGTACGCGCTGCCGCCAGTGTCGGCGCTGATCATGCTGGCCGGTATCTACTACGGCGCGCAATACGGCGGCTCGACCACCGCGATCCTCGTGAACCTCCCCGGTGAGTCTTCATCGGTGGTGACAGTGATCGACGGCTACCAGATGGCGCGCAAGGGCCGTGCGGGCCCGGCGCTCGCCGCCGCCGGCCTGGGCTCGTTCTTCGCGGGCTGCGTCGGTACGCTGATCCTGGCCGCCTTCGCGCCGCCGCTGACCGAGCTGGCCTTCAAGTTCGGCCCGGCCGAGTACTTCTCGCTGATGATCCTGGGCCTGATCGGCGCCGTGGTGCTGGCCTCCGGTTCGCTGCTGAAGGCCATCGCGATGATCGTGCTGGGCCTACTGATGGGCCTGGTCGGTACCGACGTGAACTCGGGCGTCGCCCGCTACAGCTTCGACATCCCTGAACTGACCGACGGCATCGGCTTCGTGGCCATCGCCATGGGCGTGTTCGGCTACGGCGAAATCATCGCGAACCTCTCGCGTCCCGACGACGAGCGCGAAGTGTTCACCGCCAAGGTTTCGGGCCTGTTCCCGACCAAGGAAGACTTCAAGCGCATGACGCCCGCCGTTCTCCGCGGCACGGCGCTGGGTTCCGCGCTGGGCATCCTGCCCGGCGGCGGTGCGCTGCTGGCCGCCTTCGCTGCCTACACGATCGAGAAGAAGACCAAGCTGAAGCCAGGCGAAGTGCCTTTCGGCAAGGGCAACATCCGCGGCGTGGCGGCTCCCGAGTCGGCCAACAACGCTGGTGCGCAGACCTCCTTCATCCCGCTGCTGACGCTGGGCATCCCCCCCAACGCGGTGATGGCGCTGATGGTGGGCGCGATGACCATCCACAACATCCAGCCGGGCCCGCAGGTGATGACCAGCAACCCCGAGCTGTTCTGGGGGCTGATCGCCTCGATGTGGCTGGGCAACGCGATGCTCATCATCCTGAACCTGCCGCTGATCGGCATGTGGATCAAGCTGCTGTCGGTGCCCTACAAGTACCTGTTCCCGGCCATCGTGCTGTTCTGCGCGATCGGGGTGTACTCGACCAACAACAACACCTTCGACATCTGGATGGTGGGCATCTTCGGTCTGGTGGGCTATACCTTCTTCAAGCTGGGTTGCGAGCCTGCACCGCTGCTGCTGGGCTTCATCCTGGGCCCGATGATGGAAGAGAACCTGCGCCGCTCGCTGCTGCTGTCGCGCGGCGACTGGAGCGTGTTCGTCACGCGCCCGATCTCGGCAAGCCTGCTGGCCGCGGCAGCCCTGCTGCTGATCATCGTGCTGCTGCCGGCCGTGAAGTCCAAGCGCGAAGAGGCCTTCGTCGAGGACTGATCCCTCACGCCCTGCACAACGGCGCCTTCGGGCGCCGTTTTTGTTTGGGGTGGAGGTCGGGCAGCTGGACGCAGAGGGCGCGAAGAATTCGCGACAGGTTCGCGAAGGGCGCGAAAGGAAAACCAAAACCGGTCTTCCTGATTTCTTTTGCGGCCTTTGCGTCTTTTGTACTTCTTCTGCGTTCGGCTGTCCGCTCTTCAGAGCTTGTCCACCCGCACCGGCTTCATGTGCTGGCGCGCCATCGCCAGGAAGGCCATTGCAGCGGGGCTCAGCGGGTGCTTGGCCAGGCGGATGGCGACCACGGGGTATTCGAGCACGGGGCGGGTGACCCCCACGGCGCGCAGGTTGCCGGGCATCAGGACTTCGACGTAGCGGGGTGCCAGCGCGACCCCCGCGCCGGCCTGGATGAGGCCGAAGGCCGTCGACAGCATCGACACGTGGTGCACCACCTGCGGGTACATGTTGGCGACGCTCGCCAGCTGGCGGCTCACGGCGCGCCACACGTTGGCGTCGGGGTTGACGTGGATGAAGGGCAGGCCTTCGAGCCGCCTGGCCTCGACCGTCTCGTGCTGCGCGAGCGGATGGTCGTCGCGCACGAAGAGGGCCATGCGCTCGGTGAAGAGGGGCTCGGTCGCCAGCTCGGAGTGCTTCTGGCCGATGTCGGAGCCGAAGCCCAGGTCGGCTTCCTGCGAGAGCACGCGCGAGATCATCTGTTCGGCGGTGCTGTCGAGCAGCGTGGCCGCGAGCGTGGGGTGCTTCTGCGAGAAGCGGCCCAGCAGCGGCGGCAGCAGGGCGCCCGCCGTCAGGTGGCCCACCGCCAGCACGATGCGGCCTTCGCGCAGCTGGGACTGCGAACGGCAGGCGCCGACCGAGTCGTCGATCAGCCGCAGCGCCCGCACGGCGGTGTCGACCATCATCTGGCCCGCGTTGGTCATGCGGATGCGGCGCCCGCGCACCACCAGCGGCTGCGCCAGCTCTTCCTCGAGCCGCTTGATCAGGTGGCTGATGGCGGGCTGGGTGAGCTGCAGGGCTTCGGCCGCCAGCGTGAAGCTGCCGGTTTCGGCCACGGCCGCCAGCGCCCGCAGCTGCTGCAGCGAGATTTCCTCGGCGGGGGCTCGTGTCATAAACGGCGTTGATAGTTGAATAAGCTGGATTATCTGGCTTGATCCACCGCCGCTGCATAGCATGCTCGGTCCCCCTCACTGGCACAGAATTCTTTCCCGCACATGAAACGCCTCCAGTTCCTCCAGGTGCTCGCCGTCGCGCTCGGCGTGGCCGCTTCGTCCGCCAGCCTGGCGCAGGGCTATCCGAACAAGCCGATCCGGCTGATCGTTCCGTTCCCGGCCGCGGGCGCCACCGACCTCTTCGCCCGCACGCTGGGGCAGAAGATGGGCGACAAGCTGGGCACCACGCTGGTGGTCGACAACAAGCCCGGCGCCGGCGGCGCCATCGGCTCCGACCAGGCGGCCAAGGCCGCACCCGACGGCTACACCATCCTGCTGGCCACCACCAGCACGCATTCCATCGGCCCGGCGATCAGCAAGCTGCCCTACGACACGGTGCGCGACTTCACGCCGATCGCGCACGTGGGCGACGCGGCCAGCATCATGCTGGTGCCGGTCAATTCGCCCGCGAAGACGGTGCGCGAGTGGATCGACTACGCCAAGAAGAACCCCGGCAAGCTCAACTACGCATCGAGCGGCAACGGCACCATCGTGCAGCTCACGGCGGAGCTCTTCAAGGCGCAGGCCGGCGTGTTCGTCACGCACATTCCCTACAAGGGCACGGCCCTGGCCATTCCCGACCTGATCAGCGGCAAGGTCGACGTGCTGTTCGACTCGCTGCCCACCGGCATGCCGCACGTGCGCGACGGCCGCCTGCGCGCGCTGGGCGTCACCTCGCTCAAGCGCAGCCCGCTCGCGCCCGAGTTGCCGCCCATCGCCGACACGCTGCCCGGCTACGAGTCGAACACCTGGTTCGGCTTCTACGGCCCGAAGAACCTGCCGGCGGACATCGTCGCGAAGATCAACAAGGCCGCCAACGACGCGCTGGCCGACCCCGAGGTGAAGGAAAAGCTCGCGCGCCTGGGCATCGAGCCTGCGGTGCCCGGTACGCCGGACCAGTTCGCGAAGATGGTGGCGGCCGATGCGGCCAAGTGGAAGAAGATCGTCGTCGAGCGCAAGATCACCAACGAGTGACAGGCTCACCCCCAGTCTTCGCGCACTTCGTGTCGCTTCGCCAACCCCCTTCCGGGGGCAACACCTGCGGCCCGGCAAAGCCGGTTCCGCGGTGTTTCCCGAATTGTTCACGCCATCCTTGAAAGCACGGTATGAAGTTCGATTACGCCAACCCCTATCTCTCCACGCGCATCCCGATCTTCGCGCGCAACGTGGTGTCGACCTCGCATCCGCTGGCCTCGCAGGCCGGGCTGCGCATCCTGCAGCAGGGCGGCAACGCGGTCGACGCGGCCATCGCCACCGCGGCGGTGATGACGCTGGTGGAGCCGGTGAGCAACGGCCTGGGCAGCGATGCCTTCTGCATCCTGTGGGATGGCGAGAAGCTGCACGGCCTCAACGCTTCGGGCCCCGCGCCCAAGGCCTGGACGCCCGAATACTTCAAGGCCAAGTACGGCGCCGACGCGGCCAATCCGCCGATGCGCGGCATCGACTCGGTCACCGTGCCGGGCGCGGTGCGCGGCTGGGTGGCGCTGAGCGAGCGCTTCGGCAAGCTGCCCTTCGCCGACCTGCTGGCACCGGCCATCGACATCGCCGAGCGCGGCTACCTCGTGCCGCCGGTGGTGCAGGGCAAGTGGGCCGCGGCCACGCCGATCCTGCAGTCGCAGCCGGGCTTCGCCCAGACCTTCCTGCCCTGGGGCCGCGCACCCGAGGTGGGCGACATGTTCCGCTTCACGGCCGCGGCGCGCGCGCTCAAGGCCATCGCCCGCACCAAGGGCGAGGCCTACTACAACGGCGAGATCGCCGAGGCGCTGGCGAAGTTCTCCGCCGAGCAGGGCGGCGCGCTCACCGTGGCCGACCTCGCGGCCTACCAGCCCGAGTGGGTCGAGCCCATCTCGCGCGACTACCGCGGCCACACGCTGCACGAGATCCCGCCGAACGGCCAGGGCATCGCGGCGCTGATCGCGCTGGGCATCCTGGAGAAGTTCGACATCGCCTCGCTGCCGGTCGACTCCGTGCAGTCGCAGCACCTGCAGATCGAGGCCATGAAGCTGGCCTTCGCCGACGTGTACCGCTACGTGTCGGAGCGCAGGACCATGGAAGTGACCACCGAGCAGATGCTCGACGACGCCTACCTGGCCTCGCGCGCGCGCCTCATCGACCCGAAGAAGGCGCAGGACTTCAAGGCCGGCAACCCGGTCAAGGGTGGCACCATCTACCTCACGGCCGCCGACGAGAGCGGCATGATGGTCAGCTTCATCCAGAGCAACTACATGGGCTTCGGCTCGGGCTGCGTGGAGCCCGAATACGGCATCAGCCTGCAGAACCGCGGCCACGGCTTCAGCCTGAAGGCCGAGAGCCCGAACGTGGTGGCGCCGGGCAAGCGGCCGTTCCACACCATCATCCCGGCCTTCCTCACGAAGGGCGGCCAGCCGGTGATGAGCTTCGGCGTGATGGGCGGCAACATGCAGCCGCAGGGCCACATGCAGACGCTGGTGCGCATGCTCGACTACGGGCAGAACCCGCAGGCCGCCTGCGACGCGCCGCGCTGGCGCTTCAACTCGGGGCTGGAGATCAACGTCGAGGCCGCGATGAACCCGGCCACGGTGCAGGGCCTGCGCGAGCTCGGCCATCACCTGGAAGTGATCAACGACTCCTACCAGGACTTCGGCGCCGGCCAGTTCATCTGGCGCGCGGGCGAGCCCTCGGTCGAAGGCTACGTGGCCGCCAGCGACCCGCGCCGCGACGGCGCGGCTGCGGGGTACTGAGCGCGGGCGAGGCAGGGGTTCGGGCTTGCCGCGATGATCGGGGGATGAAAAAGACAGCCGCGTCGACCGGCGAATCCCCCCGGCCAGCCCTCCAACCCCTGCGCGACAGCGCCAGGAAGGGCGTCGCCACCGGCCTGGTGCTGGCCACCCTGGGCGCCATCGCGTTCAGCGGCAAGGCCATCATCGTCAAGCTCGCGTACCGCTACGGCGTGGACGCGGTCACGCTCATCATGCTGCGCATGCTGTTCGCGCTGCCGCTCTTCGCACTGATGGCGTGGTGGGCCGGGCGCGGCAAGCCCGCGCTCACCGGGCGCGACTGGATCGGCGTGGTCGGCCTGGGCTTCTCGGGCTACTACCTCGCGAGCTTCCTCGACTTCGCGGGGCTGGCCTACATCTCGGCCAGCTTCGAGCGGCTGATCCTTTACCTCAACCCCACGCTGGTGCTGTTCTTCGGCTGGCTGCTATATCGGCGCCACCCGACGCGCCCGCAGCTGCTGGGCATGGTCGTGAGCTATGCCGGCGTGCTGCTGGTGTTCGGCCACGAGCTCTGGACCGGTGGCGGCGGCAAGGGCGGCGGCGCCGCGGCCTGGGGCGCCTTCCTGGTGTTCCTGAGCGCGGTGAGCTATGCGGGCTACCTCGTCTACAGCGGCGAGTTCGTCAAGCGGCTGGGGTCGCTCAGGCTCGTTGGGCTGGCCACCACCGTGGCCTGCGTGCTGTGCATCCTGCAGTTCGCGCTGACGCGGCCGATCAGCGTGGCGATGGCGGTGGCGCCGGAGGTGATCTGGCTGTCGGTGCTCAACGCCACGCTGTGCACGGCGGTGCCGGTGCTGATGGTGATGATGGCCATCGAGCGCATCGGCCCGGCGATGGCGGCGCAGACCGGCATGATCGGGCCGTTGTCGACCATCCTCATGGGGGTGGTCATACTCGGCGAGCCGTTCACGCCGTGGATCGCGGCGGGCACCGTGCTCGTGATCGCGGGCATTTTCGTTTTCACGCGCAAGGGGCGCTGAAGCCCCCGGCGCTTCTGCTTCTGTTTCATTGGAGAAAGAACATGGATCTGGGTATTGCAGGCAAGACCGCGCTGGTGTGCGGCGCGAGCAAGGGCCTCGGCTACGGCTGTGCCGAGGCTCTGGTGCGCGAGGGCGTCAACGTGGTGATCGTGGCGCGCGGCGCCGAGGTGCTGGAAGCGGCCGCGAAGAAGCTGGCCGAAGTGGCCGGCGGCTCGGGCAACCCGTTCGTCAAGCACGTGGCCGCCGACATCACCACCGAGGCCGGCCGTGCCGCGGTGTTCGCGCTGGGCCATGACTTCGACATCGTCGTCACCAACGCCGGTGGCCCGCCGCCCGGCGACTTCCGCAACTGGGACCGCGAGGCGTGGATCAAGGCGGTCGACGCCAACATGCTGACCCCCATCGAGCTCATCAAGGCCACGGTGGACGGCATGGCCAAGCGCGGCTATGGCCGCATCGTGAACATCACATCGAGCTCGGTGAAGTCGCCCATCGACATCCTGGGGCTGTCGAACGGCGCGCGCAGCGGCCTCACCGGCTTCGTGGCCGGCGTGGCGCGCACGTCGGTGGCGGCGCAGGGCGTGACCATCAACAACCTGCTGCCTGGCGCCTTCGACACCGACCGCCTCAAGGGCACGATGGCCGGTTCCGCGCAGAAGTCGGGCCAGGACTTCGACACCGTGTGGGAAGCCCGCAAGAAGACCATCCCGGCCAAGCGCTTCGGCACGCCGGCCGAGTTCGGCGCCATCTGCGCCTTCCTGTGCAGCATGCAGGCCGGCTACATGACCGGCCAGAACATCCTGGCCGACGGCGGCGCCTACCCCGGCACGTACTAGGGCTCGCCCCCAGGCTGCGCGCACTTCGTGTCGCGCACGCCTTCCCCCTGCCGGGGGCAACACCTGAGGCCCGGCAAAGCCGGTTCCTCGGTGTTCGCTTGAAGGGTCCGTCCTTCGCTCAGCGCCGCGAGGCCACCACGATCCCGCTCACGATCAGCAGGAACGCCGCCCCGTGGTACCAGTGCGGCGGCTCGCGCAGGAAGGCCGCCGACAGCACTGCCGCGAACAGCGGCGTGAGGTTCATGAAGATGCTCGCCCGCTGCGGCCCCGCGCGCTGCACGCCGGTGCCCCAGCAGCGATACGCCACCACCGCGGGGCCGATGCCGATGAACAGCATCGCCGCGATCAGCGGCCAGCCGAGTTCGAGGTGCGCGGGCGTCATCGTCCATTCGCCTGCGGCCAGCGCGCCCGACCATGCGAGGCCGAACACCAGCTGCGCCATCAGGAACGCGGCCCAGTCCCTGCGCACGGCCACCGGCTCGTGCGTGCGCGCCAGCAGCCAGCTGTAGAAGGCCCACGCGATGGTGCCCAGGATCATGTAGAGGTCGCCCGGCACCAGCCGCAGCCCGAGCAACTGCCGCCATTCGCCGCGGCTGAGCACCAGCAGCACGCCCGCCATCGACAGCAGCGCGCCGCCGATCTCGCGGCCGCTGACGCGCGCGCGGAAGAAGAGGGCGCCCACCGCGAGCATCCACAGCGGCAGGCTCGAGCCGACCAGCGTCACGTTGATGGGCGTGGAGGTCTGCAGCGCCAGGTACTGGAAGGCGTTGTACAGGCCGATACCCAGCAGGCCGAGCACCGCGTAGCGCTTCCAGTGCGCCCACAGCGGGCTGTCGCGCCGCAGCACCTGCGCCGCCAGCGGCAGCAGCAGCGCGAAGGCGATGACCCAGCGCACGAAGTTCAGCGTCAGCGGCGAGACCAGCTCCCGCACCATGCGGCCGACCACGGCATTGCCGGCCCACAGCAGCGGAGGAACGAGGAGCAGGAAGACGGTGAGGGGAGCGAGGCGCTGCGGCTGTGTCTGCATGGGCGCCGACTCTACCGGGCAATGATTCCCCGCGCCGTCGCCGGAAGCTCAAACATGGCAGGATGCCTGCCCCTACCTTCAATCCCTTCCTTACCTTCTTTCCAGAGCGTGGAGACCGCAACGATGAAGAGCAAAGCCGTCCGTATCGACCGCCATGGCGGTCCCGAAGAACTGAAGATCGTCGAGGTGGAGGTCGGCGAGCCCGGTCCGGGCGAGATCCGCATCCGCCACAAGGCCGTGGGCCTGAACTTCATCGATACCTACCAGCGCAGCGGGCTCTACCCGTTCCAGATGCCGCTGCAACTGGGCATGGAAGCCTCGGGCGTGGTCGAGGCGGTGGGCGAGGGCGTCACCCACCTCAAGGCCGGCGATCGTGCCGCCTACGCGAGCCAGCCGCCCGGCGCCTACAGCGAGCTGCGGGTGATGCCGGCGAAGAACGTCTGCAGGCTGCCCGACGACATCTCCTTCGAGACCGGCGCGGCCATGATGCTCAAGGGCCTGACCACGCAGTACCTGCTGAAGAAGACGCTGCCGGCCGAGGGCCTGCAGGCCGGCGACTTCATCGTGTTCCATGCCGCGGCCGGCGGCGTCGGCCTCATCGCATGCCAGTGGGCCAAGGCCCTGGGCCTGCAGCTGATCGGCACGGCCGGCAGCGACGCCAAGTGCAAGCTCGCGCTGGAGCACGGCGCGGCGCACGCCATCAACTACAGCACCGAGAACTTCGCCGCCCGCGTGAAGGAGATCACCGGCGGCAAGGGCGTGAAGGTGGTGTACGACTCGGTGGGCAAGGACACCTTCGAGGGCTCCATCGACTGCCTGCGCCCCTTCGGCCTGCTGGCGATCTTCGGCAACGGCTCCGGCCCGGTGCCGCCGGTCAACCTCGGCCTGCTGGCCTCCAAGGGCTCGCTCTACATCACCCGGCCCACGCTCTTCACCCACATGGCCACGCGCGAAAGCACGCAGGCGATGGCCGACGACCTGTTCGCGGTGGTGCGCAGCGGCGCAGTGAAGATCCCTATCGACCAGCGCTACCCGCTGGCCGACGTGCAGCAGGCGCACCGCGACCTGGAAGCGCGCAAGACCACCGGCTGCACGATCCTCACGCTCTGATTTCCGAGCCCGCCGCGCCGGCCTTGTCCTACCGGCGCAGGGGTGTCATGCCTTCGACTTGTGCCACGAGCACTTTGTAGCCTGTGGATACAACGCAGAGGCATAGATACCCCATGACCACCGTTCGCACCTTCATCGTCGAAGACAACCCGACCATCCGCCGCAACCTCGCAGGCACCCTGCGAGAGGTGGCGAGGGTCGAGCCCATCGGCGAGGCGGAGACGGAGGCCGAGGGGTCGCGCTGGCTTTCGAGCAATCTGGCGCAGTGGGACCTGGCCATCGTCGACCTGTTCCTCAAGGACGGCACCGGTTTCCGCGTGCTCGAGGCCTGCCGCAACCGCAGCCCCTCCCAGAAGATCGTGGTGCTCAGCAACTACGCCACGCCCGACATGCGCCGCAAGTGCGTGCACCTGGGCGCCGATGCGGTCTTCGACAAGGCCACCGAGATCGACGACCTGATCGACTACTGCCAGCGCCGCCGTCAGGCGCAGTTCAGTTCGCCCACGGCACACTGAAGCGCCGTGGTGGGGCATTTCCGGCCCGCCCGGCAGCGATGCCGGAATTCGCCGAAAATCCCCCTCCTGAAGGCGCGAGGAGCACGCGCCGGGCTCCGCAAAGTGGCGACCAGATTCATGCGCGGAAATCACATCTTCCCCTGCTGAGTCGGCCCGCGCGCCTGCAACGCGCGTGGCGTTCGTCCCGAGTTGCAACATGTCCCGCCCCCGTTTCCTTCCCGACAACTTCACCCTCGCGCTTCTTTCGGTCGTGACCCTGGCCAGCCTGCTGCCGGCCAGCGGGCGCATCGCGCACTTCTTCGAGGGGCTGACCACGGTGGCCATCGGCCTGCTGTTCTTCCTGCACGGGGCCAAGCTGTCGCGCGAGGCGATCGTCAACGGGCTCATGCACTGGCGGCTGCACCTGCTGGTGTTCGCGAGCACCTTCGTGCTGTTCCCGGTGCTGGGGCTGGTGCTCAAGCCGATCCTGCTGCCGCTGGTGACGCCCGAGCTCTACACCGGCGTGCTGTACCTGTGCGTGCTGCCGGCCACGGTGCAGTCGGCCATCGCCTTCACCGCGATGGCCAGGGGCAACATGCCCGCCGCCATCTGCAGCGCCTCGGCCTCCACCCTGCTGGGCGTGTTCATCACGCCGGTGCTGGTCAACCTGGTGGTGCTGCCCGGCGGCGGCCATGCGGCTTCGTCCTCGCTGGATTCCATCGGGCGCATCCTGCTGCAGCTGATGGTGCCCTTCGCGGCCGGCCACCTGCTGCGGCCGCTGATCGGAAAGTGGATCCAGCGCCGCGCCGCGGTGCTGAAGTTCGTCGACCAAGGCTCGATCCTGCTGGTGGTCTACACCGCGTTCAGCGCGGCCGTGATCGAGGGGCTCTGGAAGCAGGTGCCCGTGCATGCACTGGTCGGCCTGCTTGTGGTGTGCGCGGTGGTGCTCGGCCTGGCGCTGAGCCTCACGACCCTGCTGGCGCGCAAGCTGGGCTTCGACACGGAAGACGAGATCACCATCGTCTTCTGCGGCTCCAAGAAGAGCCTGGCCAGCGGCATCCCGATGGCGAAGGTGCTCTTCGCCTCGCACGCGGTGGGCGCGATCGTGCTGCCGCTGATGCTCTTCCACCAGATGCAGCTGATGGTCTGCGCGGTGCTGGCGCAGCGCTATGCGCGGCGCGGGCGTGACGAGACTTCGCTGCTGGAGACCGCCGGGCAGGCCAAGTAGGCCCTGGCAGGACGTTCGGAAGGCCGTTCAGCCCTCGATCTTGCCCAGCCGCGACTCGCGCAGCCGGCTGGGCGCCAGCGCCCCGGCCGACTCCAGGATCGGATACGCGATCGAGCAGATGTGCGAGTTGATGCGCTTCAGGTCGCTGATCAGGTCGATATGCAGCGAGCTGGTTTCGATGCTCAGCGTGGTGCGGTCCGACAGCCGGTCGAGGTGGGTGGTCGCGTAGGCCCGCTCCAGGTCGCGGAAGCGCGCCTTTTCCTCCAGCAGCTTCTGTGCGTCGCGCACGTTGCCGTTGAGGAACACGCTCATGCTCAGGCGCAGGTTGGCCACCAGGCGTCCGTGCAGCTCCACGATCTCGGCCATGCCGGCCTCGGAGAAGTTGCGCTGCGGCCGGATCTTCTTGTCTTCGACGTCGATGATCACCCGCTCGATGATGTCGCCGATCTGCTCCATGTTGATCGTGAAGCTGATGATGTCGGTCCAGCGGCGGCTTTCCTCCTCGCCCAGCGCCTCGCGCGAGATGCGCGTCATGTAGTACTTGATGGCCGAGTAGAGCTCGTCCACCGTGTCGTCGAGCTGGCGCAGCTCCTGCGCCAGCCGCAGGTCGTTGTGGCGGATCACGTCCAGGATGCCGATCAGCATGGTCTCCACCACGTCGGCCTGGTGCAGCGCCTCGCGCGCGGCGTTGGAGATGGCGAGCGAGGGCGTCGACAGCGCCGACGGGTCGAGGTGATGCGGCCGCGTCGTGCCCGCCGGCTGCTGCGGCTGCGGCAGCAGGCGCGTCACCAGCTTGGCCACCAGCTGCGTCAGGCCGATGAAGCCCACGCTGATCACCACGTTGAATGCCAGGTGGAAGAGCACCACCCCGTGCGTCTGGTTCGGCAGCTCGGGCTGCACGTAGCGGATCCACAGACCGATGAAGGGCGCCACGATGGCCACGCCCAGCGCCTTGAAGAGCAGATTGCCCACGGTCACCTGCCGTACCGAGACGGCCGACTTGGCCGTGGTCAGCACCGCCAGCAGGCCGCTGCCCAGGTTGGCGCCGAGCACCAGCCCGAGCGCCACGTCCAGCGGCACCACGTTCGAGCTGGCCATGGCCGCCACCAGCAGCACCACCGCGAGGCTCGAGTAGGCCACGATGGCCAGCACCGAGCCGATGGTGATCTCCAGAAGCACGTCGCTGTTGATCGAGGCCAGCAGCGCGCGGATGGCCGGCGAGGAGAACAGGGGCTCGGTCGCCTCCACCACCAGCTGCAGCGCCAGCAGCATCAGTCCCAGCCCGATGAGCACCCGGCCGACGCGCCCCGCCACCGTGGCCGAGCGCGTGATGAAGAGCACCACCCCCACGAAGATGAACATCGGCGAGAGCCACGAAAGGTCTGCCGAGAACAGCACCGAGATCAGCGCCGTGCCGATGTCGGCGCCCCGCATCACCGCCAGCGCCGCAGGCAGCGTGACCAGCCCCTGCCCGACGAAGGAGGAGGTCATGAGCGAGGTGGCGGTGCTCGACTGCACCAGCGCCGTCACGCCGATGCCCGAGAGGGCGGCGGTGAAGCGGTTGCGCATGCTCTGCACGAGGATCTTGCGCAGGTTGGCGCCGAACACGCGAAGAACGCCGGTGCGGACCAGATGGGTGCCCCACACGAGCAGGGCCACCGCCGCCAGCAGATTCAGGAGGTGCTTCATGGAGGTCGGGCTCTATCCTTTCTTTTCGTTGTTTTTCGTTTCGACCCCATTTTCCACAAGTAGGAGCTTCAGTCGATCAACGCTCCGTTGTCGTGGAAAGGGTAGGGTCCCTCGAAGCTGCCCGAGGCGGCCAGGTGGGTGACGAGCCGCCGCCCGCGGGCGGACCAGGCGTGCACCCGGAACGATGGCGGCTCCAGCGTCCAGGCCGAGTCGGCGTCGGGCGCCAGGTCGAGGCACACCTGGTGGGCTTGCGCCGGCGAGGTCGAGGCGATGGTGCCGCCGAAGCGCACGTCGATGGCGCGGTGCAGGTGGCCGCAGATGATGCGCTCGACGTTCGGATGGCGCGAGACCAGCGCTTCGAGCGCCTCGGCGCCTTCCAGCAGGCCGATCTCGTCCATGTGGCCGATCAGCGTCTCGAAGGGCTGATGGTGCATGGCGATGACGACCGGCTCGCCTCGGCAGGCGTCGAGTTGCGCTTCGAGCCAGGCCAGGCGCTTCTCGCACAGTGCGCCGTGGCTGGCGTGGGGCACGCAGGTGTCGAGGGTCAGCAGCCGCAGCGCGCCGACACGCACCGAATACTGGATGAAGCCGCCGCCGTCCGCGCCCAGGTAGGCGTGGCCGGGAAAGCTGCGGCGCAGCTGGTCGCGCTCGTCGTGGTTGCCGGGCATCAGGTAGACCGGCATGGTCAGCGGAGCCAGCAGGCGGGCGAGGTGCTCGTACTCGGCGGCGCGGCCGAAGTCGGTGAGGTCGCCGGTGACGACCACCGCGTCGGGCTGCTGGCGCAGCGCGAGCACCGACTGCACCGCGCGCTCCAGGTACGGGGCCGTGTCGATGCGCCCATAGGCCAGCCGGCCCGGCTCGCGGATGTGCAGGTCGGTGAGCTGGACCAGGATGGTGTTGTTGCGGGTTTCTGCTGTCGTCATGCGATGGCTCCCTGCGACGTCATCAGGCGTTCGGGCTGGATGCGAAGACCCACCGTGTCGCCCGGTCCGAAAGGATTGTCACGCCCCACGTCGGCCACCAGCACGGGCTGGTCCTGTGCGCGCAGATGGAGCTGCACGCGGTCGCCGAGGAAGGTGCGGCGCTCGACGATCGCAGCGCTCCAGTCGAGCCGGGGCGAGCCGACCTCGATGTCCTCGGGCCGCACCAGCAGAGTCGCATGGCTCTGCCACGCCGGGGGGCAGGGCAGGGTCTTTCCTCCGAGTCGGACAACGCCCTGGGCGATGGCGTCCTGCCCGCGCTCCAGCCGGTTGACCCGGCCCAGGAACTCGGCCACGAAGGGATGCGCGGGCGCGCGGTACAGGTCCTCGCCGCGGCCCACCTGCACGATGCGGCCGGCGCGCATCACCGCGAGCCGGTCGGCGATGGCCAGCGCCTCCTGCTGGTCGTGGGTGACGTGGATGGCCGTGATGTGCAGCCGGCGCAACAGTTCGGCCAGTTCGTCGCGCAGCGACTCCTTGAGCTTGGCGTCGAGCGCGGCCAGCGGCTCGTCGAGCAGCAGCACGCGCGGGCGCACCGCCACCGCGCGCGCCAGGGCCACGCGCTGGCGCTGGCCGCCGGAGAGCTCGGCGGGGCGCTTGTTCTCCAGGCCGCCCAGGCGCACCAGGTCGACCAGCTCGCCGACGCTGCGCTTTTCTTCCTGGGCCGACACGCCCCGGATGCGCAGGCCGTAGCCGATGTTGGCCGCCACGGTCATCTGCGGAAAGAGCGCGTAGCTCTGGAACACCATGCCCACGCCGCGCTGCTCCACGGGGCGCTGGGTGACGTCCTGGTCGCCGAACACGATGCGGCTGCCCGCGTCGGGCGACTCCAGCCCGGCGATCAGCCGCAGCAGCGTGGTCTTGCCGCAGCCCGAGGGGCCGAGCAGCGCGAGCACCTCGCCGGCTTCCACGCGCAGGCTGGTGGGTTGCAGGCCGCGCGTGCCGTCTGCATAGGTCTTCGCGCAGTTGGCGATGTCGATAGGGATGCGTTCAAGTTCCATGATGTTTCTGGATCAGGTTTGCAAGGTGCTGCAGGCCCCACAGCACCGGGAGGATGACGGCGAAGAAGACCAGCGTGTAGGCCGATCCGATCTCGATGCGCATCGAGGCGTAGCTGTCGGCCAGGCCCACGGGCAGCGTGCGGGTGAGCGGCGTGTGCAGCATCCAGGTGAGGTTGAACTCGCCCACCGAGAGCGTGAACACCATCAGGCTGCCGGCCACGATGGCCGGGAACACGGCCGGCACCAGGATGCCCATGAAGCGCTGGCGGAAGTTCGCCCCCAGCGAGCGCGCGGCTTCCTCGAGCGCGAGCAGCTCGTCGCGCTGGAAGGCCGAGCCCACGGTGCGCACCATGAAGGGCAGCGTGAAGACGATGTGCCCCACGAGGATGAACGCGAAGCTCTGCCGGAAGGCCGTGAGCTGCCCGTAGGCGAGGATCAGCGCCAGCGCCGTGGCCAGCCCCGGCACCGCGACCGGCAGCGTCAGCAGTTCCTCGAAGATGCGGGCCGCGCGCGAGCGGCTGCGCGCCAGCGCATAGGCGCAAGGCACGCCCAGCAGCACGGTGCCGGCGACGCAGGCGATGGCCAGCGCGAGCGACCAGCCCACGGTGCCGCCGTAGTTCTCCCACACCTCGGCCAGCCAGCGCAGCGTGAAGCCGCTCTTGATGCCCGTGCTGTAGTTATTGACCAGGCCCGCCATCACCGACAGCAGCATCGGCGCGATCATGAAGAGGCTCACGATCAGCGTCACCGCGAAGAGGAACGGAGCCTTCGGTTGAGTGTTCTTGTGCATGGTGCGAGCCTCAGCGTGCGACGGGGTTGGCGCCGAAGCGTCGCGCCATGAAAAGCACCAGCCAGGTCACGACGCCCAGCGCGATCGACAGCGATGCGGCCAGCGCGAAGTTGGCGTAGTTGGTGAACTCGTTGTAGATCGTGATCGGGATCACCTCGAACTTGCTGGCCAGCGTGAAGGCCGTGCCGAAGGCGCCCATCGAGGTCGCGAACAGGATCGCGCCGCAGGCCAGCGTGGTGGGCGCCAGCTCGGGCAGCCACACGTCGCGCGCCACGCGCAGCCGCGAGGCGCCGAGCGAGCGCGCGGCTTCCTCCAGCTGCATGTTCATCGACTCGGCCGCTGCCGCATAGGTGGCGATGGCGCGCGGCAGCGAGAAATACAGGTACGCCAGGAACAGGCCGAGCAGTCCGTAGGCGAAGGTGATGCGCTCGCCGAACAGGGTGTCGCCGATGTCCGCCACCACGCCCTGGCGTCCGCCGAGCAGGATCACGAAGAAGCCGATGATCACGCCGGGGAACGACAGCGGCAGCGTGAGCAGCGACAGCAGCACGCGCTTGCCCACGAAGGCGCGGCGCGCGAGGTAGATGCCCACGGCTGCGCCCAGCACCAGCGTGGCCAGCGTCACGGTGACCGAGAGCACGACGGTGTTGACCATGCTCGCGAGGTAGCGCGCATCGGTCAGCACTGCGAAGTAGGTGGCCCAGCCCTTGCCGGCGGGCAGTGCCAGCAGGCGCACCACCGGCAGCAGCCAGAAGGCCGCGAAGAAGGCGGCCGCGGGCGCGACGCAGGCCAGCAGGCGCCAGCGCGGGTTCCAGGCGTTCGGCACGTCGGAGGCGCTGGAGGCGTTCATGGAAATGGCTTGCGTCATCGCGCGCGGCATCCGCTCAGCGGACTTCCTTCAGGTACTCGTCGGAGAAGGCCTTCTGCGCGGCGGCCATGCGGCCGTAGTCCACGCTCTTGGCACGCGCGTACTCGCTGGCTGGCAGGAACTGGGACTCGATGTCCTTGGGCATGGCGCTGGCGCGCACCGGGCGCAGGTAGGCCTTGGCCCAGATCGCCTGGCCTTCGTCGGACAGGGTGAAGTCGAGCACCTTCTTCGCGTCGGCCGCGTGCGGGGCCTTGGCGACCAGGCTCATGACGTAGGGAACGGCCAGGGTGCCTTCGCTCGGGATCACGAAGGCGACGTTGGCCTTGTCCTTGTACTTGGCGCGGTAGGCGTTGAAATCGTAGTCGAGCAGGATCGCGATCTCGCCCGAGAGCACGCGCGCATAGGAGGTCTGCTTCGGCACGATGGGCTCGTTCTTCTGCAGCGCCTTGAAGTAGTCGATGGCCGGCTTGAAGTTGTCGAGCGTGCCGCCGCGCGCCTCGTTCACCGCGACCGCGCCGACGTAGCCGACGAAGGCCGAGGCCGGGTCGAGGTAGCCGATCAGGCCCTTGTACTCGGGCTTGAGCAGGTCGGCCCACGACTTCGGCACCGGCTTGCCCTTGAGCGCGTCGACGTTGACCATGAAGCCCAGCGTGCCCGAGTGGATGGTGAACCAGTTGCCGGCCGGGTCCTTCAGGCCGTCGGGGATGTCTTTCCAGGCGGCCGGCTTGTAGGGCTCGACCAGCCCGTCCTTGGCGGCCTGCACCGCGAAGGTCACGCCGAGGTAGGTGACGTCGGCGACGGGGCTGGCCTTCTCGGCGGCCAGCTGCGCGAGCGACTGGCCGGAGTTCTTGTTGTCCGGCGGCACGGTGATGCCCGTCTTGGCCTTGATGGCCTTGAGCTGGGTGCCCCAGTCGGCCCATTCGGTCGGGCAGTTGTAGCAGATGGCGGTCTGGGCCATGGCGCTGCCGGCTGCGAGCGTGGCGGCGAGCAGGCCGAGGCGGGCCAGGCGGTGGAAGCGAAGAGACATGATCGAAAGGCTCCTTGGATGGATGTAGGCAGGTAACGGGGGGTCTTGAGGGTCAGGGAATTGCGGCGTTGTTGTCCTGGCTGTCGTTTTCGTTCTCGTGCGCCGAGGCGCACGACTCGCCGTCTCGAAATGAATGCGCAAGCAGCAGGCTCGCGTCGGCCTGCAGCGCGGCGCCGCTGGCCATGGCCTGGATCAGCAGTTCCACGCTGTGGCGGCCGATGTCGCTGTTGGGCTGGGCGATGGTGGTGAGCGCGGGCGTGAGGTCTTCGCCGAGCGCGATGCCGTCGAAGCCGACCACGCTGAGGTCGCCCGGCACGGAAAGCCCGCTGAGGTGCGCGGCCCGGATGCTGCGGATGGCCAGCAGGTCGTTCGAGCAGATCAGTGCCGTGGGGCGGTTGCGCGCCTCCAGCTGCTTCGAGAGCGCATCCACCGCGGTTTCGACGAAAGGCACCTCGATCAGCGCAGGCGGCGGCAGGCCCGCTTCGGCCATGCCCTTGCGAAAGCCGCGATAGCGCTGCTGCGCGCGGTCGGAGGCGGCGAGCGTGCCGCTGACCATCGCGATGCGCCGGTGGCCCAGCAGCACCAGCCGCGCGACCGCATCGGCCACCGCGCTTTCGCTGTCGACCGACACGCAGGGGTGCGCGGGGTGCCGGTTGTAGGCCAGCACGTAGGGCACGCCGGCCGCCTGCAGGCGGGGCAGGGCGGCCGAGGTCGAGGGGTTCGACACCACGAGGATCAGGCCGTCGACGCTGCCCGCGAGCAGCAGATGCACTGCGCGCTCCTCTTCTTCGATCCGGTAGCCGGTGGTGACGGGGATGATCGCGTAGCCCCCGGCGATGGCCGCGCGCGCGATGCCCTGCAGGCATTCGGCGAAGGTCGGGTTCAGCAATGTGGGCAGCACCACGCCGAGCACGCGGCTGCGCTGGGTGCGCAGGGTGCGGGCGCTGGCGTTCGGCACGTAGTTGAGCTCGCGCGCCACGCGTTCCACCAGCTCGCGCGTGGCGGGCGTCACCTTGTCCGGAAAATTGAAGGCGCGCGAGACGGTGGCCACCGAGACCCCGGCTTTGGCTGCAACGGCTTGGATGCTCATCGTGCGGTGCTCATGTAATCGTTTACATTGAACCGCGGCAGTATGACTTTGTTATGACATGGCGAGAAAGCGGGAGAAACCCTCGGCTTTCGCAGGCAGTGCGGGCCAAAAGAAAAGGGGCCCCGCGGGCCCCTTGTTCTGGATTTCGGTGAGCGTTACTTGCCCCGGCGGACCCGCCGGATCTCGTCGACGATCAGGCAGATCGCCCCGAGCGTGATGGCGCTGTCGGCCGCGTTGAAGGCCGGGAAGTACCAGTTGCCCGCGTGGAAGCTCAGGAAGTCGACCACGTAGCCGTGCATCATCCGGTCGACCACGTTGCCGATGGCGCCGCCCAGGATGCAGGCCATGGAGAACGAAAACAGCTTCTGCCCCGCGTGCGACTTCAGCATCCACACGATGAACACCGCCGCGCCCACGCCGATGGCGGTGAACAGCCAGCGCTGCCAGCCCGAGTGGTCGGCGAGGAACGAGAAGGCGGCGCCCGTGTTGTGGGCGCGCACCACGTTGAAGAAGCTCGTGACGTAGGTCGCGTCGCCCAGCTTGTAGTAGCCCAGGATCAGCGTCTTGGTGAACTGGTCGATGATCACGATGATCACCGCCAGCCCGAGCCAGGGCCAGATGCTGCCGCCGCGCGAACGCGAGGCGGACGACATGGAACGGGCGGCGGCCATCAGGCAACGCTCCGCGATTCGCCTGCGCCGAACAGGTTGCTGGTGCAGCGCCCGCAGATCGTCGGATGGGCCGGGTCATGGCCCACGTCGTCGCGGTAGTGCCAGCAGCGCTCGCATTTCTGCGCGGCGCTCGGCGTGACTACCGTCGAGAGCGTCTCGCCCGCGGCCAGCGCGATGGCGGAGGTGATGAAGACGAACTTCAGGTCCTCGCCCAGCGAGCCCAGCAGTGCGAAGTCGTCGGCCGGGGCCGTCAGCTGCAGGTTGGCCTGCAGCGACGAGCCGACCTTGCCTTCGGCGCGCACGGCCTCGATTTCCTTGTTGACCACGTCGCGGATCTCGCGGATGCGGTTCCACTTGGCCAGCAGCGCCTCGTCGAGCGCGGCGAACTGGCTGTAGGTCTGCGTGAAGATCGAGTCGCCCGGCTTGCCGGTGCCCACGATCTTCCAGGCCTCCTCGGCGGTGAAGCTCAGGAAGGGCGCCATCCAGCGCAGCATCGCCTGCGCGATGTGCCACAGGGCCGTCTGCGCACTGCGGCGCGCCAGCGAACCCGGGGCCGTGGTGTAGAGGCGGTCCTTCAGGATGTCGAGGTAGAAGCCGCCCAGGTCTTCCGAGCAGTAGATCTGCAGCTTGGCCACCACCGGGTGGAACTCGTACACCTTGTAGTGCGCGAGGATCTCGGCCTGGAACTGCGCGGCGCGCGACAGCGCGTAGCGGTCGATCTCGAACAGCTGGTCGAGCGGCACGCCGTCCTTCTCGATGTCGAAGTCGCTGGTGTTCGCGAGCAGGAAGCGCAGCGTGTTTCGGATGCGGCGGTAGGCGTCGACCACGCGCGCCAGGATCTTGTCGTCGCCCGCGATGTCGCCCGAGTAGTCGCTCGCGGCCACCCACAGGCGGATGATCTCCGCGCCCAGCTTGCTGCTGATTTCCTGCGGGTCGATGCCGTTCTTGAGCGACTTGCTCATCTTGATGCCCTTGGCATCGACCGTGAAGCCGTGCGTCAGCAGGCCCTTGTACGGCGCGCGGTCTTCCAGCGCGCAGGCGATGAGCAGCGACGAATGGAACCATCCGCGGTGCTGGTCGTGGCCTTCGAGGTACAGGTCGGCCTCGGGCCCCGTCTCGTGGTGCACGGTGGGGTGCGTGCCGCGCAGCACGTGCGAGAAGGTCGAGCCCGAGTCGAACCACACCTCGAGGATGTCGGTGCTCTTGGTGTAGTGCGGCGCGTCCTCCGCCCCGAGGATTTCCTCGACGGTGACGCGGCTCCAGGCCTCGATGCCGCCCTTCTCGACGATGTCGGCGGCCTGGTCGAGGATCTCCATGGTGCGCGGATGCAGCTCGCCCGAGTCCTTGTGCAGGAAGAACGGGATCGGCACGCCCCAGCTGCGCTGGCGCGAGATGCACCAGTCGGGCCGTCCGGCGATCATGTCGTGCAGGCGCGCCTTGCCGTTCTCGGGGTAGAAGCTGGTCTGCTCGATGGCGTCGAGCGCGGTCTGGCGCAGCGTCTTGGGCGCCTTGTCCTTGGTGAACACGCCCTCGCCCTCGTCCATGCGGATGAACCACTGCGCGGCCGCGCGGTAGATCACCGGCGTCTTGTGGCGCCAGCAGTGCGGGTAGCTGTGGGTGATGGTCTCGGTGGTCAGCAGGCGGTTGGCATCGCGCAGCGCAGCGATGATCTCCGGCACGGCCTTCCAGATGTTCTGGCCGCCGAAGAGGGGGAAGTCGGGCGCGTAGCTGCCGTTGCCCTGCACCGGGTTCAGGATGTCGTCGTAGGCCACGCCGTGGGCGACGCAGGAGTTGAAGTCGTCCAGGCCGTACGCGGGCGAGGAGTGGACCAGGCCCGTGCCGTCGGTGGCGGTGGCGTAGTCGGCCAGGTACACCGGCGACAGGCGCCTGTAGCCGGCGTCCGCGTCGTACAGCGGATGCTCGAACTCGAGGCCGCCGAGCTTCTCGCCCTTGACCGTGGCCAGCACCTTGCCGTCGAGCGCGTAGCGCGTCATGCACATCTCGACCAGCGAGTTGGCCAGGATCAGCAGGCCGCGCTCGGTGTCGACCAGCGAGTACTCGAGCTCGGGGTTCAGGTTGATCGCCTGGTTGGCGGGGATGGTCCAGGCGGTGGTGGTCCAGATCACGGCGAAGATGTCGCCCAGGATCGTGTGGTCGGTGCCGAAGGCCTTGAGCACCTTCTCGCGGTCGTGCGCCTTGAAGGCGACGTCGACGGTCTGGCTCTTCTTGTCGGCGTACTCGATCTCGAACTCCGCCAGCGACGAGCCGCAGTCGAAGCACCAGTACACCGGCTTGAGGCCGCGGTAGACGAAGCCGCGCTCGATCACGCGCTTGAAGGCGCGCAGCTCGCCGGCCTCGTTGGCGAAGTCCATCGTCTTGTAGGGATGGTCCCATTCGCCCAGCACGCCCAGGCGCTGGAAGTCGGCCATCTGCTGGGCGATCTGCCCGGTGGCGAAGGCGCGGCTCTTGGCCTGCATCTCGTCGCGGCTGAGGTTGCGGCCGTACTGCTTTTCGATGGCGTTCTCGATCGGCAGGCCGTGGCAGTCCCAGCCGGGCACGTAGAGCGCGTCGTAGCCTTCGAGCTGGCGCGCCTTGGTGATCATGTCCTTCAGGATCTTGTTCACCGCGTGGCCCATGTGGATCTGGCCGTTGGCGTAGGGCGGGCCGTCGTGCAGGATGAACTTGGGCGCGCCGTGGCGGGCGTCGCGCAGGCGGTGGTAGACACCTTCGTCATTCCATTCCTTCACCCAGCCCGGCTCGCGCTTGGGCAGGTCGCCGCGCATCGGGAAGGGGGTGTCGGGCAGGTTCAGCGTGGAACGGTAGTCTTTGGGGGAAGCGGCGTCAGACATGTTGGGTGCGAAACAGAGGGGGCTTGGACAGGCTCAGCCCGAACTGCATGAAGCGTGTCGGTGCGGAAGGTGAAGCCGTTCGCCCTGAGCTTGTCGAAGGGCGGCAGCACGGTGCGTGCAGGGCTAAATTCGGTCCCGCGTGGTCTGGCGGTGGGTTTCGGCGTGGGTCGATGCGAAGAACGCGCGAGCGTCGCGGCCATCCTTCGCGATGCCCGCGGTGAGGGCCTCGAGGCTGGTGTAGCGCAATTCGTCGTGCAGTTTGTGCAGGAGTTCCACGCGGACGATTTTACCGTAGGCCCCTTCGGCTCCCAGATGGGAGGGCCACTCCAGGCAATGGGTTTCGAGCAGCACTCGCCCGCCGTTGACGTCGTTGGCGTCCAGCGAAGGGCGCACGCCCAGGTTGGCCACGCCCGGCAGCGGCCGCTCGGACAGGCCGTGCACCAGCACCGCGAAGATGCCGCTGGCGGCCGGCTTCCAATGCTTGAAGCGCAGGTTGAGGGTGCGAAAGCCATCGTCCTTGCCCGGCGCCGAGGCGCCCAGCGCGCGGCCCAGCTTGCGGCCGTGGACCACGTGGCCCGAGATGGCGTAGGGACGGCCCAGCAGGGTGTGGGCGTCGGCCATGCGGCCTTCGGCCAGCGCCTCGCGCACGGCGGAGCTGGACACCCGCAGGCCGTGCACCTCGTAGCTGTTCATGCGCGCCACGTCGAAGCCGTGGGTATCGCCGGCCGCGTCGAGCATGGCGTAGTCACCGGCCCGCCTGGCGCCGAAGCGGAAGTCGTCGCCCACCAGCACGTAGCGCGCGCCCAGGCCGTCGATCAGCACCTTCTGGATGAATTCCTCCGGCGACTGGGAGGCCAGCCGGGCGTCGAAGGGCAGCACGACGGTCTGCGTCACGCCGCAGGCGGCCAGTTCGCTGAGCTTGTCGCGCAGCGTGCCGATGCGCGCGGGCGCGAGGTCGGGCTTCTTGGTGACGGCGGCGAAATAGTCCCGCGGATGGGGCTCGAATGTGAGCACGCAGCTCGGCAGCCCGCGCTGGCGGGCCTCGGTCTGCAAGAGCGCGAGCATGGCCTGGTGGCCGCGGTGCACGCCGTCGAAATTGCCAATGGTGAGGGCGCAGGCGGGGGCAACGCCAGGGTGCCGGAAGCCACGAAAAACCTGCATCGGTGAGTATCTTTTTGATAGCGCCTTCCGCCCGTCGATTGGGCGGATCAGGCCGATTTGTCACAAAGCCGGTATATTGTGACGCAGTGCGTTGATCGGCGTGGGTCTCCAACGCGCTCCGTGTCCCTGGTCTTTCCGTGTTCTCTCCCTTTTCGAGGAGGCGTGTGTGAAGGTCTTGAAGCTGTCGGCCCAAGGGCTGCCCCAGTCATGGATTTCGCTGGAACAGGCGGTGATCCACTACGCCGCGGACGAAGTCCGCTGGGAAGTGGGTGCGCAGGTGGCGGTGTTCCGTGGCGGCCACAACGCGATCACCGGCGAGCAGTCGCAGATCGCGATCAACAGCATCATCGGCACCAAGGGCGTGCCCCGCATCAACCCCTTCGCGCTGCGCCCCGGCCTCACCAACAGCAAGCTCTTCGCGCGAGACCGCAACATCTGCGCCTACTGCGGCGGCCACTTCCACGAAGACGAACTCACGCGCGAGCACATCATCCCGTTCGCCCAGCGGGGCATCGACACCTGGATGAACGTGGTCACGGCCTGCAGGCCCTGCAACCACCGCAAGAGCAGCCGCACGCCAGAGCAGGCCGGCATGCCGCTGCTGTATGCGCCCTACGTGCCCAGCCTCTGGGAAGACTTCATCCTGCGAAACAGGCGCATCCTCGCGGACCAGATGGAGTTTTTGATGGCGCACCTGCCGCAGAGCTCGCGGCTGCACGATTCCTAGCAGGCCGGCCGCCTGATCAGCGCTTCCAGGCCGGCGGGCGCTTCTCGATGAAGGCCTGCACGCCTTCCAGCGCGCTCTCGTCCATCATGTTGCAGGCCATGGTCTGGCTGGCATCGGCCAGCGCTGCCTCGATGCCGGTTTCGAGCTGGCGGTAGAAGAGGGCCTTGCCCAGCGCGAGCGCAGTGCGGGGCTTGGCGACGATGCTGGCGACCAGCGATTCGACCGTCGCATCCAGTTCCCCGGGCGGAGCCACGCGGTTGACCAGGCCCTTCTCGCGCGCCTCCTGCGCGCTGATGAATTCGCCCGTCACCAGCATCTCGAAGGCTTGCTTGCGCCCGAGGTTGCGCGAAAGCGTGACGCTCGGCGTGGCGCAGAAGAGGCCGACGTTCACCCCGCTGACAGCGAAGCGCGCGTCGCTCGAAGCCACCGCCAGGTCGCAGACCGCGACCAGCTGGCAGCCCGCCGCCGTCGCGATGCCGTGCACGCGCGCGATCACCGGTACGGGCAGCTTCTGTATCGACAGCATCATCGCGCCGCAGCGCTCGAACAGCTGCTCGTAGTAGTCGAGCGAGGGCGCGGCGCGCATCTCCTTCAGGTCATGGCCGGCGCAGAAGGCCTTGCCGGCCCCGGCGATGACCACCGCGCGCACGCCGCCGTCGGCCGTGACTTCGCCCAGCGCCTGCTCGAGCGCGCCGAGCATGCCTTCGGAGAGCGCGTTGAACGCGGCCGGCCGGTTCAGCGTCAGTGTGACCACGCCGCGCGTGTCGCGCGACTGCAGGACGAAGGGAGCGTCGGTGCCGTCTGTCATGGCCTGCCTTGCCTTGTTCAGTAGGTCAGTTCGAGCACCGTCACGTGCTCCCTCGCTGCCGGCCAGGTCAGGCCGGTGATGCGCTCGCCGTTGAATTCGCCCGTCACCGCGCGCTGCAGCTCGGCGGCGGCGGTACGCAGCCGCGAGCTCGACACGCCCGAGCCCTTGGGCGGCACGCCCGCCGGCGGGCTCTGGCCGTCGAAGCGCATGGTGTCGCGCTGGGCGTCGAAGTAGCCGCGCGGCCGGGTGAAGACGACGACCGCACCAGCGCTGCCGTCGGCCGGCGTGACGCGCTCCGGCTTCAGGTTCACCACGCCGCTGCTGCGCGGGAAGGGGCTGCGGTAGATGTGGGTGGTGCCGTAGCTGGGCGTGGCCAGCACGAATTCGTAGGCCGCGTCTCCCCGCGCCTTGAAGGGCCCCCAGCGGCCGTCGGCGCCGATGGACTTGGTGAAGACCGCTTCGCCGAGCCGGGCGCCGGTGGCTGGATCGACCGCGTAGACGGTGACCGTGGCACCGTTGAGCGGGAGGTTCTCGGCACCGAGCGCGCGGCCGTTGAGCACGACGGTCGCCTCGGGCGCGACCTCGGTGGTGCGGGGCGCCTGCCCGGTCAGGAACTGCCAGGTCGCGGCGAAGGCGGCGGGCGAGAACGAGGTCTCGCGGTGGTCGACGCGCGGCAGCACGATGTTGGTCGCGCCCTTGAGCGCCGGCCCGTCGAAGCCGATGTTGGTCGGCTTGCCGGGGGAGCCGATCCACACGCCGTCGGGCTGCGCGTACTTGTCGTTGTTGTCGGAGCGCAGCGTCAGCCATTTCACGCCGGGCGTGACTTCCTCGCCGTTCGGTCCCTTCGGCGCGTTGAGCTGCTGCATGAAGCCCGAGAGCCCCGAGAACTCGTTGTTCTCGCGCAGGCCCTTCACCGCCCAGATTCCGTGAGCCGGGTTGCCGCCCAGCACCACGTGACTCACGACCGCCGCGCCGCCGCCGTTCTGCACGTAGTTGCGGATGGTGTTGCCGCCGCGCGAGTTGCCGATCAGCACGACCTTGCTCGCGCCGGTGGCCTTCAGCACCTTGTCGACTTCGGCCTTGAGGAACACGGCCGATTCGCCGGTCGAACTGCGCCCGGGTTGCGCCACGGCGTCATCGTCGCGAGCCACCGGGTTGGGCTGGTCCACCGCGAAAAGCCGTTCGCGCGGCCAGCCGTTCGATTCGAAGCGCCAGATCGTCGTCTGCCAGAGCGCGGCCGAGTCGCCGTTGCCGTGCATGAACACGATCGGCGGGCGCTCGGTGTAGGAAGGCGTGGGAGAGGTGGCGCAGGCGGTCAGCATGGCGGCAGTGGTTCCGGTGGCGGCCATGGCGACCAGAAGAGAGCGGCGAGTCTGCATGTTTCGTTCCTGGGGTCCGGGTGTGAGGGGCCAAGTGAAAACGCCCGCCAGCGCGAAGCGGGCGGGCGTTGGATGCTAGCGGAACACCGCGGAGCCGGCTTCGCCGGGCCGCAGCGACACGAAGTGCGCGCAGCCCGGGGGCGAGCCTTGTCCTAGGCGAAGACGCCGGCGGTGTCCTGCATGCGGGCGGAGACTTCGCCCAGGTGGTGCAGCGTGTCGCCGAAGGTCATTTCCATCTGCGTGAGCTTGCGGAAGTAGTGGCTGCCGATGTATTCGTCGGTCACGCCGATGCCGCCGTGCAGCTGCACCGAATTCGCGGCGATGTAGCGCATCGACACGCCGAGCTGGTACTTGGCGCGGGCCAGCGCCTGGCGGCGCTCGTCGGCCGGGGCGTTGAGCTTGAGCGTGGCGTAGTAGCTCATCGAGCGGGCGAGCTCCAGCTGCATCTTCATGTCGGCCACGCGGTGGCGCAGCGCCTGGAAGCTGGAGATGACCACGCCGAACTGCTTGCGCTGGTTCAGGTACTCGACGGTGAGGTCCACGGTCTTGTCCATCACGCCCACGCCTTCGGCGCAGAGGGCGGCGATGCCGACGTCCACCGCGTATTCGAGCGCGGCGAGGCCGTCGAGCGTCAGCAGCGTGGCGTCGGCCTGGTCGAACACGACCTCGGCGGCGCGGGAGCCGTCCTGCGTGCCGTAGCCGCGCGCTTCCACGCCGCTGGCGCTGCGCTCGACCAGGAAGAGGGCGATCTTGCCGTCGACCTTGGCCGGCACCAGGAAGGCATCGGCTTCATCGCCCACGGGCACCACGCTCTTGGCGCCGGTCAGCGACCAGCCGTCGCCAGCCTTGGCGGCGTGCGCCTCGCACACGTCGAGGCGCCACCGCGCCTTTCGCTCCTGGTAGGCCAGCACCACGATGGCCTGGCCGCCCGCGATGCGCGGCAGCCAGCTTTCCTTGGTGTCGGCGCCCGCGTAGCCGCTGAGCACCGCGCCGGCGATCAGCGTCTGCGAGAAGGGCTCCAGCACGATGCCGCGGCCCAGTTCTTCCATGACGACCATGCCCGCGACCGGACCCATGCCCAGGCCGCCGTCGTCCTCGCTGATGTAGAGGCCGCCCAGGCCGAGCTCGGCCAGTTCGTCCCACGCTTCGCGCGAGAAGCCGCCCTTGGCCTCGATGCCGCGGCGGCGCTCGAAGTCGTAGCCCTTGTCGACCCACTTGCGGACCGCGTCGCGCAGCTGTTCCTGGTCGTCGGTGAAATTGAAGTCCATGCTCGTTGTCTCCTCAGCCCAGAACCGTCTGCGCGACGATGTTGCGTTGCACTTCGTTCGAGCCACCGTAGATGGTGGTCTTGCGCATGTTGAAGAAGGTCGACGTCAGCGGCGCGAGCGCCGGGTTGCCGCCGGGGAAGTTGCCCTGCCAGCCGGCTTCCATCGCCTCGCGGATCAGCGGCAGCGAGTAGGCGCCGCCGGCCAGCATCATCAGTTCGCTGTAGCGCTGCTGGATCTCGCTGCCGCGGATCTTGAGCAGGCCCGCCACGTCCAGCGAGTTCTTGCCCGAGGTGGCGGCCGAGAGCACGCGCAGCACCATCATCTCGAGCGCGACGATGTCGACTTCGAGCTTGGCGATCTCGTCGCGGAAGCGCTGGTCGTCATAGGCGCCTTCGGCCTTGGCGATGCGCTTGAGCCGCTCGAGCTCGCGCTTGGCGCGGTTCACGTCGGCGATGTTGGTGCGCTCGTGCGAGAGCAGGTGCTTGGCGTAGGTCCAGCCCTTGTTCTCCTCGCCGATCAGGTTCTCGGCGGGCACCTCGACGTTGTCGAAGAACACCTCGTTGACCTCGTGGCTGCCGTCGAGCAGCTTGATCGGGCGCACGGTGACGCCGGGCGACTTCATGTCGAGCAGCAGGAAGCTGATGCCGGTCTGGGGCTTGCCTTCGCTGCTGGTGCGCACGAGGTTGAACATCCAGTCGCCGTACTGGCCGAGCGTGGTCCAGGTCTTCTGGCCGTTGACGATGTATTTGTCGCCCTTGCGCTCGGCCTTGGTCTTCAGCGAGGCCAGGTCGGAGCCCGAGCCCGGTTCGCTGTAGCCCTGGCTCCACCAGACTTCGCCGCTGGCGATGCCGGGCAGGAAGCGCTTCTGCTGCTCCGCGTTGCCGAAGGCCATGATCACCGGCGCGACCATCACGGGGCCGAAGGGCACGATGCGCGGCGCGCCGGCCAGGGCGGTTTCTTCCTCGAACAGGTGGCGCTGGATGGCGGTCCAGCCCGGGCCGCCGAATTCCTTCGGCCAGGCATAGCCGAGCCAGCCCTTCTTGCCGAGGATCTTGGCCCAGCCTTGCAGATCGTCGCGCGTCAGTTCGAGCGCGTTGTGTACCTTGTGAGAAATCTCCTTGGGAAGGTTGTCCTTGACCCAGGCGCGAACTTCTTCGCGGAACTTCTGTTCTTCGGGTGTGAAGCTCAAATCCATGCGTGCCTCGCTGTGTTGATCGGTCCACCGCAGACGCGGTCGGTGTGTCTCCGGAATCGCGAGTTTTAGCACGGTCGTGCTGTGATGCGGTGTCCGCGCCGCGACAAGCGCGGCTTGCCGGACGAGGTGGCGGATGCCGGGCACGGATAATCCCGCCTCCCATGAAGAACATCGTGATCCTGATCTCCGGTGGCGGCTCCAACATGGAGGCCATCGTGCGCGCCGCCGGGCGCGACCGCTGGGCCGAGCGCTTCGGCGCCCGCATCGCCGCCGTCGTGAGCAACAAGGCCGAGGCCGGCGGTTTGGCCATCGCCAGAGCCCAGGGCATCGACACCGCGGTGGTGCCGCACAAGGATTTCGCCACCCGCGAGGACTTCGACGAGGCGCTGGCGAAGGTGGTCGACGGCTACGCACCGGCGCTGGTGGTGCTGGCGGGGTTCATGCGCATCCTGACACCGGGCTTCGTCAACCGCTATGCCGGCCGGCTGGTCAACATCCATCCCTCGCTGCTGCCGGCATTTCCGGGGCTGAACACGCACCAGCGCGCCATCGAGGCGGGCTGCAAGGTGGCTGGCGTGACGGTGCACCAGGTAACAACTGAGCTCGACCACGGACCGATCCTCGCGCAGGCGGTGGTGCCCGTGCTGCCTGGTGACACGGCGGCTGCGCTGGCAGCCCGGGTGCTCTCGCAGGAGCATCTGTTGTATCCGCGAGCCATCGCCGGTTGGCTCGCGGATACATCGAGTCACAATGAGTAAAGTTGTTTATATTGGTGGGTTTTCGGGAGTCAGAAAAGTGAAGAACCAATCGTTGCTGCTGGCGCTTGCAGGCGCTGCCCTGATGGCGGGCTGCGCCGCTCCGGCGCCTGCGCCCGCACCCGCGGCACCTCCTCCGCCGCCGCCGGAGCCGGTGTATCAGTGCAATGCGGACGGCGCCCGCTTCGCCGTCGGCCAGCCGCTGTCGCCGCAGCTCGAAGCAGCCGCCCGTGTGCGGGCCGGGGCCGGCACGGTGCGCGTCCTCAAGCCGGGCGAAGCGACCACGATGGAACTCAATGGCGGGCGGCTCAACCTCGACGTCGACGCCCGCAACCGCGTGACGGACGTCCGCTGCGGCTGACCCTCTCCGGATTGCTGCGAAAAAGGTAGCAACCAGACCAGGCAGGATGAACTTTGGCAGCCTGTCTGGTCAGATCGGTGTGAATCTTCTGCGGGCGACGCCGTCTATCTCCACGGTTTCGCCGAACATGGCGGCCGGCCGGACCCAGAGGCCGTGCGCGCCGTACAGGGCGCGGTACAGCGTCATCGGCTCCAGCGTCTCGCTGTGGCGCACGGTGCCGAGCACTTCGTATTCGCCGCCCTTGTAGTGGCGATAGCGGCCGGGAGGCGTTTCGATCAGGGGAGGGAGGTCTTCGTCGTTCAACGGCGGCTTGCCTTTCTTCAAAAAACTGGCGGGCTTGATTTGACTGGAGTCGGATGGATCGCGCTGATTTTGTTCACCTGGTTCGACTGAGCGAGCATGCCAGTGCGGACGACGGCGCGCGCTATCGACGCAGCGTCGCGGCCTTTGCCGCGCTCGGCTACCTGTGGGTGCTGGGCTGCCTGGGGCTGTCGGTGGGCATCATCGCCTGGGTCCTTTCCACGATCGGCGAACAGCGCTTCAACTTCACGCGCGGCTGGCTGCTGCTGTTCGCCCTGGGACTGCTGTGGGCGACGCTTCGCGCGCTGTGGGTGCGCTTCGACGATCCCGAGGGCATCGAGCTGCGCCGGGAAGACGCGCCCGCTCTTTTCGAGGCGCTGGATCGCATCCGCGCCCGCATCAAGGGGCCGCCGGTCCACCACGTCTACCTCGATGACGACTTCAACGCCAGCATCCGGCAGGTGCCGCGCTTCGGCCTGTTTGGCGGCGCCGTCAATTCGCTGAGCATCGGCTTGCCGCTCCTGATGATGCTCGACCGCCGGCGGCTGCTGTCGGTGCTGGCCCATGAATACGGCCACCTGCGGGGCAATCACGGCCAGCTCAGCGCGTGGATCTACCGCACCCGGCTGTCCTGGCTCAAGCTCGATGCCAGCCTGCAGCGCAACGAAGGCGTGATGGCGCTGTTCTCGCAAGCCTTCTTCCGCTGGTACTTTCCGCGCTTCGCCGCCAAGACCTTCGCGCTGGCGCGGCAGGACGAATACGAGGCCGACCGCATCGCGGGCCGGCTGCTGGGAACGTCGGTGGCGTCGGCCGCGCTGACCGAGATCGCGATCAAGGCCAGCTGGTACGCCAACGAGTTCTGGCCCTGGCACTGGGCCCGCGCCGAGCACGAACCGCTGCCGCCGGGGCCGTTCGAGGCGCTGCGCAAGCGCGTGCGCACGCCCCCCGACGACAACTTCGCCCGCCAGGCGCTGCGCGAGGCAATGCGCCGTGTGAGCGACCTGGAAGACACCCACCCGGTGCTGCGCGACCGGCTGGAGGCGCTGGGCCAGACTGCGGCCATGCCCGAGTGGTCGATGCGCCCTGCGCTCGAGATGCTGGCCGACCGCAAGAAATGGATCGCGCATTTCGACAGCCAGTGGCGCCGCGCCCATGCCGCCGATTGGAAGCAGCACCATGCGCACCGCTCGCGCATCCGCGAGCGCATCGCCGTGCTGGCCGCCCGCGGCGACCGCAACACGCCCGACGAGATGGTCGAATGGGCCGATTCCGAGCGGCGGCTCGACCCGTCCGCCCCCGTGCGCGTGCGCTACGAGAGCGCGCTCCAGATCGCTCCCGAGCACCCCGGCGCGCTGCGCGGACTGGCCCAGATGCTGCCGGCGAGCGATCGCGAGGCGCGCCTCGCGGTGCTCGAGCGACTGCACGGTTCGGGCGCGGCCAGCCGGTGGTGGGCCGCCAAGAGCGCAGTGGCCTCGCTGGAGGACCCGGACTCGGGCCCGCACGACGAAGAGGCGCTGAAGCTGTGGCGCGGCCGCCTCAAGGAGGCGGAGGAGGCGGAGGCGCGCGCCTGGGAGGAGATCACCGGCACGCCCTTCTTCAGCCAGATTTCGCGGCACGACCTGAACGACTTCGAACTGGGCGAGCTGCGGGCTGACCTCGTGCGCTGCCTGCCGGCCTCCCGGGCCTGGCTGGTGCGCAAGAACCTGCGCGAATTCCCATGGCGCCGCGCCTACATCGTCTTCGTCGAACTGCCGGGGCTCGACGACGAGGACCGCTGGAACCTCTGCCGCCAGCTGGAACAGACGCTCACGCTGCCGGGTGCCGCGCTGGTGCTGTGGGCCGGGCATTCGCCGAAGCTCGAAGACGTCGAGCGCGAGGCTTTCGGGGCGGTCTGGGTTCGCGACGCCTAGGACTCCGGCCGGGTTTCCCGCGGCTGAGACAATCGGGGGATGCATCCCAAAGCCCTGTTGGAGGCCGCCGCCGATCTGGTTGGCCTCGTCCTGAAGTTCGATCACCCTGCCGACCAGGTCGTATCGCGGTTCTTCCGCGACCACCGCGAGTTCGGCCCGCGCGAGCGCGCGACGCTCGCCGAAACCGTCTACACCGTGCTTCGCAAGAAGCTGCTGTTCGATCACCTCTCGCCCTCGGGCAGCGGCTCCAAGGAGCGCCGGATGGCGATCCTGGGTTTCCATGGCCCGCGCGACTTCCTGAAGAGCGCGCTCAACGACACCGAGAAGCGCTGGCTCGACAACTGCGACGCGGTCAAGGCTGACGACCTGCTGGAGCGCCATCGCCACAACCTGCCCGAGTGGCTCGTGACGCCGCTGAAGGCGCAGCTCGGCGAGGGCTTCTGGCCGCTGGTGGCGGCCCTGCAGGAGCCCGCGCCGCTCGACCTGCGCGTTAATGCGCTGACCGACAAGCGTGCGGATGTGAAGGCTGAGCTTGCGCTGGCTGCTATCAAATCGGAAGCAACGCCGTTCTCGCCCTGGGGCCTGCGCATCGAAGGCAAGCCGGCGCTGACCAAGCTCGATGCCTTCGCCCGCGGAGCCATCGAGGTGCAGGACGAGGGCTCGCAACTGCTGGCGCTGCTTCTGGATGCCAAGCGCGGCGAGATGGTGGTCGATTTCTGCGCGGGCGCGGGCGGCAAGACGCTGGCCATCGGCGCCACGATGCGCAACACCGGCCGCCTCTACGCCTTCGACGTCTCGGCACACCGGCTGGACGCGCTCAAGCCGCGTCTGGCGCGCAGCAAGCTGTCGAACGTGCACCCGGCCGCCATCGCCCACGAGCGCGACGACCGGATCAAGCGCCTCGCGGGCAAGATCGACCGCGTGCTGGTCGACGCGCCCTGCTCGGGGCTGGGGACGCTCAGGCGCAATCCGGACCTGAAATGGCGGCAGTCGCCGAAGTCGGTGGAGGAACTGACCGCCAAGCAGACGGCCATCCTGCAGAGTGCCGCGCGGCTGGTGAAGTCGGGCGGGCGTCTCGTCTACGCCACGTGCAGCGTGCTGCCGGAGGAGAACGAGGCCATCGCGGAGGCCTTCAGCGCGGCCAATCCCGACTTCGTGCCGGTGGATGTGGCGGATTTGCTGCAGGGGCTCAAGGTCGAGGGTTTCGAGGCGCTGTGTGCCGGCGGGGAGGGCGGCAGGCGCTATCTGCGGCTCTGGCCGCACCTGCATTCGACCGACGGTTTCTTTGCCGCAGCCTGGAACCGCAAATAGAGGACGGACTCCAAACTAGGGTTAATCTGCGCTTTTCGTGAAGGTTTAAAGGGCTTGTTTTAGGCCCTCGCGCCTTAAAATCGCGGGTTATCTGAAGGCTGCACATTCGTGTGGCCATGATGGAGTACCTGACTCAATGTTGCTTCCTGACTCCGCCGTCCTCAATGCGGCCATCGATTGGCTCGGACACGGCCTTTGGGATCTCACCTGGTGGCAGATCGTGCTTTACACGCTCGCCACCACGCACATCACGATTGCCGCGGTCACGATCTTCCTGCACCGCACGCAGACGCACCGGGCCATGGATCTGGGCCCGATCCCGTCGCATTTCTTCCGCTTCTGGCTCTGGATCGGCACCGGCATGGTGACGAAGGAGTGGGTCGCGATCCACCGCAAGCACCACGCCAAGTGCGAAACGCAGGACGACCCGCACAGCCCGCAGGTCAAGGGCATCGAGGAGGTGCTCTGGCGCGGCGCCGAGCTGTACCGCGCCGAGTCGAAGAACAAGGAAACGATGGAGCGCTACGGTCACGGCACGCCCGACGACTGGATCGAGCGCAACCTGTATTCGCGCTACAGCTGGCAGGGCGTCGGCCTGATGCTGGTCCTGAACCTGGCGCTGTTCGGCACGCTCGGCATGGCCGTGTGGGCTGTGCAGATGCTCTGGATCCCGATCACCGCTGCCGGCGTGATCAACGGCATCGGCCACTACTGGGGTTATCGCAACTTCGAGGCGCCCGACGCAAGCCGCAACATCATGCCCTGGGGCCTGATCATCGGCGGCGAAGAGCTGCACAACAACCACCACACGTACCCCACCTCGGCCAAGTTCTCGGTCAAGAAGTACGAGTTCGACATCGGCTGGATCTACATCCAGGCGCTGCAGAAGCTGGGTTGGGCCAAGGTCAAGAAGGTGCCGCCGAAGATGCTGATGGGCGATATCCAGCCCGTGGCCAACGAGAAGACGCTCGAGGCCGTCATCGCCAACCGCTACGAAGTCATGGCCGGCTATGCGCGTGAAATGCGCCGCGCCACCAGCCAGGAGCTGGCTGCCCTGAAGAACAAGGGCGCCGACCTGTCGGTGCTCAAGGCTGCCAAGCGCTGGCTGCACCGCGACGACGACAAGGTGCCTGCATCGGCCCGCTCGCACGTTGTGCAGGCTCGTGCCGCGCATCCGGTGCTCGACAAGATGGTCACGATGCGCGAAGAGCTGCGCCAGCTGTGGCTGAACACCTCGCAGTCGCGCGAGCAGCTGGCGGCCGATCTGGCGGCCTGGTGCCATCGTGCGGAAGCCAGCGGCATCGCAGGCCTGCGCGACTTCTCGACCCGCCTGCGCGCCGCTCGCGCCTGACGCGAAGCGGGGCTCTCCCCCGAAAAAAAGCCGGCCCTCAGGCCGGCTTTTTTATGTCCGTCGAATTCTCGCGGGTGCCAGATCCCCAATGAAAGAGGGCAGAGCGAAAATGCGAAACGTGTAGAGACAGGCAATAAAAAACCCGCTGTGTTTGCAGCGGGTTTTTTATTTGGAGACCTGAGCCGAATTACTTCAGCTTGATTTCCTTGTATTCGACGTGCTTGCGCGCCTTGGGGTCGAACTTCATGATCGACATCTTTTCAGGCATCGTCTTCTTGTTCTTGCTGGTCGTGTAGAAGTGGCCGGTACCCGCGGTGGATTCCAGCTTGATCTTTTCGCGTCCGCCTTTGCTCGTTGCCATGATTCAGCTCCTTAGGCTTGGCCGCGTGCACGCAGGTCTGCGAGCACGGAGTCGATACCGTTCTTGTCGATCAGGCGCAGCGCGGCGCTCGAAACACGCAGGCGAACCCAACGGTTTTCACTTTCGACCCAGAAACGGCGGTATTGCAGGTTCGGCAGGAACCGGCGCTTGGTTTTGTTGTTGGCGTGGGAAACGTTGTTTCCGACCATCGGGCCCTTGCCCGTTACGTCGCATACGCGTGCCATGAGGACACTCTTTCTTGAACAGCTGGCACCGGGGCAATCAGGGCGATTGCAGGTGTTTTGCAGCTTGACCTCGCCAGAAAACGGGTGGCGGTACCCCGGCTTTGCCGTAGCCCGTGAGAGAGCCCTGTTTCGGCAAAGCCTCGGATTATAGCCCTTTTGTGGGCCCTGCAGGTTACAGGGTGCCGTCCTGCTCCAGGAATCGCTGGGCGTCGAGAGCGGCCATGCAGCCGGTGCCGGCGCTGGTGATGGCCTGGCGGTAGACGTTGTCCTGCACGTCGCCGGCGGCGAAAACGCCCGGAATGCTGGTCATCGTGGCGAAGCCCTGCAGGCCGGAGCGGGTCAGGATGTAGTTGTCCTTCATCTCCAGCTGGCCCTGGAAGATGTCGGTGTTCGGGTGGTGGCCGATCGCGATGAAGCAGCCCTTCAGGTCGATCTGCTCCGTGGCGCCGGTCTGTGTGTTCTTGATGCGGATGCCCGTCACGCCCGAATCGTCGCCCAGCACCTGGTCGAGCTCGTTGTGCAGCTTCAGCTCGATCTTGCCCTCGGCGACCTTCTCCATGACCTTGTCGATCAGGATCGGCTCGGCGCGGAACTTGTCGCGGCGGTGCACCAGGGTGACCTTGTTCGCGATGTTGGCGAGGTAGAGCGCTTCCTCGACGGCCGTATTGCCGCCGCCGATCACGCACACTTCCTGCTCACGGTAGAAGAAGCCGTCGCAGGTCGCGCAGGCGGAGACGCCGCGGCCCATGAACTTCTGTTCGGAGTCGAGGCCCAGGTACTTCGCCGAAGCGCCGGTGGCGATGATCAGCGCGTCGCAGGTATAGGTGCCGCTGTCGCCGGTGAGGGTGAAGGGGCGCTTGCTCAGGTCAACCTTGTTGATGTGGTCGAAGACGATCTGCGTCTTGAAGCGTTCCGCATGCTCCAGGAAGCGCTGCATTAGGTCGGGCCCTTGCACGCCATGCACATCGGCCGGCCAGTTGTCGACCTCGGTGGTGGTCATCAACTGCCCGCCCTGGGCGATGCCGGTGATGAGCAGGGGCTGCAGATTTGCGCGTGCTGCATAGACGGCGGCCGTATAGCCGGCAGGGCCGGAGCCCAGAATCAAAACCTTGGCGTGTTGGGGAGCGGACATGAGTAGAAAACCTAGGATGGACGCTGCGTCAGCGTGTACATTTTCAGGGTGGTAGCGATATATATGGAGTATCACTGCCCGGTTCAACACCGGGTAAACGGTGTTTTCAATGCGCGCGATTGTAGTAATCCATCGGCTTGCTGCTTTCTGGATTGCTCCGCCCGCTATCTCAGGGATTGATAAATGTCGATGCTGTCCAACCTCGAATTGCTTCGGCGCGTTCCATTGTTCGCGTCGTTGACAGCCACGCAGTCCGCTAGCATCGCGGACGCGATCATCAAGAAGCGCTTCAAGCGCGCGGAGGTCGTCGTGGAGCAGGGCAAGAAGTCCGATGCGCTCTACATCATCCTGACCGGCCGCGCTCGCGTCACCAGCGCCGACAGCCGCGGACGAGAGGTCATCCTGGCAACGCTGCATCCCGGCGACTACCTCGGCGAGATGAGCCTGATCGACGACGAGCCCCATTCGGCCACCGTGCGCACCGAGATCCAGTGCGACGTGCTCATGCTGGGCCGCGACGCCTTCGCGCGCTGCCTGCCCGAGAACTCCTCCATGGCCTACAACATCATGCGCGGCCTGGTGCAGCGCCTGCGCCATGCCGACCGCAAGATCGAGTCGCTGGCGCTGATGGACGTCTACGGGCGCGTGGCCCGTTCGCTGCTCGAGTTCGCCATCGAGGACGGCGCCGGCAATCTCAAGGTGCGCGAGAAGATCTCCCGCCAGGATCTGGCCAAGATGGTCGGCGCCTCGCGCGAGATGGTGAGCCGGGTGATGAAGGATCTCGAGGAGCGCGGTTTCGTCCAGACGCAGGAAGACGGTTCGATGATCGTCAAGGAACGGCTCCTTTCGCTCGCCTGAGCCTCCAGGGCCGGGGCCGCCTGTAACGGCGGCCCCGGCCTTTTGTTGTAGTGTTCGTGCATCCGGCCCCAGTTTCCCGAGGCCGGGCGCCGTGTTTTTCATGACCTATTCGCTGAATACGCTTCAATCTTCTTCTGCCGCCGAGGCGCAACCCGTGCGCGTGCGCGCCATGCGCTTCGCGCACGAGATCACGCTGATCGCAGGATTCGCAGCGCTGCTGTTCTGGCTGCTCTCGATGCTGAGCTTCACGCCCTCCGACGCCGCCTGGTCCACTTCGGGCACCGGGGGCGAAATCAAGAACTGGGGCGGCCGCATCGGCGCCTGGCTGGCCGACGGCAGCTACTACGCCGCCGGCTATTCCGTCTGGTGGTGCCTTTTCGCCGGGCTGCGCGCCTGGCTGTCTTCGCTGGCCAACTGGCTGCGCGGCGGCGAACCCTCGGCCGCCGAACAGGCTGCGCCACGCGGGCGCTTCAACCGCAGCCGCCTTGCCTTCTGGCTCGGCCTCGTCCTGCTGCTCTGCGCGAGCACGGTGCTCGAATGGTCGCGCCTTTACCGGCTCGAAGCCCACCTTCCGGGCTCCGGCGGCGGTGCGCTGGGCTATCTGGTCGGTCCCGCCAGCGTGCGCTGGATGGGCTTCACCGGCTCGGCGCTGGTGGCCATCGCCGGGGGCGTGATCGGCTCCGCGCTGGTGTTCCGCTTCTCCTGGAGTCTGATCGCCGAGCGCATCGGCGCACGCTTCTATTCGCTGTTCGAGTCGCGCCGTGAAAAGCGCGAGATGGCTGCAGACATCGCCATGGGCAAGCAGGCTGCCCGCGAGCGTGCGGAAGCCGACGAGTCCGCCTACGCGCGCGACGACATCGATTCCGGCCGCTCCGAGCCCTCGCTGTCGCCATCGTCCGGTGCCTTTGCCGGCGGTGGCGGAGGCGACGACGAGATCCTCATCGAGCCGCGTCCCAAGCGCCGCCCGCCATCGCCACCGGTGCAGATCGAACCCGCGATGACCGAGGTGCCTCGCAGCGACCGCGTCGTCAAGGAGCGCCAGAAGCCTCTCTTCAAGGAACTGCCCGACAGCAAGCTGCCGCAGGTCGACCTGCTCGACCCCGCCCAGGCGCGCCAGGAGACGGTCTCGGCCGACACGCTCGAGATGACCTCGCGCATGATCGAGAAGAAGCTCAAGGACTTCGGCGTCGAGGTGCGCGTGGTGCTCGCTTCGCCGGGCCCCGTCATCACGCGATACGAGATCGAGCCGGCCACCGGCGTCAAGGGCTCGCAGATCGTCAACCTCGCGAAGGACCTGGCGCGTTCGCTCTCGCTGGTGTCGATCCGCGTGGTCGAGACCATTCCGGGCAAGAACTACATGGCGCTGGAGCTGCCGAACGCCAAGCGCCAGTCGATCAAGCTCAGCGAGATCCTGGGCTCGCAGGTCTACAACGAAGGCAAGTCGATGCTCACCATGGGCCTCGGCAAGGACATCATCGGCAACCCGGTGGTGGCCGACCTCGCGAAGATGCCGCACGTGCTGGTGGCCGGTACCACCGGCTCGGGCAAGTCGGTGGGCATCAACGCGATGATCCTTTCGCTGCTCTACAAGGCCGAGGCGCGCGACGTGCGCCTGCTCATGATCGACCCGAAGATGCTCGAAATGTCGGTCTACGAAGGCATCCCGCACCTGCTGGCGCCCGTGGTCACCGACATGCGCCAGGCCGCGCACGGCCTGAACTGGTGCGTGGCCGAGATGGAGCGCCGCTACAAGCTCATGAGCAAGCTGGGCGTGCGCAACCTGGCCGGCTACAACACCAAGATCGACGAAGCCAAGGCGCGCGAGGAGTTCATCTACAACCCCTTCAGCCTCACGCCCGACGATCCCGAGCCGCTCAAGCGCGAGCCGCACATCGTCGTGGTGATCGACGAGCTGGCCGACCTGATGATGGTGGTCGGCAAGAAGATCGAAGAGCTGATCGCCCGCCTCGCGCAGAAGGCGCGCGCCGCCGGCATCCATCTCATCCTTGCCACCCAGCGCCCCAGCGTGGACGTGATCACCGGCCTGATCAAGGCCAACATCCCGACCCGCATCGCCTTCCAGGTGTCGAGCAAGATCGACAGCCGCACCATCCTCGACCAGATGGGCGCCGAGGCGCTGCTGGGCATGGGCGACATGCTCTACATGCCCAGCGGCACCGGCCTGCCGATCCGCGTGCACGGCGCCTTCGTCAGCGACGACGAAGTGCATCGCGTGGTGGCCTACCTCAAGAGCCAGGGCGAGCCCGACTACATCGAGGGCGTGCTCGAAGGCGGCACGGTCGATGGCGACGGTGACGGCGACCTGCTCGGCGGCGGTGGCGACGGCGAGAAGGACCCGATGTACGACCAGGCGGTCGAAGTGGTGCTCAAGAACCGCAAGGCCAGCATCTCGCTGGTGCAGCGCCACCTGAAGATCGGCTACAACCGCGCCGCGCGGCTCGTCGAGGACATGGAGAAGGCCGGCCTCGTGAGCGCCATGAGCGGCAGCGGCCAGCGCGAGATCCTGGTGCCCGCGCGTGCGGCCGAATGACGGGCCGCGAAACCCGGATCGCTCAGGTTACTTGCTGAAAGGCAATTTGCAAAAGCGCCTTTCGGCATTGCAAATCTTCATCAAGGCCTACACCTGCCGCAATTCGCGGCGGGTAGGGTCGAAAGCCTGGTGCCATAGCCATTCAGAGGAATCCAAATTGAAACTGCGTCACTGGCTGCTGATAGGCCTGCTGAGTTCCGTCAACGCCTGGGCAGGCGGGCTCGACAGCCTCGAAACCTTCGTGAAGACGGTGAAGTCCGGCCGCGCCGACTTCACCCAGACCGTCACCGCGCCCGCGCGTGAAGGCCAGCCGGGCCGTACCAAGACCTCGGCCGGCACCTTCGAATTCCAGCGCCCGGGCAAGTTCAAGTTCGACTACCAGAAGCCCTTCGCGCAAAGCATCGTGGCCGACGGCAGGACGCTGTGGCTCTACGACGCCGACCTGAACCAGGTCACGCAGCGTGCGCAGGCGCAGGCATTGGGCTCCACGCCCGCGGCGCTGATCGCGGCGGCGCCCGACCTCAAGGCCCTGCAGGCCGATTTCACGCTGGAGTCCGCGCCCGACCGCGACGGCCTGCAGTGGGTCAAGGCCACGCCGAAGAACAAGGATGGCCAGTTGCAGAGCGTGCAGGTCGGTTTCCAGGGCGATGCATTGGCGGCGCTCGAAATCCTCGACAGCTTCGGTCAGCGCTCGGTGCTCAAGTTCAGCAAGGTCGAGGTGAACCCGTCCCTGCCCGCCAGCGTGTTCGACTTCAAGCCGCCGGCCGGCGCGGACGTCGTCAAGCAGTAAGTAACCGCGCAAGCAAGCCCACCGGATTGGCCACCACCGCTCATCAACCCCTCGCTGAACGCCTGCGTCCCAAGACGCTGGGCGAGGTGATCGGCCAGCAGCACCTGCTCGGCCCCGGGATGCCGCTGCGCATCGCCTTCGAATCGGGCCAGCCGCATTCCTGCATCCTGTGGGGCCCGCCGGGCACGGGCAAGACCACCATCGCACGATTGATGGCCGACGCCTTCGACGCGCAGTTCCTGAGCATCAGCGCGGTGCTCGGCGGCGTGAAGGACATCCGCGAAGCGGTGGAGCGCGCCACCGCCGCGCGCGACGGGCTCACGCAGCAGCGCACCATCGTCTTCGTCGACGAGGTGCACCGCTTCAACAAGAGCCAGCAGGACGCCTTCCTGCCGCACGTGGAGTCGGGCCTGTTCACCTTCATCGGCGCGACCACCGAGAACCCCTCGTTCGAGGTCAATTCGGCGTTGCTGTCGCGTGCCGCTGTCTACGTGCTGCAGTCGCTCGACGAGAGCAATCTCAAGCAGATCGTGGCGCGGGCTCAGGCCATACAGGCCGTGCCCGCCATCGACGACGCCGCGGTCGATCGTCTCGTGGCCTATGCGGACGGCGATGCGCGCCGGCTGCTCAACACGCTCGAGACGCTCGCGGTCGCAGCGCGCGCCGAGAAGCTCGACCAGATCACCGACGAGTGGCTGCTGCGCGTGCTCGGCGAGCGCATGCGGCGCTACGACAAGGGCGGCGAGCAGTTCTACGACACCATCAGCGCGCTGCACAAGTCGGTACGTGGCAGCGACCCCGATGCCGCGCTCTACTGGTTCGTGCGCATGCTCGATGGCGGCGCCGATCCGCGCTACATGGCGCGCCGGCTGGTGCGCATGGCCAGCGAAGACATCGGCCTGGCCGACCCGCGCGCGCTGCGCCTCGCGCTCGACGCTGCCGAGGTGTATGAGCGGCTGGGTACCCCCGAGGGCGAACTCGCGCTGGCCGAGTGCGTGGTCTACCTCGCGATCGCGCCCAAGTCGAATGCGGTCTACAAGGCCTACAACGCGGTACGCGCCCTCGTGAAGACCGACACCACGCGCCCGGTGCCCATGCACCTGCGCAATGCGCCGACCAAGCTCATGAAGCAGCTCGACTACGGCAAGGGCTACCGCTATGCGCACGACGAGGAGGGCGGTTTCGCCGCCGGCGAGCGCTACCTTCCCGACGGCCTGGAGGGCCAGGTCTTCTACGAACCGGTGGAGCGTGGACTCGAGATCCGCATCGCGGAAAAGCTGCGCGACCTGCGCCGGCGCAACGACGAAGCCAAGGGCTGATACGGCCGTCGATACCCTCTTGCAGCACGCGCGCAAAGCGTGCATGACCCCACGCGCATACAGCATGACGTGAGCGGGTAAACCCCGGTCCGCGCGCACCGAATCGGCGCTGGCGCGTGACTACAATCCCGCCCACAAATCCGCCGGCGACACATGTTGGCTGGTTTTTTGCTTGTCAAGCCAGGGGCGCCAAACCGGTGTCCCGGTGGGTGAATGGCACCCCAACGGTGCAACACATAGGAAATCGCGTTATGGACATTTTGCTGCAGCAGATCATCAACGGTCTGGTTCTCGGCAGCATGTATGCCTTGATAGCCCTGGGCTATACCATGGTGTACGGCATCATCAATCTGATCAACTTTGCGCACGGCGAGGTGCTGATGGTGGGGGCTCTCACGAGCTGGACCATCATCGGGCTCATGAAGGACGGCATGCCCAACACCCCGGGCTGGCTGATCCTCTTCATCGCGCTGATCATCGCCTGCGTCGTCGCGGCAACCCTCAACTTCGTGATCGAGAAGGTGGCCTACCGGCCGCTGCGCAACAGCCCCAAGCTCGCGCCGCTCATCACCGCCATCGGCATGTCGATCCTGCTGCAGACGCTGGCGATGATCATCTGGAAGCCGACCAACAAGGCCTATCCCACCCTCCTGCCTTCCGACCCCATCCACCTCGGCGGTGCGGTCATCTCCCCGACCCAGGTCATGATCCTCAGCGTCACGGCGTTCTCGCTCGTGGTGCTCATGTGGCTGGTCAACTACACCAAGCTCGGCCGCGCGATGCGCGCCACCGCCGAGAACCCGCGCGTCGCGGCGCTCATGGGCATCCGACCCGACATGGTCATCTCGGCCACCTTCATCATCGGTGCCGTGCTCGCGGCCATCGCCGGCGTCATGTACGCCTCCAACTACGGCATCGCGCAGCACGCGATGGGCTTCCTGCCCGGCCTCAAGGCCTTCACCGCGGCCGTGTTCGGCGGCATCGGCAACCTGGCAGGCGCGGTCGTCGGCGGCATCCTGCTGGGCCTCATCGAAGCGATCGGCTCGGGCTACATCGGAACGCTGACCGGCGGCGTGCTCGGCAGCAACTACAGCGACATCTTCGCGTTCATCGTGCTGATCGCCATGCTCACGCTGCGTCCTTCGGGCCTGCTGGGCGAACGCGTGGCCGACCGCGCCTGAGGAGCTTGCCATCATGAAGAACAGCAAGAACCTCGCCCTGTACGTCATCGGCGCCATCGCCGTGCTCGCGCTGCCGCTGCTGCTGCAGATGCAGGGCAACGCCTGGGTGCGCATCGCCGACATCGCACTGCTCTACGTGCTGCTGGCCCTGGGCCTGAACATCGTGGTCGGCTACGCCGGCCTGCTCGACCTGGGCTACGTGGCCTTCTTCGCGGTGGGGGCGTACCTCTTCGCGCTGATGGGCTCGTCGCACCTGTCCGAGACCTTCGAGTGGTTCAAGATCACCTTCCCGAACGGCATGCACACCTCGCTGCTGATCGTGATACCGCTGGCCTTCGTGCTCGCGGCGGTGCTCGGCGTGCTGCTGGGCGCGCCAACGCTCAAGCTGCGCGGCGACTACCTCGCCATCGTCACGCTCGGCTTCGGCGAAATCATCCGCGTGTTCCTGAACAACCTCGACCAGCCGGTGAACATCACCAACGGTCCGAAGGGCATCACCTCGATCGACTCGATCAAGTTCTGGGGGCTCGACCTCGGCAAGGCGCTGAAGTTCGACGGCTTCACCATCTCGTCGGTCACGCTCTACTACTACCTGTTCCTGGCGCTGGTGCTGGTCACCATCCTCATCTCGCACCGCCTGCAGCTCTCGCGCATCGGCCGCGCCTGGATGGCCATCCGCGAGGACGAGATCGCCGCCAAGGCCATGGGCATCAACACCCGCAACATGAAGCTGCTGGCCTTCGGCATGGGCGCGAGCTTCGGCGGCGTCTCCGGCGCGATGTTCGCGGCCTTCCAGGGCTTCGTGTCGCCCGAGTCCTTCAGCCTGATGGAGTCGGTGATGATCGTTGCGATGGTCGTGCTCGGCGGCATCGGCCACCTGCCCGGCGTGATCCTGGGCGCCATCCTGCTGGCCGCGCTGCCCGAGGTGCTGCGTTACGTGGCGGGCCCGCTGCAGTCGATGACCGACGGCCGCCTCGACGCTTCCATCCTGCGCCAGCTGTTCATCGCGCTGGCCATGATCGTCATCATGCTGGTGCGCCCGCGCGGCCTGTGGCCCTCGCCGGAGCATGGCAAGTCGCTGACCAGGAAGGGCGGAGCGCCTGTCGACCCAACCCATGCCGCAGTGGCCCCCGGCTCGCTGCAGACGCACGCACCGGGCATCGATACGCCCGCCGACGAGCTGCCTGGCGCCGCTTCCCGTCCCATGTCGATCAATCCCTGAACGCACGAGGAAGAATCAACATGACGACCGACACCATCCTCGACGTCCGGGGCATCTCCAAGCGCTTCGGCGGGCTGCAGGCCCTGTCCGACGTGGGCATCACCATCAAGCGCGGCCAGGTCTACGGCCTGATCGGCCCCAACGGCGCCGGCAAGACCACGTTCTTCAACGTGATCACCGGCCTGTACACGCCCGACAGCGGCACTTTCGAGCTCGCGGGCAAGCCCTACCAGCCGACGGCGGTGCACGAAGTGGCCAAGGCCGGCATCGCGCGCACCTTCCAGAACATCCGCCTCTTCGCCGAAATGACGGCGCTCGAGAACGTGATGGTCGGGCGCCACATCCGCACCCATTCGGGCGTGCTCGGCGCGATGTTCCGCACCGGTGGCTTCAAGGCCGAGGAGAAGGCCATCGCCGAGCGGGCGCACGAACTGCTCGACTACGTGGGCATCGGCAAGTTCGCCGACTACAAGGCGCGCACGCTGTCGTACGGCGACCAGCGCCGCCTCGAGATCGCACGCGCGCTGGCCACCGACCCGCAGCTCATCGCGCTGGACGAGCCCGCGGCCGGCATGAACTCCACCGAGAAGGTGGCGCTGCGCGAGCTGATCGACCGCATCCGCCGCGACAACCGCACCATCCTGATCATCGAGCACGACGTCAAGCTCATCATGGGCCTGTGCGACCGCGTCACCGTGCTGGACTACGGCAAGCAGATCGCCGAAGGCACCCCGGTGGACGTGCAGAAGAACGAGAAGGTGATCGAGGCCTACCTCGGCACCGGAGGACATTGAGATGAGCGCAGCAACGATGACGAGCGAACAAGACACCGCGACGAAGACGGCGGGCAAGGTGCTGCTGAAGGTCAACGGCCTGAAGGTGGGCTATGGCGGCATCCAGGCCGTCAAGGGCGTGGACTTCGAGGTGCGCGAGGGCGAGCTGGTCTCGCTGATCGGCTCCAACGGCGCCGGCAAGACCACCACCATGAAGGCCATCACCGGCACGCTGCCGGCAGGGGCTGGCAACATCGAGTTCCTGGGCCGCAGCATCAAGGGCCGCGGCGCCTGGGACCTGGTGGAAGAGGGCCTGGTGATGGTGCCGGAAGGCCGCGGCGTGTTCACGCGCATGACCATCACCGAGAACCTGCAGATCGGCGCCTACATCCGCAAGGACAAGGCCGGCATCGCGAGCGACATGGAGCGCGTGTTCGTCACCTTCCCGCGCCTGCGCGAACGCAAGGACCAGCTGGCCGGCACCATGTCGGGCGGCGAGCAGCAGATGCTGGCCATGGGCCGAGCGCTCATGGCACGCCCCAAGGTGCTGCTGCTGGACGAGCCCACCATGGGCCTGTCGCCCATCATGTGCGACAAGATCTTCGAGGTGGTGCAGACCGTGGCCTCGCAGGGCGTGACCATCCTGCTGGTCGAGCAGAACGCCAATCGCGCGCTGCAGCTGGCCGACCGCGGCTATGTGATGGAGTCGGGCCTCATCACCATGAGCGGCGATGCCAAGGGCCTGCTGAGCGACCCGCGCGTGCGGGCCGCGTACCTCGGCGAATAGGCGGGCGTTCCGTTCGCCACAGGCGGTGCGGGCCGCGCCCGGATGGCGCGGCGGCGCGCACCGCCTTTTTCTTTTTTCCTGCCGGCTACATCATCGCCGCGGCGGCCTTGATCGCCTCGCGGATGCGCCCGTAGGTGCCGCAGCGGCACACGTTCTCGATGGCGTCGATGTCGGCATCCGTCGGGTTGCGCGTGCGGCGCAGCAGGTCCACCGCCGCCATGATCTGCCCCGGCTGGCAGAAGCCGCATTGCGGCACGTCGAGGTTCAGCCAGGCCTGCTGCACCGGATGCAGCGTGTTGCCATTGGCCAGCCCCTCGATGGTCGTCACCTGGCGGCCGCGCACGTCGGACACGCGCACCGAGCACACCGTCACCGCCTTGCCGTCGACGTGGCAGGTGCAGGCCTTGCACACGTTGATGCCGCAGCCGTACTTCGGCCCGGTGATGCCGAGCTTGTCGCGCAGCACCCAGAGCAGGGCCATGTCGTCGGGCGCCTCGACGTCGACGTTCTGGCCGTTCACCTTGAAAGATTGCACGGGCATGGGGAGTCTCCTCAGGTCGGGATCTGGACGTTGACGGGCGTGGGCAGCTTGCCCGGCGGGATCGGCGTGAAGTCGACCGGGAAGTTCAGCGGGAAGCTGCGCGGCCTGGTGCCGGTGGCGCGCGCGTAGGCGTTGGCGATGGCGCCGGAGCTGGCCGAGAGGCCGACCTCGCCCAGACCGCCGATGGCCTCGGCGCTGGGCGGCATGATGATGATCTTCACGTCCTTCGGGTAGTTCTTCATGCGCGAGAAGTGGTACTGCGAATAGCTGCCTTCCAGCGGCAGGCCGTTCTGGATGTGCAGCCCCGCACTGAGCACCAGCGCGATCGACTCGCACAGGCCGCCCTGCAGCTGCGCCTCGATGCCCGAGGGGTTGATCGGCGTGCCCACGTCGATCGCGATGGTGGCGCGAACCACCTGCGCGGCAGACGGCACCCGCGCGTCGATCTCGACGATGCAGGCCGTGAACGACTTCGTCTCCTGGTGCACGCCCACGCCCTGCGCGAAGCCCGCGGGCATCGCCTTGCCCCATTGCGCCGCCTCGGCCACGGCCTTGAGCACCGCGCGGGCGCGCGGCAGCCGCAGGTACTCGAGCCGGAAGGCGACCGGGTCCTTGCCCGCCGCCTTGGCCATCTCGTCGACCAGGATCTCCTCCACCAGCCGCGAGGGCTGGATGTGCACTGAGCGGTACGAGCAGGTGTTCATGTCGATCGGCACCGGCGTCAGCAGCTTGGTCGTGACGCCGAAGTTGTAGGGCGAGGAGACCATGGTCTTGAACATGGTCTGCTCGATCGCGAAGTTGCCCACCGTCTGCGGAAAGGCGTTGGGCAGCGCGATGGCTGCGGCCTCCAGCATGTTGCCGAAGCCGTGGCGCGTGTCGAGCCGCACGCCGGCGACGCGCTGCTCGAAGGCGATCACCTGGCCCAGCAGCATGGTGGCGCGCGCCTTGTGGAACATCGGCGGGCGCATGCGCGTGTGGCGCATGTCGTCGGTGCGGTGGTACATCAGGCGGCAGGGGCGCCCGAGCGCCTTCGATACCTGGATCGCCTGCAGCACCGGGTCCCAGAAGAGCCGCCGGCCGAAGGAGCCGCCCGAGGGCACCACGTGCACGGTCACTCTGTTCAAGGGCAGGCCGAGTTCGGCCGCGACCGCCTGCTGGGTGACGATGGGGCTTTGCAGGCCGGCCCAGATCTCGGCCCGGTCGGGACGCACGTCGGCGATCGCGCATTCCACCTCCATCGGACAGTGCGAGACCGGCGCGAACTCGAACTCGCCCTCCACGGTCAGCGCGCCCAGCGGCGGCAGCGCGAAGGGCAGCAGCGCCGACTTCAGCTTGCGCATGATGGTGGCGTTCGACTCGCCGTCGATCGGCCCGGCGGCCCAGGTCACGTCGAGCGCGTTGACCGCGGCCCATGCCTGCCCGAAGGTCTCGGCCATCACGGCCACGCCGGGCGGCGTCGGCGTGATGCCGTTGGTCGATGGAATCGGCACCACGCCGATCACGCCCGGCATGGCCATCACCGTGTTCATGTTGTTGATGCTCACGAACTTGCCGTTGATGGTCGGCGGGCGCCGCACCATGGTCGGCATCGCGCCGGGCACAGCCTGGTCGAGCGTGAACTTCTTGCGCCCGGTGACGATGTCCAGCGCATCGAGCCGCGTGATGCGCTGCCCGACCACCGAGGGCGTGGAGCCCGAGAGCACGCCGCCCAGGCCGCCCAGAAGCGGCATCCCGGCATGCAGCGAGCGCACGCTCGACGAGCCGCCGGTGAGCTGGTTCCAGATCAGCTCTGGGCTGGCGTCGGCCGAGGTCACCTCGATGGCGCTCAGCGGCAGGCGCAGCTTGTCGGCCAGCATCATCGCGGTGGCCGTGGCGATGCCCTGGCCCACCTCCAGGCGCGGCAGCGCGAGCCGCACGCGTCCGTTCTCGCCGTTGGTCACTTTCACGAGGGGCATGGTCGGCAGCGCGGTCAGCGTCACCGCATCGCCGATGTCGAACAGGTCGGTGGTGTCCGGAGGCGTCATCGGCAGCAGCGCGGCGGCTGCCGTGGAGGGCGCCGCGAGGCCTGCAAGTCCGGCGACCCCGGCCGTGGCCGAGACCAGCGGCGCGGCCGTCGCGTAGCCCAGGACCTCGCGCCGGCGCAGGCCCGGCGCGTCACCGCCGTCCGGCCCGCGCGAGGGACGCGGGCTCTCGTTCGAACGCTTCATCGTTGTCTCCTTGTTGTGGTGGCGAACGCGAGCGACTGTGGCATCATCGCCGCGCCCGGGATGTCGTTGGAACGACATTCCTTACGGCCCGCGATGGACCGGCTCTTGCGACGAGCCGGCCGTGTCCTGGGAGGAGACCCGACGATGTCGACGAGCGCGCTGGAGAACATGCTCCGCGAGAGCCTGTGGGCACGAGCCCTCACGAGCGAGGAGCTCGATCGCGTCGTGCAGGAGTCCCACGAGCGCACCATTCCTGCTGGCGGTTTCGTCGTGCGGCGCGGCGAGCCCGCCGATCACTGGGTCGGCGTGATGGACGGCCTGCTGAAGATGTCCGTGTCGCTGCCCGACGGCCGCGTTTCCACCTTCACCGGCGTCACCGCCGGCGGCTGGAGCGGCGAGGGCTCTTTGCTCACCCCCGGACCCTGGCGCTACGACGGCGTGGCGCTGAGACCCACCCGCGTCGCATGCATCCCGAAGCACAGCTTCGAGCGCCTCCTGGCCTCGAACATCGAATTCAATCGGTTTCTGTTGTTACACATCAATGCGCGACTGAGCCTGTTCATCGGGCTCATGGAGTTCGATCGCCTGCTGGGGCCCGACGCGCGTGTGGCGCGCTGCCTCGCCAGCCTGTTCGATCCGATCCTCTATCCGCGCGCCGACCGTTTCGTGCGGTTGAGTCAGGACGAGATCGGCCTGCTGTCGGCGGTGTCGCGCCAGCGCGCGAACCGGGCGCTGCACGCCCTGCAGCGCGACGGCCTGCTGCGCGTGGAGCACGGCGGTGTCGAGGTGCTCGACCTCGCGGGGCTGCGCAGCTATTCGGGCGATGCCTCCTCGGTGGCGCTGCGCCGCGAGGAGGCCCTGCCCGAGGACCTCGTCAGTCCACCTTCGCGCCGGTGGCCTTGACGACCTTCTCGTACTTGGCGAGCTCGCTCTTCATGAAGGCGCCGAACTGCTCGGGCGAGCTGCCCACCGGCTCGGCCAGCAGCGAGGCGAAGCGGGTCTTCGTCTCCGGCGCGTTCAGCGCCGCCACGAAGGCCTGGTTGAGCTTCACGACCACGTCGTGCGGCGTGCCCGCCGGCGCGACCAGGCCCCACCAGGTGTCGATCGAGAAGCCCTTGAGCGTGTCGGCCACGGGCGGCACCTCGGGCAGCGAACTGCTGCGCTGCAGCGTCGTCACCGCCAGCGCCTTGAGCTTGCCCGAGCGGATGTTCGGCGCGGCGGTGGCGAGGTTGTCGAAGTTGAAGTCGACCTGGCCCGAGATCAGCGCCAGCTGCGCCGGATTGCCGCCGTTGTACGGAATGTGCAGCGCGAAGATGCCCGCTTCCTTCTTGAACAGCTCGCCCGCGAGGTGCCCCGCGCTGCCGTTGCCGCCGCTGCCGTAGTTGAGCTTGGCGGGGTTGGCCTTGGCGTAGCGGATCAGGTCGGCCACGCTGTTGATGTTCAGGCGCCTGGCCGTGTCGGCGTTCATCACCAGCACGTTGGGCACGCGGACCATCTGCGTGATCGGCGCGAAGTCGGTTGCGGCGTTGAACGGCATCTTGCTGTAGAGCCACGGGTTCACCGCGTTTGTGGCGGTGGCCGCGATGCCGATCGTCAGACCGTCGGCAGGCGCCTTCGCCACCGCGTCGGCGCCGATGTTGCCGCCCGCGCCGGGCTTGTTGTCGATGATGACCGTGCCCAGCGAGTCCTTCACGCGCTCTGCCAGGATGCGCGCGGTGTTGTCGATGGGGCCGCCCGCCGCGTAGGGAACGATCAGGCGGATGGGCCGCTGCGACTGCTGCGCCATGGCCTGTCCGGTGCCCAGCAGGGCGGCGGCGCTTGCGATGAGGGTGAGGAGGAAGTGTCTCGTCTTCATTTGTTCTTGGGTCTGTCGTTCTCGGGGAACCGGTGGAACCGGGGAGTCTCAGGGCAGGGCCTTGTCCGCCTCCGTGGTGAATGCGTCGGCGAAGAATTCTTCCTCGGGCAGGCCGGCCAGTGCCACGTAGTCGCGCTTGGCCGAGTCGACCACGATGGGCGCGCCGCAGGCATACACCTGGTGGCCCGACAGGTCGGCGAAGTCCTCGAGCACGGCCTTGTGGACGAAGCCGGTGCGGCCGGTCCAGTTGTCCTCGGGCGTTGCGTTGGAGACCACCGGCACGTAGCGCAGGTTCGGCATCCGAGCCATCTGCTCGCGCAGCCAGCCGTCCATGTACAGGTCTTCGGGCCGGCGGCCGCCCCAGTACAGCGTGGCGGGGCGGTCGATGCCCTTGAACTGCATGTGCTCCAGCAGCGCCTTGATGGGCGCGAAGCCGGTGCCGGAGGCCAGCAGGATCATCGGCTTGTCGGAATCCTCGCGCAGGAAGAAGCTGCCGAAGGGGCCTTCGATGCGCAGGATCTCCTTTTCCTTCATCGTGCCGAAGACGTGGTCGGTGAACTTGCCGCCGGGCAGGTGCCGCAGGTGCAGTTCGATGCCGGTGCCGGGCTGCGCCAGTGTGTGCGGCGCGTTGGCCATCGAGTAGCTGCGGCGCGAGCCGTCGCGCAGGATGAACTCGACGTACTGGCCAGCGTAGAACTGCAGTGGCTCGCCGGCCGGCAGCTGCAGGCGCACCAGCATCACGTCGTGCGACTGGCGCGTGAGGGCCATCACGCGCACCGGCATCTTGCGGATCGGCAGCGCGCCGGCCTCGGTGACCTGGCGCGATTCGAGCACCACGTCGCTCGTGGGATGGGCGCAGCAGGTGAGCACGTAACCGGCCAGCTGCTCCTCGGCGCTCAGGGCCTTGCTCTGGTGCGGGCCGAGGGTGACTTCGCCCGAGAGCTTCTTGCACTTGCACGAGCCGCAGGCGCCGTCCTTGCAGCCGTAGGGCAGGCCGATGCCCTGGCGGATGCCTGCGGCCAGGATGGTTTCGTCGCCCTGGACCACGAAATTGCGCCCGCTGGGCTCGACGGTGATGGAAAAGCCCGCTTCGTGCGGCGCTGTGGCAGTCATCGGTATTCTTCGAGGGGTAACGCTCCCTCCGGGCCGCTGGCGGCCAGGGGAGCTGGAACTGAATTGGGAAGACGGGAACAGGATTTTGCCTTCAATCAATAGCCCCTCCGGCGCGCTGCCAGCGCGGTTCCGGCGAGAACGCCTGCTGATCGTCGGTTGCGGCGACGTGGGCCAGCGCGTGGCGCGCGACCTGCGCGGGCGCTTGCAGCTGGTGGCGCTCACTTCGTCGATAGGGCGGGTGGACGCCCTGCGCACTTCCGGAATACGCCCGCTGGTGGGCAATCTCGACGATCCGCGCACCCTGCGCCGGCTCGCCGGCATCGCCACCCGGGTGCTGCACCTGGCCCCCCCTGCGCGCGACGGCGGCCCCGCCTGGTGGCGCGACCAGCGCACCACCACGCTGGCGCGAGCCCTGCGACTGCGTTCGATGCCCTCGGCCTTCGTCTACGGCTCGACCAGCGGCGTCTACGGCGACTGCGGCGGCGCGCGCATCGACGAAACCCGCGCCCTGCGCCCCGACACCCCGCGCTCGCATCGCCGCGTCGACGCCGAACGCGCCGTGCGCTGGCTCGGCCGCAGCGCAGGCGTGCGCGCCAGCATCCTGCGCATCCCCGGCATCTATGCTCCCGACCGCGAGAACGGCACCCCCCGCGCCCGCCTCCAGCGCGGCACGCCCGTGCTGCGGCGCGAGGACGACGTCTACACCAGCCACATCCACGCCGACGACCTCGCCCGCGCCTGCATCGCCGCGCTCTTCCGCGGCAAGCCGCAGCGCGTCGTGCACGCCGCGGACGACACCGAACTTCGCATGGGCGACTACATCGACCTGGCCGCCGACCTCTACGGCATGCCCCGCCCGCCCCGCGTGGCCCGAGGCGAGGCCGAGCGGCAGCTTCCACTGCAGCTGCTGAGCTTCATGGGGGAATCGCGCCGGCTGGACAACACGCGGCTGAAGCGCGAGCTGCGGGTGCGTCTGGCGCATCCGACGGTACACACCGGCCTGCGCGAAACGGCGTAAGAAGAAAGGGAAGGAGAAGGCCCAATTCCAGGGACACCGTGGAACCGGCTTCGCCGGGCCACCGGTGTCGCCCCCGGGAAGGGGTTGGCGTAGCGACACGAAGTGCGCGAAGACTGGGGCGAGCCAGAACCTGTGGTGCCCGGGGCCGGAATCGAACCGGCACGCCTTGCGGCGGGGGATTTTGAGTCCCCTGCGTCTACCAATTTCACCACCCGGGCAGGGTTCTGAACGAAGCCCAAAATTATGGCACAGTGGCTGGCATGAACTATCCGACGATCGAAGACGCCATCGGCAAGACCCCTCTGGTCGCACTGCAACGCATCAATGCCGCAGAAAATGCCCGGCGCGGCAACGTGATTCTCGGCAAGCTCGAAGGCAACAATCCCGCCGGCTCCGTGAAGGACCGGCCCGCTCTCTCGATGATCCGGCGCGCCGAGGAGCGCGGCGAGATCAAGCCCGGCGACACCCTGATCGAAGCCACCTCCGGCAACACCGGCATCGCGCTCGCGATGGCCGCCGCCATCAAGGGCTACCGCATGCTGCTCATCATGCCGGAGGACCTCTCCGTGGAGCGTGCGCAGACCATGAAGGCCTTCGGCGCCGAGCTCGTGCTCACGCCCAAGAGCGGCGGCATGGAGTACGCCCGCGACCTCGCCGAGCAGATGGTGGCCCAGGGCAAGGGCCGTGTGCTCGACCAGTTCGCCAACCCCGACAACCCGCGCATCCACTACGAGACCACCGGCCCCGAGATCTGGGCCGACACCAAGGGCAAGGTCACGCACTTCGTGAGCGCGATGGGCACGACCGGCACCATCACCGGCGTGTCGCGCTTCCTCAAGGAGAAGAACCCCGCGGTGCGCATCATCGGCGCGCAGCCGGCAGAGGGCTCGCGCATCCCAGGCATCCGCAAGTGGCCGGCCGAGTACCTGCCGAAGATCTTCGATCCGAGCCGCGTCGACGAGGAGATCAGCGTGAGCCAGAGTGATGCCGAAGAGATGTGCCGCCGCCTCGCGCGCGAGGAGGGCATCTTCGGCGGCATTTCGGCCGCAGGCGCGCTGTGGGCTGCGCTCGAAGTGTCGAAGACGGTCGAGAACGCCACCATCGTCTTCGTGGTCTGCGACCGCGGCGACCGCTACCTCTCCACCGGCGTCTTCCCCGCCTGACAAGGCCCGCTTCCAGGCCATGCGAACTTCGTGTCGCTTCGCCAACCCCCTCCGGGGGCAACACCTGCAGCGCGGCAAAGCCGGTTCTGCGGTGTTCCCGGAAGGGGCCACGACTCAACAACAAGAAGGCTGAGAACCCCATGCCCCATCCCAAGTTCTGCCAGGTCTGCGCCACGCCGCTAGAGTGGATCGCATTGATGGAAGACGGCGGCCCCAAGGAGCGGCTGCGCTGCCCCAACTGCGGCCACACGCACTGGAACAACCCGACGCCCGTGCTCGCGGCCATCGTCGAGTACCGCGGCCAGGTGCTGCTGGCGCGCAATGCCGCGTGGCCGGGCAAGATGTTCGCGCTCATCACCGGCTTCATGGAGGCCGGCGAGACGCCCGAGGAGGGCATCGCACGCGAGGTGAAGGAAGAGACCAACCTCGACGTGAGCGCCACGAAGATCGTCGGCGCCTACGACTTCCAGCGAATGAACCAGGTCATCATCGCCTACCACGTGGTGGCCGACGGCGAGGTGAAGCTCTCGCCCGAGCTGGTCGACTACCGCCTCTACGACCTGCCCGATCTCAAGTGCTGGCCCGCCGGCACCGGCTATGCGCTGGCCGACTGGCTGCGCACGCGCGGGCACGAGCCCGTGTTCTTCACCGCCGCGGAAAACGAGGAGCGCCGCCGCGGCCTGAACCTGCCGCCGGAGCCGGGCAATGCAAGTTGATCGCGAACTCGACACGCGCGGGCTGAACTGCCCGCTGCCCATCCTCAAGGCGAAGAAGTCGCTCAACGACATGGCGAGCGGCCAGCTGCTGAAGGTGGTGTCGACCGACCCCGGATCGATCCGCGACTTCCAGGCCTTCGCGCGCCAGACCGGCAACGAGCTGATGGAGCAGGAAACCGTCGGTACCGACTTCATCCACGTGCTGAAGCGCCGTTGACGAAACGGCAGGCATTACAAAAAGAAAAGGGCCGCTGTTGCGGCCCTTTCTGCATGTGCTCGAAGCGAAGGATTACAGCTTCAGGCTCTTGAGGTACTCGCGGAAATCCGCGCCCACCTCGGGGTGCGCCAGCGCCAGTTCCACCGACGCCTGCAGGAAGCCTTCCTTGCTGCCGCAGTCGTAGCGGGTGCCCTTGTACGAGTACGCGTAGACCGATTCCTTCTTCATCAGCGCCGCGATGCCGTCGGTCAGCTGGATCTCGCCGCCCGCGCCCTTGGGCTGGTTGCGGATCTCGGCGAACACGCCCGGCGTGAGGATGTAGCGGCCGGCCACGCCCAGGCGCGAGGGCGCTTCTTCGGGCTTCGGCTTCTCGATCATGCGGCTGACCTTCACCAGGCCTTCCTCGACCGTGTCGCCGGCCACGATGCCGTAGCGCTTGACGTGCTCGAGCGGCACTTCCTGCACTGCGAGCAGCGAGCCGCCGAGACGGCCGAAGGCTTCGGTCATCTGAGCCAGCACCGGCTGGCCGCCGTCGGGGCCGACCATCAGGTCGTCCGCCAACAGCACGGCGAAGGGCTCGTTGCCGACCAGGTGCTCGGCGCACAGCACCGCGTGACCCAGGCCCAGCATGCGCGGCTGACGCACGTAGGAGCAGGTCATGTCGTCGGGCATGACCGAGCGGGCGATGTTCAGCAGGGCGGTCTTGCCGCTGGCTTCGAGCTGGCTCTCGAGCTCGTAGGCGGTGTCGTAGTGGTCTTCGATGGCGCGCTTGTTGCGGCCGGTCACGAAGATCATGTCGCGGATGCCGGCTGCGTACGCCTCTTCGACGGCGTACTGGATCAGCGGCTTGTCGACCACGGGCAGCATTTCCTTGGGTTGCGCCTTCGTGGCCGGCAGGAAACGGGTGCCGAAGCCTGCAACGGGGAATACGGCCTTGCGGATGCGGGTCGCGGTAGTGGACATGGGCGGTTCAGCGTCTTTCGTCAAAGAGGGGATGGCAGGATGCGAAACGGCGCGCAGCCGCTCCTGGCATCCTATACGTCTTCGAAGCCCCCGGTCTGTCAGCCGAGGCGTACAAGCTGGTCGCGCAGGCGCTCCAGCATGGCGGTGAAGTCAGTCAGACGTTTACGTTCCTGCTCGATCACGGCCGGCGGAGCCTTCGCGACGAAGGCTTCGTTGCCCAGCTTGGAGTGCACCTTGGCGATCTCGCCTTCGACGCGGGCGACTTCCTTGCCGATGCGGACCTTCTCCGCGGCCTTGTCGATCTCCATGTGCAGGCACAGTCGTGCGGCACCCACCACGGCCACGGGCGCAGCCTCGGCGGCAGCCGACCAGGAGGCCTCGTCGTCGAAGACCTTCACTTCCTTGAGCTTGGCCAGCGCCTGCAGCACTGGCGCCGATTCGCGCAGGAAGGCCGCGCCTTCTGCGTCGTCGGCCACGGCGTAGAGCGGCAGGCGCGTGGCGGGCGACACGTTCATCTCGCCGCGCAGCGTCCGGCACGCATCCACCAGCGCCTTCAGGCGCGCGACGTATGCTTCGGCCGCCTCGTCGATCTTCTCGGGCTGGCTCTTCGGATAGGCGGCGATCATGATCGACTCGCCCTCACGTCCTGCAACCTTCGACACCTTCTGCCACAGCTCTTCGGTGATGAACGGAATCACCGGGTGCGCGAGGCGCAGCAGGGTCTCGAGCACGCGGATGAGCGTGCGGCGCGTGGCGCGCTTCTGCGCGTCGTCGCCGGTCTGGATCTGCACCTTGGCGATCTCGAGGTACCAGTCGCAGAACTCGTCCCAGGCGAACTGGTAGATCGCGGTGGCCACGTTGTCGAGGCGGTATTCCTCGAAGCCCTGGGCCACCTCGGCTTCCACGCGCTGGAGCTTGGACACGATCCAGTAGTCGGCGCGGCTGAACTTCAGATAGCCATGGGCCTTGCCGCCGACCTGGCATTCTTCCTTGGTGTGCTCCAGCAGGCCGCAGTCCTGGCCCTCGCAGTTCATCAGCACGAAGCGCGTGGCGTTCCACAGCTTGTTGCAGAAGTTGCGGTAGCCCTCGCAGCGCTTGGAGTCGAAGTTGATGCTGCGGCCGAGCGACGCGAGCGAGGCGAAGGTGAAGCGCAGCGCGTCGGCGCCGAAGGCGGGGATGCCCTCCGGAAATTCCTTCTGGGTGTTCTTGCGAACGGCGGGCGCCGTCTCGGGCTTGCGCAGGCCCTGCGTGCGCTTGTCGAGCAGCGCGGGCAGCTCGATGCCGTCGATCAGGTCCACCGGGTCGAGCACGTTGCCTTCCGACTTGCTCATCTTCTTGCCCTGCGCGTCGCGCACCAGGCCGTGGATGTACACGTGCTTGAAGGGCACCTTGCCGATGAAGTGCTTGGTCATCATGATCATCCGGGCGACCCAGAAGAAGATGATGTCGTAGCCGGTCACCAGCACGGTGGAGGGCAGGTACAGGTCGAGGTCCTGCGTCTTCTCGGGCCAGCCGAGCGACGAGAAGGGCACCAGCGCCGACGAATACCAGGTGTCGAGCACATCCTCGTCGCGCGTCAGTTTCTTGCCGGGCGCCTTGGCCTGGGCCGCGGCTTCGTCCTCCGCCACGTACACGTTGCCTTCCTCGTCGTACCAGGCCGGAATCTGGTGGCCCCACCAGAGCTGGCGCGAGATGGTCCAGTCCTGGATGTTCTCCATCCAGTGGTTGTAGGTGTTGACCCAGTTCTCGGGCACGAAGCGCACCTCGCCCGACTTCACCACGTCGATGGCCTTCTGCGCGATCGACTGGCCGTCGGCGCCGGGGCGCGTCATGGCCACGTACCACTGGTCGGTGAGCATCGGCTCGACGATGGCGCCCGAGCGCGCGCAGCGCGGCACCATCAGCCTGTGCTTCTTCACCTCGACCAGCAGGCCCAGCGCGTCGAGGTCGGCCACGATGGCCTTGCGCGCCACGAAGCGGTCGAGGCCGCGGTACTTCTCGGGGGCGTTGTCGTTGATGGTGGCGTCGAGCGTGAGCACGCCGATCATCTCGAGCTTGTGGCGCTGGCCGACCGCATAGTCGTTGTAGTCGTGCGCGGGCGTGACCTTCACGACGCCGGTGCCGAATTCCTTGTCGACGTAGTCGTCGGCAATGATCGGGATCAGACGGTCCACCAGCGGCAGCTTCACGCGCTTGCCGACGAGGTGCCTGTAGCGCTCGTCCTCGGGGTGGACCATCACGGCCGTGTCGCCGAGCATGGTCTCGGGTCGGGTGGTGGCCACGGTCAGCGTGCCGCTGCCGTCTTCGAGCGGGTAGGCGATGTGCCAGAGCGAGCCGTCTTCCTCCTCGCTCTCGACCTCTAGGTCGCTCACCGAGGTCTTGAGCACCGGGTCCCAGTTGCCCAGGCGCTTGCCGCGGTAGATCAGGCCTTCTTCGTACAGCTTCACGAAGGTGTGGGTGACGACCTTGGAGAGGTCGTCGTCCATGGTGAAGTACTCGCGGCTCCAGTCCACCGTGTCGCCCAGGCGGCGCATCTGCTGGGTGATGGTGTTGCCCGACTTCTCCTTCCATTCCCACACGCGCGCCACGAAGTTCTTGCGGCCCAGGTCGTGGCGGCTGACCTTCTGCTCCTGCAGCTGGCGCTCCACCACGATCTGCGTGGCGATGCCGGCGTGGTCGGTGCCGGGCACCCACAGCGTGTTGTCGCCCTTCATGCGGTGGTAGCGCGTGAGGCTGTCCATGATCGTCTGGTTGAACGCATGGCCCATGTGCAGCGTGCCCGTGACGTTGGGCGGCGGCAGCTGGATCGCGAACGACTCGGCGCCTTCCTTGGGTTGCTGCGTGCCTCGGAAGCCGGCCTTGGCATAGCCGCGCTTCTCCCATTCGGGGCCCCAGTGCGCCTCGATGGCGGCGGGCTCGAACGATTTGGAAAGGCTGTCCAGACCAGGCTGGGCGGGAGGGGTGGTGGGTTCGCTCATGGGAAATGCAGAACGGAAATGCAGAACGGCCTCTCGGGCGCCGTCTGGGGGGACACAGGTGGGTAGCCGGCGATTTTACCGGGGCGGCTCCCTGCCACGGCCGCCACTGATAATTCCGGGATGCTGTTCCTGCTTTCCCCCGCCAAGTCGCTCGACTACGAAACCCCCGTCCCCGCCGAAATCCTCGCCACCCAGCCCCATTTCGAATCGCCCCGCGGCCCCTCGGTCGAGCTCATCAAGCTGCTGCGCGAGAAGTCGCCCCAGCAGATCTCCGAGCTCATGAGCCTGTCGGACAAGCTCTCGGCCCTGAACGTGGCCCGCTACGAGGCCTGGTCCAGCAAGAGCACGCCGAAGAACGCCCGCCAGGCGGCCTTCGCCTTCGACGGCGACGTCTACGGCGGCCTCGATGCCCGCAGCCTCACGAAGGCCCAGCTGGCCTGGGCGCAGGAGCACGTGTGCATCCTCAGCGGCCTCTACGGCCTGCTGCGCCCGCTCGACCTGCTGCAGCCCTACCGCCTGGAGATGGGCACCCAGCTGGCCAACCGCCACGGCAAGGACCTCTACGCCTTCTGGGGCCCGCGCATCGCCGAGCACCTGAACGAGCGCCTCGCGGCCGACCGCACTCCCGTGGTGGTCAATGTGGCGTCGCAGGAATACTTCAAGTCGGTCGACCTGAAGGTGCTCAAGGCCCGCGTGGTCGAGTGCGTCTTCGAGGAGTGGAAGGGCGACCGGTACAAGATCGTGAGCTTCTTCGCCAAGCGCGCCCGCGGCCTGCTGGCGCGCTGGGCCGTGCAGCACAAGGCGGCCACGCCCAAGGCACTGGAAAAGTTCGACCTCGAAGGTTATGGTTTCGATGCATCCGTATCCAGGCCCGACAGGCTGGTGTTCAGGAGAAGGCTGAGCTGACCTCCAGTCTTCGCGTACTTCGTGTCGCTTCGCCAACCCCCTTGCAAGGGGCAACACCGGCGGCCCGGCAAAGCCGGTTCCGCGGTGTTCCTGGAATGGGGCGTGGCTGTTTTTTCATGCGTTGCGGGGCTTGCCGCAGCGTGGAGGAGTAATTGATATGTCGCAAGCGATCAGTCCGGAACTGCGCGAGTGGCTGGTAGCCCAGCTCGCCGCCGGGCATTCGGTGCCGGCGCTGCGCGCTTCCATGCGCGCGGCCGGCTGGCACGACGCCGCCGCCGACACGGCGCTGGCGCAGCTCGAAGCCGGATTTCCCAACGTGGAAGTCGCGCTGCCGGCCGTGCAGGCGAAGATGCCCGGGCCCGACCTCGACGGCGCGCCGCTGTACATCGACGCGGGCGACCGCCGCGTGCAGGTGCTGCAGACCATGCGGCATCCGCGCGTGGTGGTCTTCGGCAACCTGCTGTCGGCGGAGGAATGCGAAGGACTGATCGCCGCCGCGCGCGTGCGGCTCGCGCGTTCGCTCACGGTGGAGACGCGAACCGGCGGCGAGGTGCTCAACGTCGACCGCACCAGCGACGGCATGTTCTTCGAACGCGGCGAGAACGAGATCGTCGCCCGCGTCGAGCAGCGCATCGCCGAGCTGCTGCGCTGGCCGCTCGAGTTCGGCGAGGGCCTGCAGATCCTGCGCTACGCACCCGGCGCGCAGTACCGCCCGCACTACGACTACTTCGACCCCAACGAGCCCGGCACGCCCACCATCCTCAAGCGCGGCGGCCAGCGCGTCGCCACGCTGGTGATGTACCTGCAGGAGCCCGAGGGCGGCGGCGCCACCACCTTCCCCGACGTGGGCCTCGAAGTGGCCCCGGCGCGCGGCTGCGGCGTGTTCTTCAGCTACGACCGACCCGACCCGGTCACCCGCACCCTGCACGGCGGCGCGCCGGTGCTCGCGGGTGAGAAGTGGGTCGCCACCAAGTGGCTGCGCGAGCGCGAGTTCAAGTAAGAAGCGCCAGCACGACGAAGCAATCGATGAAAGTCACCGCCAACGGGCTGCAGATCGAGGTCGACGACACGGGGGGCGAGGGTCGCCCCGTCATCCTGCTCATCATGGGCCTGGGCATGCAGCTCGTTGCATGGCCGACGGCCTTCGTGCAGCAGCTGGTGGACGCGGGCTTCCGCGTGGTGCGCCACGACAACCGCGACATCGGCCTGAGCCAGGGCTTCGACCACGCGGGCGTGGGCAACATCGTGTGGGAGACCATCCGCCACCGCCTCGGCCTGAAGGTGCGCTCGCCCTACACGCTGCAGGACATGGCCCTCGATTCGCTCGGCGTGCTCGACGCGCTTAGCATCGAAAGGGCCCACATCGTCGGAGCCTCCATGGGCGGCATGATCGCCCAGCGCATCGCTGCCGCCGCGCCGCAGCGCACGGCCAGCCTCGTGAGCATCATGAGCTCCAGCGGGGCGCGCGGCCTGCCCGGTCCGCGCCGCGAGGTCGCCGCCATGCTCATGCGCCGACCGATGGGCCGCGACGAGGCCGCGCTGGTCGCGCACAGCATCCGGCTGCTGCGGCTCATCCAGAGCCCGGCCTATCCGCAGACCGACGAGGAGCTCTCCGAGCGGCTCGTCTTCAGCATGCGCCGCTCCTACCACCCGGCCGGCCTGATGCGGCAGATGCTCGCCATCGGCGCCGACGACGAGCGCCCCGCGCTGCTGCCGCGCATCCAGTCGCCCACGCTGGTGCTGCACGGCGAGGCCGACGCGCTCGTGCCCATCGCCTGCGGCGAAGACACGGCCCGGCGCATCCCGGGCTCGAAGTTCGTTTCCGTTCCCGGCATGGGCCACGACCTGCCGCCCGAGGTGTGCGACATCCTCGCCAACCACATCGCGCCTTTCGCGCACGCGGCGGATGCCGCCCAGACAAGACCATCATGAGCCAAGACCCGAACCCCAACACCCCCGAGCAATCCCAGCTGGGCCGCGCGTCCGCCTACGCCGACCACTATGACCCGACGCTGCTCTTTCCCATTCCGCGCGCCACGCAGCGCGAGGCCATGGGCATCAGGACAGGCGCGCTGCCCTTCTTCGGCGCCGACCTCTGGACCGCCTTCGAGGTGAGCTGGCTCAACCTGCGCGGCAAGCCGCAGCTGGCCATCGCGCACTTCACCATCCCCTGCGAGACGCCCAACATCATCGAGAGCAAGAGCTTCAAGCTCTACCTCAACAGCTTCAACAACAGCCAGTTCGCGAGCGTGGACGCGGTGCGCGAGCGCCTGCGCACCGACCTGTCGGAGGCGGCATGGCGCGGCAGCGACCAGCAGGCCACCATCGGCGTGACCCTGCTGGCGCCCGATATGTTCGACCGCGAGCCGGTGCACGAACTCGACGGCCTCGACCTCGACCGCCTCGACATCGAGTGCAGCCACTACCAGCCCACGCCCGAGCTGCTGAGCAGCGACGTCACGCAGGCGCCCGTCAACGAAACCCTCACCAGCCGGCTGCTCAAGAGCAACTGCCTCGTCACCGGCCAGCCCGACTGGGGCAGCGTGCAGATCCGCTACAGCGGCCCGCCCATCGACCAGGCCGGCCTGCTCGCGTACATCGTCAGTTTCCGCAACCACAACGAGTTCCACGAGCCCTGCGCCGAGCGCATGTTCACGGACATCTGGACGCGCTGCAAGCCGAACAAGCTCGCGGTGTACGCGCGCTACACGCGCCGCGGCGGTCTCGACATCAACCCCTTCCGCACGAGCTGGCCGCAGGCGCTGCCGCCGAACATCCGCACGGCGAGGCAGTAGTCGGGGGCGTTGCCGAAGCCCCTCTTCGGAAACCCGAAACCCGCTTCACCCCTCCCTGTGGCATTCTGGATTTCGCCCGCGACCCCGCGGGCGAACGAACATCTGGAGCGCAGACAAGCATGGTTGAAGGAAAAGTGGTCGTCGTCACCGGCGCGGGTGGCGGCATCGGGCGCGACATCGCGCTGGCGATGGCGGCGCATGGGGCGAAGGTGGTGGTCAACGACATCGGCGCGGCGCTCGACGGAGCAGGGGGCAGCGCCGGCCCCGCGCAGCAGGTGGTCGACGAGATCCGCGCGGCCGGCGGGCAGGCAGTGCCCAGCACCGACAGCGTGGCCGATGCGGCGAGCGCGGCGCGCATCGTGCAGTGCGCCATCGACAGCTTCGGGCGCATCGACGCAGTGGTCAACAACGCGGGCATCCTGCGCGACCGCTTCTTCCACAAGATGTCGGTCGACGAATGGGACTCGGTGCTCAAGGTGCACCTGTACGGCGCCTACTACGTGAGCCGCGCCGCCGCCACGCACTTCAAGGAGCAGGAGTCGGGCGCGCTGGTGCACATGACCTCCACGTCGGGCCTGATCGGCAACTTCGGCCAGGCCAACTATGCGGCGGCCAAGCTGGGCATCGTGGCGCTGTCGAAGTCGATCGCGCTGGACATGCAGAAATTCAACGTGCGCTCCAATTGCATCGCACCCTTCGCCTGGAGCCGCATGATCGGCGCCATTCCCACCGATACCGACGAGCAGCGCGCCCGCGTCGACAAGATCAAGCAGATGACGCCCGCCAAGGTCGCTCCGCTGGCCGTCTACCTTGCGAGCGATGCCGCCGCGGCGGTCAACGGCCAGATCTTCTCGGTGCGCAACAACGAGATCTCGCTCATCAGCCAGCCGCGCCCGGTGCGCTCCATCCACCGCTCGGAGGGCTGGACGCCGCAGAGCATCGCCGAGCACGCCATGCCCGCGATGCGCGCCAGCTTCTTCGAGCTCGACCGCTCGGCGGACGTGTTCAGCTGGGACCCGGTCTGAGGACAAACCCGCATCAGGCCGTTCGGGAGGCCATTCGCCGGACAATGCGCGTTCCCTTCCTCCCTCTTCGTGCCCGCGCCCGGTGAACCTGCACTTCGACCTGTTCGACCTGAAACTGTTCGTCTACGTGGCGGACGCGCACAGCCTCACGCGCGGCGCGGAGAAGGCCTGCATCTCGCTGGCCGCCGCCTCCACGCGCATCAAGCAGATGGAGGAGGCCGTGGGCGGCAAGCTGCTGCACCGCAGTGCGCAGGGCGTGAGCCTCACGGCGGCGGGCCAGGCGGTGCTCTACCACGCCAAGCGCGTGATGCAGCAGATGGAGCACCTGCGCTGCGACATGCAGGACTTCGGCAAGGGCATCAAGGGCCATGTGCGGGTGTTCGCCAACACCACCTCCATCACCGAATACCTGCCGCAGAAGCTGGCGGGCTTCCTCACGCAGCATCCGGCCGTGCAGGTCGACCTGCGCGAATACCTCAGCGAGGAGATCGTGCGCGCGGTGGCCGACGGCGAGGCCGACATCGGCATCCTCGCCGGCGACGTGCACACGGGCGACTTCGACTCGCGGCCCTTCGGCAGCAACCAGCTCGTGCTGGTGGTGCCGGTCACGCATCGCCTTGCCGGAGCGCCCTCGGTGGCCTTTGCCGACACGCTCGACGAACAGCACGTGGGCCTGCACCACGGCAGCGCCATCCACCGCTTCCTGCAGCGCCGCGCAGAGCTTGCGGGGCGCGGCTTCAATCCGCGCATCCAGGTCAGCAGCTTCGAGGCCATCTGCCTGATGATCGAGGCGGGCGTGGGCATCGGCGTGCTGCCGGCGTCGTCGGCGCAGCGGCTGTCGATGGCGATGCGCATCTCGACGGTGGCGCTCAGCGACACCTGGGCCGAGCGCGAGCTGAAGCTGATCGCGCGCAGCCGCGAGCAGCTGCCCGCCCTGGCGCGCGAGTTGTTCGACCACCTCGCGACGCGCTGAGGAGGCCGCAGCCATGTCGGCCGACCTGAAGTCGCTGCGCCTGTTCGTCGCCGTTGCCGACAACGGCAGCATCAGCGAAGGCGCCAAGCGCTGCCACATCGCGCTGGCCGCAGCCAGCAAGCGCATCTCCGACCTCGAGGCCCGCGCGCGGCTGCCGCTGCTGGTGCGGCATGCGCGCGGCGTCACGCTCACCTCGGCGGGCCACGGCCTGCTGCTGCATGCGCGCGCCGTGCTGTCTGCCATGGACCGTCTCGGCGCGGAACTCGACGACTTCCAGAACGGCGTGGCGGGCGTGGTGAGCATCACGGCCAACGCATCGACCATCGCGCAGTTCCTTCCGTCGCAGATCGGCTCCTTCCTGCGCCTGCATCCGGTGCTGAAGATCGACCTGCAGGAACGTGCCAGCACCGAGGTGGTGAAGGCGGTGCAGGCCGGCCTGGCCGACATCGGCGTGATCGAGGGCAACACGCCCGCCGAGGGGCTCGAATGCCTGCCGTACCGCAACGACGAGCTGGCGGTGGTGGTGGCGCGCGACCATCCGCTCGCGCGGCGCCGGCGCATCGGCGTCGACGAGGTGCTGAGCCACGACCACATCGTGGTGCGCGAAGGCACGGCGCTGCACCGCGTGCTGCTGTCCGCGGCGCTGGAGGCCGGCGTGCCGCTGAAGGTGCGCATGCAGGTGGGCAGCTTCGACATGGTCTGCCGCATGGTGGAGCAGGGCGCGGGCATCGGCGTGCTGCCCTATGCGGCCATCCTGCCGCAGCTGCAGATACTGAAGCTGCGCTGCCTGAAGCTCGATGCGCCCTGGGCCCACAGGCGCCACCTGCTGTGCGTGCGCAGGCAGCAGGAGCTCACGGTGGCCGCGCGCTCGGTGCTGGAGCACCTGGGCCGGCCCGACTGAGCCTGCCCGCAGGCCAGCCTTCGTGGCGCGCGAAGGCTCGGACTCGCCAAAAACGAATTGTTCTCCCGCGGTTCGCACGCAAAGATGCGTGCATCAACGAAGGAGACACACTTGAAGATCGTTCGCGTCAGCGCCACGCCGCTGAACATTCCCGTCACCATCGACGTGGTCGGCATGAACAAGCAGACCTCGCTGTCGTTGTGCCTCACCGAGATCGAGACCGACACCGGCCTGGTCGGCCACGGCATGACGGCCATCACGGAAGAAGAAATCATCGCCGCCGCCGTGCGCGAGGTGGCGGGCCCCGCGCTGATCGGCGAGGACCCGATGGCCACCGAGCGCCTGTGGGAGAAGCTCTACTGGCTGCTCTCGCCGCGCGGCCAGACCGGCTACGCCAGCCACGCCATCGCCGCGCTCGACATCGCGCTGTGGGACATCAAGGCCCGCGCGCTGGGCCAGCCGCTGTGGCGCCTGCTCGGCGGCGCGCGCGCGAAGGTGCCGGTGTACGCCACCTTCGGCTTCGGCTTCTTCGAGCGCGACCAGCTCGCCGCCGCCGCCAAACTGTGGGTGTCGCAGGGCTTCCAGCGGCTGAAGATGACGGTCGGCAACCATGCGCTCGCGCGCCGCGACGAGCCGCGCCCGCTCGACGAAGTCATTGCGGAAGACGTGCGCCGCGTCGCCGCCGTGCGCGAGGCCGTGGGCCCCGACGTGAAGCTCTACGTCGACGCCAACTGCGGCCTCGACCTGTTCCACGCCACCGAGCTCGCGCACCGCATCGAGCCCTACGGCATCAGCTTCTTCGAGGAGCCGCTCACGCAGAACGACGTGCGCCAGATGGCCCAGCTGCGCGCGCGCACCCGCATCCCGCTGGCCTGCGGGCAGAACGAGGGCCTGGCCTTCCGCTTCCGCGACCTGCTGGTGAACCAGGCGGCCGACGTGCTGCAGCCCAACGTGACCATCTCGGGCGGCTACTCGCAGGTGCTGAAGATCGCCGGCATGGCGCAGGCCTTCAACGTGCCCATCGACAACGGCGGCGCCTGGCCCTTCCACAACATGCACCTGCATGCGGGCGTGTCGAATGGCGGGCTGGTCGAGTACCACTACGTGGCGGTGCAGATGCTCAAGCAGATCTTCGACGGCCTGCCGGTGCCCGAGCAGGGCTGGCTCACGCTGCCGGAGACGCCGGGCCTGGGCTTTGCGCCGAACGCCGAGCGCGTGCGCGAGCTGGCGAAGCTGCCGACCTCGCACGGCAAGGGCAAGGCCTGAGCGGCCGGCGCCACCCCTCGCGACACTTTCTTCCTTCACGACCAGGCCGCGACAGACGGCCGGCGTCCGATCAAAGACAACGGAGACATGATGAAAGCCACACAAGCGATTCGACCACCCGCGCGCCGCCATGCGTTGCGCGCGATGGCCGCCCTGGGCCTCGCTGCAGCCCTCTCGGCGCCCGCGGCCTGGGCCCAGGCCCAGAAGTACCCCGACAAGCCCATCCGGCTCATCGTCGGCTACTCCGCCGGCGGCGGCGTCGATGCGGTGGCGCGGCTGCTCGGCACGCGCCTGTCGAACGTGCTGGGCCAGCAGGTGCTGGTGGAGAACCGCACCGGCGCGACCGGGCTCATCGCGGCCGACTTCGTCGCCAAGGCGCCGCCCGACGGCTACACGCTGATGATGGGCGACAGCGCCTTGCTCGCCGCCAAGCTGCTGCAGCCGAAGATCGCGATCGACCCGCTCACCAGCTTCAAGCCGGTGGCGGGGGCTTTCATCTCGCCGCTGATGATCGTCGTCGGCAACGACTTCCCCGCGAAGACTCCGGCGGAGCTGGTGAAGGAGCTCAAGGCCAACGCCTCGCGCTACTCGTACGCGACCTCGGGCGTGGGCACGGTGCAGCACCTGGGCTTCGAGATGCTCAAGCAGGCCACCGGCAGCCCGGTGGTGCACGTGCCCTATCGCGGCGCGGCGCAGATCGTGCCCGACGTGATCGGCGGCCAGATTCCGATCGGCGTGGTGAGCGCCACCGCCGGCATGGCGCAGGCCAAGGCGGGCAAGCTGCGCGCGCTCGCGATGATGAACACCGCCAAGCTCGAAGGCGCCGAGAGCGTGCCGCCGCTGGCCGATGCCCTGCCGGGCTTCGACGTGGCGCCGCGCATCTTCGTGCTGGCGCCGGCCGGCACCCCCAATGAGATCGTCGACAAGCTCTCGGCCGCCGTGAAGGCTGTGCTCGACACGCCCGAGGCCGGCACCGCCGCGGCGGCGCAGGGCACGCTGCGCGCGTACGCCACACCGGCCCAGCTCGGCAAGGACATGGCCGCCGAGACCGCGCGATGGAAGAAGATCATCGCGGAGCAGCACATCGTGGCCGAGGGGAGCTGAGCATGACGCAGCCTCACCTGGGACTGATCGTGCCGCCCGCCGCGGGCGCGGTGCCGGTGGACGGCCCGCTGCTGTACGGCGAGCGCATCCACTTCAGCGCGCGCGGCCTGGGCCTGGGGGAAATCTCCACGCGCGGCTATCTCGACGTGATCGACTCGGTGGTCGAGAAGGCGGTGGCACTGAAGAAGGAAGAGGGCGTTTCCGCTATCTCGCTCATGGGCACCTCCCTGAGCTTCTTCCGCGGCGCGGCCTTCAACCGCCAGCTCGAGGTCGAGATGGCGCGTGCCACCGGCCTGCCCTGCACGACCATGAGCAACGCCATCGTCAACGGGCTGCGCCACCTGAAGGTGCGGCGCGTGGCGGTGGCCACGGCCTACATCGACGAGGTCAACGAGCAGCTGCGTGGCTACCTGGAGCAGAGCGACTTCGAGCCATTGGCGCTTGAAGGCCTGTCGATCTCCGACGTGCAGGCCGTCGGCAAGGTGCCGACCCAGGCGCTGGTGGACCTGTGTGTGAAGGTGTTCGAGGCGCAGCCGGGAGCCGACGGCATCCTGATCTCCTGCGGCGGGCTGGTCACGCTCGACGCGGTGCGCGAAGTGGAGGAGCGCCTGCAGGTGCCCGTGGTGTCCAGCTCGCCCGCCGGCTTCTGGGACCTGGTGCGCACCGCGGGGCTCGATGCGCGCTCGCCGGGCTGCGGCCGGCTCTTCGCCTGGACCGCGCCGGCCTGAACGGGCTCAAGCCAGCCAGCGTCCCACGCGCGGCGTGTCGGCCAGTTGCCAGACGCGCCGGCACAGCGCCTTCGCCTCCTCGGCCGTGGCGCCTTCGCCGTAGTGCGCGAGGCGCTGCATCTTGTCCTCGATCTCGGCGCGGCTCAGGCTGTTGCCGGGGTCGCCCTTGGGCTCGTCCACGCGGCCCTGCAGCGTGCGGCCGTCGGCGGTCTGCACGCTGACCTTGCCGATCCAGCGTGCCGGGTAGGCCGTGTCGACTTCCTCGTCGAGCTGCATCGTCACCTTCTCGCGGAAGGCCGAGACCTCGGGCGCGAGGAAGTCGCGGTCGAACTCGCCCAGGCCCGCGCGGCCGTGCAGGGCGATCAGGCCCAGCACCGTGCCCATCGAGAACTTGCCCTGGTGCACCGTGGCTGGAACGTCGACGCGGCCCAGCACGTCGATGGCGCCCTGGTGCACATGCGTGGTCACGCGCGACACGTCGGCCGGCTTCAGCCTGTTCTGCTGCATCACCTGCAGCAGCGCGTCGGCGGCGGGGTGGGTGTGGCGGCAGGAGGCGTGGTACTTGAAGGAGGTCTCGGCCAGCGTCCAGCGCGTGCCGAGGCCATCGGTGAGCTTCGCGGGGTCGGCATCGCTCGACATGCCCACGCCCAGGCCCTGCGCGCCTTCGAGGATCTTCGCGGCCCCGGTGAAGCCGTCCTGCGCGAGGTAGGCCGACATCAGCCCGCTGGCGGCGGCGTGCGCACAGTGCAGCTGCTTGGAATCCGCCGCGTCGCGCAGGAACTCCCACACGCCGGCCGACTGCGTGCCTGCCGAGCCGAAGGCATGCAGCATCTGCTGCGGCGAGAGCTCCAGCAGCCGGCCCACCGCCGCGGCCGACGCGAGGGTGCCCGCCGTCGCGGTCGTGTGGAAGGTCTTGTAGTGCGAGCGGCCGAGGAATTCACCCACGCGGATGCCGACCTCGTAGCCTGCGACGACGGCCGTGAGCAGCTGCGCACCGCTCGCGCCGATGCTCTGCGCCACGGCCAGGGCAGGCGCGATGACGACAGCGGCCGGGTGGAACACCGAGCCGTTGTGCACGTCGTCCTGCTCCACGAAATGCGAGGCCGCCGCGTTGACCAGCGCGGCGAACACCGGCGAAGTGGTGCGCCGGGAGGTCAGCAGTTCGCTGGGGCCTTCGGCGGGCCCCATCATCTGCGCGAAGCGCTCGATGCTGCGCACCGGACGCGCCGTGCGCGCGGCGAGCACGGAGCCCAGCCAGTCGAGCATCAGGTCCTCGGTGCGGCGAAGCACGGGGGCGGGGATGGCGTCGAACTTCAGGTCGGCGGCGAACGTGGCGAGTACCTTGCTCGGATGGTCGACAGCGGCGGACGTCATGAATGATCCTTTCGTGGAATGCCGCGGAACCGGCCTTGCCGGGCCGCAGGCGTTGCCCCCAGCAAGGGGGTTAGTCAAAACGAACGGGGGAGGCCGAGCATGTGTTCGGCGACGTAGCTCAGGATGAGGTTGGTCGAGATCGGCGCCACCTGGTACAGCCGCGTCTCCCTGAACTTGCGCTCGATGTCGTATTCGCAGGCGAAGCCGAAGCCGCCATGGAACTGCAGGCAGGCATTGGCCGCCTCCCAGCTCGCCTTGGCAGCGAGGTACTTCGCCATGTTGGCCTGCGCGCCGCAGGGCTGGTGGGCGTCGAAGAGGCGGCAGGCCTCGTAGCGCATGAGGTTGGCAGCCTCCACCTCGATGAACGACTCGGCAATGGGGAACTGCACGCCCTGGTTCTGGCCGATGGGCCTGCCGAACACCACGCGCTCCTTCGTGTACTTCGTGACCCGGTCGATGAACCAGTAGCCGTCGCCGATGCACTCGGCCGCGATCAGCGTGCGCTCTGCGTTGAGCCCGTCGAGGATGTACTTGAAGCCCTGGCCTTCCTGGCCGATGAGGTTCTCGGCCGGGATCTCCAGGTTCTCGAAGAAGAGTTCGTTGGTCTCGTGGTTCACCATGTTGAGGATGGGCCGCACTTCCAGCCCCTTGCCGATGGCCTCGCGCAGGTCGACGATGAAGATCGACATGCCTTCCGACTTCTTCTTCACCTCCGAAAGCGGCGTGGTGCGCGCCAGCAGGATCATCAGGTCGGAGTGCTGGATGCGCGAGATCCACACCTTCTGGCCGTTGACGACGTAGCGGTCGCCCTTCCTCACGGCGGTCGTCTTGATCTTGGTCGTGTCGGTGCCGGTGGTGGGCTCGGTCACGCCCATGGACTGCAGGCGCAGTTCGCCGTTGGCGATCTTCGGCAGGTAGGCGCGCTTCTGCGCCTCGCTGCCGTGGCGCAGCAGCGTGCCCATGTTGTACATCTGGCCGTGGCAGGCGCCCGAGTTGCCGCCGCAGCGGTTGATCTCTTCCATGATGACCGAAGCCTCGGTCAGGCCCAGGCCCGAGCCGCCGTACTCCTGCGGGATCAGCGCGGCCATCCAGCCGGCCCTGGTGAGCGCGTCGACGAATTCGGCGGGGTAGCCGCGCGCCTCGTCGATCCTGCGGAAGTAGGCGTCGGGAAACTGCGCGCACAGGTCGCGCACGGCATCGCGGATGTCGGGAAAGTTCTTGTCGTTGGCGTTGTTCATCGGTTCTTGCTGCTGCTGTTCAGTCCTGGCGTGGTTCGCCCGCTTCCTTCTCCACGCGCTGCCAGATCTCGACGGCCATCGGGTCGTCGATCTCCTCCAGGATGTGGCCCACCAGGCCGATGGCGCGCGCCATCACGCCGAAGCCGCGGATGATCTTCCAGGGAAAACCGAACTCGGCCGCGATCGCGCCGATGGCGCCGGTCGCGTTGATCGGCAGCGACTTGCCCGAGACGCGCTCGGCTTCCTCCTGCACCGCCTGCATCAGCGCGACGTAGTGCGTGGAAAGCCCGTTCTCCGCCGCGATCTGGAAGAGCCGCGGCGTGCGCGGGTCGATGGGCTTGTGCAGCGGATGGCCCAGCCCCGGCACGATCAGCTTGCGCGCGCGGTGGTCGGCCACGATGTCCTTGGCCATGTCTGCCAGCGGGCGGGAGGGTGTCTCGCCGAAGGGGATCGCCTCGTAGAGCATCTTCGCGGCGCCCTCGGTGCTGCCGACGAACACCGTGCCCAGCCCGCACAGGCCCGCCGCCACGGCCGCCTGCAGCGCCTCGGGTGCGCCTGCATAGGTGAGGCGCGCCGCCAGCGCGCTGGGCGTGACGCCGTGCTCCACCAGCGTGACGACGATGGCGTTGAAGGTCACCGACTCCTGCGGCGTGGGAATGCGCCCGGTCAGCTCCAGGAAGGCCATGTCGCCCAGGTTGAGGTGGCCGAGGATCTCCGAAGGCAGGTCGCGCCCGCGCACGGTGATCCGGTCGGGCGTGCTGCGGCCCAGTTCCGTGTGCAGGGATTTCTTGATCTTGGTGGTCATGGGCCGAATCTAGCCCGCACGCGCGCGCAGCGGCTCTCTGATTGCGAAACCCTCCCTTCGGCAAATGCAAATGCCGCTTTGCGAGGCCTTCTGTCACGCTGCGGCGATGGACCTCGAATCACTTGCTGCAGTGCGCGAATCGGCACTGGACTACTTCGAACGCAGCCGTGCCCTGCAGCGCCGGCGCGAGCGCATGGAGCGCCCCGGCGGCGACGAGGCCGAGGGCTGGCAGGACATCGCCGCACTCGGCTGGACCGGCATGCTGGCACCCGAGTCGGCCGCAGGGCTGGCGCTGGGGCTCGACGGAGCTGCCGAGATCTTCCGCGCGGCCGGCGAGCATGCGGCACCCGAGCCGCTCTTGGCCGTGGCCGGCCTCGGCGCGCTGCTGCTGGCGCGGCTGGGCACGCCCGGCGCGAACGCGCTGCTCGCCGAGCTCGTCGCAGGTCGCAGCCTGCCCGCGCTCGCATGGCAGGAGAGCGCGGGCGACCTGAGCGCGGTGCCGCTGGCCTGCGGCTGCGAGGCCCGACCCGGAGGCGGCGTGCTGCTTCAGGGCGAGAAGCTGATGGTGCTGCCCGGCGCGGCCGCCAGCGGCTGGCTGGTGTCGGCGCGCGGTGACGACGACGCCGTGCTGCTGTGGGTGCCGCGCGGCACCGCAGGCGTGATCGAAACGCCGGTACCGTTGGTCGATGGCAGCCAGGCTTCGAGCCTGCGCTTCGAGCAGGTCGTGCTGCCGGCCGGTGCGGTGCTCGCCGATGGCCCGGCCGCGCAGGATGCGCTGCGCCATGCGCTCGCGGCCGGCCAGATCCTGCAGTCGGCGGAACTGCTGGGCGCGGGGCAGGCGATGCTGGCGCAGACGCTGGCCTACCTGCGCACCCGCTCGCAGTTCGGCAAGCCCATCGGCAGCTTCCAGGCGCTGCAGCACCGATGCGTCGACATGTTCATCCACCTCGAAGTGGCGAAGGCCACGCTGGACGAAGTGCTGGCGCTCTCGGCGCAGGGCCTGCCGGCGCAGCGGCTCGAGGCCGAGGCCAGCCGCGTCAACGCGCGCTGCACCGCCGCCGCGCTGCAGGCCTCGCGAGCGTCCGTGCAGCTGCACGGCGCCATCGGCTACACGCAGGAGTGCGACCTGAGCCTGTTCTACAAGCGCGTGCTGTGCCTCTCGGCATGGCTGGGCAACGCGAGCGCGCATCAGCGCAGGCATGCCGTGCTGTCGGGCGATGCGGAGGCCGCGCCCGGCGTGGCCGGGTGGAATGGCGAGTTTCCGCGCACCGCCGACTGGTCCGCCATGCCCGAGGCCGACTTCCGCCGCATGGTGCGCGCCTTCCTGCAGCAGCGATATCCGCAGCAGCTGCGCTACCTCTCGCACCGTGCGCGCTGGAGCGAGATGCGCGAGTGGTACCTCACGCTCTCTGTACAGGGCTGGATCGCGCCGGCATGGCCGCAGTCGCACGGCGGCATGGGGCTGCCCGCGGACAAGCTCATCGCATGGATCGAGGAGCTGGAGCAGTACGGCGTGGCGCGCGCGCCCGACCAGGGCATCGTGATGATCGGGCCTCTGCTGATCCAGCACGGCACGCCGCAGCAGCAGCAACGCTTCCTGCCGCGCATCCTCAGCGGCGAGCATGTGTGGTGCCAGGGTTATTCGGAGCCCAATGCCGGCTCCGACCTCGCTGGCCTGCGCACCGAGGCGATGCCGGCGCGCGACGCGCAGGGCGAGCACTTCATCGTCAACGGCCAGAAGATATGGACCACGCTCGCGCAGGACGCCAACCACATCTTCATGCTGGTGCGCACCGACAAGGACGCGCGCAAGCAGGAGGGCATCAGCTTCCTGCTGTGCGACCTGCGCACGCCGGGCATCACCATCCGGCCGATCCACACGCTGGCGGGCGAGCCGGAGTTCTGCGAGGTGTTCTTCGACAACGTGCGCGTGCCGGCCGAGAACCTCGTGGGCAGGCTGCACGGCGGCTGGAGCATCGCGAAGGCGCTGCTGGGCTTCGAGCGCATCTTCCTGGGCAGCCCCAAGCAGTCGCAGTACGCACTGGGCCAGCTCGCGCGGCTGGCGCAGGCGCGGCGTCTCTTCGCCGACCCGGTGTTCGCGCAGCGCTTCGCGGCATTGCGGCTCGACGTGCTCGACCTCTCGGCCGCCTACACCGGCTTCGCGAACATCGTGCGCGCGGGCAAGCCGCTGCCGGCCTCGGTGTCGCTGCTGAAGATCTGGGCGAGCGAGACCTACCACCGCATCGGTGCGCTGCTGGTCGAGGCCGGCGAGGAGCAGGGCGCGGTGGCCGGCGACCAGGTGCTCGACGGCCAGACCTTCAACGTGCTCTCGCCGCTCATCGGCTCCACCGCCGCAATGATCTACGGCGGCACCAACGAGATACAGCGCAACATCCTCGCGCGGCAGGTTCTGGACTTGCCCGCATGAGGCTCGCCCCCGGTCTTCGCGCACTTCGTGTCGCCGCGCCAACCCCCTGCCGGGGGCGACACCTGCGGCCTGGCAAAGCCGGTTCCGCGGTGTTCCACGAAAGAACGGTCCTGCCTGGCTTTCGAGCCTGACTTGTAGATCAAAAAAGGAGACAACGCTCATGACTTCCATCGACCTCTCGCGCCGCCACATCTTGTCGGCGCTGGCGGGCAGCGCGGCGCTGGCCGCACTGCCTTCGCGCGTGTTCGCGCAGCAGCCATTGCCACCGCTCGTCAAGCTCGTGGTCGGCTATTCGGCCGGCGGTCCCGTGGACGGCGCTGCGCGCCTGCTCGCGCCCGCACTGAGCCAGGAGCTGGGCACGCAGGTGATCGTGGACAACCGGCCCGGCGCCAGCGGCTCGCTCGGCGGCGACGCAGTGGCCAAGGCCGCGCCCGACGGTGCCACGCTGTTCTTCGGCGCGAGCCCGACGATCACCATCAACCCCAACGTGCAGCGCCACATGGCCTTCGACCCGATGAAGGACCTCGCGCCCATCGCGCCGCTGGTGGACTACACCAACGTGCTGGTCGTCAACAACGAGGTGCCGGTGCGCAGCGTGGCCGAGCTGCTGGCCTATGCGAAGGCGCGGCCGGGCAAGGTGTTCTACGGATCGGCCGGCGTGGGCGCCTCCAACCACCTGAGCGGCGCGCTGCTGGAGAAGATGGCCGGCGTGCAGCTCACCCACGTACCGTACAAGGGCAGCGCGCCCGCGCTCGCCGACGTGATGGCCGGCAACGTGACCATGATGTTCGACATCATCGCCACCTCCAGGCCCTTCATCCAGACGGGAAAGGTGCGTGCGCTGGCCGTCACCTCGCGCCAGCGCAACCGCATGCTGCCCGATGTGCCCACCATGGTCGAGTCGGGCCTGCCGGGCTACGACGTGGGCGGCTGGTTCGGCCTGTACGGGCCGGCGCGCATCGACCCGGCGCTGGTCGCGCGCATCAACGCCGCCGCGCAGAAGATGCTGGCGCGCGAGGACATCGCCGGCCGGCTGCGCGAGCAGGGCTACGACGTGTGGTCGGGTGCGGCGGAGGTCCTGGCGACCAAGGGCAGGTCCGACCGGCAGCTGTGGGCGACCGCTTCCAAGGGCATCGAGGCGGAATAGGCGATGCGGCGAATCCATCACCTGCTCGAAGAGCGTGCGGCGAGCACGCCCGATGCTGTCTTTCTCTTCGAGCCACACGGCACGACCAGCTACGCGCAGCTCCAGTCCATGGTCGACGTCGCCACGCAAGGCCTCCTGGCCGCTGGCGTGCGGCCGACCGATCGCGTGCTGCTGGTGGCGGAGAACTGCGCCGCGCACATCGCGCTCATCATGGCCTGCAGCCGCGTGGGCGCGTGGTCTTGCGGCGTGAACGCGCGCATGTCGCCGGGCGAGATCGCGGCGATTGCCGAGCGGGCGGATGCGCGGCTGTGCTGCTACACGACGGGGGCTTCCGAAGCTGCCGCGCAGCATGCGGGCAGGGCCGGTGCCAAGCCGGCTTCGCTGGAAGGCGTGATGCGCTCGGGCACTCGTGAAGACGCACGCACCGAGCCCGACGCGGCGCTGGCCGACGCGGCCGCCATCATCTTCACCTCCGGCACCTCGGGTACGCCCAAGGGCGTGATGGTGTCGCATCGCGGCCTGCTGCACTTCGGACGCGTGTCGGCGCGGATCCGCGCGCTGGGCGGGCACGACCGCGTCTATGCCTTCCTGCCGATGACGCACATCTTCGGCATCGGCACCGTGCTGATGGCCGCGCTCACCGGAGGCGCTTCGCTGGTGCTGCGCGGCAGCTTCTCGCCGGCCGACGTGCTGCACGCGCTGGCCAACGAGCAGGTGTCGAACCTGCTTGGTCCGCCGACGATGTACGCGCGCTTGCTGGCCCACATCGAGGCCGAGCATGCGGCGCCGTGCTTTCCGCACCTGCGCTACGTCTACACCGGCTCGGCGCCGCTCGATCCGGCGCTCAAGCAGCGTGTCGAGCGGCTCTTCGGCCAGCCGCTGCACTACGGCTACGGGCTGTCGGAATACGCGGGCTCGGTGTTTCTCACGCGCACCGAGTCGCCGCGCGCCGATACGTCTGCCGGACATGCGGTGGAAGGCGGCGAGGCGCGCATCGTCGACCCCGAAGGCAACGACGTGGCGCAGGGCGACACGGGCGAGATCTGGCTGCGCGGCCCCGGCCTGATGCTGGGCTACTTCCGCGACGCGGCGGCCACCGCGCAGGTGATGCGACCCGGCGGCTGGTACGCCAGCGGCGACCTGGGGCGCTTCGGCGACGACGGCGCGCTGTTCGTGGTCGGGCGGCTGAAGGAAATGATCATCCGCTCGGGCTTCAACGTGTACCCGGCGGAGATCGAGGCGGTCATCGGCCGCTTCGAGGGCGTGCATCTGTGCGCGGTGATCGGTGTGCCCGAGGCCGACGGCAACGAGCAGGTGGTTGCCTTCATCGAGCTGAAGCCGGGTGCGACGCTCGACGAGGCCGGGCTGCGCACGCACCTGGCCGGGAACCTGTCGCCCTACAAGCGCCCCGCGCGCATCGAGCTGATCGATGCGATGCCCACCACGTCCAACGGCAAGCTGCTCAAGCGCGAGCTGAAGGCGCGCTGCGTGCCGGCGGCCGGCTGAACGGGCGCGAGCGCCTTCGCCGAGGCCGCCGCGTGCCTCGGCCCTGACACCCGGCTCGTACGGACTTCTCCTGCAAGCGGGTGCGCCGCCGTCTGCCAGAAGGCTCTCGATGCGGCTCGCAAGGTAAGGCCTTCTGCAAAGGAAAAACACCATGGCCGATGACCTGAACAAGCGCGGGCCGCAGGATGGCGCCCGCATCAACGTGAACGAGGCGCACGAGGTGCGCTACTGGACCCAGACGCTCGGCGTGACTGAGGCGCAGCTGCGCTCGGCCATCGCGGCGGCGGGTGTGCAGGTGAAGGACGTGCGCGCGTACCTCGGCAAGCCCTGAATCCGGTTCCGGAGGCTTTGGAGCTCCGGCAAGGGCCCGGGCGGGGCGGCATCACGGTAGGCACCCTCCTACACCTGTGGGAGGGCCTGATACTTCATACTTGTTACCAGAACGTTTCTGGAGGCAAGCTGCTCTTGACCCTGCCGATGATCAACCCGACGCCCGTGTCCGCCGCCCGATGAAATCCTCGCCGAGTGCGCGCAGCTGGATCGCGGCCGGCGTGCGTCACGAACTCCTCACGCGCGCGCTGCCCGCCCTGCGCCACGACATGGCCGCCCCGGTCTCGGTGATCCGCATGGCGCTGCTCATGCTCAAGCGGCAGATAAGCGCCCCGACCGTCGACACCACGGCCTGCGAAGAGCGGGTGGGGCTGATCGACACCCAGGTTTCCGAACTGGTGGAGGCGATCCGCTCGCTGCGCGACTGGGAGCTCGCGACCGTCGACGACGGCATCACCCGCAGCGCGCTGGTGTCCCAGTGCGTGACCCTGATGCGCGCCGCCTTCGACCTGCACGGCGTGACGCTCGAGAAGGACGAGTCCCTGAACCCGTCCGACGACGAGCAGCGCTGGCCTGCAGCGGCCGCGCTGCGCTACCTATTCCTGGGTGCGATGGGCTACCTGCACGACGGCGCGGAAGAGGCCGGCACCATCCGCATCGAGGCCGACGGCGCGAATGCGCTGCGCCTCGTGGCGCTGCCGCGCGAAGCGGACGCTTCCGAAGCCGTGCTCGACGCACATCGCGCGCCGCGCGCCCTGGCCATCGACGCGGTTGCGCTGCAGAACCTGGCGGAAGACCTGGGCTACGCCGTGGCGCTCGATGCGACCAGCGTGCGCCTGGTGCTCGCCACCCGCAACTGAGGCTTTTGCTTTCCGGCCACGGGCCGCGCGGCGCGACGCTGTTCGCGCCGTGTCCGTCCGTTCTTCTCGCGAGCGGCCTCGCGTGTCTGCCGGGCCTGGTCGCGCCGGTGCGCCTTCAGGAACGACAGCAGCCGGCGTTCCGCCGCATGCAGCCCTCGCGAGGGCCTTGCGGTGCGGCTGCCGCCGATCTTCTCGAACAGCGCGGCGGTGGCCTCGTCGCCGTCCGACAGCGCGCTGCCCAGCGCCAGCACCGCAGGGTGCACGTAGGCCTTCTTGCAGACGGCGGGTGTGTTGCCCAGCTGCTTGGCCACCGCACCGAGGATGTCCTTGGCGCTGTAGCGGCTGCCGTCGGCGGCGGTGCGGCCGGGCTCGCAGGCCAGCCGGGTGAGCTCCAGCGCCTGCACCGTGCCGTGCCAGGTGCGGAAGTCCTTCGCGGTGAAGCGTTCGCCGCCCGCGGCTTCGGCCAGGTAGTCGTTCACGTCGGTCGACGAGACGCCGCGCAACTCGCCGGTCTTGCCGTTGCCTTCCTCATCCTCGTCGACGTACTGGAAGAGCGCCTGCCCCGGCAGCTGCTGGCATTGCCGCACCACCTTGGCGACGCGCGGATCGTCGAGCTGCGCCTCGTGCATCACGCCGCTCTTGCCGCGGAAGCGCAGCTTGAGCGCCTGGCCCTTCACCGTCGCATGCCGGTTGCGCAGCGTGGTGAGGCCGAAGGAGCCGTTGCTGCTCGCGTATTCCTCGTTGCCAACGCGCATCAGCGTGGTGTCGAGCAGCCGCACCAGCGCCGCGAGCACCTGGGCGCGGCCGGGCATCTTGCGGCCCGGGGGCAGCCGCAGGTCGCGCGCCACGCGGGCACGGATGCCCGGCAGCGCGAGCGCGAAGGCTTCGAGCCGTTCGAACTTGGTCTCGTCCTTCATCGAGCGCCAGTCGGCGTGGTAGCGGTACTGCTTGCGGCCGCGCGCGTCGATGCCGGTGGCCTGCAGGTGGCCGTTGGGCAGCGGGCAGATCCACACCTGGGTGTAGGCCGGCGGAATGGCCAGCATGCGGATGCGCGAGAGCTCGTCGGCGTCGCGCACCCACACGCCGCGGGCGTCGCGGTAGCGGAAGCGGTCGCCGTGCTTCAGGCGGCGGATGCCGGGCATGTCGGGGTTCACGTAGACCAGGCCGTTGGCGATCGGCGTCGGCCTGGACGGGGGCCTGGCGGTCGAGGAGGAAGAAGAGGAAGGTGCCGGCATGGGGCTTGCGTGGTGGCGTTACACCTTGCTTTTGCCAGCACCGACAATCCACGGGTGTAGGACGCCGCAGGCGCCGGCGGTGCGCCGGGTGCGCTTGCGGCGCCGGTGCCTCCGATCTTCTCCGCAGTTTTTCTCTCTCTTACCGGGTTCCAGAATGAGTTCGTCTAAGTCTTCCCTTTTCGCCGCCCGCTGGCTGGCCGTGCCGGCAGCGGCGCTGCTGCTCACCGCCTGCGCCTCCACGTCCACGACCACGGCTCCTGCTGCGGCCGCGCCCGTGAAGGTCAAGGTCTTCGTCGCCGCCATGTTCGAGATCGGCAAGAACACCGGCGACCGTGCCGGCGAGTTCCAGCACTGGTACGAGCGCTACTGGAAGGACGCCAAGGCCATCACGGTGCCCGGCGCGCTGCAGCCCGTGTACTGCAACGCCGACGGCGTGTGCGGCTCGGTGCTCGGCATGGGCAAGGTGAATTCGTCGTCGTCGATGCAGGCCATCCTGCTGAACCCGCAGTTCGACTTCTCGCAGAGCTACTACGTCATCTCGGGCGTGGCCGGCACGCCGCCCTCGCGCGGCACCATCGGCGAGGTCAGCTGGGCCACATGGCTGGTCGACTACGACCTGGGCCACCGCTGGGCGCCCGAGGAGAACAAGCCCGGCGAGCCCACCTTCATGCCGCGCAAGGGCTACGAGGAATACCGCCGCTTCAAGCTCAACCCCGATCTCGTGAGCTGGGCCATGAAGCTCTCGGCCGACACGCCCCTGAAGGACTCCGAATCGGCCCGCAAGTACCGCCTGCGCTACCCCGACGCGGCCGCGCGCCGCGCACCCTTCGTCGGCACCGGCACCCACATGACCGGCGACACTTTCTTCCATGGCCCCGGCATGTCGAAGCAGGCGCAGTACATCGCCAAGCTCTACGGCGCCGACGACTACGTCATCACCGAGATGGAGGCCGCCGCCATCACCCTCGTCATCAAGCGCACCCACGGCACCGACCGCGTGATGAGCCTGCGCGGCGCCGTCAACTTCGACCAGGGCAACCCGAAGGAAACCACGCTGCAGCACCTCGACCCCGCACCTGGCGAGACGGCCGGCGGCTTCGCCGAGACGGTGGAGAACATCGAGCTGGTGGGCAGCCGCGTGGTCGATCACATCGTCGCGAACTGGTCGAAGTGGTCGGGCGGGGTGCCGAAGCCCTGAACGTGACGGACGATCCCGCCATGTGGCTGGCCGTGCAGAGCATCCGCTGCCTCTGGACGAAAGCCGGGCGCGATGCGGAGCAAGGCAGGCTGCGCAACCAGGCGCCGATGCGCCTGCCCCTCACCGGGCTCGAGATGCAACTGCTGGAGCCGCCCGTCGTGGGCGGCGTGCTGTGGCAGGAGATCTCGTTGCGTCCCGACGGCGGGGCGTTAGAGAGCCAGTCTGTCGCGCCAGCCGCCTGGAAGTCATGGAACGCGCACCAGCTGCGCGAGCAGGGTTATGAATGGCGCGCGCAGCCGGGCGGCATGGCCATCGGATGGTGGCACGGCGGCGCGGTGCGGCACACCGGTCGGCCGCAACCGCTGGGCGTCCTGCGGCCCGGCCAGTGGCTGCGCGTGGTGACGCACCGGCGTGCCAACGGGTGGGATGGCTGGGCCTGGGAGAGGCGCGCGACCAACCTCATGTGCGTGGATCGCACGCACGCGCTCGACGTCTTCGCGAGCACGCCGCCGGTGCGCGTGTTCAACGAGGAGCCGCACCTCTACTGACTTCTACCGGATCGCGCCGGGCCGCACCGGCTCAAGGTGCCACGTCACCGTGAAGTCGAACGGCGTCCAGCGGCTCGCGGTGACGCCTGCCTGCCGCAGGCCGCGGCCGGTCCAGGTGTTGCAGGTCTCGAAGAGGTTGTAGCCGCCTTCGGCCTCGTAGAAGGCGTCCTGGTTGTCGTAGTGCGCGCCCGCGATGGGTGTGGCGCGGCCCGATGGCAGCGCGGCGCGCACGTAGGCTGCGAGCCGCGCGTACTGCGCCTGCGTGAGCGGCAGCGCGAAGGCGCCTTGCCCCAGCTGGCCGCGCCGCAGGTAGCTCACGTGAAGCAGCGCGCGGTTGCCGCCGGCCAGGGCTGCGAGCGCGCGCGATGCGGTCAGGTCGGCCCAGGTGGGTGTGTTCAGGTAGAACTCGCGATCGCCCCAGCCGATGGCGATGAATTCGGCGTCGGGTGGCGATGCCCTGAAGTCCTTCAGCGGAAAGAGCTGCAGCCAGTCGACGGTGGCCGAGCGGATCGGGAACACGTAGTCGGTGTGCACGCCGTTGCTCAGCACCCAGGCCTGCACCTCGGCGACCGCATTCTTCGGTGCTTCGGCGTTGGCGGGCCAGAGCACCAGTGCGCAGGCCGTGGCCACGTACAGGCCCACGAGTGCGACGAAGCCCAGCAGGGTGAAGACGATGCGCCGCAGCCAGCGTCCGGCCATCGCGCCCTCAGAAGAGCGACGCGGTGGTCGCCACCGGCTCGGCCGCCGCGCGGTGCGTGCCGGTGGCGGCGGGCGCCAGGGCCTCGGGGCTGCCGGCCTTTGCCAGCGTGCCCACGCGCACGCCCAGCAGGCGCAGGGGCCGCTCCAGTGGCACGCGCTTCAGGCACAGGCCGCCGGTCTGGCGGATGGTCTTGGCGTCGTCGGTGAAGCGGTCGATGGTCTGGTCGCGCGTGGCGATCCTGAAATCGTCGTAGCGCAGCTTGATGCCGATGGTCTTGCCCACGTAGCCCTTGCGCTGCAGGTCGGCGGCCAGCTGCTCGCACAGCCTGGTGAAGATCGCGCCCAGTTCGGCGCGGTCGCGCACCGCGTGCAGGTCGCGGTCGAAGGTGGTCTCTCGGCTCATCGACACCGGCTCGCTCTCGGTCACCACGGGGCGGTCGTCGCGACCCCATGACACCTCGTGCATCCACGCGCCGGTGGCCTTGCCGAAGTTGGCGATGAGCCAGTCGCGGTCGCGCGCCGCGAGCTGGCCCACGGTCTCGATGCCGAAGCGCTTGAGCTTCTCGTCGGCCTTGGGGCCGATGCCGTTCACCTTGCGGCAGGGCAGCGGCCAGATCAGCTTTTCCAGGTCGTCCTCGTAGACGATCGAGATGCCGTTGGGCTTGTTGAACTCGCTCGCCATCTTGGCGATGAGCTTGTTGGGCGCCACGCCGATGGAGCACGTGAGCCCGGTGGCGTCGAAGATGGCCTTCTGCAGCAGCCGGGCCAGCGAGCGCCCGCCCTCGCGCTGGCCGCCGGGCACGTCGGTGAAGTCGATGTAGACCTCGTCCACGCCCCGGTCTTCCATGAGCGGCGCGACCTCCAGGATGATCTTCTTGAAGGCGCGCGAGTAGCGGCGGTACTCGTCGAAGTCCACCGGCAGGATGATCGCCTGCGGGCACAGCTTGGCCGCCTTCATGAGCCCCATTGCCGAGCCCACGCCGAACTGCCGCGCGGGGTAGGTGGCGGTGGTGATCACGCCGCGGCCGGTGTAGTCCTTGAGCAGCGGGAAGTCTTCGACCGGAATGTCGGCCAGCGTGCCGCCTTCGGGCAGGTTGCGGATGGCCTCGTCCACGCGCCTGCGCCCGCCGCCGATCACCACCGCCTTGCCCTTGAGCTGCGGGTAGCGCAGCAGCTCGACGGACGCGTAGAAGGCGTCCATGTCGAGGTGCGCGATGCGGCGGATCTTTGGTGCCGATGGGGTCTGGGAGCTCACGGTAACAATTGTCTCGCGGCTGGGCGCTGCTTGCGCGTGCGGGGCGATTCGCCCGGCCCGGTCAGCGCGTCTCCACCGTCACCAGCAGCGGCGAGTCGAACATCGCCACGGGGGACATCACGGGCTCGTCCATCGGCACCCTGTCGCCGTAGCGCTCGCGCATCTTGGCGCGAACGGCCGGGTCCTTCAGGTTGAATTCGCGGATCTTCTGCAGCTCGCCGATGCGCACGCCCAGCGCGCGCTGGTAGAGCTTCCACACGAGTTCGGAGCAATAGATGCGCTGGTCGGACCATTCGAAGGTCAGGTCGTAGGGGCGGCCTTCGAAGTCGGCCGTGCCGGCGCGCAGCCTTGCAACGGCACCCGGCGTGAGCAGCGTGTCGGCATTGCGCAGCCGCTTGACCACGTAGTGCCCGCCGTTCCCGCGCGCCGTCCATTGCGCGAGCGGCGTGTAGCGCACGGTGGAGACCGCCTCGAACACGTAGGGCTTGCCGTCTTTCGTCAGCACGATGCCCATGTGGCTGTAGCGCGAGCCGGTCGCGCGCTGCACCGCGAGGCTCTGGGCCGAGCGCGAGGTGTGGAAGACGATGTCGCCGTCCTTCAGCTGCGTCGACGCGCGGGCGGCGCCGGCCAGGAGCAGAGACAGGGCGAGGGCGATGACTGCTGGGAGCCGGAAGGTCATGGACGCGCATTGTGCGGCACGCCATGCGCGGCTATTTCTCCTCTGGCGGCGGGGCGCTGTCGCCCGTATCGGGCGGCGCCATCTCGCGCATCAGGCGCTCCACCGCCTCGTCGTTCATCGGCCCGGCGGGCATGAGCGCGGTGGGCGAGGCGCGCAGCCAGCGCGTGGTCTGGGGCAGCGCCATCACCAGCGCGGTGACAGTGGCGAGCACCGCGAGATACGGCGCCAGCACCCGCGCGAGGGCGGCCGCCGGCGGCCGCGGCCTCACCTGCCCGCGCGCCAGCACCAGCGCGTAGCCGAAGGGCGGAAGCAGGAAGCCGGCCTGCAGCACCAGCAGCGTGAGCGTGGCGATCCAGGCCGCGTCGTCGAGCTGTGCGAGCACAGGCGGCATGACGATGGGCACGATGAGGAAGATCAGCTCGAAGGCGTCGAGCACGAAGGCAAAGGCGAGCAGCACCGCCAGCACCACCGCGAGCCCGATCATCGGATGCTGCTGCAGCGACAGCATCAGCCGCGCGATCAGTCCGTCGGTGCCGAAGCCGCGCAGCAGCAGCGAGAAGGTGGTGGCGGCCACCAGCAGCGCATAGAGCGCGCCGGTGAGCGCCATCGCGTCGTCGAGCACCTGCCACAGCACCGCACGCGTGAGCTGGCGCGACAGCAGGCCCCACGCCAGCAGCAGCACGCAGGCGGCAGCCGCGCCTTCCACCGCGCGCACCCTGCCGAGCGTGACCAGTACCAGCAGCGCGCCGATCAGCAGCGGCACCAGCAGCAAGGTCCAGCCCTCGCCGCGGCTCAGCGGTTCGCGCGGCACGGCGTCCCTTGGCTTGCCGCGCGCGCCTAGCCATGCCACGGCGAGCCAGCCGACCAGCAGCGCGGCGGCAGGCACCAGCGCGGCCTGCAGGATGTCCTGCGTGTTGACGACGCGGCTGGCCGTGCTCGCCGAAGGCAGCGCCAGTTCGCGTGCCATGTTCATGCCCTCGGTGTGCGCGCGCAGCATTGCGTCGCCGAGCAGCAGAAGCACCAGCGAGGGCGGCACGATCACGCCCAGCGTGCTGGTCACGGCCACGAGTGCAGTTCGCCGCGCCGGGGGCAGTCCCTCGCGCGTCCAGCCCTGGCCGGCGGTGCGGGCGAGCGTCAGCAGGCTGGCGCCCACCGAACCGTTCATCGGCGCGAGCAGCAGCCCCAGCGCCATGCCGGCGAGCTCGGGGGCCGCGCGCGGCGCGACCAGGGCCAGCACCTTGCGCAGGCCGTGGTACAGGTGGCCGGCGAGCGCCAGCCGGTTGAGCAGTGCGCCCACCAGCGCATAGAGCGCGAGCGCCTGCAGCAGGTCGTGCTCCAGCAGCCCGACGATGCGCCATGGCAGGTTCTGCAGCAGCGCGAGGTCGAAGGCACCCAGTGCCAGGCCGGCCAGCGCGCCGATCGTGCATGTGCCCAGCAGCACGGCGTAGGTCGGCCAGCCGGTGGTCATCATCAGCGCCAGGGCCAGCGCGAGCAGGGCGAGTCCGAGCCAGGGCATCTACGGGCCGGGCTGTCCCGGTTGGCCGGTGTCTTCTGGCGGGTTCGCCGGGCGCAGCTCCTGCCAGAGGTCGAGCGCGCTCTGCACCGCCAGCAGCGCGGCGAGCAGCAGCAAGGCCACCTTGATCATGAAATAGCCGGGGTTGAAGGTGTCGGGAAAGAGCTCGAGCGCCTCCACCGAGCGCATCACCGGCGCAGCCGCGGTGAAGACCAGGAACAGCGACCAGGGCAGCACGCACAGCGCCGCGCCGATGCGGCGCAGCCGCACATGGCGCCCGGCGGTGTCGGCCGCCAGGTCGGGCCGGGCCACCAGGTGCGCGCCGCGCCGTCCGGCGTGCCTCAGCGCCACCGCCACATACAGCGCGAACAGCCACTGCGCGAGGTCGTTGGCCTGCGTCGGGCCGTTGCCGGAGCCGGCGAGGTCGCGCAGCGGCCACTGCGCGAAGAGCAGCAGCGCGATGGCGACGGCGAAGGTCATCGCGACGCGGTCGATCCAGTCGAGCCAGCGCGGCGCCGGCGGACCGGAGGGCTGCGCGGAGTCCGCGGGGGGAGGGGGGTCTGCCGGTGGCGTCATGCACGGAAATCGTCTCCCCCGAACCTGACTGGCACCTGCGGGGCGGCGGGTCATTGCTTGCGCCGCGCTGCATGCCGGTGCCATCATGCGCGCCATGCAAACGGTCGCCTCCATCCTCTGGCGCAGGCTCGACGTACCGGGCCACGATGCCTGCCGCCTCGAACGCAATGCCTCGGCCTGGCAACTCGACGGTGCAGCCGTGTTCCGGCTGGAAGACGGCCGCATCGGCCAGCTGCACTACCGCGTGCGCTGCGACCTGCTATGGCACACCCAGTGGGGCACGGTGCGCGGATGGCTCGGCGACTCGGCGGTCGACCTCTCGATCGCCCGCGACGCGCGCGGCCACTGGAAGCTCAACGACGAGCCCGTGTCCGACCTCTCGCACTGCATCGACCTCGACCTGGGCTTCACGCCCGCCACCAACCTGCTGCAGCTGCGCCGCCTGGGCCTCGCGAAGGGCGAGTGCGCCGACGCCCCCGCCGCGTGGCTCGACATCGACGGCGGCGGCGTGCTCAGCGAACTGATGCAGCGCTACGAGCGGCGCAGCGAGACCGAGTACGCCTACGAGGCGAAGCGCTTCGACTACGCGGCCACGCTGAGCGTGACGGCCGACAGCTTCGTCGCCGACTACCCTCGGCTCTGGGTAGCCGAGAAGTAGTCGGCAAGCCACCGCGTTCAGTCGAACTGCGACCGATCCCCCGTCACCAGCTCCCGGTTGCGCCGCCTGTCCAGCGCGATCTCGTGCGCGAAGGCGTCGCTGCCGCCGCCCGCTGGCAGGTTGTAGGCCGCGCGCAACCGGGAGCGCACCGCATCGCTTTCGAGCACGCGGTTGATCTCGGCGTTGAGCATCTGCACTACCGCGCCCGGCGTACGGGCCGGCGCGAAGATGCCGAAGAGCGAATCGCGGTTGGCCTTCTCGAAGCCGAGTTCCGCGAGGGTCGGCACCGTGGGCAGTGCATCGATGCGTGCCGGAGCGCCCACGGCCAGCGCCTGGAAGCGGCCGCCTTCGATGTACTGCAGCTGCTGCGCGGCGACGTTGGTGGAGAGCACCTCGAACTGGCCGCTGAGCGCATCGTTGAGCTGCGGGCCGCCGCCCTGGTAGGGGATGTGCGTGATCTCGGTGCCGCTTTGCACGCGCACCTGCGCGAGCACGAGGTGACCGATGGTGGCGACGCCCGAGGTGGCCCATCGCACCTCGCCGGGCTGCCTGCGCGCCCGCGCGATCAGCTCGCCGAAGCCGCGGCCGGTGAAGGCGGGGGTGCCCGCCACCAGCACCGGCGTGCGCATCACGCTGGCCACGGGCATGAAGGCGCGCATCGGGTCGTAGGGAACGCGCGCGAGCAGCGGGTGCAGCGTGAGAGGGCTGATGGCGGAGAAGGCCAGCGTGCTGCCGTCCGGGGCCGAACGGGCGAGCGCATCCATGCCGAGGCTGCCGCCGGCACCGGGGCGGTTCTCGATGATCACCGGCACGCCGAGCGAACGTGCGAGCGGCTCGGCCAGCACGCGCGCCATGCCGTCGCTCACGCCGCCGGGCGGGTAGACCACGATCAGGCGGACCGGCTTGTTCGGCCACTGCGCGGGTGCCGCCCGCAGCACGCCGGGCAATGCGCAGGCCGCGGCCAGCAGGGTGCCTGCGCGCTGCAGCAGGTGGCGGCGGCCCAGCCGTGTCATGAGCCGGGGTTCTCCTGCGCCAGCCTGCGCAGCAGCGCCGCGAAATTCAGCGCGGGCAGGTTGTCTTCCTCGGCGCGCGAGACCAGCGTGAGCGGCGCGTCGAGCTGCCCGCCGTCGGCCAGCCGCGCGTAGGCGATGGCGTGCGCGTGCACGCCGTGCATCGACGCAGGCACCACCGAGAGGCCGACCCCTGCGGCCACGAGATTGAGGTTGGTCATCATTCGATCGACTTCGGCCACCACACGCGGGCGCAGCCCCTTGGCGTGGCACAGCGCGAGCAGGTCGGCATACAGGCCCGGAGCGCCCGGACGCCGCACGAGGATGATGCCTTCCTCGCAGAGTCTGGCGAGCGGCAGCGCCCGCGAGTCCTTGTCGCGGCCACGGGCAAGGCGGTGGTCGCTCGGCATGGCGACCAGCACCGGCTCGCGCAGCAGCGTCTCGAACAGCAGCCCCTCGGGCCGCGCGACCGGCACGCGCAGCAGGCCGCAGTGCAGGCGGCCGGCCGCCAGCGCCTCGGTGAGCTCGGCAGCGTTGTCCTCGCGCAGTTGCAGCTCGACGTCGGGGTAGGCGCGGCGGAACTCGCGCAGCGCGTCGGGCATGAAGCGGTGCGCCGCCGCCGAGCTGGTGAAGCCCACCGCCAGCCTGCCGGCCTGGCCCTTGGCCACCCGGGTCATGCGCTGCTTCATCGCATCCATGTCCTGCAGCATGCGCAGCGCCTCGGCCTGGAACAGCCGGCCCGCATCGGTGAGCGCCACGCCGCGCGGATGGCGGCGGAACAGCAGCACGCCCAGCTCGCGTTCGAGCGCCTTGATCTGCAGGCTCAAAGGCGGCTGCTGGATGCCCAGCTGCTCGGCCGCGCGCGTCATGTGGCCGGTCTCGGCGACGGCGGCGAAGTAGCGCAGTGCCCGTATGTCCATATGTTTTTGATATGAGAAGTGCCTTGTTATTTTATTTGACCCTAGGTCACACCGAATCTATCTTCCGGCCGCCCATTCAAGAACAAGCGGTCCAACGAGGCCGCATGCCGGAGACAAGTCCATGCGCAAAGAGCGCCCTGCATCGAAGTTCCTCGCCGTCGCCAGTGCGATCGGCATCTCATTGGCCCTGGCCGCTTGCGGCGGCGGAGGCGGGGGAGGAGGAGGCGGCTTCGCCTTCCTGCCCCCGACCAGCACGCCGCCCGCCGGCGTGGGCGACAACCCACCGGCAGGCGACCCGCCCGACAACACGCCGCCTCCGCCCGTGCAGCCGGTCGCATCCTGCGCCGACCTCGCAGGCCGGAGCCTGCCGGCCTCGCTGATCAGCCTGCCCACGCAGGGCGCCACCGTCACCAGTGCCACGCCCGTCGCCGCGAGCGATGCGGGCAACACGCTCGGCGACTACTGCCGCGTGCGCGGCACCATCCAGCCGGTCGACCCGAATTCGCAGTCCATCAACTTCGCGGTCAACCTGCCCGAGAAGTGGAACCAGAAGACCATCCACTTCGGCGGCGGCGGCTTCGACGGCGTGCTGATCGACGGCACCGAGGTCATCCGCTTCGGCCCCGCCGGCAAGCCCGCGCCGCTCGCGCTGGGCTACGCCACCTACGGCGACGACTCGGGCCACCAGTCGGGCAGCATCACCGACGGCAAGTTCGCGGCCAACGACGAGCAGCTCGCCAACTACGGCGGCAACTCGCTCAAGAAGACGCGCGACGTGGCGCAGGCCCTGGTGCTCGCGCGCTACGGGGTGGCGCCGAAGCACGCCTACTTCCTGGGCACCTCTACGGGCGGGCGCGATGCGCTGAGCTACATCCAGCGCTGGCCGCTGGACTACGACGGCGTGATCGCCAACGAGCCCGCGCTCAACTACACCGGCACGCGCCTGTCGAACGTGGCCGTGGGCCGCGCCCTTTACAACAACGGCGCCGCAGGCTGGATGGACCTGAGCGAGACACTGATGGTGCAGAAGGCCGCGATGCAGGCCTGCGACAAGCTCGACGGCGCGGCCGACAACATCGTGAGCAACGTCGAGAGCTGCCGCCAGCTCAATGCACAGCTCCTGGCCTCGCTGCGCTGCCCCGGCGGTACGAAGACGGCCAAGACCTGCCTGTCGGACGCCCAACTCGACACCGTGAAGACCATCGAGTCGCCGCTCGAATTCACGACCTACTCGCTGGCCAACGGCGTGAAGCGCGCGGGCGGCTACAACCTGCTCGAAGGCGCGCTGGTGGCGGGCCCCTTCACCACGCGCGACCTGGGCACGCGCAAGGTGCCGGGCAACCCCGCCACGTCGGCCGACGCCAACATGTACGTCACCGGCGACCAGTGGGTGAAGTTCTTCGTCACGCGCATCGCGAACTTCGACACGCTGGGCTTCGATCCGCTGAACCCGGGCAGCTACGCGGCGCGCGTGACCGAGGTGTCGAACCTCACCGACGCGACCAACCCGAACCTCGCGCCCTTCTTCGGGCGCGGCGGCCGGCTCATCATGCTGCACGGCCTGGCCGACGAAGTGATCAGCCCGAACTCGACCATCGACTACTACAAGCAGCTCGTCGCCACGCTGGGGCAGGCGTCGGTCGACCGGAGCGTGCGCTTCTACACCGTGCCCGGCATGGGCCACGGCACCGGCAGCTTCATTCCCAACTGGGACTCGCTGGCCGCGCTCGAAGGCTGGGTGGAGAACGGCCTCGCGCCTGCCACCGGCGTCGCGGTCGACGCGGTGGCTGGCACCTACGGCCGCACGCGTCCTCTGTGCCTGTTCCCGGCCTGGCCCAAGTACCGCGGCAGCGGCAGCCTGGACGCGGCCGTCAACTACAGCTGCGTGACGGAGGTCGGCGATCCGCTCGCCTGCCCGAACCTGCCTGCGGCCGTCACCACCTACAAGGGCGGCGACAGCTTCGGCGAGGAGCTGCGCGTGCAGATCGACCCGGGCACGATGGCCTACACGGTGACCATCGACGCGAGCCTGCAGCGCACGGCCGGCACGGTGCGCACCGGCACGCTGGTGTCGGAGGGGAACTGCAGCTATGCCAGCGCGGAGAGCGGGGCGGTGTTCAGCTTCGGTGCCGGCGGGGTGCTGTCGGGCGGCGTGAACGCCCCGAGCGGCGGCGGCTTCGCGCCCCTGCTGGCGTTCCAGAACACCTTCCAGAATGCGGCGACGCCGACGGTGTTCAACCCGGTGTCGAACATCTTCAATGCGGTGGGCGTGCAGCAGGGCACCGGCGGCACGACCGCGCAGGCGCTGGCGGTGCGTCTGCGCAATGCCGGCACCTTCCAATACTGCCGCGATGCCGCCAACGGCTTCGTGATCTACGACACGACCTGCGCGCAGACCGAGAAGGGCTACATCACCTACAACGGCACCCGCGACGCCTTCGACCTGTTCACCACATCGCCGACCGGCAGCGCCGTGACCACCGGCGGCACGCTCACCGGCTCGATGGTCATCGGGCTCGTCAACGGCGCGGCGGTGCCGGTGCACCTGGTGCGCGAGTCGGCGGCAAACGCGGGCATGCGCCTCTTCGGCCTGCAGCAGAGCCTGGTCAGCGGCACGGCGGACGGAAGCTATGCGCTGCTCAGCGTCAAGGGCGAGAACCACGATGCCACGGTGGCCGGCAGCGGCTTCAATCTCGCAGGTGCCGCGGCCATGCTGGGCTACGACACACCGGTGCTCGGCGTGGCACAGGCCGATGCCGGCCGGCCGGGCAATTTCATCTTCAACAGCGGCGTCCTCGCATTCGTTTCGACGGACGCGACAAAGGCGGCGCTCGAACTCGGAGTACGTCATTGAAAAACCCCCTGTCCCGCTTCGCGGCATCCACGGCCCTCGCACTGCTGGGTGCGGCATCCGCCATGCATGCACAGGCCGCACCCTCCGGCCCTAAGCCCGCAGCCTGCCCCTCGCCCGTGCCCGAATCGGCCCGCTGCTACACCGGTGAAGACGGCGCCGGTTCCTTCTACTGGATCGCGATTCCCCAGGGCTGGACGAGCAACGCCGGCCATGTGCTCGTGATGCACGCCCACGGCGGCCCCGAGACCGGTCCGCCCAAGCTGGAGCGCAGCGAGGAAGACCTCAAGCGCTGGGCCGTCACCGTGAAGGCCGGCTACGCATGGGCCGCCTCCACCTACCGGCGCGGCGGCTACGGCGTGACCATGGCGGCGGAAGATACCGAGCGCCTGCGCCGGATCTTCGTGCGCCATTTCGGCCAGCCGCACCGCACGCTGCTGCACGGGCAGAGTTATGGCGCGGGCGTGGCGGCGAAAGCGGCGGAGCTCTATGCGCCGGCCGGCGGCGCCAAATCGCCTTACGACGGCCTGCTGCTCACCAGCGGCGTGCTCGGCGGCGGAAACAGCGCCTACGACTTCCGGCTCGACCTGCGCGTGGTCTACCAGTACGTCTGCCGCAACCATCCGCGCCCCGACGAGCCGCAGTACCCGCTGTGGATGGGCCTGCCGCTCGATTCGAAGCTCACGCGCGCCGACCTCGCCGCGCGCGTGAAGGAGTGCACCGGCATCGGCCTGCCCGCCGCGCAGCGCACGCCCGAGCAGGCGGCGCGGCTGAAGACCATTGTTTCGGTCGTGAAGATCCAGGAGCGCTCGCTGCTGGGCCATCTCACCTGGGCGACGTGGCTCTTCCAGGATCTGGTGCAGAAGCGGCTCGAGGGCCGCAATCCCTTCGGCAACATCGGCGTGGTCTACAGCGGCTCGGCCGACGACGCGGCGCTCAATGCCGGCGTGCTGCGCTACGCGGCCGACCCGCAGGCCAAGGGTGCGCTCGCGGCCGACAGCCAGCCCACCGGCCGCACCGCGCTGCCCACGGTGGGCCTGCACGCCATCGACGACCCCACGGCCTTCGTCGAACTCGAGAACTCCTACCGCCGCATCCGCGACGCGGCAGGCACCGGCGACCTGCTGGTTCAGAGCTTCAGCAGCGAGCGCGAGCACAGCTACCTGAGCGATTCGGAATACCCCGCGCTCTTCGCCGCGCTGCTCGACTGGATCGACAAGGGCGAGAAGCCCACGCCCGAAGGCCTTGCGCAACGCTGCAAGGCGCTGATGCCGCGCTACGACACCGACGGCAAGAACGGCTGCCACATCCAGCCCGCGTGGCAGCCGCCCGCGCTCGAAAGCCGCGTGCCTTCGCGCACGCCCTGATTTTTTTTCAATCCAACGTCACGGAGACATCATGAAGAAACTGTTCGCCCTCGCGGCGATCGCCGCTGCCGCCGTCGCTGCCCATGCGCAGGACTTTCCGGGCGGCAAGCCCGTCACCATCGTCGTGCCCTTCGCGGCCGGCGGCCCGACCGACCGCGTCGCGCGCGACCTCGCCGAGGCGCTGCGCAAGCCGCTGGGCGGCAGCACCGTCATCATCGACAACGTGCCCGGCGCGGGCAGCTCCATCGGCGCGACCAAGGTGGCGCGCGCCGCGCCCGACGGCTACACGCTGCTGCTCAACCACATCGCGATGGCGACCGTGCCGAGCCTGGTGCGCAACGTGCCGTTCAAGGTCGAGACTGACTTCGAGTACCTGGGCATCGTCAACGACGTGCCGATGACGCTCATCTCCAAGCCGAGCATCCCGGCCGCCAACTACAAGGAGCTGAGCGGCTGGATCGCGGCCAACAAGGGCAAGATCAACCTCGGCAACGCCGGCGTGGGCTCGGCCTCGCACCTGTGCGGGCTGCTCTTCCAGAGCGCCACCAAGACCGAGATGACGCCCGTGCCGTACAAGGGCACGGCCCCCGCCATCACCGACCTGATCGGCGGCCAGATCGACCTGCTGTGCGACCAGACCACCAACACCACGCCGCAGATCCAGGCTGGCAAGGTGAAGGCCTTCGCGGTCACCACCTCGAAGCGGCTCGCGCTGCCGATGCTGAAGGACCTGCCCACGCTCGACGAGGCCGGCCTGAAGAACTTCCAGGTCACGATCTGGCACGGCCTGTATGCGCCCAAGGGCACGCTCGCGCCGGTGCTGAAGAAGCTCAACGATGCGCTCAAGGTCGCGTTGAAGGACCCCGACTTCATCCACCGCGAAGAGCAGCTCGGCGCCGTGGTGGCGACCGATAGCCGCATCGAGCCGGCAGGCCACAAGAAGTTCGTGATCGACGAGATCGCGAAGTGGACGCCGGTGATCAAGGCGGCCGGCGTCTACGCCGACTGAACGGAAGCTATGCCTGGCGGCTCATGGCGATCAGCGTCCAGACGATCGCCACGAGCTGTGCGATGTTGATCAGGATCGCGACCACGTGGGTTCTGCGGAACCCCGGGATCGCGTCCATGTAGTTCGCCTGGATCTGCGTGCCCAGCGCGTCCATCTTCGGAATGACCTTCCTGCGCAGCACCACGGCGATCGCTGCCAGTGCCGCCGCACCGGCCGCGATGCCCAGCCGGCCCGCCGACGCGAAGCTCACCGCCGTCGCGCTCGCGGTGATGAAGGCGGCGACGTAGTAGAGGTTGAAGAAGCCGCGCACGAAGCGCGCGTCCAGCGGCGTGTCGTGCTTGAGCACCAGCAGCGGGATCGAGCCCATGATGAAGTAGGCCGTCGTGACGAGCAGCGCCACCGTGAAGAACAGGGCGGCAAACATGGCAGCGGGCATCTCGGTTCACCTCCGTGCATCGGGCGGGCAGTGCGGCCCGGTGCGTCGCTGGAACTGTCACTCCCTGGGAATCTGGGCCTCGATTTCCTTGATTACAGCCTCTTTCTCGCGGTTGTATATCTGGGGATTGGCCGGATCGACGGCGTGGGCGCGGTCCTTGGCCTGCTCGTACCTGAGGCGCAGGTCGGGGCGGCGCTCGAGGATGTCGATGAAGGCCAGCGAATCCTTGTGGACCGGGTCGCCGCGGTGGCAGACGTGGATGTTGAGGTTGAAGCGCCGCCCCCCGTGCAGCACCGAACCGCAGACATACGGCTTCTCGTCGCGGTCGACCCAGACCGGGCGGCGGTGAAAGCCGATGCGCTCGAACGCCGCCTGCTCCTCGCGCAGGTTCTCGCGCGCGGTGATGGCGGCCATGTCGATCATGGGCTTGCCGCGCAGTCCGACGACGGCCGTGCTGCCGATGTGCACCAGCTCCACGCCGGGCAGCCTCGACTGCACGTACGCGCGCGCGTCGGCGAAGACTTCGGCGTAGGCCGGGTCGTAGGCGAGGATGTTGCGCTGGTCCAGTCCCTCGTCGAATGGCTCGATCTGCATGCTGCGCTCCGGTTGTCGTGGTGCGGCGGCTCTCGACTCTCTCTCACTCAGCTGGCGAAGCGCCTGCGGTACTCCACCAGGCTCACGCCCAGGCGGCGGCCGAATGCGCGCCTGAAGCCGTCCACGTTCGCATAGCCCACCGCGTCGGCCAGCCGCTTGGCCGGCAGGTCGGATTCCTCGGCCAGCCGGCGGGCGGCGTCGATCCTCGCATTCTCGACAAACTCGGCCGGCGTGGTGCCGGTCTCGCTGCGGAAGATGCGCGCGAAGTTGCGCTCGCTCATGCCGGCGCGCTGGGCGAGGGCGGGCACGGAGAGGTCGTCCTTGAGGTTCGCGAGCACGTGGTCCTGTATCTCGCGCATGGCGGAGCGCTCCGAGGTCTGCGCCGCCAGGTGGGCGCTGAACTGGCTCTGTCCGCCGGGGCGCTTGAGGAACATCACCAGCTGCCGCGCCACGCTCAGCGCGAGGTCGCGGCCGTGGTCTTCCTCCACCATCGCCAACGCGAGGTCCATGCCGGCCGTGACGCCGGCGGAGGTGAAGAGCTGGCCGTCGCGCACGTAGATGGCGTCCGACTCGACGTTGGCGAGCGGGTAGTCCGATGCGAGCTGGCCGGCGAGCTTCCAGTGCGTGGCCACGCGCTTGCCGTCGAGCAGCCCGCTGGCGGCCAGCACGAAGGCGCCGCTGCACACCGAGCCGTAGCGGCGCACCGTGCGCGCCTGGCGCCGCAGCCACTCCTGCAGCTGCGTGTCGGCCGCCATGTCTTCCACGCGCGGGCTGCCCGCGACCAGCAGGGTGTCGATGGCGCCGCGATGCGTGGCGACCGTCGAATCCACGCCCAGCCGCAGCCCGCTGCTGCTCTTGAGCATGCCTTCGCCCGCGCCGATGACCTGCACGTGATAGGCGCGCCGGTCGCCCAGCTGCTGCGACGCCTCCGCGAAGACGTCGGCGGGGCCGGCCACGTCGAGCAGCTGGAAACGGGGGAAGGCGAGGATGGCGACACGCATGGCGGACAAGGCCCGGGGATTGGCGGAAAACGCCGCGAGTTGATGGAAATGGCCTGGTGAGTCTGGCGGAAAATACCAACTAATGCAAATCCAGCCAAGGAGAACAACATGCAGGAACAGGCTCTGGACCCTCTGAATCCCCTCAATCCTTCCTCCCCGGCGGCCGCGCCGCGCGTGCAGGGCTCCGTGCGCAATCTCCCGGTCAACCTCTTCGCTTCCGTGATGGGCCTGTCGGGCCTGGCCCTCGCCTGGCGGCTCGCGCACGACAGCCTGGGCGCGCCGGCCATCGTCGGCGAGGCCATCGGCGCCTTCGCGCTGGTCGTGTTCTTGCTGATCGCGGCGGGTTACCTGACGAAGCTGGCGCGGCATCCGCAAGCGGTGCGCGCGGAGTTCCATCACCCGGTGGCGGGCAACTTCTTCGGCACCATCGCGATCTCCGTCCTGCTGCTGTCTACCATCGTCGCGCCCTACAGCGCGCCTCTCGCGCACTTCGCCTGGACGGTGGGGATGCTCGCGACCTTTGCCTTGAGTTTCATCGGCCTGTCGCGGCTGCTGAAGGGGCAGGTGGACGCTGCGCTCGCCGTGCCGGCGTGGATCATCCCCGGCGTTGCCACGCTGGACATTCCCGTGACGGGTGCGCACATGCCGATGGCGTGGGCTCCTGAAGTCAACCTGGCCGCGAGCGCGATCGGCGTGGTGCTCGCGCTCGTGCTCTTCACGATGATCGTCGGTCGCCTCGTGCACCGCGACCCGCTCGCTCCCGCGATGGAGCCCTCGCTGATGATCCTGGTGGCGCCCTTCGCGGTGGGCTTCCTGGCCTACACCAACATCGTCGGCGAGATCGACCGCTTCGCCTCGCTGCTCTTCTACTTCGGCCTCTTCATGTTCGCGGTGGTCGCGCCGAAGGTGTTCCGCCGCGGTGCCAGCTTCGCGCCGAGCTGGTGGGCGATCGGCTTCCCGATGGCCGCGCTCGCGAATGCCGCGCTGAAGTACGCCGAGTCGCATGCGAGCGCGCCGTTGTGGGTGATCGCCATCCTGCTGCTGGTCGCGCTGAACGTGGCGCTGGCGGTTCTCACGGTGAAGACGGTGCGGATCGCGCTCAACGGAAAGCTGTTCGCCTGAGCGGGGGGCGCGCGCTCAGGCGTTCGCCAGCAGCGAGAGATCGCGCGCGGCCTGCAGCATCAGCTCGCGCGCGCGGTCCAGCGAGGGGATCGCGTGCCGGTCGATGCGGCGGATGTACGGCGTGGTCAACACCGCCAGCGCATGGCCGCGCGGGCCGAGGATGGGGCAGGAGATGTCGATCACGCCGAAGTACTGCATGCTCTCGCGCTGCCGGTAGCCGGTGGCGCGCACCGCCTCCAGCATGTGTTCCAGTTCGTCGGGCGGAATCTGCACCTCGCCGTCGAGCGCGACGTGCTCGGCCAGCATCTGCCGGCGACGCTCCTCGGACTCGCAGGCCAGCAGCACCTGGCCCGAGCCGGTGTCGAGCAGGTTCACGCGCGTGCCCGGCCGCACCGTCATGCTGCTCGCCGCGGGGCTGTTGACCTGCGCCACGATCTGCACGTTGCCCCGGTCGTACACGCCCAGGTGGCAGGACTGCTCGGCTTCCTTCACGTAGCGGTCCATCACCGGCAGCGCCTGGGTCACCAGCCTGTGGTTCGGCGGGTAGCGGTGCGCCAGGTCGAACATCTTCAGGCTCAGGCTGTAGCGGTCGCCGGCGAGCGATCGCAGCACGTATTGCCGCGCCACCAGCCTTTCGAGCATCCGGTAGATCTCGCTCGGGCCGCGATCGAGCGCCTTCACGATCTCGCCGCGCGTCAGGCCCTCGGGCTGGTCGGCGAGCAACTCGAGGATGTCCAGCCCCTTGTCGAGCGCGGGGGCGCGGTAGCGGTCCTGCTGTTCCTGGTCGTCGGAGGGCTTGCTCAAGATGTCGTTTTGAGTTGTTTTGTTCACCAATGAATTTCAACAGCAAGAGACGCTGCTTGCAAGTTTCGTTCTACGGGTAAGCACTCATCGGATGAGGTTGACGCTGAAAGTTCGTATGTAAATACTCTGTTCACGAATGGACTAGAGAAGCAAGGCGAACGGCAGACCTGCCGTGGCGACCCGAAAATGATCCAGCGCATCGACTCGCATCAGCACTTCTGGCGGCCCGCGCGCGGCGACTACACGTGGCTGCGTGCCGACGTGCCTGCGCTGGCGCCGCTGCTGCGCGACTTCATGCCCGCAGACCTGCAGCCGCTGCTGCATTCCCACGGCGTGAGCCGGACGGTGCTGGTGCAGGCGGCCGATTCCCTGGCCGAGACCGACTTCATGCTCGACCTCGCGGGCAGCCGCGACGAGATCGGCGGCGTGGTCGGCTGGGTCGACCTGGGCTGCGCCGACGCCGCCGCTTCACTCGAGCGGATGGCCCGGCACCCCAAGTTCAAGGGCGTGCGGCCGATGCTGCAGGACCTGCCCGAAGACGACTGGATCGCGCGCCGCCCGCACCCCGATGCGGTGGACGCCATGCTGAAGCTCGGCCTGCGCTTCGACGCGCTCGTGAATCCGAGGCACCTTCCGTGGCTCCTGCAGTTCGCGAAGCGGTGGCCGCAGCTGCCGATGGTGATCGACCACGGCGCCAAGCCGCCGGTGGGCGCCCAGGACGGCGAAGACTTCGCCCGCTGGCGCGAAGACATCGCGGCCCTGGCGGCACTGCCCCAGGTCTGCTGCAAGTTCTCGGGGCTGTGGACCGAGGCGCTGTCCTCGATGCAGCGCGATGCGGAAGTGTTCACCCGCGTGCTGCGCTCGGTGTGGGACCACCTGCTGGCGTGCTTCGGCCCCTCGCGCCTCATGTGGGGCAGCGACTGGCCCGTGCTCACGCTGGCCGGCGACTACGCAGGCTGGATCGCGGTGAGCCAGGCCTGCATCGGCAGCCTTTCCGCGTGGGAGCAGGCCGAGGTGTGGCACGGCACCGCGCAACGCTTCTACGGCCTCGCCGCGGACTGAACAGCCATGCAACCCATCGTCACCATCCGCGACCTGAGCAAGTCCTTCGCCGGCGTGCGCGCGCTCGACAGGGCGCAATTCGAGCTGCTGCCCGGCGAAGTGCATGCGCTCATGGGCGAGAACGGCGCGGGCAAGTCCACGCTGATGAAGGTGCTGGCGGGCGTGTACCGCAAGGATTCGGGCGAGGTGCTGCTCGAAGGCCGGCCGGTCGACATCGAAAGCCCACGCGCCGCGCAGGCGCTGGGCATCGGGATCATCCATCAGGAGCTCAACCTGATGAACCACCTGAGCGCCGCGCAGAACATCTTCATCGGCCGCGAGCCGCGCGGGCGCTTCGGCGTCTTCATCGACGAGGAAGCCATGTGCTGCGAGGCGCAGCGCATCTTCGAGCGCATGAAACTGAAGCTCGACCCGCGCACGCCGGTGGGCGAGCTCACGGTGGCCCGGCAGCAGATGGTGGAGATCGCCAAGGCGCTGTCGTTCGATTCGCGCGTGCTCATCATGGACGAGCCCACCGCCGCGCTGAACAACGAGGAGGTGGCCGACCTGTTCCGCATCATCGCGCGCCTGAAGTCGCGCGGCGTGGCCGTCGTCTATATCTCGCACAAGATGGATGAGCTGAAGCGCATCGCCGACCGGGTGACCGTGATGCGCGACGGCCAGTACATCGCCACCGTGCCGATGGCGAGCACGCCGATGGACACGCTCATCGCGATGATGGTCGGGCGCCAGCTCGCCGAGGCCGAGCACGGGATGCCCGACACCTCCGCCAACGAAGTGGTGCTGGAGGCCAGGGGCATCCGCAGGGGCGGCATGGTGCGCGACGCGAGCTTCGTGCTGCGGCGCGGCGAGATCCTGGGCTTTGCCGGTCTCATGGGCGCGGGCCGGACCGAACTGGCCCGCGCCGTGTTCGGCGCCGACCGCATCGACGCTGGCGAAGTCTTCGTGAAGGGCCGGAAGGCGGCCATCGCCTCGCCGCAGGACGCGGTGGCCCACGGCATCGGATATCTCTCGGAAGACCGCAAGCACTTCGGCCTCGCCACCGGCATGGACGTCGAGACGAACATCGCGCTCGCGAGCATGAAGCGCTTCCTGTCGGCAGGCTTCTTCGTCGACCAGGCTGCGCTTGCCTCGGCCGGCGAGCGCTACGTGCGGCAGCTCGGCATCAAGACGCCCTCGGTGCGCCAGCAGGTGCGGCTGCTGTCGGGCGGCAACCAGCAGAAGATCGTCATCGCCAAGTGGCTGCTGCGCGACTGCGACGTGCTCTTCTTCGACGAGCCCACGCGCGGCATCGACGTGGGCGCCAAGGCCGAGATCTACCGCCTGCTCAATGAACTGGCCGCGCAGGGCAAGGCCATCGTCATCATCTCCTCGGAGCTGCCCGAGATCCTGCGCATGAGCCACCGCGTGCTCGTGATGTGCGAGGGCCGCATCACCGGCGAACTCTCGGCGCGCGAGGCCTCGCAGGAAAAGATCATGCAGCTCGCCACCCGGCGCGAGACCGCACAAGCCGCCCCCTGAACACGACCGGAGACTGCCCTTGACGACCCCCACCGTGACCACCACCGCCGCTGCGGCGGGCTTCTCGCCGAAGACGCTGAAGGACCGGCTCCTGCGTCCCGCCACGCGGCAGAAGCTCCTGGCCTTCGCCAGCCTCGTCGTGCTGATGGTGTTCTTCAGCTTCGCCTCGCCGCAGTTCCTGCAGGCCGACAACCTCGTGGGCATCCTGCAGTCGACCGCGGTGAACGGCGTGCTCGCGATCGCCTGCACCTTCGTCATCATCACCTCGGGCATCGATCTCTCGGTGGGCACGCTGATGACCTTCTGCGCCGTCATGACCGGCGTGGTGCTCACCTACATGGGCATGCCGCTGTGGCTGGGCATCTGCGCGGCCATCTTCTTCGGGGCGCTCAGCGGCTTCGTCTCGGGCCTGCTGATCGCCAAGCTGAAGATCCCGCCGTTCATCGCGACGCTGGGCATGATGATGCTGCTCAAGGGCCTGTCTCTGGTGATCTCGGGCACCAAGCCGATCTACTTCAACGACACGCCGGGCTTCACCGCCATCTCGCAGGACTCGCTGATCGGCGACATCGTTCCGGCGCTGCCCATTCCCAACGCGGTGCTGATCCTCTTCCTGGTGGCGGTGGCCGCGAGCATCGTGCTCAACAGGACCCTGCTCGGGCGCTACACCTTCGCGCTCGGCAGCAACGAGGAGGCGGTGCGCCTGTCGGGCGTGAACACCGACTTCTGGAAGATCGTGGTCTACACGGTCAGCGGCGGCATCTGCGGCATCGCGGGGCTGCTGATCGCCTCGCGGCTGAACTCGGCGCAGCCCGCGCTGGGGCAGGGCTACGAACTCGACGCCATCGCGGCGGTGGTCATCGGCGGCACCTCGCTCAGCGGCGGCACCGGCACCATCGTGGGCACCATCATCGGCGCCTTCATCATGAGCGTGCTCACCAATGGCCTGCGCATTCTGTCGGTCGCGCAGGAATGGCAGACGGTGGTCACGGGCGTGATCATCATCCTGGCCGTGTACGCCGACATCCTGCGCCGCCGCAGCGGCAGCAAGGTGCATTGAACTTCCTGCCTTCCTTCCTGCCTCCCCGATCCGTTCGTTCCCCCACAACCACAGGAGACATCGCATGATCCAGAGAAGAACAGTCGTCGCTTGCGCGCTGGGCGCGGCCCTTGCCAGCGTGTCGGCGTTCGCGCAGGCACAGCAGTCGCAGGAGATCTACATCCCGCTCGTGTCCAAGGGCTTCCAGCACCAGTTCTGGCAGGCGGTGAAGCAGGGCGCCGAGCAGGCCGCCAAGGACCTGAAGGTGAAGGTGAGCTTCGAGGGCCCCGAGACCGAGGCCATGGTCGACAAGCAGATCGACATGCTCTCGGCCGCGCTCGCCAAGAAGCCGCAGGCCATCGGCTTCGCCGCGCTCGACAGCCAGGCCGCGATTCCGCTGCTGAAGAAGGCGCAGGCCGCGAAGATCCCGGTGGTGGCCTTCGACTCGGGCGTGGACAGCGACATTCCCGTCACCACGACCACCACCGACAACAAGGCCGCCGCGGCGCTGGCCGCCGACAAGATGGCCGAGCTCATCGGCAAGAGCGGCGAGGTGGCGCTGGTGGTGCACGACCAGACCAGCCGCACCGGCGTCGACCGGCGCGACGGCTTCGTCAACCGCATCAAGTCGACCTACCCCAACATCAAGATCGTGAGCGTGCAGTACGGCGGCGGCGACCAGCTGAAGTCCACCGAGATCACCAAGTCGATCCTGCAGGCGTCGCCCAACATCAAGGGCATCTTCGGCGCCAACGAGGGCTCGGCCATCGGCGTGGTCAACGGCGTGAAGGAGATGAAGCGCACCGGCAAGGTCGTGGTCATCGGCTACGACTCGGGCAAGCAGCAGAAGAACGCGATCATGGACGGCAGCATGGCCGGCGCCATCACGCAGAACCCGGTGGGCATGGGTTACAAGACCGTCGAGATGGCGGTGAAGGCCATCAAGGGCGAGAAGCTGCCGAAGATCGTCGACACCGGCTTCTTCTGGTACGACAAGACCAACATCGCCGACCCCAAGATTGCGGCAGTGCTGTACGACTAGGCGGAGCAAGCACAGCCGAACGCAGAACAAAGTCGAGGTGCGCAAAGGCCGCAAAAAGACTGCAGATCATTTCTCGATTTCGTCTTTCGCGCCCCCCTTGCGCTCGGCTGCCCGGTCCCCCTTCGATCTTTCCAGACAGATTCAAATGACCATCGTCCGCTCCATGCGCGTGCTCGACGTGCGCTTTCCCACCTCGCAGCATCTGGACGGTTCGGATGCGATGAACCCCGACCCCGACTACTCGGCGGCCTACGTCGTGCTCGAGACCGACCAGCCCGGGCTGGAGGGCCACGGCCTCACGTTCACCATCGGTCGCGGCAACGAGATCTGCTGCGCGGCCATCGAGGCCATGCGGCACCTCGTGGTGGGGCTCGACCTCGCATGGGTGGCCGAGGACATGGGCCGCTTCTGGCGGCACGTGACCTCCGACAGCCAGCTGCGCTGGATCGGCCCCGACAAGGGCGCGATCCATCTCGCGACCGGCGCGATCGTCAATGCGATGTGGGACCTGTGGGCCAAGTCCGAAGGCAGGCCCGTGTGGCAGCTGGTGGCCGACATGTCGCCCGAGGAACTGGTGCGCTGCATCGACTTCCGCTACATCACCGACTGCATCGCGCCCGACGAGGCGCTCGCGCTGCTGCGCGAGGCGTCGAAGGGCAAGCAGGAACGCATCGCCACGTTGAAGGCCGAGGGCTACCCCTGCTACACCACCTCCGCCGGCTGGCTGGGCTATCCCGACGAGAAGCTGCGGCGACTCGCGCAGGAGGCGATCGACGCGGGCTTCAGCCACATCAAGCTCAAGGTGGGGCGCGACCTGCAGGACGACATTCGCCGCCTGAAGGTGGCGCGCGAGGTGCTCGGGCCGGACCGGCACCTGATGATCGACGCCAACCAGGTCTGGGAGGTGAGCCAGGCCATCGACTGGGTGCGTCAGCTCGCCTTCGCCAGGCCGTGGTTCATCGAGGAGCCCACCAGCCCCGACGACGTGGAGGGCCACCGCCGGATCCGCGAGGGCATCGCCCCCGTGAAGGTGGCCACGGGCGAGATGTGCCAGAACCGCATCATGTTCAAGCAGTTCATCATGCGCGGCGGCATCGACGTGGTGCAGATCGACGCCTGCCGCCTCGGCGGCGTGAACGAGATCCTCGCGGTGATGCTGATGGCCGCGAAGTACAAGCTGCCCGTATGCCCCCATGCGGGCGGCGTGGGGCTGTGCGAGTACGTGCAGCACCTCTCGATGATCGACTACCTCTGCATCTCCGGCACCCGCGAGGGCCGCGTGGCCGAGTACGTCGATCACCTGCACGAGCATTTCGTGGAGCCCTGCGAAGTCCGCAATGCGGCCTACATGCCGCCGAAGCGACCGGGCTTCTCCATCGAGATGAAGGCGCAATCGCTGGAGCAGTACCGCTTTCGCGGATAAGGAAAGGCATCGCACGACATGGATCTGCATCTGAAGGACAAGGTGGTGATCGTCACCGGCGGCGGCAGCGGTATCGGCGCGGCCATCTCGACGACGCTGGCGCAGGAAGGCGCGGTGCCGGTGATCCTCGGCAAGAACCCGCTCGATGCGTCCTTCGAGGAAGGGCTTCGCGGGCTGCAGCCGCGCACGCGCTTCTTCCAGCTGGAGCTGATGGAAGAGGCTGCCTGCGCCAAGGCCGTTGCCGACACGGCTGCCGAGTTCGGCCGCATCGACGGGCTGGTCAACAACGCGGGCGTGAACGACAGCGTGGGGCTGGAGGCGGGCCGCGATGCATTCGTCTCCTCGCTGGAGCGCAACCTCATCCACTGCTACGTGATGGCGCACCACTGCCTGCCGCACCTGAAGGCGAGCAGGGGCGCCATCGTCAACATCTCGTCGAAGACGGCGGTCACGGGGCAGGGCAACACCAGCGGCTATACGGCGGCCAAGGGCGCGCAGCTGTCGCTCACGCGCGAATGGGCCGCCTCGTTGCTGGAGGACGGCGTGCGCGTGAACGCGGTGATCCCGGCCGAGGTGATGACGCCGCTCTACCAGCGTTGGATATCCGCCTTCGACGAGCCCGACCGCAAGCTCGCCGACATCACCGACAAGATCCCGCTGGGCCGCCGCATGACCACGCCCGAGGAGATCGCGAACAACGTCGTGTTCCTGCTGTCGGAGCGGGCCTCGCACACGACCGGTCAATGGGTGTTCGTGGATGGCGGCTACACGCACCTGGACCGTGCGCTGACCTGATCGCTTCGCAGTCCCGACTGGAGTTGTGCATGCGCCATTTCCTTGCTCTCGATTTGAAAGACGACCCGGCACTGATCGCCGAATACGAGGCTTATCACCGCAATATCTGGCCCGAGGTGCGCGCGCATCTGGATTCGCATGGCGTGACGGCCATGGAAATCCATCGGATCGGCACGCGGATGGTGATGCTGATGGAAACCGACGACGCCCGCTACGACGCCCAGGCAATGGCGCTCGCCACGCGCACCGATCCGAAGATCAGGCAGTGGGAAGAGCTGATGTGGAAGTTCCAGGCACCCACGCCATGGACGCCGGAGGGCGAGAAATGGACCGCGATGCAGCAAATCTTCTGCTTGTAATCAAAAGATTCAAGTTTGATCGAGCTTCGGTTTTTTGCCCGGGTTTACATTTACTGGGCACAATGCCGGCCATGCCAAACATTGCATCCATTCTTAAATCCGAGATCTCGCGCGTCGCCCGCAAGGAAGTTCGCGCGGAAATGGAAACCCTCAAGAAGGCATCGGTTCACCATCGTGCGGCCATTGCGGCATTGCGCCGCCAGATCAGTTCGCTGGAAAAGGAACTGCGCAACGTCGCCAAGGGCACCTCCCGCGGCGTACGGGCGAGCGCACCGGACGATTCCGGCGATGAAGGTCCCAAGCGCAGGTTCAGCGCCGGCCGCCTGGCTGCGCATCGCGCGAAGCTGGGCATCTCCGCCGCCGCCTACGGAAAGCTGGTCGGCGTTTCCGGCCAGACGATCTATCACTGGGAACAGGGCAAGGCCAGGCCCAGGGCCGCGCAGCTGCTGAGCCTCGCGGCCGTGCGAGGGCTAGGCAAGCAGCAGGTGGCACAGCGGCTGGAAGGGGCGGAATAGCCCCTTTTTTATTGCCCGCCTCAGTGATCGTGGTGCAGGTAGCTCGCCTGCCTCGGCAGCCTCAGGCTCACGAGGAAGGCGATGACCATCATCGCGCTCACGTACCAGAAGAAGGCCGATTCGTGCCCCATTGACTTGAGGCCCAGCGCCACGTATTCGGCCGAGCCGCCGAAGATCGCGTTCGCCACCGCGTAGGCCAGCCCCACGTCCAGGGCGCGCACTTCGGGCGGGAACATCTCGGCCTTCACGATGCCGCTGATCGAGGTGTAGAAGCTCACGATGGCCAGCGCCACGATGATGAGCACGAATGCCAGCACCGGGCTCGTGGTGTGCTGCAGCGCGGTGAGGATGGGCACCGTCGTCAGCGCGCCGAGTCCGCCGAACAGCAGCATGTTGTTGCGCCTCCCGATGCGGTCCGACAGCGCGCCGAACACCGGCTGCATGCACATGTAGACGAAGAGCGCGCAGGTCATCACGTAGCTCGCCGTCTTGATCGGCAGGTGCACCGTGTTCACCAGGTACTTCTGCATGTAGGTGGTGAAGGTGTAGAAGATCAGCGAGCCGCCGGCCGTGTAGCCCAGCACCGTGAGGAACGCCGGCGTGTGGTGCCTGAAGAGTCCTCCGATGCTGCCGGCCTCCTTGTTCTTCCTGGCCTCGTCGGTCTGCGTCTCGTGCAGCGTGCGGCGCAGCAGCAGCGCCACCACCGCGGCGATGGCGCCGATCACGAAGGGAATGCGCCAGCCCCACGCCTTGAGCTCGGCCTCGGTCAGCAACTGCTCGAGCACCACGATGACGAGCACCGCGAGCAGCTGTCCGCCGATCAGCGTGACGTACTGGAACGACGAGAAGAAGCCGCGCTGCCCGCGCAGCGCCACCTCGCTCATGTAGGTGGCGGTGGTGCCGTATTCGCCGCCCACCGAGAGGCCCTGGAACAGCCGGCAGACCAGCAGCAGGAAGGGCGCCCACGCGCCGATCTGCGCATAGGTGGGCAGGAAGGCGATGACCAGCGAGCCGCCGCACATCATCGTCACCGAGATCAGCATCGAAGTCTTGCGCCCCAGCCGGTCGGCCAGCCGCCCGAAGAGCCATCCGCCGATGGGCCGCATGAGGAAGCCCGCGGCGAACACGCCCGCGGTGTTCAGCAGTTGCGCTGTGGGGTCGGACTTGGGAAAGAAGGCCGGCGCGAAGTACAGCGCCGAGAAGGCGTACACGTAGAAGTCGAACCATTCGACCAGGTTGCCGGAGGAGGCCGCCATGATCGCGAAGACGCGGTGGCGTTTTTCTTCGGCCGTGTAGTGCGGGGGAGATGAAGCAGAGGCCGCTGGGCCTCCCGAGGTAGGCGTGACTGCGCTCATGGTGCCTTCTTGTGCCGTGCAGGCAATGTGTTGTTTCCAAAACATTCTGCGCCGGCATGTGACGCGCGCGTGTCGGCCGATGCCGCATCGGCCTCCCCCCGGCATGGCTTTCCGGGGGGCTCGGGTGCTATCTCAGAAGGTACCCGGCAGCAGGATGCTCGAGTCGACCTCGTCGATGTTCGTGCGGCCGCAGAAGGCCATCGTGATGTCGAGCTCCTTCTGGATGATCTGCAGCGCGCGCGTCACGCCTTCCTGCCCGAAGGCGCCCAGGCCGTAGAGGAAGCTGCGGCCGATGAGCGTGCCGCGGGCGCCCAGCGCGCGGGCCTTGAGCACGTCCTGCCCGCTGCGGATGCCGCCGTCCATCCACACCTCGATCTCGCTGCCCACCGCATCGACGATGGCCGGCAGCGCCGCGATGGAGGAGGGCGCGCCATCGAGCTGGCGGCCGCCGTGGTTCGACACGATGAGCGCGTCGGCGCCGCTGGAGGCCGCGAGGCGCGCGTCCTCCACGTCCATGATGCCCTTGAGGATGAGCTTGCCGCCCCAGAGCTTCTTGATCCACTCGACGTCGGCCCAGCTCAGCGCGGGGTCGAACTGCTCGGCGGTCCACGACGACAGCGACGACAGGTCCTTCACGCCCTTGGCATGGCCCGCGATGTTGCCGAAGGTGCGGCGCTTCGTGCCCAGCATGCCCATGCACCAGCGCGGCTTGGTGGCGAGGTTGATGAGGTTCTTGAGGGTGGGCTTGGGCGGTGCGGTGAGGCCGTTCTTGATGTCCTTGTGGCGCTGGCCGAGGATCTGCAGGTCGAGCGTGAGTTGCAGGGCGGTCACGTTGGCGGCCTTGGCGCGCTCGATCAGGCGCTCGATGAAGTCGCGGTCCCTCATCACGTAGAGCTGGAACCAGAAGGGATGGCGGCCGGTGTTCTCGGCGATGTCTTCCAGCGAGCAGATGCTCATGGTGGACAGCGTGAAGGGAATGCCGAAGGCCTTGGCGGCGCGCGCGCCGAGGATCTCGCCGTCGGCGTGCTGCATGCCGGTGAGGCCGGTGGGGGCGATGGCCACGGGCATCGCGGTTTCCTGGCCGACCATGGTGGTGCGCAGCGAGCGGCCCTCCATGTTCACCGCCACGCGCTGGCGCAGCTTGATCTTCTGGAAGTCGCTCTCGTTGGCGCGGTAGGTGCCCTCGGTCCACGCGCCGGAGTCGGCGTAGTCGTAGAACATCTTCGGCACGCGCCGCTTGGCGATCACCCGCAGGTCTTCGATGTTGGTGATCTTGGAAAGGTCGGGCACGGGCGGTCTCCTGGCGGGTTCTCTTGGTGGATCGGCGGAAGCTAACCGGCCATTATCTGCAGGCAGGGCGGGGCGCCACCTGAAAAAAGCCGGCCCTGCTGCTGAAAAAAATTCAGCCCGACAGCCTGATCAGGCCGCGCGCTCGCGCAAGGCCTCGCGCAGCCATTCGACGAAGGTGGCGCACTCCCACCGCTCCATGGCGCCGGGCTTCCAGCACAGGAAGTAGGCGTTGGGCGAGGGCACGCTGCGTCGCGACAGCCGCACCAGCCGGCCGTTGTCGAGCCAGGCGCTGCCCAGGCGCAGGTGCATCAGCACCACGCCGAAGTCTTCCGCCGCGGCATCCAGCGCCAGCCCGAGGTCGTTGAACTGGTGGCCCGTGGCGGGCTCGGGCAGGCCGATGCCGCAGGCCTTGAACCAGGTGCGCCACGACTCCAGCGGCGTGCGCAGCAGCTGCGCACGCGACACTTCGGCGTCGGTCTCGAAGCCGTCGAAGGGTCCGTGGCGTTCGAGGTAGGCGGGGCTGCACACCGGCGAGACGTCGTCGGCCAGCAGCTGGGCGAACTCGCGGTCATGGAAGGGACCGGTGCCGAAGCGCAGCTCGATGTCGGCCTCTTCCGCCGTGGTGTTGCGCACCGGCATGGTCACCTGCAGCATCAGCTCGATGTTCGGGTACGCGTCGCGAAAGCGCGCCAGCCGGGGCAGCAGCATCTGGCGCGAGAAGGTCGGCGTGACCGCCACGCGCAGCCGCCGCACCTGCGACTCGGGCTCGCGCCCCGGCACCTGCCGCAGCGCAGCGATGGCCTCGCGCACGCGCGCCAGGTAGGCCATGCCGTCGGCGCTGAGGCTGAAGTCGCTGCCGGTGAAGAACTTGAGTCCGAGCAGCAGCTCGAGCTGGCGGATGCGGTGGCTCACGGCGCTGGGCGTCACGGCGAGCTCCTCGGCCGCGAGGTTCACGCTGCGCAGCCGTGCGACGGCCTCGAAGGCCTGCAGGCCCTGTGTCGAGGGGAGACGCGGAGAAACCATCTTTTGTCGGAATGGGTAGCGGGGTAGGATGGTATCGAACGCTTCCGGCCCTGCCCCGGCCGAAGCACCGGCTCAGAAGAATTCCCAAAACAACAGGAGACGAGCGCATGGTCTGGCAACAGGTTTACAACCCCTTCGGCAACATGATCGTATCGACGGCGCTGGCCGCGATACCGGTGGTGGTGATGCTGGTGTGCCTCGGGTTGCTTCACGTCAAGGCGCACTATGCGGCGGGGCTGGGCCTGCTGAGCGCTGTGCTCATCGCGGTGTTCGCCTTCGGCATGCCGGCCGACATGGCGGGCAAGGCCGCCTTCCTCGGCGGCATCACCGGCCTGCTGCCCATCGGCTGGATCGTGCTGAACATCATCTTCCTGCAGCAGCTCACTCAGCAGAACGGCAGCTTCCAGATACTGCAGGACTCCATCGCCGGCATCACGGAAGACAGGCGCCTGCAGCTGCTGCTCATCGCATTCGCCTTTGGCGCCTTCTTCGAGGGCGCGGCGGGCTTCGGCACGCCGGTGGCGGTCACCGCGGCCATCCTTATCGGGCTCGGGTTCTCGCCGCTGGCGGCATCGGGGCTCTCGCTCATCGCGAACACCGCGCCGGTGGCCTTCGGCGCACTGGGCACGCCGGTCATCACGCTGGCCAAGGTGCATGGCTACGACCTGATGGCGGTCACCGCGATGATCGGGCGGCAGCTGCCGTTTTTCTCGCTGCTGGTGCCCTTCTGGCTCATCTGGGCCTTCGCGGGGCGCAAGGGAATGATGGAGGTGTGGCCTGCCATCCTGGTGACGGGCGTGTCCTTCGCGATTCCGCAGTTCCTGGTGTCGAACTACATCGGGCCGGAGCTGGTGGACATCATCGCGGCCATCGTCTCGATGGTGTGCCTGGTCGCGTTCCTGCGCGTGTGGAAGCCGAAGAAGGTCTGGACCTCGGTGTCGCTCAAGGGGCATGAGGCCGATGGCGGCGAGGCCTCCGCGGCCGTCGCGCCGACGAAGCATTCCAGCGCCGCCGTGATCCGCGCCTGGACGCCATGGCTCATCCTCACCGTGTTCGTGTTCATCTGGGGCCTGCCCTCGGTGAAGACCTGGCTCAACGGCATCTTCGCGCCGAGCTTCCCGATCGACGGGCTGCACAACATGATCGAGAAGGTGGCGCCGGTGGTGCCCAAGCCGACGAAGGAGGGCGCCGTCTACCAGCTGCTGCTGCTCTCGGCCACGGGCACCGGCATCCTGGTGTCGGCGCTCGTGGGCGGGCTGGTGATGAAGTACAACCCGATCCAGCTCGTGGCCGCCTACGGCCGCACGCTGTGGCTGGTGAAGTTCTCGCTGCTCACCATCGTGCTGATGCTCGCGCTGGGCACGCTCACGCGCTACTCGGGGCTGGACACCACGCTCGGCCTGGCCTTCGCCAACACCGGCGTGCTGTATCCCTTCTTCGGCACGCTGATGGGCTGGCTGGGCGTGGCGCTCACCGGCTCCGACACCGCATCGAACGTGCTCTTCGGCGGCATGCAGAAGGTGGCGGCCGACCAGCTCGGCCTGAGCCCGAACCTGATGGGCGCGGCCAACAGCTCGGGCGGCGTGATGGGCAAGATGATCGATGCGCAGTCGATCGTGGTGGCTTCCACCGCCACGCGCTGGTTCAACCACGAAGGCGAGATCCTGCGCTACGTGTTCTTCCACTCCATCGCGCTGGCCTGCCTCGTGGGCTTATACGTGACGCTGCAGGCCTACGTGTGGCCGTTCACGCTGATGGTCGTGAAGTGACGGCTGCCGAGGCGGGCAGCGTCGCCGCCAGCGCCTGAAGCAGCCGGCGCAGGTCGTCGACCGCTTCGCGCGCGAGCGCGGCGCCGCCCATCTGCGCCTTGACGATGGCGCCGTCGACGCCCAGCGCGGCGGCCTGCGCAACGGCCATGCGGGGCGGGCTTTCCAGCGATTCGGGCAGCAGCCCGGCGATCACCTCGACCATCTCGCGCTTGTGCTCGCGCGAGATGTCGCTCGCGCCGCTCACGCTGCCGCCCACCTCGACCACCGAGTTGATGAAGGCGCAGCCGCGGAAGGCCGGGTCGGCGAACCATTCGGCCATGGCGTCGGCCAGCACCTCCAGCGCCTGGCCGCCGCCGATGCGCTGCTGCGCGCCGAGCCGGCCGAGCGCATCGACGAACCATGCCATCCACAGGCCGTGGCGGTGATCGAGGAAGGCCCGCACCAGGTCGTCCTTCGAGGGATAGTGCCGGTAGAAGGTGACCTTGGTGACGCCAGATGCGGCGATGACGCGGTCGATGCCCGTGGCGCGGATGCCGTCGGCGTAGAAGAGGTCGTGCGCGGTGCGAAGGATGCGCTCGCGCGCCGGTAGTTCGGAGATGGAGGAGATGTCCATGGCGCGATTGTAGGCATGTAGACAGGTCTGTCTACATGTGGCACATTCCGGCGCATTCCCCTTCAACCTCGATCGAAAGAACCGCCATGGAATCACGCCCGCCGCTGCCGCCCTTCACCCTCGAATCCGCCACGCAGAAGGTGCAGGCCGCCGAAGATGCCTGGAACTCGCGCGACCCCGTTCGCGTGAGCCTGGCCTACACGCCCGACACCGAATGGCGCAACCGCGCCGAGTTCGTCAACGGCCGCGAGCAGGTGGTGGAGTTCCTTTCGCGCAAGTGGGCGCGCGAGCTCGACTACCGCCTGAAGAAGCAGCTCTGGGCCTTCATGGACAACCGTATCGCGGTGCGCTTCGAGTACGAGTGGCACGACGACGCGGGCCAGTGGTATCGCAGCCACGGCAACGAGAACTGGGAGTTCGCGGAGAACGGCCTGATGCAGAGGCGCTTCGCGAGCATCAACGACCAGCCCATCAAGGAATCGGACCGCAAGTTCCACTGGGCGCGCTGAGCCGCGCTGAACTGCGTTGTTCCCGCGTTGCCCTCCCCTCGGGGAGAGGGCTAGGGTGAGGGCCGCGGCCGCAACGCCCCCGCGCTGCATTGACCGCAGACGCACCCTCACCCCAACCCTCTCCCCGAGGGGAGAGGGAGAAGATCCCGGGCACGGCTGTTGCTTGCTTTTGGTGCATGGAGACGCCCCTACTGAACCCCGCCGCCAGCCACCCGCTGTGGCAGCACCAGCTCGGCCTGCTGCTGGAATCGACGGGCGAGGGCATCTTCGGCATCGACCTCGACGGCCACTGCATGTTCATCAACCGGGCTGGCGCGCAGATGCTCGGCCATGAGGTGGGCGACGTGCTCGGCTCCAACATGCACGAGCTCACGCACCACTCGCATCCCGACGGCTCGCACTACGCCGATACCGACTGCCCCATCTTCAACGCCTTCCGGCGCGGCCTGCCCTGCCGCATCGACACCGAGGTGTTCTGGCGGCGCGACGGCAGCGCCTTCGCGGTCGAGTATTCGAGCCACCCGATCATGGACGGCACGCAGGTGCGCGGCGCCGTCATCACCTTCGTCGACATCACCGAACGCCGGCGCCAGGCGGAGGCGCTTCAGCAGGCCAAGGACGAACTCGGCCTGCGCGTGCAGGAGCGCACCCGCGAGCTCAGCGACGCGCTGGCGCAGCTGCGCGAGCTCTCCGCATGGCTCGACAAGGTGCGAGAGGAGGAGCGCACCCGCATCGCACGAGAGGTGCACGACGAACTCGGCAGCCTGCTGGTGGCGCTGAAGATGGACGTCAACTGGATCGGCAAGCGCCTGGGCGAACAGCAGGAGCGCACGCCCGACGCGGCGCAGGCCATGCGCGAGCAGATGCGCTGCAAATGCGCGAACATGAGCCAGCTCATCGAGCGCGCGGTCGACAACGTGGGGCGCATCATCACCGACCTGCGCCCCAGCATCCTCGACCACCAGGGCCTGTGGGCCGCGCTCGAATGGCAGGCGCACGAGTTCGTGCAGGCGGCCGAGCTGGAACTGGACTGGCGCTTCGACGTGCCGCCCGGCGTGGAGCTGCCCGAGCCCGCGGCCATCGCGGTGTTCCGCATCTTCCAGGAGATGCTGAGCAACGTCGGGCGCCATGCCAGGGCGAGCAGCCTCGGCATCCGCATCGGCGTCGAGCAGGCGCGGCTGAGCATCAGCGTGCGAGACGACGGCGTCGGCGCGCCGGCGCAGGCCTTCGAGGCCGCCACCTCCTACGGCGTGCTCGGCATGCGCGAGCGAGCGCGCCACTTCGGCGGGCGCATCGACATCGAGAGCCGCGTGGGCGAGGGCAGCACCTTTCGCCTTCAACTGCCGCTGCACGTGGATGCGCACGGAGGCGCGCAATGAGCGACATCCGCGTGCTCATCGGCGACGACCACCGCATCGTGCGCGAAGGCCTGAAGCAGATGCTGGGCGACCTCTCCAACGGACTGCCCGCGATGGTCGTGCGCGCCGAGGCGCAGACCGGCCCCGAGGTGCTGGAAGCCGTGCAGGCGCTCGGCGGGCCCGAGGGCCTCGACGTGGTGCTGCTCGACATTGCCCTGCCCGGCCGCGACGGGCTCGACGTGCTGCAGGCCCTGCGCAAGCAATGGCCATCGCTTCCGGTGCTGATGCTGAGCACCTATCCGGAGAAGCAATACGCGGTGCGCTGCATCAAGCTGGGCGCATCGGGCTATCTCAACAAGAGCGCCGACGCCGACGACATGGTCGGTGCGGTGCGCAAGGTGGCGGGCGGCGGCCTCTACGTGTCCGCGGCCACGGCCGAGGCCTTGGCCACGGCCGTGGGGCGAGGCGCCGGGCAGGGCGCTGAGGTGCTCTCGCACCGCGAGCACCAGGTGTACCGGCTGCTCAGCGCGGGGCACAGCGTGAGCGAAATCGGTGCGCAGCTGGGCCTGGCGCCCAATACCGTGAGCACATATCGCGCACGCATCCTCGAGAAGACCGGCACCAAGAACGACGTGGAGCTGGCCCTGTACGCCGAACGCCACGGCAAGCAGGGCTCTTCCGGCTGAAAAGAGCCCGAACGCGCCGCCGGCGTGCACCGGCTTGTAGTGCCAGCCCTACAAGGCCTCGACATCGGCGGCACGATCTGATGCCGCGAGCTCCGCAACGGCCTGCGCAGGGACTTTCCGGCCCGGCGCTTGCAACGGCGGCTGCATCTTTCCAACGAGGTGCACCACCATGTCCGACCCGCACGAACCGACCGCCTGCGATCCCTACGATGCCGACCGGCCGCTGAACATGCGCTGCGCCTGCGGGCGCGTGCATGGCGCGGAGCGCGCAGGCGTGCTGCCGCAGGACAAGCTGGAAGCCAGCCTCATGAAGGCGCTGTTCCCCGTCGACAGCGTGCGGCGCGGCTTCCTGCGCGCCGTGGGCGCGGGCACCGCGCGCGCGGCCATCGCCTCGGTGTTTCCGCTGGGCGCGCTGCAGGCCATGGCGCAGGAGAAGGCGCCGCTGGAGAAGACGAAGCTCAAGATCGGCTTCATTCCCATCACCTGCGCCACGCCGCTCATCATGGCGCACCCGCTGGGCTTCTATCAGAAGCAGGGCCTCGACGTGGAGGTGGTGAAGACGGCGGGCTGGGCGCTCATCCGCGACAAGATGCTCAACAAGGAGTACGACGCCACGCACTTCCTGTCGCCGATGCCGCTGGCCATCTCGATGGGCGCGGGCTCCAACGCGGTGCCCATGAACGTCGCGACCATCCAGAACACCAACGGCCAGGCCATCACGCTGGCCAACAAGCACAAGGACAAGCGCGACCCCAAGACCTGGAAGGGCCTGAAGTTCGCCGTGCCCTTCGAGTACAGCATGCACAACTTCCTGCTGCGCTACTACGTGGCGGAAGCGGGCCTGAACCCCGACACCGACATCCAGATCCGCGTGGTGCCGCCGCCCGAGATGGTGGCCAACCTGCGCGCCGGCAACATCGACGGCTACCTCGGCCCCGATCCGTTCAACCAGCGCGCGGTGTTCGAGGAGATCGGCTTCATCCACCTGCTGACCAAGGACCTGTGGAACGGCCACCCGTGCTGCGCCTTCGGTACGTCGAGCGAGTTCATCGAGAAGAACCCGAACACCTTCGCCGCCCTGGTGCGCTCGGTGCTCACCGCGTCGGCCATGGCGCGCGATCCGAAGAACCGCGAACTCATCGCCAAGGTGATCGCACCCGCGCAATACCTGAACCAGCCCGAGACCGTGCTCACGCAGGTGCTCACCGGCAAGTTCGCCGACGGCCTGGGCAACATCCGCACCGTGCCGGACCGCGCCGACTTCGACCCGATCCCCTGGCAGTCGATGGCCGTGTGGATGCTCACGCAGATGAAGCGCTGGGGCTACGTGAAGGGCGACATCGACTACAGGCGGATCGCCGAGAAGGTCTTCCTGCTCACCGACGCGAAGAAGCGCATGAAGGACCTGGGCCAGCCGGTGCCCGACGGGGCGTACCCGAAGTTCACCATCATGGGCAAGGTGTTCGACCCCGCGAAGCCCGACGACTACCTCAAGAGCTTCGCCATCGCGAAGATGGCCTGAGCCATGCGGAAGAAGGCTCTTTCGTTCAAGGCGGCGCTGGTGTCGCTGCTGATGTTCCTGCTGCTGGTGGGCGTGTGGCAGGTCGCCACCGCACCGGCCGGCGGCACCTCCGCCGCGGCAGGCATGACAGCCGAGCAGATCGAATACCAGAAGATGCTCGGCAAGGACCCGACGCAGGGCCAGGTGAAGAGCTCGGGCTTTCCCACGCCCGCCGAGATGGCCGCCACCGCGTGGAAGCACCTGTCGAATCCGTTCTACGACAACGGCCCCAACGACAAGGGCATCGCCATCCAGCTGGCCTGGTCGCTGGCGCGCGTGGGCCTGGGCTTCGCGCTGGCGTGCATGGTGGCGGTGCCGCTGGGCTTCGTCATCGGCATGTCGCCGCTGCTGCACAAGGCCTTCGACCCCTTCATCCAGGTGCTCAAGCCGATCTCGCCGCTGGCGTGGATGCCGCTGGCGCTCTACACCATCAAGGACTCGTCGGTCAGCGGCATCTTCGTGATCTTCATCTGCTCGGTCTGGCCGATGCTGCTGAACACCGCCTTCGGCGTGGCCTCGGTCAAGCGCGAATGGCTCAACGTAGCCAGCACGCTCGAGGTGAAGCCGCTGCGCCGCGCGTTCCGCGTCATCCTGCCGGCGGCGGCGCCCACCATCCTCACGGGCATGCGCATCAGCATGAGCATCGCGTGGCTGGTCATCGTGGCGGCCGAGATGCTGGTGGGCGGCACCGGCATCGGCTACTTCGTGTGGAACGAGTGGAACAACCTGTCGCTCACCAACGTGATCTTCGCGATCCTTTTGATCGGCGTGGTGGGCATGCTGCTCGACCAGGCCTTCGCGGCGCTGCAGCGGAAGGTGACCTATGTGGAGTGAACGCGCCGTTCCTGCCGCCCGAGGTGAAGCCATGACCCAGCCTGTCGTTTCCGCCGCCGTGGAGGCGCCGGGCGCCCGCGGCTTCCTGCGCGTGGAGGGCCTTGCCAAGGCCTTCATGCCCGCGCGGCCCGTGTTCGCCGACGTGTCGTTCACGCTCGACCGCGGCGAGTTCGTCTGCATCATCGGCCACTCGGGCTGCGGCAAGACCACCATCCTCAACGTGCTGGCGGGCCTCGACCAGGCGAGCGCTGGCCATGTCTTCATGGATGGCCGAGAGGTGGCCGGCCCCAGCCTGGAGCGCGGCGTGGTGTTCCAGAGCCATGCGCTCATGCCGTGGCTCACGGTGCGCAGGAACATCGCCTTCGCGGTGGTCTCGCGCTGGCCCGACTGGTCGGCCGCGCAGGTCGATGCGCAGGTGGAGCGCTTCGTCGCCATGGTCGGACTGCAGGCGGCCATCGACAAGAAGCCCTCGCAGCTCTCGGGCGGCATGAAGCAGCGCGTGGGCATCGCCCGCGCCTTCGCCATCAGCCCCAAGATGCTGCTGCTCGACGAGCCCTTCGGCGCCCTCGACGCGCTCACGCGCGGCACCATCCAGGACGAGCTGATGGCCATCGTGCGGCAGACGCAGCAGACCGTCTTCATGATCACGCACGACGTGGACGAGGCCATCCTGCTGGCCGACCGCATCCTGCTCATGAGCAACGGCACCGACCTGCCGCAGGGCGGGTACCGCGCGGGGAACATCGTCGAGACGGTGGTCAACCCGCTGCCGCGCGAGCGCACGCGCGCCTCGCTGCACCACCTCGACGGCTACTACGCGCTGCGCAACCACATCGTCGATTTCCTCGTCACGCGCGCGAAGGCGGCGTGACCTCGCCTTCACCCCTTCATCACGTTCATATCGATCAGGAGCAAACCCCATGAACCGCAACGACGTCACCGAGAAGATCATCGCCACCAAGGTCAGCAAGGGCATCCAGTGGGCCGACGTGGCCACGAAGGTCGGCCTCTCGAAGGAGTGGACCACCGCCGCCTGCCTCGGCCAGATGACCCTCGACGACAAGCAGGCGAAGATCATCGGCAAGATCTTCGGCCTCACCGCCGAGGAGCAGAAGTGGCTGAAGGTCGTGCCCTACAAGGGCTCGCTGCCCACGCCGGTGCCCACCGATCCGCTCATCTACCGCTGGTACGAGGTGGTGAGCGTGTACGGCACCACCATCAAGGAACTGATCCATGAGGAATTCGGCGACGGCATCATGAGCGCCATCGACTTCAGCATGGACATCCAGCGCGAGGCCGACCCGAAGGGCGACCGCGTCAACGTGGTGCTGTCGGGCAAGTTCCTGCCCTACAAGACCTACTGAGCGTATTCGGCCGGGCGCGGCCTTTGCTGCTGCTGATGTTGCCTGGCAGGCGGGCGCATCGCCCCGGCCGTGATGCCGTAGCCTTCGATGGCGCCCGCGATCGAGCGTGCCACCGCATCCACGGGCACCGCGATGCGCCGGTTGGTGCGCATGCGTTCGCGTGCGTAGCTGGCCGCGATGCGCTCGGCCAGCGGATCGATGGGGCCGTGCACGTCGGGGCTCACCACCGTCACGTGCAGCCGGCCGGCATGCTCCTGCCGCAGGCCCTCGGAGACCGCGTTCACCGCGTACTGCGTGCCGTGGTACACCGCCGAGCCCGGCGACAGCCCATGCATCGCCACCGGCGCCACGTTCACGATGTGGCCCCAGCCCTGCTCCTGCATCGTCGGCAGCACCGCCGCGATGCCCAGCAGCACGCCGCGCAGGTTCACGTCGATCATGAGTTCCCACTCCTCGATCTTGCGATTCCACAGCGGTGACATCGGCATTACGCCCGCGGCGTTGACGAGCACGTCGATCTGCTCGTGCGTCTCGAGCGCGAATTCGGCGAATGCTTCCATGTCGGGCCGGTGCGTCACGTCGAGGCGCTGGTAGCTCGCCGTTCCGCCCGTGGCCGTGATCTCCGCCGCCAGCGCGGCGAGCCTGTCGGTGCGGCGCGCACCGAGCACCACCTTGGCGCCGCGCCGCGCAAGCAGCCTGGCGGTCGCTTCGCCGATGCCGCTGCTCGCGCCGGTGATGAGTACGACTTTTTCCTGGATCGTGGTCATGGTGAACTCCTCGTGCTGATCTGTCTGCCGTGGGGCACACACTGGAATGAGCGTGAGCCGGGCATGCAGAGAAGTGTGCGTTTTCGCGGGCCCGAAGCGGTAGACGAATCGAACGCGGTTTTTGCCTGATCCTGCAAAACGCGATGCCGACTGCGTCCGCCGCTTCGCCCGGCTCAGCGCCGCGTAGTGCTTTCGCGGTAGAGCACCATGCCCGCGTGGTACAGCACGCCGTCGCGGAACTCGCCGTCGGCCGTGAAGCCGGTGTCGTCGACGTAGTCGATGTGGTTGCCCGTCAGTCTGTAGCTGCCCCGGTAGGCGCTCGGGCGCGTTCCGCGCGCCTCGTCGTAGCGGCCGTTGGGCAGCAGTTCGTGGCGGATGTGGCCGTCTTGTGTCACCCACATGCCCACGAAGCGGTTCGGGTCTTCGAGCAGCCTGGGGCGTTGGGGTTGTGCCTGCGAAGGGCCCGAGCCCATGGCAAGCGATAGCGAGAGCGCGGTGAGTGCGCCTGTGCGACGTGCGGTGTTCATGGTGCGCCTTGGTTCGTGGATGGAGCGTCCATTCTTGGAAAAGGCGCGGGCGGGGCGTTAGTCGCTTCGTGCGAGTTTCTTGCCTGATTCCCCGAAGCCGCATCGGCCGGTGCTGCCGGCCGATGCATCCATCGGTAATTCGCTTTGCACCATGTCGCAAGGATTGAGCAAGAGCCGGAAATCGCGGATGCTGCGCCGATGGACAACAAGCCTCCCCCGAACACGGCCCGCCCGCGCATCTACCTCGCGGGGCCCGACGTCTTTCGCCCCGACGCCAGGGCGCATTTCGTCAGGTTGTCGGCCGCCTGCGACGCAGCCGGCCTCGCGGCCCTGCTGCCGGCGGACGGCAACGAAGAGCAGACCTCCGACGCGCCCGAGAAGCAGATCTACGAAGCCAACATGCAGCGCCTTCGCGGCGCCGACGGCGTGGTCGCCAATCTTGCGAGCTTCAGGGGCATGGAGCCAGATTCCGGCACCGTGTTCGAGGTCGGCGCGGCGATCGCGCTGGGCATCCCGGTCGTTGCCTACGGCGTGCCCGAAGGCAGCTACGCAGACCGCGTGCGCGCCGCGCTGCCATGCGAGGTCGACGCGAACGGCGTGCTGCGCGAAGCCGGCACCGGCATCGCGGTCGAGGACTTCGGGCAGCAGTTGAACCTGATGCTGGCGTGTTCGATCCACATCGAGGCGACGCCGGAGGCGGCGCTGCGGAAGATGGCGCAGGTGCTGGCCGATGCCGTCCGGCTATAGCCGCGCTACGCGGGCGTCCTACTTTCGCTGGCGATCAGCGCGTGGCGTAGTTGCGAGGTAGTACTGTCTACCGCACTGATGCAACGTTGAAGCTCCGCATTGGCGAGGCGCAGCAGGGCGCCCAATTCGCTACGGGTGGTCACGAGTCCTTCGAGATCGCTTGTATGTTCTGGAGCTATGAGCTTTTCGATGCAGGCATGAGCGTGCAGGACTTCCTGCAATTGCGCCGCATCGTCGCAGGCTTGCCGAGCAAGTGCATCGATTGCGGATTCGACAGGCGCGGAAGGAGGTTGCGACTGCGCGCGAACGCGAGCGTGTTGAGCCATGAATGGCCTCCAAGAGGTGTGATTTCAAAAACCACCGCACTCGCTTCCAAACGGGGGCGGCAGCTCGAACGGGTTGGAAGACCGGACACCTCTTGCGAGAACCGGCAGGGCTCGCGCCCTCCCGCCCGAGCCGCCATAAAAGTGGCACGAGCGAAAAAGCCGCAGACCATGTGCGGTGGCTGCGGCTCTCGTCGCAGAGGTGAAGCGGGCTTCCAAACCCGATCGCGCCAAGTCGGCGCGACGGGGCAGTATATCCACGCGATAGGAGCCCAGAACTATCTGTGCAAGCGATAACGATAAACACAATGCGGTGCTGTCCACCGCGCGACAAAAGCAGGAAACCCCTGATCGAATCGCCGCGCACCAGCCCCTAGGATCGGCTCCATCAATCACTGAATGGAGCACTGCATGCCGACCACCGAGACCCACTTCGAGCTCACCGCCAACGACGGCGTCACGGTGGAGGTTCATCGGTGGCTTGGCACGGTGACGAAGCCGCGCGCCATCGTCCAGCTCGCGCACGGCATGGGCGAGCATTCGCTGCGCTACCGTCATCTGGCCGAATCGCTGGTGCAGGCGGGCTACGTGGTCTATGCGAACGAGCATCGCGGCCATGGCAAGGGCGCGCAGGCGCGCGGCGAGCTGGGCGAGTTCGGTCCGCGCGCGTTCGCCGGGCTGGTGGACGACATGGCGCTGCTGAGCCGCCATGTGCGTGGCGTGCATCCGGGCCTGCCGCTGATCCTGCTGGGCCACAGCATGGGTTCGTTCGCGCTGCAGTACTACCTGGTCGAGCATGGTTCGCTGCTCGCGGGTGCTGCGCTGTCCGGCACTTCGGCGCTCGACCTGCTGGGAACCGCGCTGCAGTCGGGCTTCAAGCTGGAAGACATGAACGCCGCGCTGCCCGACGTACGCACGCCCTTCGACTGGCTCAGCCGCGATCCGGCACAGGTCGATGCGTACATCGCCGATCCGCTGTGCGGCTTCACGGTCTCGCCGGAGGGGCTGGGCTCGATGTTCGCGAAGCTGGGCGACCTCACGCCGGAGGCGATGCGCAAGACCATCAGCCCCGAGCTGCCCCTGTACCTGTTCATTGGCGGCGAAGATCCGGTGAGCAACAAGGCCGAGTGGTTCTACCCGCTGGTGGAGCGCTATCGCCAGGCGGGGCTGCGCGACGTGTCGTGCCACGTCTTCGGCGGCGCGCGGCACGAGGCGCTGAACGAGACCAACCGCGACGAGGTCGAGGCGGTGCTGCTCGCGTGGATCGCGCGGGTGGTGGCGAAGGGCTGAAGAGCCGGAGCGATCCGGCCACAGGAATGAATGGGGCAGACAAGGCCGGGCGGCAGGCGCCGCCGGGTTGCCGTTACTGCCGTCTGCAGTCGCCCATGGTCACGGTGCCGTCCTTGCACTCGGTGATCATGGGTTCGTCCGCGCCCTGGGCCGGAGCCGGCTTCGGGGCAGAAGATGCAGGGATAGATGCGGGAGCAGGAGCCGGTGCACCCCCCGCGTCCTTCAGATAGACGACTTTCTTCGTGCCGAGCTCGCAGCTGCCCACCACCTGTCCGTCGGCCGATGCGTTGGCATCGACGACGGTGACGGTGAAGCGCGCCACGCCGCTCGCGGCGATCTTCTGTTCGATGCGGGTGCGCAGGGCTTCGCAGTCCTCGGCCGCGTGTGCGCCGACCGCCGCGCCGGCCAGGGCCAGCACGGCGGGAAGCATCGCGAGCCTGAAGGGCTTCATGGCTGCCGCCCGCACGAGGTCGATCGACCTTCTTACGCCGAGGCCAGCGCCGCGTTCAGCGTGGCGCTCGGGCGCATGATGGCCGAGAACTTGACCGGGTCGGCCAGGTAGTAGCCGCCGATGTCCACCGGCTTGCCCTGCACGGCCGCGAGCTCGTCGACGATCTTCTGCTCGTTGGCTGCGAGCGTCTCGGCCAGCTTGGCGAAGGCGGCCTGGAGCTCCAGGTCTTCGGTCTGCGCGGCCAGTTCCTGCGCCCAGTACATCGCCAGGTAGAACTGGCTGCCGCGGTTGTCGAGCTGGCCGGTCTTGGGCGAGGGGTTCTTGTTGTTGTCGAGCAGCTTGCCGGTGGCCGTGTCCAGCGTCTTCGCCAGGATGGCCGCCTTCTTGTTGTTCGTCTTCAGGCCCAGGTCCTCCAGGCTCACGGCGAGCGCGAGGAATTCGCCCAGCGAGTCCCAGCGCAGGTGGTTCTCTTCCACCAGCTGCTGCACGTGCTTGGGAGCGGAGCCGCCCGCGCCGGTCTCGTACATGCCGCCGCCGGCCATCAGCGGAACGATCGACAGCATCTTGGCGGAGGTGCCCAGTTCCATGATGGGGAACAGGTCGGTCAGGTAGTCGCGCAGGATGTTGCCGGTGGCGCTGATGGTGTCCAGGCCGCGGACCACGCGCTCCAGCGTGTAGCGCATGGCGCGCACCTGGCTCATGATCTGGATGTCCAGGCCCGCGGTGTTGTGCTCGTGCAGGTACATCTTGACCTTGGTGATCAGCTGCGCCTCGTGCGGACGGTAGGCGTCGAGCCAGAACACCACCGGCATGCCGGAGTTGCGCGCGCGGTTGACGGCCAGCTTGACCCAGTCGCGGATCGCGGCGTCCTTGACCTGGCACATGCGCCAGATGTCGCCCTGTTCCACTTCTTGGCTCATCAGCACTTCGCCGGTGTCCAGGTCGGTGATGTTGGCGACGCCGTCCTCGGCGATCTCGAAGGTCTTGTCGTGCGAGCCGTATTCCTCGGCCTTCTGGGCCATCAGGCCCACGTTGGGCACGGTGCCCATGGTCCTGGGGTCGAAGGCGCCGTGCCACTTGCAGAAGTTGATGATCTCCTGGTAGATGCGGGCGAAGGTCGATTCGGGCATCACGGCCTTCACGTCCTTCAGGCGGCCGTCGGCGCCCCACATCTTGCCGCCGTTGCGGATCATCGCGGGCATGGATGCGTCCACGATGATGTCGTTGGGCGAGTGGAAGTTGGTGATGCCCTTGGCCGAATCGACCATCGCCAGCTCGGGGCGGTGCTCGTGGCAGGCGTGCAGGTCGCGCTTGATCTCGTCCTGCGTGCTCTGCGGCAGCGTGGCGATCTTGTTGTAGAGGTCGACCATGCCGTTGTTGACGTTGATGCCCAGCTCGTCGAACAGCTTGCCGTGCTTCTCGAAGGCTTCCTTGTAGAAGATCTTCACGCAGTGGCCGAACACGATGGGGTGCGAGACCTTCATCATGGTCGCCTTCACGTGCAGCGAGAACATCACGCCGGTCTTGTGCGCGTCCTCGATCTCCTTTTCATAGAAGGCCAGCAGCGCCTTCTTGCTCATGAACATGGAGTCGATGATCTCGCGGTCGAGCAGGGCGACCTTGGGCTTGAGCACGATGGTCTTGCCGCTCTTGGTGATCAGCTCCATCTTGACGTTGCGCGCGCGGTCGAGCGTCATGGACTTCTCGCCGTGGTAGAAGTCGCCGCCGTGCATGTGCGAGACGTGCGAGCGCGAGGCCTGGCTCCAGTCGGCCATGCTGTGCGGGTTCTTGCGCGCGTATTCCTTCACGGCCTTGGGTGCGCGGCGGTCGGAGTTGCCTTCGCGCAGCACGGGGTTCACGGCGCTGCCGGTGCACTTGTTGTAGCGCGCGCGGATGTCCTTGTCCTCGTCCGTGGTCGGGTTCTCGGGGTAGTCGGGGATCTTGTAGCCCTTGCCCTGCAGTTCCTTGATGGCGGCCTTCAGCTGCGCGACCGAGGCGCTGATGTTGGGCAGCTTGATGATGTTGGCTTCGGGCTTGAGCGTGAGCTTGCCCAGCTCGGCGAGGTTGTCGGGCACCTTCTGCTCGTCGCTCAGGTAGTCGGGGAATTCGCCCAGGATGCGGGCCGCCACGGAGATGTCGCTGGTCTCGACGTTGATCCCGGCCGGATTCGTGAAGGCGCGAATGATGGGCAGAAACGCGTAGGTCGCCAGCAGGGGCGCCTCGTCGGTGAGGGTGTAGACGATGGTGGGTTGCTTCGAGCTCATGCGCTTGCTTCCGTAGATCCTGGTTGTCGGGTTGGCTGGAACTTCCGGCTGTCCGGGGGGTGGCCCGTTTTTGCCGGAGCCCCCGATTGTCGCCCGCCGGGACCGTGTTTCGCCATGCGGGTTACCAAGCCCCGGCCGGAAGCGAGTCTTAAAGGGCCTCCGGCTGGCCGGAAACGGACTTTTCGAGCATTTCCCGGGCCAGGTCGACGAAGGCGCGCAGCTTGGGCGCCTGGGCCGCCCGGCGCGGAAAGTACAAGAAGAGCCCTGGCTCCCCGAAGGCCGAGCGCGGCAGCAGCTGGCGCAGCCGGCCTTCGCGCAGCTCGGCGCGCACCAGCGGCTCGAAGATGTAGGCGATGCCCACGTCGGCCAGCGCCAGGTCGCGGGCGTAGAGCGCGTCGGTGACCCGCACGGTGCCCGGCACCTCGACCGAGACATGGGCGCCGCCCTCGTCGCGCAGGTCCCAGGCGTAGACGCCGCCCGAAGTCACGAAGCGGAAGCCGATGCAGTTGTGCTGCTGCAGCGCCTCGATGCTGCGCGGCTCGCCGGCCGTGGCCAGGTAGCGCGGCGTGGCTACCAGGATGGCCTCGAAGGGCGGGGTGAGGCGCACCGCCACCATGTCCTGCGCGACGGTGTGGCCCAGCCGCACGCCGGCGTCGTGGCCGCTCGCCACGATGTCGGCCAGCCCGTCGTCGCAGGTGATCTCGATCACCAGCCCCGGGTGGCGGCGCGCCATTTCGGCCACCAGCGGGGTCATGGCCAGCGGCAGCGCCACGTGGGGCGCGTTGACGCGCAGCACGCCGCTCACCCGCCCGAGCGACTCGCCGAAGCGGTCCACCGCGTCGGCGATCTCGCCCATGGCCGGGGCCAGCATGCCGATGAAGCCCGCGCCGGCCTCGGTCAGCCGTACGCTGCGGGTGGTGCGGGCGAAGATCGGCTGGCCCAGGTGGTCCTCGACGGCGCGCACCGCGTGGCTCACGGCCGAGGCGCTCATGCCCAGTTCGGCCGCCGCCGCGGCGAATCCGCCGCGCCGGTGCACCGCCAGCACGATTGCGAGATGCGGGAGCAGGTTGCGGTCCATTCATGCACTGTATCGCACAGTGCTTTCGATTTGAACTGGCTAGTCGTTGAGTGGGTTTGCTGGAACAGTCACGCCATGCCTTCACGGCAACCCTCAACCCCTCAAGGAGCCAGCCTCATGTCCAACGCCTCCAACATCGCCAGCACCTCCTCGCAAGCCCGCCAGACCTGGTTCATCACCGGTGCAGCCTCCGGTTTCGGCCACGCCTTCGCCGAGCACGCCCTGGCCCTGGGCCACAACGTGGTCGCCACCGCCCGCGACGCAAGCCGCCTGGTTGACCTCGTGGCGCTGGCGCCCGACCGCGTGCTGGCCACCCCGCTCGACGTGGACGCGGCCGGTGCCGCCGAGGCCGCCGTGCAGGCCGCGGTCGCGCGCTTCGGCCGCATCGACGTGCTCGTCAACAACGCGGGCTACGGCGTGGTCGGCGCCCTCGAGGAAACGTCCGACGCAGAGCTGCGCGCGCTGATGAACACCAACTTCTTCGGCGCGATGGCCGTTACCCGTGCTGCGCTTCCGGTGCTGCGCGCGCAGAGGTCGGGCGCCATCGTCAACATCTCCAGCCTGGGCGGGCAGCTGTCGTTCGCGGGCTTCAGCGCCTATTCGGCCTCCAAGTTCGCGCTGGAGGGCGCCTCGGAAGCGCTGGCGCAGGAGGTGGCGCCCTTCGGCATCAAGGTGCTGATCGTGGAGCCGGGCCAGTTCCGCACGCAGCTCGCGGGCAGCGGCATGCGCCACATGCCGGTGATCGAGGCCTACCAGCCGGTGGTGGGCGCCACCCGCGAGTTCGCGCACAGCATGCACAACACGCAGGCCGGCGATCCGCGCAAGGCGGCCGTGGCCATCGCGAAGGCGCTGCAAGCGGAGAACACGCCGCTGCGCCTGCCGCTGGGCGGCGACTCGGTCGACGCGGTGCGCGCCCATGCGCAGGCGATGCTCAAGGACATGGAGGCCTGGGAAGCCCTGAGCCGCAGCACCGACTTCGACCCGGCCTGAAGACGGGTCAGTCTTCGCGCAGCGGCAGTTCGATGGTGGCCGCGAGCGGCACGGTGTCGATGCGCGCCGCGCTCGCCACGATCACCGCCTGCTTCGACTGCGCCGCCAATTCCGAGAGCGTGGCCCACAGGCAGCGCGTGGAGGGCATGTCGAGCCCGGCGGTCGGTTCGTCGAGCAGGACGAGCGGTCGGCCCGAGGCAAGCCCGGCGGCCATCCACACCTTGCGCTTCGAACCGGTCGAGAGCATGAACATCTTCTTGTCGAGGTGCGGCGCCAGCGAGAAGCCGTCGGCGATGGCCTGCCACTTCGCGTGGTCGAAGCCGGCGTCGCCCTCGGCGAGGGAGGCCGTGCATTCGCGGGCCGTGAGCTGGTCGAAGCGGTCGGTCGTCGGGTCGACGAAGAACACCTGGCGGCGATAGGCCTCGGGCGCGGTGTCGAGGCTCGCGCCCGCCACCGTCAGCCGGCCCGAGGAGGCGGCCAGCGTGCCGGCGATCACCTGCAGCAGCGCCGACTTGCCCGTGCCGGTGTCGCCGTACAGCAGCGTGACGCCCGGGCCGACGGACGCGTTCCAGCCGGACACCAGCGCGGGTTGGTCGGGGTAGGCGAAACGCAGGGCGTCGATCCGGAGGAGGGCGGGAGAAGAAGGATTCATGGTCGCGTGCGACTTTATCAACCAGAAGCGCCGTCGCTGGCTACCATCCGGCTCCATGAGAAAGCTGCCGCTCCTGCTCGCCCTGCTGCCGTTCGCCGCTGCGGTGTCTGCCGCTCCCGATCTTTCCGCGCCGTCGGCGCAGGTGTTCGATGCGGTGAAGAAGCCCGATTCGATCGATGCGCAGTGGCGCACGCGGCTGTGCGCACTGCTGCCGCAGCCCTGCAACGCGCAGCAGCTGGGCCTCTACCGCCCGCGCGGCGCCGCGGCCGGCGACTACGTGGTGCTGTCCGCCGAGCCGCTCGCCATGGCGCGCATCAGGCGGGATGCAGGCGACGCGAAGGGCTGGCAGCTCGCTCGTCTCCATGATTTCTCCGACTACGCGCAGGCCCTGAAGAAAGACAGCGACGCCAGCCGTTCCGAGGCGCGCCTCTCGCTCGCGCCGGCGCTCTACCCGGTGGCCGAGGGCCGATGGGCCGTGGCCGTGCTGCAGACGGTGTCGGAAGGCTACTCGGGCGGCGGTGCGTCGTTCGACACCGCCGATTTCGTGCCGCTCGAAGGCGGCAAGGCGGTGCAGGAGGGCATTCCCTTCTCGTGCTCCAAGATGATCCGCGCCTGCTTCAGCGAGAAGGAATACAAGACCTCGAAGCACTGCCACGACGAGAGTTTCGGCAGCCTGCGCATCGCCTATGGCGAGACATTCAAGCCCGGCGCGCCCTACGACTGGCAATACACCTGGGTGCAGACCGAGTGGCCGCAGAACGAGCCGCGCAGCGCGGCGACCACCACGCGCGTGCTGTTCACCGCGAAGACCACCGAGCGCGCCGGCTTCTGCGGCGGGCCGCAGTAGGCAGCGGGCCCGCGCCTCAGTGGCGCGGCACGGTCGTCGTGCCCACGTGCATCGTGCGGCCTGCCCCCAGCCCCGCGATCACGAGCGCGATGCCCAGGCCGATGAAGAGCCACGACGAGGCGCGGAAGCTCCCCGTCCATCCGTGCAGCAGCCCGGCCACCAGCGGCCCGAAGGCCGCCACCATGTAGCCCACGCCCTGCGCCATGCCCGAGAGATGCGCGGCCACGTGCGAGTCGGGCGAGCGCAGCACGATCATCGTGAGCGCCAGAGCGAAGGTGCCGCCCTGTGCGATGCCCAGCAGCACCGCCCAGGCCCACACGCCGAACACGCCGCCCAGCGGCGCGAACAGCATCGCCAGCATCGCGCCGACCGTCAGCAGCGCCAGCACGACCGCGAGGCCGCGCTGGTTGCGCAGCTTCACCGCCAGCGCCGGTATCACGAGGCAGGTCACCACCTGAGTCATGACCGACAGCGACACCACGTAGCCGGCCGTCTCGCTGCCCAGCCCGCGTTCGCGCAGGATCGGCGCGAGCCAGCCCATCACGATGTAGGCGAGGGCGGACTGCAGGCCCATGAAGAAGGTGACCTGCCAGGCGAGCCGGTCGCTCCAGAGCCCGCGCACGGTGAAGCCCGATTCGCTCGCCACCGGCTTCACCGGCAGCGCCTGCGGCGCCCAGATCAGCGTGACCAGCGCAGCCGGGAGCGCCCACATCGCGAGCGCCGTGGTCCAGCCGCCGCCCAGCGCGTGCTCGATCGGCACCGTGAGGCCGGCCGCGCTGGCCGCGCCACCGCAGACGGCCATGGTGTAGAAGCCCATCATCAGCGCCGCCTGCGAGGCGAAGTCGCGCTTGACCAGGCCCGACAGCAGCACGTTCGACACCGCGATGCCGCTGCCCGCGATGGCCGAGGCCAGGAACAGCAGCGGGATGTTGCCGGTGCCGCGCAGCACCGTGCCGACCAGGATCAGCACCATGCAGCCGAGCAGCGTGCGCTCGGTGCCGAAGCGCCGGCCCAGGCCGGGCGCGAGCGGCGCGAAGACGCCGAGGCAGACGATCGGCAGCGTGGTCAGCAGGCTGGCGGCGGTGGCCGAGAGGCCGGTGGCCTTGATGATTTCGGGCAGCACCACCGAGAGGCTGGCGAACACCGGGCGCAGGTTGAAGGCGATCAGCACCACGCTGGCGCCCAGCAGGATGCGGCGCGCGAGCGTCGGCGCCGGCGTGGGGCGCGGCGCGGGCAGGCTGTCGGCCTCCGCGTCGATCAGCAGTTCGTCGCTGGAGTGACGCGGCGAAGCGGGAGCGGCGGCGGCGTTGCGGCTTGCGAGGGTGGCCGAGTTCATCACGAGCCCAGCGCCAGCGCGTTGATCATCGGCGACATGAAGGTGCGCACCGCGGCGGCGGCCACGTCGGGGTCGCGGCTGGCGATGCCTTCGATGACGGCGCGGTGCGCCGCCTCGTCGGGCTCGGGCAGGGCGGTGCCCAGCGAGCTCGCGATGGTCTCCTTGATGTAGCCGGTGATGAAGCGGCAGGTCTCGGCCAGCGCGAGGTTGCCCGAGATGTCGACGATGGCGAGGTGGAACGCGAGGTCGCGCTCGATGAAGGCCACGCCGTTGTCGGCAGGGTCGAAGCTGCCTCGCTTGTCCAGCAGAGTGTGCAGGCGGCGCAGGTCGCGCGCCGTATGGCGAACCGCGGCGAGCCGGGCGGCTTCCACCTCGAGCGCGCGGCGCACCTCGAACTGGTCGCGCAGGCTGGCGAGCCGCATCTTCTGCAGGCTGGACGACGGATCGAAACCCGAGCGCACATAGGTGCCCGAGCCCTGGCGCACTTCGAGCAGGCCGCGCGACACCAGCGTCTTGACCGCCTCGCGCACCGTGCCGCGGCTCACCCCCAGCAACTGGGCGAGCTGCGGTTCGATCGGAATGCGGGAGCCGACGGGCCAGCGGCCGGCGGAGATCTCGGCGCGGATGCTGTCGGCGGCGGTGTCTGCGAGCGAAGTACGGGGAGCTTGGACAAGCATCGGGAGTGGGCCTGGTCGTTCAATGATTGGATGAATTTTGCCCCCAAACAGAGACCGGACTCCCCACGCGGCGATTGACCCGGAACGCCCCATTTCCAGAAACCGAAGCACCTTCGAAGCATCGCGCAAGCCGTTTTCGCGGATTTGTCCTCAATAAGTGAATTTTTCCCGACCTTCAGCGACTGATGTCGAAAGTGTTGCTCCGCCAGACCTGACTGTCAGAAAATGAAACTAAAGGTAGCTTGTGAATCCGCAGGTTGCCTCCGCCACGCAATCGGCCTTCTTCCGGCCGCTGGCACGGATTTGAGGGAGCGCAACAAGCAATGGGACCGCCTCGAGCGATGGAAGCGTCATGAAGGACTTCTCTTTGTCGGACGTGCGGCTGTTCGCCAAGGCCGCGCAGCTCGGGGGGCTGACCCCCGCAGCCGAAGTGCTCAAGGTGCCCAAGGCTTCGGCGTCGCGCCAGCTCCAGCGGCTGGAGGCCACCGTGGGGCACCTGCTGCTGCATCGCGGCGCCACCCGCTTCGCGCTGACCGAGGAAGGGCGGGAGTTCCTGGCGGCGGCCCAGCACGCGCTGACGATCCTCGACGACGTCATGCTGAACCTGTCGTCCGACGGCGGCGCGGTCTCCGGGCGGCTTCGCGTGGCCGTGCCGCACTACTACGGCCGCGAACTGCTGATGAAGCACCTGCCCGCCTTCATGACCGCCTACCCGCGCCTGGAGGTCGCGATCGAGACCGGGACGAACCGTGCCGACCTTCAACGCTACACGGCCGACGTGGCCATCCGCTGCGGACGCGACGACGGCGACGCGCTGGTGCTGCGCTCCCTGGCGCTGGAGCCGCTGATGCTGTGCGCCGCGCCGTCGTATCTCGCGCGCCATGCCCCGGTCGCGGACCTGCACGACCTCGCGGCCCACCGGTTCCTGACCACCGACGCCGACGGCCGCAAGCGCGAGATCGGCCTCGCGACCGCCGAGAAGACGCACCGCGTGCGGGTGGAAAGCGTGTTCCAGTCGGACGACCCAGAAATGGTCCTGCGCCTCGCGCTCTCGGGCCGCGGCATCGCGCTGCTGCCGCAGTCGCTCGCGCGCCCGCAGGTCGACGGCGCCGCCCTGGTGCAGGTGCTGCCCTCGCTCGCGCTGAAGCCGCACGACATCTATCTGAGCTACCTGCCCGCGCGCCGCAACACGCCGAAGATCCGGACCTTCGTCGACTACTTCCTCGACGTGTTCCGCGACGCCTGAATCAGCGCCGCGCGCCGCCGTTGTTCTTCGCCACCACGCCCGCGCCGCGCACCTCGATCCTGCGCTGGTCGGCCACCTTGCCGCCTGCGTCCACCAGCTCGATCACGTGGCGGCCCGGCCATGGGAACCACTGCACGGTGTTGCCGCGCGCCAGCGGCTTGCCGTCGACGCGCCACTGAACGCCGCGGCCTTCCGAATCGAAGCGCACGCGCTGGCGCTGCGGCGGGATGTCGGGGTCCAGCGCGATGATGGTGCCGTCGGCCGGCGCAGTGATGCGCGCGGAGCCGGAAGCATCGGTCGCCATGCCGGTGTCGAGCGCGAAGAGCGGCTGCTCCGTGCCCTGCAGGAACCACTCGCTGCGCGATGCCTCCAGCGCATTGCCGTCGCCGCCAGGCCCGAAGCTCACCTGCATCTCGACCAGCCCTGCCGGCGGCGTTGGCGCGCGGCTGGGCTCGCGCGCGTGCAGGAAGCGCATCACCTCGGCCCACACCGGCGCGGCGCCGCTGGTGCCGCTCACGTCCCACATCGACTCGCCGCTGGCGTTGCCCACCCACACGCCCACGGTGTAGCGCTGCGACCAGCCCACGGCCCAGTTGTCGCGCATGTCCTTGCTGGTGCCGGTCTTCACGGCCGTCCAGAAGCGGGTGGAAAGAATGCTGTCGAGGCCGAAGGTGCGCGTGCGCGCATTGGGGTCGGAGAGGATGTCGCCCACGATGAAGGCCGCACGCGGATCGATCAGCGGCGCGGGCGCGGCGGAAGCGGCCTTGGGTTTCTCCGCAGGCTTCGGCGTCAGCGTCGTCGTCGCGTAGCGCCCGCCGTTGGCCAGCATGCGGTAGGCATTGGTGAGCGACAGGAGCGACACCTCGGCGCTGCCGAGCGCGAGGCTGTAGCCGTAGTAGTCGCCGCTCTCGCGCAGCGGCAGGCCGGCAGCGCGCAGCTCGCGCGCGAAGGCCTCGGGCGACACCATCACCAGCGTGCGCACGGCGGGCACGTTGAGCGATGCGGCCAGCGCGGTGCGCGCCGACACAGGGCCCTTGAAGCGGCGGTCGTAGTTCTGCGGGATGTACAGGCCGCTGGCGGTGCTGATCTGCGCCGAAGAGTCCTCGATCAGCGAGGCCGCCGTGATGCGCTTCTCGGCGATCGCCTGGGCGTAGAGCAGCGGCTTGAGCGTGGAGCCGGGCTGGCGCAGCGCGGTGACGCCGTCGACCTCTGCGGCCTGGCTCAGCGGACCGGAGGAGCCGACCCAGGCGAGCACCTCGCCGGTCGCGTTGTCGAGCACGACGAGGGCGCCGTCTTCCACGTGCCGGTCGCGCAGCTCGCGCAGGTGGCGCTGCAGCGTGTCGAGCGCGAAGCGCTGCAGCGGCGCGCGCAGGGTGGTGCGCACGCCGGTCTCCTTCTCCTTGCCCTTCGATGCGGGCGCTGCGCTGGCGGCAGCGGGCGCGGCCGCCGCGTTCGCGTCGCGAATCTCGCGCAGCACCCGCCGCGCGGCATGCGGCGCGATCCCTTCGTTGGGCTCGAAGGCGCGCCGCTGAACCGCGGCGCTGGTGAACATGTCGAGCGCCTCGCAGTCGGTCTTCTGCTGCGGCTCCATGGTGCGCAGCACCTCGCAGGCGCGCTGTGCCACCGCGGCGGGCTTGGCGTTGGGGGCGCGCACCAGCGCCGCCGCCACGCTGGCCTCGCGTGCATCGAGGCCGCTGGGCGCCTTGCCGAAGAGCGTGCGCGAGAGCGCGTCGATGCCCACGATCTCGCCGCGGAACGGCACGGTGTTGAGGTACGCCTCCAGGATCTGGTCCTTGCGCCAGTTGCGCTCCAGCTGCGCGGCCGCCACCGTCTGCCCGATCTTCTGGGTGAAGCTGCGTCCGCCCGAACTGCGGCGCAGGTCGTCGTCGAGCAGGCCCGACAGCTGCATCGTGATGGTCGAGGCGCCGCGGGTGCGCGTGTTCCAGAGGTTGCCCCAGGCAGCGGCCGAGACCGCGCGCCAGTCGATGCCGCTGTGTTCGTAGAAGCGCTTGTCCTCGCTGAGCACCATGGCCGTGCGCAGCGCGGGCGACACGTCGGCCAGCGCGGTCCACTGGCCGCGTCGCACGGTGGGGTCGGTGCGCACGCGCTGCAGCAGTTCTCCGTTGCAGTCGAGCACGGCGGTATCTGACGAGCGGAAATCGCGCTTCACCTCCTCGAAGCTCACCACCGCCCCGGCCGTGTGGGCCCATGCCGCGGCGATCAGCAGGGCTGCGAGGGACTTGCGGGAAAGAGCGAAGGGGGCTGGCTTCATCGGAGGAAAGGAACCGGTATCCAAAGGCAGGACTTGGCGCAAAGGCATGGGCGCCGCCATTCTCTCTCGGTGCGGGCCACGGGAACCGCGCCTACCGTGCGACGGGCTGCGCGCCGCCTTTCAGCGCCCGGGCCGCGAGGCAGATTGCAGATCGGGCTCCACATCCGGTAACGAACTTCACGCGAGGGCTTCAAAGCGGAAACCCGGCGCGTACCGGCGTGGTCTTCAATGCACTACCGGCTCGCAGGAGGCGAAGCCCGGTTCCACAAACATTCCAAGGAGAACTCGCATGACGAAGACATTGGCGATCCTGCTGGCCGCATCGGCCATCCTCGCAGGCTGCGTGGTCGCACCCTACGACCGTCCGCCGCCGCCGCGTCCGCACTACGGCGACCGCGACCGCGACGGCGTGCCCAACCGCTACGACCGTGACCGCGACGGCGATGGCGTTCCGAACCGCTACGACCGCAACCCCAACAATCCGTACCGCAACTGATCCGTGGCGTGACGAACAAAAGGCCGCGAAGCTCTACGCTTCGCGGCCTTTCTTTTGTTGGAGCAGGCGATCGCTCAGCCTGGCCGGCGCGCCATCAACGCCCAGATGCCTGCGGCGCTCAGCAGCGAACCGCCTGCCAGGTTGAAGCGCCGCTGCGCGCGCGGCGAAGACAGCAGCCTGCGCGCCGATCCCGCGAACACCGCGTAGAGCGTGGCGTTGGTCGCGGCCAGCACCACGAAGGTGACGGCCAGCACCCACAGCTGGCGCGTCACGTCGGCGGCCGGGCTGATGAACTGCGGCAGGAAGGCCACGAAGAACACGATGCCCTTGGGGTTCAGCGCGGTCACCAGGTAGGTGTTGGCGAACAGGCGCAGCCGCGACGCGGGCGCCGCAGGCGTGGCGATCTCGGTGGACGAGATGCCTGCGCGCAGCAGCCTGACGCCGAGGTACAGCAGGTACAGCCCGCCGGCCCACTTCACCACGGTGAACCAGAAGGCGGAAGCCGCGAGCAGCGCGCCCAGCCCCAGCAGCGACACCACCAGCGCGGTGGAGTCGCCGAGCGCCACGGCCGCCACCAGCGGCAGCTTGGCGCGGCGGCCGTGAGACATCGAATAGCTGATCACCGTGAGGATGGTCGGCCCGGGAATGACGAGCATCAGGGCGGAGGCCGCGACGAAGGCGAGCCAGAGTTCGATGGGCATGGGCTTTTTTTCTCCGGAGTGTGGTTGTCGTGGGAATGGATCTTGTCGTCGTCAGATGCCGATGGCCGTGCGTGCGACGTGCCAGGTGCCGCGGTGGCCGTCCACGTAGCTGATCGGCGAGCTCGCAAGGTCGTCGAGGTCCACGTCGTCCAGGCAGGTCACGTTCACGCCGTAGGCGCTCTCGCCGGTCTGGGGCGAATGGCCCACGCCGAAGGCGCGCACGCCGCAGTGCCTGCAGACGATGTAGTGGCTGTTGCGGGTGTCGAGCATCTGCTCGCTGAGTTCCGACTCTCCTTCGATCAGCCGGAAGGCGTCGGTCGCGACGATGGCGGGCCAGAAGCGGGTCTGGGTGCAGATGGAGCAATTGCAGCGCAGCGTGCCCAGGCTGAGGTCGATGTCGGCCTCGAATCTCACGGCGCCGCAGTGGCAGCCTCCTGTGTAGGTCTTTTTCATGTGCTCGGGCTTCGCATGATGGTGCTGGAAAGCACCATATCAAAGGCCGCGCAACGGCGCTGCGCTGTGGGCATGTGCTTGGCCCGCCGTGCGCGCGGCGCCGGACGCGCTCAGGCGGAAGGGCCGCTGCCGAAGCGCAGCGCCGAGCGGGCGCGGGCGCGCTCGGCTTCCACCTCACGGTCGCGCGGCTCGGCCGTGGTGACCAGCGAATCGATCAGCCGCGCCGCGGTGGCGGCCACCTCGTCGACGGCCCGGTTGAACGTCTCCTCGTTGGCCCTGGAGGGCACGTTGAAGCCGCTGAGCTTGCGCACGAACTGCAGCGCGGCGGCGCGGATCTCCTGCTCGGTGGCGGGCGGCTCGAAGTTGTAGAGGGTCTTGATGCTGCGGCACATGGGAGCACTCCATTCGGCGACGGTCGACGCCGTTCAGTTCAGTCTAGGGCCTGTTCGGGCTGTCGAAGCAGCGCCATCGCGTGGCAGTCGAGGTAGGCGCCGTCGATGCGCATCGCGTGGCGCAGGAGGCCTTCATGCTCGAAGCCCAGGCGCTCGTAGAGCATCCTGGCTGGGGCGTTGTCGGCGCGCACCGAAAGCTCGATGCGCGTCAGCCCGCGCTCCCACGACTTGCCGATGGCCGCCTGCAGCAGCCGCGTGCCCAGCCCGAGCCCGCGTGCCTCGGGCACCAGCGCGATGCCCAGGACGCCGACGTGCTGGCGCGAATGCCCGAACACCGGCGACACGTCGCACCAGCCGACCACGCGGTCGCCGTCGAGCGCCACGAAATGCGGGAAATCGCTCGAGATCACGCCGCGATAGAACTCGATCGACTTCGCCAGCGGCGGCGCCTGCGTCAGCGCGAGGTATTTCTTCTCACGCGCGACGACGTCCAGCGCCCGGTGCAGGCTTTCGAAGTGGGGCTCGGCCGTCGGCTCGACGGTGCAGTTCATTCCTCGGACTCCTTGGCTGTTGCGCCATGCGCTGCAACGGGCCTGCGGGGCCGTCGGGGCCGGCCGGCGATGGCTGCGCGAATGGCAGGGCGTTGCACGATAGCCGATGCACGGCCCCGCCTCGCCGGACAGGTCCCACACGCAAGGGCAGCGCCTTCCCACCGAGCGCGGCGCGCGCCCGCCCAACATGCGGGGTGAACAGCCTGGAGGTTCACACCATCATGACCACGAAACAGCAGCAAGGGCAGCCCCAAGACAGAGAAGACAGGAAGCCCCCGACGGCGGAAACTCCGGAGTCGCCGGGGAAGTTTCCCTTTCCCACCTCCGGCAATCCCGAGCAGGGGCGGGCCGAATCCGCCAAGCCGGTGCCGCAGCCTTCGAGCGAGGAGGCGCTGGACAGCGGCGTGGAGGAATCCTTTCCCGCCAGCGACCCGGTATCCGTCACCGTGACCAAGGTGAAGCTGCCTTCCTCCGAGCAGAAGAAGGACGCCGAAGAGAAGCAGGCCGGCAAGGGCTGAGGCCCGGCGGAACGAGCCATCGCCGTGGAAGCGCTTTCCCTGGCCGAGCCCCGGCCGGCCGATGCGGCCGCCGGCCCCTGCGGCGTCGTCACCCTCGACGTGGATTCGCGCGGCTACTGTAGCGAGCATGAGCACGCCACCCGCGCGCACTACGGGCAGCGGCTGGCGGCGCTGATCGGCTGCGCCTTCGAGGGCGAGTACGCCGCCGCCGCGCCGCCCGGCTCACGGCACTACTTCGTGCCCAGCGACACGCTTTCCGACCCGGCCCGCGTGCGCGCCCTGGGCATCCTCGGCGTGGACGACCTCTTCGGCGGCGTGGTGCCGTATGCCTTCGTCGCCACCAAGGTCATCAGCCATCCGCTGATCGGCGGGGGCGATGCGGCCCGGCCGCAAGGCTGGTCGACCCGCTTCGCCGGCGAGGTCGGCGACGCCACGCTGCCGGGCTTCTCCTGCTTCGGCGCCGACGAGGCGATGAGGGCGGGGCGCGCGATGCTCGGTGCGGGTGCCGTGCGCCTGAAGCGGGTGACCGCGACCGGCGGGAGAGGGCAGATCGTCGTCGACAGCGCGCAGGCGCTCGACAACTGCATCGGCGCGATGGACCAGGCCGACATCGGGCGGCACGGCCTCGTGCTCGAGGCGAACCTGCAGGATCCCATCACCTGGAGCGTCGGCCAGGTGCTGGTGGCGGGCATGGTCGTGAGCTACTACGGCGTGCAGCGCACCACCAGCGACAACGCCGGCGAGGAGGTCTATGGCGGCTCCGACCTCGTGATGCGGCGCGGCGACTTCGACGCGCTGATCGCCGGCATCGTCTCGCCCTCGCTTCGCCGGGCGGTCGAGCAGGCGCGGCGCTATCACTGCGCGGTGATCGACTGCTACCCCGGCTTCTTCGCCTCGCGCGTGAACTACGACGTCGCGCAGGGCGCCGACCGCAGCGGCCAGTGGCGCTCGGGCGTCCTGGAGCAGTCGTGGCGCGTGGGCGGCGCCACCGGTGCGGAGATCGCGGGGCTCGAGGTGTTCCGCGCCGACCCCGGGCGGCACGAGGTGCGCGCCTCGTGCTTCGAGGTCTATGGCGCTTCCGCGCCGGTGCCCGCCGGCGCCATCGTGGCCTACCAGGGGACGGACAGCCGCGTCGGGCCGCTCGTCAAGTACACGACCCTGCCCGGAGAGCACCATGCCGACGCGCCGTAGCACCATCGACATACCGGTCGACGGCCAGCACATCGAAGGCACCTTGTTCGCCGCCTCGACCACCGTGCCCGGCGTGCTGCTGGTGCACGGCTGGGACGGCAGCCAGGAGCAGTACGCCAAGCGCGCGAACGAACTCGCCGCCCTGGGCTGCGTGTGCCTGACCTTCGACCTGCGCGGCCATGCGCGCCATGCAGCGCAGCGCATGGAGGTGACCCGCGAGGACAACCTGCGCGACGTGCTCGCGGCCTACGACGCGCTGGTCAGCCACCCGACGGTCGATCCGGCGGCGATCGCCATCGTCGGCAGCAGCTACGGCGGCTACCTGGCGGCGCTGGTCAGCGCGATGCGGCCGGTGCGCTGGCTGGCGCTGCGAGCGCCCGCGCTCTACCGCGACGGCGAGTGGGACACACCCAAGGGCGCGCTCAGCCGCTCCGACCTGGTCGCCTACCGCCGCTCGTTGGTCGGCCCCAAGGACAACCGCGCGCTCGCGGCCTGCGCGGCCTTCTCGGGCGACGTGCTCATCGTGGAATCGGAGCACGACCAGATCGTGCCGCACCCGGTGGTGGAGAACTACCTCGGCGCCTTCAAGCGCGTGAAGTCGGTGACCTACCGCGTGCTCTCCGGTGCGGACCACGCGCTCTCGAAGCAGGAGTGGCGCCAGGCCTACGGTTCGCTGCTGGTGTCGTGGCTCACGGAGATGACCCTGGGCGCCCAGGCGACGGCCACCATGACCAAGCCGGTGACCAGCGCGACCGCCTGAGAGGCGGCGTCGCCGGGCGGGGAACGGACGCGGCAGGACACCCCATGCGAATGCTGCGCGCGGCTTGAGCGGACCGGCCGTCAGCCCGTCGTGCGTTGCTGCAGCGCTGCTTCGGCGGCCAGCGCCACCGCGGCCAGCCGCGCATCGTCGCCGCGCACCGACGCCAGCATCAGCCCCACCGGCAGGTCGCCCTGCGCGTGGCACGGCAGGCTGAAGGCGCAGCCGTCGAGCAGGTTGATCGCGAAGGTGTTGCGCAGCAGCAGGCCGTTGGCCTTGAAGAAGGCGGCGTCTTCCGCCAGCGCCGCGATCGGCGGAGCGACGATCGGCACGGTCGGGCACAGGAGGGCATCGAAGCCTTCGACGGCGCGCCCGACGCGGCCGATCCAGTCGCGCCGGCGGTCCTGCATGGCGATGTAGTCGGCCGCGCGCACCTCGGTGCCGAGTGCGATGCGGGCGGCCACGCGCGAGTCGAAGCCGTCGCGCCTGGCCGCGAAGCGTTCGCGGTGCACGGCCGCCGCCTCCACCGGCGAGAAGCCGCCGGGGGCATTGACGGTGGCGATCTCGGCGAGCTCGGCCAGGGTGATGTCCACGATCTGCGCGCCCGCGGCAGACAGCGTCTGCAGCGCACCGTCGAAGGCGCGTGCCACGGCGGGTTCGATGTCGTCGAACATCAGCGTGCGAGGCACGGCCAGGCGCATGCCCTGCAGCGGACGGCGGCGCACCGCGAGCGGCGCGTCGGCGATGGCGGCATCGGCGGTGAGGCAGTCTTCCACGCTGCGCGCCATGGCGCACACCGTGTCGAGCGAGCGCGCGAGTTCGAAGGCGCCCGTGCGCGGCACGCGCGACTGCGTGCTCTTGAAGCCGACCAGCCCGCACAGCGCGGCGGGAATGCGGATCGAGCCGCCCGTGTCCGAGCCCAGCCCCGCCACCGCGAGGCCCAGCGCCACCGACACAGCAGCGCCGGACGACGAGCCGCCCGGAATGCGTGCCGTCTGCGCGTCGGCCGGATTGCGCGGCGTGCCGTGGTGCGGATTGATGCCCACGCCCGAGAACGCGAACTCCGTCATGTTGGTCTTGCCGACGATGGCCGCGCCCTGCGCGCGCAGCCGCGCCACGGCAGTCGCGTCGTGCGCGGCCGGCGGCTCGCCCGCGCAGACCGCGGAGCCGGCCATGGTGGTCTCGCCGGCCACGTCGTAGAGATCCTTGACCGAGACGGGCAGGCCGGTGAGCGGACCGAGTTCGATGCCGGCCTTGCGCGCCGCATCGGCATGGCGTGCGGCGGCGCGGGCGCCGTCGGCGTAGAGTCGCGTGAAGACATGTGCCGCGGCGGGCTGCGCCGCGGCGTCGAGCACCTGCTCGACCAGCGCCTCGTGCGACAGTTCTCCACGCGCGATGCGTTCGCGCAGGGCCGAAATGGTGAAGCCGTTCTTCGTCGTCATCACGCCACCACCGGCAGTGCTTCCACCGCATAGCGATGCACGATGCGGCGCCGAAGCTTCGGGTCGTGCAGTTCGATTTCCATCTGCGCGGCGGGCCGGATGCCTTCGCCCCTGGCGTTGGGCAGCGCGCCCAGCGTGCCGCAGGTCATGAAGAGGCCTTCGGGCGCGGAGCCTGCGCCCGGCATGCCGTCGCGCAGGCCGGCCAGCGGCCGGATCGAGGCGAGCGTGCCGCGCTGGTAGTCGATCCAGCGGCCGTCCTCCAGGATGCGCGAGCGCAGCTCCAGCGTGTCCTGGTGCGCCTGCACGTCGCGCCAGCGCCAGGCGGCCTCGGCCACGGGCTTGGCGCACATCTGCTTGGACACCGCCACCGAGTAGCTCTCGACGTGGCGGTCGGTGTGGTCCGAGGCCACGCTCAGCCACCACTCGCCCTGCGAGAAGAACAGCACCGGCTCGGCCTCGCCGGAGCTCTGGTCGCCCAGCGCCTCGATGGCGGGCGATTGCGTCAGCAGCTGGGCCGCCACGCGGTAGTACAGCGGCACGCTCGAAGGGCGCGGCACGCCGAGCGCGGCCAGCTCCTCGATGTGGTGCTCGATGGCGGCGATGTCGCGGCCGGTCCAGCCGGCCACCACCAGCGCGCGGGGCGCGACGAGGTGGATGGCCGCGCAGCGCGTGCCGTCGTCGGCGATGCTCTCGCAGGCGAAGCGCAACAGCGAATTCATGTTGTTCGTGCTCGCCATCGATCAGCTCTCCAGCGGGCGCTTGGCGGTCTCGCGCGCCACTACCAGGGCGATCAGCGTCACGCCCAGCGCGGCCACCACGTAGAACGACACGGCCACCGTGCTGCCCCAGGACTTGAACAGGCTCGCGATGATCAGCGGCGCGAAGCCGCCGCCCACGATGCCCGCCAGCGTGTAGGCCAGCGAGGCGCCGGCGTAGCGCACGCGGCTGGGGAACTGCTCGGTGACGAAGGCGGCCTGCGGGCCGTACATCATCGCGTGGATCAGCAGGCCCACCACCACGGCCGCGCAGATCGCGACCGGGTGCGCGCTGTCCATCAGCACGAAGAACACGAAGGCCCACACCATGCCCAGCAGCGCGCCGGCGATGTACACCGGCCTGCGGCCGATGCGGTCGGACAGGCTGCCGAACCACGGCACCGCGATCGCGTTGCAGGCCGCGCCGATCATCGTGGCGGTGAGCGCCAGCGGCCGCGACAGGTGCAGCACCGTCGTCACGTAGGTCAGCGTGAACACCACCACCAGCGCATACAGCACGTCGGAGCCGATGCGCGAGCCGCCGGCCACCAGCAGGCGGCGCCAGTGCTGGGTGAGCACTTCCTTGATGGGCGTCTTGGCGGTGGCCTTCTTCTCTTCCATCTCGCGGAAGACGGGCGTCTCGTCCACGCCGCGGCGCAGCCACAGGCCGAACAGGACCAGCGCGACGCTGGAGATGAAGGGAATGCGCCAGCCCCAGCTCTGGAAGTCTGCCGGGCTCAGCCATGCCGACACCGCGGCGATGAAGCCGGTGCCGATCAGCGTGCCGCACGAGGGGCCCACCTGCGTGAACGAGGCGTTGCGGCCGCGCTCGTCGGGCTTGCCGTGTTCCATCGACAGCAGCACCGCGCCGGCCCATTCGCCGCCGAGGGCCACGCCCTGCACGAAGCGCAGCGCCACCAGCGCGACGGGCGCCCAGATGCCCCAGCTCGCATAGGTCGGCAGCAGGCCCATCAGGCCGGTCGATACGCCCATGATGACCAGCGTGGCCACCAGCACGAAGCGCCGGCCCAGCCGGTCGCCGAGGTGGCCGAACACCACGCCGCCCAGCGGACGCGAGATGTAGCCGACCGCGTAGGTCGAGAACGCGAGGATGGTGCCCGTGAGCGGGTCGAAAGAGGGGAAGAACACCGCGTTGAAGACCAGCGCGGCCATGATGTTGTAGACGGTGAAGTCGTACCACTCCAGCGTGGTGCCGATGGAGCTGGCCATGGCCAGCCGGCCCATCCTGGCGGACTCGGGGGCGGGCTGGGCGCCCGTCCTGGCCGCAGCGCTTGCCGTGCCTGCGGTGGGGAGAACATGTTCGGTCATGGAAATACCTTCGTTCGGTGAAGACATGGAAGTCGGTCAGGCCAGCTCGCCCGCGCCCAGCTTCCAGCCGAGCGAGAGCAGCCAGCCGGTGGCGGGATCGGCGTCGAGGGCGGAGGCGGCCGCGGCGCGCGCGGCGCGTGCCGCGTCGGCGCTGCTGGTCTCGATCACAAGCATCGGCTGCAGCACGCGGCCTTCGGTGGATTCGCGCGGCAGCGGCGTGCTGAGCGCGGCGTCGGGCATGAGCAGGTACGACTGCACGAAGCCTGCCTGCTCCTTCTTGAGCTGTTGGCCGATGCGTTCGGCGCCGTGCACCAGCGCCTCGGCATCGGCGGCTGCGGCCAGCGGCAGCACGACCACGTGGCTGCCGCTGCCGCTGCCGAAGCCGGTCACGGCGCGCACGGCGCACACCCGGCGCACCGGCTGGCGCATGCGGTCGAGGTTGGCGAGCGACCATGGCGTCTGCTTCTCGAACGCCGCGCGGTAGCCGGGAGAGCCGAACACCGCGAGCGATTCGGTGCGGTAGAGGCCCAGGTACTTGCGCCCGCCCTCGAGCGAGAAGTAGCGCGCACCCGAGAGGAAGCCGGGAATGCGCACGCGCTCTTCCACGTGCTCCTGGTCGTACCAGCGGTTGAAGTCGGCTTCGTCGGCCGGCTCCACGTCGGATGCGACGAACAGCATGCCGTTTGCCGTCGCTGCAGCGGAAGAAGAGGAGTCAGTGGTGTTCATGGCGGCGGAAGAGAGTCGGGCCTTCGAAAAAATGAAGGCGCGATCTTCCGTCGCAGGGGCGGACTGTCACAAACGAGTTTTTCTGGGCGACAGCCACAAGAATTACTGGCCCCTTTTCGGGGCCGGATGCGCCATTCCGAGGGTTAACCCTCTGTGGATGCGCTCCATGTTGGTGCGACGGCCGAGGTCGTGAACTGGTCGGAGGCGCGGCAGGCCAGTTCGGCCACGAGCCGGATGGCGTCGGAGTCGGCGGCTTCGAGGTGGCTCACCACGATGCGCTGGGGCGAGATGAGCGCATCGCACTCGATGATCTTCACGTCGCCGGTGGCCACGTATTCGTAGCAGGGCGGCAGCGGCACCAGCGCGTTGCCGAAGCCGGCCTTCACCAGCCGCGCGAGCGCCGAGATCGAGCTCACGCAGTGCACCTTGCCCAGCGGAATGCCCGCCGCGCGGAACAGGTTCTTCAGCGCCTCGTGCGGCTGCGAGCCGGGGCTCATCGTGAGCACGGGCTGGCGCAGCAGCTGCTCGACGGTCTGCGTGCCCTCGGCGCCGGGCGGCCCGACCCAGCCCATGGGCATCGGCAGGCAGGGCGTGCTCACGATGCCCGCACCGGCGATGTGGTCGGTCTGCAGCGCGATGTCGAGCGCGCCCTCGCGCAGTCCGCGGTGCAGCGCCAGCGTGGTCTCGGAGGTCAGCTGCACCTCGATGCCCGGATAGGTGGAGCGCAGGTTGGTGAGAAAGCCCAGCAGCCAGGTGTGGACCACGGTCTCGATGGCGCCGATGCGCACCAGCCCGAGGATGTCGCCGCGCGGGCGGCCGAGCGAGACGATCTCGCGGCGCAGCTCCAGCAGCCGCTCGCCGTAGTCCATCAGCCGCACGCCGACGGGCGTGAGCCGCAGCTCGCGCGCGTCGCGCTCGAACAGGCGCGCGCCGATGTCTTCTTCGAGGGAGGCGACGCGGTTGGACACCGCCGCCTGCGTGATGTGGAGCCGGTCGCTCGCGGCGCGGAAGCTGCCCAGCCGCGCGGCCCAGAGGAAGGCTTCTACAAATCTTGTGTTCATGAGGGCACCTGCGGACCATTCTGCCCGCATCGCGCCTGCACGAGAACCTGCTGCCTGCCGGACCCGTACCGGTGCCGGCGCGCGGCAGCCCTTCGCTAGCCTGCGTCGTAGAAGAACTCTTCGCGCACGATCTTTCCGTCCTTGACGGTGTAGAGCGCCATTTCCTCCATGGTGAAGCGGTGGCCGTTGGCCTTCATCGTCACGTCGAAGCGGAAGCCGACGATGAAGCGGTCGTCGTGCGGCCACGGACCGGCGACCTGCATCGAATGCACTTCATGGTTGGCGGTCCACCACTCGCCCTTGGCCCTGATGGCCGCGAGACCGACCGCCTCGCGCGCCTGGCCGGGCGGGGCGCTGGCCTCGACGCTCACTGCCTCGGGTGCATAGAGCACCTGTGCGCCTTCGAAATTTCCGTCCTTGCAAAGCGCCACGAGCCTGTCGGCGATTTCCTTGGTGTTCATGAGTTTCTCCTGTGAACGTTGGGAGGGAACGAGCGAGCGAATGAACGAATGAACGAATGAACGAATGAACGAGCGAACGAAGACCGGGGGCGCAGTTTAGGCCTGGCGGAAGGCGTCGAGGCTGCAGGGCTCGAGCCGGCAGCTTCGGATCTCGAGCGGCAGCTGCTTCATCGCGGCGGCCTTTCTCCGGCGTCGGAGCTGCACGGCCGAAGCACCCAGCCGAGCGAGAACACATAGCGGCTGCCGCCCACCACCCGTGTCACGCTGTGCTCGCAGGCATCAGGGCGGAACAGCTTGATGCGCCGCGTCGCGAAGATCGGCGTGGCGCAGACGAACTCGCCGCCCGAGCGCGGCGACTTCAGCACGATGTTGAGCCGGTAGTGCCGTCCGGCCTGAACAGGGTCGGTGTGCGGCGGGATCTCCGAGCCTTCGGGGTAGCGGATGAGGTAGCTGTCGAACGGCAGCGGCCAGCGCGCCGTGAGCAGCAGCATCTTGTCGTAGCCCGTGCCCTGGCGGCCGCGCTGCCAGCGGAAGGCCAGGGAGAAATAGTTGCGCAGTTCGGTGGCGAAACTCATGCGGGATGTATGGGAGCCTCCAGGCCGCGCATTTTGAGCCGATTCAGCAGAAGACGATCGCGGTCCTGTGCTCGATGCTCAGGCGAGCCGATTCGTACAGCAGCAGCCAGGAGACGTATTCGCGATACAGGCTGTCGTCCTCGTCGATGAGCGCATCGATGCGTTCGGCTTCCTCGTCGGAGAGCCTGCCGTCGTCGAGGCGGATGCCCAGCGCGGGAGCGACGAACACCAGCTCCTCGAGCAGCCGCTGGGAGGAGCCCAGCATGCCGCCGGGAAGGCCGGCCGGTTCCTCGATGTCCGCATCGCCTTCGGCTTCTTCCTCGTCGCCGCCGTCCCCGTCGAACAGCACCTCGTCGAAGTCGACGGGAACGTAGAAGCCCTCGGCGTCGGAGTGGCACAGCAGGTGGCTCTCGCAGCCGTCGAGCAGCGCCTGGATCTTCGGGTCGGCCGTGGGGTCGACATCGTCCGCCAGCGGCGTGGCCACCCAGTCGGGCGACAGCACGCGGTGCGCATAGGCGCGGCGCAGGTAGTGGATGAAGGAGTACGGAAAGCCGTCGATCGAGGCGCGCGAGTCGAGTTCGAGCGGACCGCGCGACTCGGTGTGCGGGGGAAGCCCCGCGGCGGCGAGCACGCGATTGACTTCGGCCAGTTCTTCCTCGAAGCCCTCGGCGCTTTCGGGATCGTCCTCGAGCAGTTCGGCGAGCATGCCGACGCAGACAGCCAGGCCCATGGTGTTGTCCTCCAGGTTGTGGGTTCGCCGCGATGGTGAGGGCGGCCGGTGAAGGAGCGATGACCGGTCGATGCTCCTTCGCCGTTCCCCCTGTCAGGCACTCGCCGCAGCCGCGAAAGGCCTGGACGCGACGGGGCCGGGCGTTACCGTTACCAGCTGCACTTCTTGCCGTCGTCGGAGGCGATGTCCTGCGAGAACGAATACTGCTTGCCGTTGCGCAGGTTCTTGTAGTCGAAGCCGTAGATGTTCGCGCCCTGGGTCGTCACGACGTACTGGCCCGCGATGCGGCCGTCGACGATCTCGGCCCAGGTGGTGGTGTATTCCCACGGACGGCCCTCGGGCTTGTCACCGACCTCGGTCTTCACCGGCACGATGGTGATCACGCGCGACGCCCCCTTGTACCTGACGTATCCGCCTGACCAGTTGCTGTTCGGGTCGGAAAACACGCGCCACTCCAGGCGGATCGATTGCGCGGAGGATTCGGTCAGGCAGCGGTAGTCGACCGAGACCGGCGCATCGCCCGATGCGGCCAGTGCCGACAAGGGCAGCAGGAGTGCTGCGAGCGCAAGGCGGGTGTGGTTCATGGCAGGCAGCCGAAGCCGGTGAACTGAACTGCTCAGTTGAAAACGATCGCCGTCTTGTGCGCAATGCTCAGCCGGGCCGATTCGTAGAGCCGCAGCCAAGAAACGTACTCCCGATGGAGGCCCCGGTCGGCGTCGATGAGCCTGCCGATCCGTTCGGCTTCCTGGTCAGACAGCTCGCCGTCGGCGAGTTCGATGCCCAGTGCGGGGGCCACCAGCACCAGTTCGTCGAGCAGGCGGTAGGACGAGCCGAGGATGCCGCCGGGCAGTTTCTGATCCGGCTCGGCGTACAGCACTTCGTCGAAATCGACGGGCACGTAGAGCCCTTCCGCATCGGAGTGGCAGATCAGGTGGCTCTGCATGTCGCTCAGCGCGTCGTCGACCGCCGGATCCTCCGAGGGGTCGACACCGTCTTCCACCGGAGTAGCCGTCCAGTCGGGCGAATTCGCGCGGTACGCATAGGCCCGGCGCAGGTAATGGATGAACGAGTACGGGAAGCTGCCGATCGCCGCACGCGAGCGCAGCGGCGGCAGCTCACGCGGCTCTGCGTGCGGCGGAAGGCCCGCCGCCGACAGCACCTCGTTCACCACCGCCAGATCTTCCTGGAGCCATTCGGCCCCTTCGGGATCGTGTTCGAGCAGATCGACGAGCACGCCGATGCTGATGGCCAGGCCCATTGTGTTCTCCCTGTTTGCTTTCGAATCGGCAAATGCGAAATGCGAAATGCGAAATGCGAAATGCGAAATGCGAAATGCGAAATGGCTACTTCGCCGCCTCCACCTTCACCCGCGCATTCGGCGCCTCGCCGAACATCTCGGGCGCGTACATGGCCTCCACGCGGCTCGGCGGCAGCGCGAAGTCGCCGACGTTGTTCAGGCGCACGGTGTATTCCATCTTCACCACGCCCTTGGGCAGGTACTCGTAGTAGCTGCGGAAGGCCTCGAAGCTGCGCTCCTCGAAGGCCGGCCAGCCCGCGCCCGACTTCTTCTCGCCCTGCGTGGCGATCTGCGAGTCGCGGCCCAGGCCGCCGCCGAGGATGGTGGCGCCGCCCGGGATCGGGTCACTGATGACCACCCAGGTCATGTCGGCGCTGGCGTTCACCTCCAGCGTCACGCGCAGCACGTCGCCGCGCGTGTACTTGCCGGCGGTGGCCTGCTCGACCGGGGTGATGGTCTTCTTGATGGCGTAGCCGGCCGCGAACGGCGCCTTCAGCTGCACGGCAGCGATCGACTGCAGCGTGAGCCACGGCTTGCCGGTGCCCTGCTGCGTCACCAGCAGCGTGTCGCGCACCGGAGCACCGGACGGCGACGATGCCCACGGCAGGAACATCGTGTTGTTCTTCAGGTTGCCCGGCGAGGCGGGTGCGCCGAAGAAGGTGCTCTGGTTGGGCGCGCCGGCCGCGTCACTGGTCTTCACGCGCTCGACCTTGCTCCAGTCGACTTGCGCCTTCACGGCGCCAAGCGTGGCGGCGGTGACGCCGGTCACCGGCGTGCTCTCGAACACCTTGCTGAATTTCTCCAGCGCCAGTCCGCCCCACAGGTTGGCGGTGGTGGTGTGCCAGGCGCCGTTCTGCTGGCGGCCGATGAAGCCGTTGGCGAGCTTGCCGATGTCGTCCTTCCAGGCCGGGTCGTCCATCACGCTGAGCAGCAGGCGGGCGGTGTTGACGTCGCCGTTGGTCATCAGCCACCACCAGTAGTCGTCCTGCTCGGTGCTGAAGATCAGCTTGGTGCCCTGGTACGACAGGCGCGCCTTCAGCACGTTGTTGGCCTCGTCCAGGCGCTGCTGGCGCTGCGGCACGTCGTTCACGCGCTTGAGGATGTTGAGCCAGTCGATCACCGCGCTGGTGGGCCACTGGTTCGGCGCGATGGTGATGCTGCCGACCATGCTGCCCTTGGCCTTGCCGTAGCGCGAGAGCGCTTCGAGCGCGGCCAGCTTGCGCACGTCGAGGTCTTTGCGCGGACTCCAGAACTCGCGGGTGATGCGGCCTTCGACGAAGGCGATCAGGCCCGACTCCATCGGCGCGCGCACGTCGTCGGCGAGCGCGAAGGCGGGGTTGAGCTGGGCCGCTTCGTTCGTGGCCGCGAGCAGGTACGAGGTGAGGATGTCGCTGCCGCGGTTGGCCTCGCCGTCGCGCGGCGGGAAGTAGTTGGCCAGGCCGTCGCTGTCCAGGTAGGTCGGCAGCTGGGCCAGCACGCCCTGCCACATCTTCGCGTCGCGCAGGCCGACCGACTTGCTGGTCTTCTGCTCGAGGCAGATGAAGGGGTAGTTGGCGAACCAGTCGCGCACGCCCGGCAGGCCTTCGGCCAGCTTGGGCTGCAGCGAGAGCTTCAGGCCGCCGCGGCCGGGCAGGGCGTCGGCGGGCGGCGCCACGTCGAGCGTGAACGGACCGTCGACCTGCACCAGCGTGCCTTGCTGCACCGTGAGCGGCACCGAGGGCACGATGCGCTGGCGCACCTTCAGTGCGTCTCTCGCACCTTGGGCGCCGCCGCTGATGTCCTTGGCCTCGATCTCCCACAGGATGGCTTCGGCGCGCGTCTGCCCGAGCTGCGCGGGCGCGGTCACGGTCCATGCCACTTCGCGGGCCTCGCCGGCCGGGATGTCGACCGTCTGCGGCTCCAGCGTGAGCAGGGTGGCGCGCGGCGTGGCCTCGACCTTCATCGGCTTCTGCGTGGTGTTGCGCAGGGTGATCTGGGCGCGGAACTGGTCGTCCTCGCGCACCAGCGGCGGCAGGCCGCTGATGATCTGCAAGTCCTGCGTGGCCTGGATGCTGGCCTGTCCGGTGCCGAACAGGTTGGCGCCCGAATCGGCCACCGCCACGATCTTGAAGGTGGTGAGCGCGTCGTTCAGCGGCACCGTCACCACGGCCTGGCCGTTGGCGTCGAGCACCACCTTCGGGTTCCACACGAGCAGGGTGTCGAGCAGTTCGCGCGTCTGGCCCTTGCCGCCGCCGCCGCCCGCGGGCACGGCCTTGCGGCCGTAGTGGCGCCGGCCGACGATTTCCATCTGCGCGGTGGAGGTGCTCACGCCCCAGCTGCGGCGCTGCAGCATCGCGTTGAGCAGGTTCCAGCTGTCGTTGGGCATCAGCTCCAGCAGCGCCTGGTCGACCGCCGCGAGCGCCACTTCGGCGCCGGCCGCGGGCTTGCCGTCGGGCAGCTTGGCGCTGATGGTGACCTGCGCCTTGCTGCGGATCGGGTAGCTGGGCTTGTCGCTGGTGACGGTCACGTCGATCTGGTGGGCGCGCGTGCCGACGCGGATCTCGGCCATGCCGAGGCGGTAGGCGGGCTTGCTCAGGTCGACCATGGCGGTCGGCGCCACGTATTCCTTGCCCTCGTACCAGAAGGCCGTCCACCACTCGCGCGGCGACCTGAATCCCCAGGTGAAGAAGCTGTACCAGGGCACCTCGCGCAGGCGGCCGCGCAGCGCGAGCACGCTCACGTAGGCGTTCGGTCCCCACTCGGGCTTCACCTCGAGGGTGACGGTCGGGTCCTTGCCGTCGAGCTTGACCACGTGCGTCTCGATGATGCCCTCGCGTTCCACCGCGACCAGCGCGGTCGCGAAGCGGAAGGGGCTGCGCACCTGGAACTTGGCGATCTCGCCGGGCTGGTAGCTCTTCTTCTCGGGCAGCACGTCGATGCGGTCGTTGTCCTCGCCGCCGAACCACAGTTCGCCCTGTTTGGTCACGTAGACCGAGCTCACCGCCCTGGCGTCGCGGCCTTCGCTGTCGGTGGCGCTGGCGATGAGTTCGACCTCGCCGGCTTCCTTCAGCTCCGATTCGCACAGCAGCAGGCCGCGCGCGTCGCTCTTGCCGCTGCAGACGGTGCCGATGTCCTTGGTCTCGGTCTTGTTGTCGTAGGTGTAGAAGCCGCCCACCATGCGCTTGCGGCTGGTGGTGGTGATGCGCGCCACGGCGCGCACGTTGAGCGTCACGTTGGCCTGGGGCTTGCCCGAGAGGTCGAGCGCGAGCGCCTGGAACTTCAGCTTCTGGGCGGTGGAGACCCAGCCCTCGGTCTTGATGCCGGCGATGACGGATGCCGGCCACAGCGTCTGCGTGCTGCGGATGGTCTGCACCTCGCCGTTCGGGTCGGCGTAGGTGGCCTCGAGCAGCAGCTCGCGCGCGGCCTTGACCTTTGGCACCTTGTCGATGGTGACCTTGCCGGCGCCGTCCTTGTTGAGCGTGAGCGGCAGCTTGTCGGCGATCACGCGGGTGTCGTTCACGCTGTTGAGGTCTTCCTCGCCCGAGCCGGCCTCGGCCGCTGCGGTGACGGCCGTGGCCGCCTCGCTGCCGTCGCCCTGCGAGGCGCGCGGCGGGCTGAAGCTGAAGGCGTCGTAGTCGGAGAAGCTCAGGCTCTTGCCGCGCACCATGGCCGACACGCGCACCGGCAGGTTGGCCGCGCCGCCGCCGGAAACGTAGTTGATCTGCACGTCGGTGGGCACGCTGGTGGCCGCCACCAGCGGCTTCTTGTCGGCCGGCGTGATGCGGCCCTCGAGCACGGGCAGGCGGAATTCCTCGACGCGGAAGCTGCCGGTGGAGAAGCTGCGGCCGTAGCCTTCGTCGCCATCGCCTTCACCCTCGCTGTTGCCGTCGCCGTTGGCGTCCTTGCCGCCGGTGCGCAGCATCACCTCGTACACGCCGAGCTTGGCGGCCGGTGGAATGGCGAAGCTGTTCTCGGCGCTCAGGCCGCCGGTGGCGGTCTTGCGCCAGTTCAGCGGCTGCGTGAAGCGCTGGCCGCTGCCCACGTGGGTGATGACCAGCGTGTCGGGGCGGTTCTCGGGCAGGCCGAACCCCTTGCTGGTCTGCGTGCGGATCAGGCTTTTCATCGACACCGTCTCGCCGGCGCGCAGCAGCGTGCGGTCGAAGATGGTGTGGGCGACGCGGTCGGCCTCGGGCTGCAGGCTGGTGGGCACGTTGAAGCGCCAGGGCTCGATGCCGCGCTGCCAGTCGCTCCAGGTGAAGGCGAGGTCTTCCACGCCCTTCTCGTCCTTGGCGCGGGCGCTGACGAACCAGGCGCCGCTGTCGTATTCATTCGGTCCGTTGCACGAGGGCGCCTGCGGCGAGATGCCGCTGAGCATGACCACGCCGTTGGCGTCGGTGGTGCCGCTGGCCACGGCCTTGCCGTCGCAGCTGGACACGCGCACCTCGGCGCCAGCCACGACCTTGCCCTTGTCCAGCGTGGTGACCCAGGCCATCGAGTTCTCGCGGCCCAGCTTGAAGTGCACCGCCAGGTTGGTGGCCAGCGCGGTGGTGCGCACGTACATCGTGCGCCCGGCGTTGTAGCGCTCGTCGAGCAGCGCCTCGCCCAGCTTCTGCGAGGCGATCTCGAGCACGTGGAAGCCCGGCGTCAGCGGGATGCCGATGACCTCGAAGGGGCGCGGATCGCCGCTGTCGGCCTTGGGCATGTCGAGCGCCTTCACACCGGGCTGGCCGGCCAGCAGCGACAGCATGCGGGTCTGCAGCGTGGTGCGGTCGTCCTTGTCGATGACCGGGGGCAGCGGGCCCTTCACGTCCTTGCGCGCCTGTTCGCGCGAGATGGTGAAGTTGTCGTAGCGGCGCACCTTGCGGAACCACGCGATGATCTCCGCGTCGGTCTTCGGGTTCATGTCGCTCACCTTGCCGGGCGTGAGCGCGTTCACCATCAGCTTCGGCTCCACGCGGCGCACGGTGACCGGCATCATGGCCGGCGTGTCGGGCTCGGCCAGGCGCTCGACCACGCCGAAGGGCGAGGCGGCGAACTTGGCCAGCGGCGGCATCGCGCCGGTGGCCACCTTCATCGGGAAGTTGCCGGGCGTGGCCAGCGGGCGGCCCGAGGCGTCCTCGAACTTCGAGGGCAGCTCGATGCTGTACTGCGCGCTCTCGGCCAGCGGCGGGCCGAAGTACACGCCGTTGACCACGTCGTCGTCGCTCTGCGCGCCGCCTTCGATCTGGGCCTTGACGGTTTGCCCGTTGCCCTTGAGTTCGATCTGCGCTGCCAGCTTGCGCGTGACCGGCGCGTTGAACGTCAGCTGCATCGGGCGCAGCGGCAGGCAGGCGGCCTGCGCGTTCTCGCGCTCGCAGGTGAAGGACGCGGCGAAAGGCTCGCGCACCTGGAACTCCAGGCGGCGCTCCACGTTGTTGGCCACACCCGAGGGCGTGGCGACGCCCTTGCCGTAGACGACCTGCACCTTGGCGCCGGGCGTCAGCGTGCGGTTGCACTGCAGCGTGACGAAGCGCAGCGGGTCTTTCTCGGCCGACTTCTCGCGGCCGAAGGCCTTGAGCAGGCCGGCGCGCTGCTCGCCGTCGAGCAGCTTGACCGGGATGCGCTCGCCCACGCCGTCGGCCGTGCACCAGACGTTCTGGCGCACGCTCTCCAGCGTGGCCGCGCCGTTGAGCTCCAGCATGAACATCTGCTGCTCGTCGATACGGCTGTAGCTGCCCGGCATGTAGTTGCGCACGAAGGGCCCGCCGGTGTTGAACTGGTAGCGCTCGGGGCCGGTGAGCTCGCCCGAGGCGGGCTTGAAGGTGGGAATGCGGGTGACCGTGCAGCGCACGCCGGGCGGCAGGTCGTTCTCGAAGTCGTAGACCCAGGCCTTGGCGTCGGTCCAGCGGCCGGTGCCCTTGGCAGCCTGGGCGTCGTTGCAGCTGACGGCGAGCGGGGCGGGGGCCTTGGGGTCGCCGAAGTTGACGGCGGGCTGGTCGAACTTGGCGACCACCTGCCGAACCCGCGCCACTTCGCCCTGCGGCGAGAGGCTGACGATCTGGAGGGCATGGCCCGGGCCGGCCGCAAGAGCGCCGCCGGCCAGGAGCAATGTTGGAAGGAAACGGTTCACTTTTTTATATCTCCACCTGAGAGGCAGCGCGCAGCGTAGCCGATTTGCACGACGGTTCGGGAGTGCCAACAGTCATAGGCCGTCGGCCCGGCCTTCCGGCGCGGCCGGCTTTACACAGCTCTTCTTACAATCGGGGCCGTCGTGCGTGCGCCGCGCGGACCGCCACCAAGATCTCGCCGCCGACCGATGAAACGCTACTGGGAAATAGACGCCTTGCGCGGGCTGATGCTCGTGCTGATGACCGTCACCCACCTGCCCACCCGGTTGACCGACCCGCTGGGCCAGCCATTCGGTTTCGTTTCGGCTGCGGAAGGTTTCGTTTTGCTTTCCGCCTTCGTCGCCGGCCTGGTGTACAGCCGCATCGGCCACGTCCGCGGCGTCGACTCGATGCGCCAGGCCTTCTGGCGGCGCGTGCTCAAGGTCTACCTGGCCCAGGCCGCGACCCTGCTGTTCCTGTTCACGGTGATCACGGCCGTGGGCCTGCACATCGACCAGCCGGCGGTGAAGAACCTGGTGTCCTACTACCTGGCCGAGCCGCGCGAGGGCTTCATCTACGGACTGCTGCTCATCTACGAGCCGGCGCTGCTCGACATCCTGCCGATGTACATCTTTTTCATGCTCATGAGCCCCTGGGTGCTGGCCTTCGCCATGCGCCACGGCTGGACCTGGGTGATGGTGGTGAGCGCCACCGTGTGGGCGGCGGCGCAGTTCGGCATCAGCGAATGGGTCTACGGGCTGGCGGTGCACTACCTTGGCGTGCCGGTGCCCTTCCACGAGATGGGCGCCTTCAACACCTATGCGTGGCAGTTCCTGTGGTTCGCGGGGCTGTGCATCGGCGCGACACGCAACGATCCGGGCGCGCGTCCTCTGCACTTTCCGGGCTGGCTGCTGGCGCTGGCGGCGGGCATCGCGCTCTACGGCCTCTACTGGCGCCACACCGGCATCAATGGGCAGGCGCCGTTCGGCGGCGACGTGGAGCTGAACCTGCTGTTCGACAAGTGGCAGCTCGGCCCGCTGCGGCTGGTGAACCTGGTGGCGCTGGGCATCCTGGCGGTGCGCTTCGGGCCCTGGCTGATGCACCGCATCCCGCGGCTGCGCTGGCTGGAGGCAATGGGCTCGGCCTCGCTGCCGGTGTTCTGCGCTCACCTCGTGGCGGTGCTGCTGGTGCTGGCCTTCTACGGCGACAGCCAGACGGCGCGGCCCTGGTGGGGCGACGGCCTTCTGCTGGCGGCGGTGTTCTCGGGGATGTATTTCGTCGCGCGCTTCACGCGCGGCGCCGACGTTCCGCCGCCGGCCGACGACGTGCCGCCGGAGCCCGTTCGGGCCTGATTTCGGTCCTCGGGCGTCGCACCCGGCAGGGGCGACGAAGCGCGCCGGGCTTCGGGCCGGCTCAGGGGTTCTGCAGGTGCGGCGCGATCACCGAGTGCCAGAGGCGGTAGCCCTCGTCCGTCATGTGCAGCTTGTCGCTGCGGAAGAGCTCGGGGCGCGGGCGGCCGTCGGCGCCCAGCATCGGCGTGTAGATGTCGATGAATTCGCTGTTGGGCAGCAGGTTCAGGTAGGCCGAGATCACATGGTTGGTCTCGCGGATCTGCGGCAGCAGCTGTTCGCGCGAGGGGCTGGGCTTGACCGAGATGAAGCTGATGCGCGCCTCGGGCAGCTCGGCGCGCACCGCGTTCGCGAAGCGCGCGAAGCTGTCGAGCACCTGCAGCGGCGTGCGGCCCTCGGCCAGGTCGTTGTCGCCCGCATACACCATCACGTGGCGCGGCTTGTAGCGCACCACCAGGTCGCGCGCGAAGAGGGCGCAGTCGGCCAGGGTGGAGCCCCCGAAGCCGCGGTTGACGACGCCGCCGGGCACCTGCTGGGCGAAGTCCTGCGACAGGCGGGTCCACATCCGCACCGTGGAGCTGCCGACGAACACCACGCCGCCCGGCGCCGGAAAGCGCTCCTGGTCGGCGCGGGCGAAGGCGGCGAGCTCGTTGTGCCAGCGGCTCTTGGCGGCCAGGTAGTCGCGGGCGGCGGCAGCCTCGGCGGCGGCCGTCTCGGATTCCTGGGGAAAGAAGCTGGACTGGGCGCTGGCGGATAGCGCGGCGGCCAGCAGAGCGACCGCGGCGAGCGCGGTTTTCATCGGATGCATCGGAAGGACGGAAAAGAATGCGGAAGGCGGCGAATGGGCGATTTTCCCTTACGACGCCCCAGCAGCCGCGCTCGTTGACAGTCAGGCCCCGGCTAGAGAGTTTTCTCGATGAGCGCGCCCTTGAACAGGATCGGCCCCTTCGGCCCGCTGCCCGGCGGCACGCCGCCCTTGGCCTCGAGCGAGATGGCCAGCGCGGGCACGGCCTGCACGTCGGATTCCGACGCCGTCAGCCGCAGGGCCGGCGCGTTGCCGAGCACGCCCAGCGAACGCGGCGCGCCGCCCGGGGGCAGGGCCCAGAGCTGCAGCGACTTGTCCACGCCTTCCTGGTAGCCGCCGACGCGCTGGAGCACCAGCTGCTTCTTCTTCGGATCGAAGGTCACGAGCATCGAGGCGGCGGCCTTGTCGTCGTTGAGCACGGCCACGTATTGCACCGCGGGTGCGTTCTGCAGCTGGTCGCGCAGGTTCAGGCCGACCGTCACGGCCACCACCGTGGCCAGCGCGCCGGCCGCGGCCGCACCGCGCCACAGCGCGAGACTGCGCAGCCAGCCGCCCTGGCCGGCCTCGCCGGCGGCCCTGGCCGCATCGCGCTGGCGCTCCAGCGCGAGCGCCGACTGTTCGGCGTCGATGATGTTGCGGATGCGCGTCCAGACCGCCGGGTCGGGCACGACGGGCGACTGCAGCTCCGTCATGCTCGCCAGCCGGCCCTGCCAGACCAGCGCGGCGGCGCGCACGGGCGCCTGCTCGCGGGCCAGGGTCTCGAAACGGCGGCGGGCGCCGCCGCGCAGGGTGCCCAGCGCATGGCTCGCGGCCAGCAGCTCGAGCAATTCGGGGTGTGCGATGAGGTTCATGATGGGACAAACGCCTTTTGAAACGCCTTCTTCGTCGTCACCGCGCTCACGCGAAGCGTCCCATGCACACGCGCAGCTTCTCGAGGCCGCGCCGTATCCAGGTCTTGACCGTGCCCAGGGGCAGCTTCAGCTGCTCGGCGAGTTCGCCGTGGCTCATGTCGCGCAGGTAGGCCAGGCTCACCACTTCCCGCTGACGGCCTTCCAGCTGGCTCAGGCACTGGTGCAGGGCCCAGGCCTGCTCGCTCGCATCGGCGTTCTCGGCCGGGCCGGGCGCGTCCGACTCGAGCTGGTCGGCCATCTGCTCGTCGAATTCCTGCGTGAGCTGGGCGCGGTCGGCGGCGCGGCGGCGCAGCAGGTCGAGTGCCCGGCTGCGCACGATGAGCCCGAGCCAGGCCAGCGGCGGGCTCAGCGAGGCGCGGTAGTCGCCCGCTACGCGCCAGACGGTCAGGAAGCTCTCCTGGAGCACGTCTTCCGCCCATTCGCGCTGGCGCACCACACGCATCGCCAGGCCCATCAGCCGGGGAGAGGTTCGGTCGTAGAGCTGCCGCAGTGCGGCTTCGTCGCGATGGCCGATCCGGTCGATCAGCGCCATCAGTTCGGCGTCGGGGCTGGGTGCAGGCATCCACTGATTGTGGGGCATCGGTGCGCATGCCCGATGTACGGGGCAATCCCGTGGACGGATTCAGCGCGCCGGCCAAATGAAGTCTTTTGGAAACATTTGTGAACGTATACTGCGCCGCAAAAACCGAGGGACCGCGGGTGCGCGGACGGAGAAGATGAAGCAAATTGCGATCGTGATCGCGCTCTGCGTGGGCGCGTGGTACTTCTTTATCGGCGGGCGCAAGCTCGACGAGCCGATGGTGCGCGACTACTACCAGAAGGAAGCCCACGCCATCTACTCGCGCGACCCCGAGGCGCTGTGCAAGCAGCTCAGCCGCAATGCCCGCATCGAGAGCAGGACCACGATGATGGGGAAGACGCTCGAAAGCTCCCACAACCGCGACGAGGCCTGCCAGGCGACCCGCGATACCTTCCAGACCTTCAGCAAGGTCGGCGAACGCATGGGCGGCATCCTCACCATCGAATACGAGTACCACATCGACGACATCGAGGTGGCCCCCGGCCGCAAGAGCGCCGTCGTCAAGGGCACCAGCGTGCTGAAGATGGGCGAGTCTCTGCTGCAATACAAGACCAGCTTCACCCAGCGCCTGGAGCGCGAGCTCGGCCAGATACGCCTCGTGCACGCGGACGAGGTCACGGTGATGCGCCTGGGCGGCGCCGGCGCCATGAGCCAGAGTGACTTCTTCCGCAAGTAGGAAGAAGACAGGACAGACAGCAAAAGGAAGAAAAGGGAGGTCGCCATGATCGTCGTCAAGGATGCGCTGCCGCCGCCACCGCCGTTCTGGCACCGGCTCAACAGCTTCTTCGCCTTTCCGTTCCAGATGCGGCCGCTGGCCTACGGCCTGCTGCTGTCGTTCTGCAGCCTGCTGTTCGACGCCGTCTTCTTCCTGCCGCAGGCGCTGGCCCTCTTCGTGATCGAGGTCGGCATCATGCTGGCCGCCAGCCGCTACGGCTTCAAGATCATCGCGCTGGGCGCGCGCGGCATCCGCGACTCCGCCGACTTCGGCCGCGAGTCGAGCGACGAATGGACCTACCTGCCCTGGAAGCTCTTCGCCATCTCGCTGGTGCAGGCATTCCTGATCGGCTGGCTCGCCTGGTATGCGCCCATCCTGGGCACGGTGGGGCTGTTCGTGATGTCCTTCACCTTCCCGGCGGCGGTGATCGTGCTGGTGCAGTCGGGCAGCTTCTTCCAGGCGATGAACCCCGCCAACGTGATGGATGCGATGCGCATCATCGGCTGGCCCTACGCGCTGCTGTGCTTCTTCCTGTTCCTTCTGAGCACCGGCGCGCAGGTGGCGCTGGCGATGGTGCTGCCGATGTTCGACGGGCGCATCGTGCTGCCGATCGTCAATTTCGCCTTCATCTACTTCGGCTGGGTCATGGCGAGCCTGCTGGGCTACGTGATGTTCCAGCACCACGACGCCTTCGGCTTCGACGCGGTGCCGGGCAGCGAGCTGCCCGACGGCGCGCCCGTCGACCGCCGCACGCCCGCGCAGATCGCCGCGCAGCGCACGGACGCGGAAGTGGCGCAGCTCATCACCGACGGCGACCTCGCGGCCGCGCTGGGCACGGCCTACGAGGCACAGCGCACCGCCGACTCCAACGACCTCGCGGCGCAGCGCCGCTACCACCGCGTGCTGGCGCTGATGCCCGAGAAGAAGGACACCATGCTCGACCACGCGCGGCGCTTCATCCCGCTGCTGATGCGGCGCGACCTGGCCTCGGAGGCGCTGAAGGTCTTCAAGGCCTGCAAGGAGCGCGACAAGGCCTTCGCGCTCGACGACCCGGCCATGGTCATCGCCATGGCCCGCGCCGAATGGCGCAACGGCGACGCCCACGCCACGCTGGCGCTGCTCTCGGGCTTCGACAAGCGCTTCCGCGGCAACGAGGCCATTCCGCAGGCCTACGAACTCGCGGCACGCGCGCTGGTGCAGGGGCTGGGCCGTTCCGACATGGCGCAGCCCATCCTGACGACGATGGAAGCGCGCTACCCCGACAGCGAGCAGACGCAGGAAGTGCGCTGGCTGCTGCGGCCGGCGGCGCCGCCGGCGCAGACGGCATAGCGGCAGGCGCCCTCAGGCGTTCTGCAGCGCCCGCGTCACCATGTCGTTGGGCGCGAGCCGCAGCAGATGCGGCAGCAGGCCCATCGCCTTGTCGCGCAGGCCGGCGTGCAGCAGCCCGTTGGCGCAGGTCGAGAGCGTGTCGGCCAGCTCGGGGTGGTCGGGCGCCGTATTCAGCAGGATGCGGCAGAGGCGGTCGGCGTCCTCGAACTGGCGGATGCGGGAGAAGCGCCGGGCGAGGCGGGCCATGTCCTCGGGCTTGAGCCGCACGCCGGGGCGGGCCTGGTCGAGGTAGGCCTGGAAGCTCGCGTGCTGCAGCGACAGGGTGTGGTCGTCGGTGGCGGGCAGGCGGAAGATGCGGCGCGCGGCGTGGTGGAAGTCGTCGCTCGCCGGCTGCAGGCGCGCGGTGTTGAACCAGGCGCGCAGCGTCTCGGCGTCGTTGGGGCGCAGCGCGGCGGCGGCGCGCCATTCGGCGCAGGCGCGGTCGAACTTCATCGCCGAGCCGAACCTGCGGGCCGCGGCCACGTGCTCTTCGAAGCGGTCGTCGTCGCGCACCATCTCCGATTTGACGGTCTCCGGCGTCTTCACCCGGCCCAGCAGCATGGCGCCGCACATCAGTGCAGCACCCGTCAGCAGGCCGCCGAGGTGGGCCATGTAGGCGATGCCCTGGCCGCCCAGCCAGTGCTGCATCAGCTCGTTGGCGATCCAGGCCGGCAACAGCAGCAGGGCCGGCGCGGTGACGTAGTTGAAATAGAAGAACAGCTGGTAGAAGAAGCGGATGCGCCGCAGGCGGTACATCACCGCGTACATGCCCATCAGCGCCGAGACCGCGCCCGAGGCGCCCAGCCCGTAGGTGCCGCCCGCGTAGGCCCAGCCGGCCAGCACCGACGCGCCGACCGCGCCCAGCAGGTAGAACGCCAGGTAGGTGCCGCGCCCCAGCGCCAGCTCCACCGAGAAGCCGAAGAGGAACAGGAACAGCATGTTGCCCAGCAGGTGGCCGGTGCTGGCGTGCAGGAAGGCGTTGGTGATCCAGGTCCAGGGCCTGAATTCGGCATCCGTCGCGTAGCTCTGCGCCCAGCGTTCGGTGAAGGGCGCGGGCAGCATCGACTCGTACTGCTGGCGGGCGCGCTTCCACTCGCCGTACTGCGGGTTGTCGGGCTTGATGACCTCGTCGGCGCGCAGCTTGTGCAGGAACTTGCGGTCGTTCTGCAGGCCTTCGAGCAGCTGCGGATAGGCCTCCTCGTGCCGGAGCATGCGGCGCGCGACCTTGCCGCGCTTGGGGTCGGTCTTCTCGAGCCATTCGACGAAGGCCGGCAGCTCCAGCTGGGGCAGCGCGCTCTTCACGTAGTAGGCTGCGGCGCGCTCCTGCCCCTTCTCCTCGCTGCGCTGCGGTCCCCAGAACACGATCATGTTCACGAGGATCAGCAGCAGCGTCATCCATGGTGGATTGCGCCAGCTCGGCTTGTTCTCGAGCGGGATGGCGTAGAACACGGGGCGCTTTCCGGCTTTCGGATCGGCCGCTTACGGGCGGCCGCCGCCGGGCCGCACCGAGGCGGGCCGCGCCTTCCCCGTGGAAGGCGGAGTGAAAGGCCGGAGGGCCGACATTTCTAGCCGAGGCGGGCGCGGTGGCGGGCGACCTGCGCCTTCACCTGCGCCGGCGCGGTGCCGCCGAGGATGTTGCGCGCGTTCAGCGAGCCGCGCAGGCTCAGCACGTCGTACACGTCCTTCTCGATGCTCGGGTTGAACTGCTGCAGCACGGCCAGGGGCAGCTCGGCCAGGTCGACCTGGTGCGAGGTGGCGGCCTTCACGGCGTGGGCCACGGTCTCGTGCGCGTCGCGGAAGGGCAGGCCCTTCTTCACGAGGTAGTCGGCCAGGTCGGTGGCGGTGGCGTAGCCGCGCAGCGTGGCGGCTTCCATGGCTTCGGGCTTCACGGTGATGCCGCCGATCATCTCGGCGAAGATGCGCAGGGTGTCCTTGAGCGTGTCGACCGTGTCGAACAGCGGCTCCTTGTCTTCCTGGTTGTCCTTGTTGTAGGCCAGCGGCTGGCCCTTCATGAGCGTGATGAGCGCCATCAGGTGGCCGACCACGCGGCCCGTCTTGCCGCGGGCCAGCTCGGGCACGTCGGGGTTCTTCTTCTGCGGCATGATCGACGAGCCGGTGGTGAAGCGGTCGGCGATCCTGATGAAGCCGAAGTTCTGGCTCATCCACAGGATGAGTTCCTCGCTCATGCGGCTCACGTGCACCATGCACAGGCTGGCGGCGGAGGTGAACTCGATGGCGAAGTCGCGGTCGCTCACCGCGTCCAGGCTGTTCTGGCAGACGCCGTCCATGCCCAGGGTCCTGGCGACCAGTTCGCGGTCGAGCGGGTAGCTGGTGCCGGCCAGCGCGGCGGCGCCCAGGGGCAGGCGGTTGACGCGCTTGCGGACCTCGCTCATGCGCTCCGCGTCGCGGCTGAACATCTCGACGTAGGCCAGCATGTGGTGGCCGAAGCTCACCGGCTGCGCCACCTGCAGGTGGGTGAAGCCCGGCAGGATCACGTCGACGTTCTTCTCGGCGATGTCCACCAGCGCCTTCTGCAGCTCGACCAGCAGGTCGCCGATCAGGTCGATCTCGCCGCGCAGCCACAGGCGCACGTCGGTGGCGACCTGGTCGTTGCGGCTGCGGCCGGTGTGCAGGCGCTTGCCGGCGTCGCCGACCAACTGGGTCAGGCGGGCCTCGATGTTCAGGTGCACGTCTTCCAGGTCGAGCTTCCACTCGAAGGCGCCGGATTCGATCTCGGAACGGATCTGCGCCATCCCGCGTTCGATGGCGGCGTGGTCCTGCACGCTGATGATGCCCTGAGCTGCCAGCATGCCGGCATGTGCCAGCGAGCCCTGGATGTCGGCCTGCCAGAGGCGCTTGTCGAAGAAGACGCTGGAGGTGTAGCGCTTCACGAGGTCGCTCATCGGTTCGGAGAAAAGGGCCGACCAGGCTTCGGATTTCTTGTCGAGTTGGTTTTGGGTCATGGGAGCCGTCCTGGAGGCAATAATGGGTTGGTTACCCGATGGATCTGATGTCTGCGATGCGCAACCCGGCGATTTTATCGGCCAGCACCTCACCCACGCCCCCGCCGTCGTCGGACCGGGCGCGCGCGGGCGCGTCCCCCGCGCGCGGCGGGCCGTCGATCTTCGACGCCTGCCAGATCGGGGTGGTGCTGCGCACGGTGGTGTTCGTCGAGGCGGTGGTGGCCATCGCCGCGCTGTTCGTGGTGTCCACGCCCGGCGAATGGCTGGTGCAGACCGCCACCATCACCGGCGGGGCGCTGCCCGCCACGCTGCTGTGGCTGGTGAGCGCCTGCGGCCTCAAGAAGCCGCTGCGGCGGCTGCCGAAGCACTGGCAGTACACGGCCGGCGCGCTGCTCGGGGCGCTTTCGGCGCTCTACGGCTGCGGCCTGCTGCGCCTGACGGGAGCGCTTTCGAATGCGCCATGGCTGGCCAGCGCGCTCACTGGCGCCCTGTTCGCGGGGCTCGTGATGGCGGCGATGGTGCTGCGCGCCCGGGGCCAGACGCCGGCCGCCACCACGGCGCGGCTGGAGGAGCTGCAGTCGCGCATCCGCCCGCACTTTCTCTTCAACACCCTCAACAGCGCCATCGCGCTGGTGCGCGAGGAGCCGGCCAAGGCCGAGACCATGCTCGAAGACCTGGCCGAGCTGTTCCGCCAAGCGCTGGCCGACCCGGGCGAGTCGGGCACGCTGGCCGACGAGATCGCGCTGGCCGAGCGCTACCTGGCGATCGAGCAGGTGCGCTTCGGCGACCGCCTGCGCATCCGCTGGGACCTCGACGCCGCCGCCAGCAACGCGCGCCTGCCGCCGCTGCTGCTGCAGCCGCTGGTGGAGAACGCCATCAAGCACGGCGTGGAGCCCAGCCCCGAAGGCGCCAAGCTGCGCATCCGCACCGAGCGGCGCGGCAACATGGTGGTGATCGAGGTGGTCAACAGCCTTCCGCCGCTGCGCTGGGCCGACGAGCCGCTGCCGCGCGGCCACGGCATCGCGCTGGCCAACGTGCGCGACCGTCTGCGGCTGCTGCACGACATGCAGATGCAGTTCAGCGCCGGCATGGACCAGAAAAGCTACCGGGTGCGCATCGCCATACCCGCCGAATCATCATGACGACTCTCAAGACACTCATCGTCGACGACGAAGCCCTGGCGCGCTCGCGCATGCGCACCCTGCTGCGCGACTGCACATCTCCCGCCGCCGAAGTGGTGGCCGAAGCCTCGCAGGGCGCCGAGGCGCTGCAGCAGCTCGGCACGCTGGCGCTCGACCTGGTGCTGCTCGACGTGCACATGCCCGGCGTCGACGGCATCGAGGTGGCGCGCACGCTGCGCAGCCGCGCCGACGCGCCGGCCGTGGTGTTCGTGACGGCCCACGCATCGCATGCGGTGACCGCCTTCGACCTGGATGCCGTCGACTACCTCACCAAGCCCGTGCGCGCCGAGAGGCTGCAGCAGGCGCTGCAGAAGGCCGAGCGCTTCCTGAAGGAGCGCCGCGCGCTGCAGGCCCAGGCCGCGCCGGAGACGGTGCTGATCCAGGACCGGGGCCGCGCCGAGCGGGTGCCGCTGTCGGAGGTGCTCTACCTCAAGTCCGAATACAAGTACCTCACGGTGCGCACCGCCACGCGCAGCCACATCCTCGACGGCTCGCTCAACGAGTTCGAGGAGCGCTATCCGCACCGCTTCCTGCGCGTGCACCGCAACGCGCTGGTGGCGCGCTCGGCCATCCGCGCGCTTGAGAAGTACGACGACGGCGAGGATGCCGAGGGCTGGGCCCTGCGGCTGGACTCGGTTCCCGAGCCCGTGGCCGTGTCGCGCCGGCAGCTCGCGGCCGTGCGCGAAGTGCTGAAGGAAACGCGATGAGCACCGGCGAGCCCGTGCCAGCCCCCCCGCAGGCGCAGCAGCCGCCGACCGAGCCGGCCGGCGAGCCGCCGCAGCCGGCGGCCGCCGCGCCGCTCCCCCCTGAACCGGAACCGGAATCCAGGCCGGAACCGCCGCCGCCCGCCCCGCAGCGCGAGCGCCTGCTGCTGCACATGCCCGTCGACGTGCGCAGCGCCTCGCTGGTGGTGCTCGCGGTGCTGGCCAGCGTGTTCGCGCTGCAGTGGGGGCAGGCCGTCTTCATCCCGCTGATGCTGAGCCTGCTGCTGACCTATGCGCTGTCGCCGCTGGTCGAGCTGCTGCACCGCTGGAAGCTGCCGCGCTGGATCGGCGCGGGGCTGATCCTCATGGGCCTCTTCGGCGGACTGGGCTGGACCGGCTATTCGCTCTCGGGCAGCGCCACGCAGCTGCTCGACTCGTTGCCGGTGGCCGCGCAGAAGCTGGGCCAGGCCATGCGCCGCGACCGGGGCGCGAGCGCCACGCCGCTGGACAACGTGCAGCAGGCGGCGGCGCAGCTCGAGAAGGCGGCCGAGGAGAACTCCGCCCGCGTCGCGTCACGCAAGGGCGTGGCGCGCGTCATCATCGAGCGGCCGGGCTTCAATGTGCGCGACTACCTGGTCAGCGGCACCGTCGGGCTGCTCAGCGCGATGGGGCAGCTCACGCTGGTGGCCTTCCTCACCTACTTCGCACTGTGCTCGGGCGACACCTTCAGGCGAAAGCTCATCAAGATCACCGGCTCCAGCCTGCAGAAGAAGAAGGTCACGGTGCACGTGCTGGACGACATCACGCGCAACATCGAGCGCTACCTGCTGGTGCAGATCCTGGTGAGCGCGATCGTCGGCGTGGCCACGGGCCTGGGCTTCTGGGCCATCGGCATGGAGAACGCGGCCGTTTGGGGGATCATCGCGGCCGTCACCAACCTCATTCCCTACATCGGCTCGGTGATCGTGCTCGCCGCCGCGGGGCTGGTGGCCTTCCTGCAGTTCAACAGCCTGCAGATGGGCGTGGTGGTGGCTGGCATGTCGCTGGGCATCCACACCATCGTGGGCAACCTGCTGATGCCCTGGCTCACCAGCCGCACCAGCCGCATGAATCCGGTGGCGGTGTTCGTGGGCGTGATCTTCTGGGGCTGGCTCTGGGGCATCTGGGGCCTGCTGCTGGGCATTCCGATCACGATGGTGATCAAGTCGATCTGCGACCGCGTGGAAGACCTGCAACCCATCGGGGAGCTGCTGGGCGAGTAGCCCTCGCGCCCGGTTCCGGGCATGGGCTTCGGTAGGCAAGGACATTAACAAAGGGTGTCTTTTCGGTCGATACGATATTGGGATTCGATTCCCAATAACCGTATGTCCGAACCTCTGAGCATTCCTTTGCCGCCGCATGCCGACGCACGCGGCAGGCTGCTTTCCATCGACGCGCTTCGCGGCCTCGTGATCCTGTTCATGCTGCTGGACCACGTGCGCGAGACCTTCTACCTGCATCACCAGGTACCCGACCCGATGGTGGTGGACCAGACGCCGCCGGAGCTTTTCTTCAGCCGCCTGCTGGCCCATCTCTGCGCGCCGGTCTTCGTCTTCCTCACGGGCCTCTCGGCTTTCCTCTACGGTGCGAAGCATGCGGACGGCCGTGCGGCCACGTCCTCCTTTCTCTGGAAGCGCGGCCTTTTCCTCGTCGTGCTCGAAGTCACGCTCATCAATTTCGCCTGGACCTTCCAGTTCCCGCCCGCCAAGGTGTTCCTGCAGGTGATCTGGGTGATCGGACTCTCGATGCTCTCGCTCGCCGCTCTGGTCTGGCTGCCCCGCAAGGCGCTCGTGATGCTGGGTGTGGTGCTGGTGGCGGGTCACAACCTGCTCGATGGCGTGCACTTTCCGGTGGGACACACGCTGCACGTGCCATGGGCCGTGCTGCATGACCGGGGCTGGATCGAGGTGTCCGACGCGCTGAAGCTGCGCACTTCATACCCGCTGCTGCCCTGGATCGGCCTCATTGCGATGGGCTACGCGGCCGGGCCATGGTTCATGGCCGGTGCCGATGCGGTGCGGCGGCAGCGTCTGCTGTTGGTGTGGGGCCTGGGGCTGCTGGCCGGTTTCGTGCTGCTGCGTGCGCTCGACGTCTACGGAGACAAGCCCTGGGCGGCCGGCGGCAGCGCCGTCACCACGCTGATGGCCTTCCTGAACATCACGAAGTACCCGCCGTCGCTGCTGTTCATCGCGCTGACCATGGGCGCGGGCCTGCTGCTGCTGCGTGCCTTCGAGCGCAGGCAGGGCGCGGCATGGCTCGTACCACTGGCGGTGTATGGCGCGGCGCCGATGTTCTTCTACGTGCTGCACCTGTACGTGCTCAAGTTCCTCTACCTCGGCGGCGAGGCGGTCTGGGGGCTCAACCAGGGCAAGTTCTTCGGCTTCAGCGCGATGTGGATGGTGTGGCTGGCCTCGGTCGTGCTCGCCTTCGCGCTGTATCCGGCGGTGCGTGCATTCGCGTCCCTGAAGGCGCGGCGCCGAGACATCGCTTGGCTCAAGTACCTGTGAGGCCATGGCGATGCTTTCCTGCAATTCCCTGTCGATGCTTTCACTGCGCTGCGTGGCGGTCGCCTCCCTGCTGTGGGGCGTTTCGGCCGCGGCACATGCCCACGGCATCTGGTTCGCCCAGCGCTCGGGCGATCTGGCGCTGATCTACGGCGAGGGCGGCGACGACCTCGATGCCGCCAGGCGCCTGCCGCTGATCACGTCGATGGCGGGCTACGACGTGGCGGGCCGCGCGGTGCCCACTGCGCTCGAGCCGGTCGGCAAGCTTGCGCTGGTCGACCTGCGGGAGCAGCCGGCCGTCGTCGCAGCCGTGCTGGACAACGGCATCTGGACCAAGTCGGCCGAAGGCCAGTGGTTGAAGAAGCCCAAGAACGAAGTGCCGGGCGCCGTGGTCAGCGGCCATAACTTCAAGTACGCGGTGCATCTCAGGCGCACGCCGCTGGACCGGCCGCTCGCGGCCCTGCCTGGGCATACGCTGCAGATCGTGCCCGTCGAGGCCGCGCTGCCCTCGTCGCTGGGCCAGCCGCTTCGCGTGCGCGTGCTCCATCGCGGCAAGCCGGTCGCGAACGTGCCGGTGCTGGCCGACTTCGTCAACGATCCGGACGGCAAGGCGCTGCTGACGGCGGCCGATGGCACCGTGACGGTCCCGGTGCGCAACCAGGGGCTCAACGTGATCGCCGCGAAGCTCGATGCGCCCGCGGAGGACCAGGTCGCCACCGACAAGGTGGAGCACCTGGCCACGCTGTCCTTCCGGCTCGCGCATGCGCCCGAATGAAGAGGGGGCACGCATGATCCGAATGCATCCGATGCAACCTGCAGTCCCGTCGATTCCGGTCCAGGGCGGTCGAAGGCGCCTCCCGCAGGTCGGCAAATGCTGCGGTGCCGTGCTGATCGCACTGGCCGGTACCGCCTCCGGAGCGGAAGGCACCCCCCGCGAAGCCGCCGGTGGCTTCGTCGAGGACACTCGCTGGAGCCTGCTGAACCGCACCGTCTACGAGCGCCGCAACTATCTGGACGGCGCGACGAGCAACGGCGGCCGCAATGCAGTGCTGCCGAAGACCAGGCGCAGCGACTACGCGCAGGAATGGGGCTACGGGCTCATCGGCACCGTCGAATCCGGTTTCACGCCCGGCTGGATAGGTTTCGGCGCCGACGCGCATGTCTCGCTCGCACGCAATCTCTCCGGCGACGACTACCGCGTCGGCAAGATCCGCATGCTGCCGGTGGACAGTGCCGGCTACGCGCAGGACGGCATCGCGCGCGGCGGCATCGCGCTGAAGGCGCGCGTTTCTTCCACGGTGCTGAAAGTGGGCGAGCAGCGGGTGAAGACGCCGATCTTCAGTTCGTCCGACACGCGCCTGCTGCCCGAGACCATGCGCGGCTGGCTCGTCACCAGCAACGAGTTCGACAAGCTCACGCTCCAGGCCGGCCGGTTCACCGGCTCGACCGACCGGAATGCCCGGAGTACCGGCAACCCGCTGATCGTGAACTACCTCGATCCGAAATCGCCGCGCGGCGACGCCTTCGACTTTGCCGGCGCCACCTGGAAAGGCATTCCCTCGCTCGCGATCAGCGGCTATGTGGGGCGGCTGAAGGACACCTGGCGCACGAGCTACCTCGGGGCTTTCTACACGGTGCCGTTGCAGGATGGCGGCAGCGCGAGCGCGAGCACGCTGTCCTTCGACCTGCAGGTCTATCGCAGCAAGGACACGGGCCGTGCACTGGCGGGTCGGGTCGACAACACGACTTCGAGCCTGATGACCACCTACGCGCACGGGCCTCATCGCATCGGCCTGGGCTGGCAGAAGGTGGCTGGCGACACGCCGTTCGACTACGTGACGCGCGGCGCCATCTGGCTCGGCAACGCGGCACAGCTTTCGGACTTCAACGCGCCGCACGAGCAGTCATGGCAACTGCGCTACGAGGTCGACGCCGCGCAATGGGGCGCGCCGGGCCTGAGCCTGGGTGCGGCCTACATCCGCGGCAGCGGCATCGACGGCAGCCGCGTGCCCGCACGCGGAGGCTATGCGTGGCTGGGCTATGGCCGCGGCGGCGAGCACTGGGAGCGTGACCTCTGGCTGCGCTACACGGTCCGCGAGGGCCGGGCCAAGGGGCTGGCCCTGCTGCTGCGCTATGGCGAGCACCGCAACAACAAGGCGCAGGCCGAACTTCCCACGCGCCAGATCCGCGTGGCGGTGGAGTACCCGATAGGCGGTTGACCGGGAAGGAAGCTGCCGGTCAGCGCGCCACCCTGGCAGTGGCGGGAAGTTTCTTCACGAAGGTCGCGTCCGGATCGAGCGGCTTGCCGTCGCGCGCACGCAGCTCGATCTTCGGCACCGGCTTGCCGCTGTCGCGCTCGACCAGCACCGAATGCGGCTCGCCTTTGGCGTAAAGGTGCGCCTCGCCCCAGTGTCGCAGGCCGACCACCACGGGGAAGAGGCCCTTGCCCTTGGCGGTGAGCACGTATTCCTGGTAGGCCGATCCGTCGGAGGCGGGCACGAGTTCGAGCACGCCTTCCTGCACCAGGTTCTTCAGCCGGTCCGACAGGATGTTCTTGGCGACGCCCAGGCTCTGCTGGAATTCGCCGAAGCGCTTCATGCCGTCGAAGGCGTCGCGGATCACGAGCAGCGACCACTGGTCGCCCACGATGTCGAGCGCGCGTGCCATCGGGCACGCGTCGGCCTTGAGGCTTTTTCGTTGAGCCATGGGTTTCTTTCCGAAACGAGGGCGGGCTCGGGCAGCACCGCCGTTCGGTTTTATTTTAAAACCCAGAGGAAAAGGCCCTTGCCTTATCGGACAGCGACGTGCGCGCGATGCAGCCGGGCGAAGCGAGCGATCATCAGCGGGCCCAGCAGCGCGCCCAGACCGGCCGAACTCCATGCGGCGACCCAGGCGTGCGTGCTGCCGGTGCCGAAGCTGGCCTGCCCCCAATCGAGCGCGAGTCCGAACACCCACGGGCTGATCGCACCGGCGCCGAAGCCCATCACAGAGCGCACCGAGAACGCCACGCCCAGCCGGTGCGGCGCCACCACGTCGGCCAGCGCAGTCGAGTAGACAGACGAGTCGGCAATGGCCAGCAGGTTGTAGACCGCGGCAGCCGCCGCCAGCAGCCACAGCGGCCAGCTCCACATCCAGCCGAAGGTGAAGGACATGCACAGGCTTGCGAGGGTGGCGATCATCATCACCCGCGCGCGGCCCAGCCTGTCGGAAGCGGCACCGCCCGCGATGCTGCCGAACACGCTCACCAGGTGCGCCAGTGCCGCCAGCGCGATGCCGGCACCCTGCCACGACGATGCCGTGCCCGAAGACGCGACCAGGTACGCCGGCAGCCATGCCCAGAGCGCCATGAGCTCCCAGCAATGGAAGGCGTAGGCCCAGTTGCCGGCCATCGCTGGCTTGTCGCGCACCGTGGCAGCCAGGGCGTGCAGGGTGCTTTCGCGGACCGCGCCAGGCGCTCGTGGCGATGGCGGCCGCATGCGGCGCAGTGCCTGCGCCGTGAGCAGCGCGCCCGCCACGGTGCAGGCCGCCGCCGCCAGCAGCCCCAGCCGCCAGTGCTGCAGATGGCTGAACGTCGCCACCACCGCGAGCGACAGCGCATAGCCCATCGACGACGATCCGATGAAGAGCCCCATCGCGCGTCCGCGCACGGCGGGCTCGGTGTTGTGCGCCAGCAGCTGCAGCCCTGGCGTGTACGAGGCGCCCGCGCACAGCCCGGCCAGGCCGTAGAGCAGCATCGCCGAGAGATGGTCGCGTGCGAAGAGTGCGAAGGCGAGCGCAGCCCCCGCGCTCACTGCGCTGCCCGCGAGGAAGATGCGCTGCGGCCCGTAGCGATCGGCCAGCAGGCCCACCGCGAACAGCGAGCTCATGTAGCCCACGTGCCAGGCGCTCTGGATCGAGCCGGCCTGGGCGGCCGTCATGTGCCAGTCGGCCATCGCGAACGGCAGCACGCCCGAGTAGGCGGTGACGATCATCGACTGCAGCAGCCGGCTCGCGCACAGCATTGCCAGCCAGCCGCGCGCTGGGCCGGCGGTGTCGCCCGACATGACGGCGGGCCTCAGCGCAGTGCGCGCTGCATCAGCACCGTGTCGACCCAGCGGCCGAACTTGAAGCCGATGTTGCGCAGCACACCGACCTGCACGAAGCCCAGGCTCTCGTGCAGCCGCAGCGAGCCCGTGTTGGCGCTGTTGCCCACGCAGGCGACCATCTGCGTGAAGCCGGCGTCGGTGCAGCGCCGGATCACCTCGCGCAGCAGCGCCTTGCCGATGCCGTGGCCTTGCATGCCCTGCGCGACGTAGACTGAGTCTTCCACCGAGTGCCGGTAGGCCGAGCGGGCGCGGTAGGCGGTGGCGTAGGCATAGCCGGCGACTTCGCCGTCGAGCAGTGCCACGAGGTAGGGCATGCCGCGCGCGATCACGTCGGCGCGGCGCTGCTGCATCTGCTCGACGGACGGCACTTCTTCCTCGAAGGAGCACAGGTCGTGCAGCACGTAGTGGCTGTAGATGGACTGCACGGCCGCCATGTGATGCGGCGTGGCGTCGAGGATCTCGACCGTGGCGGAAGCAAGCGGAGCAGGGGATGGCGATGACATGGCCCCGATCTTGACGATGCGCCGTCGATAAGTGAAGCTTCGTCTGCCTATGCAGAGCATGAGAAAAACTTTGGATAAATCGCTCAACCTCGACCAGCTCCGATCCTTCGCGCTCGTCATTGAAACCGGCAGCTTCTCGGCCGCGGCAGACAGGCTGGGCCTTTCGCAGCCGGCCGTGAGCCTGCAGATCCGTCAGCTCGAACGCCGGCTGGCGGTGCGCCTGGTGGAGCGCGTGGGCAAGCGCGCGCAGGCCACGCCTGCAGGCATGGAGCTGCTGCGCCATGCACAGAACATCGAGACCGCGGTGGAAAACGCCATCGACGCGCTCGCCGACCACGCCAGCGGCGTTGCGGGTCGCGTGCGGCTGGGCACGGGCGCGACGGCCTGCCTGCACTTCCTGCCTGCCGTGCTGCGCGGGCTGCGCGAGCGCTTTCCTGAACTGGGCGTGGTGGTCAGCACCGGCAATACCGAGGACCAGGCGCGCAAGGTGGAAGAGAACAGCCTCGACCTCGCGCTGGTCACGCTGCCCGCGGCCGGGCGCTCGCTGGCGGTGATGCCCGTGCTCGACGACGAGTTCGTCGCCATCGGCCGGCACGACCTCGCACCGCTGAAGGCGAGAGTCTCGCCGCGCGACCTGGCCGGCCTGCCTTTGGTGCTTTTCGAGCCCGCGGCCAACACGCGCAAGCTGGTCGACCGCTGGTTCGCCGCCGAGGGCCTGCAGCCTCGGCCGGTGATGGAGCTGGGCAGCGTGGAGGCGATGAAGGAGATGGTGGCCGCGGGGCTGGGCTACGCCATCGTGCCCGGCATGGCGATGACGGGCCGTGGCGCGCACCCGGAGCTGAAGGCCAGCCGGCTGAACCCGCGCATGCACCGCGCGCTGGCGATCGTGGTGCGGCGCGACAAGCCTGTCAGCAAGGCGTTGCGCGTGGTGCTGGATGCGATCGTGGCGGCCGGAAAGCCCGGCCGCCACTGATCGCGAAGCTGCTGCTTGCGCTTATTCGGGAACGGCGGCCAGCGAAGTGCCGCCGCGCGCGCGTCCCAGCGTGCCGACGATCAGCGCCGCGATCAGCACCAGCACGCCGCTGAGCACCATCGCGCTGGAGATGCCGAAGTTGTCGACCGTCACGCCGCCGATCAGCGCGCCGGAGGCAATCGCCACCTGGAAGCCGCTCACCAGAAGGGCCTGGCCGGCCTCGGGCGCGTCGGGCACCGCTTCCATCATCCAGCCGGTGAGCGCCACCGGGATCAGGCCGAAGGCCACGCCCCAGATCACGACCACCACCGCGCCCGGCACGAAGCCCGAGCCGATCACCGTCGTCAGCAGCAGCGCGGTGGCGAGCATCAGCGCCGCCAGCAGGGTGGTGGCACGCACGCTGCGCGCCACCAGGCTGCCGCCGAGGAAGGTGCCGATGAAGCCTACTGCGCCATAGACCAGCAGCAGCGTCGACACCGAGTTGGGCGCGAGGCCGAACACCTGCTGCAGCAGCGGCTTCAGGTAGGTGTAGGCCGCGAAGTGGCCGGCGATGAAGAACAGCACCGCGAGCAGACCCACCTGCGCCATGCGGCGCGTGAGCGGCGTGAGCAGGTCGCGTGCGCCGATGGCACGCACCGGCGGAATGGCGGGCAGCAGCCACAGCTGCACCAGCAGCACCGCGGCGGCGAGCGCGCCCGTCACCGCGAACGATGCGCGCCAGCCGAACTGCGTGCCGAGGAAGGAGCCCGCCGGCACGCCGAGCACCGTGGCGGCCGACACACCGGCCAGCACGATCGACATCGCGCGCGCCTGCGAGGCGTGCGGGACCAGCTGCGTGGCGGCGGCGGGCGCGAAGGTCCAGAAGCCGCCCACGCACAGGCCGAGCAGCAGGCGGGCCACCAGCATGGTGGCGAAGTTGGGGGCGAAGGCCGCGAGCAGGTTCGACGCGATCAGCAGCGTGGTGAGTGCGATCAGCACGGTGCGGCGATCGAGCTTGCCCGAAGCCACGATGAGCGCCGGGCCCGCGAACGCGGCCAGCACGCCGGGCATGGTGACCATGAGGCCGGCCGTGCCGTCGGACACGTTGAGGCCGCGCGCGATGTCGGTGAGAAGGCCGATGGGCATGAACTCGGTCGAGACCATCGCGAAGGTGCCGACGGCGATGGAGCCGACGGCGAGCCATGCGGAGCGCGAGGCCGGCACGGGCTGCGCAGGCGCCCCGAGCTCGTCGAGGCACGGGTTGCTGCTGGGTGAATTCATCATGATGGGGAGTTGTCCTTTGGAGCGTCGGCGCCGGCGCGCGCACCGATGCCGTTGAAGAGGCATGGAGTGTGCGAGCCGTCGCCTTCGCGACAAAGGGGCCGCGCGGCAGCAGACAGTTTCCCGGCGATGAACAATGGGCTGTTTTGATGGCCAAGGCCATCCGCGAGGCGGCCCGGAAGGCCTAGTCTTGCACCGGCCGCAGCTCCAATATTCGGCCGTCGGCCACGAAGGAATCGCCGATCAGTACGCGAAAGTTCGTACCGGGCTGGAAGCGCGGCAGCGCGATGGCGGGCGAGAGGAACTCGACTTCGAGCGCGGCCGGTGCGCCGCGCTGCAGCGCATCGCCCGCCGGCACCATCCAGCGGGCCGAGAAGCCTTCCTTGTCGAGCACCAGCGCGCAGCGGTATTCGCCCGGTGCGATGGGTGTGTCCTGCGAGGGCAGGGCGGGCTTGCGGAAAGTGATCTCCGCGAGCGCGGCCGGCGTGAAGGCCTCCAGCGCATCGAAGCCCGGCGGTGCCGCCGGCGGCTTGCGGCGCGGCCACTTGCCGATGAGCCATGCGATCACGTTGCCGATGATCGGCACCCACAGCACCATCAGCAGCGTCGCGATGTCGCGCGTGGTGGAGCCCGGTGCCGCGTAGTGCCGCACCACCGCGCCGGCCACCGCCACGCAAAGAAGGATGACGACGATGAGCCTGCGGCGAGAGCCTGTCTTGGTGCTCATGCGCTCATGCCTTGGCCGGCGGCGCTTCGGGGAAGGACGGGATCTCGCTCGCGTGGTCGAGCCACGGCACCTCGTGCAATGTCCAGATGTGCGAGGCGGGGCGCTGGCCCGGGTCTTCGTCGAGCGAGCCCAGACGCAGGATGACCTGGGGCTTGCCCACCCACTCGGCCACGAGGTGCGTGCCGCATCGGGTGCAGAAGTGGCGCAGCTTGCCGGGCGTCGACTCGAAGGAGCCGATCGCTTCTTCGCCTGCGGTCCAGCGGAAGTCGGGGCGGTCGACGCGCGCGGTGGTGGTGAACGCGGCGCTGTGCGCCTTGCGGCAGGTCTGGCAATGGCAGTGGACGATGGGGCCGGCGAGGCGCGCGGCCTCGTAGCGGACGGTGCCGCACAGGCAGGAGCCCTTCATGGCTTTTCCTTTTCGGTCGCGATGGATGGATGGGTGGGTGGGGCTGTGAGTCTATGCGCCGCCAAAAAAACGAAGACGGGCGCGCAGGCCCGTCTTCGTTCGGTGCGCGCACAGGCGCGTCAGCCGGTATTGCGCAGGCCCGCCGCCACCCCGTTGATCGAGATGTGGATGCCGCGCTGCAGCCGCTCGCCGCCATCGCCCGCGCGGTAGCGGCGCATCAGCTCCACCTGCAGGTGGTGCAGCGGGTCGATGTACGGGAAGCGGTGGCGCACCGAGCGCTGCATCTCGGCATTGCCTTCGAGCCGCTGCTTGGCGCCGGTGATGAGCGTGAGCGCGTCGGAGGTGCGGTGCCACTCGGCCTCGATCATCGAGAACACCTTCTGGCGCAGCTTGCGGTCGGTCACCAGCTCGGCATAGCGCGAGGCCAGCGCGAGGTCGCTCTTGGCGAGAACCATGTCCATGTTCGACAGCAGGGTGCGGAAGAAGGGCCACTGCGCGTACATGCGCTGCAGCAGCGCCTGGCGCTCCTTGCGCCCGGCCGCGTTGCCTGCGGCGGCGAGGAACTGCTCCACGCCCGAGCCGAAACCGAACCAGCCCGGAATCGTGAGGCGGCACTGGCCCCAGCTGAAGCTCCACGGCACCGCGCGCAGGTCGTCGATCTTGTGGCTCGGGTTGCGCGAGGCGGGGCGCGAGCCGATGTTGAGCTCGGCGATCTCGCGGATCGGCGTGGAGCCGAAGAAGTAGTCGCCGAAGCCCGGCGTCTCGTAGACCAGCTTGCGGTAGGCGGCCATGCTCGCCGCCGAGAGTTCGCTCGCGGCCGAGAGGAAATTGGCCGGCGCCGACTTGCCCTGCGGCAGTAGCGTGGCTTCCAGCGTGGCGGCCACCAGCGTCTCGAGGTTGCGCCGGCCGATCTCGCGGTTGGCGTACTTCGAGCCGATGACTTCGCCCTGCTCGGTCAGGCGGATCTGTCCGCGAACCGTGCCCGGCGGCTGCGCGAGGATGGCCTGGTAGCTCGGGCCGCCGCCGCGGCCCACCGTGCCGCCGCGGCCGTGGAACATGCGCAGGCGAATCGGATTGGTCTTCTTCCTGTTCAGCTCGTCGAAGAGGGAGACCAGCGCGATGCCGGCGCGGTACAGCTCCCAGTTGCTGGTGAAGATGCCGCCGTCCTTGTTGCTGTCGGAGTAGCCCAGCATCACGTCCTGCTCGGCGCCCGAGCGCTCGATGAGCGCCTGGATGTTCGGCAGCGCGTAGAAGGCGCGCACGATGGGTGCGGCGTTGCGCAGGTCCTCGATGGTCTCGAACAGCGGCACCACGATCAGGTCGCAGGTGGCCTTGCCGTCCATCGCGCCGCGCAGCAGGCCCGCTTCCTTCTGCAGCAGCAGGGCCTCGAGCAGGTCGCTCACCGTCTCGGTGTGGCTGATGATGTAGTGGCGGATGGCGGCGGCGCCGTAGCGTGCGCGCGCGGTACGGGCGGCCGCGAAGATGGCCAGCTCGCTCTTCGCGAGCGGCGAGTAGTCGGCATCGGGCACGCGCAGCGGGCGGGCGTCGTCGAGCAGCTTCAGCAGCAGCGTCTGCTTGGCCTCTTCGGCCAGCGATGCATACGAAGGCTCGATGCGCGCGGTGGCCAGCAGCTCGGCGATCACCGCCTCGTGCTTGTCGGAGCTCTGGCGCAGGTCGACCGTGGCCAGGTGGAAGCCGAACACTTCCACCGCGCGGATCAGCGGCAAGAGGCGCGGCGCGGCCAGCACGCTGCCGTGCTTTTCCTCCAGCGACTCGGCCACCGTGCGCAGGTCGGCCAGGAATTCTTCTGCGCTCTTGTACGGGTTCTGCGGCGCGACGGCGTGTCGCGCGGCCTCGCCGCCGGTGAGCTCGCGCAGCGTGGCCGCCAGGCGCGCGTACACGCCGGTGAGCGCGCGGCGATAGGGCTCGTCCTTGCGGTGCTCGCTGGTGTCGGGCGAGCGTTCGGCGAGCGCCTGCATTTCCACCGACACGTCGACCAGCGTGGCCGACAGCGACAACTCGCTGCCGAGGTAGTGCACCTCGGTGAGGTAGTAGCGCAGCGCCAGCTCGCACTGGCGGCTCAGGGCGTATTCGAGCGTCTCGGCCGTGACGTTCGGGTTGCCGTCGCGGTCGCCGCCGATCCACTGGCCCATGCGCAGGAAGGGCGCCACCGAAGGCACCTGGCCGCCATGTGCCAGCGCCTTCTCGAGGTCGGCGTACACGCGCGGGATCTCGCGCAGGAAGGTGGCTTCGTAGTAGCTCAGCGCGTTCTCGATCTCGTCGGCCACCGTGAGCTTGGAGAAGCGCAGGATGCGCGTCTGCCAGATCTGCGTGACGCGGATGCGGATCTGCGTTTCGTTCTCGGCGAACTCCAGCGGCGTGAGCGTGTCCTTGCCCGAGGCGTAGGCGCTCTGGCGCAGCCGGATCTCGTCGCGCACCGTCAGCAGCTGCGCGATGGCGCGTTCGGCATCGAGGATGCTCTTGCGCTGCACTTCGGTGGGGTGTGCGGTGAGCACCGGCGAGACATAGCTGCGGGCCAGCGAGGCGACGATCTCGTCGGGCTTCACGCCGGCCTTGCGGATGCGAGCGAGCGCGGTCTGCAGGTCGCCCTCGACGCTCTCGCCGGCGCGCTCGGTCTCGGTGCGGCGGCGGATCTGGTGGCGGTCCTCGGCAAGATTGGCCAGGTGGCTGAAGTAGGTGAAGGCGCGGATCACGCGCACCGTCTCGGCGGCGCTCAGCCCCTTGAGCAGGTTCTTCAGCGCCCGGTCGGCCGCCTGGTCCGCATCGCGGCGGAAAGCCACGGAGAGAGTGCGGATCTTCTCGACCAGTGCATATGTCTCTTCTCCCTCCTGCTCCCGGATCACGTCGCCGAGGATCCGGCCCAACAGCCGGATGTCTTCGATCAGAGGCTGGTCTTCGGCCTGGCGGCGCTTGGGCGGAGCAGGTGTCTTGCTGGCTTTCATTCGATGTTTGTCCTGGACTTCTTGAATGGAGTGCCGTCTTCGTTGTTGCGGCGCAACATGCTAGCATTCCCGCGGTTTTGAACACGTACTTTTGAGGCCGGTCTTGAGCAATATCGTCATCGCCACGCGCGAAAGCCGCCTGGCACTCTGGCAAGCCGAACATGTGCAGGCGCTTTTGCAAGAAAGAGGCCACACCGTCAGCCTGCTGGGCCTCACGACCACCGGCGACCAGATCCTCGACCGCACGCTCAGCAAGGTGGGCGGCAAGGGTCTCTTCGTGAAGGAACTCGAGCTCGCCCTCGAAGAAGGGCGCGCCGACATCGCCGTCCATTCGCTGAAGGACGTGCCGATGGACCTGCCCGAGGGCTTCGTGCTGGCCTGCGTGCTGGAGCGCGAAGACCCGCGCGACGCGCTCGTCTCCTCTCGCTACGAATCGCTCGACACGCTGCCGCAGGGCGCCGTCGTCGGCACTTCGAGCCTGCGCCGCGTGGCGCTGCTGCGTGCACGGCGGCCCGACCTGCGCATCGAACCGCTGCGAGGCAACCTCGACACCCGGCTGCGCAAGCTCGATGAAGGTCAGTACGACGCCATCGTGCTGGCCGCGGCCGGGCTCAAGCGGCTGGGGCTGGAAGGCCGAATCCGCGTGGCCTTCGACGCCGACACCATGCTGCCCGCCGCGGGGCAGGGTGCGCTCGGCATCGAGGTGCGCGCCGACCGCAACGACCTCATCGAGCTGCTGGGCTCGCTGGCCCACAGGGGCGACTGGCTCTCGACCGCCGCCGAGCGCGCCGTGAGCCGCGCAATGGGCGGCAGCTGCTCCATGCCGCTGGCGGCGCACGCTCGCTGGCAGGCCGACGGCTCGTTGCGCATCGACGCCGCCTGGGGCGACCCCGAAGGCAATGCCGCGCTGGTGAAGGTGCATGCGCTGGCCGCGGCCGGCGACTTCGCGCAGGCCGAGGCGCTCGGCGAGCACGCAGCGGCACTGCTGCGTGCCGGCGGAGCCCACTGACACCGGTGGTCGTCGTATGACCGGCCGTCCCGTCATCGTCACGCGGCCGGCGCGCGAAGCCGCGCAGTGGGTGAGCGATCTGCGCGGTGCGGGGCTCGGCGCCGTGGCCCTGCCGCTGATCGTGATCGAACCCGCGACCGACATCGAGCCGCTGCGCACAGCATGGCGGCAGCTCTCGGACTATGCCGCGCTCATGTTCGTGAGCGCCACGGCGGTCGAGCATTTCTTCCAGCACAGGGGCCCCGCCGATTCGCTCGCAGGGCGCCGTTTCTGGGCCACCGGCCCCGGCACCACGCGCGCCCTGCGGCGTGCGGGCGTGCCGCCGGAATCCATCGACGCGCCGCCGCCCGGGGCCACGCGCTTCGATTCCGAGGCGCTCTGGGAACGCGTCCACGCGCAGGTATCGAGCGGCGTTCGCGTGCTGATCGTGCGCGGCGGCGATGAGGCCGGCCGTCCGGCCGGCCGCGACTGGCTGGCCAGGGAGATCGATGCGGCCGCCGGCCATCGCGACACCGTGGTGGCCTATCGCAGGCTGCCGCCCTCGCTGGACGTCGTACAACGCCGGCTCGCAATGGACGGCGCCGAAGGCCGCGCGATCTGGCTCTTCAGCAGCTCCGAGGCGATCGGCAATCTGCAGCGTGCGATGCCCGGTGTGCAATGGCATGCCGCCAGCGCGGTCGCCACGCATGCACGCATCGGCGAAGCCGCGCGTGGCGCGGGTTTCGGGACGTTGCGTGTATGCACGCCGCTGCTGGAGGCGCTGGTCGCGTCGATAGAATCCTTGGCATGAGCGCCGCGTCACCCACAGACGATCTCCCTTCCTCCCCATCCGCTGCCACGGCGCCGGTGCCCGCCCCGCTGGCACCGCATCAGACACCTGCCGCGCAGGCCGCGGGCGCTCTGCTTCTCTCCCGCATCGGCTTCGGCCTCGTGGCCCTGGTGGCGCTCGCTGCGCTGCTGATGTCCATCGCGCTCTGGCAGAAGGTCGGCGGCATGAAGGAGCAGCTCGCGCGCCAGAGTGCCGACGCCATCGCGCAGTCGATGGAGGCACGCACGCTGGCCCGCCAGGCCAGCGACACGGTGCGCGACGCCTCGGCGCGCGTCGCGCTGGTCGAGACCCGTGTGGCCGAAGTCGCGCTGCAGCGCTCGCAGCTCGAGGAACTCATCCAGAGCCTTTCTCGTTCGCGCGACGAGAACCTCGTGGTCGACATCGAGTCGGCCGTGCGCCTTGCTCTGCAGCAGGCGCAGGTCACGGGCAGCGTCGAGCCGCTGCTGGCCGCGCTGAAGGCCGGCGACACGCGCATCGCCCGCGCAGCGCAGCCGCGGCTCACGCCCCTGCAGCGCGCCATGCAGCGCGACGCCGACCGCCTGCGCAGCAGCGCCAGCAGCGACGGTGCCGAGGCGCTGCAGAAGCTCGACGAGCTGATGCGCAACGTCGACGACCTGCCCACGCTCAACGCGGTGGCCGTGCGCGGCACCGGCACCAACGCGTGGCAGCCCGAGCCCATTCCCGCCGATGCGCCGTGGTGGCGCCGCGTGCTGCTCAGCGTGCAGGGCGAGGCCCGCTCGCTGGTGCGCGTCGGCCGCATCCAGACCCCCGAGGCGATCCTGCTGGCGCCCGAGCAGTCGTACTTCCTGCGCGAGAACCTCAAGCTGAAGCTGCTGAATGCGCGCCTGTCGCTGCTGTCGCGGCAGATGGAGGCCACCCGCAGCGAGCTGTCGCAGGTGACGGCTTCGCTCAACCGCTATTTCGATCCCGCATCGCGCCGCACCCAGGCCGCCGCCACGCTGCTGCAGCAGTTGCAGTCGCTGGTGAAGACGACCGAGCCGGTCCGCATCGACGACACGCTGGCGGCCCTGGCCACTGCCGCGGCAGGGCGCTGAAACAAATGACCCCCCGGCTTTTCACTCGCTTCGCTCCGTGCAATTCGCCAGCCCCCGAGGGGGCGGCGCGACCCGCCTTGGCGCGGCCCGGCGGCGGTCGCTGACATGCGCGCAGCAATCTGGCTCCTCGCCCTCTTCGCCGTCGCGGCGGCAGTCGCTCTCTTCGCAGGCAACAACCAGGGCACGATCACCGTGTTCTGGCCGCCGTGGCGCGTCGATCTTTCGCTGAACCTCGTGCTCGTGATCCTGCTGGTGGTCTTCGTGCTGCTGCATGCGGCATTGCGTGCGCTCGCGGCGCTGTTCTCGCTGCCGAAGCAGGCGCGCCAGTGGCGGCTGCAGCAGAAGGAGCGCACGCTGCACGCGGCCCTGCTCGACGCGATGGTGCAGCTCATTTCCGGCCGCTTCTCTCGCGCACGCAAGGCCGCGCAGGCCGCGCTCACGCAGGAGAAGACGCTGGCCGCGCTCGGCGCCAGCCTGCCGCAGGCGCAACAGGTCCGTGTGCTCTCGCACCTGCTCGCGGCCGAGAGCGCGCAGGCGCTGCAGGACAAGGCCGCGCGCGACGCCCACCTGCAGCAGGCTCTCAACGAAAGCTCCGACCGCACTGTGCTCGCCAGCCCCGAGACGCGCGAAGGCGTGCAGCTGCGCGCGGCGCGCTGGGCCCTCGAAGACCGCGACGCGGCGGCCGCACTCGCGCGGCTCGAAGAACTCCCGCAGGGCGCGCAGCGCCGCACTCTCGCACTGCGACTGCGCCTGAAGGCCGCGCGCCAGGATCGCCGCACGCTCGAGGCGCTCGAGACCGCGCGCCTGCTGGCCAAGCACCGCGCCTTCTCGGAAGCGGCCGCGCAGAGCATCGTGCGCGGCCTCGCCACCGAGCTGCTGTCGGGCGCGCATGACCCGGCGCAGCTGCTGCGCGCATGGACCGAACTCGACGCCAGCGAGCGCGAGATGCCAGAGGTGGCGATCCATGCCGCCCAGCGCATGGTCGCGCTGCGAGGCGATCTGGCGCTGGCGCGCGGCTGGCTGCTTCCGGCGTGGGAGCGCATGGTGGCCAACCCGCGCGGGCTGGGCGACGGGCTGCGCGTCAAGCTGGCGCGCGCGCTCGAAGCGGGGCTCGATTCGGTGGACGCCGAGTGGCTCGCGCGCATCGAGAGCGCGCAGCGCAGCAACCCGCGCGACGCCAATCTGCAGTACCTCGCGGGCATGGCCTGCATGAAGCGCCAGCTCTGGGGCAAGGCGCAGCAGCTGCTGACGCAGGCCGGCATGGGCCTGCAGGACACGGAGCTCTATCGCCGCGCCTGGCTCGCCCTGGCCCAGCTCGCCGAAGACCGCAACGACGCGGAGCAGGCGGCCGACGCCTGGAAGCGCGCGGCGCAGGTCGAGAACTCCTGAGCCCTGCCTTTTTCCGGTCCCGCGTCAGGGGCAGGCAGGCTTCCCGGACTCCGGTGCGGGTCGCGTCGACGGCTTGCTGCCGCTGCCGAAGACCAGCCAGCTGACCCCAGCCAGCACCCATACGCCGACACCGCCGTAGAGCATCACCAGCCCGAAGCTGTGCACCAGTGCCGCGTGCACTGCCGTGCCGGACGGATCGGCCTGCGAGAGCGCTGGAAAGGCCTCGCCGAGCGAGGTGAAGCTGCCCGCCGCGACTCTTTCCGCCAGTGCGCGTAGCCGAGGCGCATCGAGCGAAGCGGACAGTGCTCCGCGCAGATGCGCATGAACGCCCTCCAGCAGCACGAAACCCATCAGCGCGATGTTGATGGCCAGCGTGATCAGCCGCGCGCTCATGTCCATGCCCGAGGCCATGCCCGCCCGCGCGCCCGGCACCGAGCCGGTGGTGGTGTTGGTGACGGGGGTGTTGGTCAGGCCCAGCCCGATGCCCGCGATGAGGCAGCCGGGCAGCATCGTCATCCAGCTCGCGTGCACCATGCCGCTGCCGTAGCGCATGGCCATGAAGCCCAGTCCGATGACGAAGAGGCCCGCCGGAATCACCACGCCCGGGCGATAGCGCAGTGAAAGCCGCTCGGCCAGCGGCGGCAGCACCAGCGTGGGCAGCGTGTAGGCCAGCAGGGCGGAGCCGGCCACCACGGCGTCGTAGCCCAGGGCGCCCTGGAAGAAGATCGGCAGGTAGATCATGAACGGCCAGAAGCTGAAGTTCATGCCGATGGAGCCGATGATCGAGCCCGAGAAGTCGCGGATCCTGAAGACGGAGAAGTCGAACATCGGATGCGGGTTGATCTTCTCCACCCAGAGAAAGAGCGCGAAGCTCGCCGCCGACGCGGCGGCGATGCCGATGGCCGGCGGGCTGGCGAAGCCCAGGCCCGGGCCCTGCGTGATGAAGCAGGTCAGCCCCAGCACCGCGAGCGACAGCGTGACGATGCCGGGCAGATCGAGCCGTTTGGCGTCGGGGTCGCTCGACTCCTCCACGCTGCCGAGCACCAGGGCCAGCGCCACCGCCGCGAGCGGCACGTGGACCAGGAACACCCACTCCCAGCTCGACAGCGCCACGATCGCGCCGCCGATGATCGGCCCGAAGCCCAGGCCCATGCCGAAGACCACGCCCCAGGTGGCGAAGGCCCGGCTGCGCTCCTTGCCCTGCTGGAACTGGTGCGAGAGCACCGCGAGCTGGCAGATCAGCATCGCGCCGCCGCTGAGGCCCTGCAGGAAGCGCGCGGCGATCAGCACAGGCGCGCTCTGTGCGAGGCCGCAGGCCAGCGAGGTTGCACCGAACAGCGCCACGCTGACCACGAGGATGCGCCTGCGGCCGTAGCGGTCGGCCAGCGTGCCGGCGGCCATCAGCACCGTGGTGCAGGCGATGGTGTAGGCGTTCATGATCCACTGCATGTCGCTGAAGTCGCCGTGCAGCGCCTTTTCGAGCGTGGGGAGGATGACCGGCACGCTGGAGATCTCCAGGCCGAACATCAGGGCGATGAGGCAGATCGCGGCCAGTGCGACGCGGTTCTTGCCGGTGGGGGAGAGGGGCATGGGAATCTTTCGGAAGTCCTTGAAGGCGACAGGTCCGGGCGATTCTGGGTAAAGCTCCTTCATGACGGAAATGATTTAATTTCCTGAGACCCATTAACACTCATCATTTATCCATTGCCATGGACTTCGACCCTGCACTGCTGCGCGCCTTCCTGGCCGTCAAGGAAACCGGCGGCTTCACGCGCGCCGCCCAGCGGTTGCACCTGACGCAATCGGCCGTGAGCCATCAGATCCGCCGGCTCGAAGAACAGGTGGGCAGGCCGCTCCTGCATCGCACGACGCGGCGTCTCACGGTGACCGAGGACGGCGAGGACTTCCTGCGCTACGCCCAGCAGATCCTCGAGACGCTGGACGCGATGACCCGGCGCTTCCAGCCTTCATCGATCTCGGGCGTGGTGCGCTTCGGCGCGCCCGACACCTTCATGGGCGAGCGGCTGCCGCCGCTGCTGTCGCAGTTCGCGCGCTCCTTTCCCGCCACGCGCATGGAAGTCAGCGTGAGCATGCACCTCGACTTCCGCGCCATGATCCGCGCGGGCGAGCTCGATCTGGCGGTGGTGATGTCGCCGCCAGGCTGCGAGGAGGGCACGCGCCTGCGCCGCACGCAGCTGGTGTGGGCGGCGGCCGAATCCTTCGAGCCGAAGCCGGGCGCGTCGCTGCCGCTCGCTTTCTTTCCGAAGCCCTGCGTGAACCGGGAGGTGGCGAGCGAGGCGCTCGATGCGATGGCGCTCGAGTGGCACGTGGTCTTCACCTCGGCGAGCCAGCACGGCATTCGTGCGGCGGTGCTCGCAGGGCTGGCGGTGACGGTGCTCACGCGCGAGGACGTCGAGCCCGGCATGAAGATCGTCGACGGCCGCTATGGGCTGCCGCCCTTGCCGAGCGTCGATTTCTCGCTGATCTGGGGCGAGAACGGCAAGACCGAATGCGCTTGCCGCTTCGGGCAGCTGATCCTGGAGATGCCCGAGCTGCCCCTGCCCGGGAAGGCGCCGCAGAAGGCATGAAAAAACGGCGCCATTGGCGCCGTTCTTCGTTGCGTTCAGCAGCAGGCTTTACTGCGGCTGTTGCGGTTGCTGCTGCTGTTGCTCGAACGGCAGCGACATCGAACCGAGGTCGCGGCGGGTTTCGACCAGCACCAGCGGACCTTCGTCGAGGACGACCAGCGGCGGCCGCTCGCGCGGCACGTGCACCGGCTTCGGCTCGGCCTCGATGGCGGCGCGTGCCTGGGCGATGCGTTCTGCGTCGGAGTTGACCCATTGCAGGCCCGAGCTCTCGGCGATCTGCGCGAGTTCGGCCAGCGGCAGCTCGAAAGGCTGGACCTTCGGCAGGGCGCGGCCATTGGCGGCTGCGGGTGCCTTGGCGATAGCGGCGCTTTCGGCAACCACGATCTGCTCGGCCGCTGCAACTGCGGCCACAGGCGCAGGGCGCTCGGCGCGAACCTGCTGCTGCGGTGCCTCGCGGACCTCGGTGGCGACGGCAACGGCTTCTTCGACCACTTCGATGCGCTCGGACACCAGCGGCTGCTGTTGCTGCTGCTCGGGCTCTTGCGAAGAGAAGCCTTCGGCAGCCACTGCGGCGCCGGATTCGGCTTCTTCGCGAGGACCACGTTCGCGGCGGTCGCGGCCGTAGCGGTCGCGCGAACGGCCGCGGCGCTCTTCGCCGTCGCGGCGCGGTGCCTGCTCGCCGTTGCCGTTGATGGCGGCTTCGCCGCCTTGCTCGGCGTCGGCTGCGGCAGCTTCCGCGCCGCGTGCGTCGGCTTCGGCCTGGACGGCATCGCTGCGGCGTTCGCGGCGACCTTCGTTGCGGTCATTGCGTTCGCCGCGCGGTCCGCGCTGCTCGTCGCGGCCGTTGCGCGGCTGGCGCTGTTCGCCTTCACCGGCTTCGGTTGCAGCGCTGCGTTCGCGGTCGCCATTGCGTTCGCCGCGCTCGCCACGTTCGCCTCGCTCATTGCGCTCGCCGCGTTCACGGCGTTCGCCGCGGGCGCGAGGTGCGCGTTCGGCGTTGCCTTCTTCGCCAGAGACGGCTCCTGCCAGTTGCTGGGCTTCGAGGCTGGTGCCTTCGAGCGCATCGGCCGGCAGGACGCTGCTGCGGCCTTCGCGGCCTTCGCCTTCGCGGCGCTCGCCGCGGCCGTTGCGGCGCTGCTCGCCGTCGCGCGGTGCGCGTGCCTCGCGGGGCTCACGCGGCTCGCGTTGTTCGCGCGGCTGGTTGTTGGCGCCTTCGTTGCGTTGCTCGTTGCGCTGCTCGCCGTTGCGGCCCTCGCGGCGCTCGCCGCCACGACCGCCGCGGCGCTGCTCGCCGTCGCGGCCACCCTGGCGTCCGCCGTTCTCGCCTCGCTCACCGCGTTCACCGCGGCCGCCGCGGCGCTGTTCGCCGTCGCGCGCGCCGCCGCGAGCTTCGCCGTCACGGCCGGGGCGACCGTCGCGGCGGGGCTTCGGTGCCTCGACCGGGATCGGAGACGGCGCGGGCGCGGCGACCGGCTCGGGCTTGCCGCCGAACAGGTTCTTGATCCAGGCGAAGAAGCCGGTCTGCGCCGGAACGGGCGCGCTCACCACGGGCGGCGCGGCCGGTGCCGGTGCCTCGGCCGGGCGCACCGCCTCGGGCTTGGGCGGGACCACCGGAGCGGGCGCGTCGGGCAGCACGCCCTTGATGACGGGCGTCTGCTTGTTGGTCGGTTCCTGCGAGCGGCGCGTGACCGAGGTCGGGTCCTCGATCTCGTCGGCCATCTTGTAGCTGGCCTCGATGTGGTCGAGGCGCGGGTCGTCGTGCTTGAGGCGTTCGAGCTTGTAGTTGGGCGTCTCGAGCGTCTTGTTGGGCACCATCAGCACGCTCACGCGCTGCTTCAGTTCGATCTTGGCGATCTCGGTGCGCTTCTCGTTCAGCAGGAACGAAGCCACCTCCACCGGCACCTGCACGTGCACGGCGGCGGTGTTGTCCTTCATGGACTCTTCCTGAATGATGCGCAGGATCTGCAGCGCGCTCGATTCGGTGTCGCGGATGTGGCCCGAGCCGCCGCAGCGGGGGCAGGGGATCGACGAGCCTTCGCTCAGCGCCGGCTTCAGGCGCTGGCGGCTCATTTCCATCAGGCCGAACTTGCTGATCGAGCCGAACTGCACGCGGGCGCGGTCCTGGCGCAGTGCGTCGCGCAGGCGGCTTTCGACTTCGCGGCGGTTCTTCGACTCGTCCATGTCGATGAAGTCGATGACGATCAGGCCGCCCAGGTCGCGCAGGCGCATCTGGCGGGCCACTTCGTCGGCGGCTTCGAGGTTGGTGCGGGTGGCGGTTTCCTCGATGTCGCCGCCCTTGATGGCGCGCGCCGAGTTCACGTCGACCGAAACCAGTGCTTCGGTGTGGTCGATCACGATGGCGCCGCCCGAGGGCAGCTGCACGGTGCGTGCGTAGGCCGACTCGATCTGGTGCTCGATCTGGAAGCGGCTGAACAGCGCCGCGTCGTCGCGGTAGCGCTTCACGCGCGAGGCATGCTCGGGCATGACGTGCGCCATGAACTGCTGCGCCTGGTCGTAGATGTCGTCGGTGTCGATCAGGATGTCGCCGATGTCGTGATTGAAATAGTCACGGATGGCGCGGATGACGAGCGACGATTCCTGGTAGATCAGGAAGGCGCCCTTGCCGCCCTTGGCGGCGCCGTCGATGGCGCTCCAGAGCTTGAGCAGGTAGTTCAGGTCCCACTGGAGTTCGGGCGCCGAGCGGCCGATGCCGGCGGTGCGCGCGATGATGCTCATGCCCTTGGGGTATTCGAGCTGGTCCATCGCCTCCTTGAGCTCGGCGCGGTCGTCACCCTCGATGCGACGCGAGACGCCGCCGCCCCGGGGGTTGTTCGGCATCAGCACGACATAGCGGCCGGCCAGCGAGATGAAGGTGGTGAGGGCCGCGCCCTTGTTGCCGCGCTCTTCCTTCTCGACCTGCACGACCAGTTCCTGGCCCTCGCGGATCGCGTCCTGGATGCGGGCCTGGCTGGCCGACACGCCTTCGGCGAAGTACTGCTTGGAGATTTCCTTGAACGGCAGGAAGCCGTGGCGGTCTTCGCCGTAGTCGACGAAACAGGCTTCGAGCGAGGGCTCGACGCGCGTGACGACCGCCTTGTAGATGTTGCCCTTGCGCTGTTCGCGCCCTTCGATTTCGATTTCGTAGTCGAGCAGTTTCTGCCCGTCGACGATGGCCAGGCGGCGTTCTTCGGCCTGCGTGGCATTGATCAGCATCCGCTTCATGATGCGTTGTCCTTATATGTATCGTTCTACCGGCCCTTGACGAGCCAACGATGCACGGACGACGCCCGCGAAACCAGGGAATTGCCGCTTGGCCCCGGATGCTGCCGCTGCCGCGCAGGGCGCGGACAGGCTTCTCGAGCGTTAGCTCAAGAAGACAGCCGGGGTGGGGGCGCGTGGATGGGCGCGAGCCAGATTCGGTGTTGGTTGGCTATCTTTTTGATAGCCGGTTGCGCAATGATGACGCGTGCTGCAGACGATTGAATGGCCGAAGCCACTGGCGCAAGCCAGTGCAGGCACATTCGAATCAGCAGCATCAACACAACAAGGGACTCGCTTCGATCCGCCGGCAGCTTGGAAGCTGCAGGCTGGGGTATTCCGTATCGGTGTTTCGTGGGTGTCGGCTTGACTTGGGTGCCTTGTCTGCCACTTTGCGCGATTGCGCGGGGTTTGCAGCTCGGCGCCAAAGCGGCATCGACCTACCTGCGCCGCCCTGGGTATTTGATGGCAGTGGACTAAACTTCTGTCTAATCAAGCACTTACATGACCGCGCTGGTGAAAAACATTATAGGTGCGAAGCAAGGGCCTGCGGCTGCTCGAAATCCCGCAGGTTCCAAGGCCCCCGACGAAGCCGGGGCGCCGCATTCGGCCATCAGATTCCTCACGGTCGACGCCGAATCCGCCGGGCAGCGGCTCGACAACTTCCTTTTCCGCCATCTGAAAGGCGTTCCGAAGACGCACGTCTACCGGATCATCCGCTCGGGCGAGGTGCGCATCAACAAGGGCCGGGTGCAGGCCGAGACCCGCATCGAGGCCGGCGACGTGCTGCGGCTGCCGCCCATCCGTATTTCCGAGCGCGCCGAAGAGGGCGCGACTCCGCCCGCGCCTGCGCGCGAATTCCCGGTGCTGCTGGAAGACGAGGCCGTGCTGGCCGTCGACAAGCCGGCCGGCGTGGCCGTCCATGGCGGCAGCGGCGTGAGCTTCGGCGTGATCGAGCAGCTGCGCACCGCGCGGCCCGGCGCGAAGTTCCTGGAGCTGGTGCACCGGCTCGATCGCGAGACCTCCGGCATCCTGCTGGTCGCCAAGAAGCGCAGCGCGCTGGTCGCGCTGCAGGACCAGTTCCGCGAGCGCGAGACCGGCAAGACCTATCTGGCGCTGGTCGAAGGCGACTGGCCCGCCAACAAGAAGGTGCTCGACGCGCCTCTTGCCAGGTATCTGCTGCCCGACGGCTCGGCCGGCGCGGGCGAGCGCCGCGTGCGCGTGGTCGCCAAGGATCACCCGGACGCCATGCGTGCCGTCACGCTGGTGCGGGTGCTGGCCAGGCTCTCGCTGCCGGGTGAATCGGCTCCGATGTCGCTGCTGGCGGTCACGATCAAGACCGGCCGTACGCACCAGATCCGCGTCCACCTCGCCTCGGCCGGTCATCCGATCGCGGGCGACGACAAGTACGGCGAAGCCGGACGCCAGCGCGCGCTGCACAAGCTGGGCCTGCGGCGCATGTTCCTGCATGCGTGGCGGCTGCAGTTCAATCACCCCGCCAGCGGCGAACGCGTGGCGCTGCAGGCCGGCCTGCCGCCCGAGTTGCTCACGCTGATGCCCCCGGCCGCCCTCGAGGCGATGACCCAACACCCCACATCCAAGGTCCATGACTGATTCCAACAAACCCCTGCGCTTCGACCTGATTGCATTCGACTGGGATGGCACCCTCTACGACTCCACCCGCCTGATCGTGCGCTGCATCCAGGCCGCGGTGATCGACGTCGGCGGCGCCAAGCCGAGCGAGAACGACGCCGCCTGGGTCATTGGCCTGGGCCTGGCCGAGGCGCTCGCGCGCGCGGCGCCCGACGTGCCGAAGGAGAAGTACCCGGAGCTCGGCGCGCGCTACCGGTACCACTACCTGCAGCACCAGGACGACATCGTGCTGTTCGACGGCGTGCTGCAGATGCTCGACGCCCTGCGCGAGCGCGGCCACCGGCTGGCCGTGGCCACGGGCAAGTCGCGCCGCGGCCTCAACGAGGCACTGAGGTCGGTCGCGCTGCGCGACCGCTTCGACGCCTCGCGCACCGCCGACGAGACCTTCGGCAAGCCGCATCCGCGCATGCTGCTGGAGCTGATGGAAGAGCTCGACGTGCCGCCCGAGCGCACCCTGATGATCGGCGACACCACGCACGACCTGCAGCTCGCGCAGAACGCCGGCTGCGCCAGCGTGGGCGTGAGCTACGGCGCGCACGAGCCCGAGAGCTTCGACGAATTCAAGCCGCTGCACGTCGCCCACTCGGTGGCGGGTCTGCAGGCCTGGCTGCTCGAAAACGCCTGAACCTGATGAAGATGCCGCCATGAGCGATCAAGAACGCATTCCGCTGTGCAACGCCTCCGACCTGGCCGAAGGCGGCCTGGCGGTGCCCTTCGACGTGGTCTACGGCGGCGAGACCTGCCGCGCCTTCGCGATACGTTTCGAAGGCCGGCCACATGCGTTCCTCAATCGCTGCAGCCACGTCGCGATGGAACTCGACTTCCAGCCCGACCGCTTCTTCGACGACACCGGCCAGTGGCTGCTGTGCGCGACGCACGGCGCGGCCTACCGGCCCGACACTGGCGAATGCGCCGGCGGCCCGTGCCGTGGCGGCCTCGTGAAGATCGCGCTGAGCGAGCATGACGGCGTGGTGCACTGGCATACTGACTGGAACCTTCACCCCCTGACCTTCTGACATGACCGACCCGACCCGAACCGAACCCTCGGGGTTCGAACCATTTGAACGGGCCCCTTCCACGAACATGGCCAAAGATCCCACGCAGCGCCCCGGTTGGGAGCGCGCCACCCTCGAGAAGCTCGCCTTCGCCTCGCTGAACGAGCAGAAGGCCGCGCGCCGCTGGAAGACCTTCACCCGCCTGGCCTGGCTGGCCTTCTTCGTCTTCCTGGCCTGGGCTGCGTTCTCGCGCAGTACGCCCAGCACGGCGAAGACCTCGGCCCACACGGCGGTGGTCGAGATCAAGGGCGAGATCGCCAACGGCAGCGACGCGAGTGCCGAGTTCGTGGTCGCCGCGATGAAGACCGCCTTCGAGGACGAGGGCGCCAAGGGCGTGGTCCTGCTGATCAACTCGCCCGGCGGCAGCCCGGTGCAGGCCGGCATCATCAATGACGAGATCAAGCGCCTGAAGGCCAAGTACAAGAAGCCGGTGTATGCCGTGGTCGAGGAGACCTGCGCCTCGGCGGCCTACTACATCGCCGCCGCGGCCGACAAGATCTACGTCGACAAGGCCAGCATCGTCGGCAGCATCGGTGTGCTGATGGACGGCTTCGGCTTCACCGGCGTGATGGAGAAGGTCGGCGTCGAGCGCCGCCTGCTGACGGCCGGCGAGAACAAGGGCTTCCTCGACCCGTTCAGCCCCATGAACGACGCGCAGCGCGCGCATGCGCAGACCATGCTCAACCAGATCCACGCCCAGTTCATCAATGTGGTTAAGGCGGGCCGCGGCGACCGCCTGAAGCTCGACACCCCGGGCCTGTTCAGCGGCCTCTTCTGGAGCGGCGAGCAGGCCGTCGAGTACGGCCTGGCCGACCAGCTGGGCAACGTCGACTACGTCGCTCGCGAAGTGGTGAAGGCCGAGGAGGTGATCGACTACACCCGGCGCGACAACGTGGCCGAGAAGCTGGCCAAGAAGTTCGGCGCTGCGATGGCCGAGACCACCGTGCGACTGATGCACACGACGCCAGTGCTCAGGTAAACCCCGGGGCGCTGCGCGCTTCGTTTCGCTTCGCCAACACTCTTGCAGGGGTGACACCGGAGGCCCGGCATAGCCGGTTCCCCGGTGTTTCGCGAAAGATCCTGCCTTCTCCTGCCTTCTTTTAGCTGCTGTGCTTGCTGCTGGCGGTGTAGCGCGCCGATGCCGCCAGCGCCGCGGCGAAGATCACCACCACATAGAGCGCCGCCGTCAGCGAGGTCGCGCGCGCCAGCAGGCCGATCACCGCCGGGCCTGCCATGAACCCCAGATAGGCCACCGCCGAGACCGACGCGATGCCGCGTGCCGGCTCGATGCCGGGCACCTTCGCCGAGGCCGAGAACAGGATCGGCACCACATTGGCAAAGCCCACCCCCACGCCGGCGAAGCCGACGAGCGCCAGCCACGGCAGGTCTGTGATCAGCACCATCGCCATGGCGCCTGCGGCCAGCAGGCCGCTGCCGAGCAGCAGCACGTGCGGCGCGAAGCGTGCGCGCATCGCGTCGCCGCCGAAGCGCGCGGCCGCCATCGCCGCCGAGAAGCTTGCGTAGGCCAGTGCGGCCTGCTGCTGCGGGCTGCCGATCTCCTGCTGCATGTAGAGCACGCTCCAGTCGTAGATCGCGCCCTCGGCGATCAGGCCCAGTGCGGCAAGCACGCCCAGCACCGCGAGCGTGCCGCGGGGCAGCAGGAACCCGTGATCAGCTTCCGCGGCGTCACTGGTGGCGGGTCGGGGCAGCATGCGGGTGGCAGCCACTGCGACCAGCGCCGTCATCGCGGCCGAGACCACCAGCAGGTGCGCCTGCGCGCCGAGCCCGGCCGCCAGCGCGGCGCTGCCGCTCGCCGCGCCGGCCATGCCGCCGAGGCTGAACATGCCGTGCATGCCGCTCATCAGCGGCGTGCCGCCATGCAGTTCGAGCTGCGCGGCCTCGGTGTTGATGGAGACGTCGAACACGCTCGTCACCAGGCCGAATGCGGCCAGCAGCACCAGCAGCGCCGCGTAGCCCGGCATGGCGATCAGGCCGGCCAGCAGCAGCGCATAGACGACGCCGCAGAGGCCGGCCATGCGGCGCGGGCCGTGGCGGCCGATCCAGCGGCCCGCGCTGGTCAGGCCGAACATGGCGCCAGCGCCGGCCGCGAGCATCGCCAGGCCGAGCTGGGCCTCGTCGATGCCGTAGTGCGCCTTGACCGTGGGCACGTGCACGCCCCAGGTCGCAAAGATGAAGCCGGCGGCGAAGAACTGTGCGCGCGATGCCCAGCGCGTGGCTGAAGTGATGGCCGCCATGGTCAGCGGCCGATCGCGAACACGGCGGGCAGGCGTTCGTCTGTCGTGGGCTGGGGCTTCGCGGCGCGCCAGGACTTGACCGTCTCGCTGCGCACTTGGGCGTTGGCAAGGGTCAGGCCCCGCGCGACGGCGAGGCGGGTGTTGTGCTGCAGCGTCTGCACCAGCGCCTGCAGCAGCGCGGCGTTGCGATAGGGCGTTTCGATGAAGAGCTGCGTCTGGCCCGACTTGAGCGCCAGCGCCTCCAGTTCGCGGATGCGGGCTTGGCGCTCGCCTGCGTCCTGCGGCAGATAGCCCACGAAGGCGAAGTTCTGGCCGTTGAGCCCGCTCGCGGCCAGCGCCAGCAGCAGCGAGACGGGGCCGGTCAGGGGCACCACGGCAAGGCCGAGGTCGTGCGCGGCGCGCGCCACCGACGAGCCCGGGTCGGCCACCGCCGGCATGCCGGCCTCGCTCATCAGGCCGATGTCGTGGCCTTCGAGGGCGGCGGCGAGCAGCGGTCGAGCGTCGAACTGGCCGGCATGATCGCCTTTCTTGTGCACTTCGCGCGGCAATTCCTGGATGTTCTGCGCCTGCAGCGGAGCGGCGAGCGGCGCGACGGCGTCGATGCGCTTGAGGTAGGCGCGCGCGGATTTCGCGTTCTCGCAGATCCAGTGCGTGATGCCGGCGGCCGTCTGCAGGGTGCCCAGCGGCAGGGCGTCCTGCAGCGGGGCCTGCGCTTCGCAGCCGAAATCGAGCGGCGCGGGGACGAGGTAGAGCTTGCCTTTTTCCTTCTGCGTCATAGGAGATCGACCCCCGCGGCGCGCAGCATCCGGCATGTTCTTATCAGCGGCAGGCCGACCAGCGCGGTCGGGTCGTTGCTGTCGATGGCGTCCAGCAGCGCGATGCCCAGGCCTTCGCTCTTGGCGCTGCCGGCGCAGTCGTAGGGCTGTTCGGCCTGCAGGTATTGCTCGATGGCAGCATCGCCGAGGTCGCGGAACACCACGCGCACGGGGGCGATGTCGCGCTGGACGAAGCCCGTTGCCTTGCAGACGACGGCCACGGCCGTCTGGAAGATCAGCGTCTGGCCGCGCATGCGGCGCAGCTGGGCGGTGGCCCGGGCGTGGTCGCCGGGCTTGCCGAGCGCTTCGCCGGCGAGGTCGGCCACCTGGTCGGAACCGATGACGACGGCTTCGGGAAAGCGGGCGGCGACGGCATTGGCCTTCTCGAGCGCGAGGCGGACGGCCAGGTCGTGGGGCGTTTCGCCGGGCAGGGGTGTTTCGTCCACTTCCGGCGAGTGCACGTCGAAAGGCAGGCGCAGGCGGGTGAGCAATTCGCGGCGGTAGCGCGAGGTGGAGGCGAGGATCACGGTGCGTTGCATGTCGACGATTGTGCGTGAGGCGCCCGAAACCCCGAGGCATGCCGGACGACCCCCATGTCGACAGGGCGGCCGGCGCGCTAGACTGGCGCGGATGAAGAGAGAATTCGCCCCCGAACGGCTCAATGTGCCCGGTTTCGCCGCAGCAGGAGCCACGCTGGAAGCCGCCGATCCTGTGCCGAAGTACGAGCGCCTGGTCGCCGAACTGGCCGTCCCAGCACCCGACGCGGTGGTGAACTGGACGGCTCACGGCGAAGAACGCCCCGGTGCGGACGGCAAGCCGGTGCCATGGATGCACCTGGAAGCGGAGGCCGTCGTGCCGCTGGTCTGCCAGCGCTGCCTGTCGCCGGTCGACACCACGCTCGCGGTGGACCGCTGGTTCCGCTTCGTGCCGAACGAGGACGTCGCCGAGGCTGAGGATGAGGAATCCGAGGAGGACCTGCTGGTCGTGAGCCGGGATTTCGACCTGCACACCCTCATCGAGGATGAGCTTCTGATGGAGATTCCCGTCATGCCGGCCCACGATGTCTGCCCCACGCCGGTGCGGCTTTCGTCCAGCGACGAGGATTTCAAGGCGGCCGAGGAGGCCAAGCCGAACCCCTTTGCCGTGCTCGGCGCGTTGCGTTCGCGCAAGCCGGAAGAGGGAAAGTAGCCCTTTGCCTCAGGCTGGGCTATAATCATGGGCTTCGCGCGCGCCGCCGTGAGCAGCGATACACGAAACGCCAGCAGGGGCATTCCATACATGCCGCCGGGTTTTGCAGGGTTCGTCTATTGCCACCGCTTGAGCCCGCATCCAATCACCAACCTCACAGTCCAGGAGCCATCATGGCCGTCCAGCAAAACAAGAAGTCGCCTTCCAAGCGCGGCATGCACCGTTCCCACAACGCACTGGTCGTGCCCGGCATCGCCGTGGAGCCGACCACCGGCGAAACCCACCTGCGCCACCACATCAGCCCCAACGGTTTCTACCGTGGCCGCCAGGTGCTCAAGAACAAGTCCGAAGCCTGATCTCGCATCCCAAGGCCAAGGCCCGAAGCTACTTTTCCCGTAGCGTCGGGCCTTTGTTTTGATGGCTACGCCTTCTTTTCCCGAAAATACCGCTGCGCCTTCCGCGATCACGCTCGCCGTGGATTGCATGGGAGGTGATCATGGGCCGCGCGTCACGCTCGCGGCCTGCCGTGCGTTCCTCGATCGGCACAGCGACGCCTCGTTGCTGCTCGTCGGCGCGCCGGCCGCGCTGGCGGGCTTCGCCGCGCACCCGCGTGCTCGAATCGTCGCCGCCAGCGAGGTCGTGGGCATGGATGATCCGGTCGAAATCGCCCTGCGCAAGAAGAAGGATTCTTCGATGCGCGTCGCGATCCAGCAGGTCAAGGACGGTGCTGCCCAGGCTGCCGTGTCCGCCGGAAATACCGGCGCACTGATGGCCATCGCCCGCTACCTGCTCAAGACGCTCGAAGGCATCGATCGCCCGGCGATCGCTCCGCAGCTGCCCAATGCCAAGGGCGGAGCGACGACTGTGCTCGACCTGGGCGCGAACGTCGATTGCGACGCTGAAGACCTACTCCAGTTCGCCGTTCTCGGCTCGGCGCTGGTGTCGGCGTTGACCGGCAACGAGGCACCTTCGGTCGGCCTCCTCAATATTGGCGAGGAAGCGATCAAGGGCAGCGAAACCATCAAAAAAGCAAGCCAACTGCTGCGTACGGCTGCCAACTCCAAGGATTTGAACTTCTACGGCAACGTGGAAGGCAACGACATCTTCAAGGGGACGACCGACATCGTCGTTTGCGACGGTTTCGTCGGAAATGTGGCGTTGAAGGCCAGCGAGGGCGTGGCTTCGATGATCGGTGAATTCATCCGCGTCGAATTTTCGCGCAGCGTTTTCACCAAGCTTGCGGCAATTGTTGCTTATCCGGTGCTAAAAGCGTTCAAAAGTCGTCTGGATCATCGTCGCTACAACGGTGCGGCTCTTCTGGGGCTGCGCGGGTTGGTCTTCAAGAGTCATGGCTCGGCTGACGAGGTGGCTTTCGGCCATGCGCTGGATCGCGCTTATGATGCCGCTCGCAACAACCTGCTCGATCGCGTTCGGGCCCGCATCGCCCACGCCGCGCCTTTGCTCGCGCGGCAGGAACCGGCGGCGCCGGTCGACGCGACGGCCCTTCACGTTTGATGACTCCTTATTCACGCATTACCGGCACCGGCAGCTATCTGCCTCCACGCCGCGTGACCAATGACGACCTCGCCAAGGATCTGGCGACGCGAGGCATAGAAACCTCCGACCAGTGGATCGTCGAGCGCACCGGCATTCACGCCCGGCATTTCGCCGCGCCGGATGTCACCAGCAGCGATCTCGGCCTGCATGCCGCTAGGCATGCGCTGGAAGCGGCAGGGCGCAAGGCCGGCGACGTCGACCTGATCATCGTCGCCACGTCCACGCCCGACATGGTGTTCCCGTCGTCGGCAGCCATCCTGCAGAACAAGCTCGGCATCGCCGGCTGCCCGGCGTTCGACGTCCAGGCGGTCTGCAGCGGCTTCGTCTACGCACTGACCGTCGCCGACGCGATGATCCGCACCGGCACCGCGCGCTGTGCTCTGGTGGTGGGCGCCGAAGTGTTCTCCCGCATCCTGGATTTCAACGACCGCACGACCTGCGTGCTGTTCGGCGATGGCGCGGGCGCGGTGGTGCTCGAGGCCAGCGAAGAGCCCGGCATCCTGGCCAGCGACCTGCACGCGGACGGCAAGCACGTCGGCATTCTTTGCGTGCCGGGCCATGTGTCGGGCGGCAATGTGCTGGGCACACCGCTGCTGCACATGGACGGCCAGGCCGTCTTCAAGCTCGCGGTGCGCGTGCTCGAGGAAGCGGCGCGTGCCACGCTGGAGAAGGCCGGCAAGTCCGACACCGACATCGACTGGCTAATCCCGCATCAGGCCAACATCCGCATCATGGAAGGCACGGCGAAGAAGCTGAAGCTCCCGCGTGAGAAGCTGATCGTCACGGTCAACGAGCACGGCAACACTTCCGCCGCCTCGATTCCGCTGGCGCTCGATGAAGCCGTGCGCTCGGGCAAGGTGAAGAAGGGTGAGACGCTCATGCTCGAAGGCGTGGGCGGCGGCTTCACCTGGGGTGCGGTGCTGTTGAATCTGTAAGTTATTGCTGGTGCGTCGCGGAGCCTTCGCAGGCGCCCGCGATGCGACACGACGCGTAAAACAATGAAATCCTTTGCATTTGTCTTTCCGGGCCAGGGCTCGCAGGCAGTCGGCATGCTGGACGCCTGGGGCGACCATCCGGCCGTGGCCGAAACGCTGCGCGAGGCGTCCGATGCCCTCGGCGAAGACGTCGGCGCTCTGATCAAGAACGGTCCCAAGGAAGAACTGGCGCTCACCACCAACACCCAGCCGGTGATGCTGGTGGCTGGTGTTGCCGCGTGGCGCGCATGGCTGGCCGAAGGCGGCGCAAAGCCCTCGGTCGTGGCGGGTCATTCGCTCGGCGAGTATTCGGCGCTGGTGGCTTCCTGCGTGCTGACGCTCGCACAGGCCGCGCCGCTCGTGCGCTTCCGTGCCCAGGCGATGCAGCACGCGGTGCCTGTGGGCGTCGGGGCGATGGCTGCAGTGCTCGGCATGGAGTCGGGCGAGGTGGTGGCGGGCTGCGCGGAAGCCACGGCGAGCTTCGGTGCCGGCAGTGCGGAAGTCGTCGAGGCGGTGAACTTCAACGACCCCGTGCAGACGGTGATCGCTGGAAGCAAGGCTGCCGTGGACAAGGCCTGCGAACTGTTGAAGGCCAATGGCGCCAAGCGCGCGCTGCTCCTGCCCGTGTCCGCGCCATTCCATTCGAGCCTGATGAGGCCCGCGGCGGAGGCGTTGCGCGAGAAACTGGCCTCGACCACGCTGGCCGCGCCTCAGATTCCGGTGCTGAACAACATCGACGTCGCCATCGAGACCGACGCCGACCGCATCCGCGACGCCCTGGTGCGCCAGGCCGCCGGCCCGGTGCGCTGGGTCGAATGCGTGCAGGCCTTGAAACTGCGCGGCGTAGCCGCCATCATCGAGTGCGGCCCCGGCAAGGTGCTGGCCGGCATGGTGAAGCGCATCGCCCCCGATCTGGAAGCCGCGTCGGTGTACGACCCGGCGACGCTCGCGGACACCCGACAATCGCTCGCCGGCTGACGGCGCCACGGCTCTCCACACTTTTCCTATGAGCATTCCCAAATTCGAAGGGCAGGTAGCCCTGGTCACCGGCGCGACGCGCGGCATCGGCGCGGCCATCGCGCTGGAGCTGGCCCAGCGCGGCCTCAGGGTCGTGGGCACCGGCACCACCGACGACGGCGCGGCCAAGATCACCGCGGCCCTGAGCGCCTACGACGGCCGTGGCCGTGCGCTCGACGTCAACGACGGCGCGGCCGTCGAGGCCCTGATCGACGAGATCGTGAAGGCCTACGGTGCCATCCACGTGCTGGTGAACAACGCCGGCATCACCCGCGACACGCTCGCCATGCGCATGAAGGACAGCGACTGGGATGCGGTGCTCGACACCAATCTCAAGGCTGTCTTCTCGCTATCGCGCGCGGTGATCCGTCCGATGATGAAGCAGCGCTATGGCCGCATCATCAGCATCACCAGCGTGGTGGGCGCCTCCGGCAATGCCGGGCAGGCCAACTACGCGGCCGCCAAGGCAGGCGTGGCAGGCATGACCCGTGCGCTCGCCCGTGAACTGGGCAGCCGCAACATCACCGTCAACTGCGTCGCTCCTGGTTTCATCGAGACCGACATGACGGCCAGCCTCCCCGAAGCCCAGCAACAGGCGCTGCTCCAGCAGATCCCGCTGGGACATCTGGGCAAGCCGGCCGACATCGCGCACGCAGTGGCGTACCTCGCATCGCCCCAGGCGTCCTACGTCACGGGGCAGGAGCTGCACGTCAACGGCGGCATGCACATGTAGCCGCAAGGCGCAAGTTTTCTCCGTCCCGGGGGCACGGCAAATGCCACAATGCGCCCGGCTAAAATCCACCGATTACCTACAACCCTCAGAGGGAACCAAATGAGCGATATCGAAGCACGTGTCAAGAAAATCATCGCCGAGCAACTCGGCGTGGAAGAGTCCCAGGTGACGAACGAAAAGGCTTTCGTGGCCGACCTCGGCGCCGACTCTCTCGACACGGTCGAACTCGTGATGGCACTCGAAGACGAATTCGGCATCGAAATTCCCGACGAAGACGCCGAGAAGATCACCACGGTGCAAAACGCCGTCGACTACGCCACCAAGAATCAAAAGGCCTGATCGGCCAGCTGACAACATTGGAACTGCGGCCGGCGGCTTTTTCTTGAACCGCACGCGCCGGCAGGCAACTGTTCAGCGCTTTCAGAAAGGTTTGCCGGCATGACCAAACGCCGCGTCGTCGTTACCGGACTCGGTTGCATCGCTCCTGTCGGAAACACCGTTGCCGAATCCTGGGCCAACCTGTTGGCCGGGAAGTCGGGCATTGCGAACATCACCGCGTTCGATGCAAGCGCCTTCGCCTGCAAGTTCGCAGGTGAGGTCAAGGGTTTCGACATCACCCAATACATCTCGGAGAAGGAAGCGCGTCACATGGACCGCTTCATTCATCTGGGGCTCGCTGCCGCCATCCAGGCGGTGCAGGACAGCGGACTGCCGACCGGCGAAGCGCTCTCCTATGAGCAGGCCGTGCGCATCGGCTGCAACATCGGCTCCGGCATCGGCGGCCTGCCGATGATCGAGGAAACGCACGGTGAACTGATGAACCGCGGCCCGCGCCGCGTGTCGCCGTTCTTCGTGCCGGCCTCGATCATCAACATGATCTCGGGTCACGTCTCGATCAAGTACGGCTTCAAGGGCCCGAACATCGCGGTCGTGACAGCCTGCACCACAGGTCTGCACGCGATCGGCACGTCCGCTCGCATGATCGAGTACGGCGACGCCGACGTGATGATCGCTGGCGGTGCGGAGTCGACGATCTCCCCGCTGGGCATCGGCGGCTTCACGGCGCCCCGCGCGCTGAGCACCCGCAACGACGATCCGGCGACGGCATCGCGTCCGTGGGACAAGGACCGCGACGGCTTCGTGCTGGGCGAGGGCGCCGGCGTGCTGGTGCTCGAGGAGTACGAACACGCCAAGGCGCGCGGCGCCAAGATCTATGCAGAGGTCGCGGGCTTCGGCCTGACGGGCGATGCGTATCACATGACCGCCCCCGACGTCGACGGCCCCCGTCGCTCGATGGCCATGGCGCTGTCGAACGCGGGCGTCAATGCCGACCAGGTGCAGTACCTGAACGCGCACGGCACTTCGACGCAGATCGGTGACGTCAACGAGACCAATGCGGTCAAGCTGGCCTTCGGCGATCACGCGAAGAAGCTCGTCGTCAACTCGACCAAGTCCATGACCGGCCACCTGCTGGGCGGCGCGGGCGGCATCGAGTCGGTGTTCACCGTGATGGCGCTGCACGAGCAGAAGAGCCCGCCGACCATCAACATCTTCAACCAGGATCCGGAGTGCGATCTCGACTACTGCGCCAACGAGGCGCGCGATCTGAAGATCGATGTCGCGGTCAAGAACAACTTCGGCTTCGGCGGCACCAACGGCACGCTGGTGTTCAAGCGCGCTTGAACGTCGCTCTGTCATGCACGGCGCGCCGTCGGTGACCTATCCGGTGGGGCGCTCGCGTGGCGCAACCCGGATTCTTGTCGTTCTCTGGGCGCTGGGCGCCCTCTGCGCGGGCGCGTCCTGCTATCTCTTCGATAGCGCCGGATGGCGCCACGTCCTGCTGGTCGCTAGTGTGCTGTTCGCAGGCGTCGCCGCGGGCTTCGGCCTGCGGCAGGAGGGCGCGGGCGTCCTGCATTTCGATGGCCTTTACTGGTCGCTGACGGGCGGCCCGGCCTCCCGCGGGATGCATGCCGCTCGGGCGTCCGTGGCGCTCGACTTCCAGTCACTGATGCTGCTGTGCCTGAGCGAACCAGGACGAGCGCGGCGCTGGATCTGGATCGAGCATCGGGCCATGCCCGAGCGCTGGCGCGACCTGCGCCGCGCGGTATATTCGCGCGCCCCGTCCGCGGCCTCCGCTGCCGAACCCTGGCGCGCCACAGCGCCGGCCGACGCGCCCTGAATCTTCGTCGATGACCACTTCCCCGCCCGTGCCGCCGGATTCCGGCCTGACAGACGCGCCTGCCGTGGCGCCGCGTCCGGGCGATGTCGACTTCCAGCTTGTCCAGCGCACCGTCGCTGGAGACCAGAAGGCCTTCGAGCTGCTGGTCATCAAGTACCAGCGCCGCATCGAGCGCCTGATCGGCCGGATGGTGCGCGATGTCGACCTGGTCGAGGACATCGCGCAGGAAACCTTCATCCGGGCGTACCGCGCGCTGCATCAGTTCCGTGGCGAGGCGCAGTTCTACACTTGGCTCTACCGGATCGCCGTGAACACCGCCAAGAAGGCGTTGGTGGACATGAAGCGCGATCCCACCGTTTCCGAAGCGGCCCTGAGGCCTTCTTCCGAGGACGAGGATGAAACTTACCGTCCCGGAAACGAACCAACCAGCGACGAAACCCCCGAATCGGTCATGGCGGCGAACGAAATCGCCAGCGCCGTCGAGGCAGCCATGGAAGCCCTGCCGGCCGAACTACGGCAGGCGGTCACGCTGCGCGAGATCGAGGGCATGAGTTACGAAGAGATTGCCGAGGTCATGGATTGCCCCATCGGCACGGTGCGTTCGCGGATTTTCCGGGCGCGCGAGGCCATTTCGGCCAGGGTCAAGCCGTTGCTGGACAACCAGTCCGGCAAGCGTTGGTAGTAAGCAGGTGAATGAAATGAATCAGACGATCACGGTTCGCGAACAGGTGTCCGCGCTTGCGGATGGTCATTTGCAGGGCGAGGCCTTCGCACAGGCGATCGAGGCGATCAGCGCCGAAGGCGAGTCGCGGGCGGCATGGCAGGCGTACCACGTGGTGGGCGACGTGCTGCGCTCCGGTTCGCATTCGCCGTGCAGCGACACCTCCGCCTTCCTGGCGCGCTTCCAGCAGCGGCTGGCGGCGGAGCCGGTGATGATGACTCCTGTGCCCGAAACCGTCGCCGTGCCGGTGGCGATGCCGGTGCAGCGCAGGGCTGAAGCCGCCAATGAGCCGGTGTTCCGCTGGAAGCTCGTGGCCGGTGCCGCGTCGCTGATGGCCGTGGCCGCCATCAGCTGGACGCTGGTCGGCAACGGTTCTGCCGTGCCGCAGCAGGGCGGTGCGGGCGCGCAGCTGGCCTCGGTCCAGCAGCAACAACAGCAGCCCGCCCCGGCCGTGAACTCGGTGCTGGCTGCGGCCGCAGTCAATGGCCCTCAAGCCGTCGGCAGCACGCTGACGCCGACCCGCGTGATCGTCGGCAACGGCAGCCCTCAGGTCATGCTGCGCGATCCGCGCCTCGATCAGCTCCTCGAAGCGCACCAGCAGGCCGGCGGCGCTTCGCAGATGCCTTCCGGTTTCCTGCGCAATGCCACTTTCGAGGGCCCCACGCGCTGATCGGCGCGAGCACCTGTAGCTAGCTGCCCCTAATGACCGTTTCGATGCCGTTCTCCGCGCGCGCCTTCGTGCTTGTCTTTGCCGCTTTCTGCCTGGCGCAGGCAGCCACCGCGCAGACCCGCTCGGGTGCCGCTAACGCGAAGAGTGCGGCGACGGCGCAGACGGACGAACCACCGGCGATGAGCGTGACCGAGTGGCTGCAGCGCATGCATGCCGGCGCCCGCCAGCGCAACTACGTGGGCACCTTCGTCGTGTCGGCGCCGGGTGGCGATCTGTCGAGCGCGCGCATCTGGCACGTGCGCGACGGCGAACACCAGATCGAGCGCATCGAAGCGCTGACGGGGCCACCGCGTTCGACCTTCCGGCGCAATCGCAACGTGATGACCTTCCTGCCGGAGGCGAAGGTGGTGAAGGTCGAGAAGCGCGAGAACCTCGATCTCTTCCCGAACCTGCCGGACAAGCCCGATTCCTCGATCGGCGAGTTCTACGACGTGCGCGCGATCGGCAAGGACCGCGTTGCAGGCTTCGATGCCGACGTGGTTCAGCTCGTGCCGCACGACGGGCTGCGCTTCGGCTATCGCATCTGGAGCGAGCGCCGCTCGGGGCTCGTCGTGAAGCTGCAGACCGTCGACAGCGAATCGCGCGTGGTGGAGCAGTCGGCCTTCTCGGAGCTTCAGCTCGACGCGCCGGTGAAGGCCCAGGCGCTCGCGCAGATGATGTCCAACACCGCCGGCTACCGCGTCGAGAAGCTCGAGCTCGAGCGCAGCAATGCGCAGGACGAAGGCTGGACCCTTCGCACGCCCGTGGCCGGCTTCAAGCCCCGAAGCTTCTTCCGCCGTCCGGTCGCGGGAGACGACGGCAGCGGCAAGGCGAAGCAGCAGGACGCGGCCACTGTCCAGTGGATCTTCTCTGACGGCCTGGCCTCCGTGTCGCTCTTCATCGAACGCTACGATCCGGCGCGCTCGCCGCGCGATGGCGTGCTGACCATCGGTGCGACCAATGCGATCCGCCGCCGCCTGCCCGAGCCTGCGAGCGACTGGTGGCTGACCGCGGTCGGCGAGGTGCCTCAGCAGACGCTCAACGCATTCGCGCAAAGCCTCGCGCGCACGCGCTGAGGACCAGCCTTGGAAGCGCCAATTGCGGCCAATTGCGCTGAACCAAGCTTGCGACGCAGACTCATAGACTTTTTTCGCCGCTCTGTTCTTTTGAAAGAAAGCCGATGATCTTCAAAGTCGAGGGACACAAGTTTCGTTCCGGCCTGATGGCTTGCGCGCTCGCGTTGACTGCCAGCGCCACCTTCCTTCCCGTCGAGCCGGTTCACGCGCAGACGCGCACGCTGCCCGATTTCACCGACCTGGTCGACCAGGTTGGCCCGTCCGTCGTCAACATCCGCACGGTCGAGAAGGTGGTGCAGCGTGGCGGCAACGGCGAGATGGACGAGGAAATGCAGGAGTTCTTCCGCCGCTTCTTCGGCCAGCCGCTGCCCGGCGTGCCGCGCCAGGGGCCACGTCAGAACCGTCCGCAGCCGCAGGAGGAAGAGCGCCCGCGTGGTGTGGGCTCCGGCTTCATCCTGACCCCCGACGGCTACGTGATGACCAACGCGCACGTCGTCGAGGACGCCTCCGAGGTGCTGGTCACGCTGCCCGACAAGCGTGAGTTCAAGGCCAAGATCGTCGGGGCCGACAAGCGCACCGACGTCGCCGTCGTGAAGATCGAGGCGACCGGCCTGCCGGCGGTGAAGGTCGGCGACATCTCCAAGCTGCGCGTGGGCGAGTGGGTGATGGCCATCGGCTCGCCCTTCGGACTCGAGAACACCGTCACCGCAGGCATCGTGAGTGCCAAGCAGCGCGACACGGGCGAGTACCTGCCGTTCATCCAGACCGACGTGGCCATCAACCCCGGCAACTCGGGCGGCCCGCTGATCAACATGCGCGGCGAGGTGGTGGGCATCAACAGCCAGATCTACTCGCGCTCGGGCGGCTTCATGGGCATCTCGTTCTCGATCCCGATCGACGAGGCGATCCGCGTGAGCGACCAGCTGCGCACCACGGGCCGCGTTTCGCGTGGCCGCATCGGCGTGCAGATCGACCAGGTCACCAAGGACGTGGCCGAAGCCATCGGCCTGGGCAAGCCGCAGGGTGCGCTGGTGCGCGGCGTCGAGGCGGGTTCGCCCGGCGAGAAGGCCGGCGTGGAGCCGGGCGACGTCATCACCAAGTTCGACGGCAAGGCGATCGAGAAGCCGAGCGACCTGCCTCGCCTGGTGGGCAACACCAAGCCGGGCACGAAGAGCACGCTCACCGTGTTCCGCCGCGGTGCCTCGCGCGATCTCAGCGTGACCATCGCCGAGATCGAGCCCGACAAGCCCAGCAAGCGCGCGAGCGACCGCGAGGAGCCTGCGCAGAAGCCGCCGGCGTCGGCCGCCGCCAAGTCGTTGGGCCTGGCCGTGAGCGATCTCACCGATGCGCAGAAGAAGGAGCTGAAGCTCAAGGGCGGCGTGAGGGTCGATGCCGCCAACGACGCCGCGGCCCGCGCGGGTCTGCGCGAGGGCGACATCATCATGGCGGTCGGCAATGTCGAGGTGTCGAATGCACGCGAATTCGAGTCGGCGCTTGGCAAGTCCGACAAGAGCAAGCCGCTGAGCGTGCTGTTCCGCCGCGGCGACTGGGCGCAGTACGCGCTGATCCGTCAGGCACGCTGATCCGGGTCTCGCGTCAAGTGGCCCCACCCGCCAGTCGGGTTTGGGGCCGTTTTTTTGAGGTGTTTACGACGTTCCGGCGCCGCCCTCCAAAAAAATCTCGGCGCCTGAAAACTTCATTTTTAGTTGGCATTCACTAACTTTCAAAAGGGCTAAGGACGGATTTCGGTAGAATAGGACGCTCTCGGCGGCTGGTCGGCGCATAAGGAATGCGCTGACCTCCACCATGCGAGATGTCAGATGGCAGTCCACCGGTGCTCCACAGATCGCCCACAAGTTGTTCAGTAACTGCTTCACCGATCCTGTGGATAACCTGTTCGTATCTTTGATGTTGTGGACCTGCAACGACCCTTTTGGACCCCGTTCCCGGATGTACGCGCTTCCCTTTTTGCCTACAATGAAGCTCCAACTACTGCAGTTGCCATTGCTTGTTGGTTCAGGGCGCGTCTCCAGAAGACGCGCCCTTTTTTCTTGCCTGTAGCACTCTGCGTACGAGCCAATTCAAGTACTTAAGCGTTCCCGTTGATGAATCACATCAGAAATTTTTCGATCATTGCGCACATCGACCATGGCAAGTCGACGCTCGCAGACCGTTTGATCCAACGTTGCGGCGGCCTCGCCGAGCGCGACATGGAAGCGCAGGTCCTCGACTCGATGGACATCGAAAAGGAGCGTGGGATAACCATCAAGGCGCAGACGGCTGCGCTGCACTACAAGGCGCTCGACGGCAAGGTCTACAACCTCAATCTGATCGACACGCCGGGCCACGTCGACTTCTCGTATGAAGTGAGCCGCTCGCTCTCGGCGTGCGAAGGCGCACTGCTCGTCGTCGATGCTTCGCAGGGCGTCGAGGCGCAGACGGTGGCCAACTGCTATACCGCGCTCGACCTCGGCGTCGAGGTGGTGCCGGTGCTCAACAAGATGGACCTGCCGCAGGCCGACCCCGAGACCGCGAAGGCGGAGATCGAGGACGTGATCGGCATCGATGCGAGCGACGCGATCCCGTGCTCTGCCAAGACCGGCATGGGCATCGACGAGATCCTGGAAGCGATCGTCGCCAAGGTGCCGCCGCCGCGCGGCAATCCGGAGGGCGCACTGCGCGCGATGATCATCGACAGCTGGTTCGACGCCTACGTCGGCGTCGTGATGCTGGTGCGCGTGGTCGACGGCCGTCTCGCCAAGGGCGACCGCATCAAGATGATGGCGACCGGCGCGAGCTACAACGCCGACAACCTCGGCGTCTTCACGCCCGCCAACGAGCCGCGCGAAGCGCTCGAGGCGGGCGAGGTGGGCTACATCATCGCGGGCATCAAGGAACTGCAGGCAGCCAAGGTCGGCGACACCGTCACGCTGATCAAGGGCGGCACCGGTGGTGCGGCCTTCACCGCCACCGAGCCGCTGCCGGGCTTCAAGGAAATCCAGCCGCAGGTGTTCGCCGGGCTCTACCCGACCGAGGCCAGCGAGTACGACTCGCTGCGCGATGCGCTCGAGAAGCTCAAGCTCAACGACGCCTCGCTGCATTACGAGCCCGAGGTCAGCCAGGCGCTGGGCTTCGGCTTCCGCTGCGGCTTCCTGGGCCTGCTGCACATGGAGATCGTGCAGGAGCGCCTGGAGCGCGAGTTCGACCAGGACCTGATCACGACCGCGCCGAGCGTGGTCTACCAGGTGCTCAAGAACGACGGCGAGGTCATCATGGTCGAGAACCCGTCCAAGATGCCCGACATCGGCCGCATGGCCGAGATCCGCGAGCCGATCGTCACCGTGCACCTGTACATGCCGCAGGACTACGTCGGCCCGGTGATGACACTGGCCAACCAGAAGCGCGGCGTGCAGATCAACATGGCCTACCACGGCCGCCAGGTCATGCTGACCTACGAGATGCCGCTCGGCGAGATCGTGCTCGACTTCTTCGACAAGCTCAAATCGGTGAGCCGCGGCTACGCCTCGATGGACTACGAGTTCAAGGAGTACCGCGCTTCCGACGTGGTGAAGGTCGACATCCTGCTCAACGGCGACAAGGTCGACGCGCTGTCGATCATCGTGCACCGCAGCCAGTCGCAGTTCCGCGGCCGGGCGGTGGTCGCGAAGATGCGCGAGATCATCTCGCGCCAGATGTACGACGTCGCGATCCAGGCGGCCATCGGGGCCAACATCATTGCGCGTGAGACAATCAAGGCCCTTCGCAAGAACGTCCTGGCGAAGTGCTACGGCGGCGACATCACCCGCAAGAAGAAGCTGCTCGAGAAGCAGAAGGCGGGCAAGAAAAGAATGAAGCAGATCGGCTCCGTCGAGGTCCCGCAAGAGGCCTTCCTCGCGATCCTGCAAGTCGAAGACTGATCGAAAAATGGCATTCATCACCTCCCTGGTCCTCGCGGCCTTCGCCGGCTATGTCGGCGCCTGGTACTTCAACGTGATCGAGGGCAATTTCGCCTTGCTGCTGTTCCTGGCGACGGTGGTCACCGGCCTCTACTGGCTGGCCGAGCGCTTCTACTTCCTGCCGCGGCGCGAGCAGGCTGCTGCCAGGCTCGAGGCCTCGCTGGCCGAGCGCAACGCGCGTCTGGCGGGGCAGGGCATCAATCAGGTCGACACGGTGGATGCCAAGGCGAGTGAGCGGCTGCTGATGCAGCCCTGGTGGCTCGACTGGACCGCCGGCCTGTTCCCGGTGATCCTGGTGGTGTTCCTGCTGCGCTCGTTCCTCTACGAACCTTTCAAGATCCCGTCGGGCTCGATGATGCCCACGCTGCTGACCGGCGACCTGATCCTGGTCAACAAGTTCACCTACGGTCTGCGCCTGCCGGTCATCAACACCAAGATCACCGAAGGCACGCCACTGGCGCGCGGCGACGTGGTGGTGTTCCGCTACCCGCCCAAGCCGAGCATGGACTACATCAAGCGCGTGGTCGGCATTCCCGGCGACGAAGTGGCCTACCTGAACAAGAAGCTCACGATCAACGGCCAGCCGGTCTCCAAGGTGGCCGCCGCCGACTACCTGGACGGCGAATCGATGCGCCTGCTCAAGCAGTTCGACGAGAACCTGGGCGGCAAGCAGCACAAGATCCTCAACGACGACGCCTCCCCGGCGTTCGTGCCCGGCGCCAGCGACTTCCCGTTCCGCGAGAACTGCCGCTATTCGGTCGAAGGCGTGGTCTGCAAGGTGCCCCCAGGCAACTATTTCATGATGGGCGACAACCGCGATAATTCGGCCGATTCGCGTTTCTGGGGCTTCGTGCCGGACAAGAACATCGTGGGCAGGGCCTTCTTCGTCTGGATGAACTTCGGTGACCTGGGACGCATCGGTCCGTTTCAATAAAAAAGCATTCCAATCAACTGCAAGCACCGTTCGAGGGGTATGAGGGCATGAGAGCACATCGGTCCGTTCGCAGCAGCGCCGCGCGGCAGCGCGGCATTTCGTTCATCGGCTTGGTGTTCGTCGCGGCCGTGCTCGGCTGCCTGGGCGTGGTGATCGCCCAGGTCATCCCGACGCTGATCGAGTGGCAGGCCATCGACAAGGCCGCCAACAAGGCCAAGGAAGGCACGACGGTGCCCGAGGTGCGCGCCATCTTCGATCGCGCCCAGGCCATCGACGACTTCAAGTCGGTCAGCGGCAAGGACCTCGACATCAAGAAGGTCGGCGACAAGGTGGTGGTTTCGTACTCGTACGAGCGCGAGATCCCGCTCTTCGGCCCGGCCTACCTCACGCTCAAGTACAAGGGCGAAACCCGCTGAACACGGCACCCAAAAAGGTGGATGGCAGCCTGGCCGCGTTGCAGGCGCGCCTGCAGCACACCTTCTCCGATCCGCGGCTGCTGCAGCTCGCGCTCACGCACCGCAGCTTCTCGGCCGACCACAACGAGCGCCTCGAATTCCTGGGCGACTCGGTGCTGAACCTGGCGGTCTCGCACCTGCTCTACCAGCGCCTGTCGGCGCTGCCCGAGGGCGACCTCTCGCGTGTGCGGGCCAATCTCGTCAAGCAGGACACCCTGCACCGCCTGGCGGTGGGCCTGGCGCTGTCGCCGCTGCTGCGGCTCGGCGAGGGCGAGGCCCGGTCGGGCGGGCCGAATCGGCCGTCGATCCTGGCCGACGCGCTGGAGGCGCTGATCGGCGCGGTCTACCTTGACGCCGGCTTCGCCGCCGCCCAGGCGCTGGTTCACCGGCTCTACGAGTCGGTCGAGATCAATCCGCGCATGGAGGCAGCGGCCAAGGACCCGAAGACCGAATTGCAGGAATGGCTGCAGGGTCACAAAATGAAGCTGCCGGTGTACCGCGTGGCCGCCACACTGGGCGCAGCGCACAAGCAGACTTTCGATGTCGAGTGCGAGGTGCCCGAACTGGGCCTTCGCGAACGCGGCATCGGCGGCTCGCGCCGCGCCGGCGAGCAGGCTGCCGCGGCGGCCATGTTGATCCGGCTCAAGGCACGCGGCGGCGCGTGAAATCCAGAATGAACGACGCAATCAATCCCGCAGCGGAACCCGAAGACGCCGAAGGCGGCGAGGGTGCCGCTGGTCCCCAAGGCCCGCAGCACTGCGGCCTGATCGCCATCGTCGGCAAGCCCAACGTGGGCAAGTCGACGCTGCTCAACGCCCTGGTCGGCCAGAAGATCAGCATCACCTCGCGCAAGGCGCAGACCACGCGCCACCGCATCACCGGCATGCGCACGCTGGGGGCCACCCAGTTCGTGTTCGTCGACACGCCGGGCTTCCAGACCCTGCACGCGAATGCGCTGAACAAGTCGCTCAACAAGACCGTGCAGGGCGCGGTCGGCGACGTGGACCTGATCCTGTTCGTGGTCGAGGCCGGCAGCTTCACGCAGGCCGACGAGCGCGTGCTGAAGCTGCTCGGCAAGGGCATTCCGACGGTGCTGGTGGCCAACAAGCTCGACAACGTGCACCGCCGAGGCGACATCGCTCCCTGGCTCAAGAGCATGCAGGAGAAGCACGAGTTCGCCGAATTCGTGCCGATGTCCGCCAAGAACCCGAAGGACGTCGAGCGCCTGTTCGGCATCTGCGAGAAATACCTGCCCGAGCAGCCCTGGTTCTACGATGAGGACGAGCTGACCGACCGCAGCGAGAAGTTCCTCGCCGGCGAGCTGGTGCGCGAGAAGCTGTTCCGCCTGACAGGCGACGAGCTGCCCTACACCTCCACCGTCGTCATCGACAAGTTCGACGAGGAGCCGCCCCAGAAGAAGGGCCAGAAGCGCCTGCTGCGCATCGCCGCCACCATCGTGGTCGAGCGCGACGGCCACAAGGCCATGGTGATCGGCGACAAGGGCGAGCGCATCAAGCGCATCGGCATGGAGACCCGCGTCGAGCTCGAGAAGCTGGCCGACGCCAAGGTGTTCCTCGAGCTGTGGGTCAAGGTGCGCTCGGGCTGGGCCGACGACGAGGCCCGCGTCCGCTCGTTCGGCTACGAATAACAGGCAGATCCCCGGGCTTGCTCGCTTCGCATGGCCGCCGGCCCCCTTGCAGGGGGCGACGCCAGCGGCCCGGCAAAGCCGGTTCCGCGGCATTTGCCGGCCTCATCAAGCCTCGATGCTCGATTGCTCACTGACATGGCCACCCATCGCGTTTCGCACGAGCCGGCTTACGTCCTCCATCGCTACGACTGGAGCGAGTCGAGCCTGATCCTCGAAGTGTTCACCCGCCACCACGGGCGCATCGCGCTCGTGGCCAAGGGGGCGAAGCGGCCGAGCTCCAACTTCCGTCCGGTGCTGCTGCCGCTGCAGCCGCTGCAGCTCAACTACGGGGGAGACGCCGAGATCCGCACGCTCAAGGGCGCCGAATGGATGGGCGGGCACGTGATGCCGACCGGCGAGGCGCTGCTGTCGGGCTACTACGTCAACGAGCTGCTGCTGCGCCTGCTGGCGCGCGACGACGCCCACGAGGCGCTGTTCGACGCGTACGCCGGCGTCGTTCAGGTGCTGGCGAGCGAACACGGCGGCGCGCAGGCCGCGGCCCAGGCGGCGGCGCTGCGTGCTTTCGAGCTGCTGCTGCTGCGCGAGGTCGGCCTGCTGCCGTCGCTCGACGTCCAGACCCTGACGCTGGAGCCGCTCGCCGGCGGGCTGCGCTACAGCCTCGTTCCCGAGGCCGGGCTGCGCGAGGCCGGCGACGACGAGGCCGCGCTGGCCGGTGCCGACTGGCAGGCCCTGCAGGCCGTGCTGGACGTCCGTGCGCCATTTACCGCCACCTTGCGTGAAATTGCCACCATGAACGCCGGCAGCAACAGTGCCCTGCGCAACCAGTTGCGCGCGCTGCTCAACTACCATTGCGGCGTGTCCACGCTGCGTACGCGGCAAATGATGAGAGACCTGCAAGCACTATGAGCACTCCGGGCCAAGCCGGCGCCAGCGCCGCCACCTCGCTGTCCGTCAACCTCAACAAGGTCGCCCTGGTGCGCAACACGCGCCACCTGGGCATTCCGAGCGTGGTGAAGGCCGCGCAGGCCTGCCTGGCCGCCGGCGCGCACGGCATCACGGTGCATCCGCGGCCCGACGCCCGCCACATCCGGGCGCACGACGTGAGCGATCTTTCCGCGCTGCTCGCAAAGGACTGGCCGGGCATCGAGTTCAACATCGAGGGCAATCCTTTCCACAACCTGATGGACTTCGTGCGCACCCTCAAGCCGCACCAGGCCACCTTCGTGCCCGACAGCGAAACCCAGTCGACCAGCGACCACGGCTGGACCTTCCCCGAAGACGCCGAGCGCCTGCGTCCGCTGATCGCCGAAGCCAAGGCGCTCGGCGTGCGCGTCAGCCTGTTCATGGACCCGATTCCCGAGATGATGGCCGCGGCCAGGGCCGTGGGTGCCGACCGTGTCGAGCTCTACACCGAAGGCTACGCAGCCTCGCGCGGCACGCCGAACGAACAGGCCGTGCTCACGCGCTATGCCGAGTCGGCGCGCGCCGCCCTGGCGGCGGGCCTCGGCGTCAATGCCGGGCATGACCTGAGCCGGGACAACCTCACGGCCTTCCTGCGCGCCGTGCCCGGCGTGCAGGAGGTTTCCATCGGCCACGCCTTCGTCGCCGACGCGCTCGAGCTCGGCTACACGGCCGCCACGCGCGACTACCTGCGCTGCATCCGCGAGGCCCGGCAGCAACAGCAGCAGCAACAACAATGAGCGCCGGCGCCGCATGATCTACGGCATTGGCACCGACATCTGCGACCTGCGCCGCATCGCCGCGACCTTCGAGCGCCAGGGCGAGCGCTTCGCCCGCAAGGTGCTGAGCGACGCCGAATTCAAGGTCTGGCAGGCCCGCAGCGCACGCTGGCCCAAGCGCGGACTGAGCTACCTCGCCACCCGCTTTTCAGCCAAGGAGGCCTTCAGCAAGGCCATCGGGCTGGGCATGCGCATGCCCATGAGCTGGCGCTTGTGCGAGATCGCCAACCTGCGCAGCGGCAAGCCGGTCATCGTGCTGCACGGCGCGCTGAAGGAGTGGTTCGAGGCACAGGGCCTCACGGCCCACGTGACCGTGACGGACGAAACCGAATACGCCGCGAGCTTCGTGGTGGTGGAGAAGATATAGACATGACCGCCGGGCTCGCTGACCGCCCCCACGCGCCGCTGATCATCGACGTTGCCGGCACGGCACTCACCGACGCCGACCGCCGTCGCCTCGCCGACCCGCTCGTCGGCGGCGTGATCCATTTCGCCCGCAACTGGCAGGACCGCGCGCAGATGACCGCGCTCAATGCCGAGATCAAGTCGATCCGGCCCGACCTGCTGATCTGCGTCGACCACGAGGGCGGTCGCGTGCAGCGCTTCCGCACCGACGGCTTCACCCACCTGCCGTCGATGCGCGCGCTCGGCGAACTCTGGCTGCGCGACGCCCTGCGCGCCACCCAGGCAGCCACGGCCCTCGGGCAGGTGCTGGCGGGCGAACTGCGCGCCTGCGGCGTCGACTTCAGCTTCGCACCGGTGCTCGACCTCGACTATGGCGGCAGCAGTGTCATCGGCAACCGCAGCTTCCATCGCGACCCGCGCGTGGTCGCGCTGCTGGCCAAGAGCGTGATGCACGGCATGCTGCAGATGGGCATGCGCAACTGCGGCAAGCACTTTCCGGGGCATGGCTTCGTGCACGCCGACTCGCACGTCGAGATCCCGGTGGACAAGCGCAACCTCAAGGCCATCCTGGCAGACGATGCGAAGCCCTACGACTGGCTGTCGGGCTCGCTCGCGGCCGTGATGCCGGCGCATGTGATCTATCCGAAGGTCGACAGGCGGCCGGCAGGGTTTTCGGCGAAGTGGCTGAAGGAGACCCTGCGGCAGCGGATCGGCTTCGAGGGTGCGGTCTTCAGCGACGACCTGAGCATGGAGGCCGGCCGCTACATCGACGGCGAGCTGCTCAGCTTTGCCGACGCCGCACTGGCTGCACTGGAGGCCGGGTGCGACATGGCGCTGCTGTGCAACCAGAGCATCGGCGACGGCGTGCCGCTCGACGGCTTGCTGGAGGGCTTCGCTGCAGCCCGGGATGCAGGGCGCTGGTCGGGCAATCCCGACAGCGAAGCGCGCCGGCGCTCCTTGCTTCCCGACACGTCGGCTCCATCGTGGACGGCGCTCGCGGGCTCGGCGCAGTACCGCAGCGCCAGGCGCATCCTCTCGCGCGATGGCCTGACGGAGTAGGCCCATGCCGCTGTGCCTCAGTTTCTTCCCGCGCAAGGACGAGGCCGTGTTGCGCAACCATGCGCACTATTGCCGGTTGTTCGGCTATCCGCACCAGTGGGTCGAGGCTGATCGCATCCGCCACCCGGCATTGCGCGACAGCGCCAGGTACGGCCAGATCCTGCGCCACCTGCGCGCGCTGCCCGAGAACGACTTGCTGCTGTTCCTCGACGGCGACTCGATGGTGTTCCACCCGGTTGCCATCGAAACGCTGATGCAGGGGCGGGATGCGCTGGTCGTCGAGGCGCCTCCCATCGGCGACCGGCCCGGTCCGGCCATGACCAACATGATGGTGCTGCGCAACACGCCGGCCAACCGCGCGATGCTGCTCGGGCTGATGGACGATGCAGGCAACGTCGTCGCGCTGGTGGACCGCAGCGTCGACGAGGCCGCGCGGCTGCGGCCGGCAGGCCTGCTGGGCTGCAATGCGATGGTCGGCGACATCTACGTCAACGTGTCGTGGCGCATTCCGCAATGGTTCCTGGCGCGCATCTTCGTGGTCCACCTCGGGCCGCTGTCGATCGCGGCGCCCGAAGGCGTGTGGCGCGAGGCGCTGCTGCACGACCGGAACCTGCAGGACATGCTGGCGGCGCAGGTCAACAACGCACTCTTCCATGGCCAGCCTGTGCTGCAGCCCGCAGCCTATCCGGCGCTGTCGGAGGAGCCGGTGTCGAGCTACAACGCCGATGCCGACATCGCCTTCGTCACGCTCTACACGCACCACGTCGGCAGCTACGCGCGGGTGTCCGAGCACAACGTGAAGCGTTACTGCGACAGGCACGGCTACGCCTACCACGTGTACCGCGCGATACCGCAAGCGGTCGATACCGGCATCGGTGGGTCCTGGGTGCGCAGCTGGCTGCTGCAGCAGCACATCGCGCATCACAGGTGGGTGATATGGATCGACGCCGACGTGCTCTTCCTCAACCAGGGCCGCCGGATCGACACCCTGCTCGAAGGGCGCGAACTGCTGCTCGCGAAGGACGTGGGCGGCTGGTCGTTCAACTCGGGCGTGATGGGATTCCTGAACACGCCCGGCAACGCCGAGCTGCTCGCGTGCATCTGGCAGCGCATCGGCGAGGTCGACGACAAGTCGGCGGTCTACAGCAGCCAGGGCGACCAGTACTACACGAACGAAGTGCTGGCGGGGGCGGGGCTGGTGAACGAACGCAGCATCGTCGACAACCTCAGCATCAACACGCCGCCGCACCTGGCTTCGGACGAAACCCTGCTGGTGCACTTCATCAATCTCGACGAGCCCTATCGTTCCGCCTACATGGCCTCGATGGACGCGCTTTCTCAGCGCCTGCGCTGATCGGGCCGGCTAGCCGTTTGCGGGCTGCGGCTCGGCAGCGGTCGATACTGCTGCAGGCTCAAGCCTGAAGACCCGGACCGGCAGCTGGCTGGACGCCGGCGCGAGGAACTGCGCGATCTCGGGCACCTCGAACTGGCGTTCCAGCCATTCCTTGTCCGCCAGACCCGCATTGAAGAAGATCTGGAGCAGCCGCAGGGCCTCGTGCCGCAGCGCGCGCGTCAGCGTCTCGTGCTCGACCAGCTGCAGCTCCGGCGCAGCGGCCGGCCTGAAGCTTGCGCGCGCCAGGATCAGCAGCAGCTTCTGCGCGAAGTCGAGCACCGGCGGCCAGTACAGGTCGTACAGCCTGGCGATCTCGTGCACATGCTCGACGCTCGATCCGGGCAGCAGGTAGCCCAGCACCAGCGCGCGCGCCCGCGAGGCCAGCGCTGCCGCGCGGGCCGCATCGACGGGCGCGATCGGCGTGGCCGGCTTGTGGAGAAGCTCGGGGATCACCGCGAAGCGTGCGCCGGCAACTGCGCTCTTGCACAGCATGTGGAAGTCGTCGTGCGCCGTGAATTCCGGGTCGTGGCGCACGCCGCTGCGCTCCATGAAGGCGCGGCGAACCATGCAGGCCGACAGCATCAGCGGGCGCGGGCCGAAGAACTCCACCAGGATGTCCTGGTGCCGCTCGGAGAACTCGAACGGGCCCTCGTGCGTCTCGCACCAGCAGCCGACGATGTCGACGTCGGCACAGGCCTGGAGCAGTGCGGCCTGGCGCTGCAGGCGCTGCGGCGCAGGGACGTCGCCGACATCGGCGAAGACGATGTACTCGCCCTGGGCGTGCGCCAATGCAAGGTTGCGTGCGGTGGCGCGATCGAACGCGAAGGGCAGGGAAAGCAGCTGCGAACTCGCGATGCCAGTTCGCGCCAGCATGGCTTCGAGGCCGGCGATGCCTGCCTGGGCGACCAGCACCAGGTGAAGCTCCACCGCGGTCTGTGCCACCCATGCGCGAAGGCTCTGCTCCAGGTTTTCGAGCGAATCGCCGGCCGTCAGGCAGAGAGTGATGCGCGGCGGCGTTGCAGGCACGACGAAGCGGTCGGGCTGCTGGGCGCGCCAGCTCAGGAACCGCTCGATGGCCGGTCCGACCAGCGGGGCTGCGAATGCGCTGGTGAAGATCGCCAGGCCTTCGCGTTCGAGCCTTGCGCGGCGGGGCGCATCGGCAAGAAGCTGCTCGATCGTGTCGATGAGCTTCTCGTAGGGAGCGCCGACCACCGCCTTGCGGATCGACGCCTCGATCTCGCTGTCGGGGTACAGCTCGCAGACCACCGCCTTGCGGTGCCGCAGCAGGATCGACAGCCGCGGCACCTCGACGATGCGCGACTCCTCCCAGTTGTGGAGATTGAGCACGATCTTCGCGCGGCGCATGAAGCCGTTGCGCTCTTCCAGCGTCCACGCGCGACCCCGGTTCACTTCGACCCGCAGGCCGCGCGCCATCAGCCCCTCGAGGATGTCGATGCGCCGGCGCGTCAGCGAGCCGAAGAAGACGACGTCGATGTCCTGCTGCTCGTCGGGGAGGATGTCTTCCAGCGGCAGGATCTCCGCGGCGTCGCGCTCCCAGCCGAGCGCGACATAGTCCGCGTTCCGGTAGCCGAGCTGGCGGTGCCGCTGGAAGTTCGTCTTGCTGTACTCCCAGAGATAGCAGCGCTTGAGCACCTCGAGGTAGCGGTCGTTCCACGCGTGCGTGCCGTGCACCATCGGCTCGAAGTTGACGACGATGCAGTCGGGATGGTGCTGCTCGATGTGTTCCCACGGCACATCCCAGAAGAAGAACAGGATGTTGATCTCACCCGGCTCGATGTAGCAGTGGGTGAAGCGCGTGGGGTAGCCGAGCCGTTCCGCCGCCAGCCTGAAGGCTTCGACGATGTCGCCGCAGGTCTCGTGCGACGAGAGCGAAGTGAAGTTGAGCCGGGGCAGTGTCGTCATGGCGGTGGCAGGGGCGATGCCTGGTCGATTCAGTAGTGGCCCAGCACGTTGACCTTGTGGTAGTGGTCTTTCAGCGCCGAATGCAGTTGCAGTGCCTGTGCACGCGTTTCTTCAGCGGCTTCCTTGCCCACGCCGAAGAAGTACAGGTCGTGGCTGCTGCGGTCCTCGAAGAACCCCCAGACCGAGAACCATGCGTTGTGCTGCAGCAGGTCGGTGAAATCGGAGGCCGCGAGATTGCGATAGTGGTTCTGGCTCTGGCCGATGGTCAGCGGCGAGTCGAAGGGGTTGAACTCCACCGTGCCATGCTGGCGCCGGCCAGGAGTCGCGCAGGTCATGACGACCAGGCCGTCGTCCTTCACCAGACGCAGCATGTTGAGCCAGGTCTTCTTCCACTGGGGGTTGTGCTCCATTGCCTCGCACGAAATGACGACGTCCGTGCCGTTCGCGGCACCGCCGTAGTCTTCACCATGGCAGACGAGGTCGACGTCCTGGCCTTCCCCGACGTCGAGGCCGAGGTAGCTGCACTCCTGGAAGAACTCGCGGACCGAGCCGTTCAGATTGAGACTGCCGATCTCGATGACCGACCGCCCGGTGAAGTAGGACGGCAGGAACTGCTTCACGCCGGCGACGAAGAATCGTTGTTGGGGATGTGACATGAACCTGGCTGCGTTGGATTGGCGCTTCGGCGGAAGCCGGGGGAGTACAGGATCACCCGCTGCGCGAAGCCATCACTCGCCAGGTGCGGAGCCAGCCGCTGCATTCGCCCACAAGCGCTGTCCCCCCATGCCCAGGTGCTCCAGATACAGCCGGAGATCGAACTCGAGGCGATGATAGTCCGGCTCCATGTGCCTGCACAGCGCATAGAAGGCCTTGTCGTGCTCACGTTCCTTCATATGTGCCAACTCGTGCACAACAATCATCCGAAGTAGCGCCAGCGGCACTTCCTTGAACAGGCTCGCCACCCGGATTTCGCGCTTGGCCTTGAGCTTGCCGCCCTGCACGCGCGACACGGTGGTGTGGGTGCCCAGGGCGTTGCGGATCACGTGCAGCTTGTTGTCGAACATCACCTTCGACAGCGGCTCGGCCTTGCGCATGAACTCGCCCTTGAGCTCGTTCACGTAGGCGTAGAGCGCGCGGTCGGTCTGGATGTCGTGCACACCCTCCGGATAGCGCTGGCCGAGGAGGGCGCCCAGCTTCTCCTGGGCCATCAGCTGGCGGACCTGCTCCAGCAGGGGTGCCGGGTAGCCCGCCAGGTACTTCATGCAATGACCTTGAATGACCGGGTTCAGGCCGTCCGGCGCTGCGTGCTGGCTGCGCAGGCCAGGCCGGTGGCGACGCCGCCGAAGAGGTCGCCCTCGACCAGGTTCACGCCCGCGAAGCTCCTGCGCAGGGCGTTCTGGAAGGGCCGCAGCGCCGACGAACCGCCGGTGAGGTAGATCGCGTCGAGGTCGTTGCTGCGCAGGCCCGCGCGCTTGACGCAGGCGTGCGCGCAGGCGATCACGCTTTCCAGCGGCGCGGCCAGCTGCTGCGCCATGTCGTCGGGCGTGAGCGAGGCGGCGAGACCACGCTCGGCGCAATCCAGGTCGATGGCGGTCGCGGCATCGCTCAGCGACACCTCGATCTTGGCTGCCTCCACGGCGCTCGCGATGCGGTGGCCGTGCCGTTCCTCGAGCACGGTCATCAGCCGGTCGTGCAGGCGCGTGTCGGCGTAGCTGGTGCGCAGATCCTTTGCCTGGCGAAACGCCTTGGCGGCGTAGAGCCAGTTGATCAGGTGCCAGGACGACAGCTCGAAGAACACCTTGCTCGGCACCTCGCGCCCCTGCGGCCCGTGATGGCGGAATCCGAACTGCGGCATCACGCGCTCGAGGTTCAGCCGCTGGTCGAAGTCGGTACCGCCGATGTGCACGCCGCTGGTGGCCAGCACATCGTCGCTGCGGTCTTCGAGCGCGGCGCGCTCGGGCCCTACGCGCACGACGGTGAAGTCGGAGGTGCCGCCGCCGATGTCGACGATGAGCACGACGGATTCCTTGCTGATCCGCTGTTCGTAGTCGAAGGCGGCCGCGATGGGTTCGAGCTGGAACGAGATTTCCCTGAAGCCGGCCGCGCGCGCCGCGATACGCAGGCTTTCCTCGGCGCGCTCGTCGCGCTTGGGGTCGTCGTCCACGAAATGCACCGGGCGTCCGATCACCACGCGCTCGGGCATCTGGCCGAGCTCGCGGCCGGCGCGCACCGCCAGCTCGCGCAGGAAGCGGGCGATGATGTCCTCGAAGCTCACGAGGCCGTCGTAGATCGCCGTCTTCTCCTGCATCAGCGCGCTGCCGAGCAGGCTCTTGAGCGAGCGCATCAGCCGCCCCTCGGTGCCCGAGAGGTATTGGCCGATGGCGTCGCGGCCGAAGTGAGTGGTGCGGTCTTCGGCGTTGAAGAAGATCGCGGTGGGCAGTGTGGTGGCCGCGCCCTCGATGGGCAGCAGGCGTGCTTGCGTGCCGACCCGGCAGGCGACAGCGGAGTTGGAGGTGCCGAAGTCGATGCCGATCGTCGGCAACGACGACGGTGCCTTCACGATCAGGATTCCCTGCGAAGCGCCGGGAACAGGATCACGTCGCGGATGCTCGGCGAATCGGTCAGCAGCATCATGAGCCGATCGATGCCGATGCCGCAGCCGCCGGTGGGCGGCATGCCGTATTCGAGGGCGCGCACGAAGTCATGGTCGTAGTACATGGCCTCGTCGTCGCCGCTGTCCTTGGCGGCCACCTGCGCATTGAAGCGCGCGGCCTGGTCCTCGGCGTCGTTCAGTTCGCTGAAGCCGTTGCCGAACTCGCGGCCGGTGATGTACAGCTCGAAGCGTTCCGTGACCTCGGGGCGCTCGTCGTTGGCGCGCGCCAGCGGCGAGATCTCGGTCGGGTGCTCCATGATGAAGGTCGGCTGCCAGAGCTTCTCTTCGACGGTTTCCTCGAAGAACAGCACCTGCAGGCTGGCGAGGCTGCGCTGCGAGAGCTTGTCCTTCTCCTCGTTCATGCCGAGCTTGCGCAGCGCGGCGATGAGCCAGGCGCTGTCGTCGACGCCCTGCGCCACGCCTTCGGCCTCGGTGTACTTGAGGATCGCCTCGCGGATCGTCAGGCGCTGGAAAGGCTGCGTCAGGTCGACCGGCTTGCCCTGGTAGGTGAGCTGCTGCGTGCCCACGGCCTTGTCGGCGATGGTGCGGATCAGCGTCTCGGTGAAGTCCATCAGGTCGCGGTAGTTCCAGTAGGCCGCGTAGAACTCCATCATCGTGAACTCGGGGTTGTGCCGCACCGAGATGCCCTCGTTGCGGTAGCTCCGGTTGATCTCGAACACGCGCTCGAAGCCGCCGACGATCAGGCGCTTGAGGTACAGCTCGGGCGCGATGCGCAGGAACATCTCCTGGTCGAGCGCGTTGTGGTGCGTCTTGAACGGCTTGGCGTTGGCGCCGCCGGGGATGGGGTGGAGCATGGGCGTCTCGACCTCGAGGAAGTCGTTGGACACCATGAACTCGCGCAGCGCGCTCACCGCCTTGCTGCGCGCGGTGAAACGCTTGCGGGCGGATTCGTCGGTGATCAGGTCGACGTAGCGCTGGCGGTACTTCTGCTCCTGGTCGGCCATGCCGTGGAACTTGTCGGGCAGCGGCCGCAGGCTCTTGGTGAGCAGGCGCAGCTTCGTGACCTTGACCGAGAGCTCGCCCGTCTTGGTCTTCATGAGCGTGCCTTCGGCACCGACGATGTCGCCGAGGTCCCAGCGCTTGAAGTCCGCGTACACGTCTTCTCCGACGGCATCGCGCGTCACGTAGAGCTGGATGCGCTCGGTGGCGTCCTGCAGCGTGGCGAAGCTGGCCTTGCCCATCACGCGCTTGAGCATCATCCGGCCGGCTACGCTCACCGAAACGGCCTGCGCCTCGAGGGCCTCGCCGTCGGTGGCGCCATGGGCCTCCACGAGCGCCGCGGCGCGATGGCCCGGCTTGAAGTCGTTCGGGAATGCAACGCCCTTGCCCTCGGCCTGCGCCGCGCGCAGCTGCGCGAGCTTTTCGCGGCGTTCTGCGATGAGCTGGTTTTCGTCGGCGGGAGCGGGAGGAGGCGAGGGGTTCTTTTGATCGGACATGGGAGGCGGATGGCGCGCAACCGGGAGCGTGCGCGGGCCCGGCATTTTAGCCGATCGGGTTTGAATAAAACCTGCCCAGAGCGCCCGTCAATCCTGCGCCATGCGCTATGAAAATAGGAGCGACCTATTCAGTGATACCGGTGCGTGCCAGCAGATCGCTGACCAGCTCCAGCCGCATCAGCGGGCTGTCGAGCTCCATCAGCCGCTGCCGCAGCTCGAGCTGCATCGGCACCAGCTCGCACCATCTGTTGGCCACCCAGCCGCAATCGTCGAAGCGGTAGGGCTCGGCGATCGGCAGCCGCACCGCCCCGCCCTGGGCGCGCTTGCGCTCCTCGAGGGTGCCGACCAGGCGCTGCAGCGCGGTGGAGGTGTGCCGCAGGTCGTCGGGAATCTCCAGCGCGACGTCGTCGTTCACCGCCTCGACCTCGGCGACCCAGAGGCCATGCTTCTGCAGCTCGTTGCTGCGGACGCGAAAGCGCTGCGTGCCGACGCATTCGATCTGCAGCAGGCCGCTTTGCGGCGACTCGAACTCGCGGATCATGGCCAGCGTGCCGATGGCGGCGAAGCTCTCGGCATCGGCGCCGGCCTTGCGCACCTCGCTGCCGCTGGTGAGGCTCACCACGCCGAAGGGCGCGTCGGCCTTGCGGCACTTGCCGATCATGTCGAGGTAGCGGACCTCGAAGATGCGCAATGGAAGAAGGCCGCCGGGAAAGAGCACCGTTCCGAGCGGAAACAATGGCAGTGAATGCAAAAGGGGTTGTGTCGTCATCGATGAGCCTTGCGTGGCTATCATCGCATTCCCCTCACGGCCGCGTCTCATGCTCTACCAGATTCCCTCGTTCCTTCTCGACGTGATCGTCGGTCTGCTCGGCGGCGCCTGCCTGCTGCGCCTGTACATGCAATACCACCGCGTGCCCTTCGGCAACCCTCTCGGGCGCTTCGTGTTCGCGATCACCGACTGGATCGTGCTGCCGCTGCGGCGCATCGTGCCTTCGGTGAAGCGCTGGGACCTCGCCAGCCTGATCGCGGCATGGCTGCTGGTGATGCTGAAGTTCCTGCTGCTGTGGCTGCTGGCGGGCAGCCTCGGGCGCATCGCGACCCTGCCGCTGGTGTCGCTGGTGGGGCTGATGCAGCTGGCCGTCTCGGGCCTGACGGCGCTGCTGGTGGTCTATGCGGTGCTGTCGTGGATTCCGGGCGCCTCGCCCATGCTGCTCGACCTGATCTCCCGCCTGGCCGATCCGCTCGTGCGGCCCTTCCGCCGCTTCATCCCGCTGATCGGCGGAGTCGACCTTTCGCCGCTGGCCGCCATCGTGGTGCTGCAGGTGATCGCGATCGTGCTGGGCAACCTGCTGGTCTTCGCTTATCAGCTGACGTTCTGACCTCCTGAATACAAAAGGGCCCGGATGCATCGCACCCGGGCCCTTTTGTTTTTCGATCGCCTTTCGGTCAGCTCACTGCATCGGCCGGCTGGCGCAGCAGCATCGCGAGCGTGTTGGCGATGGTCTTGCGCAGTTCGCGGCGGTCGCTGATGAAGTCGATGGCGCCCTTGGTCTGCAGGAATTCGGCGCGCTGGAAGCCTTCGGGCAGCGTCACGCGCACGGTCGATTCGATCACGCGCGGGCCGGCGAAGCCGATCAGCGCCTTGGGCTCGGCGATCACCACGTCGCCCACGAAGGCGAAGCCTGCCGACACGCCGCCCATCGTCGGGTCGGTCAGCACGCTGATGTAGGGCAGGCCCTTCTTCGCCAGGCGCGTGAGCGCGGCATTGGTCTTGGCCATCTGCATCAGCGAGAGCAGGCCTTCCTGCATGCGCGCGCCGCCGGTGGCGGTGAAGCAGATGAACGGCACCTTCTGCTCGATGGCGGTCTCGACGCCGCGCACGAAGCGCTCGCCGACCACGCTGCCCATGGAGCCGCCCATGAACTCGAACTCGAAGCAGGCCACGACCACGCTGATGCTGTGCACCGAGCCGCCCATGACGACCAGGGCGTCGGTCTCGCCGGTGTTTTCCAGGGCTTCCTTCAGGCGCTCGGGGTACTTGCGGCTGTCCTTGAACTTCAGCGCGTCGACAGGCAGCACTTCCTGGCCGACTTCGTAGCGGCCCTCGGCGTCGAGGAACGCGTCGAGCCGCGCGCGGGCGCCGATGCGGTGGTGGTGGCTGCAGCTGGGGCAGACGTTCTGGTTGTGCTCGAGGTCGGTCTTGTACAGAACGGTCTCGCAGGCGGGGCACTTGATCCACAGGCCCTCGGGCACCTGGCGGCGCTCGGACGGGTCGGTCTGGGCGATCTTGGCGGGTAGCAGTTTTTCAAGCCAGCTCATGGGGGCTCCTTGTGTTGGCGGTGATTATCGACCAGCTGCGTTCTTGGCCGTCGCGGCAGGCAGGGCGTCGAGCGCCTCGCGGATGCCCGCGAGGAATTCGCGCACCGCCGGCACGACCTTGTCGCGGGGCTGGTCCTCGATGAGTTGAATGATCTTCGTGCCGATCACGACCGCGTCGGCGGCCGAGCCGATGGCCTGCGCCGTGCGCGCGTCGCGGATGCCGAAGCCCACGCCCACCGGGATGCTCACGTGTTCGCGGATGCGCGGGATCATGCGGCCGACGGCCTCGGTGTCGAGGTGGCCGGCGCCGGTCACGCCCTTGAGCGACACGTAGTAGACGTAGCCGCTCGCGATGCGCGCGACCTGCGCCATGCGCTCGTCGGTGCTGGTGGGTGCCAGCAGGAAGATCAGGTCGATGCCGGCGGCCTTCAGCTCGGCGGCGAAGGCCTCGCATTCCTCGGGCGGGTAGTCGACCACCAGCAGCCCGTCGACGCCGGCTGCGGCCGCGTCGCGGATGAAGGACTTCTTGCCGTGCACCAGGTCGTAGCGCTCGACCGGGTTGGCGTAGCCCATCAGCACCACTGGCGTGGTCGTGTCGGTCTTGCGGAAGGCCGCGACGATGGAGAGCACCTGCTTCATGCCCACGCCCAGCGCCAGCGCGGCTTCGCCGGCCTTCTGGATCACGGGGCCGTCGGCCATGGGGTCGGAAAAAGGCACGCCCAGTTCGATCACGTCGGCGCCGGCCTCGACCATGCCGTGCATCAGCTCGGGCGTGATGTCGGCGAAGGGGAAGCCCGCTGTCACGTACGGGATGAGGGCGCGGCGGCCGTCTTTCTTCAGGGCCTCGAAGGTGGCTGCAATGCGGCTCATCACTTGCCTCCCTTCACGCTCAGTCCGCGCATCGAGGGGCGGTCGTAGAAATCGACGCCCGACAGGTCGGCGACGGTGCCGATGTCCTTGTCGCCGCGGCCCGAGAGGTTCACCAGGATCGACTGGTCGGGGCGCATGGTCTTGGCGAGCTTCAGCGCATGGGCCACCGCGTGGCTGGATTCGAGCGCGGGGATGATGCCCTCCGTGCGGCACAGGTAGTGGAAGGCGTCCAGCGCCTCGGTGTCGGTGATGCCGACGTACTCGGCGCGGCCGATGTCGGCCAGGTACGCGTGCTCGGGGCCCACGCCGGGGTAGTCGAGGCCCGCGCTGATGCTGTGGGTTTCGGTGATCTGGCCGTCCTCGTTCTGCAGCAGGTAGGTGCGGTTGCCGTGCAGCACGCCGGGGCTGCCGCGCAGGATGGAGGCCGAGTGCTTGCCGCTGTCGAGCCCTTCGCCCGCGGCCTCGACGCCGATCAGGCGCGTGCCGGTGAACGGGATGTAGGGGTGGAAGATGCCCATCGCGTTGCTGCCGCCGCCCACGCAGGCGATCACCACGTCGGGCTGCTTGCCCTCCGCCTCGCCGGTGATGCCGTCGGCTGCGAGCATGGCCGGCATCTGCTCGATGCACTCGGTGCCGATCACGCTCTGGAAGTCGCGCACCATGGTCGGATAGGGGTGCGGGCCGGCGACGGTGCCGATGATGTAGAACGTGTTCTCCACGTTGGTGACCCAGTCGCGCATCGCCTCGTTGAGCGCGTCCTTCAGCGTCTTGCTGCCCGACTCGACGGGCACCACGGTGGCGCCGAGCAGGTTCATGCGGTAGACGTTGGGGCTCTGGCGCTTCACGTCCTGGCTGCCCATGTAGACCACGCACTCGAGGCCGTAACGCGCGCAGATCGTGGCGGTGGCCACGCCGTGCTGGCCGGCGCCGGTCTCGGCGATGACGCGGGGCTTGCCCATGCGGCGCGCGAGCATCGCCTGGCCGATCACGTTGTTGATCTTGTGGGCACCGGTGTGGTTCAGGTCTTCGCGCTTCAGGTAGATCTGCGCGCCGCCCATTTCGCGGCTGGTGCGCGCCGCGTGGTAGATCGGCGAGGGACGGCCGACGAAGTGCTTGAGCTCGTAGTGGAATTCCGCGAGGAACGCCGGATCGTCCTTGAACTTCGCGTACGCATCGCGCAGTTCGTTGATCGCGTGGGTGAGCGTCTCGCTCGCGAAGGTGCCGCCGTAGTTGCCGAAGTGGCCGGTGGCGTCGGGTTGCTGGTAGTTGCTTTGCATGGTTCTCGATCGGTGGGCCGCAGCCCGACGAACGATCGGCTGCGGCGGCTAACTGGAGAAGGACGCGTCGGCAGCCCTGACTGCTGCGACGAATTGCCGGATCTTTCCGGCGTCCTTGAGGCCCTTGTTCCCGGGACCGTCGATTTCGACGCCCGAGCTCACATCAACGGACAGCGTCTTGCAGCGCGTCCGCAGGATGCGAAGGCCATCGCCCACGTTTGCAGGTGTGAGCCCACCACTCAAGACGAGGTGAGCGTCGACGGCGGGTGGAAGAAGTGACCAATCGAATGCCTTGCCGCCACCGCCATAACCTTCGACATGCGCGTCGAGCAGGATGGCCTGGGCGTGGGAGTAATCGGACGCGTATTTTACGAGGTCGAAGCCTGCCCCGGCATCCCCCAGCGGAATGCGGGCGGCGCGCATGTAGCGGAAGCGCCCGCCGCCGGCGGCTTCTTCGCATTGCTGCGGGGTCTCTTCGCCGTGGAATTGCGCGATGGAGCCCTTCACCTGGGTGAGCGATGCTATGACTTTGGTAGCGTCCTCGTTCACGAACAGCAGGACTGGCGTGATGAACGGCGGCAGGCGCGAGGCCAGTTCGGCAGCCCGCTGCGCCGTGACGGCGCGCGGGCTCTTCGGATACAGGACGAAGCCGACGGCGTCAGCACCGGCTTCCACCGCCGCATCGACGTCGGCTTCACGTGTCAGGCCGCAGATCTTGATGCGGGTACGGGGCAGGGCAGGCGCGCTCATGGCGGGCCATCATACGGAGCCACGCCGGCCTGCAGCGTGGCTTCATCCGGCAGACCCCACTTGGCGTCGTACAACGGGCCCATGAAATAAAGGCCGTCGGCGGAAAAGGTGGGCGCCGCCGCGTCGCGGCTGCGTGCCGCGAGCACCTGCGAGATCCACTCTGGAGGCGCATCGCCCCGGCCGACGCGCAGCAGGCAGCCCATCAGGTTGCGGATCATGTGGTGCAGGAACGCATCGGCCTCGAATTCGAAATGCCAGCGGCAGCGCTCGCCGTCGCCGACGCGGGTGATCTCGATGCGCCGCAGGTCCTTGACCGGCGAGCGCGCCTGGCAGGCCGAGGCGCGGAACGAAGTGAAGTCGTGCTGGCCGATCAGCAGCGCCGCGGCGGCGCGCATCGCATCGCCGTCGAGCGGCCGCATCGACCAGCCGACGCGGCCTGCGTCCAGGCTGGGCCGCACGGGGGATTGCGAAAGCACGTAGACATACCGGCGGGCGAGGGCGCTGGCGCGGCAATGGAATTCATCAGGCACCGGATGCGCCCACTGCACCGCGATGTCGTCTGGCAGGAAGCGATTGGTACCGCGCGCCCAGGAGAAGGGTTCGCGTATGGCGGTGGTGTCGAAGTGAACCACCTGCATCAGGGCATGCACGCCGGCATCGGTGCGGCCGGCGCACAGGGTCCTGATCGGCTGCGCAGCGAACTGCGCGAGCGCGGCTTCGAGCTTGTCCTGCACCGTGCGGCCGGAGGACTGGCTCTGCCAGCCGTCGTACGCTCGGCCGTTGTACCGGATGCCGAGCGCCAGCCTCACGAATTCAGGGGACCGAGAAAAGCGAGCCGCGAGCTCGCTCAGCGCAGTTCCGCGAGCAGTTGACGGGCTTGCGACTTGAGGTCGCCTGCGCTTTCGGCTTCGACTTCCTCGACCAGCGAGCGGGCGCCTTCGACGTCGCCGATGGCCTGCAGCTCGCGGGCCAGCGACAGCTTCACGGCGTGCGGGCTCTCGTCGCCTTCGTCGTTTTGTGCGGCGGCCGCAGCGGCTGCCGGCTTGGCGGCTTCAGCGGGACGCGAAGCGGGCAGTCCGGCCAGCGCGCTCATGTCGAACTCGATGAAGCCGGAGTCGGCCGGCAGAGCGTTGCGCAGCATGGCGGGGCGGGTGTTGTCCGCATCGCTCAGGCTCAGCGAGCCGGGCAGCGTGTCGGCCGACAGCGCGCCGGGGGCGGTGTCGAAGTCGTTCTCGAGGTCGACCGGCGTCGTCAGCGCATGGCCGTTCGACAGCGGCGGCGCGGGGCGCGCCGTCTGCGGAGCGGGTGCATAGGCCGACTTCGGCAGGCTGGCGCCGACCGGCGAGTGCTGCGGGGCGACCGGTGCCGGTGCAGGAGCGGGGGCCGGCGGAGTGGTCAGGTCGAGATCGAAATCCAGCGGCGCGACCGAAGGCACGAAGGCGGGCGGTGCCACGGCCACCGGGGGCGAGACCACAGGAGCCGGTGCTGCGGGCTTGGCAGCAGCGCTCAGGGCGCTTGCGAAGGCGGCCGTTTCGGCAGCGCTGGCGCCGCCGCTGCGGGGAGCGCCCGATTCGTACAGTGGGTTGCCCGGATCGAGGTCCTTGCCCATGTCGACCACGCGGTTCCAGTCGGAGCCCGCGCCGCCCGTCAGCTTGTGCACTTCGGTGGCGAGGCTTTCGTAGGCACGCACGTCGCGGCGCTTGGCGTGGATCTCGAGCAGCTTCAGGTGGATGGCGGTGCGGTCCGGGTTCAGGCGCAGCGCCTCGCGCAGGATTTCCTCGGCCTGCAGGTCGCGGCCGTAGGCCAGGTACACATCGGCCTCGGCGACCGGGTCCACGTCGCCGGCGTCGAGCTGGCTCGGGGAGTACGAGAGCGAGGAGACCGTGGAGTCGCCGCGATGCTTGGTGTCCACCGACTCGCCGCCGCTGGCGCCGAAGAACGAGTCCTTCGGAATGCGGCTTTCGAGGAACACGCTTTCGCTCATCTCCTCGCGGCGACGGCCCAGCACGCGGTACAGCAGGAAGCCGACCAGCAGCGCGATCAGCGCAGCGCCCGCGAGCATCAGCGGGTTGTCCATCAGCTCTTCGAGGAAGGTGGGCTCCGGCGGCGGGGGCGGCGGAACCGGCTTCTTCACGGCTGGCTTCGGCGCAGCGGCCGCAGCCGGGGCGCTTGCGGCTGCAGCAGCAGGCGCGGCCGCTGCATCTGCCGAGGCAGGCGGCGTAGCGGCCGGCGCGCCCGCGGCGGGGGATTCGGCCGGAGCGGCTGCCGGGGCAGCGGGTGCTGCAGCCTGCGCCGTGGCTTCAGGAGTGGGGGCAGGGCTCGGAGCTACAGCGGCCGGCGCAGGTGCCGGCGCTGCAGCAGGTGCCGGTGCGGGAGCTGCGACGGGCGCGGCGACAGCAGGAGCCGGCGCGGGGCTGGCAGCCGGCGGCGCCACCGTGGCGCTGGTGTTGGGAGCGGGAACCGGAATGCCCGGCGTCGCCGGTGCCGGGGCAGCGGCCGGCGCTGCGGCGGACGATCCAGCGCCCGTGGCTGCCTTGAGCTTGTTCAGCTCGTTGATGTTCTTCGACAGCTCCGCGACACGGTTGCTGCTGTCCTGCGCCTGGCGGGCCTGCGCGACTTTCTCGTCGGCGGCGCGTGCGTTGGCGTTGCCTTGGGAGATCGTCAGCTTGTCCGGGGAGCTGGCCGCCGCATTGCGGTCTTCCACGTTCGCCTGGACCTTGCCGGCGGCCTTGCGGCTCGCGGCGGCGACATTGGTGGTGGGCGCGTTGTCGGCCAGCTTCTGGCGGTAGGAGCCGAAGTCGCGGCTCTGCGCGGTGACGGTGCGGCGGGCTTCGGCCGGCGAAACTGCGGATGCCTCGGCGGCGCTCGGCAGGTCGAGCACTGCGCCGGCCCGCATGCGGTTGACGTTGCCGCCGACGAAGGCGTCGGGGTTGGCCATCAGCAGCGCGACCAGCATCTGGTCGAGCGACACGTCGGCAGGCTTGTAGGCTGCAGCGATCTTGCCGGCGGTGTCGCCGCGCTGCACCGTGACCTGCTCGCCGCTGCCTCCGCCGCTACGGGCCGGGGCCGCCGCCGGAGCGGGAGCTGCAGCAGCCGGTGCGGCTGCTGCAGGCGCGGGAGCGACAGGAGCGGCGGACGGTGCCGTCGCCACCACGGGCGGACGCTCGCGGCGCGCGCGAGCCGCAGGGGCTGCGCGTTCGACCGGGGCGCTGATCTGGGGAGAAATGGGAGCCGCCTGCGGTGCAGCGGCCTGGCGCGTGGCCGGCGGATCGAGCAGCACCGTGTAGTCGCGCACGATCCGGCCGGAAGCGCCGTTGGCTTCGAGCAGCAGGTCGATGAACGGGTCGTTCAGCGGACGGCTGCCGGTCAGGCGAACCACATACTGGCCGCCGGCGCGGCGCTGCAGCGTCGCCCTGACGTCGCTGAGCGCGGAGTTGTATGGCACGCCAGCGTTCCTGAACGCTTCGGCCGTGGCGATGTTGATCTTCAGGCCGTCCGCTTCGTTGGCGGCCATTTCCGTGACATCGATCTCCGCGCGCAAGGGCTCGCCGAGGGCCGACTGCACCTTGAGCTGCCCCAGCGTGAAGGCGCTGGCGTCGACGCTGGCGATGCCCATGGCCACGGCTGCCGCCGCGCCGAGGATGGAGAGGCGCCAACCGTTCGACGGCAGAGGCGGGCGAACGGCCGATGGGCTGGCCGCAGGCAACAGATGTCTTGTCATGCTGATAGGGGGCGGCTCAGGCCCGGAATTTGTAAGAGGACGTTAGCATCATCACTGAGCACTGACAAGGCAATGCGCTTGTTCTACCCAGTGCGCGCATACTTACGCACACATCTTCCGTTGCTTGAAGGCAACAATTCGTGTTTCAAAAGCCTGAGCAGCCCTCATCAGGCTTCGAGCAGGATGCGCAGCATGCGGCGCAGCGGTTCCGCGGCACCCCACAGCAGCTGGTCGCCGATGGTGAAGGCGCCCACGTACTCCGGGCCCATCGCCAGCTTGCGGATGCGGCCGACCGGGATGTCCATGGTGCCCGTCACGGCCACCGGCGTCAGGTCCTTGACCGTGGCTTCGCGCGTGTTCGGCACGACCTTGGCCCAGGGGTTGTCGGCAGCGATCATCGCCTCGATGTCGGCCACCGGCACGTCCTTCTTGAGCTTGAAGGTCAGGGCCTGGCTGTGGCAGCGCATTGCGCCGATGCGCACGCAGAAACCGTCGACCGGCACGGCGGCGGTGCCGAAGCCCGCGCCCTGGCCGAGGATCTTGTTGGTCTCGGCGCCGCCCTTCCACTCTTCCTTCGACATGCCGTCACCCAGGTCCTTGTCGATCCAGGGGATCAGCGAGCCGCCCAGCGGCGCGCCGAAGTTGGCCGTCTCGGCGGCGCTGAGCGTCTGCTGCTTGTGCAGCACCTTGCGGTCGATCTCGAGGATGGCCGACTTCGGGTCGTCCAGCAGGGCGCGCACTTCGGCGTTGAGGGTGCCGAACTGGGTCAGCAGCTCGCGCATGTGCTGAGCGCCGCCGCCCGAGGCCGCCTGGTAGGTCATGCTGGTCATCCACTCGACCAGCCCGGCCTTGTAGAGGGCGCCCACGCCCATGAGCATGCAGCTCACGGTGCAGTTGCCGCCGATCCAGTTCTTGCCGCCCTTGGCGAGCGCGTTCTCGATCACCGGCAGGTTGACGGGGTCGAGCACGATGATCGCGTCGTCCTTCATGCGCAGGGTGGAGGCGGCGTCGATCCAGTGACCGTTCCAGCCGGCGGCGCGCAGCTTGGGGAAGACTTCGCTGGTGTAGTCGCCGCCCTGGCAGGTGATGACGATGTCGCACTTCTTCAGTGCTTCGATGTCGTTCGCATCCTTCAGCGCGGTTTCGTTCTTGGCCATGGCCGGGGCCTTGCCGCCGGCGTTGGAGGTCGAGAAGAAGACCGGCTCGATGAGACCGAAGTCGCCTTCGGCCTGCATGCGGTCCATCAGGACCGAGCCGACCATGCCGCGCCAGCCCACGAGGCCGACCAGAGGTTGAGATGCGTTCGCCATTTCAGTTTGCCCTTATGAAAAAAAGAAAAGTTGTCTTTTTTGCGCCCGACTCGTCGAGCCGGGGAGGGGCGTGACGAAGCGGGCTGCGGTTAGCCGGTAATCGTCTTTTTGGTGATTGCTGCAACGACCGCGTCGCCCATCTCGCGGGTGCCGACGCGCTTGGTGCCTTCAGACCAGATGTCGCCCGTGCGCAGCCCGGAGGCGAGCACGTCCTTGACCGCCGACTCGATACGGTCGGCAGCTTCGGGCTGGTTGAGGGAGAAACGGAGCATCATGGCAGCGGACAGGATTGTAGCCAAAGGATTGGCAACCCCTTTGCCGGCAATGTCGGGGGCGCTGCCGTGGCTGGGCTCGTACAGGCCCTGGTTGCTCGAATTGAGCGATGCCGAGGGCAGCATGCCGATGGAGCCGGTGAGCATCGCGGCCTCGTCGGAGAGGATGTCGCCGAACATGTTGCCGGTGACCACCACGTCGAATTTCTTGGGCGCCTTCACCAGCTGCATGGCCGCGTTGTCGACCAGCATGTGGTCGAGTTCGACGTCCGGGTATTCCTTCGCGATGTCGAGCATCACGTCTTTCCACAGCTGCGAGGTTTCCAGCACGTTGTTCTTGTCCACGCTGGTCACGCGCTTGCTGCGCTTGCGGGCGGCCTCGAAGGCGACGCGGGCGATGCGCTCGATCTCGGGGCGCGAGTAGCGCATGGTGTCGAAGGCCTCCTCGGCGCCGGGGAAGTGCCCATCCGTCGCGACGCGGCGGCCGCGCGGCTGGCCGAAGTAGATGTCGCCGGTCAGCTCGCGGATGATGAGGATGTCCAGGCCTGCGATCAGCTCGGGCTTCAGGCTGGAGGCGCCTACCAGCTCCTCGTAGCAGATGGCCGGGCGGAAGTTGGCGAACAGGCCCAGGTTCTTGCGCAGCCCCAGGATGGCCTGCTCGGGCCGCAGCGGCCGGTCGAGCTTGTCGTACTTCCAGTCGCCGACGGCGCCGAAGAGCACCGCATCGGCTTCCTTGGCGAGCTTGAGCGTCGATTCCGGCAGCGGATGGCCGTGCGCCTCGTAGGCCGCGCCGCCGACCAGCGCCGATTCCGTCTCGAACTTCAGGTCGAGAACGTCGAGCACCTTGACGGCTTCCGCCACGATTTCGGTGCCGATGCCGTCACCTGGGAGAACTGCGATTTTCATTGGGTCTTGGATGGTTGAATGAGAGAGGAATCAGGCTGTCCGGACGCGAAGGTTTCGCGCACTCTGCGTCCGGATGTCCGTTTCGTTTCGAATCAGGAAATCATCGTATGCGCCAGCCAGGGCTTCTGCGCCAGGCGCTCGGCTTCGAAGGCCTTGATCTTGTCCTTGTGGCGCAGCGTGAGGCCGATGTCGTCCAGGCCGTTGAGCAGGCAGTACTTGCGGAAGGCCTGCACGTCGAACGCGAACTCCTGGCCGTCGGGCTTCACCACCACCTGGCGCTCCAGGTCGATGGTCAGCGTGTAGCCCGGGAAGGCGAAGGTCTCGTCGAAGAGCTGGGCGACCTGCGCCGCGGGCAGCACGATCGGCAGCAGGCCGTTCTTGAAGCTGTTGTTGAAGAAGATGTCGGCGTAGCTCGGCGCGATGATCGCGCGGAAACCGTACTGGTCGAGCGCCCACGGCGCATGCTCGCGCGACGAGCCGCAGCCGAAGTTCTGGCGCGCCAGCAGGATCGATGAACCCGCGTAGCGCGGCTGGTTCAGCACGAAGTCGGGGTTCGGCTTGCGGCTGGCCGGGTCCTGGCCGGGCAGGCCCGGGTCGAGGTAGCGCCACTCGTCGAACAGGTTCACGCCGAAGCCGGTCTTCTTGATCGACTTGAGGAACTGCTTCGGGATGATCGCGTCGGTGTCGACGTTCTCGCGGTCCATCGGGGCCACGAGGCCCTTGTGCACGGTGAATTGCTTCATGGGAGTCTCTTTTCTTCCTTCTTGCAGCCCGCTCAGGCGAACGTGCGGACGTCGACGAAATGGCCGTGCACCGCGGCGGCCGCGGCCATGGCCGGGCTCACGAGGTGGGTGCGACCGCCCGCGCCCTGGCGGCCTTCGAAGTTGCGGTTGCTGGTGGATGCGCAGCGCTCGCCGGGTTCCAGGCGGTCGGCGTTCATGGCCAGGCACATCGAGCAGCCGGGCTCGCGCCATTCGAAGCCCGCGGCCTTGAAGATCTGGTCGAGCCCTTCGCGCTCGGCCTGTTCCTTCACCACGCCCGAGCCGGGCACGACCATCGCGAGCTTCACGTTCTTCGCGACCTTCTGGCCGAGCTTCTTCACCACGGCGGCGGCTTCGCGCATGTCCTCGATGCGGCTGTTGGTGCAAGAGCCGATGAACACCTTGTCGATGAAGATGTCGTTCATGGCCTTGTTGGGCTCAAGGCCCATGTAGACCAGCGCGCGCTCGATGGCGCCGCGCTTGTTGGCGTCTTTCTCCTTGTCGGGATCGGGCACGCGGCCGTTGATCTCGACCACCATCTCGGGCGAGGTGCCCCAGGTCACCTGCGGCTGGATCTGCGCGGCGTCGAGCTCGACCACGGCGTCGAACTTCGCGCCCGGGTCGGACTGCAGCGTGCGCCAGTAGGTCACGGCCTGGTCCCATTCGACGCCGGTGGGCGCGAGCGGGCGGCCCTTGACGTAGCTGATGGTCTTCTCGTCGACCGCCACCAGCCCGGCGCGCGCACCGGCCTCGATGGCCATGTTGCACACCGTCATGCGGCCTTCCATGCTCAGGTCGCGAATCGCCGAGCCGGCGAACTCGATGGTGTAGCCGGTGCCGCCGGCGGTGCCGATCTTCCCGATGATGGCCAGCACGATGTCCTTGGCGGTGCAGCCCACGGGCAGCTTGCCTTCGACCTTCACCAGCATGTTCTTGGCCTTCTTGCCCAGCAGCGTCTGCGTGGCCATCACGTGCTCGACCTCGCTGGTGCCGATGCCGTGCGCCAGCGCGCCGAATGCGCCGTGCGTGGAGGTGTGCGAGTCGCCGCACACGACGGTCATGCCCGGCAGCGTCGCGCCCGATTCGGGGCCGATCACGTGCACGATGCCCTGGCGCTTGCTCAGGAAGGGGAAGAACGCGGCCGCGCCGAACTCGGCGATGTTGTGGTCCAGCGTGGTGACCTGTTCCTTGCTGGTCGGGTCGGCGATGCCTTCGTAGCCGCGCTCCCAGCCGGTGGTGGGCGTGTTGTGGTCGGCGGTGGCCACCACCGAGCTGATGCGCCACAGCTTGCGGCCGGCCTCGCGCAGGCCTTCGAATGCCTGCGGGCTGGTCACTTCGTGCACCAGGTGGCGGTCGATGTAGAGGATCGCGGTGCCGTCTTCCTCGGTGTGGACGACGTGTTCGTCCCAGATCTTGTCGTAGAGCGTGCGTGCCATGTCGGTCTCTTCTGTCTTTCGTGGGGAAATGGAATTGTCCGTGGTTGCGGCCTAGGCCGCGAGCTGTTCGCCGCCGTCCGCGGCCGCGTGCAGGTGGTTCACCAGCGAGCGCGCCGCCACGGGCAGGGTGGAGAAATCGCGAGCCACCAGCCTGATCTCGCGCGCGGCCCAGGCGTCGTTGAGCGCCACGCTCACGAGGCCGTGGCCGATGCCGTTGCGCATGAGTTCGAAGGCGCGCTGCGGCATCACGCCGATGCCCAGGCCGTTCTCGATCATGCGGCACATGGCGTCCAGGCCGGTGACGTGGATGCGCAGCTTGATGCTGCGGCCTGCGTCCAATGCGGCCTCGTGCATCGCGACGTAGATGGAGCTGTTGGTGTGCAGGCCGACGTGGTCGAAGTCGAGCGAGTCAACGAAATCGATGCTGCCCCGCGCCGCAAGCGCATGGCCCGTGGGCACGATCAGCGCGAGCCGGTCGTGCCGGTAGGAAAGGCTCTGCAGTTCGCCCGCGCCGCCGGCCACGTGGCAAACGCCGAGGTCGGCCGCGCCTTCCTGCACCGCGCGGATCACCTCGCTGCTGAGGTGCTCCTCGAGGTCGATCTTGATGGCCTCGTGGGCGCGCGTGAACACGCCCAGGTCTTCAGGCAGGAACTGCACGATCGCCGAGATGTTGGCGTGCACCCGCACATGGCCGCGCACGCCGTCGGCGTATTCACTGAGCTCGCCCTGCATCTTCTCGAGGCTGTAGAGCACCGAGCGCGCGTGGTGCAGCAGGCTTTCGCCGGCGGGCGTGAGGTCGACGCCGCGCGCATGGCGGTAGAGCAGGGTGGTGCCGAGCGTGGCCTCGAGGTCCGACAGCCGCTTGCTGATGGCCGAGGCCGCGATGAATTCGCGCTCCGCCGCACGGCCGATGCTGCCCAGTTCGCACACGGCCACGAACAGCTGCAGCGACGTGAGGTCGATGCGGCGGGCGAAGTTGCGTTCGGAGGTGCTCATGGCTTGCTGGCATCGCGGTTTGCGATGGGATGGGCTATTTTCCCTGATTTTGACGCTCGTCCCTTCGCAAAGGGAGATGGGTCAGCTGCCCGGCTGAGATGGGCGGTTCGCCCCCCGACAGATCGGCGCCGCCCTCAATCGCTCGTTCGGGGGATGTTTCAGAAGTGTTACCGCGCGTATCATCGCCGGGCAAATTGTTAACTTAGAACTAAATTCTGATGAATATCTGTTTTCGCAGCCTGTGGAATGAGGCGTTGGGAGCCTGGGTCGCCGTAGCCGAAATCTCCAGGTCCCACGTCGCATCGCGCAGTGTGGCGAAGGCCCGTAGCGGCGTCGAATCCGGCGACCCGGTGCGCCGGCTGTTCCGCCTCAGCGCGCTGATGAGCGTCGTGGTAACGCTCGGTGCGGCGCCATTCGTTCCTGCCTTCGCGCAGAGCGTGCTTGTCGGCACTGCCGGCGAGGGCGGAGTGGGCGCGGGTATCGGCGGCAACGGGGGCGCCGGCGGGATCGGCGGCGGAGGAGGGGGCGGCAGCGGAGGCGCTCTTGCCGGCGGCGGCGGCGGCGGCTACGGCGCAGGCGGCGGCGGTGCTGGCTTCACCTACGGGTCCAACAGCGGCGGTGCCGGTGGCCCCGCAAGGGGTGGCGACGGCGGCTCTGACAACGCGGGTCTCGGCGGCGCCGGCAACCTCGGCGGCGGGGCAGGCACCGACGGCGTCCAGGGAGCCCAAGGTCCCTTCGGCCCCAAGCCGGGCGGCAGTGCCCTGAGCGGCATCGCCGAAGGCTCGATCTCCGGCGGACTCACGAGCGCGACCTTCGCGACCGACAGGTCGGTGAATGGCTTGCTGGGCATCGGCGGCAGCGGCGGAGGCGGCGCCGGCGCCAGCGGCTCGGCTGCAGGCGGCAGCGGCTCGAGCGGCGGCGCTGGCGCACTCAGCATTTCAGCGGGGACCACGACCGTGACCGGCGCGGTCGTCGTCGGTGGTTCGGGCGGCGGCGGCGGCGGCGGCAGCGGCAATGCGAACGGCGGCGACGGCGGTGCCGGCGGTAGCGGCCACCTGACCGTCGCCGGCGGCAATCTCGTTGCGGACAGCATCGTCGTCGGCGGCAGCGCCGGCGGCAATGGATCGGGCGCCGCCACGCGCGGCCTCGGCGGCGCGGCCGGCAGCGGTACGCTGACCTTCACGGCCGGAAGCATGAGCGTGGCGAACGGCGTCACGGTCAACGGCAACGGCCTGGTCGACTTCAAGCCTGGCGCCGGTACGCAACTCACGGCCGGATACGCCATCACGGGCGCCGGCGGCGTTTCGCAGTCGGGCGCAGGCACCACGGTGATGACCGGCACCAACACCTACACCGGCGGCACCGCGATCAGCGCCGGCACCTTGCAGATCGGCGCGGGCGGCACGGCCGGCAGCATCGTCGGGAATGTCGGCAACGACGGCACGCTGGCATTCAACCGGTCGGACTCCGTCACCTTCGGAGGCGTCATCGCCGGCAGCGGGCAGGTGCATCAGATCGGCAGCGGCACGCTCGAGCTCACGGCCGTCAACAGCTACCAGGGCGGCACGCTGATCGATGGCGGAACACTGCGCGTGGCCAGCGACTCGGCGCTCGGCGCAGCGACGGGCGCTTTGAGCTTCAACCGCGGCGGCACGCTGCAAACCACCGCCGCCTTCACGAGCGGGCGCGACGTGACGCTGCTCGGAAACGGCAACATCGCGAGCAAGGGCGCCGTGTCGATGAGCGGCGTCTTCACCGGCAGCGGCGCGCTCGACGTGCAGGCCGCCACGGGCGACATCACGCTGACCAATGCCGGCAACGATTTCGGCGGCGCCGTCAGCCTGGGTGGCGCGACCGTGCAGATCAACGACAAGAACGCCCTCACGCTGGGTACGCTGGCCACCGGCGCGCTCACCGTCACGAGCCATGGCGACCTCCTGTTCCAGGGCGGCGGTTCGGCATCGTCCATCGATGCCCGCAGCAACGGCGGCGCGGTGACGCAGACCAGCGCGCTCTCGGTGACGGGCGCCATGTCCGTCGACGCGGGTGCGGGGAGCATCGCGCTGAACAACGCGGGCAACGACTTCAGGGGCGATGTCTCGCTCGCCGGGCAGAGCATTTCCATGACCTCCGGCGGCGACCTCTCGGTGGTCTCGCTGACCAATGGGGTCAACGGCGCGGTCGGCCTGGTGGCCGGCGGCGTCCTGACGCTGGGTACGGCGATCGACACCGGCACGGCGGCGCTGACGCTGGCCTCCAGCGGCGGCGCTCTCAACGTCGATCACGCCCTGAGCGGGGGCACCGTCTCCATCACCGGCAGCAAGGGCGTGATGCTTCAGGCCGACGTGCGCACCAAGGGCACGCTGACCCTGGCAAGCGACGCCAGCGTGCTGCAGACCGCGGGCACCGTGACCGCCGGCACCCTGACGGGCAATGCCGGTGGCGACGTGTCGATGAACCTCTCCAACCAGATCGCGGCGCTGGGAGACTTCACCGCCGCTGGCGCCTTCAGCCTCAGGAACATGCAGGCGCTGCAGGTCGTGGGCAACGTCGCTGCGTCGAGCGTGGCGCTGGACGTGGCGCCGGGCGTGCTGGTGACCGGCTCGATCAGCGCCACGGGCAGCAAGGGCGAGTCCATCGCGATCGCCAGCGGCACGCGCCTGCAGGTCGGCAACGGCGGCACCGCCGGCGTGCTCGTCGGCAACGTGACCAACGACGGCGCGCTCGCCTTCGACCGCGCCGACACGGTGGCTTTCGCCGGCGCCATCGCAGGCAAGGGGGCGCTGGTGCAGCAGGGCACGGGCACCCTCGTGCTCACCGGCGCCAACAGCTACACCGGCGGGACCTCCGTGAAGGCCGGCGTGCTGCAGGGCAACGCCACCAGCCTCCAGGGCGACATCGTGAACGATGCGACGGTGGTCTTCGAACAGACGAAGGCCGGCGGCAGCGGCACCTACGCCGGCAGCATGAGCGGCACGGGAAGCCTGCGCAAGACCGGCGACGGCGAACTGGTTCTCGCCTCGGCCAACACCTACAGCGGCGGCACGTCGGTCGAAGCCGGCACGCTCAACGCCAGCGTCACCGGCGCGCTCGGCCAGGGACCGGTCTCGGTCGCCAACGGCGCGGCCTTGCTGTTCAGCGGCAAGGCCGACATGGGTGCGGTGACGCTGTCCAACCGTGCCGACGGCCTCATCGACTTCATCGGCAGCGTGACTGCGGGGCAGGCCACCATCGTGAACGGCAAGGGCGGCACCGTGCGCATCAGCGAAATCGCGGCCGCCGGCACGTCGATCGGCTCGCTGGGCGGGGCGGGCCAGGTGCTCCTCGGCGCGAAGACTCTGACCACCGGCGGGCTGAACGCCGACACGGAAATCTCCGGCGTCATCTCCGGCACGGGAGGTTCGCTGGTGAAGGTGGGAACGGGCACGCTGACGCTCTCTGGCGCCAACACCCACACCGGCGGCACCGTGCTGCGCCAGGGCCGCCTGAATGTCGGCAGCAACCAGGCGCTGGGCACCGGCACGCTGTCGATGGACGACGACACGACCCTGGGCTTCAGCGCGGACGGCCTGACCATCGCGAACGCGATCCGGTTGACGGGACAGCTGGATCCGATCATCGACACGGGTGCGTTCTCGGGCACCCTCAGTGGCGCGATCTCCGGCGGCGGGTTCATCACGAAGGAAGGCTCCGGCACGCTCACGCTGTCGGGCGCCAATACCTACACGGGCGCCACGAACGTGGCGCAGGGCACGTTGAAGGCCGGGGCGGCCAACACCCTCAGCGCGGCCTCGGCGCACAGCGTGGCGACCGGCGCCACGCTCGACCTTGCGGGCTTCAGTCAGACAGTGGCCTCGCTCGCCAACAGCGGCACCGTTTCGCTGGCGGGCGCGACGGCCGGCACGACGTTGACCGTGCGCGGCAACTACGTGGGCAATAACGGCGTGCTCAGGCTGGGAACGGCGCTCACCGGCACCGGCCCATCGGACCGCCTGGTGATCGATGGCGGCACCGCCAGCGGCAAGACCAGCGTGCAGATCACCAACCTCGGCGGCCTGGGCGCGCTGACCACCGGCAACGGCATCGAGGTCGTCAGTGCGATCAACGGGGCCACCACCACGGCGCAGACGACGAAGGATGCCTTCTCGCTGGCCGGCGGCCACGTCGACGCCGGCGCCTACGAGTACCGGCTGTACGCGGCCGACGCCAACGGCGCGGGCGAGAACTGGTACCTGCGCTCCAGCACCAATGCGGTAGCGCCGGGCACTCCGGCCACCCCCGGCACCCCGGCCCCGGCTCCTGTGATCACGTACCGGCCGGAAGCCTCGCTCTACGCCGCGCTCCCCGGCCAATTGCGCCAGGGCAACCTCGCGATGCTCGGCGACCTGCGCAAGCGCGTAGGCGACGATGACGTGAAGGGCACCGCGAGCACCTCGACCAACCCTGCCGGCTCCGATCGCCGCGCCTGGGCCCGCGTGCTCTCCACCGACATAGACATCCAGCAGGGCGGCACGGTATCGCCATCCAGCAAGGGCCGCCTCACCGGCTTCCAGGCCGGCACCGACCTGCTGGCCACGCCGAACTGGCG
>NZ_JACIBG010000001.1:1048224-1467215 GCF_014195185.1 Variovorax atrisoli | reverse complement strand
ACCAAGGTGCACGACCCGAAGACGCAGAGCACGTGGAGCCGGATGTGGGGTGCTGCGGTGCGCTACTCGAAGCAGTCGGCGAACTACGTGGCGAAAGCTGCGGCGAGCCAGCTGCCCGATGGGGTTGCGAGCAGGGTCAATGGCGTGATCACGCAGATGCTGGACTTCAAGCAGCAACTGCGTGGGCAGCTGTCGAGGCTGGCGGACAAGGAGGCCCAGGCCAGCATCATGTGGCTGCTTCACAAGCTGCGGGATGCGTTGCTGAAGAAGAAGGGCCAGCGTGCCGCGATCGTGTCGCCGCACGCGGGGGCCAAGGCGGAGAAAGAAAATCCGGGCACTCCGCTCGGTCACATTTCCAAGCAGGCCGATGCCCAGGGAACCGGAGGCTGCAAGAACTGCCCCGCGCCGGCGCGCAAGGGTGCATCCATCAGCCTGAGTACCGGCAACGAGAGCTTCACCCACACCGACTTCGTGCTGGCAGCACCGCTGCCGATCGAATGGGCTCGCACCTACGCCAGCGACCTCGACGCCTTCGACCGAGGCAGCCTCGGCGCCCGCTGGATCACCCCCTACAGCATGCGCGTGGACGTGACCACGCCACCGCGAGGCGCACGCCAGGGCCAGCCCAGCCTCGTCCACCACGCCGCCGACGGCCGCAGCCACGCGTACCCGGTGCTGGCAGTGGGCCAGGCCTACTTCGACCCGATCGAGGAAGTGCGCGTCTCGCGTCTGAGCGAGAGCCTGCTGGCGCTGGACTTCGGCAAACCGCTGCCCGAAGGCGAGCAGAGCGAGTGGCGCGAGATCTACGAATACGTCGACAGCAGGCAGCCTCACTTCAGGCTCGTCGCGCAGCAGGCCAAGGACGGCATGACCATCGGCCTGCGCTACGACCATGTGATCGCGGCAACGGGCGAGCGGGTGCTCAGCGACATCATCAGCAAGCACGGCGAGGCCGTCATGGCCCACGTGGGCACCAGGCCCGATGCGCAGACCGGGCTCATCCAGTCGCTGTGGGAGCTGAAGGACGGCCAGGTCGTGCGCCAGCTGGCCGGCTACACCCACGACGGCGAGCGCGACCTTGTCTCGGCCCAGGACGAAGACGGCGCCAGCTGGAGCTACACCTACAGCCACCACCTCGTGACCCGCTACACCGACCGCACCGGCCGGGGCATGAACCTGGAGTACGACGGCACGGGCCCCGACGCCAAGGCCGTGCGCGAGTGGTCCGACGACGGCAGCTTCGCGCTGAAGCTGGAGTGGGACCGCAACATCCGGCTGACCTACGTGACCGATGCGCTGGGCGGGGAGACCTGGCACTACTACGACATCCAGGGCTACACCTACCGCATCATCCATCCGGACGGGCTGCAGGAGTGGTTCTTCCGCGACGACGCGAAGAACATCACGCGCCACGTGCACACCGACGGCACGACGGACGACTACACCTACGACGCTGACGGCAACCTGCAGACGCACACGCGTGCCGATGGAAGCCGCGTGCACTACGAGTACGACCGGCTGAACCGGCTCACGGGCATCCGTGACGGGGAAGGTGGTGTGTGGAAGCGCGACTACGACGCGCAGGGCCATCTCACCGAAGAGATCGATCCGCTGGGCCACAAGACCGAGTACGCCTACGACAAGGCCGGCAGGCCCGTGCGCATCACTGGTGCTAAAGGCGGCGTCAAGGTGCTCGCCTATTCCCCATCCGGCCAGCTGCTGAGCTACACCGACTGCTCCGCCAAGACCAGCCGCTGGGAATACGACGATCGAGGCCGCCTGGTCAAGGCCACCGATGCCGCCGGCAACGCCACCAGCTATCGCTATGCCGCCGGCCAGCTCGAAGAGATCGAACAGCCCGACAGGACGAGCGAGCATTTCGAGCACGACGCCGAAGGTCGCTTGCTCGTGCACACCGACGCGCTGGGGCGCGCCACGCGCTACAGCTACACGCGCGCCGGCCTGATCGCCGGCCGCACCGACGCCGCCGGCCGTTCGCTCAGGTACCACTGGGACCTGCTGGGCCGCCTGACCGAACTGCACAACGAGAACGGCAGCCGCTACGACTTCCGCTACGACCCGGTGGGCCGACTGCTGGAAGAAACCGGCTTCGACCGCAAGGCCACCCAGTACGTCCACGAAGAGACAACGGGCGTGCTCGCCGAAGTGATCGAGGCCGGCCACCGCACCGAGCTCGAATTCGATCCACTCGGCCGCCTGAGCGAACGCCGCGCCGACGGGCAATCCGAACGCTTCGCCTACGACCGCAACGGCCGCCTGCTCGAGGCGACCAACAGCGATGCGCGCCTGCAGTGGTTCTACGACCCGGCCGGCAACCTGACGCGCGAGCACCATCATTACCTGGAGCGCAAGCGCACGGCAGTCTGGCAGCACCGCTACGACGAACTCAACCATCGCGTCGCCACCGTACGGCCCGACGGGCATGTCACCCAGTGGCTGACATACGGCTCCGGCCATGTGCACGGCCTGATGATCGACGGCCAGGACATCCTCGGCTTCGAGCGCGACGACCTGCACCGGGAGATCGCACGCGAGCAAGGCAACGGACTGAGCCAGCGGCAGAAATACGACCCGGCGGGCCGGCTGCTCGAACAGCACATTTCCCGCACCAGGCCAGGCGCCATCGAATCGACCACCGGCATCCAGCGCCGCTACACCTACGACAAGGCTGGCCAGTTGGTGACCATCGGCGACAGCCGCCGAGGCAGCCTGAACTACCGCTACGACCCGGTGGGCCGCCTGCTCGAAGCCAACAGCCGCCTCGGGCGCGAGACCTTCGCTTTCGACCCCGCAGGCAACATCGTCGATCCGCCCCCGGCCAACGAGCCGCTGAGGCACCCAGCCGGCAAGCTGCTGGACAACCTGCTGAAGAATTACGCCGGCACCAGCTACCGCTACGACGAGCGCGGCAACATGACCGAGCGCGTACGCAACGGCTGGCGCACCGTCTTCGCATGGGACGGCTTCAACCGCATGACAGCGGCGACCGACCACAGCGGCATCACCACCACCTTCAGTTATGACGCGCTGGGGCGTCGTCTTTCCAAGAGTTCGGGCGACACCACTACGCTGTTCGGCTGGGACGGCGACGTGCTCGCATTCGAGAGCACGCAGAGCAGTTCAGCGATCGAGGAGGGCGGCGAGCACGGCTGGAGCGTGCACTACATCCACGAGCCGAACTCGTTCGTGCCGCTGATGCAGGTGCGCCGTGCGAGCGCGATGCCGCTGAGCGAGACGACGGATGCGAAGGCGCTGATGGAGGCCAATGGAGGCGCCTACGACATCGAGCAGGATTCGTTGTGGAACGGCGAGCAGAGGCAGGTGCCGCGGGCGTTTGACAGAAGGGAGATGGCGTTCTACCAGTGCGACCATCTGGGCACGCCGCAGGAACTGACGGACCACGAGGGGAGCATTGCGTGGTCGGCGCAGTACAAGGCGTGGGGAGAGGCGCGGGAGGCGATCAGCGAGGCTGGGAGAAGGGCGGGGTTCAGGAATCCGATTCGGTTTCAGGGGCAGTATTGGGATGAAGAGACGGGGTTGCACTACAACCGGTATCGGTATTACGACCCTTTCTCGGGCAGATTTATCTCCAAGGATCCAATCGGGCTCCAAGGCGATATCAATGTCCATTTATTCGCACCCAACGCGGTCGAATGGGTGGATCCCATGGGACTTGCAAGGTTGCCCAAGGCAGATAGATACCACGGGAAAAAACCTGAATATGACGACCCCGGACACCACGATCCAAAATCATCAAATTTCAGAGGCGGCGGTGCTGGAAAGACATCTTTGATACCGTGCAACGCATCTCAGCTATTTAAAGGCGCAATACCTGATAAAGAGGGTAAGCATTGGTATGCCCTCGACGATAACGGAGTTGTTCACCGTTTCGGTAACAGCAACGATGGGAAGGCGCACTGGAATGGAGATAGCTCGCAAGGAAGAGGGGTGGTCGTGCCGCCTGAAGTTCAGAAAAGAATTGATTCAATGCGTAAAGACGGGGTCACCAGTTTGAAAGGTTGTTCAATTGATTGAGAAAAAATTCCCGCTGCAAGTTAAGGTTGAAAAGAGCTTGCTGGGCGGCAGAATGTTTGCCCAGTGTTGTTTTGTGGTGGCCGACAAGGTTATCGGAGATTTTGATCAAACGATGCTGTTTGGAAATCTGGAGTTGGCTACTTCGGATCTAATTAAAAGACTGAAGGGGTTGCCTGACTATGATTTTAAAAATGCAGGTAATGTGGAAGAGGTTTTTAATGGAATGAGTTCGGCTTTTTTGCAGGGGGATTTCAGTTTCTTTGAGAAAATCCCGGATTACATGAAGCGCTACGAATTGAGTTCCGATAAATTTTCTGCCATACCGCTGGCTGTTGAAGCCTTTGATGGGGAGCAGGCATTTTTGTTCAAATTCAATGAATTCTGGCAATTTTCATGGCGGCAGTGGGCGAGCGACGAAATTAACAGCATCGCGCTAGATCGTGATGCGTTTGTTGTGGAGTTGGAATTGGCGTTGAAGTCATGAAAACCCGCGACGGGCCTGTCGAATTTTTTGTATGCCTAGAATGACGGCTATTTTTGGGTTTTTTAATAGTAATCCTTGATATTATGCTTGGTCCCTTCAGTGATCAAGAGTTGGAGTCCCTCGATGCCATTGAGGGTCAATTGATTTTGGCTCGCGTACCTGGCTCCCGGATGATCGGAATGTGTGCAAATTTCTTGCTGTCTACCGTTCCGCGTGCGCATGGGAAGCAATTTTTGGTAATAGAAGAAGAGATTCTATTAAATATGAGTCTTGGATTGGCAGTGTTCGACACAGGCGCAAGCAATAGAAGCGAAACGATAAAAGCTAGTCGGATGCAGCTTTGGAGGATTCACGATCATCTGCAGCGCGAGCAGCCTTCCCTGGCTGCTCTGGCTCGGTGTGGCATATTTTGTTTATGTGACGAAGAATGGGACCCAGACAGCAGCGAAGATCCAACCCCAATTCCGTTTTTCTTTTCCTGCTGAAAAGATTCGACCGGGCGATCGGCATGGACTTCCTGAACTACGCCCGCGCCCATCTGCTCTCCGGCTGCTAGCCGCTGCTACCGATCGCGGATGAGGCAGTCTCATGGCCGAACCTCGGGTTTCCGATAACTAAATCACCTTGATTTAGTCCCTCCACTACCCGATAGTCCCCTTGCACCCGGACGCCCGCTTCCCACCACGCGATCCGGATCCAAAACCGCAGGCGCAAACCAACCGCCCGCTCAAGGAGACAAACCATGCACACCAGCCCCCGCTCCGTCCTCGCCCTGGCTGCACTGTCGCTCGCCGCAGTTGCTGCGTCGACCGCTGCCTTCGCCGCCGACCAGCCCGTCATCGGCCTCGTGACCAAGACCGAAACCAACCCCTTCTTCGTGAAGATGAAGGAGGGCGCCCAGGAAGAGGCCAAGAAGCAGGGCGCGAAGCTGCTGTCCGGCGCGGGCAAGGCAGACGGCGACAACGCCGGGCAGATCACGGCGATGGAGAACATGATCGCGGCCGGCGCCAAGACCATCCTCATCACGCCGAGCGATGCCAAGGCCATCGTTCCCGCGATCAAGAAGGCGCGTGACAAGGGCGTGATGGTGATCGCGCTCGACAGCCCGGCCGATCCGCCGGATGCGACCGACGCGCTCTTCGCCACCAACAACTACACCGCCGGCGTGCTGATCGGCGAGTACGCGAAGGCCGCGATGGCGGGCAAGCCGGCGAAGATCGTCGCGCTCGACCTGCTGCCGGGCCACCCGGTGGGCGCGCAGCGCCACAACGGCTTCATGAAGGGCTTCGGCCTGCAGGCCAACGACGCGAAGTCGAACGAGTTGTCGAAGGCGCCCGAGATCGTCTGCATGGCCGACAGCTACGGCGACCAGGCCAAGGCGCAGACGGTGATGGAGAACTGCCTCCAGAAGGCGCCCGACGTGAACCTGGTCTACACCATCAACGAGCCCGCCGCCGCCGGTGCGTACAACGCACTCAAGCGCGCCGGCAAGGAGAAGGGCGTGATGATCGTGTCGGTCGACGGCGGCTGCCAGGGCATCAAGGACACGGCCGCCGGCATCATCGCCGCGACCTCGCAGCAGTACCCGCTGAAGATGGCCGCGATGGGCGTGGCCGCAGGTGTCGAATACGCCAAGACGGGCAAGAAGGCTTCGGGCTATGTCGATACGGGCGTGACGCTGATCGCGGGCAAGAGCGTGGCGGGCGTCGACAGCAAGGACACCAAGACCGGTGCCGAGCTGTGCTGGGGCAAGAAGTAAGCAGCCGAGCTGACGACGAATTCCAGAGAGGCACATCTCGATGGCGAAATCCGCATCAGCCACGCACCACATCCCGTGGGGCGCCCTGGGGCCGTGGCTGGCCCTGCTGGGCGCATGCATCTTCTTCGCGACCCAGTCCGACCGCTTTCTCACGGGCGGCAATCTCTCGCTGATCCTGCAGCAGGTGATGGTGGTCGGCGTGATCGCCATCGGCCAGACGCTGGTGATCCTCACGGCGGGCATCGACCTGTCGTGCGGCATGGTGATGGCGCTGGGCGGCATCATCATGAGCAAGTTCGCCACCGAGCTCGGCCTGCCGGCGCCGGTGGCCATCCTCTGCGGCATCGGGGTGACTACGCTGTTCGGCCTTGCCAATGGCCTTCTGGTCACCCGCATCAAGCTGCCGCCGTTCATCGTGACGCTGGGCACGCTGAACATCGCCTTCGCGATCACGCAGCTTTATTCGTCGTCGCAGACCATCACCGACCTGCCCGGCGGCCTCACGGGCCTGGGCACCACCTTCACCATCGGCGGAGCCGAAGTGGCCTGGGGCTCGGTGCTGATGGTGGTGCTCTATTTCCTCGCGTGGTTCGTGCTGCGCGAGACAGCGGCGGGACGGCACGTCTACGCGGTGGGCAACAACGCCGAGGCCACGCGCCTCGTGGGCATCCCGACCCAGCGCGTATTGCTGGGCGTGTATGTGATGGCGGGCGTGCTCTACGGCATCGCCTCGCTGCTGTCGGTGGCGCGCACCGGCGTGGGTGACCCGAACGCGGGCCAGACCGAGAACCTCGACGCCATCACGGCCGTGGTGCTCGGCGGCACCAGCCTCTTCGGCGGCCGCGGCATCGTGCTGGGGTCGCTGATCGGCGTGCTGATCGTGGGCGTGTTCCGCAACGGGCTCACGCTGATGGGCGTGTCTTCGATCTACCAGGTGCTGGTGACAGGCATCCTGGTGATCCTGGCCGTGACGGCCGACCAACTCTCGCGCAGGGGAGCCCGCTAGCATGAAGCTCACCCCCAGTCTTCGCGCACTTCGTGTCGCTTCGCCAACCCCCTTGCAGGGGGCAACGCCTGCGGCCGGGCAGAGCCCGTTCCGCGGCGTTCCCCGAGGGGGCCGCGCCAGTCTCGTCGGCCGCGGTTCGCGTGCCAGCGTGGTGGAGAACTGAAATGAACACGACTACTACGGACCGCAAGGTCGTGATGCAGGCCAAGGGCCTGGTGAAGCGCTACGGACAGGTCACCGCGCTCGCCGGCGTCGACTTCGAGCTGCGCGAGGGAGAGATCCTCGCGGTGATCGGCGACAACGGCGCGGGCAAGTCCTCGCTCATCAAGGCGCTGTCGGGCGCGATCGTGCCCGACGAGGGGCAGATCCTGCTCGACGGCAAGCCGGTCAACTTCCGCAATCCGCTGGAGGCGCGCCGCGCGGGCATCGAGACGGTCTATCAGGACCTGGCCGTGGCGCCCGCCATGACCATCTACGAGAACCTGTTCCTCGGACGCGAGCTGCGCCGGCCCGGCTTCATGGGCAACGTGCTGCGCATGCTCGACAAGAAGAAGATGCTGCAGGAAAGCACCGCGCGAATGGCCGACCTGAAGGTCGGCATCCAGTCGATGACGCAGGCGGTCGAGACGCTCTCGGGCGGCCAGCGCCAGTGCGTGGCCGTGGCGCGCAGCGCGGCTTTCGCGCGGCACGTGGTCATCATGGACGAGCCCACCGCCGCGCTCGGCGTGAAGGAGGGCAACATGGTGCTGGAGCTGATCCGCCGTGTGCGCGACCGCGGCCTGCCCGTGGTGCTCATCAGCCACAACATGCCGCACGTGTTCGAGGTGGCCGACCGCATCCACGTGGCCCGCCTGGGCCGCCGGGCGGCCGTGCTCGACCCGAAGAAGATCAGCATGAGCGACACCGTCGCCGTCATGACCGGCGCCATGCCGCCCGACCAGCTGCCCGCGGAGGCGCATGCCTGATGCGCAAGCACCCCCAGCTGTGCGCACGCCCGACCTGCTGCGGCCCCGCGGCTCCAACCAGGTCGGCATGCGCCAGTTCAACGAGCGCACGGTACTGCAGGCGCTGCGCGTTCACGGCAGCCTGCCCAAGGCCGACCTGGCCCGGCTGACCGGGCTGAGCGCGCAGACCATCGGGCTCATCACGGCGCGGCTGGAGGAAGACGGACTCATCGTCAAGCAAAGCCGCGTGCGCGGGCGCATCGGCCAGCCCTCCGTGCCGCTGGCGCTCAACCCCGACGGTGCCTTCGCCATCGGCATCAAGGTGGGCCGGCGCGGCGCCGAATGGCTGCTGATCGACTTCGCTGCGCAGGTGCGCGAGCGCCACGCCATCGGCTACGACTTTCCCGACGCCGACGAGCTGCTGCCCGCCATCGCGCAGCACATCCACCGCCTGCGCGACGGCCTGGGGCCGCTGGCCGCGCGCAACGTGGGCGTGGGACTGGCCGCGCCCTTCCTGCTCGGCGGCTGGCACCGCACGCTGGGGCTGTCGAAGGCGCAGTCGGACCTGTGGAACCAGATGGACCTGGCCGCCGAGGTGCGGTCGCGCATCGACCTGCCGGTGAGCTTCGCGCGCGACACGGTGGCGGCCTGCGTGGCCGAACTGGTGGGCGGGCGCGGGCACGACCTGAAGAGCTTTCTCTACATCTTCGTCGACACCTTCGTGGGCGGCGGGCTGGTCATCAACTCGCACCTGCACACCGGCGCGCATGGCAATGCGGGCGCGCTGGCATCGCTGCCGATGCAGCCGCCGGGCACCCGTGGGGCGCTGCCGCCGCAGCTGGTCGCGCAGGCATCGCTGTGGGAGCTCGAACAGCGCCTGTCGGCCGAAGGCCTGGACCCCATGGCTGCCTACGACGACCGCGCGCTGCAGCCGCCTTTCGCACAGACCACGACGGCCTGGCTGGCCAGCGCATCGCAGGCGCTGGCGCATGCCATCGTGTGCGGCACCGCCATGCTCGACCTGTCCGACGTGGTGGTGGACGGCTCCATGTCACGCCTGTTGCTGCAGGCGCTGCTCGACCAGACCCGCGACGCGCTCGACCACTGCAACTGGGAGGGCCTCTGGCAGCCGCAGCTGCATGGCGGCAAGGCCGGCGCGCAGGCCTGCGCACTGGGTGGCGCGATGCTGCCGCTGCACGCGAACTTCGCGCCGGATCACGATGTGTTCCTGAAGGCGGCCTAGCCCGCGTGCCCGCCCTGACCGGTCTTTCGCGATCGCGCGAGGCTCAGCGCCTCGGCGATCATCGGCTTGACCCTCTCGAAGGTCTTGGCGCTCGGGTTGATCACGCTGACCCAGTACATCTTCGCGTAAAGCGGATGCGGCATCAGCGTGTCGATCGCGCTGTAGTCGGGCGCGGCCGGCTGCTCGCCGAAGAGCGCGCGGAAGGTCTCCTTGCCCACGCCGAGGTTCAGCCGGAACACGCCAGGGCGGTCCAGCTTCGAGGCGTTGTCGAACTCGTTGTCCTTCGTCACGATGGTCGTGAAAGGGAACTTGTCGTCGCCGTCGTGGAAGAAGAAGGTGTTGTCGTCGGCGATCTGGAAATGGCCGCCGGCCAGCATGTCGATGAGGTATTGGGTGATCGCGTCTTCGGTCATGGGCGCGATCTTGCCCGTATTCTTGTCAGGAGGTCGGCCAGCGCCGCAGCCCCAGTTCGTCGGCCAGCCGACGGTAGGCCTTGAGCTGCGCCTGCACGTAGTCGTCGAGCGCGGTGCCGGTGAGGGCGAAAGGGTAGAGCCCGTGCTGCTCGCGCAGCGCTGCATAGCCGGGTGCGGCGCCCGCCTCGCGGAACGCGGCGACCCAGGCCCGCACAGCGGGCTCGGGCACGTCGGCGCTCAAGTACAGGCCGCGCACCGTCGGCCACACGAGGTCCACCCCTTGCTCGCGCGCGGTCGGCACGCCGGTGAGCGCGCCGCCCAGGCGGCTCTCCGACAGCACAGCGAGCAGCCGCACCGGCGTGCCGCCAGCCATGGCCTGCAGCGCCTCCGCGGCGTCGCCGGGGAACGCGTCGACATGCCGGCCCTGCAGCGCGCTCAACGCGTCGCCGCCGCCTTCGAAGGAGACGAATCGCATCGCCTTGTGGTCGCGCCCGGCCGCGCGCACCAGCAGCGCGGCCTTCACCCAGTCCTGGCTGCCCACGGTGCCGCCCGCGCCGAAGGCGATGCGCGACGGGTCCTGCCGCAGCGCGGCGACCAGGTCCTGCAGGCGCCTGAAGGGCGAGTCGCGGTGCACGGCGACCACGCCGTAGTCGGTGCCCAGCGTGGCGATCCAGCGCACGGCCGAAGGCGGATGGGGCCCGAAGCGGCCCTGCGCCAGGTTGAGCAGCGAGCCGCTGGAGAACGCCACCAGCGTGCCCGGCCCGCCGAGCTTGCCGGTGGCGATGCGGTCGAAGGCCACGGCGCCGATGCCGCCCGGCAGGTAGCGCTGACCCAGCGGCGGGCGCGCCGGCCGCACGGCCTGCAGCGCGTCGCGCGCAAGGGCGCAGGTCAGCGCGAAGCCGCCGCCGGCCTTGGCGGGAATCACGCAGTCGGCAGCTTCCTCGGAAGGGTCGCTGGCGGCCATCGCACGCAGGCCGAAGGACGGCGCGAGCAGCGCACACAGCGCGCGCAATGCGTGACGTCGGTGGAGGGCAGGAGATGGCATGGCGGCGGACCTGTCAGTTGGAGGTTGGGGCCGACGAGGTGCGCGGCCACCAGATGATCGCGTGCAGCCCCGGTCCGGCCTCCCGGGTTTCGAGCCGCAGCTCGCCGCGATGCCGCTGTGCGATGGAGCGCGCGATGGCCAGCCCGAGCCCGAACCCGCCCTTGCCGGCACGTGCGCCGCGGAGGAAGCGCTGGCCCAGTGCGGCGCGTTCTTCCTCACTGAGGCCGGGGCCGTTGTCCTCGACGTTGAGGCTCCAGCCCGCTGCGTCACTGGCAGCGAAGAGCGTGATCGTTCCTTCTGCGGGGGTGTAGGCGATCGCGTTGCTCACCAGGTTGCCGAGCGCCTCGCGCATCAGCGCGCGGTCGGCCACGGCGGGGAAATCGGGCATGGCGGAGTGGATGCCCAGATCGATGCCCAGGTCGATGCGCTTTGCGCGCGCCAGAGGCAGCAGGTCGACGGCCACTTCGCGCAGCAGCGCCTCCAGGTCGAACTCGGCCGGCTCCACCGACACGGTGTCGCTGCGGCCCAGGGCCAGCAACTGCTGGGCGCTGCGCGTGGCGCGGGCGATCTCGGCGCCGAGCGCATCGAGCGCGGCGCGCACCTGCGCCGGGTCTTCCTCGCGCCGCGCGTAGTCGGCCTGCATCTGCAGCGTGGTGAGGTGGGTGCGCAGCTGGTGCGAGGCGTCGTCGAGGAACTGCCGTTGCTGCGAGACCAGCTCCTGCGTGCGCGACATCTGCTGGTTGACTGCCGCCACCAGCGGCCGCACCTCGGCGGGCAGGTCGGTCTCGGCGATGCGCGTGAGGTCGTCGCTGGTGCGCGCGCCCACCTCGCGCGCCAGCCGCGAGAGCGGCCGCAGCGCCGCCGCGAGCGCGATGGCGGTGCCGCACAGCAGCATCGCCAGCACCAGCCCGTCGCGCAGCGCCGCGCTGCGCACGAATCGCGCGCTGAATTCCTGCCGCGAGCGCGTGCTCTCGCCGACCTGGATCAGCACGCTGCGCCCGGTGCTGCCGGCCGGCGTGCGGTCGAGGTCGCGGCGGTAGGCCGCGAGCCGAACGGCCTCGCCGAAGTAGGTGGCGTCGTAGAAGGCCGGCACGCCCATCGCGAGCTCGGCGGGCGGAGCGGGCAGGTCTGCGCTGCCGAGCTCGACCAGCCCGTCGGAGGTCGAGACGCGGAAGAACACCTGCCCGCTCGCCGTGAGCTCGAAGAACTCGAACATCGTGTACGGCAGTTCGACGGAGAGCCCGCCCGAGGCGGTCGAGATGTTGGCATCGATGGACTTGAGCGCGCCGAGCAGCGAGCGGTCGTAGGCGGCGTTGGCGGCTGCCAGCGCGTCGTGCCGGGTCATCCACAGCTCGATGCAGGTCACGACCAGCAGGGCGGGGAAGAGCAGCAGCGCCAGCCGCTGCCAGAGGCTCGCGCGCCGCAGACGGGCCGTGAAGTTCAGCGGCATGCCCACGACGCGAGAAATCCAGGCGTTCTCTTCGCGAAACACCGTGGAGCTGGCTCCGCCGGGCCGCAGATGCCGCCCCCGGCGCAGGGGGAGGAGAAGCGACACGAAGTGGGCGAAGCCCGGGGCAGTGTCCTCATCTAGTCAGCTTCCAGCACATAGCCCAGCCCGCGCAGCGTGACGATGCGCACGCCGCTGCCGTCCAGCCGCTTGCGCAGCCGGTAGACGAAGACTTCCACTGCCTCGGGGTGCACTTCCTCGTCGTCGGAGAACACGCGCTCCAGGATCTGCTGCTTCGACAGCGGCTCGCCGCTGCGCTGCACAAGCACGCGCAGCACCGCCAGCTCGCGCGGCGAGAGCGCCAGCGCCTCGCCGTTGAGCGTGAAGTGCCGTCGCGCCCCGTCGTACACCAGCGCGCCGCAGGCCTGGCGCGGATGCTCCACGCCGCGCGCGCGGCGCACCAGCGCATGCAGCCGCGCCTCGAGTTCGGCGAGTGCGAAGGGCTTGGCGAGGAAGTCGTCCGCGCCCGCGTTGAGCGAGGCCACGCGCTCGTTCACCGAGTCGCGCGCAGTGAGGATCAGCGCCGGCAGCCGCTGGTCGCGCTCGCGCAGCCGCTGCAGCACCGTGTGCCCGTCGAGCCCGGGCAGGCCGAGGTCGAGCACCAGCGCGTCGTGGTCGCGCTGCTGCAAGGCACGGTCGGCCAGCCGCCCGTCGTCCACCCATTCGACCTGGATGCCCGCGTGCTCAAGCGCCTTGCACAGCCAGGTGCCCAGGGTGTGTTCGTCTTCGGCAAGAAGGATGCGCATCGACCGATCCTATTAGGGCCGGATATTTTCGCGAAACACCGCGGAACCGGCTTTGCCGGGCCGCAGGTGTTGCCCCCTGCAAGGGGGTGGCGCAGCGACACGAAGTGCGCGAGGCCTGGGGGTGAGTCCGAGGCCGCCGCGGAACCGGCTTTGCCGGGCCGCAGGTGTTGCCCCCTGTAAGGGGGTGGGCGCAGCGACACGAAGTGTGCGGAGCCTGGGGGTTTGCCAATCAGTCCGGCTTGATGTTTGCCCTTGCGATGACCTTCTGCCAGCGTGCCTGCTCAGACGCGATGAACTGCGCGAACTGCTCCGGCGTGCCGCCGACGGCTTCGGCCGCGTCGTTGGTCAGTCGCTGCATCGAGTCGGGCGACTTCACCGCCTTCATCGTCTCGGCCGAGAGCTTGGCGAGCTGCGGCGGCGTGATGTTGGCCGGCGCGAGCATGCCGTACCACTGCGTCATCTCGAAGCCGGGGAAGCCCTGTTCGGCCACGGTCGGCACGTCGGGCAGCTGCGGCAGGCGCTTGGCGGAGCCGGTCGCGATGCAGCGCACCTTGCCTGCCTTGATGAACTGCAGCACCGCCGCAGCGCCGATGGCCGATGCGTCGAGCCGGCCGGAGAGCAGGTCGGTCACCATCGGGCCGGTGCCGCGGTAGGGCACGTGCAGCATGAAGACGTCGGCCGTCATCTTCAGGTATTCGAAGGCCAGGTGGCCTGCGCTGCCGTTGCCCGCCGAGCCGTAGCTGAGCTTGCCCGGCTTCGACTTGGCGTAGGCGATGAACTCCTTGAGGTTCTTCGCCGGCACGTCGGGGTGCACCACGTAGAGGCTGGGCACCTTGGCCAGCAGGCTCACCGGCTTGAAGTCCTTGTTCGCGTCGTAGGGCAGCTTGGCGAAGATGTACGGGTTGACCGCCAGCGTGCCGATGTGGCCCAGGATGATCGTGTGCTGGTCGGTCGCGCGCGCCACCTCGCCCATCGCGATGTTGCCGGCCGCGCCTGGCTTGTTGTCGACGAACACGCTCTGGCCGATGGTGCGCGAGAGTTCCGCTGCGGTCGAGCGCGCGACGATCTCCGAGCTGCCGCCCGGCGCGAAGGGCACGACGAAGCGGATCGACTTACTGGGCCAGGCGTCTTCGGCGAAGGCCATCGAGGGCAGCAGGCCGCCGAAGGCTGCCGCGCCGCCGGCCTGGAGCAGGCCGCGGCGGCTCAGGCGGGCGTCATGGGGGAAGAGGGGGGCGGACATGTTGCTTGTGTCTCCAGCGCTTTTTGGATTGAAAGCGCGCATCGTGCCCGGGGGATGCTGTCGGAAAGCTGTCAGTCCGGACGGCCACCCGGGTCAGATCAGGTTGCGCATCGCCTGCGCCGTCTCCCGCAGCACCGGCAGCACCCGAGTCACCGCATCCTCCGAGCTCTCGTGCCCCATCGGCATGGTGATGTTCAGCGCTCCCACCAGCGTGCCGTGCCGGTCGCGCAGCGGCACCGCGATGCCGCGCGAGTTCAGGTCGAGCTGCTGTTCGGAAAGGGCCCAGCCTTGCGCCCGGATGCGCGCGAGTTCGAGCTTCATGCGCTCCATGCTCGCGATGGTGTGCGAGGTGAAGACGGTGAGCTTGCGCGTGGTGAGCCACTCGTCGAGCTCGGCGTCGCTGCGCAGAGCCAGCATCAGCATGCCGGAGGCCGTGACCTGTGCCGGCACGCGCGCGCCGAGCACGTAGCCGGTGCTCATGCTGCGGTTGGGGCCGTTGCGGGCGATGTAGACCACCTCGTCGCCGTCCATCACGCTGAGGTAGGCGATCTCGTTGGTGCCGGCGGCCACCCGCTGCAGGAAGGGCTGCACCACGCGCGGCAGGCGGGCCGACTCCAGGTACGACTGGCCAAGGCGCAGCACGCGCGGCGTGAGCCAGAACAGCTTGCCGTCGCTGGCGACATAGCCCATGTGCTGCAGGGTCAGCAGGTAGCGCCGCGCGGCGGTGCGAGTCATGTTCGTGCGCTGGCCGGCCTGGCTGGCGGTGAGGCGCGGGTTGGCGTCGTCGAAGGCCTCGATGATGCTCACGCCGCGTTCCAGGCCGGCGATCCAGTCGCGCTTGTCCAGGCCTGGTGGCGGCGCCGGGTCGTGGTTGCTGTCCTTGCTCATGGGCGGAAGTGTGATCTGGCGAGAAGGGTTCGAGTTTGCAATTGGTGCAGGTGAAAACCCTTGAAGTGATCGATCATTGAATTTGAAAGATCGATGATCGCACGTTTTGATGTGCCGAAGGCTGCAGGGGTTGGCTGGAGAGACTATAAAGCTCGCCATCCGCCCTCCAAAAGAGCGATTGACGAACGGAAGCACGCACATGAGCCATTCCATCAGCGGCAGCACCCAGGCTTACCTGATCCCCGGCGACCCGGTTCGCAACGTGCGGCTGCCACGCATGTTCAATGCGGCCTTCGAGCGCTTCGGCATCGACGCGGTGCTGCTGCCCATGCAGGTGCCGGTGCGCGACTTCGCGGTGTTCTTCAAGTCGGCCTTCCTCGCGCGCAACGTGCGCGGCATGGTGATCGCTCCGCCGCACAAGCCGCTGGTGGTCGACCTGCTCGAAGGCTGCGGGCTCTTCGGCCGCGTGGCAGGCTCGGTCAACGTGGTGCGCCGCACCGAGGGCGACCAGCTCGAGGGCGATCTCTTCGACGGCGAGGGCCTGATCGGCGCGCTCGACCACTACAACATTCCCTTCCGCGGCAAGCGCGTGCTGATCCTGGGCGCGGGCGTGAGCGCCGCGGCCATCGGCGTCGCGCTGGCCGAGGGCGGCACGGTGAACGGCGCCGCCCACATCGCCATGTACGACAAGGCCGCCGGCAAGGCGGCCGGCGTGGCGGCCAAGCTCGACGCCTTCTTCGACGCCGAGGTGGTCGCCGCCGACAGCAATGCGCCCGAGGGCTTCGACCTCGTCATCAACGCCACGCAGCTGGGTCTGAGCGACGACGACGCGGCGCCGGTCGACGTGGCTCGCATGGACAGCCACGCCGCGCTCTTCGACATCCTGCTGCGCAACCAGCCGACGCCGCTGGTGCGCGCGGCCCGCGCGCGCGGGCTCAATGCGCAGGCCGGCTTCGAGATGCTGATCCAGCAGATGCCGCATTACTTCCGCTACTTCGGCCACATGGACGCGGCGGATGCGATGACGGCCGACGCCGGTTTCCTGCGCGAAATCATCTATCCGCCCGCGATGCGCGCCGAGATCGCGCAGCCGCTGCGCTACCACTCACCGAGCGTGGCGTGAATGGCTCACCCCCAGGCTTCGCGCACTTCGTGTCGCTTCGCCAACCCCCTTGCAGGGGGCAATGCCTGCGGCCCGGCGAAGCCGGTTCCGCGGCATTCCTGGAAGAAACCTTCGACCTTTGACTGCACAGATTGATCCACCAATGATTTCCGGCAAATCCACCCTCATCGCCCACATCGGCTTTCCCACGGAGGCCTTCAAGGCCCCGATGATCTACAACCCCTGGTTCGACAAGCACGGCATCGATGCCGTGGTCGTGCCCATGGGCGTGAAGCCCGAGGACTACGCGGTGTCGCTGCCGCAGATCTTCAAGTTCAGCAACATCCGCGGCGCGCTGGTGACCATGCCGCACAAGGTGACGACGATGTCGCTGGTCGACGAAGTGACGCCCACCGCGCGCGTGGCCGGTGCCTGCAACGCCATCCTCAAGCGCCCCGACGGCACGCTGCTGGGCGACCAGTTCGACGGCGCCGGCTTCGTGCGCGGCGTGGAGCGCAAGGGGCGGCTCTTCAAGGGCACGCGGGTGCTGGTGTCGGGCGCGGGCGGCGTGGGCTCTGCCATCGCGGCGTCGATCGCCGCGGCGGGTGCCGCAGAGCTGATGCTGTTCGACATGAGCGAGGCTTCGGCCAACGCGCTGGCCGCGCGCCTTCGCGAGCACTATCCGCAGATGAAGGTGGCCACCGGCTCGAAGGACCCGGCCGGCTACGACGTGGTGGTCAACGCCACGCCGCTGGGCATGAAGGAGGGCGATCCGCTGCCCTTCGACGTGGACCGCATCGATCCTTCGACCTTCGTCGGCGAGGTGGTCATGAAGACCGAATACACGCCGCTGCTGCAGGCCGCCAGGGCCAAGGGCTGCCAGGTGCAGGTGGGCACCGACATGCTGTTCGAGATGATTCCGGCGTACCTGGAGTTCTTCGGCTTCGGCACCGCCTCGCCCGAGGAACTGCGCGCCGTGGCGCAACTGAAATACTGAAAGAAGAAAGGAAGGCTCGTCCGATGAGCATTTTCGAAGGCTTCCTCTCCACATCCGAAACGCTGGGCGCGTTCAGCGACCGCGCCTTCGTCGACGCCATGCTGCGCTTCGAGGCCGCGCTGGCGCGCGCGCAGGCGGCCGAGGGGCTGATCCCCGAGAGCGCTGCCAACTCGATCGTCAGCAGCTGCAAGGTCGAGCTGTTCGACGTCGCCAAGATCGTTCGCGAGAGCGGCCGTGCCGGCAGCGTCGCGATCCCGCTGGTGAAGGCGCTGCGCGAGGCCGTGGGCCTCTTCAATGCCGAGGCCGCGGCCTTCGTGCATTTCGGCAGCACCAGCCAGGACGTGATCGACAGCGCGATGGCGCTGGTCACGCGCGAGGCTGTCGCGCTGATCGAGGCCGACCTCGCCAAGGCCGCCGACGCGCTGCTGCGCCTGGCCGTGACGCATGCCGAGACCCCGATGCTCGCGCGCACGCTGATGCAGCCGGCCTCGGTGACCAGCTTCGGCTTCAAGTGCGCCGGCTGGGCCGCGCCGCTGGTGCGCAGCCGCATCCGCCTGCGCGATGCCGCCAAGCATGCGCTGCAGCTGCAGCTCGGCGGCGCCATCGGCACGCTGGCTCAGATGAAGGGGCAGGGCGCGGCCGTGCGCAAGCGCATGGCCAAGGAACTCGGCCTGGGCGACCCCGGCGCGACCTGGCATACGCAGCGCGACGAATGGGTCGCGCTCGGCTGCGAGCTGGGCCTCATGACCGGCAGCCTGGGCAAGATCGCGGTCGATATCTCGCTGCTCGGCCAATACGAAGTCAGCGAAGTCACCGAGCCCAGCGAACCGGGGCGCGGCGGCTCGTCGGCCATGCCGCACAAGCGCAACCCGGTGGCTTCGATGGTCGCCATCGCTGCCGCGCACCGCGCGCCGCAGCGCGTGGCCGCGTTGCTCGGCGCCATGCCGCAGCAGCACGAGCGCGCCCTCGGCGCATGGCAGGCGGAGCTGGGCGAATGGCCGCAGCTCCTGATGTCGGCGCATGGCAGCGTGCGTGCGATGTCCGGTGCATTGCCCGGCCTGCAGGTCGACGCCGCGCGCATGCGCGCCAACATCGACCGGCTGCGCGCCGAACTCCCGCGTGACGCGGCGGACGAATGGTTCGCCCCCGCGCTCGCCCACGAAGCCGGACAGACCGCGCTCGCCGAAGTGAAGGCGCTGCAGGCCCGGCTCGACGCACAAAAGGAACTATCCCAATGACCACCCCCGAAAACCCGCCCGTGGAACCCGGCGTCTATGAAGCCGGCCTCGTCAACCGCCGCCGCGTGCTCGGCGACGCCTGGGTCGACAAGTCGCTGGCCAACCGCAACGGCTTCAACGCCGAGTTCCAGGAGCTCATCACGCGCCACGCCTGGAACGACATCTGGGGCCGACCCGCGCTGGGCGACAAGACGCGCCGCTTCATGGTGCTGTCGATGATGCTGGGCATCCACGCCTATGAAGAGTTCGCGATGCACGTGCGCGCCGCGCTCGACGGCCCGCCCGAGTCGCGCCTCACGCCGGACGAGATCAAGGAAGTGATCATGATGGCCGCCATCTACTGCGGCGTGCCCGTGGCCAACCACGCCTTCGGCATCGCGACGGGCATCCTGCGCGAGAAGGGCCTGCTGCCGCCGCTGGCGCAGTGACCGCGCCGCCTGCCTCAGGGAGGGGCGGGAAGGGGCGCTTCGACGTCACCTTCACGCTGCTCCTGCCGCTGCTGCTCGCAGCGCAGCCGGTGGCCACCGACAGCTATCTTCCCGCGCTCCCCGCCATCGCCAGGGAGCTCGGCTCGGCCAGCACCAGCCTCACGCTGTTCGTGCTGGCCTTCGGCTTTGCGCAGTTGCTGTGCGGGCCGCTGGCCGACCGCTTCGGGCGTAGGCCGGTGCTGCTGGCGGGGCTGGGCTGCTACACGCTCGCGGCGCTGGGCGGCGCGTTCGCCGGCAGCGTGGCGCTGCTAGCGGGCTGGCGTGCGCTGCAGGGCTTCTCGATGGCGGCCATCCTGGTGTGCTCGCGTGCCGCGGTGCGCGACCTCTATCCCGCGCACGAAGGCCCGCATGTCATGGCGCGCGGCCTCACGGGGCTGGGCATCGTCGGGCTGATGGCGCCGCTGCTCGGCGCGTGGCTGGTGCAGGGCGCCGGCTGGCGCTGGGTGATGGCGGCCATGGCGCTCTACGCCGCCATCCTGTTCGCGATGTGCTGGCGCTCGTTCGGCGAGACGCGACGGCCCCTGGGCGAGGGCGAGTCCTCCGCGCCGCGCGGCAGCACGCGCGCCGTGTTCGCGAGCCGCTCGTTCCGTGCCTGGGCCTCGGTGGCGGCCACCACCTACGGGGGCTTGTTCTGCTTCCTGCTGCTCTCGCCGATGGTCTACATCGGCTACCTGGGCTGGTCGCCCGCCTGGTACGGCTGGATTCCGGCCGGCGGCTCGCTGGTCTACATCTTCAGCACCACCATGTGCCGCAGCCTCCTGCGGCGCTACGGGCCCGTGCGCACGGTGAAGCTGGGCGCGTCGCTGAGCGTGGCCGGCGCCACCATCCAGGCGCTGGGCTGCTGGCTCATGCCGCTGAGCGCGGTGCCGCTGCTGTTCGGCCACGCCGTCTACTGCCTGGGCCACGGCATCCACCAGCCCTGCGGGCAGGCGGGTGCGGTGGGCGACCTGCCGCACCTGGCGGGCCGGGCCGTGTCCTGGTCCGGCTTCGGCATGATGATGGTCGCGTTCTGCGCGGGGCAGCTCGCCGCGCGGTTCGTCGACGCCGATTTTTCCAACGGCGCCTGGCCGATGGTCCTGCCCATGCTGCTGGCCGGCAGCGTGCTGGTGGCGATCGCGTTCTTCTGGCTGCCGCGTCTGCAACACCCGAAAAAGGAAACCACACCATGACCCGTTTGAATGTCGTTCGCGAGGGCAACGGCCCCATCGTCGTGCTCAGCCATGCGCTCGGCTGCGACCTGAGCATGTGGGACGGCGTGGCCGCGCAGCTCGCCCGCGCCCACACGGTGCTGCGCTACGACCACCGCAACCACGGCGCCTCGGAGGTGGTGCCCGGCGAGTTGCGCATCGAGACGCTGGCGCAGGACGCGGCCGAACTCATCCGACGCGAGGCGGGCGGCGAGCCCGTGCACTTCGTCGGCCTCTCGATGGGCGGCATGACGGCGCAGGCGCTGGCGGTGCGCCACCCCGAGCTGCTGAAGACGATCGTGATCGCCAATTCGGCCGCGCACTACCCCGACCAGACGCCCTGGCGCACGCGCGTCGAGACCGTCGGCGCCAAGGGCGTTGCCGCGATCGCGCCCGGCGCGGTGTCGCGCTGGCTCACGCCGGCGTGGGCCGCCACGGCCGAAGGCGCGGAAGCCGCGAAGAAGCTGCACGACGTGCTGGTGCGCACCGACGCGCAGGGCTACATCGAGAGCTGCAACGCCGTCGCGGCGATCGACTTCCGCGAGAGCAACCACCGCGTCACGGTGCCCACGCTGGTCATCGGCGGGCTGCAGGACGAAGCCACGCCGATGGCGATGTCGCAGGCCATGGCCGCAGCCATTCCGCATGCCCGGCTGCAAACCATCGATGCCGCGCACCTGAGCGCCGTCGAGCGGCCGGCGGAATTCGCGCAGCTGCTGATCGATTTCTGGCGCAGCCTCTGAGCGCCGACGGAGGGATGCGCGGCCTAGGTGTATCCCGTATTTCGTGCGAATAACGGTTGCGAGTGATCGATGATCGATCAAAACTGAGCTGAATAGATTGTGACGATGCCCGGGTGTTCCTAAAGTCCACCCCCATGCATCGCTCCATCGCCACCGTCTCGCTCAGCGGCACGCTCCGCCAGAAGCTCGAAGCCGTCGCCGACGCCGGCTTCGACGGCATCGAGCTGTTCGAGGCCGACTTCATCAACTTCAAGGGCACGGCCGCTGAACTGGGCCGCATCGCCGGCGACCTGGGCCTGAGCATCGACCTGTACCAGCCGTTCCGCGACTTCGAAGGCATGCCCGAGGCGCAGTTCCGCCGCAGCCTGGAGCGCGCCGAGCGCAAGTTCGACCTGATGCAGGCCATGGGCGCACCGACCATGCTGTGCTGCTCCAACACGTCGCCGCTGGCCATCGACGACCCCTCGCTGGCGGCCGCCCAGCTGCACGAACTGGCCGAACGCGCCGCGCGCCGCAACCTGCGCGTGGGCTTCGAGGCGCTGGCCTGGGGTCGCTACACCTCGCTGTACGGCCAGGCCTGGGAGATCGTGAAGCAGGCGAACCACTCGCACCTGGGCCTGATCCTCGACAGCTTCCACACCCTCTCGCTGAAGGACGACCCGGCCGGCATCGCCGCCATTCCCGGCGACAAGATCTTCTTCCTGCAGATGGCTGACGCGCCGCTGCTGTCGATGGACGTGATCCAGTGGGCGCGCCACCACCGCTCGTTCCCGGGGCAGGGCGACTTCGACGTGATCGGCTTCTTCGAGCAGGTGCTGCGCGCGGGCTACACCGGGCCGCTGTCGCTGGAGATCTTCAACGACATCTTCCGCGAGACACCGAACCGCCGCACCGCCGTGGATGCGATGCGTTCGCTGCTGTACCTGGAGAGCGAAGCGCGCCAGCGCCTCGCCAAGCCTTCGGTGCCGCAGCAGGTGACGCTGTTCGACCCGCCGCCGGTGCCGGCGCTCTCGGGCCTGTCGTTCATCGAGTTCGCAGCCGACGAGGCTTCGGCCGCGACGCTGGCAACGCTGGTCGGCCAGCTGGGCTTCCGGCGCATCGGCAGGCACCGCTCCAAGGCGGTGACGCTGTACCGCCAGGGCGACATCAACCTGATCGTCAACGCTCAGCCCGACTCCTTCGCGCGTCAGCGCTTCGAGGCGCACGGCACCTCGGTGTGCGCACTGGGCGTGCGCTGCGACGATCCGCTGGCCGCGGTGGGCCGCGCCACCGCCATGCGCTCGCAGCGGCACGACAGCCCGGTCGGCCCCAACGAGCTGCGCGTGCCGGCCATCGTGGCGCCGGGCGGCAACCTGATCCACTTCGTGCCCGAGATGCTGGGCGCCGATGGCCTGTACGAGAGCGACTTCATCCTCGAAGACGAGGGCGCAGGCGCCAACGACGCGGGCCTGCAGCGCATCGACCACGTGGCGCTGGGCCTGGCGCTCGACCAGCTCGACACCTGGGTGCTGTTCACGCGCGCCGTGCTCGGCCTGGAGCCCGGCGAGAGCCTGGAGCTGGCCGACCCGTTCGGGCTGATCCGCAGCCGCGGCGTCGCCAACACCGACCGCAGCCTGCGCCTGGTGCTCAACGTGTCGCTGAGCCAGCGCACCCGCACCGCGCGCACGCTGAGCGTGACCGGCGGCGGCGCTGTGCACCACATCGCCCTGAGCTGCGCCGACATCTTCGAGACGGCCGCGAAGCTGCGCGCCAACGGCACGCGCTTCGTGCCGATCTCCGACAACTACTACGACGACCTGGCCACCCGCATCGACATCGACCCCGCGCTGCTTTCGCGCATGCGCGAATCGGGCGTGCTGTTCGACCGCTCGCCGGCCGGCGACTACCTGCACATCTACACCGAGAGCTTCGAGAGCGGCCTGTTCTTCGAGGTCGCTCAGCGCGTGGGCGGCTATGACGCCTACGGCGCGCTCAACGCACCGGCGCGCATGGCGTCGCAGGCGCAGGACTGACAGAGGCCCGCCGGCGCATCGACAGACCGTTTCGTTCGACAGACAGAGAGCTGATTTCTTTTTTTCACGTCACCACTGGAGACAACACATGGCAAACACCTCAGCCCATGAGCCGCAAGGCAGGCACCAGTCGAAGAAGGCCGCGGCAAGCGGCTGGATCGGCTCGGCGCTGGAGTACTACGACTTCTTCATCTACGCCACCGCCGCTGCGCTGATCTTTCCGCAGATCTTCTTCCCCAAGGGCGACCCTACGACGGCCATCGTCGCCTCGCTCGCGACCTACGGCGTGGGCTACGTGGCACGCCCCATCGGCGCCTTCGTGCTCGGCCACTGGGGCGACACGCACGGGCGCAAGCAGGTGCTGGTGCTTTGCATGTTCCTGATGGGCTTCTCGACCGTGGCCGTCGGCCTGCTGCCGACCTACGACCAGGTCGGCCTGCTGGCGCCGGTGCTGCTGGTGCTGCTGCGCCTGGTGCAGGGCTTCGCGGTGGCGGGCGAGATCTCGGGCGCGAGCTCGATGATCCTGGAGCACGCACCCTTCGGGCGACGCGGCTTCTTCGCGAGCTTCACGCTGCAGGGCGTGCAGGCCGGCCAGATCCTGGCGGCCGCCGTGTTCCTGCCGCTGGCGCACTACATGCCGGAAGACGCGTTCAATTCCTGGGGCTGGCGCATCCCGTTCCTGCTGAGCTTCCTGGTGATCGTGGCGGGCTACATCATCCGCCGCGAGGTCGACGAGACCCCGGCCTTCGCCGAAGTCGACAAGAAGGGCGAAACGGCCAAGGCGCCGATCATCCAGGCCTTCACCGACAGCTGGGCCGACATGCTGCGCGTGGTCTGCATGGCGCTGATGAACGTCATTCCGGTGGTGGCCACCGTGTTCGGCGCGGCCTACGCCGTGCAGGCCGCCTATGGCATCGGCTTCCAGAAGGACGTGTACCTGTGGATCCCTGTGCTCGGCAACATCCTGGCCGTGATCGTCATCCCGTTCGTGGGCAACCTGTCGGACCGCATCGGCCGCCGCCCGCCGATCATCGTCGGCGCGCTGATCTCGGGCCTGCTGTCGTTCGTGTACCTGTACGCCATCAGCATCCGCAACGTGCCGCTGGCCATCGTCATGTCGCTGCTGATGTGGGGCGTGATCTACCAGGGCTACAACGCGACCTTCCCGAGCTTCTATCCGGAACTGTTCCGCACCCGCAACCGCGTCTCGGCCATGGCCATCTCGCAGAACATCGGCACCACCTTCACCGCGCTGCTGCCGGCCCTGTTCGCCGCCGTCGCGCCCCCCGGCTCGACCAACGTGTGGTTCACCGTGGGTGCCATCACCTTCGCGGTGACCGTGCTGTCCGCACTGGCCGCCTTCAGCGCCCGCGAAACCTACCGCATCCGCATGCGCGACCTGGGCGACCCGAACGCCGTGCCGGTCGACAAGCAGGAGTACGACCGCCTGCGCGAGCAGACGATGCAGGAAGCGCGCGTGACCAGGGTCGCGGCCTGAGGCCGGCGCGGCAGGCGAAGACCTTTCGCCTGCCAAGGGTTGTGGCGCCGGGAAGAATGGCGCCATGACCTCCACATCTTCCCCCTCCCGCCTCAAGATCGACTTCGTCTCCGACGTGTCCTGTCCCTGGTGCGCCATCGGCCTGAGTTCGCTCGAGGCGGCGCTGGGCAAGGTGGCGCCGGAGATCACCGCGGAGCTGCACTTCCAGCCCTTCGAGCTGAACCCGCAGATGCCGCCCGAAGGCCAGGACACCTTCGAGCACCTCAATCAGAAGTACGGCTCCACGCGCGAGCAGCAGGCCCAGTCGCGCGAGATGATCCGCCAGCGCGGCGCGGCGGTGGGCTTCGAGTTCAGCCCCGAGGGCCGTCCGCGCGTCTACAACACCTTCGATGCCCATCGGCTGCTGCACTGGGCCGAACTGGAGAGCCCCGACAAGCAGGCGGCGCTCAAGAAGCTGCTGCTGAAGGCCTACTTCACCGACAGCCAGAATCCTTCCGACCCCGAGGTGCTGGTGCGCGCCGCCACCGAGGCGGGGCTCGATCCCGTTCGAGCCCGGCAGATCCTGGAAAGCGACGAGTTCGCGCAGGAAACCCGTGAACGCGAGCGCATGTACACCGATGCCGGCATCCACTCGGTGCCCGCGATCATCATCAACGACAGGCATCTCATCTCGGGCGGCCAGCCCGTCGAAGTGTTCGAGCGGGCCCTGCGCCAGATCGCCGGTGCTGCTCCTTCGAGCCTTGCCACAGCCTGACTTAGCTGGCACTTAGGCGCCGGCTTTGCCCGGCGTTACGACGGTAAAGACCGTCAACCCGAAGCGGGCTCCAGTGGTTGAGGAGGCGTCCCTGAACCACTGTCACACAGGAGCCCCGAAGATGAAGAAGAAAAGCCTAATCGCCGCACTTGCCCTCATGGCTGCGGCTTCGCTGCCGGCACTGGCGGACGAATACGGCAGGCACCCGTTCTATCTCCACGCCTTGTCCGACCTGCGCACCGCGGCCTGGAAAGTGGAGCACCGCCGCCCCGAGGACGGGCAGGTCTCGCGCGACGAGCAGGTGGTGATCGACGAGATCCACGCCGCCATCGGCGACCTGCAGCACGCCGCATGGCTCGACGGAAAGCCCGTCGAGTGGCGCGAGCCCACCGATGCATGGCTGCCGCGCGAAGGCCGCCTGCACGCCGCGGCCGATCTGCTGCGCAAGGTCCGCTCCGACGTCGCACGCGAAGAGGACGACCCGCGCTCGCGGCCGTACCAGCAGCGCGGCCTCGCGCACGTCGACCTCGCGCTGGCTACCGCGCAGCACGCCATCGGCGACGTGCGCCGCCACGACCTGCGCAGGGAGTGAGGGCGGTGCCGGCCACCGCTTCGCCGATCTTCTCCCAGCCCGCGCGGCGCGTGTCGATGGCGCTCGGCGCCTGCGCGCTGGCGCTGCTCGCGGCATGCGCGAGCGCGCCGGGGGATCATCGGCCCATGGTTTCGGTGTCGCTGCCCTTGCAGCAGGTGGACGAGGCCACGCGCCTGCGCTGGCTCGACCGCGTGAGCTGGGGCGCCAATGCGAGCAGCGACGCGCAGCTCGCCAGGCGCGGCCTGTCGCTGTGGATGCGCGACCAGCTCAACCCGCGCCCCGCGCCGCTGCCGCCGGCCGCGCAGGCGCAGATCGACGCGATGGAAATCTCGCGCGTGCCGCTCGACCAGCTCGTCACCGGCCTCGAGGCCCAGCGCAAGGCGGCCGACGCGCTGCCCGACGAAGACCAGAAGAAGGCCGCGCGGCAGGAATACCAGCAGCACCTCAACACGCTGGTGCGCGAGGCGCAGCAGCGCTTCGTGCTGCGTGCGCTCTATTCGCCCAACCAGCTGCAGGAGCAGATGACGTGGTTCTGGATGAACCACTTCAACGTCAACCTGCGCAAGGACAACATCCGCGCGATGGTGGGCGACTACGAGGACAACGCGATCCGTCCGCACGCGCTCGGCAGGTTCCGCGACCTGCTCGGCGCCACGCTGCACCACCCGGCGATGCTGCGCTACCTCGACAACGCGCAGAACGCCGCCAACCGCATCAACGAGAACTACGCACGAGAACTGATGGAGCTGCATACGCTGGGTGTGGGCAGCGGCTATACGCAGGGCGACGTGCAGGAACTTGCGCGCGTGCTCACCGGCGTGGGCGTGACCAACCAGCCGCTCGATGCGCCGCCGCCGAACGTGCGCCCCAACCTGCGTGGCGACTACGTGCGCAAGGGGCTGTTCGAGTTCAACCCGAACCGCCACGACTACGGGCCGAAGACGCTGCTGGGCCAACCCATCCAGAGCCGCGGTCTGGCCGAGGCCGACGAGGCGCTCGACCGCCTCGCGCGCGCGCCGGCCACCGCGCGCTTCATCTCGCGCAAGCTGGCCGTGTACTTTGTCTCCGACGATCCGCCGCAGGCACTGGTCGAGCGCATGGCCGCGGCCTTCAAGCGCAGCGACGGCGACATCGCCGTCACGCTGAAGGCGCTGTTCGAGTCGCCCGAGTTCTCGGCTTCACTGGGCCGCAAGTTCCGCGATCCGGTGCACTACGTGATGGCGGGCGTGCGCCTCGCCTACGACGACCGCGTGGCCATCAACGTGAATCCGATGCTCGGCTGGATCAACCGCATGGGCGAGCAGCTCTACGGCCACGAGACGCCGGATGGCTATCCGCTCAACGAGGCGGCCTGGGCCAGCGCCGGTCAGATGAACACACGCTTCGAGATCGCGCGTGCCATCGGTGCGAACGGTGCGGTGCTGTTCCGTGCGGACGACAAGGCGCCGCTGGAGAAGCCCGCGTTCCCGCCGCTGGCCGATTCGCGCGCGGTACGCACGATGCAGGGCAGCATGAGCGCCGACACGCGAGAGGCGCTGGCGCAGGCGAAGAATCCGCAGGAATGGAACACCTTCCTGCTGGCTTCGCCCGAGCTGATGCGCCGCTGAAGGTATTCGGTTTTTCTCCCTCTCCCGCCGGGGGAGGGCAGGGGTGGGGGCAAGCGGCGTTCGACAGGACACCGAGGCTGAACGAACGCCGCATGCCCCCATCCCGACCTTCCCCCCAGAGGGGAAGGCGCAACGCAGGAAGAAAGAAGAAAGGACAACCGTCATGCAACGCAGAGATATCCTGAAGCTCGCGGCCGCCGCACCGTTCGCAGGTGCTGCTGCCAAAGTGATGGCCGCGCCTTCCGCCGAAGGCGCCAAGCTGCTGGTCGTGTTCCTGCGCGGCGCGTACGACTGCAGCAACCTCCTCGTGCCCACGAGCAGCGACTTCTACTACGCCTCGCGCCCCAACATCGCCATCGCGCGGCCCGGCACGCCCAATGGCGCGCTGCCGCTGGACGGCAACTGGGGCCTGCATCCCGCACTGGCGCAGAGCGTGATGCCGATGTTCCAGCAGAAGCAGGCATCCTTCATCGCCTTCGCCGGCACCGACGACCTCACGCGCAGCCACTTCGAGACGCAGGACTCCATCGAACTCGGCCAGGCCCTCGACAAGCGCCGCGACTACCGCTCGGGCTTCCTCAACCGGCTGGCCGGCGTGCTCGGCGCGGGCCCCGTCACCGACGTGTCGCCCATCGCCTTCACCGACCAGCTGCCGATCTCGATGCGCGGCAGCGCCAAGGCCGCCAACATGGCGCTGGCCGGCAATGCGCGCTCGGGCATCGACGCGCGGCAGAGCCAGGTCATCACCGCCATGTACCGCAACACCGCGCTGGCCCAGCCGGTGGCCGAGGGCTTCCAGGTGCGCGACGAGGTCATGCGCGCGGTGCAGGCCGAGATGGACGCGGCCAGCCGAAACGCCATGTCCGCCAAGGGCTTCGAGCTGGTGGCACGCCGCATGGCGCTGCTGATGCGCGACCGCTTCGACCTCGGCTTTGTCGACGTCGGCGGCTGGGACACCCACGTGGGGCAGGGCGGCGCCACCGGCTACCTCGCCAACCGTTTTGAAGAGCTGGGCCGCGGCGTCGCCGGTTTCGCGCAGGAGATGGGCGACGACGCCTGGCGACAGACCGTGGTGGTCGTCATCAGCGAGTTCGGCCGCACCTTCCGCGAGAACGGCAACCGCGGCACCGACCACGGCCACGGCACCGTCTACTGGGTGCTCGGCGGCGGCCTATCGGCACAGGCCGGCGGGCGCGTGGTTGGCGAGCAGCAGGCGCTGACGCAGGCGACGCTGTTCCAGAACCGCGACTATCCGGTGCTCAACGAATATCGTGCGGTGTTCGGCGGGCTGTTCCAGCGGATGTACGGCCTTTCCCCGGCGCAGCTGGCCAAGGTGTTCGACGGCGTGGCACCCAGGGACCTGCGGCTGGTCTAGCCGGCGGCGTCGAGGCCGGCCGTGGCGGCGGCGGCCGGTCTTGCTTTCCTTTTCACCCCCTGATGGGCCTGCGTTCCAGGACGCCGGCCTGCGCCCGCCTGCGTCCCGGCGGCGGATTCTTGTATTCCGACATCCCGAATTCCGGGGATGGCTGAGACACAAATAGTTAACAAAGATAATGCTCGTCACGTCCAGACCAGTCGCGCAGGGGCGGTTTTCGCTTCGCGCGAGGTTCTAGTGCTTCGACCAAGACCTATCGCTGTTTCTGGAATTCGCCTCTTCCAACGCCGGCCAAGGGTGCCGGAACCTGTCGTTTCGCCGCCAGGCGAAGTGCCCACGTCCAAGAAAAGGAAACCGATGTTCTCGCCCCGCATGTCTGCTCTTGCCAGTGTCTGCGCCATCGCCGGTGCCACCGTGGTGCTGGCCTCCTGCGGGGGAGGCTCCGGAGGAGGCGGCGGCTTCGTTCCGCTGGCTCCCATCGTGCAGCCGCAGCCGCAGCCTCAGCCCGAGACGCCTGTGGCGATGCACACGGTCGGTGGAACCCTCAGCGGCATCACCAGCGGCAAGCTCGTGCTGCAGAACAATGCGGGCGACGACCTGACGCTCACGGCGGACGGCAAGTTCAGCTTCGCGACTCCCGTCAAGGAAGGCAGCACCTACGCCGTCACCGTGCGCACCCAGCCGCTGTGGCAGTTCTGCACCGTGAGCAACGGCGGCGGCAACGCAGCCGCCGAGGTCACCGGCGTGACGGTCAGCTGCAAGGAGGCACTGGCAACGGTTTCGACGTTCGCGGGTACGGGCACCCCCGGCGATGCGGACGGCGAGGGGCTCGCCGCCACCTTCCAAATCCCAAGGGGTGTAAGGCTGGATGCTGCCGGCAACCTCTACGTGACCGATGCCCAGAACAAGCTGATCCGCGCGATTTCTCCCTCGGGCTTTGTCTCGACCGTGGCGGGCAAGGGCGCGGGCGGAACCTTGTCCGATCCTTTCGACCTGGTCCTGGATGCCGCCGGCAACATCTACGTGACCGAACTGACGACCCACCTGGTCCGCAAGGTCACGCCGACCGGGGTGGTGAGCGCATTGGCCGGGACCGCCGGGACTGCCGGCTGGGCTGACGCGAACGGCACCAGCGCGAAGTTTTCCCAGCCTTCGGGCATCGCCTTCGATCCGCAGGGCAACCTTGTCGTCGCCGATTCGCTGGGCCAGAGGATCCGCAAGATCGCGCCCGATCTCGCGGTCAGCACCTTTGCGGGCTCGGGCGCGCAGGGCTCGGACGACGGCACCGGCACGGCCGCAACCTTCAGCGTGCCCGCCGGCATCGCGATGGACGCCGCCGGCAACATGTTCGTGACCGACTTCGGCAGCCACGTGATCCGCAAGATCACGCCGCAGGGCGTGGTCACGACGCCGTTCGGCAAGCGGAACACGAGCGGTCACGCCGACGGCAAAGGCAACGACGCGACCTTCTCTTTTCCGGTGGGCATCGCGATCGACTCCAGCGGCAGCCTCTACGTGGGCGACAGTTCGAACCATGTGATCCGCAGGATCACGCCGGACGGCATGGTCAGGACGCTGGCGGGCAAGGCGGGAACCTCCGGGGCGGACGACGGCGTGGGCAAGACAGCGACGTTCTACCGACCCTACGGCGTGGCGGTGGACGCCGCGGGCAACGTCTACGTGGCAGACATGTTCAACAACAAGATCCGCAAGATCACGCCGACGCCTGCGCCCTGAGCCGCCTGGGTCCTCATGCGCCATGATCCGGGCCACCGTGCGAGAAGGATCGAGAGAAAAAAACATGGCCGTGATCGACCAGCACCTGCGAATCCCCGAGCTGCAGCGGCTCGGCATGTCCGCCGCGCTGTTGCAGCTGGCCGCCGGCCAGTGCCTTCACGAGGCCTTCCGGGGCTTCTGCCTGGGGCCGCCGTTCTACAACTATCACGGCGCCCGTGCGCCCGAAGGGCCCACCCTGGTCCCGCTGTGGGACCACGGCAGCAGGGTCTGCGCGCTTCGTGAAAGCGATGGCGGCCTGGAGTTCATCGAGTTCAGCATCGAAGACCCGGCCGGGTTCGAGCGGCTCGCCGGCACCGAGCAGGGGTTCTGGGCGACCCGCTTCGACTTTCTCTACGAATGCGATCTGGCCGATGAAGCCTTGCGCAGCGCCGCCGCGCGGGTCGGATTCCGTTTTCTCGACCGGTACCTGAGGTCGAGAGAGGCGGCCGAAGAGCAGCTGGGCAGCTTCCGTGCCCATCGGGTGTGGCTTCGGGAACTGGTCGCCGGCATCGACCGCGATGCCGCCGCGCCTGCCTGATCGCAGGGCGTAGAGCGTGGGCGGCGACACCGCGGAGAATCCCCGCATGCCTCACGCCGTTTCCCTTCTTCGCGCCGCCCGCCTGGCGCGAAGCGCCAAGCCCTTTCTCGCCCGCGGCGGTTTCAAGCGCGAGCGTTGTGCGGGCTGCCGCCTGCTGCCCAGCCATTGCATGTGCGCCATACGCCCATCTGTTGCGACACGCGCGGGCGTGTGCCTGATCATGGCCGACATCGAGCCGCTCAAGCCAACCAACACCGGCTGGCTGGTTGCCGACGTGGTGGCCGACACCTTCGCATTCGGCTGGGCCCGTACCGAGGTCGATCCCGCGCTGCTGGCGCTGCTGAACGATCCGCAGTGGCAGCCCTACGTGGTGTTTCCGGGGCAGTACGCCGCGCCGGAGCGGGTGGTGCAGGGCGTCGAGCAGCCGGCATTGCACGGGGGCGCAGCCGCGAAGCGCCCGCTCTTCATCCTGTTCGACGCGACCTGGGTCGAGGCGCGCAAGATGTTCCGCAGGAGCCCCTATCTCGACCGGCTGCCGGTGCTCAGCCTCCGCCCCGAGCAGATCACGCAGTACAAGCTGCGCAACTCGGGCCGCGACGACCACTTCTGCACCAGCGAGGTGGCGGCGATGTGCATGAACCTGGCGGGCGAGGGCGCTGCAGGGAAGACGCTCGAAGCCTACCTGCCGGTGTTCTCGCACCACTATCTGCGCGCGAAGAACCAGCAGCCTGTCGACTGGGCGGGCGCCGAGCACCTGCGGCTGCGCGAGGTGGTCTCCTCGCAGGATTCCTGAGCCCGCGGCCGGCCGGGGGGCGGGCCGGCGTCAGGCGATCATCGATTCCAGTTCGGCCGCCAGTTCGCGAGGCGCCGGCATTTCCTGGACCACGTCCTCGGTGATGCCGGCCGCGAGTGCCGACTGGCTCGGCCAGCCGCCTTCGAGCTTGCCCAGGTCGACCCCCTGGCGCTCCAGCGCCACGCGCCACACCGCCAGGTGCAGCACGTCACCCAGCGCATCGGCATGCTCCGACTTGTCGGGGCTCACGAAGCTGGAAAGCCCGCCGACCAGGTCGGGGGCGAAGCCCCAGCGCCGCGCCAGCGACGCGCTCACGTCGCCGTAGTGGTAGCCGAACTCGACCAGCTCCAGCTGCGCGCGACCGAGCGACTCGAAGGGGTGCAGGGCGTTCAGCTCGCCGATCCGGCCGGGCATCGCCTGGGCCATGATCAGGTGGCCGATGGCATGCATGCTGCCGGCGGTGAACGCCAGGTTCGGGTCGACGTGGCGCGTCTTGGAAGCCAGGTACCGCGAGACCGAGGCCACGCGAAGGCTGTGGGCCCAGAAGGCCGGCAGGCTGACGCCCTCGACCTTCCTGAAGGTGCCCGCCAGGCCCGAACTCACGACCACCGAGCGGATCGCCGAGAGCCCCAGCATCAGGATCGCGCCCTGGATCGACGAAATCTTGCGCCGCAGCCCGAACAGCGGCGAATTGATCATCTGCAGCACCTTCGCCGCGAGCACCTGGTCGAGCTCGATGCGGTTCGCGACCGCCGCGAAGGACACCTCGTCGTTCCGCAGCATCTCGATCAGGTCGGACACCACCCGCGGGACGGTGGGGAGCGACTCGTCATTGGCAAAGAGTTCGTCGAGTGTCTTCATGGCGCTGTGGAGGGTGTTATTGCCTTTGTATGCAATGGATTTTCCTCCAGCGGATGGGCCATTTGGGGGCTCCAGCAGTGCAAATCCGCAATTTCCACTGATTCCGGTGGGGGAGGGATTACCCTGATCCAGGCGCACTTGGCGCCACGTACAGGCGTTTCGTCGCATGGCGGTCGCCGCTCGGGCCCCGCGGTGACATAGTCCGGCCGACCCGGACACACGACCCGAACACCACCCGAACACGACTCGAGGAGGCCCTTTCCATGATTCACCCGGAACGCCTGACCGCCCGGCTGGACGGCGACTTCGTCGTCTTCCTCATCGGCATGCGCATCAACCAGCCGCTGAAGCTGCACAAGTGGCTTCCCGTCGCGGCGGCCATGCCCCGGATGCTCAAGGAACTCACGCAGCAGCCCGAGCGCGGCCTGCTGCACGCCGACCTGTGGTTCTCGCGCACGATCCTCGTGCTGCAGTACTGGCGCTCCATGGAGCAGCTGCTGGCCTATGCCAAGGACAAGGAGGCCGAGCACCTCCCGGCATGGCGCGCCTTCAACAGGGCCATCGGCACCGACGGCTCCGTCGGCATCTGGCACGAGACCTACGCGGTGTCTGCAGGCACCTACGAGAACATCTACGTCAACATGCCGCCCTTCGGCCTCGGCCGCGCCGGCAGCCTCCAGAGCGTCGCCGAGGCCCATCGCTCGGCCGCTGCGCGATTGAGGGCTACGAAGGCGCAGGGGTGACGACCGGCGCATGCCGCGCCATCACCTCCACCACCCAGTCGATGAACACCCGCAGCTTGGCGCTCACATGCCGGTTCGGCGGGAACGCCATGTACAGCGGCATCGGATCTAGGCTCCAGTCCTCGAAGAGCGGCACCAGCTCGCCGCCGGGCAGGTGCGCCTTCGCCATGTAGTCGGGCAGCCAGAGCACGCCCAGGCCTGCCAGGCCTGCCGCGAGGTAGGCGTTGCCGTCGTCGACCGAGAGCACGTAGCGGCCCTGCACCTCGATGCGCTCGCCGCCGCGCTGCATCGCATACGGAAAGGTCTTGCCGTTGCGCGACCACAGGAAGCCGACGATGCGGTGGTGCGAGTCTTCCAGCTCGCGCGGATCGCGGGGCGTGCCGGCGCGCTCCAGGTAGCCGGGCGCCGCGTACACGCCGAGCTGCAGGTCTCCCACATGGCGCGCCATGAGCGACTGGTCGGTGAGCTCGCCGCCGCGCACCACGCAATCGACGTTGTCGCCGATGAGGTCGACCATGCGGTCGCTCACGCCCATGTCGAGCTGGATGTCGGGGTAGCGTGCGTGGAACGCCGGAAGCTCCGGCACAAGGATCGTGCGGGCCAGCGGGGTGGGCACGTCCACACGCAGCCGGCCTCTCGGTGAAGCCGATGCGCCCGAGAGGCTGGTCTCGGCATCGTCCATGTCGGCCAGCAGGCGCACCACGCGCTCGTAGTAGGCCGCGCCGTCGGCGGTGAGACCGACCTTGCGCGTGGTCCGGTTGAGCAGCTTCACGCGCAGCCTGGCTTCGAGCTGCTGCACCAGCTGGGTCACGCTGGTCTTGCTCATGTGCAGCGTCTCCGCCGCCTTGGTGAAGCTGCCTGCCTCCACCACGCGGGCGAAGGCCTGCATCGCGTCGAAACGGTCCATGTGCGCGCTTTCCCAGGTGCCTTGAGTGTCGATCGATTGTTTGGTCTGCCCAAACAGTCATTGTCGGCATTGCCCGTTTATCCGCGAGGCTGGCTTTTCTAAAGTCCCTTCATTCCGTTCATTGATTGATTGAAGAGAAAGAAGAAAGCATCCATGGCCAAACGCGACGTCGTCTTCCCGCCCGGGCGCCAGGCGCTCTATGAAAAGAACCGCTACTCGCCGGCGATCCGCTCCAACGGCTTCCTGTTCGTGTCGGGGCAGGTCGGCAGCCGCGAGGACGGCTCGCCCGAGCCCGACCTCGAAGCACAGGCGCGGCTCGCATTCAGGAACCTGAACGCCGTGCTCGCCGCCGCGGGCTGCACCTTCGACGACGTGGTCGACGTCACCGTCTTCATCGTCGACCCGGAGAAGAACTTCGAGACGGTCTGGAACATCGTGCCCGAGTACTGGGGCGATGCGCCGCACCCCACGCTTACCGGCGTCGGCGTGACGTGGCTCTACGGCTTCAAGTTCGAGATCAAGGTCATCGCCAGGCTGCCAGACGGCACGCAGGAATGACGACTTTCTTTGTATGAGGAGGGCTGTACGGCCCGATCGACCTGCTCCCCGGAGGCCGAAACTCACCTGTTCGAGTGATGCATCGCCGCACGGATTGACCCACATTGCGCCTGAGAGATCCGTGGCTGTCCAGCCAGCGATCGTTCGGCGTGGGGAACGATCGCTTCACCGGCAACCCCCGCATTGAAAGCCCGGTGCCTTCGATGGAAAGAGGGCGTCGCGGCGCCCATCCACTCGAGCAAGGAGCACAGCATGTCTTTCAAGATTCTCTGCTGCGACGGCGGCGGCATTCGCGGCGTCATCACGGCGTTGCTGATCCAGGACCTGGACCAGAGCTTCGGCATCGTCGCAGGCGCGAACGGCTTTGCCGGTACTTCCACCGGCGGGCTGATCTCGCTGGGCCTGGTGAACGGCGTGGCCATCGGCGACATCGTGAACATCTACGAGAACGACGGCGCCACCATCTTCAAGCCCAACGGCTGGCTGCTGGATGCGCAAGCGAAGCAGCAGGACAAGGCTCCGGCGAAGTCGACCGAGGAGCTGCTGGGCAGCGGCCCGGGCATCTTCAAGTGCCAGTACGTCAACACTGGCCTGCAGCAGGTCGCGCAGCAGCTGGTGGGCACCGGCGCGCTGTCGTCGGCCGGCCGCTTCGTGGCGGTCAACTCCGCGCGGCTGTGGGACCCGAGCCAGAACAGCTGGGAGCCCTGCACCATCTCCAACGGCCCGAGCAACGCCTATCGCGGCATCAGCATGGTCGATGCAGCACTGGCCACCTCGGCCGCGCCGACCTACTTTCCGCCCTACCAGGTGGGCAGCTACGGCTACTTCGCCGACGGCGGCACCTTCGCCAACAACCCCTCGATGACGGCGATGGTGGAGGCGATCTACCAGGGCTACGCGAGCGGCACCTCCGACATCCTGATGCTCTCGCTGGGCACCGGCGTGAACCCGGTCGGCATCTCGCCCGGCTCGGTGCCGAACCCGCTGGACTGGGGCGTCACGCACTGGCTGTGGCCCTTCGGCAACGGCACCGTGCCGGCGACGGCACTGCTCAACCTCACGATGGACGCCACCGCCGAACTCGCGGCGGTCCAGGCCGGCCAGATGCTCGGCGGCAACTACATGCGCGGCAATGTGCCCCTGGCCCAGCCCTTCGGCCTGGACGACTACAGGAACGTCGGCGAACTGGTGAGCGCGACGCAGGACTACATCAAGAATTCCTCCGAGTGGGCGAAGGTGCGCGACTGGGTCGAGACGAACTGGAAGTGAGGCCGGCTCCGGCGGCTGCGGCCTTTCAATACGCGTCGAGCATCCGCTGAAGCTCCTTCCGATCGCTCGCCCTTGTCAGGCCTCGGATCGGAAGGACCCGGGCCTTCTGCGTCGTGCGCATCATCGATAGAAGAGGAATGCCGGCTCAGTGCCGCTGCAGCACCTCCCCCGGGCGCAGGCCGGTGGGGCGCTGCCCGTCCCAGACCCGCTGCCCGTTGACCCAGACGCCTTCGATGCCCCGGCTTGCCTGGACGGGGTTGTCGAAGGTGGCGAGGTCCGTCACGCGTTGCGGGTCGAAGGCCACCAGGTCGGCCCGCAAGCCGGGCCGCAGCAGGCCTCTGTCGACCAACCCGTAGTTGCTCGCGGCCAGTCCGGTCATCTTGTGGACGGCGGCTTCCAGCGTGAGCAGACCCTTGTCGCGCACCAGCCGCGACAGCACGCGGGTGAAGGTGCCCCACTGGCGCGGATGCGGATGCGGATCGAAGGGAAGCCCGTCGGAGCCCACCATCGTGCGCGGGTGCGCCAGGATGCGCTCCACGTCGCGCTCGTCCATCAGGAAGTAGATGGCGCCCGCGGGCGCGAGCCGCTGCAGCATGGCTTCGTCGTCCAGCCCCCATTCGCGCTGCAGGTCCGCGAAGTCGCGCCCCTGCGCGGACGGGTCGCCCTTCGACCATGCGATGAGCGTGCGGCGCGCCAGCCGCACGCGGTCGAGCCGCAGCATCGTCGAGGTGGCGGGATAGGGATGGCAGTCGAGGCAGACCGGCTGCATGGCGCCGGCCTCGTCGATGCGCGAGAGGGTTTGAACCGACCTGCCATGGTTGCGCTCGCCCGCGAGCTTGTGGTGCGAGAACACGACGCGCGCCGTCAGTGCACGCCCGATCTCCAGGGCCTCTTCGATCGCCTCGTCGATCCGGTCGGATTCGTCGCGCAGGTGAACCGCGTAGACCATGCCGCCGCGGCCCCGCATGGTCTGGCCGATGTCGATGATCTCCTGCGTGGTGGCGTGCTGTGCGGGCGGGTAGAAGGTGCCGGTGGACATGCCGAACGCGCCGGCGTCCAGCGCCTCGGCCAGCAGCTGCCGCATGGCGCCTCGTTCCTGCGTCGTGGCGGGCCGCTGCAGATCGTCCATCGCGCTCACGCGCAGGCTGGCGTGGCCCACGAGGGGGATCACGTTGACCGCGGCGGGCGCCTGCCGCAGCGCGTCCATCCAGCCGGAGAAGCTCGCATAGCGGAACAGCTCGGGCGGGCCCAGCAGATCGAGCGGCTGGGGCAGGGGGCTGCCGGGCGGCACGGGCGCGAGGCTCACGCCGCAGTTGCCGGTCACCACCGTGGTCACGCCCTGCGAAACCTTCGGCACCATGTCCGGATGCGCCAGCAGGTAGCCGTCGTCGTGGGTGTGGGAGTCGATGAAGCCGGGCGCGAGGCTCAGGCCGTCGAGCTCGACGATGCCGGCGCCGGCAACCTCGCTGCCCGGCGGCAGGATGTCCGCGATGGTGTCGCCCTCGACCAGCAAATCCGCGCGGCGCGGCGGGGCGCCGCTGCCATCGATCACCGTGCCGCCGCGCAGCAGCAGCAAGTGATGTTGTTGCTGCTGCCCGGATGGAGTCGCGGGGCCCGCCATCAGTCGAGCTTCTCGATGCGGTTGTGCTCGATCAGCTCGCCCCAGCGCCTGGTCTCGCGGTCGATGGTGCGCTGGAAGTCGGCGGGCGTGCCGCCGGCCGGCACGGCGCCCAGCTTGGCGAGGCCCTCGCGCACGCTGGGAGTGGCCAGCGCGGCGTTGATCGCGGCATTGAGCTTCTCGATCACCTCGCGCGGCGTGCCGCGCGGTGCGACCACGCCGCCCCAGGCCACGGTCTCGTAGCCCTTGATGCCCGCCTCGTCCAGCGTCGGCACGTTGGGCAGCATGGCGATGCGCTTGGTGCTGCTCACCGCGAGCGCGCGCACCTTGCCGGACGCGACCAGCGGGCCGACCTCGGAAGAGTTGGCAAACAGGTAGTCGATGCGTCCGCCCATCAGGTCCTGCAGCGCGGCCGGTCCCCCGTTGTAGGGTACGAAGAGCACGTCGATGCCGGCCATGCTGCGCAGCAGCTCGCCGCCCATGTGGCCGGTGGTGCCGATGCCGGGTGCGCCGAAGGACAGCTTGCCCGGCTGCTTGCGCGCCGCGGCCACCAGCCCGGCAACGTCGTGGATGGGCGACTCCTTGGGCACGATCAGCACGTTGTAGAGGTCGAAGGCCTGGGCCACCGGCATCAGGTCGCGGTCCACGTCGTAGGGCAGCTTCTTGAACAGCGTGCGGTTGACCGCCAGCGTGTTCACGTTGCCGTAGCCGATGGTGTAGCCGTCGGCCGGCTTGCTCTTGATCTGCAGGATGCCGATGTTGCCGGCCGCACCGGGACGGTTCTCGATGACCACCGGCACGCCGAGCGACTTCGAGACCTCGTTGGTCACGAGCCGCGAGAGCACGTCGGGCGAGCCGCCGGCCGCAGAGGGCACGACGAAGGTGATGGGCCTCTCGGGCCACGCGGCCCAGGTCGGTGCCGAGCCTGCGAGCAGGCCGAAGGCGGCGGCCAGCACGGCCATCGGGCGGGAGAACTTGCGATGGATCATCGGAAGGGGCTTTCGTGGATTTCGTGGAAGTAAAAAAGGGGAGAGCGGGAAGGGCGCCTCAGTGCCCCCGGCGGCAGTGCGCGATCGCTGCCAGGGCCAGCGCGTCGATGGAGTCCGTGAGCACGCAGTCGAACTCGCCGCGCCGGTGATGCGGAACCGCCAGCGGAAGCTCGGTGCAGCCGAGCACCACGGCCTTCGCGCCGCGTGCGACCAGCGCGCGGATGCCTTGTGCGGCGGGCTCCCATGCGGCATCGACCTGCCCGGCCTTGACCGCAGCGATGGCGGCCACGCAGTGGCGCTGCACATCGTCGGCCGCGGGAACGATCGCCTCGTACCCCGCCTGCTCCAGCGCGCGCTGGTACAGGCCGAGTGCCAGCGTGGCCGGCGTGCCGAGCACGCCCACCTTGCCCTGCAGGAGCCCGTGGCCCCGCAGGTCCTGCACCACCGCCTCGGCGATGTTGAGCAACGGCAGATGGGTGGCGCCCTTCAGGTCGTCGAACCAGAGGTGCGCGGTGTTGCAGGGCACCGCGATGCAGCCGGCGCCTGCGGCCTCCAGCAATCGGATGCCGCGCTGCATGGCGGGCAGCGGGCTCTCGCCGCCCTGCAGCATGGCGCTCGAGCGATCGGGGATGCGCGGGTCGTTGCACAGGATCGTCGGGATGTGGTCCTGGTCTACGGCGGCCTCGGTCAGCTGCACCATCCGCAGCGCGAAGGTCGCGCCCGCCAGCGGTCCCATGCCGCCCAGGATGCCCAGGGCCCTCGGTGCGGACGAAGGCTGCTGCCCGCTCATGGCAGCGGATCCCCGGCGCCGGTGCGCTCGACGATCAGGCGGTAGTGCTCCGGGCGGCGGTGCTTGGCGAAGTTGAAGACGTGCTCGCGGAAGTGCGCGCCGAGCGCCAGGTCGGCGCGCACGCAGATCACTTCGTCTTCCTCGCTGACGGCGCGCGCGACGATCTCGCCGGTCGGCGCCACGATCACGGAGCTTCCGATCATGTGGTGCCCGTCTTCGGAGCCGCACTTGGCTGCCGCTGCCACCCAGATGCCGTTCTGGTAGGCGTTGGCCTGCAGCGAGATCAGGTGCGTGGTGGTGCGCAGGTGTGCCGGCTCGTTCCAGTGGATGTTGAGCGAGGGCGTGTTGTAGCCCAGCACCACCACCTCGGCGCCCTGCAGCGCCATCACGCGGTAGGTCTCGGGCCAGCGGCGGTCGTTGCACAGGCACATGCCCATGCGCACGCCATCGGTGTCGAATGCGCGGAAGCCCAGGTCGCCGACCTCGAAGAACTTCTTCTCGAGATGCTGGAAGGGCTCCTCGGGCTTGTGCTCCGAATGGCCCGGCAGATGGATCTTGCGGTAGCGGCCCGCGATGCTGCCGTCGCGCCCGACGATCACCGCCGAGTTGAAGGCGCGGCCGTCCTCGGTGAGCTCCGCATAGCCGAGGTAGAAACCCACGCCGAGCCTGCGCGCCTCGTCGAAGAGCGGCTGCGTCGCCGGGCCGGGCATGCTGCGCTCGAAGAAGCGCTCGCGGGCTTCCTCCTCGGTCATCCAGTAGCGCGGGAAGAAAGTGGTGAGCGCGAGCTCGGGAAAGGTCACGAACTCCGCGCCGCGGCCGTGGGCCTGGCGCAGCATGTCGACCAGGCGGGCCACCACGGACTCGCGGCTGTCCGACAGGTGGACCGGGCCCATCTGGGCGACGGCAAGGCCGAGAAAACGGGGGGGAGAGCCTGGGCGCGATGTCATTTGAACCTTCTTCGTTGCAGCCGTGTGATCGGTGCAATCGATTATTCGAAGCGGCTCGCGCGACGTCGAATGACGATTTGTCGCTCGGGTTTAACAGCGTGCTAAAGGTCTGCCTCCCGCTGGTGCGCGCATGCGCGCCTGCACCGGCGCAGGGCGCGCAGGCATCCGGCAGGGGGCGTCAGCGCAGGATCTCGTCGTCGTCCGCCAACGGCATCGCCAGTCCGCGCTGCAGCAGCACGCTGTGCAGGGCGCGCAGCAGCGCCTGGGCCGCTGGCGAAAGCGGCTCGGTCTGCAGATACACCAGGTCGGCCACGATCGGAAGCGCGCCGCGCACCGGTATCACCTTGAAGGGCGACCCGAGCCAGCCTTGCAGCGAATACTCGTCCACCAGCGCGATGCCGGCGCCGGCATGCACCAGCGAACAGGCGTACTGCGGCGAGGTCACCTCCACGCTGATGCGCGGGGACGCATCGCGCGTCTCGAACATCTGGTCGATGCGCAGGCCCAGCGGCGAGCCGTGCGGATAGCCGATGAATTCATGGGGTAGCAACTCGTCCAGGCCGACTTCCTCATGCATGGCCAGCGGGTGGCTGCGCGGGCAGATGCACATCAGGCGGCTGCTTGCCAGGGGCCTGGTCGCGAGGTTGGGGTGGTCGACCGGAAAGGTGGAGATGCCGAGGTCGGCCCGCTGCTGCAGGATGCGTTCCTTCAACGCCTCGTGCGTGAGGCAGTGGAAGTGGACCTGCACGTCGGGCATCGCGTTGCGCAGCTGAGAGATCGCCAGGGGCACCAGCGTCTGCCCGATGCTCGGACTCGAGAGGATGCTCAACAGGGTGCGCCGCCGCAGCGCGAGATCGTGCGAGAGGCTGCCGATGCGCTGCACGCCGCCATAGACCTGCTCGACTTCCAGATACAGGCGCCGCGCCTCCGCCGTCGCATGCAGGCGGCCCTTCACCCGTTCGAAGAGCAGGAAGCCGAGCCGGCTCTCGGTATGAGAAAGCAGCCGGCTGACCGCCGGAATGGAAACGTGGAGCAGGCGTGCCGCGCCGCTCACCGAGCCGGTGATCATCACCGCGCGGAACACCTCGATCTGTCGCAGGTTCATGCCTGATTCTGAAGCATGCGGCATGCCGCCGATGCTGCACCTGCCACCCGGCTACGCCGCCTTCAACGCGCCCGCGAGCTTGTAGGTGTTGAGCAAGAGGCCCGACGGCGTCGTCTTCGCGCCGACGAGCTCGAAGGCGCGTCCCGGCGTCCCTTGCGCGAACAGGCGCTTGCCCGTGCCCACGAGCACCGGGTAGACGATCAGCATGACCGCGTCCGCCAGTCCCTGCGCGAGCAGCGTCGAGGTGAGCGTGGAACTGCCCCACAGCACGAGGTCCGGCCCCGCCTGCGACTTGATGCGCCGCACGCCCTCGACCACGTCGGCGCCGACTGCCTCGAATGGTCCCCACGCAAGGCTCTCCGGGCGGTGGGTGACGACGAACTTGGTGGCCGCATTGAGGCCGTCCGCCATCGGACCCGCGGGCGCCTTCGGCCAGTAGTCCGACCACATGTCGTAGGTGCGTCGGCCCAGCAGCAGGTCGAAGCGCTGCCCATGTGCGGCGAGCACCTCGTCACGGCCGGCGGGCGTGCGGTAGGGCACCGTCCAGTCGGCATAGGGGAAGCCGTCTTCGCCGGAGGACTGGATCACGCCGTCGAGCGACACGTGCTCCATGATCTTGAGCTTTCTCATTCGGGTCTCCGTATCTGGTCGTTGGGATTGGAGGACTGGGGATGCTGAACTGCTCCCGGCCTTCGCGCAACTCCACCCGTCCGGCAGAACCTTCGCCGTGGCTTTCAGAGTGCGCAGAGAATGCGCCCAGGAACCCCAGGAGCATGAATTCCCGGCATTCAGGAATCTCTGCCATGGCCGAGGCTGTCCGACGCCACGAGCGGACAGCCATTCGCTTCACGATGAACCAGGCATCCCATGACGGCGAAACACTTCTCCTTGCCTGCCGCACGCGGCGGATTGCTCGCGCTGCTTGCGGCGCTTCTCTTCGGCGTCAGCACGCCGCTGGTCCAGCACTTCGGCAAGGGGCTGGGTGCATTCACCACGGCCGCGTTGCTGTACGCGGGCGCGGCAGCCATCGGCATGGCTTCGCGTCAACGCATGGAGCGAGAGGCTCGCGTGGTGCGGGGCGATGTTCCGCGGCTCCTGTCGATGGCCGCCTTCGGTGCCGTGCTCGGGCCCGTGGCGTTGGCCTGGGGGCTCCAGCACACCAGCGGCGCCAGCGCTTCGCTGATGCTGACGCTGGAGGCGCTGTTCACGGCGTTGCTCGCGCGTCTGCTGTATCAGGAGACGATGGACCGGCGCGTGTGGGCCGCGATGCTGCTCCTGCTGGCTGGCGGCGTCGCATTGGTGCTGGACCAGTGGCGCAGCGGCGCCATGCAGTCGTGGGGTTTGCTCGCGGTGTTGCTCGCCACCGCCGCATGGGGGGCTGACAACACGCTTTCGCGCGCCCTGGCTGAACGCGACCCGGGACAAGTCGTGCTGGGCAAGGCGGCCATGGGAACGGTAGCGACGGCCGTTCTCGCATGGCTGCTCGGCGAGCCCATGCCGGCGTGGGGCGCCGCAGTTGCGCTGTTCGCGATCGGTGCGAGTGGCTATGGGTTGAGCCTGCGCTTATACCTTCTGGCCCAGCGGGCCTTCGGTGCGGCACGCACGGGCTCCGTGTTCGCCTTCGCACCGTTCATCGGCGCAGCCTTCTCCGTCGCGCTGGGGGATCGCAGCGGAACCTGGGCGATGGCCGCCGGCGGCACCCTGATGATGCTGGGTGTGACGCTGCACCTGGCGGAGTCGCACGGCCACGAGCACGAGCACGAACGCCTTGAGCATGAGCACGCGCACCGCCATGACGACGGCCATCACGACCACACGCACGACGTGCTTCCCGTGGGATCGCACAGCCACTCCCATGTGCACGAGCCGATGCGCCACGCGCACTCCCACGTTCCCGATGTGCATCACCAGCACATCCATTGAGGCGACCTGATCGTCGTGTTCCGGGAGGGCTTCGTGCCTCCACGGCTGCGCTCAGTCCCCCTCCAGCCGGTCACGCCGCATCGCGCGCCAGAGCGTGAGGTCGTAGGTGATCTTCAGGAGTCCGCATGCGACCAGCGGCAGCGAGATCCAGCCCGCTGCGAACAGCGCGCCGCTGAGCGTCGGGCTGATGGCCGCGGCCAGGCTTCGCGGCACGGCGGTGAAGCTCGCGGCCGCACTGCGTTCGGCAGGCGTCACCACCGCCATCACATAGGCCGTTCGCGTGGGAACGTCCATCGAAGACAGCGAGCTGCGGATCATCAGCAGGGCCAGCGCGACCGGCAGGCTCGGCGCTACCGCGGCGAGCACGAGGCAGGCGTTGGCAGGCAGGTGCGTGAACACCATCGTGTTGAGCAAGCCGATGCGCTGCGCCACCGCGGGCGCTGCCAGTTGCGATGCCGCGCTCAGCAAACCGGTCCAGAAGAAGAACACGCCGGCCTGGGTCAAGGAGAAGCCGAACCGCTCCAGCAGCCAGAGCGACATCAGCGCGTTGACCGTGAGCCCGCCGGCGAACGCGTCCATGCTGAAGAGGGCGGCCAGCCGCATCACCACGCGGCGTGAGGGGCCCAGCGGAGCTGGCGCCACGGGCATGCTGTCAGTGCTGCCCGCGCCTGCTTGTGTTGGCAGGTTCCGATAGAGCCAGAAGACGATCAGTCCGATGGCGGCGTAGACCACGAACATCCCGCGCAGTGCATCGAGCCGCCCGAGTCCCGTGTGCCGCACCAGCCAGTCCGGCGCCGCCGCAGCCAGCGCACCCAGGGCCGCGCACAAGGCGCCGAGCAGGCTGTAGCGGGCGAAGAGGGCCGTGCGCGCGTGGCCTTGCGCCGCGCTGGCCAGCCGCGCGTGCTCCAGGGGAAGGAAAACGCTGACGTCGCCTGAACTGGGGTTGAGCGTGCCGACCAGCGCCACGACCAGCAACGGCCAGAACGAGGAGAGCCCGGCGAAGCCTATGCCCGTCGCGGCCATCAGCAGGGCGGCGCAGCGAAGCAGGCGCCCCGCCGCGAAGCGATATCCCCACGCGCCGACCGCGAGCGTCGCGAGCGCCGAGCCCAGCATCGTCGCCGTGCTGACGATGCCGACCTCCAGCGTTCCCAGCCCTATCGACAGCAGGTAGGCCGGCAGCAGCACGGCCATGTATCCATCGGCGAAGGCGCGAAGGCCCCGCGCGACGAGCAGCGGCAGGGCGCCCGGATCGACCCCGGAGGGCAGCAGGCGCGCGAGGCCGCGGCGTGGTCGGGGCATGGGGCTCGCCGGTTCGGCTCCTGCCGGGGCTCGGAGGGGCATGCCGAATCCTTCAGCGCAGCAAGGGCAGCGCCAAGGTCACCGCCAGCCCGATGGCCGCGCAGGCGCCCAGCAACGGCATCACCCCGACCTTGAACCGGAACAGCGCGACGACCGCGGCCGCGGCGATCAGCGCCGACACCGCGTCGAAATGGCCGCCGAAGCCCTTGGGCCACAGCACGTGGTAGGCGAAGAAGAGCGCCAGGTTCAGGATCACGCCGACCACTGCCGCCGTGATGGCCGACAGCGGCGCGGTGAAGCCCAGCCTGCCATGCGTGGCCTCGATGGCGGGGCCGCCGGCCAGCACGAAGATGAAGGAGGGCAGGAAGGTGAAGAAGGTCACCACCGTTGCAGCCAGGGCGCCCGCCAGGAAGAGCGAGTCAGGCCCCAGCACCTGCTTCAGCCCGCCGCCGACGAAGCCCACGAAGGCCACCACCATGATCAGCGGCCCCGGCGTGGTTTCCCCGAGCGCCAGTCCGTCGATCATCTGCGCGCCCGAAAGCCACTGGTAGTGCTCGACGGCACCCTGGTAGACGTAGGGCAGCACCGCGTAGGCGCCGCCGAAGGTCAGCAGCGCCGCCTTGGTGAAGAACCAGCCCATCTGCGCGAGCGTGCTCTCGGTTCCCAGCACGGCGACGAGGATGCCCATCGCCAGCAGCCAGAGGCCCAGTCCGAAGGCAATCACCTTGAGCAGCTGCCGGCGCGAGAAGCGTGCATGCGGCGGCGTGGGCGTGTCGTCATCGATCAGCGCGGGGCCGTAGCCTTGCGTCGCGCCGCCATGGCCGCCGCCGAGCGCGAAGACCCCGGGCGCCCATCGCGCGCCGAAGTACCCGATGAGACCGGCGGCAAGCACGATGGCCGGAAACGGCGTGTCGAAGGCAAAGATCGCCAGGAAGGCCGCGCCCGCGATGCCCCACATCCACCGGTTCCTGAGCGCGCGGCCGCCGATGCGGTGCGCCGCATGCAGCACCAGTGCCGTGACCGCCGGCTTGATGCCGTAGAAGATGCCCGCGACCACGGGCAAGTTGCCGAAGCGCAGGTAGATCCACGACAGCGCGATCAGGATGAACAGCGAGGGCAGCACGAACAGCGCGCCGGCCACGATGCCGCCCCAGGTGCGGTGCATGAGCCAGCCGATGTAGGTGGCCAGTTGCTGCGCCTCGGGGCCGGGCAGCAGCATGCAGAAATTCAGCGCATGCAGAAAACGCTTCTCGCTGATCCAGCGCCGCCGCTCGACCAGCTCGGCATGCATGATCGCGATCTGTCCGGCGGGGCCGCCGAAGCTGATGAAGCCGAGCCTGAGCCAGAAGCGGAAGGCTTCGGAGAAGGAGATCGGCTCGGGGCGCGCGGAAGGCGCGAGGGAAGAAGTGTCGGGCAAGGCGGTGTCCACGGAAGGCTCCGTTGTGAGTCACCAGCGCTTGGACGGGACACCGTCTTTCTTTGCAGAGCGGGAGGCTGTTTTCCCGGGGAAACAATCGTAGCAGAGCAAAAGCGCGATGAAGCGCCCTGCGGCGTCACGCATCGCTTCCACGCGCAAACCTCGGTGTGTCGAAGCACTCCGGCGTCTGTGGCGAGCCGGCCAGGTCGGCTCGGGCAAGCTGAAAGCAGTCCGTTCCCGGGGGAAGCATCACCCCCGTCTGCGCCGAGCTGGTCCAGATGTGGGTGCTGATCGAAACGGAGTTCGGGTCGTCGAAGGCGCCCCGGGAAATCGCCCGGAACTCCGGCCAGCGCTCGAATGTGAGCGACAGCGTGGTTCCGCACCTGGGGCAGAAATGAACGTGCACCTGCTTCGAGCTGGTTTCCGATCTGTGCGAGTAGCGTGCCATCGGTTCGCCCGAGAACCGCACCGCTTCCATCGGATACGTCGACTGCGCGTAAGAAGTCGAGCCGGTCATCCGCTGGCAGAACCTGCAGTGACACTGCAAGGTGCGAGCAGGCTCGCCATGGGCGACGAAACGCACCGACCCGCAGACGCATCCTCCAGTACGCTGAATGCTCACGCCAACCTCCTGTGTGAAGCCGCGAGTATGGGCGAACGGGCCGGGGGCTCAGCTTGACGTGCGTCATCTACAGCGCTTACATTGCCCCCGCCTCGTGATGAGCGAGGCCGGGTTTAGCAGCCCGCTGACATCCTGCGACGAAAGCCGCAGCTACCGCACTTGGTCTGCGGCTTTTTCGTTCGAACCTCTTTTAGGCGGCTCGAACGGGAGGGCTCGCGCCCTGCCGGTTTCCGCAAGGATGTCCCGGTCTGCTAACCCGTTCGAGCTGCCGCCCCCGTTTAGCAGCGGGTGCGTCGGTTTCTGCAAATCGACATCCTTGGGAGGCCCACACATGGCCAATGCTTCTTCGAACGACGCGGCAGGCGCCGATGCCCGCTGCGCCGGCGCGTCCTACCGTCCCACAGCCCAGTTCAGGCCCTTCGAGTGGGTCCAGGGCGAGCGCCTCGATGCTTCGCGGCAAAGCCAGGCCGCATTCCTCAACGATGCGCGCGACGTCGTTCAGGGCGCGCAGACGCTCGTCCAACTGCTCGGCTGGGATGAAGACCGGCGCGATGCCGCTTCATCCGATGCGGACCCTGCGCCGCTGTTCGACGCGGGGCAGCGCAGTTCGCTGCAGCGGCTGCTGTCGGCGGCGCTGGGGTTGCTTCATGAGCGGATCGAGGTGCAGTGCGAGGCGCTGACGAGCTAGATCGCTCACTGGCCCGGCGGCATCTTCTCGAATCTGGTCAGCGCCTGGTCCAGCACGTCCCATTCGTATCCGCGCACTGCATAAGTCACCGCCTGCGGCTTGAACCGGCTCGCATCGTCGAGGCTCGCGGCATGCACGGTGATGACGTCCGGCATCGCCGCATAAGTCATGTACACGGGTGAGCCGCAGGCGGGGCAGAAGGCTCGGGTCTTCACGTTGCCGCTGTCGCCGACCATGTCCCACAGCGCGGCGCTGCCGGTCTGCTTCACGCCGCTGCGCATGAAGCTCAGGTACGAGCCGTGGCCGGTGCCGCTCTTGTGCTGGCAGTCGAGGCACTGGCAGTGGTTCTGGAAGATCGGCTCGGAGGGGATCTCGTAGCGGATCGCGCCGCATGCGCAGCCGCCGGTGTAGGAGGAGGGGGCGTTGCTCATTTCGCTTTTCCTTGGGATGTTGGTCGTTTCTCCAGCGGATGGGGCTGGGTGCCGCCAATCTAGGCGAGCCCGGGCGAAGCAGGGGAGTAACAAGTTCGTCGCGAGTCGGCTCTCCGGGCCGGCAGGCAGAAGTCGAAAACAAGCGAAATTAATGCGAAAGAGTTGCTGATCTCGCGTCTTCTGCCTTGAGTTCTTACAACTTCGGCGCCGTTCGTGGCGCGTTCAGGCGGTAAAGTCCTGTCTCCCGTTTCGGACTATTTCCGAATCTTTACTGCCGCCTCCCATCCGGTCGCTTTCGCGCTTTCTCTCCTCTCCATGTCCAACCTCATCGTGCACGGCGGTACGCCGCTGCGTGGCCGCATCACCCCTTCCGCCAACAAGAACGCAGTGCTACCGGTGCTCTGCGCCACGCTTCTCACCTGGGAGCCGCTTCGCCTGCATGGCGTGCCCGACATCACCGACGTGCGCAAGATCCTCGACATCTTCCGCACCCTGGGCAGCGACGTTCGCATGGACCACGAGACGGGCACTCTGGAACTGCACCACCGCGAGACGGCCTTCGACGCATCGCGCCACCGGCTGCCGGAGGAGATGCGCTCGTCGATCATGCTGGTGCCGCCGCTTCTGGCGCGCTTCGGCGTGGCCCGGCTGGAGGACAACGTCAAGGGCTGCACGCTGGGCGTGCGCGAGATCGATCCGCACGTGGAGGTGTTCCAGCGCTTCGGCGGCGAGGTGGAGCGCACCGAGGGCTCGCTGCTCGTGCGCAGCAAGGGCCGGCTGATGCCCACCGACCACTGGCTGGACTACGCCTCGGTCACGACCACCGAGAACTTCGTGCTGTGCGCCGCCGCGACGGACGGCGCCTCGACGCTGACCAATGCGGCTTCCGAGCCGCACGTGCAGGAGTTCTGCCGCTTCATGGCGATGATCGGCGTGCGCATCGAGGGCATCGGCACCTCGCGGCTCACGGTGCATGGCGGCGGCGCGCTCAAGGGCGGCGAGTTCCGCTTCGACGAAGACTTCCATGAGATCACCACCTTCCTCGCGCTGGGCGCCATCACCGGCGGCGACGTGGTCGTGCGCAACAGCGCCCCGGAGAACTTTCCGCTGCTGGACCGCACCTTCGCCAAGTTCGGCGTGCAGATCGAGCACAAGGAAGGCTGGTCGCGCGCCGTGCGCAGCGGCCCGCTGAAGGTGCAGACACCTTTCACGAGCAACGTGCTCACCAAGGTGGAGGCGGCGCCGTGGCCGTACTTCCCGGTGGACCTGCTGCCGATCTTCATCGCGCTGGGCGTGCGTGCCCAGGGCAACGCGATGTTCTGGAACAAGGTCTACGACGGCGCGCTGGGCTGGACGGGCGAGCTCTCGAAGTTCGGCGCGCACGTGTTCTCGTCCGACCCGCACCGGCTCATCACCTTCGGCGGCAATCCGCTGACGCCGGCGGTGGTCGAGAGCCCCTACATCATCCGCGTGGCGATCGCGCTCTTCATGGTGGCGGCCAGCATCGAGGGCCGCTCCGAGATCCGCAACGCGGCGCCGATCCGCCGCGCGCATCCGCGCTTCGTCGAGAACCTGCGAAGCCTGGGCGTGCAGGTGGAGTGGACCAGCGAGGAGTGAGGCCCTCCTGAACCCGGGTCGTCGCCGCACCGGACGATGACCCTGCCGCGGCGGCGCCCAAGGGCTTGGCTGGAGAATGGACGGCATCCGACAAAGGAGCGCCCTCGAATGACAACCACCTCGCTGCAGCAGATTCTCGGCACCGAACTCCCCCTCATCCAGGCCCCGATGGCCGGCATACAAGGCAGCGCGATGGCCATCGCGGTCAGCAATGCCGGCGGCCTGGGTTCGCTGCCGGCAGCCATGCTGAGCACCGACGCGCTGCGCAGCGAGATCGCCGCGATCCGCGCGGGAACCGACAAGCCCTACAACGTCAACTTCTTCTGCCACACCCCGCCCGAGCCCAGCGCCGAGCGCGAGGCCACGTGGCGCAGCGCGCTGGCGCCTTACTACGCCGAGTACGGCATCGACGCCGCGAGCATTCCGGCCGGGCCGGGTCGCAACCCCTTCAGCGCCGAGGTGGCCGCGCTGCTGGCCGAGTTCAAGCCGCCGGTCGTGAGCTTCCATTTCGGGCTGCCTTCCGAGGCGCTGCTGGCGCAGGTGCATGGCTGGGGCGCCAAGGTGCTGGCCTCGGCCACCACGGTGGATGAGGCGCTCTGGCTCGAGGCGCACGGCGCCGACGCGGTGATCGCCCAGGGGCTGGAGGCCGGCGGGCATCGCGGCCACTTCCTCTCGCACGACCTGACGAAGCAGCTGGGCACTTTCGCGCTGCTGCCGCAGCTGGTCAAGGCGGTGAAGCTGCCGGTGATCGCCGCTGGCGGCATCGCCGATGCGGACGGCGTGGCGGCGGCGATGTCGCTGGGCGCGGCGGGCGTGCAGATCGGCACGGCCTACATGCTTACGCCCGAGGCGACGACCAGCGCGGTCCACCGCGCGGCGCTCAAGAGCGAGGCGGCGCGGCACACGGCGCTCACCAATCTCTTCACCGGCCGGCCGGCGCGCGGCATCGTCAACCGCGCGATGCGCGACCTCGGGCCCATCGGCAAGGCGGCGCCGGAGTTTCCGCTGGCCACCTCGGCCATCGCGCCGCTGCGCGCCAAGGCCGAAGCGAAGGGCAGCGGTGACTTCTCTCCGCTGTGGTCGGGGCAGAACGCGACCGGCTGCCGCGAGATTCCGTCGGCCGAGCTCACCCGCGCGCTGGCGCGGGGCTTCCGCTGATTCGAAGGAAGAGACGAACAACATCACATCCGCCCAAACCATGACCCAGCTTCACCTGCCCCTGAAATTCCTCGCGCACGGCGCGCAACCCGATGCCCGCGAGCCCTGGCTGCTGGTGCTGATGCACGGCGTCGGCAGCAACGAGCAGGACCTGTTCGGCCTCGCGCGCATGATGCCGTCGCAGTTCCACGTGCTGAGCCTGCGCGCGCCCTATGTGCTGTCGCCCGACGCCTATGCGTGGTTCGAGTTCCAGGTGCTGCCCGACGGCGAGCGCCGCATCGACGAGGAGCAGGAGCGCGAAAGCCGCTTCCTCGTCGGCGAGATGGTCGCCTCGGCCGCGCAGCAGCTGGGCGTGCCGCCGGAGCGCGTGATCGTCGGCGGCTTCAGCCAGGGCGGGATCATGGCGCTGTCGCTGCTGCTGACCAGGCCCGCGAGCGTGCGCGCCGCGATGGTGTGGCACAGCCGGCTGCTGCCGCAGGTGGTGCCGCACATCGCGCCGCCCGAGGCCTTCGAGGGCAAGGCGCTGTGGGTGAGCCACGGCAGCGCCGACAACGTGATTCCGCCGAGCGCGGCGCAGGCCACGCGCGAGCTGGCGCGCACCCTGCCGCTGGCGCTGTCGGGCACGGACTTCCCCGGTGCGCACGAGATTCGCCCGGCCGAGCTGCAGGCCACGCTGGCGTGGCTGCAGTCGCTGAGCGCGCAGCCGGGCTGAACCTGCCGAGCTTCTTGCTGAACTTCGGCGCGACAGCCGCGTCACAGGGCGTTACGACGAGGCGGGCCGGCCATGACCCGATCTGGTGCACCATAGCCGCTCGCCTTCCTGACACTCCAGCACAAGGAAACCGCCCGTATGTCCGACAGCGACAACCGCGACACCCGCGACGCCCCCGAGTTCAGACCCCGCCGTGAAACGCCCATCGGCACCATCGTCGTGGGCGTGCTCGTGCTGCTCGCAGCCGCGTTCTTCGGCTGGCGCTGGTATCAGCAGCAACAGCAGAAACCCGCCGAGCCCGTGCCGGTGGCCGCCGCGCCCAACGACGCGCCTGCCGCACCCCCGCCTGCCGCAGCGCCAACGGGCCCGCAGAACCCGGTCGATGTGCTGGCGCAGCCTGACCCGGCATTGCCCAAGCTGGCCGATTCCGATGCGCGCGTGACGAAGGCGCTGAGCGAGCTTCTCGGCGCCAAGAGGGTCGCCGAGTTCCTGCGGCCCGACGGCATCGTGCGGCGCTTCGTCGCCACCGTCGACAACCTGCCGCGCGAGCACGCGCCGCCAAGCGTGTGGCCGGTGCAGCCCGCGGGCCAGCGCTTCATCACCGAGGGGCCGCAGGGCGGGGTGCAGACCATCGCCGCCAACAACGCGGCGCGCTACAACGGCATCGTGCTGCTGGCCGAGTCGGTCGATCCGGCGAAGGCCGCCGCCGTGTATGCAAAGCTCTATCCGCTGTTCCAGCAGGCGTACGAAGAACTCGGCTATCCGGGCCGCTACTTCAACGACAGGCTCATCGCCGTCATCGACCACCTGCTGCAGGCGCCGGAGCCCAAGGGCCCGGTGCAGGTGCGGCTTGTGGAGGTGAAGGGCGACGTGCCCTCGCAGCGCCCTTGGGTGCGCTACGAATACGTCGACCAGCAGCTGGAGTCGCTCTCCGCGGGCCAGAAGATCCTGGTGCGCATGGGCCCCGAGAACGAGCGCAAGGCCAAGGCCAGCCTGCGCGGGCTGCGCCAGCAGATCGCCACCGGCGAGATCGCGAAGAAGAAGCAGCCCTGACGGCGGGGCTTGCCGGCGCCGTGGGCCTGCTCCGGCGCGCGATGTAGGCCCGCACCGATTGCACGGCCCCTCGGGGTCGCCGAGCCTTGGCTGGTCCAAAACCAAGCTCGGAGACACCCCCATGAACCTGATGAGCGTTGACCTCTACCAGAGTGCCACCGATTCGGAGAAATTCCTCGCGCTTCCCGCGGGCACCGACCCGGCCGAGCTGATGGGCCCGATGACTTTCGACCAGGACTACGCGCAGGTCAGGCGCTACCGCGAGGCATTCCAGTTCGATCCGTCCGAGCCCTACGCGGGCGTCAACGCCGCGAAGATCGCGGCGGACATCCTGACGGTGAAGTGGGCGACCTACCGCCGCGAGCCTTCGCAGTAGAAGACTTCGCAGGGCCTTTCGCTCAAGCCTCTTCGGCCTGCTCGCTGTACTCGCTCACCGGCACGCAGCTGCAGAACAGGTTGCGGTCGCCGTAGACGTTGTCGACGCGGCCGACAGGCGGCCAATACTTCGCGGTCTTGAGCGAAGCCAGCGGGAAGGCGCCGAGTTCGCGCGAGTAGGTGTGGCTCCACTCGCTGCCCAGCAGGCTGGCGGCCGTGTGCGGCGCGTGCTTGAGCGGGTTGTCTTCCTTCGGCCAGACGCCTTCCTCGATGCGGCGGATCTCGCCGCGGATGGCGATCATCGCGTCGATGAATCGGTCGAGCTCGGCCAGCGGCTCGCTCTCGGTCGGCTCCACCATCAGCGTGCCGGGTACGGGGAAGCTCAGCGTGGGCGCATGGAAGCCGTAGTCGATCAGGCGCTTGGCCACGTCTTCGGCGGTGACGCCGCTGGTGTCCTTCAGCGGGCGCAGGTCGAGGATGCACTCGTGCGCGACGTGTCCGTTGGGGCTCGCGTACAGCGTGGGGTAGTGGTCCTTCAGGCGCGCGCTGATGTAGTTGGCGCTCAGGATGGCCGTCTCGGTCGCGGCCTGCAGGCCCTTGGCGCCCATCATGCGGCAGTACATCCAGCTGATCGGCAGCACCGCCGCGTTGCCCAGCGGCGCGGCCGACACCGCGCCCACGCCGTTGGAAGGCACGCCGGCCGTGGCATGGCCCGGCAGGTAGGGCACGAGGTCTTCGACCACGCAGACGGGGCCGACGCCGGGACCGCCGCCGCCGTGCGGGATGCAGAAGGTCTTGTGCAGGTTCAGGTGGCTCACGTCGCCGCCGAACTCGCCCGGCGCGGCCACGCCGACCAGCGCGTTCATGTTGGCGCCGTCCACGTACACGCGGCCGCCGTGCGCATGCACCAGCTCGCACAGCTCCTTCACGCGGGTCTCGAACACGCCGTGGGTGCTGGGGTAGGTGATCATCACCGCGGCCAGGTTGGCGCTGTGCTTCTCGCAGGCGCGCTTGAGGTCGTCGATGTCGACGTTGCCCTGCGCGTCGCAGGCCGTCACCACCACCTGCAGGCCGACCATCTGTGCGCTGGCCGGGTTGGTGCCGTGCGCGGAAGACGGAATCAGGCAGATGTTGCGGTGGCCCTGGCCCTGGGCCTCATGGAAGGACTTGATGGCCAGCAGGCCCGCGTACTCGCCCTGCGAGCCCGCGTTGGGCTGCAGGCTGATGCCCGCGTAGCCCGTGGCCTCGCACAGCCAGGCGCGCAGCTGGGCGTCGAGCTGGGCATAGCCCTGCAGCTGGTCGGGCGGTGCGAAGGGGTGGATGTTGGCGAACTCGGGCCAGGTGATGGGGATCATCTCGCTGGTCGCGTTGAGCTTCATGGTGCAGCTGCCCAGCGGGATCATGCTGCGGTCGAGCGCGAGGTCCTTGTCCGACAGGCTGCGGATGTAGCGCAGCATCGCCGTCTCGCTCTTGTGGGTGTTGAACACCGGGTGCGTGAGGAATGCGCTGGTGCGGCGCAGGTCTTCGGGGATCAGCGGCGTGGTGTTGCCGGCGAGTTCGTCGAAGCGCGGCGCCTGCGTGCCGGCGGGCGCGAACAGGGCCCACAGCATTTCGACGTCGGCGCGCGTGCTGGTCTCGTCCAGCGAGATGCCCAGGTGCTGCTGCAGGCGTTGGCGCAGGTTGACGCCTGCTGCCTGCGCGCGCTCGATGATCGCCTGCGTGTCTTCGCCGGTGCGGATGGTCAGCGAGTCGAACGCGGTGGCATTCACCGGCTCGCGGCCCATCTGCGCGAGGCCCTTGGCCAGCACGGCGGTGAGCGCAGCCACGCGCTGCGCGATGCGTGTGAGGCCGTCGGGCCCGTGGTACACGGCGTACATGCTGGCCACCACGGCCGGCAGCACCTGCGCGGTACAGATGTTGGAGGTGGCCTTCTCGCGGCGGATGTGCTGCTCGCGCGTCTGCAGCGCGAGGCGGTAGGCCGGCTGGCCGTGCGTGTCGACGCTCACGCCCACCAGGCGGCCCGGCAGCGAGCGCTTGAACTCGTCGCGGCAGGCCAGGTAGGCGGCGTGCGGGCCGCCGTTGCACAGCGGCATGCCGAAGCGTTGCGTGGTGCCGCAGACGATGTCGGCACCCCATTCGCCCGGAGGCGCGAGCAGCGTCAGCGCCAGCAGGTCGGCCGCGACGATGAAGGCCGCGTCGCACTGGTGCGCATGGCCCGCGAGCGGACGCAGGTCGTGCACGTGGCCGGTAGTGGCAGGGTACTGCGCGAGCACGCCGAAGAAGGCACCGCTCACCATCAGGTGCGGCAGCGTTTCCGACACGGTGCTCACCTTGACCTCGATGCCCAGCGGCGCGGCACGGGTCTTGATGACCTCGATGGTCTGCGGATGGCAGTCGCCCGAGACCAGGAACACGTTGCTCTTGCTTTTCACGCTGCGCTTGGCGAGCGTCATGGCCTCGGCGGCGGCGGTGGCCTCGTCGAGCATCGAGGCGTTGGCGATGGCCATGCCCGTGAGGTCGCACACCATCGTCTGGAAGTTGAGCAGGGCTTCCATGCGGCCCTGCGAGATCTCGGCCTGGTAGGGCGTGTAGGCGGTGTACCAGGCGGGGTTCTCGAGGATGTTGCGCAGGATCACGCCCGGCGTGTGGTTGCCGTAGTAGCCCTGGCCGATGAAGTTGCGCAGCACCTTGTTCTTCGACGCCATCGCCTTCAGCTCGGCCAGCGCGTCGGCTTCGGTCACCGGCGCGGGCAGGCGCATCGGCCTGGCACGGCGGATGGCGGCGGGCACAATGCCGTCGATCAGCTCCGCGCGCGTTTCCGACCCGATCGCCGGCAGCATGCGTGCCTCGTCCGCCGCATCGATGCCGATGTGGCGGGCAATGAATTCTTCGGCGTTCTCGAGTTCTTGCAGGGTGGGGAGGGCAGCGGGCTTCGACATGGCAGGGCTGGTGATAAGAGCTTGGGGCGGGGGAGCGGGGTCAGAACGCGGAAGTCGCGAAGGTTTTGCAGAGGTCGCGGAAGGAGAACCAGGAGTTGATTCGGTTTCTTCTGCGACTTCTGCCTGGTTCTTGTATTCCTTCTGCGTCCGGCTGTCCGATTTCTGGGATCAGGACTCGGCAGCGAACTTGTCGTACGAGGCCGCGTCCAGAAGCGCGTCGAGCTGCGAGGGGTCGCTCAGCTTGACCTTGAAGAACCAGCCGGCGGCCAGCGGGTCGCTGTTGGCGAGAGAGGGGTCGGCGCGCAGCGCTTCGTTCACTTCGGTGATCTCGCCCGAGACGGGCATGAACACGTCGGCGGCGGCCTTCACCGATTCGACGACACCGGCGACTTCGCCCTGGGCGAAGGTCTTGCCGATCTCGGGTAGGTCGACGAACACCACGTCGCCCAGCGCGTCCTGCGCATGCACGGTGATGCCGACGGTGGCCGCGTCGCCTTCGGCCGACACCCATTCGTGGTCCTTGGTGTACTTGATGCTCATGGTGGAAAAACTCCTCGTGGAAAAAATGTTTCGGGGTGCAGAGCCTAGCCGTTCAGCCGCGGTAGTAGCGGGTGGGCACGAAGGGCATGGTCGACACTTCCATCGGCACCGGCTTGCCGCGCACGATGGCCTGCACGCGCGTGCCGGGTTCGGCGAACGCGGTGGCCACGTAGCCCATGGCGATGCAGCGGTCGGCCGTGGGGCCGAGCAGGCCGCTGGTGACGAGGCCGATGTCCTGGCCTTCGAAAGACTGCAGCACCGTGCCGTCGCGCACCGGAATGCGCTCCAGCGCCACGAGGCCCACGCGCTTGCGCTTCAGCGTGTCGTGGCCGGTGCGGCCGGCCGCGCCGGCAGTGGCCGTGGCGAGCTGCGCAAGCACCCTGGCCGCGCCCGGAAAACCGCCTTCGCGCGCACCGCCCGCCCGGCGCACCTTCTGCATCGCCCAGTTGAGCGAGGCCTCGACGGGCGTGGTGGTGGTGTCGATGTCGTTGCCGTAGAGGCACAGGCCCGCTTCGAGCCGCAGCGAATTGCGCGCGCCCAGGCCGATGGGCTTGACCTCGGGCTGGGCCAGCAGCAGGCGGGCGAGGCGTTCGGCGTCGGATGCGGCCACCGAGATCTCGAAGCCGTCTTCGCCGGTGTAGCCGCTGCGGGTGACGAAGGCCGCAATGCCGCCGATCTGCACAGCGCCGCCCGTCATGAACACGAAGCGCTCGACGCCGGGCGACAACCGCGCCAGCGTGGCCGCGGCCTGCGGGCCCTGCAGCGCGAGCAGGGCATGGTCGGGCAGGGGGCGCACCTCGCAGCGCGAGCCGATCTTCTGCTGGATGTGGGCGATGTCGGCCACCTTGCAGGCGCCGTTGACGATCACGAAGATCGAGCCGTTGCCCTCGTTGAAGAACATCAGGTCGTCGAGGATGCCGCCCTCGTCGTTCAGCAGCAGGCCGTAGCGCTGCTTGCCGGCGGGCAGGTCGATCGCGTCGACGGGCATCAGGGTCTCGAACGCGGCCGCGGCGTCGGCGCCGACCAGGCGCAGCTGGCCCATGTGTGAGATGTCGAACAGACCGGCCGCGTCGCGCGTGTGCTTGTGCTCGGCCATCAGGCCGGCGGGGTACTGGACCGGCATCGAATAGCCGGCGAAGGGCACCATGCGTGCGCCCAGCTCCAGGTGGAGGTCGTACAGCGGCGTCTTGAGAAGTTCGGTAGCGGATGCGGGGGAAGCGGCCACGGGGCACTCCAAAGGGGCAGTCGAAATCCATGACGCAAGCCATGGGCCACCCCTGCTGTCCGCTTTACCTGAGAGATTCGCCCCACGATCGGGGTTTGCTCCTTCGGTGGGCCGCTGCCTGTGTTTGGCGGCGGCCTCTCTCCAGCAAGGAAACACCGGTTTTCACCGGCGCCTCGTCAGTCCTTTTGCCTGAGCGTTCGGGGGAAACTTCCCCCTGCGCCTTCGGCGGCCCCGGCATGCGGGGCTCTCTCCTGACCCCGGGGAGTGTAGTGGATCGCGCGGCACGGCCGGCGATCCGGGCTTTTTGCGATCAGCGCGCCCACAGGTACCAGGCCCCGGCGGCGACCGCGATCCACACCGCCACGACCAGCGCGGCGCCCCAGCGGCTGGTCGGCCTGGCGCCGGCACGCTGGATCCAGGCATCGGCCTGCAAACGGCATTCGGCGAGGACGGACGCCGGAATCAGCCTGATCGTGAGCCAGATCAGCCCCGGCAGCAGCAGCACGTCGTCGACGTAGCCCAGCACCGGCACGAAGTCGGGGATCAGGTCGATCGGGCTCAGGGCATAGGCCACCACGAACACGCCCAGCGCCTTGGCATACCAGGGCGTGGCGGCGTGCCGGCAGGCGAACCAGAGCGTGACGCCGTCGCGCTTGAGGCGCCTGGCCCAGTTGAGAAGGCGCTCGGACAGCGCGGGTGTGGGACGCGAGGAAAGATTCACCCGGCGATGGTGTCACAGGCCCGGCCGGGGTCTTCAGTGAATCACTTCGGCCGGCGGCAGCAGCCGGTCGATGCGCTCGCGCAGCGATTCGGCGCGCTCCACGCCGGCGGTCTTCTCGATCTCGGTGAGCATCAGCGCGGCTATGGTCAGCATCGCCTCGCGGTCGCGCGCCTCGCGCAGGGCGTCGCGCATCTGCAGTGCGAACTTAGGGTCGCGGCGCACGAACATGCGCTCGCAGATGTCGAACAGGAACATGCGCGTGGTCGCCAGCGAGCGCTTGCCGTCGAAGGTGTCGGCGGCGGTGGCGACCTGGATCGGCTCGACGGCCGGGATGGGCGAGGGCGCGGGCTGTGCGGGAGGCTCGGCCGGTGCGGCTGCAGCCTTGGGGCCCTGCAGGTAGCCCTTGTCGATCAGCGCCTGGATCGTCCGCTCGGCTTCATCGCGATTGGGGAAGAGGGGACTGAAGTCGGTCAGGGAGCGCCGGCCGTCGGCCATCAGCAGCAGGGCGCGTTCGCGCTGGGTGAGCGTGCGCTGTCCGCCCTGGAGTTCGTTGCGCGCCTTGTCGGTCTTGGTGGGAAACATGGCAGCCACAGCCTTGGGGAAACGAAGGCTGCAGCATGGTTGCAAGCGGTGACACCTTCGTGAACCGTTTGGCTTACAGGGCCATTGGTCCGGGCGCCTGCATCATCCGCCCGCGCCCTCCTTGCGGATGAGCCAGCGGCCCCCGACGCGCTGAAGCTCCAGCGTCTTGCGGCTCTTCTCGCGCAGCTTGTCGGCGCTGTAGGTCTGCTGGAAGCTGGCGGTGGCCGCCTGTCCCTTGAGGCTGATGACGAGGCTGTCGATCTCCACGCTGATGGCGGCCTTCTCCTCGATGCGGGCGCGGCGGTCGGCCTCCCATGCCTTGCGGTCCTGGCCGCGCGGCGGGGTGAAGTCGGGCGCGTAGGCGGCAAGGTAGCGAGTCACGTCGCGTGCGGACCATGCCGCGGCCCAGGCGCGCACTGCAGACTCGACTTCACGGATGCCTGCTGCGGGATCGGCCGGCGCGGCGGCGGCTGCCGGCGTCGTCGGCGCTATTGGCGCTACCGGCGCTCCTGGCGCTACCGCCGTCGTCGGCCCGGCGCCGAAGGCAGCCGGAGCCAGCAGCGTGCTCCCCAATACGCAGCTCAGGAATCGATTCATGGCGCAGTGTCCCTCCTCGTCGTTTCGCCGGCCCTTCGGCCCTGCGCCCGATTCTGGCAGCGAACATGCGCCGGGCCGCTTTCAGGCGGCGGCTCCCTCGGCGTCGACAGGCATCGTCTGCATGGTGCGATTGCGCAGCCGCAGCGCGAGCACCGCCGCCACGCACAGCAGGCAGAGCACGGCGGTCAGCGTCACGCCGAGGCCGCGCGCGTCCGACAGCATGCCGAAGAGCGGCGAGACCAGCCCGCCCACCGACAGCGCCAGCCCCAGCGCGATGCCGCTGGCGGTGGCCGGGTTGCGCGGAAGGTAGTCCTGCGCGAGCGTCACCTGCGCCGCGAAGGGCAGGAACATGCACAGGCCGAAGAGCCCGGTGCAGGCCAGCGCCCAGCCGGCGCTCGGTGCGAGCACGATGCCCGCGAGCGAGGGCAGCGCGAAGAGGTAGCCCGCGCGGATCGTGCCCATGCGCCCGATGCGGTCGCCGAGCCACCCACCGAGCAGCGTGCCGACCGCGCCCGCCGCAGTGAACGCGGTGAGCGCCGCCGCGCCCTGGAAGGCCGAGCCGTGCAGGTCGCGCGTGATGCGCAGCGACAGCATCGACATCACCGTGACGTATGGGATCGACCAGCCCACGATGGTCGCCACCAGCAGCCCGAAGGCGCGCCAGTCGTTGTGCGGCCTCATCAGATGGTCGCCGGCCTTGCGCGCCGCGGCGGCGGCGCTGCCCGAGGCCGCTCCGCGCCGCGTGTTCACGACGAACCACACCAGGCCCATCGCCAGCGCGGGCACGCCCAGCAGGTAGCTGCGCGACAGGCTGCCGCCGCCCACGGCCGTGGCCGCCAGCACCGGCGCGAACGAGGCGCCGATGGTGCCGCCCACGGAGAACACGCTCATCGCCTTCTGCGAGCCGCCGCCGGCCGCGCGTGCAGCCACCGTGGCCGGCGGGTGGTAGGCCGCGATGCCCAGGCCGCACAGCGCCATCGCGATCCAGGTCAGCAGGTAGCTCTGGCTCAGCCCAGCCAGCACCACGCCCAGCGCGGCCACCAGGAAGCCCGTGGGCACCAGCCAGCTGCGCGGGTGGCGGTCGGCGTACAGGCCGAACAGCGGCTGCACCACGCTCGACAGGCCCGTGGCCGCCAGCATCAGCCCGCTGACCGCGGTGTAGCTGTAGCCGCGCTCCAGCACCATGAACGGCAGCAGGGCGGGCACGAGGCCCTGGTAGAGGTCGTTGACGGCATGGGTGCCGGTGAGCAGCCCGAGTCGGCGCTTGTTCATGACGGATGCTTCTTTCGTTTGCGGTAGGAGTGAAAAAAGCATCGTAGGAAGCCGTGAGAAGATATTCCTGCTACGAATTGGCAAGCATCGTCGAGAAATGGACAAAGCGATCGACCTCCGCCCCGAGCAAGGCGAATCCACCCCGCGCGCGGTCGCGGTGCTGGCGACCGACCCTGCCGGCGACGCCTTCATTCCGCCGCACACGCACCGGCGCGGCCAGCTCATCCACGCGATCTCGGGCGTGATGCTGGTGAGCGCCGCCGCCGGCAGCTGGGTGGTGCCGACCGGCCGCGGAGTGTGGGTGCCCGGCGGCATGGAGCACCGCATCCGCATGGCCGGCGAGGTTCGCATGCGCACGGTGTTCGTCGAGCCGGGCACGCGCGCCGACCTGGGCAGCGAGTGCCGCGTGATCCACGTCGGCGCGCTGCTGCGGGAGCTGATCGTCACGGCCGTGTCGCTGCCGCTGGACTACGCGCCGGGCAGCCGCGACGAGCGCGTGATGGAGCTGATCCTCGACGAGATCGAGGCCGCGCCGGCGCTCTCGCTGCACGTGCCGATGCCGCGCCATGCCCGGCTGGCCGCGTTGTGCGAGGAACTGGTGCGCGATCCTTCGCTGCCCGCGACGCTGGACGAGTGGGCCTCGCGCCTGCACATGAACACCCGCACGCTCGCGCGCCTGTTCCAGCGCGAGACGGGAATGAACTTCGGTGCGTGGTGCCGGCAGGCGAGGCTGCTGCTGAGCCTGCCCCGGCTGGCAGCGGGCGCGTCGATCCTGGAGGTGGCGCTGGCCCACGGCTACGAGAGCCCGAGCGCCTTCACCGCCATGTTCCGGCGCACGCTGGGCGTGCCGCCGAGCGTGTACCTGCGCCGCGACTGACTATCTCGCGTAGACCAGATCCCGCAGCGCCAGCGAGATCCACGGCACGTAGGTGATCACCATCAGGCAAGCGAGGATCACCAGCACGAACGGCACGAGATGCCTCACGATGCGGTCGAGCGAGATGCGCGCCACCGTGCAGGCCGCGAACAGGTTCACGCCGAAGGGCGGGGTGATCATGCCGAGCGCGAGGTTCACCACCATGATCAGGCCGAAGTGCACCGGGTCGATGCCGAAGTGCACCGCCACCGGCGCCAGGATCGGCGCGAGCACGATGATCGCCGCGCTGGTCTCGATGAACATGCCGATCACGAAGAGCGCCGCGTTCACGCCCAGCAGGAACATCGCCGGCGACTTCAGCACCTCCTGCAGCCAGTGGCCGATCGCATCGGGCACGCCGGCACGGGTGATCAGGAACGCGAACAGGCCCGCGTTGGCGATGATGAACATGATCACCGCCGACGACACCACCGACTTGCGCAGGATCGCGTAGAGGTCGCCCAGCCTGATCTCGCGGTAGATCAGCATGCCCACCACCAGTGCGTAGAACACCGCCACCGCAGAGGCTTCGGTCGGCGTGAAGATACCGCCGTAGATGCCGCCGAGGATGATCACCGGCATCAGCAGCGCCCAGCCGGCCTGCCACAGCGCGCGCCCGAAAGGCATGCGGCCTTCGCCGTCGTTCTTGCCCCAGCCCTTCCACTTGCAGTAGACCCATACGAACAGCATCAGCGCGAGGCTGATCAGGATGCCGGGTCCGAAGCCCGCGATGAACAGCTCGCCGATGGACACCTCGGCGCTCACGCCGTACAGGATCATCGGGATCGACGGCGGGATGATCACGCCCAGCTCCGCGCTGGTGGCCTGGAGCGCCGCAGCGTACGAGGTCGGATAGCCGTGCTTGATGAGCGCAGGGATCAGGATGGCGCCGATCGCGAAGGTGGTTGCCACCGACGACCCCGACACCGCGGCGAAGATCATGCAGGTGAGCACGCAGGTCATCGGCAGGCCGCCCTGCACGCCGCCCACGATGCTCTTGGCGAACTCCACTAGGCGCCGCGAGATGCCGCCGGTCTCCATCAGGTTGCCGGCCAGGATGAAGAACGGAATGGCCGCCAGCGGAAACTTGTTGATCGAGTTGAACATCTCCTTCACGGAGATCAGCATGTTGGCGTTGCTCACCTGGATGCCCAGGATCGACGCCAGCCCGATGGACACCGCCACCGAGATCGACAGTGCGAAGCACAGCACCATCGTCGCAACCATCACGGTGCTCATGATCCAGCCCCCACTGTCGGCATTTCGTGTCCTTGCGGCTCCTCAGGGGAGCCGTTCGCCCGCATGGGGCGGCCCGGCGCGGCGCTCATTGCGCGGTCTCCAGCTCGAGCCGCTTCGGGTCGAGGAAATTGCCGACGATGCCGAACAGGCAGAAGAGCGAGCCCACCGGCAGCGCGAGGTACGACCACAGCATCGAGACGCTCTCGAGCCCTGCCATCGACTGCACGCGACCGCGGATGGCGTAGTCCCAGCCCCACCACAGCACCACCAGCATCAGGACCAGCGCGGCGACGCTCACCACCGCATCGAGCATCCGGCGCACGCGCGGCGGACTCCAGCGGTAGAGAACGTCCACGCTCACCATCGCGCCCTGGCGAAACGCGGTCGGGATGCCGAGAAACACCATCCAGATCAGGCTCACGCGGATCAGGATCTCGCTCCACTCGGCCGGCTGCTCCAGCACGAAGCGGGTGATGATCTGGAACAGGCCCAGGCTCGACGCGACGACCAGCATCAGGCAGGCCATCAGCATCGAGGCGCCGGTGGTCCAGCGCTCGATGCTCAGGAACTTGTCTTTCACTTGTAGTCGCGGATCTTGTCGAGGTTGGCCTTGCCGAATTCCTTCTCGAACTGGGCATTGACCGGCGCGAGCGCGGCGACGAACCTGGCCTTGTCGACGTTGTCGATCACGGTCATGCCCTTGGCGCGCAGGTCGGCCACGCCCTTGGCATCGTCCTCGTCCACGCGCGCGCGGTTGGCCTTGGTGCCTTCCTTGGCTGCGTCGAGGAAAGCCTGCTTGTCGGCAGCGCTGAGCTTGTCGAAGCTCGCCTTGTTCATCAGGAAGATGCAGGGCGAGTAGACATGGCCCGTGAGCGACAGGTGCTTCTGTACCTGGTCGAACTTGGCCGAGATGATGACCGGCAGCGGGTTCTCCTGGCCGTCGACCGTACCTTGCTGCAGCGCGGTGAAAACCTCGGGGAACGCCATGGGCGTGGTGATGATGCCGAAGCCCTTGTAGGCGGCGATGTGCACCGGGTTTTCCATCGTGCGCATCTTCAGGCCCTTGAGGTCCTCGGGGCCCTTCACGTCGCGCTTGCTGTTGGTCATGTGGCGGAAGCCGTTCTCGGCCCAGGCCAGTGCCTTGAAGCCCTTGGCGTCGAACTTCGTCAACAGGTCCTGACCGATCGGACCGTCGAGCACCGCGCGCGCATGGGCCTTGTCGCGGAACAGGAAGGGCACGTCGAGGATCTTGGTCTCGGGCACGAAGTTCGGCACCGGGCCGGTCGAGGAGAAGGCGAGTTCCTGCGTGCCCAGTTGCACCGCCTCGATCGACTCGCGCTCGCCGCCGAGCGAGCCGTTGTAGAAGGTCTGGATCTTGTAGCGGCCGCCGGTGCGCTTCTCCACTTCCTTGGCGAAGGTGTCGATCGCAACGCCCTGGTGGGAGTTCTGCGCGGTCGAGATGCTGATCTTCATGGTCGTCTGCGCGAAGGCGACCGAGCTCAGGGCGAGCGAAAGGCAAGCGGCAGCGATGGGGCCGAATTTCATGGTGTCTCCGGGGATTGGGGTCAGGAGCGCGTCAGGCGCGCTTGATCCGACTATGCCGTAACCGGAAGCTTCACCGCGTCGGGATTTTCACGGACGTATTCGCGAATGACGGCATCGAAGTTCTCGTCGGCCGTCAGCCCGAGCGCGTTGGCGCGCGCCGTCTCGAAGTGCCCCGGCCAGGTCTTCACGATGCGCATGATCGTCGGGTCGGGCGTGCGGTCGAGCAGGGCGGTGGCGGCCTTGCCGGCCACGCGCTCCAGCGCCGCAGCCATCTCGCCCACCGTGGTCGGCAGCGAGGGCAGGTTCAGCGCGGTGCGCGGGCCCCATTGCGCGTCGCTCGCCTCGGCGGCGCGGATGATGCCCTCGATGGTGCGCGAGGGCGAAGCGATGGCTACGGGCGTCTCGTCGGGCACCGGGCAGGCTGCGCGCAGGCCAGCCAGCGGCTCGCGGATCATTCCGCTGAAGAAGCCCGAGGCCGCGCCATTAGGCTTGCCCGGACGCACGCTCACAGTCATGAGCCGCACGCTGCGCCCGCGCACGAAGCCCTTGCGCGTGAAGTCGGCCACCAGCTGCTCGCCGATGAATTTCTGGATGCCGTAGCTCGTCTGCGGCGTGGGCAGCGTGTGGTCCTCGATCACCTTGGGCAGGGGCTGCTCGGGCGAGTCGCCGAACACCGCGAGCGAGCTGGAGAAAACCAGCACCGGCTTCGTGCCGAGCGCGCGCACCCGTTCGAGCAACGCATGCGTGGCGGCGAAGTTGCTGCGCATGCCGAGGTCGAAGTCGGCCTCGCATTCGCCGCTCACTGCGGCCGCCAGGTGGAAGATGGCGTCGGCCTCGCGCCAGGGCGTGGCGTCGGCCTGTGCCGAGAGCTGGTCGTTCAGGTCGCCGGTGATGGCCCTGATGCGCGCATCGGCCGCAAGGTCGGCCGGCGGGGCCGCGCGGTCGACCAGCGTGATGCGCTCGATGGGGCTGGCGGGCGCGCCGGCCAGCGAAAGGCTGCCTTGCCTGAGCAGCGTGCGTGCGAGGCGCGCGCCCACAAAGCCTGCGCCGCCGGTGATGATGATCTGCATGGGTCTTGTCTCCTGTGAGCGCCGAGGATAAGCGTGCGGTGCATTTCCCGTCCGATCGCGGGCGGCGGCGAGGGCGACAGGCCTGTGGCATGCTCGATCGCAGGCTGCGCCTCGGAGCCCATCGCGAAACCCGGCGCGCATGAGCGCCTTTCATCGACAGGAGACATTGCATGCTCACGGTCATTGTCTTGTGGCTACTCGCCGTGGCATGGCTCGTGGCAAACGGCCTGTTCGCCGAGAAGCCTTCGCCGCAATACCGGCGAAGACGGACGCTGGTGGCGTGGATGTTCCTTGGCGGTTGCGCGGGAGCGCTTGCCGGGCTGGCCGGACCGGCCTTCTCGCTGCCGGGCTCCATCTTCGGTGCCATGGCCGCCGGGCTGGCGGCGCGCAGCCTGGTTCCGGTGTGAAGTCCGGACTCCTGAGCAGAAACAACGACGACATGACGATGCAGTTCCCACCCGATTTCCTCGAAACGCTGCGGCAGCCGGTGCTCGGCGAAGCCGACCTCGACACCCAGTCCTCGTTCTTCTCGCGCGAGGAGGTCAGGGATTTCTACCTCTCGGTGATGAAGAGCCCGGAGAAGAACGAGGTGCTGCAACTGGCTGTCGACCAGCTGCCCCTCCTGCATCCCCACCGTGCCGCGCTGCTCGCCCTGTTATGCGGTGCGCTGGTGGAGGACGGGGCCGATCCGCACCTGCTCTTCGGTGCGGCGCTCGAACTCATGTCCGACCTGCTCGCCTCGCTCGAGCCCTTCTGCGCGACGCAGCCGCTCGAAGGCGACGATGACGCGGACCCCGACGATCTCGCCGAATGGCAGGCCGCCAATGCCGCCCTCGGCGCGCTGTCGGCGCAGGAGCGTTTCGAGGTCGAGGCGCGGCAGGCCGCGGCCGGGCTGCTGGTGCTTCCGCTGATGGCCATGCTCATGCGCGACGTGCGCAACCACCGCGCCCTGCTGGCCGACGGCGAACTGGTGGCGCGCATCGATGCGATGGCCGTCAACGATTCGCTGCCGATCGACGGCCTGCACTTCCTGCAGGGTGCCGCCGAGCTGACCTACGAGGACGAACTGGTCGTGGTGCTACCGGCCTCCGGCACCGGCATGCTGGTGAAGGCCCATGCCATCAACAACAACTTCCACGCGTTCTCGCTGCTGCAGAAGCTGATGCGCAAGCACGCCAAGGCGCTGGGCATCCAGCCGCCCCAGGCGCCCGCGGGCGAGGCGGGTGCAAACGCAAACCGTGACAGCGACTCGGCCGAGTACCTGTGGCTGCAGGCCCACGCCTTCAGCAACGGCGAACTTGTCGATCCGATGGCGTGGTCATGGGGCGAGGGTTCGCTGCGTGAGAACGTACGCAGGCAGGGACGGCTGGTGCTCGTCGCACTGGACACGCAGAACAAGCCCAGCCGCAGCTGGAACGGGTTCGACCGCGTGCTCCATTCGGAGCAGAAGTCGCGTGTGTCGCTGGTGCGCCTGCTCACGCCCGAGGAGGTCGCCGGATACCTTGCCTGAGGCGGCGGGCCTTCCGGCCATGCCAAGGAAAAGGCCCTCCGAAGAGGGCCTTGAGCAGAAGGAAGCGAAAAGAAGCGGAGGAAGAGAAGAGGGCCGAGGGCCTTACATCCCCACGTAGTTCGGCCCACCGCCCCCTTCGGGCGTGACCCACACGATGTTCTGCGTCGGGTCCTTGATGTCGCAGGTCTTGCAGTGCACGCAGTTCTGCGCGTTGATCTGCAGGCGCTGCTTGCCGTCCTCGGTGCCGACGAACTCGTAGACGCCGGCGGGGCAGTAGCGGCTCTCGGGGCCTGCGAACTTGGCGAGGTTGACGTTCACCGGCACCGTCGGGTCCTTGAGCGTCAGGTGGGCCGGCTGCTGCTCTTCATGGTTGGTGTTGCTGATGAACACGCTGGAGAGGCGGTCGAAGGTGAGCTTGCCGTCGGGCTTGGGGTAGACGATGGGCTTGCACTCGGACGCCGGCTTCAGGTACAGGTGGTCGGGCTTGTCGCGGCGCAGGGTCCATGGGATGTGGCCCTTGAGCAGCCATTGCTCCACGCCGTTCATGATGGTCGCGATGCCCAGGCCCTTCTTGAACCAGGCCTTGAAGTTGCGGGCCTTGTTCAGCTCGGTGTGGAGCCAGCTCTTCTCGAATGCGGCCGGGTAGGCCGTGAGTTCGTCGTGCTGGCGGCCGGCCATGACCGCGTCGAAGGCGGCCTCGGCGCACAGCATGCCGGTCTTGATGGCGGCATGGCTGCCCTTGATGCGGCTCACATTGAGGTAGCCGGCCTCGCAGCCGACCAGCGCGCCGCCCCGGAACACCGTCTTGGGCAGCGACATCAGGCCGCCGGCCGTGATGGCGCGCGCGCCGTAGCCGATGCGCTTGGCAGGCTTGATGCCCTTGGACTCGTCGCCCTCCAGGTACCAGCGGATGTTGGGGTGCAGCTTCCAGCGCTGCATTTCCTCGAAGGGGCTCAGGTAGGGGTTGCTGTAGTCCAGGCCCGTGATGAAGCCCATGGTGACCTTGTTGTCCTCCATGTGATAGAGGAAGGCGCCGCCGTAGGTGTCGCTCTTCATCGGCCAGCCGGCGGTGTGCAGTACGAAGCCGGGCTGGTGGCGCTTGGGGTCGATCTCCCAGACTTCCTTCACGCCGATGCCGTAGGTCTGCGGGTCCTTGCCGGCGTCGAGCTTGTACTTCGCGATGAGCTGGCGGCCCAGGTGGCCGCGCGCGCCTTCGGCGAACACGGTGTACTTGCCCAGCAGCTCCATGCCGAGCTGGAAGTTCTCGGTGGGCTCGCCGTCCTTGCCGACGCCCATGTTGCCGGTGGCCACGCCGCGCACCGAGCCGTCGTCGTTGTAGAGCACCTCGGCAGCGGGGAAGCCCGGGAAGATCTCCACGCCCAGGTTCTCGGCCTGCTGCGCGAGCCACTTGGTGAAGGCGCCCAGGCTGATGATGTAGTTGCCGTGGTTCTGGAAGCATTCCGGCAGCAGGAAGCCGGGCGTGCGCAGGCCCGACTTCTCGCCCAGGAACACCATCGCGTCGTCGGTGACCGGCTGGTTCAGCGGTGCGCCGAGTTCCTTCCAGTCGGGCAGCAGTTCGTTGAGTGCGCGCGGGTCCATGATGGCGCCCGAGAGGATGTGCGCGCCGGGCTCCGAGCCCTTCTCGAGCACCACGACCGAAATCTCCTTTTCCTGCTGCGCGGCCAGCTGCTTGAGCCGGATCGCGGTCGACAGGCCGGCGGGGCCGCCTCCGACCACGACCACGTCGTATTCCATGGCTTCGCGAGGGCCGAACTGGGCGAGGATTTCGTCGTGCGTCATGTGGGTTGGATCGATAATGATTTTTCGGGGCGCGGTGGCAGCCCGGGACTGCGGGGCATTTTATGCGGCGTCCAGGCATGCTCCCTGTCGCCCGCGGGCGGGGCTTCCCCGCGTCACCTGCGCGACTCCACAGGATCCAGTCCATGGCTTACAGCATCGATCTCTCCGGCCGCGTGGCCTTCGTCACCGGCGCCTCCAGCGGGCTCGGCGCCCAGTTCGCGAAAACGCTGGCGCGTGCCGGCGCCGCGGTGGTGCTCGCGAGCCGCCGCATCGAGAAGCTCAAGGAGCTGCGCGCGCGCATCGAGGGCGAGGGCCACGACGCCCACGTGGTCGAGCTCGACGTGACCGACATCGCGAGCATCAAGGCCGCCGTGGCGCGCGCCGAGACCGAGGTCGGCCCGATCGACATCCTGGTGAACAACTCGGGCGTGAGCACCACGCAGCGCCTGCAGGACGTGACCCCCGACGACTACGACTACATCTTCGACACCAACGTGAAGGGCTCCTTCTTCGTGGCGCAGGAGGTCGGCAAGCGCATGCTGGCGCGTGCACGGGGCACCGCGCCGGGCACCTACATCGGCGGGCGCATCATCAACATCGCGTCGGCCGCGGCGCTGAAGGTCATGCCGCAGATCGGCACCTACTGCATGAGCAAGGCGGCAGTGGTGCAGATGACCAAGGCCATGGCGCTCGAATGGGGCCGCTTCGGCATCAACGTCAACGCGCTGTGCCCGGGCTACATCACCACCGAGCTCAACGAGGAGCACTGGAGCACCGAAGGCGGCGCCAAGCTGGTCAACATGCTGCCGCGAAAGCGCGTGGGCAAGCCCGAAGACCTGGACGGCCTGATCGTGCTGCTGGCCAGCGGCCAGAGCCACTTCGTGAACGGCGCCGTCATCGCGGCCGACGACGGGTTCGCGCTCTGAGCCCGCGGGCCTGGATCGGCATTGCCGCCGGCCTGGGCGCGGGCGCGCTGTGGGGCCTGGTGTTCGTCGCGCCGCGCATGGTGGGCCACTTCGGCATGGTCGACATCACCGCTGCGCGCTTCCTGGTGTTCGGCGCCATCTCGGGGCTCGCGCTGTTCGCGCGGCCGGCCGCATCGCGCTGGCCGACTGCGCAGCAGGCGCTCGCGGCGCTGGGCCTCAGCGTGCTGGGGTTCAGCGGCTACTACCTGCTGCTGGTCTTCGGGATCCAGGCGGCGGGCACGGAGGTGCCCAGCCTCATCATCGGCACGATCCCTGTCTGGATGATGCTGCTGGGCCGGCCCGCGGGCCTGCGCATGAGTGCGCTGCTGCCTGGGCTGCTGCTCACGGGCGCGGGCATCGCACTGATGATCTACGGGGCATGGTCGGCGCAGCACGGCGCGGGCTCGGAGACCGGCGCCCGCTTCGGCTGGGGCATCGCGCTGGCGGTGGCCTCGATGGCGAGCTGGACGGTGTACGGCCTGCTCAACGCCGCCTGGCTGCAGCGCCACACCGAACTCAATGCGACCGACTGGGCCAACTGGCTCGGCGTGTCCACGGGCCTTGGCGCCTTGCTGCTGTGGCTCGTCGCAGGCAGCGACGCGGCCACGCTCAAGGATCGGCCCGACGGCATGCTCTTCGCATGGATCGCGCTGGCCAGCGGCTTCGGCTCCTCCTGGCTCGCGACCATCCTCTGGAACGTGGCGAGCCAGCGACTGTCGGCCAGCCTCTGCGGGCAGCTGATCGTGAGCGAGACGCTGTTCGCGCTGCTCTATTCCTTCGTCTGGGACGGCCGCTGGCCGCAGGCCACCGAGTGGGCCGCGGCGGCGCTGTTCGTGCTGGGCATCCTCGCATCCATCAAGGCGCACCGATGAGAATCGAAATCCCCGAAAAGAAGAAGCTGGTGTACGAGACGTCCATTCCCATCCGCTGGGGCGACATGGACGCCATGGGCCACCTCAACAACGGCACCTACTTCCGCTACCTCGAGACGGCGCGCATCGACTGGATGCACTCCATCGGCTTCGAGCCGCAGCCCGACGGCGAGGGCATGGTGATCGTCAACGCCTTCTGCAACTTCTACCGCCAGATCGAGTACCCCGGCAACGTGCTGCTCAAGATGTACGTGAGCGACCCGGGCCGCACCACCTTCGAGAGCTGGGGCACCATGGCCCGCGAGGAAGAGCCCGACGTCATCTGCGCAGCCGGCGGTGCCACCACGATCTGGGTCGACTTTCCGAAGCAGAAGGCGATGACCTTGCCCGACTGGCTGCGCGCGCTGGTGAGTGCCGACTGAGAGGAGCGCAGCCGGTCCGACGCCGGCAGCTTCTTCTTGCCGAAGCCCGCGCTGCAGCACCTCGTGAAGGAGGTGGCGGCGATGTATGGCGCCCATCCGCTTGGCTTCGACGATTCCCGTGACCTCGTGTCGAGGAAGGAAGCCCCTCGGCGCCGAGGTCGCGCCGGCCGGCCGATCAGGCCTGCTGCAGCACGATGCGGGCCTCGAAGCCCTGCGTCGCGCCCGGCGGCGGGGAAGAGAGCTCCAGCCGGCCGCCGTGCTTCTCGACGATCGTGCCGACGATCGAGATGCCCAGCCCGTAGCCTGCCCGGTCGGAGCTGTGGCGCACATGGCGCTCGCGCAGCGTGGCGAGCTGTTCGGGGGTGACGCCCTTGCCCGAATCGCGCACGGCCAGCGTGCACGGCGCCATCACCTCGATGACGACGCGGCCGCCGCCGTAGCGCAGCGCGTTCTCCACCAGGTTGCGCAGCGCGATGGCAAGCGCGTCCACGTCGCCCAGGACCTCCGGCGACGCGGTGTCGGGCACCTTGAGCATCAGGCGCTCGGTGTTCTGCGGGTCTTGCCAGAAGTCCTGCGCCACGGCGCCTGCGAGCTGCACAAGGTCGACCTGGTTGCGCGTGAACGAGGCGCCAGACTCCGCGCGCGATAGCTGCAGCAGCTTCTCGGTGCGGTGGCTCAGGGTGCGCAGCGCGTCGAGCGCGGCCTGCACGTCATTGCGCCTCAGGTCGTGGTCGAGTGCGGTCTGCAGCCGCAGGCGGGCCGCGGCCAGCGGGGTGCGCAGCTCGTGCGCGGCATTGGCCGCCAGGGCGCGCTCCACGTCCAGCGAATGCGACAGCCGCTCCAGCAGCCGGTTGAGGTGGTCGCCCACGGTGCGCAGCTCCCTCGGCAGCTCGCCGGGCAGCGCGATCGGCCTCAGGTCGGCGCCGCTGCGCTTCTCGATCTCGGCGGCCAGTTCCTGCAGGACCCGGAGCTCCGTGCGCGCCACGTTGCGCAGCACCAGCGCCAGCAGCGGCAGCACCGCGCCGAGCGGAATGATCAGCCCGAAGAGCGTGCGGTTGAGCGCGTGGCGCCGCTCGTCGAGCGGGTCGGCCACCTGGAAGAACAGGCCCAGCGTGGGATGGCGCACGGTGTAGATGCGCCAGCTCGAGTTGTTCGCGAAGCCGGCGGCCAGCGGCACGTCGAAGGTGTCGGCGGGAGCCTCGGCGGAGCGCAGCAGCACGTGCTCGTGCGGGTCGACGATCTGGTAGATCACCGCGTCTTCCGAGAAGAGCTGCTTGGGCGCGATCAGCGGCTCGCGCGGCTGCTGGGTGCCCGAATGCTGCAACCGCTCCAGTTCCTGCACCGCCATCGCGAACATGCGGTGCGAGACCTCGATGAGCTCGTTGTCGAAGTTGTGGTTGATCTCGCGGTCCACATACCAGACCACTGCGAGCACGCACAGAAGCCACACGCCGCCGACCCACAGGATCAGCGTGCGGGTCAGCCGCCCGGCGAGCGACTGGCGGCCGGCGAGGAAGCTGCTCGTGCTCAACGGGCAGTCTCCGAGCCGCGGGAGCCTTTGGCCGTTCGCGCGGCGCTCATTCGTCCTCGTCCGAGGACGACAGCCGGTAGCCCAGGCCGCGCAGCGTCTGGATGTGGCTGCGGCCGAGCTTGCGCCGCAGCCGGCTGATGAAGACTTCGAGCGTGTTGCTGTCGGCCTCGTCGCCGAAGCCATAGAGGGCGTCGGCGAGGTTCTCGCGTGTGTGGATGCGCTCGGGCCGGGTGGCCATCACGCGCAGCAGCGCCCATTCCTTCTGGGTGAGGGTGATAGGCGAGCCGCTCTTGCGGACCATGTCGTGCGCCAGGTCGATCTCGAGGTTGCCCAGCTGCAGCACCGGCGAGCTGTTCGAGCTGCGCCGCCGCTCCACCGCGCGCAGGCGCGCCAGCAGCTCGGCCGGGTCGTAGGGCTTGATGAGGTAGTCGTCGGCGCCGGCGTCCAGCCCGCGGATGCGGTCGGTCACCTGGTCGCGCGCGGTCAGCACGATGACGATGGGGCGCTCGGGCAGGGCGCGCACCTGCGGCAGCAGCGAGAGGCCGTCGCCGTCGCCCAGGTGCAGGTCGAGCAGTACCGCCGCGTACTGCACCGAGAGCAGGGCGGCGCGGGCATCGGCCAGGCTGGGCGCCACGTCGACCACGAAAGCCTTGGCGAGCAGGTAGCTGCAGACGGCGTCTGCCAATGCGGTGTCATCTTCGACAAGCAATATGCGCACGCCATGTCCTTTCAACGAGAAAAAGAGTCTAGCGTCCCCGAAAAAGCCGCCCCGAAAGCCCGCCCCCCGCGGGCTTTCCGGTCAGATTCGGTTCAGGTTGCTTCAGGCTCGGTTCATTCCGCAAACGTAGGCTCGCGGCTGTTTGTCAGTCCCGCCTGCCTCCATGACCCGTCCCACCCTTCTCCGCCTGTGGGTTTTCACCCTTTTCGCATTCGCTGCGCTGATGGCGTGGGACGCGACCGGCGGCGATCTCTTCCTGGCGCGCTTGGCGGGCTCGCACCTCGGGTTCGCGCTGCGCGAGAACCCCTTCATGGTCCACGTCATGCATGAGGGCGCCCGCAATCTCAGCTGGGCCCTGGTGGTCCTGCTGTTCGTCGCGATCCGCTGGCCCTTCGGCGTGCTGCGGCGCCTCGATACCGCCTCCCGCGTCCAGCTGGCCCTGACGGTGCTCGGCTCGGTGATCGCGGTCAGCATGATCAAGCACGCGAGCCACACCAGCTGCCCCTGGGACCTGCAGGAATTCGGCGGTGTCGCGCGCTACGTGTCGCACTGGTCGTGGGGCGTGAGCGACGGCGGCCCCGGCGGGTGCTTCCCGGCCGGCCACGCCTCGGCGGCGTTCGCCTACCTGGGCGGGTACTTCGTGCTGCGGCGGGCATCGGCCCGCGCGGCGACGATCTGGCTGTGGACGGCCATGGCCGCGGGCCTGGTACTGGGCGTGGCCCAGCAGCTGCGCGGCGCGCACTACATGAGCCACACCCTCTGGACCGGCTGGGTCTGCTGGACGGTGGGCCTCGTCATCGACACGGCCGTCGCGCGCTTCGGCTCGCGCGGCACGGCCACGGCGGTCCCGGCACATGCAGGGCCTTGATTTCGCGCTCTTCGGGCTGATCAACGCCGGCCCTTCGGTGGCGCCATGGAGCCTGGCCTTCGCCGAGTTCTGCTCCGACCTGCTGCCAGCCATGCTCACGCTGGCCATCGGCTTGCGCGCCTTGTTCAGCCGTCGCTGGCGCTATGCGCTGTTCACCGTGCTGCTGAGCGTACTGGCCGCCTGGATCGTGGTGACCGTGATCCGGTCCCTGGCGCCGATTCCCCGGCCGGCCTTCTACGGGCTGGGCATCCAGTGGGTGCCGCAGGGCGTGCGGCCGGGCTTCCCGAGCATGCATGCGGCCGGTACCTTCGCCGCGGCGTTCGCGCTGTGGTGCCTGCCGTCGCGCTTGCCCATGCTGGCGGCGCTGGTCGTGGCGGCGTTGGTGGCATGGAGCCGGGTGTACCTCGGCCTGCATTTCCCGTCCGACATCGTGGCGGCGACCATGCTCGGCGCGCTGGTGGCGATCGTGGTGGAGCGGGGCATCAGCCGGCCGCTGAGCCAGGCTGCATCGGGCGCCCTGGTGGCGCGGCGGCGCTCGGCCAGATCGAGGCTGCGCAGGGCGGCGAGTCTGAACACGGACTGAAGGGGCAATTCAGCCTCGCTTCAGCCGGGCTAGTTACATTCGCGAGATGTCTGTTTCGCGAATTTCGCCTGTTCCCGTGGAACAGGCGGGTACTCCTGAGTCCAAAACACCACAGTTGCCTCCCTCCGGCGCCCCGTGGACACGGTTCGACCTCTGGTTGCAGCGTCCGCGCTCGGCGGCCCTGGTCGTCCTCTGGCTCAGCCTCTATCTGGTATTGACCACGAACTGGCCGCTCTGGAACGAGCTGGCCCGCATCGGCGGCGCGCCCAGCAGCTACATGTCCACGGTCGTGTCGATGAGCCTGCTCACGCTGTGCGGCTCGGCGGCCATCCTCTCGTTCACGGCCTGGTCGCGCTGGATGAAGCCGCTGTGGCTGCTGGTGGTGGTGCTGGCCGCGGTGGTGCAGCACTACATGCTCCAGTACCGCGTGGTGATGGACCCCAGCATGATCGCCAACGCGCTGCAGACCGACCCCAACGAGGCGCGCGACCTGCTGAGCTGGCGCATGGCCTTCAACGTGGCGGTGGTGGTGCTGCCGGCGGCCTGGCTGATCTGGCGGGTGCGCGTCGTGCCCATGCGCATCCTGCCCAAGCTCGCGCGCAACGTGGGGCTGCTGCTGCTGTCCGTCATCGTGGCGGTGGGCACCGCGGTGGCCATGAACCGCGAACTGGCGCCGCTGATGCGCAACAACGTTCACCTGCGCTACATGATGAATCCGATCGCGTCGATCTATTCCACCGGCTCGCTCTTCATCAAGCCTCTTTTCAAGCGCAGCGGCAAGCTGGTCTCCATCACCGCGGGAACGGCGCTGGGCGCGAGCTATGCAGCGCAGACCAAGCCGCCGCTGTTCGTGGTGGTGGTGGGCGAGACGGCGCGTGCCGACCATTTCGCCCTCAACGGCTACGCCCGCGACACCACGCCCGAGCTGGCCAGGCGCGGCGTGCTGAGCTACCGCGAGGTGCGCTCCTGCGGCACCAACACCCTGGCTTCGGTGCCCTGCATGTTCTCGCCGCTGGGCAAGGAAGGCTACGAGTCGCGCAAGGACGACTACGAAACCCTGGTCGACGTGCTGCAGGCCGCCGGCCTGGCCGTGTTCTGGCTCGACAACCAGGCCGGCTGCAAGGGCGTGTGCGAGCGCATTCCCAACGCATCGGCCTTCGCCGGGCTCGACCCCGCCACCAAGAAGGCGCTGTGCGACGGCGACGAGTGCCTGGACGACGTGATGCTCAAGGGCCTGGACGAGCGCATCGCCGCGCTGCCTGCCGAGCGCCGCGCCAAGGGCGTGGTGCTGGTGATGCACCAGATGGGCAGCCACGGGCCCGCCTACTACAAGCGCTCCGCGCCCGACGTGAAGCGCTTCCTGCCCGAGTGCAAGACCAACGCCCTTGCAGACTGCGCCCACGCCGAGCTGATGAACGTGTACGACAACTCGATCGTGCAGACCGACCGCTTTCTCGGCCAGACCATCGACTGGCTCAAGGCACAGTCGAAGCAGTACGACCCGGCGATGCTCTACATCAGCGACCACGGCGAATCGCTCGGCGAGTTCGGCCTGTTCCTGCATGGCGTGCCCTACAGCTTTGCGCCCGACGCGCAGAAGCACGTGCCCATGATCACCTGGTTCAGCGAAGGCATGAGCGAGCGGCGCAAGCTCTCGCGCTCGTGCATGGAAGCGGGGCTCGACGCGCCGCTCACGCACGACAACCTCTACCACACGGTGCTGGGCGTGATGGACGTGACCACGCCGACCTACAAGCCGGCGCTGGACGCGCTGGCCTCCTGCCGCGGCAAGGGCTGAGGGAAGCGGGATCGGGCTGCCGGCTGCAAAGGACGCGAAGATTCCGCGAAGAGCGCGAAAGAGCCCGACAAGAATCCGGTTCTCTCTTCTGCGCCCTCAGCGAAAGCGTCGCCCGCGTCCGGCTGCTCGTTCTGGTTCTTCAGCCTATTTCTTCTCGCGCGGCACCCGCCCCATCAGGAAGAACTCGTTGTTCGGCTGCATGCCGCTGAAGCTGGCGAGCCGGTTGCTCAGCCCGAAGAAGGCGGTGATGGCCGCGATGTCCCAGATGTCCTCGTCGTCGAAGCCGTGGGCGTGCAGCGGCGGGAAGTCGCTGTCGTCGATCTCGTGGGAGCGCTCGCAGACCTTCATCGCGAAGTCGAGCATCGCGCGCTGCCGCAGCGTGATGTCGGCCTTGAGGTAGTTCACCGCCACCTGGTCGGCCACCAGCGGCTTCTTCTCGTAGATGCGAAGCAGCGCGCCATGGGCCACCACGCAGTAGAGGCACTTGTTGGCCGCGCTGGTGGTGGTCACGATCATCTCGCGGTCGCCCTTGGTGAGCGAGCCTTCCTCCTTGAGCATCAGCGCGTCGTGGTACGCGAAGAAGGCGCGCCACTCCGCGGGGCGGCGCGCGAGGGCCAGGAACACGTTGGGCACGAAGCCGGCCTTTTCCTGCACCGCGAGGATCGCGGTGCGGATGTCCTCGGGCAGGTCTTTCAGTTCGGCGAGGGGGTAGCGGTCTGCGGCCATGTCTGTCTCCGTCGTGGTTTGTTTGCCTTGACGGATCATCATAGTTCCGCAGATGCGCAGGGCCGGCCTGTGAGACGGACGCAGCCGAGGCCGGGTCCTATTTCAGCGCCTTGCCCTGCGTGGCGCCCAGCGGCGTGTGCAACTGCGAGCTCACCCACGAGCCCGTGTTGTCGTCGCGCCCCTGCAGCAGGTAGCGCGTGTCGGCCTTGCCGTAGTTCTGCACCGCCATGGCGGAGAACTTGCCGATGTCGGTCTTCGGATCGCGCAGGCGGTTGACGATCAGCACCTTCTTCGTGTCGGCGAAGTCGGCCATCATGTTCTGGTCGCCTTCGCTGTCGCCGGCCACGAAGCTGGGGCCGTAGCCGTACTTGCTGACCAGGAAGCGCCGGATGTTCTTGGTCTTGCCCGGGCCCTGCGTCTGGTCGTAGCCGCGGCGGAACTCGGGCTGGATCATGCCGCGGGCGTCGCGCTCCAGCTCCATCGCGAGCACGCGCTCGGGCGGGTTGTTGTAGCCGAAGGCCGGGTTCGACGAGATCTCCTTGATCACGTCGACGAAGGAGGCCGAGCACACCCACACGTCGAAGCCCGCGTTGCGGAACGCGGCATACAGCTGCTGCATCTCGGGCTGCAGGCGAAGGCCGTTCTTCCAGCTCACCGAGACCACGCCGGCGCGTCCCGGCAGGGCCGCAGGCGAAGTCCACTTGACCTTGGTCACGGGCTCCTTCAGTTGCCAGGCCACGGTGTCGACCGTGAGCTTGCGCACCTGCGCCTCGGTCATGCCGGCGAAGAGGTAGGTGACCCACGGGTAGGCCGTGTCGTGGTCGAAGGTGTCGCCGATGGCTTCGTAGAGATAGCGCACCTTGGTGGTGAATGCGCCGTAGTGCGGGCTCAATGCGACCACGGCCAGCGACTGGTCGCCCTTCAGCCCCTTGTAGTTCTGGTAGAGCCATGTGTAGCTCGCGAGGATGTCCGGCACCACGGTGTCGATGTTCACCGGCTGGCCGGCCGCGTTGTTGTATGCGGGCAGGAAGTCCTTCTTCGGAATGTTCTTGCGCAGCGCCACCTCGAGCTGCGCGGGCGTGGCGCCGAAGACCAGGTTCTCCAGCTGGTAGATGAGCGCGGCTTCCTCGATGTCGAGGAAGACGCTGGTGTTGTCCCAGTCGAACACCACGTACGGCGGCTTCGCGGCGTCGTAGCCCGGGCTGCCCTTGCCCATGCTGGCGATCAGGCCCTCGATCTGCGCGCGGTTGAAGGCGTCCCAGTTCGCGGGGGCAAGGCTCTTTGCAGGCGTGAGGCTGGCACATCCAGCGGCGACGAGTGCGGCGGCCATGGGGGTGAGAAGGACGAGGCGGCGTTGCATGCTTTTCCTGTTTTGAGCTTTGCAGATTGAGATGAGCCCCAACCTACGCATCAGGCGTGCCAGGCTGTGCGTGATGAGCATGCATTGCGCCGCAAGGCGCGCTAAGCCGCGATGCGTTCTGCCTGAAGTTCAACAAAGTGCGCCACCCGCCGCACCAGCGCCCCATTTCCCCCGGCAGTCGCCGCGCTTGCCGCCGCATGAACGGCAACCGTCTCGCCGATAGCCACAATGATTTCTTCCGCCGCTGCAGCCGACAGTCCGAAGTGCGGCGCCGCCTCGCGCGCCAGGGCGAGGCTCGACGCGTGCTGCCCTGGAAGAATGGCGAGCTCCTGATAGCCCGTGTGACCGCCAAGCTGCATGACGAGATCGAAAGCCGGGGCCAGACGCCACCTTCCGTCGTCGCTGCGCAGCGCGCCATGGTTCTTGACGTGATCGTCGCTGTTCCCAACTGCCAGGTTGAACACCAGCCGCCGGAACAACTCGGTCAGGTCCTCTTGTGGCTGCGCAGAGATGCGCCGCAGCAGTTGGGCCAGTTCGACATAGCTGCCCCGGCTGGATTCATAAGGCACATCGAGCAGCGCCGACGCCGAGAGGTAGTGAAAGCGTCGCTCGTCTGTCACCGGTCCTGCGCGGTCGAAGCGCTCGACCAGCAAGGCATGCCCTGACGAGAGAGGCTGCAACAGGAAAGGTGGTACCTCGATTCCGCATGCATCGGCCAGCCAGAGCGTGGCCGCCTCGATCACTTCCACGTCGTGGTCGTCACCGCGCGATGCGAACTTGGCGATCCAGCGCCGACCCTCGTGCACAAACGCTGCCTTGGGACGCGCGCCGCCCAGGCTTCCGCCGCGCAGCAACAGATGCATGTCGGGGCCGACCTCCAGGCCTTGCTCGATGCGATGCGAGGCATCGGCGAGTTCCTGTAGCGACCGGAGTGCGACCGGTGGTTCGTCGCTGCGGATGGGCAGGGTTTCGGCGAACACCATCGCACCTACGCGGTCCTCGTTGGTCAACAAAAGCGCGTCGATGTCCGAGAGTGGCCTGCCCTGGCGTATTTCGAGCACCTTGCGTCCCCAACTGTCTGGCAGTGCGTCGCGCAGCGTGAGCGGCATGGCGCCGCCATCGCGGATGCGGCCCTCGGCCAGCACGAAGGCCGCGTCGCGCAGCGGCAGGTGCTCGGGGTTGAGCGGTGCAGCTTCCGGGTCTTCGAGGTAGCGCCGGCCGTAGGCGAATTCGCCGGACTCCATGACACCACGGCGAACGAGCTTCATCAGCCCGGCCGGTTGTACCTGCGCGCCGGTTCGGTGCGCAAGCCCGACGTAGACCCGCCGCTCGACTTCGCTGGCTTCAGAAGTCACGCTCGTCCTCCGCGATCACGCCCGCCGCGCCTTGCGTTGCCGACTTGCGCACCCGGCGTTTTGCCGCCAGTCCTGCAGGGGCGGGGGCGACGCTGTCCAGCGAATCGATTTCGCCCAAGAGCCACAACGCATGGGCCAGCAGACCGATGCTGGTGCCCGGCTTGCCGGATTCGAGCGCGCGCAGCGTGTTGGGGGAACACAGCAGTCGCTCGGCCATTTCGGCGACCGTCCACTCGCGATGGACCCTGTGCGCGCGAAGGCGCAGGCCCAGCTGTTCAAGGGGACGAGTTGTCTGAGAAGGCAGGGCCGAAAGGCTGTGGCTGCTTTTGGGCATCAATAAAATGACTGTTAACCGGCTTAAAAGTCATTTTATTGCATATTTTCTACTTGGGGAGGCCGTCCGCCCGGCCGATCTCGGGCCCGTGGCGCTGCTCCAGCACCGCGAGGTCGCTCTCGTCCTTGAGCCCGACGCCTGTCAGCCCCCTGCGCAGGGACTCTCGCATCAGCCATGCCAGCTTGAACGCGGCCGCGCCGTAGGGCAGTCCCTCGGGGCGCACGTTCGAGATGCAGTTGCGCTCGGCGTCGTGCCGGCCGCGCTTGGGCGTGTGGGTCAGGTAGATGCCGAGGCTGTCTGGCGAACTCAGGCCCGGGCGCTCGCCGATCAGCATGACCGACAGCGCCGCGCCGAAGAGTTCACCCACCTCGTCCGCCAGCGCCACCCGCGCCTGCGTGGCGATGACCACCGGGGCGAAGCGGATGTCGGGCGGCAGGTGCGTGCGCAGCGCGGCCAGCAGAGGCACCGCGTGGCGCGCGACGGCCAGCGAGGAGAGCCCGTCGCCGATCACGACGCAGACATCGCAGCCGTATCGCCGCTCGCCGAGGAGGCGGGTGGCGCAGTCTTCGTCGAGCTGGCGGCCGAAGTCGGGCCGGCGCAGGTATTCGGTGCGGTCCGCGGCACGGCTGCGCACGCGGGCCACTTCCCAGTGCTGCGCGGCGAGCGCCGACTCGAGTGCATCCACGTCGAGCGCGGCATGGATCGCGTCGCGCGCCATCGCATGGGCCCAGCCGAAGCGCAGCGTCTCGTCGGTCGGCATGCCCGAGCCGGCGCGCCCGAGCGCGAGCCGGGCGGGCGTGGCGGAGCGCCATTGCGCCCACGGGTTGGGGGTGACGGGCGATTCGGGGCTGCTCATGACGCCAATGCGGAAAGCCCGCTCATGTCGGCCAGCAGCCGGTTGGAGGAAGCGGGCGAGGGCGGGGCCAGCCTGCCGGCCGTATCGGTGATCTGCATGCGCTGCAGCCATGCCTCGAATTCGGGCGCGCGCTTAAGGCCCAGCGTGTCTCGCAGGAACAGTGCGTCGTGGAACGAAGTGCTCTGGTAGTTGAGCATCACGTCGTCCGCACCCGGGATGCCCATGATGAAGTTGATGCCCGCGGTGCCCAGCAGTACGAGCAGCGTGTCCATGTCGTCCTGGTCGGCCTCGGCATGGTTGGTGTAGCAGACGTCGCAGCCGATGGGCAGGCCCAGCAGCTTGCCGCAGAAGTGGTCTTCCAGCCCGGCGCGGATGATCTGCTTGCCGTCGTACAGGTACTCCGGGCCGATGAAGCCGACGACGGTGTTGATGAGAAAGGGCTTGTAGCGCCTCGCCAGCGCATAGGCGCGCGCCTCGCAGGTCTGCTGGTCGACGCCGAAGTTGGCGTTGGCCGACAGTGCGCTGCCCTGGCCGGTCTCGAAGTACATGACGTTGTCGCCCACGGTGCCGCGCTGGAGCGACAGCGCTGCGGCGTAGGCCTCGTCGAGCAGTTCGGGCGTCACGCCGAAGGAGAGGTTCGCCTTCTCTGTGCCTGCGATCGACTGGAACACCAGGTCGACCGGCGCGCCGGCTTCGGCAAGCTTGAGCGTGTTGGTCACGTGAGTGAGCACGCAGCTCTGCGTGGGAATCTCGAAGCGCTGGATGACCTCGTCGAGCATGTGCAGCAGGCGGCCGAGCACGGGCATGCTGTCGGAGGCCGGGTTGAGCCCGATCACCGCGTCGCCCGCCCCGTAGAGCAGGCCGTCGAGCGTGGAGGCGGCCACGCCGCGCAGGTCGTCGGTCGGGTGGTTGGGCTGCAGGCGCACCGAGAGATGGCCGGGCAGGCCGATGGTGTCGCGAAAGCGCGTGACCACGCTGCATTTTTTGGCGACCGATACCAGGTCCTGGTTGCGCATGAGCTTGGAAACTGCCGCGACCATCTCCGGCGTGAGGCCCGGTGCGAGCGCGGTGAGCGTGGCGGTGGTCGCCGCATCGGACAGCAGCCAGTTGCGGAAGTCTCCCACCGTGAGGTGCGACACCTGCGCGAAGGCCTGCGCGTCGTGGCTGTCGATGATGAGGCGCGTGATGTTGTCGCTCTCGTAGGGAATCAGCGCTTCGGTGAGGAACTGCCTGAGCGGCGTTTCGGCCAGCACGTGCCGCGCGGCCATCCGCTGCTGCGCCGTGGCCGCGCCGATGCCCGCGAGGTAGTCGCCCGAGCGGGCCGGGCTTGCGAAGGCCATGACCTGGCGCAGGTCCTCGAAGGCATAGCCCTGGCCGGCGATGGTGGTGCGATACAGCATCTTTCTGGAGCTTGCGCGGGTGTCAGCTGGTGGTGGTCGATGAAGACAACATCTCGTCGGGCGCTGCCGCGTCGCGCTGCCCCGACGTCAGCAGGAAGTAGCCGTAGGCGGCAGCCATCAGCACGACGAACAGCAGCGTGAGCATGCCGTTGAACCACACCATCGCGCCCAGGCAGACCACGCCGAGGCCGAGCGCGATGGCCGGGAACACGGGGTAGAAGGGCGCGCGATAGGTGCGCAGCAGGTCGGGCTCGCTGCGGCGCAGCTTGAAGAGCGCGGCCATCGAGATCAGGTACATCACGATGGCGCCGAGCACCGCCATGGTCACGATGTTGGCGGTGAGCGTCTGGCCGCCGAACTGCACCCACTCGTCGCTGAAGATGGCGATGACGCCGATCACGCCGCCGGCCAGCAGCGCACGGTGCGGCGTGTCGAAGCGCGGGCTCAGGCCGGCGAAGTAGCGCGGCAGATAGCCCGCGCGCGCCAGCGCGAATATCTGCCTCGAGTAGCCCATGATGATCCCGTGGAACGATGCGATCAGGCCGAAGAGGCCGATCCACACCAGCATGTGCAGCCAGCCGCTGTTGTCTCCCACCACCGCCTTCATCGCCTGCGGCAGCGGGTCGTTGATGTTGGCGAGCTTGCGCCAGTCGCCCACGCCGCCTGCGAAGATCATCACGCCGAAGGCCAGCACCACCAGGGTGACGATGCCGGTGGTGTACGCGATGGGAATGGTGCGGTGCGGATCGCGCGCCTCCTCGGCCGCCATGGCCGCTCCCTCGATGGCGAGGAAGAACCAGATCGCAAAGGGGATGGAAGCGAAGATGCCTGCGATGGCCGTGCCGTTCAGCACGCTGCCGCCGGCCCAGCCGTTGGCCACGAAGTTGGCCATGCTCCAGCCCGGGGTGACCACGCCCATGAACACCAGCAGTTCCACGATGGCCAGCACCGTCACGAAGAGTTCGAAGGCCGCGGCGATGCCCACGCCGATCCAGTTGAGCCCGATGAAGATCACGTACGCGCCGAGCGCGAACCACTTCGGGTTGATGCCCGGGAACTGCACGTTGAGATACGCACCGATGGCCAGCGCGATCGCCGGCGGCGCGAAGACGAATTCGATCAGCGTCGCGAAGCCCGCGACGAAGCCGCCGGTGGGGCCGAAGGCGCGGCGCGCGTAGGCGAAGGGACCGCCCGCGTGCGGAATGGCGGTGGAAAGCTCGGTGAAGCTGAAGATGAAGGTGGTGTACATGGTCGCCACCAGCACCGTGGCGACCAGGAAGCCGAGCGTGCCGGCCGTGTTCCAGCCGTAGCTCCAACCAAAGTACTCACCCGATATGACGAGGCCCACCGCGATGCCCCAGAGCTGGACGGGGCCGAGCACCTTCTTGAGATGGCCTGTGCCTGCAGGGGCCGGCGATGCGGCCGTGCCGGCGGCGGTGGTGGAGTTCATGCGACTTCCTCTCTTCGTGAATGTTGACAGTGCACATTCGCCAAAGCAAGGGCTGTTCCACCGTGGGCCTGCATGGCCGCTGGCCATAATCGAGGCCTCTCAATCCTCGAGGTGTTCCGTGAAGTCTCTTTTCTGTGCCGCCCTGGTTTCCTTCGCTGCCGTGCCCGCCGCATTCGCGCAGTCCGCGCCCGTGACCACGCCCAGCGGCCTGGTCTACCAGTTGATCAAGGAAGGCACCGGCGCGTCGCCCGCCGCCACCGACGTGGTCAAGGTGCACTACCGCGGCACCTTCCCCGACAGCGGCAAGGAATTCGACAGCTCCTACAAGCGCGGCGAGCCCACCGAGTTCCCGCTCAACGGCGTGATCCCGTGCTGGACCGAAGGCGTGCAGAAGATGAAGCCGGGCGGCAAGGCCAAGCTGACCTGCCCGCCCTCGATCGCATACGGCTCGCGCGGCGCCGGCGGCGTGATCCCGCCGAATGCCACGCTCAACTTCGAGGTCGAGCTGATCTCGGTCACGAAGCGCTGAGGCTTCGTCGGCAAGGAGCTGTCAGGGCTCAGCCTGGCTGGTACTGGTACAGCCAGGTCTCGGTGAGCGTCTGGTCGCCGTTCTTCAGGTACAGGCGCATGTCGATCGGCTCGTTGCCCTCGGGCGTGAAGTCGAACTGCGCGCGCCAGTGGCCCGGCACGCCGTTGGGCACGGCCTCGGCGAAGACGTACGAGAACTTGCCGCGCGCGGCCGTCAGCACCACCTCGGGCTTCACGCCGAAGGGCACGGTCGTCAGCGGCTGGCCGATGAACTCCACCATGAACTTGCGCACGCCCTGCGGACGCGGCTGGCCCGGCTGACCGCCGCGGCCGATGCGCGTGGCCACGCAGCGCGCCAGCGGCGAGGGAAACGGTTCCTGGTCGGTCCAGTGCAGCCGGTATTGCAGGCTGTAGCTGGTGCCGGCCTTCGCGTCGGCCTTGGGCACCCAGAAGGCGACGATGTTGTCGTGGATCTCGTCGTCGGTCGGGATCTCGATGAGCTGCACCGAGCCCTCGCCCCAGTCGCCCAGCGGCTCGATCCACAGGCTCGGGCGCTTCTCGTAGTTCACGCCGTCCTGGTAGTGGTCGAAGGCGCGGTCGCGCTGCAGCAGCCCGAAGCCGCGCGGCCTGGTGTCGGCGAAGGCCGATGCGCGCGTCTGCGTCGGGTTGTTGAGCGGGCGCCAGATGCGCTCGCCCGCGCCGTTCCAGATCGCGAGGCCGTCGGAGTCGTGCACCTCGGGGCGCCAGTCGATGGCGGTGGGCTTGGTGGTTTCCGAGTACCAGTACATCGAGGTGAGCGGCACGAGGCCCAGGCGGGCCACGTCCTTGCGCATGAACAGGCGTGCATCGATGTCCATGATGACGGCCTTGGTGCGCTGCATGACGAACTTGAAGACGCCCGTCACGCTCGGCCCTTCGAGCAGCGCGTAGACCGTCATCGAGGTCGTGTTGTTGGCCGCCGGCGTCTCGAAGTAGAAGCGGGTGAAGTTCGGGAACTCCTCGGGCCGGTCGGGCACCGCCACGTCCAGCGCGATGCCGCGTGCGGAGAGGCCGTACTGGTAGAGCTCGCCGATGGCGCGGAAGTACGAGGCGCCCAGGAAGGCCACCCAGTCGTTCTTCTGCCAGTCGAGCTTGCTCTGGTCGCCCAGGCGGCTTTCCTGCAGACGGAAGCCGGCGAAGCCCGCGCCCGGGGGCAGCGAGCGCGCCGGGCTGTCGGGCGGCATCGAGAAGTAGGAGGGGCTGTAGAGCACCTCCCGGGAGAAGACGTCGCCGTCGGCGTTCTCCAGCACGTTCATGCGCACCGGGGTCTGGAAGAAGCGCCCCAGGTGGAAGAAGGTGACCGGGAATGCGCCGGGCCCGTCGCGGAAGAGGGCGTTGGCCGGGTCGAACTTGATCTTGCCGTGCGCGTCGTAGTCGATGCGGTCGAGCACCTCGGGTGCAAGGGGCGTGGCAGCGGCATAGGGCTTGCCGGCCAGCGCCTTCGCCTGCGCGACCAGCGCGTCGAAGGAGAAGGGCGTGGGCTGGCTCAGCTGCAGGCCGTTGGCGGCGAGGGCCTCTTCGGGCAGTCCGAGGGCGGCAAGTGCGGCAGCGGCACTGCCGGCGGCAAGGAAGGATCGGCGATCAAGCATGTGGTTCTTGAGGGTTGCGAATCTCTTGGGGGAAAGACGGAGGGACGGTGGAGTGCAGAAACGATATGGCATTTTCCGCGACCGTAAACACCCTCGGATCATGGCCTTATCGGAGCGCGGCCCGCGTCAGCCGATCCGCGCAGCGCGCGCCGGACAAAACCGGCAATTCGCAAAATTGTGCGTTTATGTATCGGCGCCGTCCGTCGCCTTCAGTTCGTAGAGCGCATAGAGCGGCACGCCCAGGAACAGCATGACCATCGGCGCGAACAGGGTGTAGGGCAGGCCGAAGCCTTCGAGCACGCGGTAGGCGCTCTCGAGGCTCAGGCGCGGATGGGGCTGCGTGAGTTCGGCCGTGCGGCGGATGCCCCACTTGAACTCCGCCCCGGTCACCCGCACCGAGGGATGCTGCCTGCCGCGCCCCACCGCGAGCCAGCACATCGCGTCGAAGGCGAGCACGGAGCCGGCGGGCGCGCGCTCGCCGAATGTCGCGAGCACCGCCTGGACCTGCCCGGGTTCCAGGTACATCAGCACGCCTTCGGTGAAGAGGAAGACGGGTTGCGCATCGCGCTTGCGCGGCAGGCCCAGTTGATCCCACCACTTGGCTGCGCTCAGGTCGAACTCGCGCACGTCATGGCGATCGCCGGGCTCGGGAAGCAGCGCGCGGCGCAGTTCGAGCACTTCGGGCAGGTCGGCATCGGTCATGCGCGACCTGCCGTCGTCGAGCCACTGGAAGTAGTGGCTCAGCCCGCAGCCCATGTTCACGATGCGCGCTCCGGGGTGCTGCTTGAGGAACTCCTGCGCCAGGCTGCGGAAGCGCCGCGTGCGCGAGAGGATGCCGTAGATGGTGGCCCGGTCTTCGGGCAGCGGATCGCCCTCGTCGCGGATCTGTTCGAGGACGCCCGCGGCGTACGCGTCGCGCACGGCCACCTGCGGGAACATCGCGTCGCCCGAGGCACGCGCGGCCAGGGGAATCCGCAGGGTCGAAGGAACGGCGGACAGGCGGCGGACGGATTTGCGGGCGGTCATGGATGCTGGAGCTGCGCTTCGCCCAAAGTCTGGCCGCTCCGGCACACCGGGGCAAGTCAGTCTTTGGTAGCGGTCGGTACGGCGGGCCGGGATCGATGCAGGTTCCGGCCGGACCCCGGCATCAGTTGCCGGCAGGCTTGCCGCGCTGGCGTGCGAGGTGCCGGTAGATCGTGCTGCGATGGATGCCCAGCCTGCGCGCGGCCTTCGCGACGTCGTGGTCGCAGGCCTTGAGCGCCTCGTCGAGCGCCTGGCGCGTCATGGCCTGCAGGGGCGCCGCGTGCGGAGCGGTCGGCATCGGCGATGGGTCGGCAGGCTGCGCCTGATGGTCCTGCAGATGCGGCGGGAGCATTGCCGCCGTCACGCAGTCGCCCGCATCGGCCAGCGCCACGATGGAGCGCAGCGTGCTGCGCAGCTCGCGCACGTTGCCCGGCCAACGGTAGGCTGCCAACGCTTCCAAAGCATCGGCCTCCAGTTGCAGATGCTTCGCCGCGCCGCCCGCCTCGAGGAACAGCCGCGAGATCAGTGCATGCCGATCGTCGCGCTGCCTCAGCGCCGGCAGCGTGACGGTGAAGCCGGCCACGCGGTACATCAGGTCGGCGCGGAAGCGGCCGGCCTCCACCAGCGAGGGCAGGTGGCCGTGGGTTGCGCAGACCAGGTCGAAGTCCACCGGCACGCCCTGGCCGCCGCCCAGCGGCGTGACCACGCGCTCCTCCAGCACGCGCAGCAGCCGCGTCTGCAGGGCCAGCGGTATCTCCGCGATCTCGTCGAGGAACAGCACGCCGCCGTCGGCCTCTCGGATGCGCCCGGCCATGCCCTTGCGCCTGGCCCCGGTGAAGGCGCCCTGCTCGTAGCCGAAGAGTTCCGATTCGATCAGCGTCTCGGGCAGCGAGGCGCAATCCACCGCGACGAAGGGGCCTGCGCTGCGCCGGCTGGCAGCATGCAGCCGGCGCGAGAACACCTCCTTGCCGCTGCCGGTCTCGCCGTTGACCAGCACGGAGACGCCTTCGTTGAGCACCCGCACGGCCTTGTGCAGCAGCGGCTGCACGTCGTCGGCCTCGGTCACGGCCTGCGATGGCACGCTGCGCCGCCGGGTCGCACGTGGGCTGCCCGGCGTGCCCGAGCGCTCCATCACCGTCGCGATCTGCCGTCCGCCCGGCAGCGTGAGCAGGCCGCGCCGGTGCTCCATGCGCGGCCAGTGCGGGCCGAGGAAGTCGTCGGCGTCCAGGTCGAGCAGGTCTTTCCGGGAGCGGCCGAACAGTTCGAGCGCCACGCGGTTGGCCGCGACGATGCGCCCGCCGTCGATCACCATCAGCCCCTCGCGCGCCGTGCCGATCAGCGCCGGCCGTGCATGGAAGCGCAGCACGTGGCCGCCGGCCTCGGCCAGCATCATGCGGTGCTCGACCTGCTGGGCCGCCATGCGGACCAGTCCGAGCGCGTGCGTGTTCACGCGCACCGTGTCGCCAGAGATGTCGAGCGCGCCCGCGAGCTCGCCGCGTCCCGTGAAGATGGGCGCTGCGGCGCAGCCGAGTCCGCCGTTCTGCGCCAGGTAGTGCTCGCCGCCCAGCACCATCAGCGCTTCGCGCTCGGCCAGCGCGGTGCCGATGGCGTTGGTGCCCCGGTGGTGCTCCGACCATTCCACGCCCGGCTGCAGCGCGATGCGCTGGGCCTTGGGCAGGAAGTCGGGGCTGCCGATCTCTTCGAGGATCAGCCCGCTGGCGTCCGACAGGATCACCACGCAGCCGTTGCCGATCGCATGCTCGGCCAGGCCGTCGAGCTCGGGCTGCGCGCAGTTCAGCAGGCGCATGGCCTGCTCGCGCCGTTCGCTCAGCAGGGAGAGCGCCATCGGCTCGGGGTCGACGGCCTGGTGGTCGACCGGGCGGCTGCGCTGCCAGGAGCGCGAGATGTGCGGGGCGATCCAGGGCACGGGGTCGGCGCCCTGTTCGAAGAAGAGCTCCCGGGCCTGTGCCACTGCGATCGACGGCAACTGCGCTTGTGCACTCATGCGTGTCTCCGATGGTGTTTCGCCTTGTGCGACATCGTAGTCGCCATGTTCGCCCGAACATGTCGCAGATTGCGAATGAAAACCCGCTGCCGGGGCCGCCTCCCCTCGGTAGGGCGCTCAGGGAATCTACCGATCCGGCCGGGTACGCGGCTTGCGCTTGAGCGTGCGGCCGCCGCATGTCGCGGTGCCATCACCCTGCACATGGAGACAACGTCATGGACATGCTCGAACCGGGCAAATTCGGTACCGCGGTGCCGTTCAAGAAGCGCTACGGCAACTACATCGGCGGCGAATGGGTCGCGCCGGCGGAGAACCAGTATTTCGAGAACATCACGCCCGTGACCGGCAAGGTCTTCTGCGAGGTGCCGCGCTCCACCGCGGCCGACATCGAGCGCGCGCTGGACGCAGCCCACAAGGCGAAGGCCGCCTGGGGCCGCACCTCGACGACCGAACGCGCGAACATCCTCAACAGGATCGCCGACCGCATGCAGGAGAACCTGGCCGTGCTCGCGGCTGCGGAAACCTGGGACAACGGCAAGCCCATCCGAGAGACCACCGCCGCCGACCTGCCGCTGGCCATCGACCACTTCCGCTACTTCGCCTCGTGCGTGCGCTCGCAGGAGGGCGGCATCAGCGAGATCGACCACGAAACCTTCGCGTACCACTTCCACGAACCCATCGGCGTGGTCGGGCAGATCATTCCGTGGAACTTCCCCATCCTGATGGCCGTGTGGAAGCTGGCGCCCGCGCTCGCGGCCGGCAACTGCGTGGTGATCAAGCCGGCCGAGCAGACGCCGGTGTCGATCCTGGTGCTGATGGAGCTGATCGGCGACCTGCTGCCGCCGGGCGTGCTGAACGTGGTCAACGGCTTCGGCGTGGAGGCGGGCAAGCCGCTGGCGTCGAGCAACCGCATCGGCAAGATCGCCTTCACCGGCGAGACCACCACGGGCCGGCTGATCTCCCAGTACGCTAGCCAGAACCTGATTCCGGTCACGCTGGAGTTGGGCGGCAAGTCGCCCAACATCTTCTTCGCCGACGTGATGGACAAGGACGACGCCTTCTTCGACAAGGCGCTCGAAGGCTTCGCGATGTTCGCGCTGAATCAGGGCGAGGTCTGCACCTGCCCGTCGCGCGCGCTGATCCAGGAGTCGATCTACGACCGTTTCATGGAGCGCGCGCTCAAGCGCGTGGCCGCCATCAAGCAGGGCAGCCCGCTGGACATGGCCACCATGATCGGCGCGCAGGCCTCCAGCGAGCAGCTGGAGAAGATCCTGTCGTACCTCGACATCGGCAGGCAGGAGGGCGCGAGAGTGCTGATCGGCGGCGAGCGCCACCAGTTCGAAGGCGACCTCGCCGGCGGCTATTACGTGAAGCCGACGGTGTTCAGGGGCAACAACAGGATGCGGATCTTCCAGGAGGAAATCTTCGGCCCTGTGGTGTCGGTCACCACCTTCAAGGACGAGGAAGAAGCGCTGGCCATCGCCAACGACACCCTCTACGGCCTCGGCGCCGGCGTGTGGAGCCGCGACATGAACCGCGCCTTCCGCATGGGCCGCGGCATCCAGGCCGGCCGCGTGTGGACCAACTGCTACCACCACTATCCGGCGCACGCGGCCTTCGGCGGCTACAAGCAGTCGGGCATCGGCCGCGAGAACCACAAGATGATGCTCGACCACTACCAGCAGACCAAGAACCTGCTGGTGAGCTACAGCGAGAACAAGCTGGGCTTCTTCTGATGAGCAGCACCGGCGAAGTCCTGCGCGTCACCGCGACCGATGCTGCGCTTGCGCTGATCGACAGGCTCGCCGCCGGGCACGGCCCGCTGATGTTCCATCAGTCGGGCGGCTGCTGCGACGGCAGCGCGCCGATGTGCTACGCGCAGGGCGAGTTCATCGTGGGCGACTACGACAGGCTGCTGGGGCACATCGGCGGCATGCCGTTCTACATCAGCGGGCCGCAGTTCGAGTACTGGCAGCACACGCAGCTCATCATCGACGTGGTGCCGGGGCGCGGCGGCATGTTCTCGCTGGAGGGGCCGGAGGGCTTGCGCTTCCTGACGCGGTCGAGGCTCTTCACCGACGAAGAATGGACAGCGCTGGAGAAAGGGTGAGACCAAGCTCGCGGCAGCCCTGAGGCAGCAGAGCGGCCTCAGGGAGCGGCGGGCTGCAGCAACTGGCGCACCAGCAGCCGCGCCGCGGGGGAGAGCTCGGCCCCCGTCTTCGTCGCCATCAGCAGCCGCCGCGTGGCCCATTCGTCCTTGAGGTGCACGACCTTCAGGTCGAGCGCCTCCACCTGCGCCTTGCAGGCGGCCAGCGGCACCACGCCGATGCCCAGGTTGGCCGCGATCATGTGGCACATCGCGTCGAAGCTGCGCACCTGCACGCGCAGGCGCATCGGAATGCCGGCCTGCTCGGCAGCGCGCGAGGTCAGCTCCAGCAGCGAGCTGCTGCGGTTCAGCCCCACGAACTCGTGCGCGAGGCAGCTCCTGAAATCCGTCTGCTTCACGCGGCTGCGTGCCAGCGGATGCTGCTTGGCACAGAGCACCACGAGCTCGTCGGTCTGGAAGGGCTGCACGTCGAGGCCGTAGGCAGGAGTGTTCTCGGCGAACACGCCGACGTCTGCGAGCCCATCGACGAGCGCGCGCACGATGTCGCCGCTCAGCTGCTCCTCGACCTCGACGCGGATGTCCGGATGCTGCGCGAGAAAGGCCGCGAGCGTAGCGGGCAGGAACTCCGTCAGCGCAGACATGTTGGCCCACAGCCGCACGTGGCCCCGCACGCCGCTCGAGTAGTCGCCGAGCTCGCTGCTGAACTGCTCGAAGCCCTGGAAGAGCCGCATCGCATGCTGCATCGCCACATGGCCCGCAGGCGTGAGCGCGATGCCCTGGGAGCTGCGTTCCAGCAGCTTCGACCCTGTTGCCGCTTCGAAATCGGAAAGCCGCCGGCTTGCGGCCGAGAGCGCGAGGTGGCACGCCTCCGCACCCTTGGTGATGCTGCCCGACTGGGCCACGGCGCAGAAGAGGCGAAGCGTCACGAAATCGACACGCGCGGGATTGATGGTGCTGGCCATCGGCGAATTCTAGGGAGCGCGCCAGTGCCGAAAGTCATGGGTCCGGCGAAAGATATTTTTTGACATGTTATGTCCAAATCCCTATAGTGAATCCATCGAAGCACGGCTCGCTTCCAAAGGTATTCACCACAAGGAGAGGTATGCAACCACTGCTCGATCAACTGAAGGGACTGGATGTGCTGGCAGGCGCAGAGATGGGCGGGCGGTCCGTGCAGTTGCAGCCCATTCCGGGCCACACGCCCGTGATCCAGGTGAGCATCGAGGGGCGCGACGAACTGCCGATCTTCGTCACCAGTTCCGACATGCAGATCATCTGCATCTGCTACCTCTGGGCCGAGGAAGAGGTGAAGCCGGCGCGCCGCACCGAGCTGCTCGAATCGCTGCTCGACCTGAATCCTTCGGTTCCCCTGTCTTCCTTCGGTCGCGTCGACGGCCGCTACGTGCTCACCGGCGCGCTGGGCCGCGATGCCAGCGTGCAGGACATCGCCCGCGAGGTTGCGGTGCTCAGCGACAACGCGCTCGATGCGCTCGACGCCCTGTCCGAATTCCTGAATTAAGCGGAGGTCCCATGACAGTCATCAAGAAGCTCGTCACCCTGCTGCGCGGCAGCGCGCGCGAAATCGGCGAGAGCGTAGTCGACAGCAATGCCACGCGCATCTACGAGCAGGAAATCATCGATGCCAAGCACAGCATCGAGAAGGCCAAGGGCGACCTCACGGGCGTGATGGCCAAGGAGATGCAGTCGGCCCGCGAGATCGAACGGCTGAAGAACGAAGTCGCGCGCTACGAGGGCCTGGCGCTGGAGGCCCTCAACAAGACGCAGGAAGGCTTGGCGCTCGATGTCGCGGCCAAGGTCGGCGCGCTCGAGCAGGAGCTCGAGGAGCAGGCCAGGGCCCACGCCTCGTACGCGCTGCAGGTGTCCAAGCTCAAGGACCTGATCAAGTCCGCCGAGGCGCGCATCCGCGAGCACGAACGCGAGATCGGCATCGCCAAGACCACCGAGAGCGTCTACCGCGCCACGCAGTCGATCTCCGAGAACATCGGCAGCGGCGGCTCGCGGCTGGCCAATGCGCGCGAGTCGCTGGAGCGCATCCGCGCGCGACATGAAGACCTGTCCGACCGCATGACGGCCAGCAAGCAGCTCGAAGACGAGTTCGGCCACGGCGCGCTCGAGAAAAAGCTGGCCGCCGCGGGCATCGGCGGCGACGCCGACCGCACCGGCAAGGTGATGGAGCGCATCCGCGCCCGCCAGGCGAAGCCGGCGGCACCCGAGGCGCAATAGGCATCATGCGCGTCAAGCCGGTTCGCTGGCAGGGCTCGGACGAGGCGCTGCGCGCCGTCCAGGTCGCGTTCGACGTGGAGGAGGCGGTGCTGGAGGCCGTGCGTACCGCGGCCTTCAAGCAGCACGTTTCCACGTCGGACCAGATCCGGCAGGTGCTCGGCCTCGCCACCACGGCCAAGCCGAAGCGGCCGCGTCTCACGGTGTCGCTGAGCGCCGCCGACTACGAATTCCTGGCGAAGCGATACGGCCTCGCCGCAGACGACAGACTGGCCATCAAGGAGAGGGCCACGCGCGACCTGATTGCCTTCGCGGGCAAGCCGGCCGCGGCAACGAAGAAGAACAGCACCGGCGCGAGGAAGCCGGTTCGCGGCAGCAAACAGAACAACTGACAACAACCCGCACGCGGGAGGATCAATGGGCGATTTCTTGGGAGCGGTGACGGGGTACCCGACCGCGATCTACACGGTGCTGCTCGGCGTCGTGGTGATCTACTGGGTGCTCGCGATGCTCGGAATGGTCGACATCGAACACAGCGGCCTGGATGTGGACGTCGATGTCCACACGCACGCGGATGGCGACACCAGCGACATAGGGCACCTGGCCAGCTACGTCGTGGCCCTGGGCCTGAACGGCGTGCCGTTCTCGGTGGCCGTGAGCCTGCTGGTGCTCGTCGCGTGGACCGTGTCCTGCCTGGGTGGCGAGTGGCTGCTGCCGCTGGTGCCCACCATGCCGCTGCAGCTTCTGGCGGGCACCGCCTTGCTGGTGGCCAGCGCGCTCATCGCCATTCCGGTCACGGCCGTCGCCATCCGGCCGTTGCGAGGCCTGTTCGTGAGCCATACGGCCGTGAGCAACGCCGCGCTGGTCGGCCAGCTGTGCCGCGTCGTGACCGGCGTGGTCAACGAGAAGGACGGCCGCGCCGAGGTGGCACGGCGCGGCGCCAGCCTGAACATCCGCGTGTGGGCTCCCACGCCCAACACGCTCAAGCGCGGCTCGCAGGCGCTGATCGTCGAGTACGACGAGGTGGCCGCGCGCTACCTCATCGCCGCGCACGACGACCACGCGGCCTGAGTGCGCGCGCCCACCGGCGCGCCGCCACCCGGCCCTCACCCGTTTCGTTTCTTTCGCTCTCAAGCATCTCTGGAGAAAAAATGGAGCCCATCATCTTCGCCGTCGTCATACTGGCCATCCTCGTCCTCGGCCTGTTCGCGATGTTCGCCAAGTTCTATCGCAAGATCGAGCAGGGCCACGCCCTCATCGTGAACACGCTGCGCGCGGAGCCCGAGGTGACCTTCACCGGGCGCATGGTCTATCCGATCATCCACAAGGCCGAGCTGATGGACATCTCGGTCAAGACCATCGAGATCGACCGCTCCGGCAACGAGGGCCTGATCTGCCGCGACAACATCCGCGCGGACATCAAGGTGAAGTTCTTCGTTCGCGTGAACAAGACGGCCGACGACGTGCTGAAGGTGGCGCAGGGCATCGGCTGCGCGCGGGCCTCCAACCACGAGACGCTGGAGGAGCTGTTCTCCGCCAAGTTCTCCGAGGCGCTGAAGACGGTGGGCAAGTCGATGGACTTCGTCGACCTCTACCAGGCGCGTGACAACTTCCGCGACCAGATCGTGAGCCAGATCGGCAACGACCTCTCCGGCTACGTGCTGGAAGACGCCGCCATCGACTTCCTCGAGCAGACGCCGCTGTCGGAGCTCGACGCCAACAACATCCTCGACGCGCAGGGCATCAAGAAGATCACCGAGCTCACGGCCGTGGAGCACGTGCGCACCAACGAGCTGCGCCGCAACGAGGAAATGCAGATCAAGAAGAAGAACGTCGAGACGCAGGAAGCCCTGCTCGAGCTCGAGCGCCAGCAGGCCGACGCCACCGCACGCCAGCAGCGCGAGATTGCCAGCGTGCGGGCCCGCGAGGAGGCCGAGACCGCCAAGATCCAGGCCGAGGAGCGCACCAAGTCCGAAACCGCGCGCCTGCTCGCCGAACAGTCGGTGTCGGTGCAGCAGGAGAACGTGCAGCGCGAGAAGGAAGTGGCCGAGAACAACCGCAAGCGCGCCGTGGCCGTCGAGGAGGAAAAGGTCATCCGCGCCCGCGACCTGGAGGTGGTCGACCGCGAGAAGGAAGTGACGCTGCAGCGCATCGAGAAGGACAAGGCCGTCGAGGTGCAGAAGAAGGCGATCGCCGACGTGATCCGAGAGCGCATCGTGGTCGAGCGCACGGTGGCCGAGCAGGAAGAGGCCATCAAGGAGCTGCGCGTGGTCGCCGAGGCCGAGCGCACCAAGAAGTCGGTCGTCATCATGGCCGAGGGGCAGGCCGACGAGAAGATGGTGCTCGACCTGAAGGCCGCCGAGACGCAGGAAAAGCGCGCCCGCCACAAGGCCGCGGAAGAACTCACGCTGGCCGAGGCCAAGCTGAAGGTGGCCGAGCGCGAGGCCGAATCGAAGAAGCGTGAGGCCGAAGGCGTGGAGGCCATCTCGGCCGCGCCGGGGCTGGCGGCCGCCAAGGTCGAGATCGCTACCGCGCAGGCCAAGCTCGCCAGCTTCGAGGCCGAGGCCACGGGCAAGGAGAAGCTGGGCCTTGCCGAAGTGCATGTCCGCCAGGCCGATGCCGACGCGATCCTCAAGGCCGGCCAGGCCGACGCGCAGGTGATCGAGGCCCGCTCGCAGGCCGAAGCTGCCGGCATGCGCGCCAAGTTCGAGGCCGAGGCCTCGGGCAAGGAGAAGCTCGGCCTCGCCGAAGTCAACGTGCGCACGGCGGACGCCGAGGCCACGCTCAAGTCGGGCCAGGCCGATGCGCAGGTCATCGAGGCGCGCTTCGGTGCCGAGGCCAAGGGCCTGCACGAGAAGTTCGAGGCCATGAAGTCCATGAGCCCCGAGACGCGCGACCACGAGGAATTCCGCATGCGCCTGGAGAAGTCGCACATCGAGACCCTCAAGGGCATCGACGCGCAGACCGCCATCGCCAAGGAGCAGGCCGAGGTGCTGGGCACCGCGCTGGCCAACGCCAAGATCGACATCGTGGGCGGGCAGGGCGACTACTTCGACAGCTTCGTGCGGTCGCTCTCGGTGGGCAAGGGCATCGACGGCGTCATCTCCAAGAGCAATGCGCTGCAAGTGGCCTTCAAGGATCAGCTCTCCGGCGAGCGCGACGTGGTGAAGGACCTGCGCGACATCGTCGGCGCACTGGGCAGCTCGTCGGGCGAGGTGCAGAACCTCAGCGTGGCCGCCCTGATGAACAGGATCGCCACCGACGGCAGCGAGAGCCAGAAGAGCGCGCTGCGCAACCTGGTCGCCACCTTCCGCAACGGCGCCGCCGGGGAAGCGGCGCGATGAATGCGAACCTCAAGTGCAGCTGTCCCGCGCACTTGCCGATGCGGCCGGTGGCGCTGGCCGAGGGGCTGCTCGCGGTGGAGTGCGACGACTGCCACGGCATGTTGATGGACATGGACGACTGGCGTGCCTGGAAGGCGGGCGACGCGAGCCGCGTGCCGCAGGCGGTCGACGACGAGGTCATCGAGGTGTTCGATGCCACGGCGGTGCGGCACTGCCCCGAATGCGAACGCCTGATGCAGCGCCTGCGCATGAGCGCGGGCCCCGACTTCCGCGTCGACCGCTGCGTGGCCTGCCAGAACCTCTGGTTCGACCAGGGCGAGTGGCGCGCCATCGTGAGCCGGGGCCTGGCCGGCCGGCTCGACGAGATGCTGTCCGACGGATGGCAGCGCCGCCTGCAGACCGAGGTGGTCCGCGAGGCCCGCGTTGCCGCGCTGCGCCGCCGCTACGGCGACGTATGCATCGACGAGCTGGACCGCATCCGCGCCTGGCTCGATACCCAGCCCCACCGCGACGAACTGCTCGCCTTGCTCCGCGCGGACTGACCGCGCCGAACTATGCAACCAACGGATGAAAAAGGCGCGCCGCCGGCCGTCGCCGCCGAATCGCAGACCGAGGCGCTGGTGTCCGGCAGCGGCAGCTACGACCTGCTGAAGAAACGGCTGGAGAACCAGGGCGAGGGCCTGCTGAAGAAGACCCAGGCGCTCAACGAGCAGCGGCTGGCCGAGTTCGGCCGCTCCGACCAGGCCCTGGTGCTGCGCACCCGCGCGCGCACCGAGAACAACGCCGTGGCGCGCGACCTCGTGCGCATCGGCGACCTGCTGCTGTTCGGCTACAACGTGTTCATCGGCCTGCGCAAGGAGACCACCGTCGGCGACGTGTTCGGCCTCTACCGCCTGGTGTCGCCGGGCGAAGCCGGGCAGGGCGCAGACAGCGACGAACTGCAGCCGGTGCCGCTGGCGGGCAGCTTCCTCGAGGATGCGCGCTTCGCCTCCGACTTCCGCGAGCTCTACGCCTACTACAAGCAGGCCACGCTGCTGCAGCTTCGCGTCACGCAGGACAAGCTGCTCGCCTCCTTCCAGATCGGCCAGCAGCTCACCGACGTGCGCGTGTTCCGCTGGGCCATCGAGCGCGACGGCCGCATCCAGTACATCGACAACCGCGGCGAACGAGACATCGCCCTGCCGCCGAGCCACGACTTCGAGTGGACAGTGGCCACGCGCGAGGACCACGTGGGGGGCAAGCACCCTCACGTCAACGTGCTCGACACCGTCTTCGTCGAGACGCTGGGCGGCGACCTCACGATCAAGATCGAGAACAACACCGAGACCGGGCTGGGCATCTACAGCGAGCCGGTGGAAGACCGCAGCCAATCGCTGACCGATGCTGAGATCGCGTGGGCGAAGCTCGGCATGCTGATCCTGCTGCGCGTGAAGCCCTACCGCGAGCAGGTCACGCGCTACCTGGTGTTCAACATCCGCACCCAGCAGGTCGAGCGCATCGACGCCATCGGCGGCTCCTGCGTGCAGCTGCCGGAAGACCACGGCATCATCTTTCCGGGCGGCTACTACCTGCAGTCGGGCGAGCACAAGCGCTTCGACCTGCCGTCCGAGATGGTCGAGAACCTGCGCTTCAAGCGCATGCTGCGTTCGCCCAACGGCGAGGACGTTGCCTACATCTTCTACGACCCCAGGCCCGGCCGCTACGCGCTCTTCAACTACAACCTGATCGAGAAGAAGCTCGCCACGCCGATCATCGCCAACGGCTACGCGCGCTTCGCCGACGGCCGCATCCTGGTGTTCCACGACAACGACGGCGAGCCGACGCGCGTGCACCCGATGCAGCTGTGGAAGACGCCCTTCGCGAGCGAGGAGCATGCGAGCGCGCAGCCGCCCGCTGCCGGCTTCTTCGGCAAGATCGGCAACGCCGAGCTCGTGCGCGGCGTGAGCGACCTGATGGGCATCGCGCGCGCGGTGCGCGAGCAGGCGCCGACCAAGGCCGCCTACGAGGACCTGATCCGCCAGTGCACCCGCGTGAGCGACGCCTACTTCTGGCTCGACGCGCCCGAGGCCGCCGGCATCATGGGCGAGCTGCGCAGCATCGCGGAGGTGGCGCGCAGCACGCTGGCCGAGTTCGAGAAAGTCGACACCATCCGCCGCGAGACCGCCCGCGCGCTGGCCCGCGCGGAAGAGGAACAGCACGCGCTCCTGGTCGACATCGCCAGCACGCTCTGGCGCGCGCCCGACGACTTCGTGAAGGCGCTGGGCCGGCTGCGCGAACGCCGCGGCGCGCTGCAGATGCTCAAGGAGCTGCGCTACGCCGACCTGCCGCGCATCGCCGCGATGGACGCGGAGCTCGAAACCGAGCAGCAGCGCATCGGCGAGCGCGCCATGCAGTTCCTGGCGGCGGATACCGCCTTCGCCGGCCAGCGCCAGGCGCTGGACAAGCTCGCGACGGAACTGCCCAACCTCGGCACCTCCCCGGCGCTGGGGCAACTGCTCGCCACCCTCGACGAGCAGGCCGCCGGCCTCGACCTGCTGACCGAGCAGCTCGGCAGCCTGCCGGGCGGCGATGCGGTGATCCGCACATCCATCCTCGACCGCATCTCTCTCATCTACGCCGACATCAACCGCATGCGCGCCGACGCGCGCGCCCGGCGCAAGTCGCTGGGCGTGACCGAGGCGCGGGCCGAGTTCGGCGCGCAGTTCAAGCTCTTCGGACAGGCGGTCGAGAACGCGCTGGAGTTCGCCGACACGCCCGAGAAGTGTGACGACGCGCTCACCCGACTGCTGGCACAGCTGGAAGAGATCGAAGGCCGCTTCGCCGAGCAGGACGAGTTCCTGGGCGACATCGCCGAGAAGCGCGAGAGCGTCTACGAGGCGCTGTCGGCCCGGCGGCAGGCCCTGGTCGAGGCTCGCCAGCGCCGCGCGCAGGGCGTGATCGACGCGGCGGGGCGCATCCTCGACGGCATTCCGCGCCGCATCGCGCAGCTGTCCGATCTGACGCAGGTCCACAGCTACTTCGCCGCCGACCCGATGATCGGCAAGCTGCGCACGCTGATCGCCGACCTGCGCACGCTGGGGGCGGCGGTGCCTGCCGACGAGCTCGACACGCGCCTGAAGACCGCGCGCGACCAGGCCCTGCGCGCCGTTCGCGACAAACGCGAACTGGTGAGCGAGGGCGGCGATACGCTGCGCCTGGGGCGCCACGTCTTCACCGTGCACCGCCAGCCCGTCGACCTGACGCTGGTGGCCCGCGAGGAAGGCATGGCCTACCAGGTGACGGGCACCGACTACCTGAGCCCGGTGAAAGACGAGCGCCTGCAGGCGCTGCGGGACTACTGGGGCCAGTCGCTGGTGTCCGAGACGCCCGAGCTGTCGCGCGCCGAGTACCTCGCAGGCCGCCTGCTCGAAGCGCTGCTCGAAGGCAGGGCCGAACGCAGCTGGGCCGACGTGCGCACGCTGCTGGCCGAGGACCCGCAGCATCCGCAGCTGCTCGAAATGGTCCGCCGCTTCGCTGCCGCGCGCTACCAGGAGGGCTATCAGAAGGGCATCCACGACGACGATGCGCTTCGCCTGCTGGCCGCGCTGGTCGCCATGCAGGACCAGGCCGGGCTGCTCGCCTGGGGGCCGACGGAGCGTGCGCTGGCATTGCTCTACTGGCAGCACGGCCACCTGATCGCGCACCGCGAGTCGCTGCTGCGCCGTGCGCGCGCGGCGCTTCAGATGCAGGAGCTCTTCGGGCGTCGCGACGCCCTCGACCAGCTCGAAGCCGACGTCGCCCGCTCGCTGGGGCATTTCGTGCGCGAGGTGCTGCCCGACATGCTCGCGGTGGGCGAGACGGCGGAGGATGAGCAGGAGCCCGAGGGCCGCAAGGCGCTCGTCGCCACGCTATGCGACCAGTCGGCTGCCTACCTCGTGCGCGAGCTTTCTGCCCATGGCGGCGAGACCTGGGTGGTCTCGGGCGCCGGCGAAGACCTTGCCGCCGCATTGCTGCGCGAGCTTGAACGCGGCCGGCGCCGCGAGGCATGGCAGGCCGACCTGGACGCCGCACCGCCGGCCGAGCGCTGGCGGCTCGCGCGTGACTGGGTGCGTGCGTATGCGGTGCACCAGTCGCCGCAATCGGCCGACTGGGTGGACGATGCGGCCAGCGTGCTCGCCATGCCGCTTCAGCGCACCCGGGTCAACGTGGCGCTCGACCAGGCCGTCGAAGGGCTGAGGGGCGAGCATCCGCGCGTGGCCGATGGTCGGCTGGTGCTGAACCTCAACGACTTCTGGCGCCGTTTCCTCTTCCACGCGCAGCACGCGGTGCCGGCCTTCGAGGCGCTGCACCGGCTGCGCCACGAGCTGCTCGAAGAGGAGAAGGCGCGTCTCAAGCTGAGCCAGTTCCAGGCCAAGCCGCTTTCCACCTTCGTGCGCAACCAGCTGATCGACGAGCTGTACCTGCCCATCATCGGCGACAACCTCGCCAAGCAGATCGGCTCGGCGGGCGAGGGCAGCCGCACCGACCGCATGGGCCTGTTGCTGCTGATCTCTCCGCCGGGCTACGGCAAGACTACGCTGATGGAGTACGTGGCCGACCGGCTGGGCCTGATCTTCGTGCGCATCAACTGCCCGGCGCTCGGCCACGGCGTGACCGCCATCGACCCGGCCAATGCGCCCAACAGCGCGGCGCGGCAGGAGCTGGAGAAGCTCAACCTGGGCCTCGCCATGGGCAGCAACGTGATGCTGTACCTCGACGACATCCAGCACACGAGCCCCGAGTTCCTGCAGAAGTTCATCGCGCTGGCCGACGGCACCCGCCGCATCGAAGGCGTGTGGAACGGCGAACCGCGCAGCTACGACATGCGCGGCAAGCGTTTCGCCATCGTGATGGCAGGCAACCCGTACACCGAATCGGGCGACGTGTTCAAGATCCCGGACATGCTGGCCAACCGGGCCGACATCTACAACCTCGGCGACGTGCTCTCGGGCCGAGAGTCGGCGTTCGCGCTCTCCTACATCGAGAACAGCCTCACGTCGAACCCCACGCTGATGCCGCTTGCCTCGCGCGACCCCAAGGACGTACAGCTGCTGGTGCAGATGGCCCAGGGCCACGAGGTGCCCAGCAGCGCGCTCTCGCACGCGTACAGCGCGGTCGAGCTGGAGGAGATCAAGGCGCTGCTGCAGCGGCTCTTCCGTGCGCGCGACCTGCTGCTGAAGGTGAACCTCGCCTATATCGAGTCGGCTGCGCAGCAGGAGTCGTACCGCATCGCGCCGCCCTTCAAGCTGCAGGGCAGCTACCGCAACATGACCAAGCTCGCGGGCAAGATCACCGCGCTGATGCGCGACGACGAGCTCGATTCGCTCCTGCGCGACCACTACCGCGGCGAGGCCCAGACCCTGACCACCGGGGCCGAGGAGAACCTGCTGCGCCTGGCGCAGCTCCTGGGCAGCCCGACGCCCGAGGAAGACGCGCGCTGGAAGGAGATCTGCGAGGAGTTCGTGCGCCAGCGCAAGCTCGGCGGGGCGGACGTGGACGGCAGCCAGCGGATCGCCAGCAGCATGCTCGAAGTGGCGCGCGCGGTCGATGCGCTCAAGCCGGAACCCCTAGCGCCCGCAGAAGGGCCCAGCGAAAGCCAGCGGCTGGCCGACGCCATGCTGCAGATCGCCGTGACCTACCGCGAGCTGATCCTGCCGCTGGTGACGGCCACCGAGCGCCGCCTGGAGCTGGACCGTTCCATCGCGCAGAACATGGAGCGGCTCGCGGCAGAGGCGATGAGCATGCGAGCGGCGCCGAAACGCGCCTCCGAACCCGACAAGGAGCAATGAGATGTCGGCCTTGCCCGCGACCACCGAAGCACCGCCCGGCCTGCCATTTCTGCTGGCCCAGCTCGACGACACCCTCGCCGATGCCCGCCTGAGCGACGACGAGCGGCGCGTGCTGGTCCACACGCTGCGCGAGGCCCAGCCGCCCGAAGACGGCTTGCGCCAGCTGCGCAACCGTGCCTTCGACCTTGTGCGCGCACGCACCGCCGACCCTGAACAGCTCGCGCTGCTGAAGTGGCTGGAAGGCGTGGTCCGCGCCATCGACACCGGCCGCTCGCCCGACAACGTGGCCGTGTGCTCCCAGGCCTTCTTCAGCCCCGGTACGGCCTGCCTGCAGGCCATCAACCAGCAGTTGCGTGCGGCGAGGCATTCGATCGACCTGTGCGTGTTCACCCTGTCGGACGACCGCATCACGGCCGAGGTACTGGCCGCGCACAGGCGCGGCGTATCGCTGCGCTGCATCTCCGACAACGACAAGGAGTTCGATCTCGGCAGCGACATCGGCCAGCTGCGCGCTGCCGGCATTCCCGTGGCGGTGGACCGAACGGAGGCGCACATGCACCACAAGTTCGCCATCTTCGACGGCGCCCGGCTGCTCAACGGCAGCTACAACTGGACGCGCAGCGCCTGCGAGTCCAACGAGGAGAACCTGGTGCTGACCAACGACCCGCAGCTCGTGCGGCGCTTCGCCGACGAGTTCGACAGCCTCTGGAAAGAACTGCAGGCCCCCCGATGAGCACCCGACGCATCGACTACGACTGGGAACTGCCGCCAGAGATGCAGCAGCGGCTGGGCGGCTCCAGCTACGGCGCGCAGCGCGTCATCCACGAGCAGGGGCACCTGATGGTGATCCTGCACGAGCCGCCGGCTGGCACGGCGTCGGAGCGCAAGGCGGCAGTGTTCCTGCGCAAGCCCGACGGCACCTGGCTGCACAAGGGCAACAACCCGGGCGAGCGGCCGCTGGCCAAGCTGGTCGAGAACTACCGCGCGACTCTGGCCGCCTTCGAGGTCCGGCACGAGGCCGCCGACGGCTCGGAAGCGCTGTTCCAGATCCTCGGGCCGCTGATTCCGCTCTCGCGCGCCGCCTCGAACATGCAGGCCACGCTGCAGGCCGCACGGGAGGCCGCGCCGGAAGACTCGATGATCACCGACCTGCGCGACCGTGCGGTGGAGATCTCGCGCGGGCTCGAGTTGCTGCTGGCGGACACCCGCATGTCGCTGGACTACAGGCTCGCCCACGCGGCCGAGCAGCAGGCGCGCGCCGCCAACGAAGTCAGCCGGGCGCAGCACAAGCTCAACACCATTGCGGCGCTGACCTTTCCGCTGATGGCCATCGGCGCGGCCTTCGGCATGAACCTGCACAGCGGCGTCGAGAACCTGCCGGGCTGGGTCTACTGGGCGATCTTCGGTGCGGGACTCTTCATGGGCGTTCTGCTGCGCGGATGGGTGAAGGCGCCCGATGCGCCTGCACCGGCCGTGCCGCCCCTCGGATCGGGCTTGTCGAAGAAGAAGTAGGGCGGCCCTGCCGTCGCCGGTGGCCTTCGCGTTTCGCGAAGGACTGCTGCCGCCAAAGCAATTCCGCATTCCGCGATCCGTTCCTAGAGTCGGGGCCAGCCCAACCAAGGAGACGGACGCGGACATGAATGCACTCGAAGGCCTGAAGGTGCTGGAGCTCGGCCAGCTCATCGCCGGCCCCTTCGCCGGCAAGACGCTGGCGGAGTTCGGTGCCGACGTGATCAAGGTCGAGCCGGCCGGCGCCGGCGATCCGCTGCGCAAGTGGCGGCTGCTGCGCGACAACGGCACTTCGGCATGGTGGGAGGTGCAGTCGCGCAACAAGCGCTCGGTGTGCCTCGACCTGCGCAGCACCGAAGGTCAGGAGGCCGTGCGCGCACTGGCGCTCGAGGCCGACGTGCTGATCGAGAACTTCAAGCCCGGCACGCTCGAAGGCTGGGGCCTGGGGTGGGAAGAGCTGCATGCGCTGAACCCGCGGCTGATCATGCTGCGCATCTCGGGCTACGGGCAGACCGGGCCCTATCGCGACAAGCCCGGCTTCGGCGTGCTCGGCGAATCGATGGGCGGCCTGCGCTACCTGAGTGGCGAGCCGGAGCGGGTGCCGGTGCGCGTGGGGGTGTCGCTGGGCGACACGCTTGCGGCGCTGCACGGCGTGATCGGCGTGCTGACCGCGCTGCACCACCGTACCGCCCATGGCGGAGAAGGGCAGTTCATCGACGTGGCGCTCTACGAGTCGGTGTTCAACGTGATGGAAAGCCTGCTGCCCGAATACGACGCCTTCGGCGCCGTGCGCGAGCGGGCCGGCAGCGCGCTGCCCGGCATCGCGCCGACCAACGCCTACCGCTGCGAGGACGGGCACTACGTGCTGGTGGCCGGCAACGGCGACAGCATCTTCCGCCGGCTGATGCGCGCCATCGGCCGGGAAGACCTGGGAAGCGACCCCGCGCTCGCGCACAACGACGGCCGCGTGCTGCGCGTGGACGAGATCGACGCCGCCATCGAGGCATGGACGCTGCGGCGCAGCCGCGACGAGGTGCTGGCCGCGCTCGATGCGGCGGGCGTGCCGGTGGGGCGCATCTACACGGTGGCCGACATCGCGAGCGACCCGCAATACCTGGCGCGCGGGATGATCGTGGAAGCCTCGACTTCCGACGGCGCCACGCTGAAGGTGCCTGGCGTGGTGCCCAAGCTCAGTGCCACGCCGGGCCGCATCGCGCACCCCGCGCCCCGGCTGGGCGAGCACGATGGCGATCTGCGCGGCGGCGGCTGGCCCGCGCGCCGTGCCGAAGGAGCGGCGGCATGAAGGAGGGCGACGGCACGCGGCTGTTCATCAACGAGGTCGCGACGCGCGACGGCTTCCAGATGGAGAGCCGCTTCATCCCGACGGAGGACAAGATCGCGCTGATCGACCGGCTCGGCGGCCTGGGCTACGCGAAGATCGAAGTCACGTCCTTCACCTCGGCGAAGGCGATTCCCGCACTGCGCGACGGCGAGGAGGTGATGAATCGCATCGCCCGCCGCCCCGGCGTGGTCTACACGGCGCTGGTGCCCAATGTGCGCGGTGCGCAGCGCGCTCTGGAAAGCCGCATCGACGAATTCAACATCGTCATGTCGGCGAGCGAGACGCACAACCTCGCCAACCTGCGGATGACGCGGGAGCAGTCTTTCGCGCAGTTGGCCGACGTCATCGGCCTGGCGAAGCACGCCGGCGTGCCGGTGAACGTGTCGCTCTCATGCGTGTTCGGCTGCCCGATGGAGGGCGAGGTGCCGCTGGCGGCCGTGCGTGGCTGGATCGATCGCTTCGCCGCGCTGGACGTGCAGGGCATCACGCTGTGCGACACCACGGGCATGGCCTATCCCACGCAGGTGGGGGAGATCTGCGAAGCGGTGATGGCGAGCCACCCGGCACTGGAATGGACGGCCCACTTCCACAACACGCGCGGCATGGGCCTCGTGAACACGGTGGCGGCGGTCGAGGCCGGCATCCGCCGGCTCGACATGTCGCTCGGCGGCATCGGCGGCTGCCCCTACGCGCCGGGCGCGACCGGCAACGTGGCGACCGAGGACCTGGTCCACATGCTGCAATGCATGGGCTATGACACCGGCATGGACCTCGCGGGCCTGGTCGGCACCGCAGTGGCCCTGGAAGCGCTGCTGCAGCACGATCTGCCCGCCCAGGTCTCGCGCGCGGGCCACCGGCTGACGCGGCATGCGCCGCCGCCGGATTTCAACGACATCGTGGCTCGTGCAAGGCAGCGCGGGCTCGCAACGAAGGAGCTGCAACCATGATCGACCACCTGGACCACCTCGTGCTGACCACCGCGCAAGAGGAAGCCTGCATCCGCTTCTACGTCGACGTGATGGGCATGTCGCTGGAGAGCTTCGGCGCCGGCCGCAAGGCCTTTCGCTTCGGCAACCAGAAGATCAACCTGCATGTGAAGGGCCACGAGTTCGAGCCCAAGGCGCAGCTGCCCACGCCCGGCTCGCTGGACCTGTGCTTCATCGCCAGCGTGCCGCTGGACGAAGTCATTGCGCGTCTTGCAAGGCAGGGCGTGCCGATCCTCGAAGGGCCGGTGATGCGCACCGGCGCCACCTCGCGCATCCGCTCGGTCTATGTGCGCGATCCGGATCTCAACCTGATCGAGATCTCGGAGCTGTCACCCTGAGGGCGAGGCCCCGGAAGACAGCGAGCAAAAACAAAACCACCGGAGACAAACCATGAAAACCATCCACCGCCTCGTCGCGGTCGGCCTTGTACTGTCCGCTTCGGCCGCGAGCGCTGCCGACGCCTGGCCCTCGAAGCCGACCACGATGGTCGTGCCGACCGCGCCGGCAGGCTCCACCGACATCATGGCCCGCCTGGTCGGCGAGCCGCTGCAGCGTGCGCTGGGGCAGCCCGTCGTCGTCGACAACAAGCCCGGCGCGAGCGGCAACATCGGCACCGAGTTCGTGGCGCGCGCCACGCCCGACGGCTACACGCTGCTGATGCAGTACTCGGGCTACCACGTGGGCAATCCCTCGCTCTACCCGAACATCAAGTGGAGCCCCACCAAGGACTTCGTGCCGGTGGCGATGGTGATGCGCGCGCCGCACGTGGTCGCGGTGAGCGGCAAGCTGCCTGTGAAGTCGATGAAGGAGCTCATCGAGTACGGCAGCAGGAAGGAGGGCGGGCTGTTCTATGCCTCCTCGGGCAACGGCTCGATCCAGCACATCGCGGGCGAGCTGCTGTCGCGGCAGGCGAAGCAGGCGATGACGCACGTGCCCTACAAGGGCTCGGGGCCGGCGATCAACGACCTGATCTCGGGCAACGTGGACATGTTCATCACCACGCCGCCCTCCGTCATCGGCCACTTCGCAGGCGGTCGCATCAAGCCGCTGGCCTACACGGGCAGCAAGCGCCACCCGTCGATGCCCGACGTGCCGACTTCGGCCGAGGCGGGGCTGCCGGGCTACGAGGTCGAGTCGTGGTTCGCGGTGTTCGCACCGGCCAAGACGCCGCCGGAGGTCGTCAACAGGCTGAGCACGGAACTGCGCAAGATCGTCGAGAGCGAAGCCTTCCGCAAGAAGGTGGACGAGCAGGGCGCCTTCGCGACCTACATGGACTCGGCGACGCTCGCGAAATTCGTCGACCAGGAACTGGCGACCTGGTCGAAGGTGATCAAGTCGGCGGACATCAAGCCCGATTGATCCAAGGCGCGGCTACAGCTTGACGTTGATGATCGAAAGGATGATCGCGGAGAGCGTCATCGCGACCGGCAGCTGGCGCACGGCGAGCGCATGGGCGCGGGCGACCGAGGCCTGCGTCTGCAGCAGGAGGCTGCGTTCGGAATGGATGGGTGTGGACATTTCGGACTCCTGTGTGGTTGCGGGCTCATCGCCCCGATGGCCTCCACGATAGGCTTCGCAGCGCGCTGCGGCACAGGCGTTTCGTCGACACGGCGTTTCCGTTTTCGCAACGATGGGGCATCCGCCGGACGGAACTTCGGGCGGAGCTTTCGAATCGGTGGGCCCGCGCACGTGGGGTAAAAATCCAGCGCCCCTCGACCGATCCATAGACGAACAAGCAGGCAGACCCGCAAGAATGAAGAGCAAGACGACAGCGCCAAGGCTGAAGACGCGCCGCGCCACCCCCGACGATCCGATGCCATGGCCGCTGCTGCTGGCCGCCGACGGCCCGCGCGCCGAGATCCGCAAGTACCTCTCCCGCGGCGAGCTCTGGCTGGCGGAGGCGGCAGGCGAGGTCGTCGGCCAGATGGTGCTGCTCGAAACCCGCGTCGGCACCTGGGAAATCATGAACATCGCGGTGCGCGGCGAACTGCGCAGCCATGGCGTCGGCACCGCGCTGCTGCGCAAGGCGAAGGCGCTGGCGGCCGAGCGCGGGGCGCAACTGCTCGAGGTGGGTACAGGCAACAGCAGCCTGCGCGAGCTGGCCTTCTACCAGCGCTTCGGCTTCCGCATCGTCGGCGTCGACACCGACTTCTTCGTGCGCCGCGCGGGCAGCGGCAGGCTGCAGAGGCAGGACGGCATCGTGCTGCGCGACATGGTGCGCCTGCGCATCGAGCTCGCAGGCCGGCCCTAGCCTGCGATCAGCTTCTGCACCAGCTCCGCCGTGGTCGCGGCCGAGTACTTGCGCATCAGCCGGGCGCGGTGGAGTTCGACGGTGCGGTGGCTGATGCCCAGCGCCTTGCCGATCTCCTTGGAGGTCAGCCCGCGCATCACCTGCGCCGCAACTTCGCGCTCGCGCGGCGTGAGTTCGGCCTTGACGGCGCGGCGCGAGCCCAGGTCCTCGAAGGTCCAGATACCGGCCTCGTGGGGGGCGTCGCGGTTCATGGCGTGGCCGGTCACGTGGCACCAGAAGGTCTCGTCGGCGATGGCGCCGTGCAGGTTGCCCAGCCGCTTCATCATGCGGTTGTCGGCGTAGTGCCCGCTGGCGTTGAGGAAGGGCTCCATGCGCTTGCCGATGCGCTCGAACTCGGCCACGCTCGGGTAGAGGATGCTGAACGAATGCCCGACCAGCGCGGAGGGCGTTGCGCCAAAAATCTCGCAAACGCGCAGGTTGCACGCCACGATGGTGCGGTTGCTCGACACCACCATGCCGACAGGCGCGTGTTCAAACGCCAGCCGGTAATCGATCTCGGGCATCGGGGGTCTCCATTACGAAATACTACGTATGCGAGTAGGTAGTATCGTTCAGGGGTTTCCCGCCCTTTCCCAACTCCTTTCCACCCACTTTCATTCATCCATCGAGGAGCTCGAGTGAACAAGATTTTTCCCACCGCTGATGCGGCACTCAAGGGGGTCGTCGCCGACGGGCAGATGCTCGCGGTCGGCGGCTTCGGCCTCTGCGGCATTCCCGAAGCGCTGATCGACGCGCTCAAGGATTCCGGCGTCCAGAACCTCACCGTCATCTCCAACAACGCGGGCGTCGACGGCTTCGGCCTCGGCAAGCTGCTGGAGACGCGCCAGATCAAGAAGATGATCGCGTCCTACGTCGGCGAGAACAAGGAGTTCGAGCGCCAGTACCTCGCGGGCGAGCTGGCCCTGGAGTTCACGCCGCAGGGCACGCTGGCCGAGAAGCTGCGCGCCGGCGGCGCCGGCATCCCGGCCTTCTTCACCAAGACCGGCGTGGGCACCCAGGTTGCCGAAGGCAAGGAGCTGCGCGAGTTCGACGGCGAGACCTACGTGATGGAACGCTCGCTGGTGCCCGACGTGGCGCTGGTGAAGGCCGACGTGGCCGACAAGTCGGGCAACCTGCGCTTCCGCCTGACGGCGCGCAACTTCAATCCCGCTGCCGCAATGGCCGGCAAGATCTGCATCGTCGAGGTCGAGAAGATCGTCGAGGTGGGCGAACTGGCCCCCGACGACATCCACCTGCCGGGCATCTACGTGCACCGCATCGTGCTCAACGCCAACCCCGAGAAGCGCATCGAGAAGCGCACCGTGAGCGCATCGGTCGATGCCGCCGCCGCCAAGGTCGAGGCGCAGACTGTCATCGCCGCCGCGGCAGCAGCCGGCAGCGAAGTGCCTGCCAAGGTCGTCAACAAGAAAGAAGGAGCCTGAGATGCCCTGGACCCAAGACCAGATGGCGGCCCGCGCCGCCCAGGAACTCGAGGACGGCTTCTACGTCAACCTCGGCATCGGCATCCCGACGCTGGTGGCCAACCACACCGGCGACAAGGAAGTGTGGCTGCAGAGCGAGAACGGCATGCTCGGCATCGGCCCGTTCCCGACGGAAGACCAGGTCGACGCCGACCTGATCAACGCCGGCAAGCAGACCGTGACCACGCTGCCGGGCTCGGCCATCTTCGGCAGCCATGACAGCTTCGCGATGATCCGCGGCGGCAAGATCAACCTGTCGATCCTCGGCGCCATGCAGGTCAGCACCAAGGGCGACCTCGCCAACTGGATGATCCCCGGCAAGATGGTCAAGGGCATGGGCGGCGCCATGGACCTCGTGGCCGGCGTGAAGCGCGTGATCGTCCTGATGGAGCACGTCGCCAAGAAGAAGGACGGCACCGAGGATCTGAAGATCCTCGAGAAGTGCACCCTGCCGCTGACCGGCGTGGGCGTGGTCGACCGCATCATCACCGACCTGGCCGTGATGGACGTGGTGCCCGAGGGCCTGAAGGTCGTCGAGCTGGCGCCTGGCGTCACCTTCGACGCGCTGCAGGCCAAGACGGGGGCCAAGCTGATCCAGTAACTGGGCGGACGGCAAACGCAACGACAACAAGAGGCAGGGTCGCGCAAGTGGGCCTGCCTTTTTGCTTTTTGCCTTGGAGCATGGAAATGGTGAATTCGAGCGAGGTTCTGGGCGGCATCTGGCGGCAAGCCGGCTTGCCCGAAGAGGCCTTGCAGTTCGCGCGGCTCACCGGTTCGGAACCTGTGCTGCCGTCTTCCTTCGCGGTAGGCACTGCGGCACAGGGCACCATCGCTGCGGCCGCCCTCGCGGCCTGCGAACTGGGGCACCTGCGGGGAACGCCACGGCAGCAGGTGGGCGTCGACATGCTTCACGCGGCCCTGGAGAGCACGGGCTGGTTCAGCCTGGACGGCCAGGTACCACCGCAATGGGACGAGTTCTCGGGGCTCTATCGCTGCGCCGACGGCTGGGTGCGCTTGCACGCGAACTTCGCGCATCACCGCGACGGCGCGCTGCGGCTGATGAATCTCGACCCGGCCACCGCCACCCGCGCGGACGCGGAGCGGGCGATGGCCGCGTGGCCCGCGCTCGACTTCGAAGATGCCGCGGCTGCGGCCGGGCTGGTCGTGACGGCGCTGCGGCGCTTCGACGAATGGGATGCCTCGCCTCAGGGCCGCGCAGTCGCCGCGCAGCCTCTCTTCACCATCGAGCGCATCGGCGATGCGCCGCCGCTTGCACTGCCGCCCCTGCGCGAAGACGAGCGCCCCCTGTCGGGCCTGCGCGTGCTCGACCTCACGCGGGTGCTTGCCGGGCCGGTCGGTGGACGCGCCCTTGCGGCCTATGGCGCGGAGGTGATGCTCGTGAACTCACCGAACCTGCCGAACATCAGTGCAATCGCCGATACCAGCCGGGGCAAGCTCTCGGCGCATGCCGACCTGCAGACCGAGGAGGGGCGGACGGCCCTGCGGCGGCTGGTGGTCGATGCGCATGTGTTCGTCCAGGGCTACAGGCCGGGCGGCATCGAGGCGCGCGGCTTCGGGCCGGACGCGCTGGCAAGCATGAGGCCCGGCATCGTCTGCGTATCGCTCAGCGCCTACGGCACCAAGGGGCCGTGGGCGAGTCGCCGGGGTTTCGATTCGCTGGTTCAGACCGCGATGGGCTTCAACCACGCCGAGGGCGAGGCCGCAGGCGACGGCAAGCCCAGGCCGCTGCCCATGCAGATCCTCGACGAGGCCACCGGCTACCTGATCGCCTTCGGCGCAGCCGCGGCACTTTGGCGCCAGCAGCGGGAGGGTGGAAGCTGGCACGTGCAGCTGTCGCTGGCGCAGACGGGACAGTGGCTGCGCAGCCTCGGGCGCGTGCAGGACGGGCTCTCGGCTGCGAAGCCCGATCTGAAGCCGTATGTCGAAACCTCCGACTCCGGGTTCGGCCGGCTGGCGGCGCTGCGACACAGCGCGCAACTGCAACGCACGCCCGCCGAATGGGTGCGGCCTTCGATGCCGCCGGGAAGCGATCCGCCGAGGTGGCCTTAAGCCCCGAGCGCCGACCGCACCTTGTCTCCCAACCCCCGCAGCCGCTCCACCGGCTCGTTGGAAAACACGAAGCGCAGGTACTGCGCCCCATGCGTCTCGCCCCAGCCCTTCATCGCGGTGGCGCAGACGCGCTGCGCGAGCAGGCGCTCCGACAACGTCTGCCCGTCGATGCCGAAATCGCTCGTGCGCAGCAGCAGCGACCAGCCACCGCCCGGCACGCCGACCGGCAGGCCCTTGAGCTCCTCCAGCACCGTGTCGCGCCGCCGCTCCAGTTCCGCCACGTAGGGCGCGAGCGTGCGCGGCGATTGCTCCAGCGCGGTGGCCACCGCGTCCTGAGCGATACCGACGGGCACCACCACATTGGCGAGCGACACGGCCACGAGGTCGGGCATGTAACTCTCGGGCGCCACGGTCCAGCCCACGCGCCAGCCGATCATGCGCAGTTCCTTGGCCGACGAGCCCACCGTGATGGTGCGCTCGGCCATGCCGGGCAGGCCCGCGGGATGGATGGGCTTGCGGCCGTCGTACAGCAGGCGCTCCATCGCCGTGTCGAGGATCAGCGTGATGTCGTGCTGCACGCACAGCGCGGCGATGGCGCGCCAGTCTTCCTCGTCGAAGCAGCCGCCAGAGGGCATCGAGGGCGACATCAGCAGCATGGTGCGCACGCGCGGGCCGACTGCCTGTTGCAGCGCTTCGCGGTCGAGCTTCCATTCACCGCCGGGTGTGAACCTGAAGGGCACGTACTTCGGTGTGCCTCCCGCAAGGCGGATGCGGTTGAGCAGGCCTGCGTAGGTCGGGTCGGTCACCAGCACCTCGTCGCCGACCTCGACGGTCGCGAGCAGCGCATTGAGGATGCCCGAGAGCCCGCCCGCCGAGATCACGCAGTTGCGCGCGCCGCTGTACGCCACGCCCGAGAGCGCCGACACATGCCGCGCCGCCACGTCGCGCAGCCGCGACTGGCCGACGAAGGGCAGGTAGCTGTTGTCCGGGTCGAACGATGCGGCCTGCACGGTGCGTGCGACGGCCTCGGGGTCTGGCGGGATGTCGACGTCGAGGTTCTCCAGCCGCAGGAGCGGCGGGCCGCTCGCGTCGTCTGCGATGGCGCCCATGCGGTCGACGCCGATGCCGGCGATGTGTTCGAGTCGGGCGGGGCGGTGGCGTGGCATGGGCGTTTCTCCTGTCTCCGTCTGGGGGAGCGGGTCGATCGTTACGGGGTGGGCTTGCGCTGGCGGGCCGGCCGTTGCGGCGGGCCGCTCGACTCATTCTCTTCGCCAGGCGGCTGCAGCAGCAAGAGCGGCTGCCGCTCCTGCACCGTCTCGCGCAGGAAGTTCCACACCGCCTGCATGCGCGCGAGATGCTTGGTCTCCGCCGGCATCGACATCCAGAAGGTGCGCGTGAAGTTCGCCTGCCCGGGCAGGACGGGGCGCAGCGCGCTGTCGTGTTCGGCGAGGAAGGCCGGCAGCACCGCGATGCCCGCGCCCGCAGCCACCGCGCTGTGCTGCGCGAGCACGCTGGTGCTGCGCAGCGCGAAGGCGTCGGGGCGATGCAGTTCGTCGAGATACTGCAGCTCCTTGCTGAAGAGCAGGTCGTCCACGTAGCTGATGAAGGTGTGGCCGCGCAGGTCCTCCCGGGTGCGGATCGGCTTGTGCGCCGACAGGTATTGCCTGGATGCGTACAGGCGCAGCGTGTAGTCGGTGAGCTTGGCGACCACCACCGGCCCGCGCGCCGGGCGTTCGAGCGAGATCACGATGTCGGCCTCGCGCCGAGACAGGTGCACGAGACGCGGCATCGCGAGCAGGTCGATGGTGAGCTTCGGGTGCCGCACCGCGAACGACGCGAGCTGCGGCGCCAGCACCACCGTGCCGAAGCCTTCGGTCGCGCCGATGCGCACCAGCCCCGAAAGGCCTTCCTGCGAGGCCGGTGCGGTGCTCTCCACCGCCAGGAAGGCGCTCTCCATCGCCTCGACCTGCGGCTGCAGGCGCCGGCCCGCCTCGGTGAGCCGGTGGCCGCCCGATTCGCGCGAGAAGAGCGGGGCGCCGACCTCCTTCTCGAGCGCCTGGATCCGCCGCGCCACAGTCGTGTGGTCGACCTCCAGCCGCCGTGCCGCGCTCATCAGCGTGCCCGAGCGGGCCAGCTCCAGGAAGTACCGCAGGTTGTCCCAGTCCATGTGCTTTCGTGCTTCAGGTCGTATCGGGTGGAAGGCTTTGCATTTTTGCAAAGTCGTCGCGCAATTTTGTCTATTGTCATGGCAAATCTGCAAAGCTAGGATGCGTGACCGACCCGGTTCGCCCGGCGCCGCTTTCACAGATTCACAGGAGACAAAACCCATGGACGCCACCACCACGCCCTCGACCCAGGTCGCCACCGTCAAGCTGCTGATCGGCGGAAAGCTGGTCGAATCGAAGACCACCGAATGGCGCGACGTCGTCAACCCGGCCACGCAGGAAGTGCTGGCGCGCGTGCCATTCGCCACGCAGGCCGAGCTCGACGCCGCCGTCGCTTCCGCCAAGGAAGCCTTCAAGACCTGGCGCAAGACGCCCATCGGCGCCCGCGCGCGCATCTTCCTGAAGCTGCAGCAGCTCATCCGCGAGAACATGAGCGAGCTCGCCGCGATCTTGACGGCCGAGCAGGGCAAGACGCTGCCCGACGCGGAAGGCGACGTGTTCCGCGGCCTCGAAGTGGTCGAGCACGCCTCGAACATCGGCAACCTGCAGCTCGGCGAACTGGCCAACAACGTGGCCAGCGGCGTCGACACCTACACGCTGCTGCAGCCGCTGGGCGTGTGCGCCGGCATCACGCCGTTCAACTTCCCGGCCATGATCCCGCTGTGGATGTTCCCGATGGCCATCGTCACCGGCAACACCTTCGTGCTCAAGCCCTCCGAGCAGGACCCGATGGTCACCATGCGCCTGTGCGAACTGGCGCTCGAGGCCGGCGTGCCCCCCGGCGTGCTGAACGTGGTGCATGGCGGCGAGGCCGTGGTCAACGGCATCTGCGACCACAAGGACATCAAGGCGATCAGCTTCGTCGGCTCCACCAAGGTCGGCACGCACGTCTACAACCGCGCCACGCTGGCCGGCAAGCGCGTGCAATGCATGATGGGTGCGAAGAACCATGCCATCGTGATGCCCGACGCCAACAAGGAGCAGACGCTCAACGCACTGGCCGGCGCGAGCTTCGGCGCAGCGGGCCAGCGCTGCATGGCGGTGTCGGTGGCGGTGCTGGTGGGCGAGGCGCGCAACTGGGTGCCCGAGCTGATCGAGAAGGCGAAGACGCTGCAGGTCGGCGCCGGCACCGACAAGGGCGTGGACGTGGGCCCGCTGGTCTCGTGCGCCGCCTACGACCGCGTGAACAGCCTCATCGAGCGCGGCGAAGCCGACGGCGCGAAGCTGGTGCTCGACGGCCGCAAGCCGACGGTGCCCGGCTACGAGAAGGGCAACTTCGTCGGCCCGACGATCTTCACCGGCGTGAAGCCCGGCATGACGATCTACGACCAGGAAATCTTCGGCCCCGTGCTGTGCGTCGCGGACGCCGAGAACATCGACGAGGCCATCGAGCTGATCAACAGCAACCCGAACGGCAACGGCACTGCGATCTTCACGCAGTCGGGCGCGGCGGCGCGTCGCTTCCAGGAAGACATCGACGTGGGCCAGGTGGGCATCAACGTGCCGATCCCGGTGCCGGTGCCGATGTTCTCGTTCACCGGCTCGCGCGCTTCGAAGCTCGGCGACCTGGGCCCGTACGGCAAGCAGGTCGTGCTGTTCTACACGCAGACCAAGACGGTGACGGCGCGCTGGTTCGACGACAGCACCGTCTCGCACGGCGTGAACACGACCATCAGCCTGAAATAAGCTCGCCCCCAGGCTCCCGGGGCCACATCTGCGATCCGGCAAGGCCGGCTGCGCGATGTCCCCGGAAAGAGGACTCGAGAAATGATCTGCTGTGGGGCACCAATTGGACTTTGAACTTTCCGAAGAGCAGCGCGCCTTCGCCGAGACGGCGCGCGATTTCGCTCAGGCTGAATTCGCGCCGCATGCGGCGCAGTGGGACGCGCAAGCCATCTTCCCCAGGGAAGCGATCGCCAAGGCTGGCGAGCTGGGCTTCTGCGGCCTCTATGCGCCCGAGCGCATCGGCGGCCTCGGCCTTCCGCGCCTCGACGCCGCGCTGGTGTTCGAGGAGATGGCGGCGGTCGACCCTTCGACCACGGCCTTCATCACCATCCACAACATGGCGACGTGGATGCTGGGAACCTGGGCGACCGACGAAGTGGCGCAGCAGTGGGGCGAGGACCTGACGAGCGGGCGCAAGCTGGCGTCGTACTGCCTGACCGAGCCGGGCGCCGGATCGGACGCAGGTTCGCTCAAGACGCGCGCCGAACTGCAGGGCGCCGAGTACGTTATCAACGGCGGCAAGGCCTTCATCTCGGGCGCAGGCTCGACCGACGTGCTGGTGCTGATGGCGCGCACGGGCGGCGCGGGAGCGAGCGGCATCTCGGCCTTCGCGGTGCCGGCGGACGCGCCGGGCATCAGCTACGGCAAGAAGGAACACAAGATGGGCTGGAACAGCCAGCCCACCCGCACCATCAGCTTCGACAACGTGCGCATTCCCGCGCAGAACCTGCTGGGCAAGGAGGGCGAGGGCTTCCGCATCGCCATGAAGGGGCTCGACGGCGGGCGCATCAACATCGCGACCTGCTCGGTGGGCGCCGCGCAGGGCGCGCTCGATGCGGCCCGCCGCTACCTGCACGAGCGCCAGCAGTTCGGCAAGCCTCTGGCCAGCTTCCAGGCGCTGCAGTTCAAGCTGGCCGACATGGCGACCGAGCTGGTCGCTGCGCGGCAGATGGTGCGGCTCGCAGCCTCCAAGCTCGATGCCGGCCATGCCGACGCCAGCACCTACTGTGCAATGGCCAAGCGCTTCGCGACCGACGCCGGTTTCAACGTCTGCAACGATGCGCTGCAGCTGCACGGCGGCTACGGCTACCTTGGCGAATTCCCGCTGGAGCGCCTGGTGCGCGACACGCGCGTGCACCAGATCCTCGAAGGCACCAACGAGATCATGCGCGTGATCGTTGCGCGAAAATTGCTGGAAGGGGACAGCGACATCCGCTGAAACCTGCGCGTTCTCTGCGTGCTGTCCCCGCATCCGATCCAGCCCAGTCTCACCTCAGCTTCACATGACCGACTCAGTAGTTCTCTTCGACGAAATCAAGACCGCCGGCGGCCAGCGCTTCGCCGTTGCCACGCTCAACGCGCCGGCTTCGCTCAACGCGCTGTCCGTGGACATGGTGCGGTTGCTCACCCCCAAGCTGCGCGAATGGGCGAGCGACGCCGGCATCGTCGGCGTGCTGCTGCAGGCCGCGGGCGAGAAGGCCTTCTGCGCCGGCGGCGACCTGCGCCAGCTCTACCAGACGCTGCTCGACTGCGGCCCCGAACGCAATACCTACGCCGAGGACTTCTTCCGCGAGGAGTACGAACTCGACTACCTGATCCACACCTTCCCCAAGCCCTTCCTGTGCTGGGGCCACGGCATCGTGATGGGCGGCGGCGTGGGCCTGCTGGCGGGCGCCTCGCATCGCGTGATGACGCTGCAAAGCCGCATCGCCATGCCCGAGATCAACATTGGCCTGTACCCCGACGTGGGCGGCAGCTGGTTCCTGCGCCGCACGCCGGGCCGCACCGGGCTGTTCCTCGCGCTCACTGCCGCGAACATCAACGCGGCCGACACCATCTTCTGCGGCCTTGCCGACGTGCTGGTGCCTCAGGAGCGCAAGAGCGAAGTGCTCGAAGCCATCGCCGGCACCCGATGGGCCGGCGAGAACAAGTCCGACCGCGCCACGCTGTCGCGCATCCTCGCCAAGGCGGGCGAAGGCGCCGAGATGCCGGCATCGAAGGTGCGCGAGCACTACGACACCATCAACGCGCTGATGGCGGGCGACGACCTGCTCGACATCGCCGGGCGCCTGCGCGAGCTGCAGAGCGACGACGCGTGGCTGCAGACGGCGGCCAAGACCTTCGCCAAGGGCGCGCCCAGCTCGGCCGCGCTGAGCTTCGAGCTGTGGCAGCGCGTGCTGCGCATGTCGCTGGCCGAAGTGTTCCGCCTCGAGTACTGGGCCTCGCTCGGCTTCTGCGCGCACAAGGACTTCGCCGAAGGCATCCGCGCAGTGCTGGTCGACAAGGACCGCAATCCGCGCTGGAACCCGGCCACGCTCGAGGAGATCACGCCCGCCTTCATCGAAGACCACCTGCGTCCGCGCGGGGAGATGCCGCCGGAGCTGGCATCGCTGGCCTGAGAGAGAAAGAAAGCGGACGGCCGGGCGCAAAGGGAGCGAAGGTTCCGCGAAGGACGCGAAACCTTCGCGTCCTCTGCGTCCTGATCCGGCATTCGTGTTCACGCAACCCAGGAGACATCAAATGAAGATCGCATTCATCGGCCTAGGCAACATGGGCGGCCCGATGGCCATGAACCTGCACAAGGCCGGCCACACGCTCGCCGCCTTCGACCTCTCGAAGGAGGCCTGTGCGAAGTTCGGTGCCGACGGCCTGCCGATCGCAAAGTCGGCCGTCGAGGCGGTGGCGGATGCCGAGGTCGTCATCAGCATGCTGCCGGCCAGCGCGCATGTTGAAGGACTGTTCCTGGGCGGCGCTGGCAAGCCCGGGCTGCTGGAGAGCATCCGCGCAGGCTCGCTGGTGATCGACAGCAGCACCATCGCGGCCGCGACCTCGCGCAAGGTGGCCGAGGCGGCTGCGGCGAAGGGCATCGCGATAATCGATGCGCCCGTATCGGGCGGCACCGGCGGCGCCATCGCGGGCACGCTGACCTTCATGGTCGGCGGCGAGACGCAAGACCTGGAGCGTGCGCGCCCGGTGCTCGAGAAGATGGGCGCCAACATCTTCCATGCCGGCGCGGCAGGTGCGGGGCAGACCGCGAAGATCTGCAACAACATGCTGCTGGGCATCCTGATGATCGGCACCTCCGAGGCGCTGGCGCTGGGCGTTGCCAACGGGCTCGATCCGAAGGTGCTCTCGGAGATCATGCGCCGCAGCTCGGGCGGCAACTGGGCGCTGGAAAAGTACAACCCGATGCCCGGCGTGATGGAGACGGCGCCCGCTTCGAAGAACTATGCCGGCGGCTTCGGCACCGACCTGATGCTCAAGGACCTGGGGCTGGCCCAGGAAAACGCCACCGCCGTGCGTGCGGCCACGCCGCTGGGCGGGCTGGCGCGCAGCCTGTATGCGGCCCACAGCCTCGCCGGCCATGGTGCGCTCGATTTCTCGAGCGTGCTGAAGCTGGTGCAGAAGGCTTCCTGAGCCCGCTGCGTCGATCGATCCGGCTCAGCTGTAGCGCGACTGCAGCAGCCACAGCAGGCCGAGCACCACCACGAGCAGCACGGCGAAAAGAACCCAGGCGCGGGTGAACGCCTGCGTTTCGGTGAGTTCGGCCTGCGAAGCCATCGCGGGAGGCGCGCTGGCGGTTACGTCGGGTTGCGGTTGTGTCATTTCCCCACTGTACAGCGCAGTCCGCCGGCCGGGGCCAGCTTTGCATTGGCATCCATCCGCGACATCGACCACATGATGGCGGCTGCCACCAGGTTGGCTCCGACGCTGAACAGGATCGGCAGCAGGTAGCTGCGGCTGATGTCGAAGGCATAGCCCGCCGCGGCCGGACCTACCAGCGTGCCGAAGGCCACGCTGGTGTAGAGCACGCCGATGATCGCGCTGATGTTGCGCCCGCCGAAGTAGTCCATCATCAGCGCCGGCAGGAGTGCGACGAAGCCGCCATAGAACGCGCCGTAGAAGAAGGCGAACACCGCCAGCCCCCGGAAGCCGCCGGACGTAGCCCACACGAGCAGCGACAGCGCCATGCCGGTGGACATCAGCAGCATGGTCTGCGCGCGCCCCATGCGGTCGGCTAGCCCGCCCAGGAAGAAGCGCCCGGCCGTGCTGCCCACGCCGATCGCGCCCAGCAGCAGTACAGCGGACGCGTTGGGCACCCCATGGTCCAGCGCATAGGGCACCAGATGCACGAAAGGCACGAACAGGCCGAACGAGCTGATGAGGCAGGTCACGTAAAGCCCGGCGAAGCGCCGGGTGCGCACGGCATCGCGCACCGTGAAACCCTCGGGACGGGCCGTCGCGGCCTGCGGCAGCGGCGAATCGCCGTCGGGGCCCAGCCCTCGGTCGCGCGGATCGTTCTCGATCAGCAGGGCCATGCCGACGCCCACCACCATCGCCAGTGCACCCAGCGCCAGGTAGGCGTTGCGCCAGCCCAGTGTCTCGATGAAGAGCGATGCGAGCGGCGGCATCGCCAGTGTGCCGACGCCGATGCCGCTCACCGCCAGCCCCGAGGCGAAGCCGCGCCGCCGGACGAACCAGCGCTGCACCGCGCCGAGCACCGGCACGTACGAGGCGCCCACTCCAAGGCCCACGCCCAGACCGTAGGCGAGATAGATCTGCGTGAGGCTGCGCGCCTGCCCCGCCAGCGCCAGCCCCAGCCCGACCAGCACCATGCCGGCGACGGCCAGCCGCCGCGAACCCCAGCGGTCGGCCAGCGGTCCGCTGACCACCCCGAGGCCGAAGTAGAGAAAGCCCGCGAGCGAGAACACCAGCGAGACCGAGCCGCGCGAGGCGCCGAAGTCTTTCTGCAGCGATTCGAGGAAGGCGCTGAAGGTGTAGGCGCAGCCGAAGCCGACGAAGGTCACGGCGAAGGCGCCCGCGACCACCAGCCAGCCACGGAACAGGCCTGCGCCTTGCGATGGGGAAGGGGTGTTCATCATGTGGATGTCTGGATCAGAATATCTAATGCCGTAGTCCCGGGCATTCGAGGCCGGGTGCTCTCTTTCGGTGAAGCCAAGATGGATGTTCCGGCTTCCAGGCCTCCGCGGCAAACCAGAATTTCTGCCTCTTTCAGTTCAGAACGGCTAAACGATGGAACACCAGCTCCCTCCGCTCAACGCGCTGCGCGCCTTCGAGGCCGCTGCCCGCCATCTCTCGGTGAAGAACGCGGCGGACGAACTCTGCGTGACCCCGGGGGCAGTGAGCCAGCTCGTCAAGACGCTGGAGCTGCACCTCGGCGTGCAGCTGTTCCGCCGCGTCAACCGGGGCATCTTCCTGACCGATGCGGGACAGGCCTACCTGCCACCCGTGCGCAATGCGTTCAGGCAGATCAGCGACGCCACGCAGAAGGTGGCCGTGCCCCCGCAGACCGGCCTGCTCACCGTGAGCGCCACGCCGTTCTTCGCTTCCGCCTGGCTCGTGCCGCGCCTCAAGTCCTTCCAGGATGCGCATCCCGACATCGACCTTCAGGTGCTGACGGGCAATGCGCTGGCCGATTTCTCGCGAGACGGCGTGGACGTCGCCATCCGCCACGGCATGGGCCAGTACCCCGGGCTTGCCAGCCAGCGCGTGCTGACGGTCGAGATGGTGCCGGTCGCCGCACCCGCGCTGGTCGCCGGGCACGGCAAGCCGAAGCAGCCGGCCGACCTGCTGCGGTGGCCGCGCGTGAACGACGCCGATCGCAAGGGCTGGCGCCTGTGGTTCGAGGCGCAGGGCATCCACGATGCCGGCCCGGCGCGCGGGCCTTCCTTCGGCGATGCCGGCCTGCTGCTGCAGGCCGTGCTCGCGGGGCAGGGCGCGGCCCTGCTGCCCGCCGCCATGATGGCGCCCGAGATCGCGCAGGGCCGGCTCGTCCAGCTCTCGAACGTGACATGGCTCGAAGACTTCGCCTACTACCTCGTGTGCCCCGAAGCCAGCCGCGACTGGCCGAAAGTCGCGGCATTCCGTGACTGGCTGCTCGATGCGGTGCGCGAGAAGGGCGCTTCGTCAGGTAGCCGCAAGAGAGGATCGCCCACAGTCGCGGGTCAGCCCATCGCGCCGCCACGTCGTCGGCGCGCCGCGGCCGGTCCTTCATGAAGCTCCAGCGACACAGATTCCTCCGCCAGATGGCCGCCCGGCCGCGCCTGTTCATTGCTACCGCCATCGCCATCGCGACCGGCGTGCTGTGGCCTCCGTCCATCGAGGCCCACCTCGTCACGCGTCTGCTGATCGCCTGGAACACCGGCGCATGCCTGTACGTGCTGCTCGCCGCGATCATGATGACGCGCTCTTCGCAGCAGCACATGCGCTACCGCGCGCAGCTCCAGGACGAGGGTCGCATCGTCATCCTCGTGCTGGTGGTGGTGTCGGCCATTGCCAGCCTGGCGGCCATCGGCGGCGAACTGGCGGTGGTGAAGGACATGCACGGCATCGAGAAGATCGCGCACATCGCGCTGGCCGGGCTCACGGTGATGTCGTCGTGGGCCTTCACGCAGGTCATGTTCACCTTGCACTACGCGCACGACTATTACGCCGGCACGGCGCGGGGACGCAATCCCGGCCTCCAGTTTCCGGACGACGAGCCTCCCACCTATGGCGATTTCTTCTACTTCTCCGCGGTGATCGGCACCTCGGGGCAGACGGCGGACGTGTCCTTCGTGTCCAAGCCCATGCGGCGGATCGGCTCGGTGCACTGCATCCTGGCGTACCTCTTCAACACGACGGTGCTCGCGTTGCTCATCAACATCGGCGCGAGCATGTTTTGAGCGCACGGGCACGCCATCTCCGATTCGCCGCTGCGGCACTCCTGTGCGTCGCCGCGACCGCGTGGGCGGACGAAGAGCCGGCCGAAATGCCTTTCAAGCTCACTGTGGGGGCCTACCGCGTTTCCGGCGGGGGCCTTCCCGCGGGGCCGGGGCTGGACATGAACCTGCGCTACACCTACGGGGACGGCAACGTCTGGATAGGCTGGTTTCGCTCGCCGGTACTCGATTTCGCGCAGCCGCGCGTGGGCTGGGACCACACCTTCACGCTGGGGCCGGTGCGGGTGCTGCCTTCGCTGCAGGCCGCTTCGGGCGGATTCGTGGGCGGCAGTCTGGCGGTGGAAACAGGCGACAGCTGGTTCGCCGGCGCGGGCCTGGGCCGCACCAACCTGCGCAACTATGCGAACCTGAACTTCGATCCGAACGACTCGTACACGGTGTATGGCGGCTACAAGTGGACGGACGGAAAGGCGCTGTCGCTCTCGCTGATCCGCGACAACCGGCTGAACCCCGATCAGCAGGACGTGCATCTCGTCTACCGCATGCCGCTGCCCGATCGGCAACGCCTGACCGTCGACCTGCTGGCCAAGCAGGGCACGGTCGAGGGCCGATTCATCCGCCGTGCCGGCCTGACCGTGACCTACGACTGGCCGCGGTGGTTCGTTCGCGCAGCCTATGACCCGAAGGTGAACTTCACGTCGCAGAACATGGTGCGGTTATCGGTAGGCACGCGATTCTGAAGGGCGCAGGAGCGACCATGCGCTTCAGAGCAGCTCGATACCCGGCAGGCTCTTGAAGCAGCTCTCGCGCGTGATGCGCACGAAGTCGGCCAGCCAGGGCCGTGCCGAGGTGGCCTGCGTGCAGGCCATGTAGAGCCGTCCGGTCAGCCCCTTGCTGCCCACGCGGCGCGCGGTGACGTAGCCTCGGTCGAGATAGTTCTGCACCGCCCACAGCGGCAGCGTCGCCACGCCGCGTCCGCTGGCCACCAGCTGCAGCATCGCGACCGTGAGCTCGGTCGTGCGGCGGTGCGCGGGCTCCACGCCAGCGGGGTCCAGCACCTGGCGAACGATGTCGAGCATCTCGTCGGGCACCGGGTAGGTGATGAGCGTCTGGTCGGCGAAGTGCCGCGCCGTGAGGTACGCCTTGGCCGTCAGCGGGTGGTCGTTGGCGAGCAGCGCCATGATCTCGAAGCGGAAGAGGGCGTGGTAATCGACGGTTTCGCCGGGGTCCTGCTCGGACACGATGGCCACTTCTGCGCGGTTCTGCATCACCAGCGCGATCGGGTCGGGGTGGAAGCCCGAGACGATGTCGAGCTCGATCTCGGGCCAGCGCTGGCGGAAGGCGTCCATGGCCGGCATGAGCCAGTCGAAGCAGGTGTGGCACTCGACCACGATGCGCAATTGGCCGCTGCGCCCCAGCGCGAGCCGTGCCACGTCGCGCTCGGCTTCCTCGATCAACGGCAAGGCCGTGTCGGCCAGTTGCAGCAGCCGCAGGCCGGTGGTGCTGAACTGCGGCGGCACCGACTTGCGCTCGAAGAGCTGGGCGCCGTAGCGGTCTTCGAGCAGCTTGACCTGGTGCGACAGGGCCGACTGGGTGAGGTTGAGCAGCTGCGCCGCGCGCACGAGGCTGCCGGTGTCGCGCAGCGCGACGAGCGTGCGCAGGTGGCGGATTTCAAGTATCGATTGCTGCATGAAAAATATTCAATCGAAAGAGCAAAAGGTTTCGTTTGAATCATATGCCTCAAACGCCGACCATCGCTGGCTCACAAGATTTCCAAGATCAGCGACCGGATTACCTGAAATGACCACCCGTACCCACACCCTCGGCTTTCCGCGCATGGGCGCCCACCGGGAACTCAAGTTCGCCCTCGAGAAGCACTGGCGCGGCGAGATCGACCGTGCCGCACTCGAAGCCGTCGGTGAGCAGCTGCGCGCCCGCCACTGGCAGGCCCAGCGCGACGCGGGGCTCGACTTCGTGACGGTGGGCGACTTCGCCTACTACGACCACGTGGCCAACCACATCCAGCTGCTTGGCTGCGAGCCGGAGCGCTTCGACTTCCATGGCGACGAGCCCGAGCTCTCGCGCTATTTCAAGATGGCGCGCGGCGTGGAGAGCGAAGCCGGCCACGTCCACGACGAGAGCTGCAACCACGGCACCGAAGGCACTTTCGCGCTGGAGATGACCAAGTGGTTTGACACCAACTACCACTACCTCGTGCCCGAATTCAAGGCGGCCACGCAATTCAGGCTCGCGTCGACGCGCCTCTTCGATGAAGTGGCGCAGGCGCAGCAGGCCGGCCACGGGGTCAAGGCCGTGCTGCTGGGGCCGCTGAGCTTCCTGTACCTCGGCAAGGAAAAGGAGGCCGGCTTCGACCGCTTCTCGCTGCTCGATTCGCTCCTGCCGGTGTACGAACAGGTGCTGGTCCGACTGAAGCAGCAGGGCGTGGAGTGGGTGCAGATCGACGAGCCCATCCTGGGCCTGGACCTGCCCGATGCATGGCGCAACGCCTTCGAGCGCGCCTACTGGCAGTTGGCCCGCAGTGCGCCGAAGCTGCTGCTGGCCACGTATTTCTCGCCGCTGTCGGACAACCTGCGCCTGGCCTGCCAGCTGCCGGTGGCAGGCCTGCACGTCGACGCGGTGCGTTCGCCGCAGGAGCTCACCGGCGTGGCCGATTGGCTGCCGGCGCACAAGGTGCTGTCGGTCGGCGTGGTGGACGGCCGCAACATCTGGCGCACCGATGTCGATGCCGCGCTCGCCAGGCTCAAGCCCGTCGCCGAGAAGCACCAGGGAGAGCTGTGGATCGCGCCGTCGTGCTCGCTGCTGCACGTGCCTTTCAGCCTCGCGGCGGAGACGAAGCTCGATGCGGAGCTGAAGTCGTGGCTCGCCTTCGCCGTCGACAAGCTCGACGAGCTGCGCGTGCTGCGCGCGGCCATCGATGGCGGCGAGGCCTCGGTCGCGGCCGAGCTGGCGGCCGCCCGCTCGGCGGTTGCGGCACGCCGTGCCAGCCCGCGCGTGCACCGTGCCGACGTGGCCCTGCGCCTCGCGCGCAGCGTGGCCGGCGACGACAGCCGCGTCTCGTCCTTCGGGATGCGCCAGCTGGTGCAGCGCACGCGCTTCGCGCTGCCCGCGCTGCCGACCACCACCATCGGATCGTTCCCGCAGACCGCCGACATCCGCGCCGCGCGCGCCGCCTTCAAGCGAGGCGAACTCGACGCGGACGGCTACCGCGAGAAGATGCGCGCAGAGATCGCGCTGGCCGTGCGCAAGCAGGAGGAACTTGGCATCGACGTGCTGGTGCATGGCGAGGCCGAGCGCAACGACATGGTCGAGTACTTCGGCGAGCAGCTCGACGGCTTCGCCTTCACCGCCAACGGCTGGGTGCAGTCGTACGGCTCGCGCTGCGTGAAGCCGCCGGTGATCTACGGCGACGTGGCGCGTCCCGCGGCAATGACGGTCGAGTGGACCGCCTACGCGCAAAGCCTCACGAAGCTGCCGATGAAGGGCATGCTGACCGGCCCCGTCACCATCCTGCAATGGTCCTTCGTGCGCGACGACCAGCCGCGCGCCACCACCTGCGAGCAGATCGCATGGGCGATACGCGACGAGGTGGTCGACCTCGAAAGTGCCGGCATCGGCATCATCCAGATCGACGAGCCGGCCATCCGCGAGGGACTGCCGCTGCGCCGCGCCGGATGGCCCGCGTACCTGAAGTCGGCCACGCGCGCCTTCCGCATCAGCGCCTCGGGCGTGCGCGACGAGACGCAGATCCACACGCACATGTGCTATTCGGAGTTCAACGACATCCTGCCGGAGATCGCGGCGATGGACGCCGACGTGATCACCATCGAGACCAGCCGCTCCGACATGGAGCTGCTGCGAGGCTTCGGCGGCGACGGCAACGTCGGCGGCTTCCGCTATCCGAACGAGATCGGCCCGGGTGTCTACGACATCCACTCGCCGCGCGTGCCCTCGGTCGAGGAGATCGTGCGCCTCATGCGCAAGGCTGCCGACGTGGTGCCGCCCGCCAACCTGTGGATCAACCCCGACTGCGGCCTCAAGACCCGCGGCTGGCCCGAGACCGAGGCGGCGCTGTCGAACATGGTGGCGGCGGCGAAGCTGCTGCGCGAGGAACTGGCGCAGGCCTGAGAAGTGCGGAAAAGACCGGGGCAACCGGGGCCGGCAGGAGGGTGAGGGGAAGGCCGGCGCGCCAATAATGGCGCCATGCTTTCCCCGAAACGTCTCCTTTTCTTCCGTTTCTCCCTGTTGCTTCTCCTGCTCCCGACCCCCCTGATGGGCTGGGCGCAAAGCCGCGCGGAAGCGCTGCTGCAGTTCGAAGGCGTGCAACAGCGCTACCAGGCCTCCTACGGGCCCGGTGCCGTCTCGCGGGGCGCCAGGGAACTGCTCGATCCCGACGACCAGGCCATCGCCGACAAGGCGCTCAAGGCGCTGGATACGGCGGCGGCCCGCGCATTCAACACGAACGCGTCGGTGGCCGCCATCCAGCAGGAAGTTGCATCGGCCGGCAACGGCGGTGCGGCACCCGGCCCGCAGCTGCTCGCGGCCGTGGCGCACTTCGTGAAGCTGCGCACCGACTATGCGGCGATGAGCGATGCCGGCAAGGCGGAGTTCTTCAACCGCGAGCGCGCCAAGCCCGTGGACCCGGCCCGCGCCGAGCTGCTGGAGCGAATGGCCGTGGCCGACGTGCGCGAGATCGACTTCTCCAGCCAGTTGCTGATGAGCGCCGTCGTCAAGCAGCTGGCGCGCGGCAATGGCGGCCAGTTCAGCTCGCTGCCCGACCGCACGCTCGACATGGCCCTCGACACGCTCTGGTCGCGCGGCGTGACCTCGACGCGCCCGCGCAACCTGATGCTCGTGGCGCGCGAATTCGAGAGGCAGGTGACGCAGGCGCAGCTCGCCGCGCTGGCCGACGCCGACGTGGCCGCGTTGCTGGCATGGCGCAACGATCCGCAGGCCGCCGCCGAGCGCGAGGCGCTGGTGGGCACCTACCGCGCCGAGGTCAAGGGCAGCGGCGGCGTCGCGCTGCGCACCCTGATCCGAGCCTGGCCGCGCTCCTGACCGACAGGCCGCTGGGAGAAATCCCGAGGCCAAAGCCGCTCCGGGAGCGTGCAATGTGCGATGTATCCGACAACGACTCACAACACACAGGAGAACTTCGCATGACTTCCAACCGCATTGCATCGCTCGCCGTCGGGCTGGCCGTGGCCGTCCTCGCCCAGGGGGCCGCTGCGCAGGCCTGGCCCACCAAGCCGATCAGGCTGGTCGTTCCCTTTTCCGCAGGAGGCGCCAACGACCTGATGGCGCGGGCGGCGGCCGAAGGCGCGTCGAAGCAGCTGGGGCAGCCGGTGATCGTCGACAACAAGCCCGGCGCGGGCGCGGTCCTCGGCGCCGACGTGGTCGCCAAGAGCGCTCCCGACGGCTACACCTTCCTGGTGAGCGCGGCGGGCGTGGTGTCGAACAGCATGATCAAGAAGAGCATGCCGTACAAGGACGAGGCGCTCGTGCCGGTGGCCATGATCGGGTTGGCGCCCTCAATGATCGTGGTGCCGGCCAATGCGCCCTACAAGGACCTGAAGGAGTTCGTCGCCGCCTCCAAGAAGTCGGCCAACGGCTTCCACTGGGCCACCGCCGGCACCGGCAGCACGCCGCACTTCGTCGAGGGCATCCTGCAGACGAAGTACGGCGGCAAGCTTGACGTGGTGCCCTACAAGAGCGGCTCGGAGTCGATCACCGCGGTGCTCGGCAACCAGGTCGAGGCGACCTCGGAGGCCAGCATCGTGGTGCTGCCCTACGCGAAGAGCGGCAAGCTCAAGGCGCTGGCGGGCACGTGGACCCAGCGCATCTCGGCCTACCCCGAGCTGCCGACGGCGACGGAGGAGGGCTTCCCCGAGATCCGCATCGCGCACTGGGCCGGCGTGCACGCGCCGCGCGGTACGCCCGACGCGATCATGGACAAGATGGCCGCGGCCGTCGACGCCGCGATGAAGTCGCCCGAGATCGCGAAGCGCCTGAAGGACATGGGCATCGAGCCCGTCGGCGGCACGCGCGCGAGCTTTTCCAAGTTCGTCGACGAGGAGCGCGCGCGGCTCGCAAGCGTGGTCAAGGCCACAGGCATGAAGGAAGACTGAGCCGGGCCGGCTGCCCCGGAAGTGAGCACGGTCGCTGGCATGCAACGTGCATGTGATTCACGAGGGCTCTAAAGAGCGCCGCCGTGTCGGTACCACCTTTTATTGAAAGATGAAGGGCACCGGGGCGGCTGTGCTTGACGGTCTAGTGACAAAGTATGCAAACTGCCGTGGTTTTCGGCCGTTGAAAGGACACTTGGATTAGCGTCGACAAAAAGTTCCGGTCTATTGTTTCAATTTCGTGAACACTGCGATTCGTTCTCCATAGGGTTTGCCCTAGGTTTCGTGGTGCACACTAGCGGCACCAAAAGCCCAATGAAGAAGGAATTGAAATGAAGACCTCGAACATCCTCGCCGCCGCCGCTCTGTCCCTGCTCGCCGCCGCTGGCGCCCACGCAGAAACCTATGAAGGCGTTCAGCCCCTGACTTCCGGCTACAGCCGCGCCGACGTGGCGCCCCAGGCCGCAGCAGCCGCCCGTGCCGGCAACGCCTACGGCGACAACGAAGGCGCCGCTTCGACCGCCACCCCCGCGCTGGCCGCTTCGGTCGACCGCGCCACCGTCCGCAGCCAGGCCGTCGCCGCCGCTCACGCTCCGGGCCAGAACCTGCGTCCCGAAACCTTCGCCGGTAGCGTGATCCCCGCGCAAGCCAAGGGCCTGACCTTCACGCGTCAAGCCGGCCTGTAATTCGAAGGCGGCGCAAGCCGCTTTTCATCGAATCACAAGTCACACATCAAGAGAAACCGGACCTGCGAAAGCAGCGTCCGGTTTTTTCATTGGGGCTTCAGTTTGTGCTTCGCCCCGTGGCGATGGCAATCGTGCGCATGGTCGTCCACGATGCCCGTGGCCTGCATCCATGCGTAGACGATCACCGGCCCGACGAACTTGAAGCCGCGCTTCTTCAGTGCCGTCGAGATGTCTTCCGACAGCGGCGTCTTCACCGGCACGTTTCCGGTGCGGTTCACGATGGGCTTGCCGCCCGCCATGCCCCAGATGAACTCAGAAAAGTCCTCGCCCTTTGCCTGCATCGCGAGGTAGGCGCGGGCGTTGCCGATGGTGGCCTCGATCTTCGAGCGCGAGCGCACGATGCCGGCATCCTGCATCAGCCGCTCGACGTCGGCATCGGTGAACCTGGCGATCTTCTCGGGCACGAAGCCCTTGAAGGCCTTGCGGAAGGCATCGCGCTTTCGCAGGATGGTGAGCCACGAGAGCCCGGCCTGGAAGCCGTCGAGCATGAGCTTTTCCCACAGCGCGCGGCTGTCTCGCTCGGGAACGCCCCATTCGGTGTCGTGATAGGCCATCAGCAGCGGGTCGGTCTGGGCCCAGGCGCAGCGGATCTTGTCGGTGCTGTTGCTCATTGTTCGTTCGATTCTTCGCTCGGCTATCGTCGCGGGATGTTTTCAGAATGAGGGGGAGACCCTGATGCAGCAATTTCGATTTTCATTGTCGGCGCTTTCGCTGGGCCTTGCGCTCGCCCTCGGCTCGCCGGCGCATGCCGACACGATCAGGAAACCCCAGCTCGATCAGCTCGCCGCCGCGTGGCAGGCCGGCAAGGCTCCCGCCGACTTCGATGCCTTCCTCGTCCAGGCGGCGAAGAGCCAGCCCACGCTGCAGGGCAGCGTGGATGCCTACCGCGGCAGCAAGGCATCGCTGGCGGGCGACGATCTCGTCAACGTCGCGCGCTTGCTCGGCCTCTACAACCGTCTTAAGAACCAGCAGGCCGTGATCGAGAGCATCGGCACCATGGTGGCGATTCCGACGGTGCGCAACGTGCAGGTGCCGCCCCACGAAAGTGCGCCGATCATCGAGTTCGGCCAGCTGGTCGAGAAGATGTCGCGCGACTTCGGGCTTGCGTACCGCAACGTCGACAACCGCATCTTCGAGGTCAGCCTGAAGGGCAGGGGCTCGGAGGAGTTCGGCATCCTCACCCATGCCGACGTGGTGCCCGCGGTGCTGTCCGAATGGGTGCTCGACGACGGCACCCGGCTCGACCCTTTCAGGATGACGCGCGTGGGCGACTTTCTCTACGGCCGCGGCACCATCGACGACAAGGGCTCGATCGCGGCGGTGCTCTACGCGATGAAGGCCGTGAAGGAAAGCGGCCTGCCCATCGAGCGCAGCATCCGCCTGATGATCGAGACCACCGAGGAGACCGGCGGCGACGCGATGCAGTACTACCGCACGAAGACGCAGCTGCCGGCCTACAACATCGTGCTCGACAGCAAGTACCCGGCGGTGGTGGCGGAGAAGGGCTCGGGCGCGCTGAAGGTGCTGTTCCCTGCTGAGGCGGCCGACCCGGCATCGACCGCGATCACGGCGATGACGGGCGCCGCGTCGGCCAATGCGATCTCGCAGACGGCCACCGCCACGCTCAAGGGCGGCGACCTGGCCGCCGCGCTCGCGAAACTCGAGGCCGCGAAGCCCGGCTTTCTGAAGAAGTACGAGGGCCAGGGCGGCAAGTTCGCCATCGACATCGCACGCGGTGCCGACAGCATCGAACTGAAGGTGACCGGCGTATCCGCCCATGGCTCGCGACCCGAAGAGGGCGTGAACCCGCTGCCGCGGCTCGCGCTGTTCCTGCAGGAATCGGGCGTGCCGCTGGCCTCCAACCACTATCTGAAGGCCGCGAGGTACATCGATGCGCTCTACGGCACGGGCTATCTCGGCGAGAAGCTGGGCCTCGGCTATGCCGACGACTTCACGGGCCCCCTGACCTTCTCGCCCAACCTCGTGCGCATGGGCAGCGACGGCCGGCTCGAGGTGACGGTCAACGTGCGCATGCCTCGCGGGCGCACGCCCGAGGAGCTCAAGGCCCAGGTCACGCGGAAGATCGATGCCTGGGCGGGCGCGAACGACGTGAAGCTCGAGATCGCGTACGACCAGGGCAACTGGATGGCGCGCGACCCCAAGGGCGCATGGCTGTCCACGCTGCTGAACATCTACGGCGACACCACCGGCCTCGAAGCCAGGCCCGTGCCCACGGCCGGCAGCACCACCGCGAAGCTGATGCCCAACGCCATCAACTTCGGTCCTGCGATGCCCGGCAAGAAGTACACCGCGCACAACGCCAAGGAGTACAAGGAAGTGCCCGACCTCGATGCCGACATGCAGATGTTCACCGAGATGCTGGTGCGTATCGGCAATCTGAAGCAGATGCAGTAGCCGGCCCGAAGGCGAAGCCCCTGAGCTCCAGCAGCTCGTCGAGGATGGGGCAGGCGGGCTGGTGGTCGCCCAGGCACAGGCCCGCGAGGCGCTCCAGCACGCGCTTCGTTGCCTGGAGTTCCTCGATGCGCGATTCGAGCTCCTCGGCGCGCGTCAGCGCCACGCTCTTGACTTCGGCGCTCATGCGGTGCTCATCCTGTCTCAGCGCGAGCAGCCTGGCGATGTCGCCCATGCCGAAGCCCAGTGCGTGCGCCCGGCGGACGAAGCGCAGCACGCCGATTTGCTCGTGGCTGTATCCGCTGCCGAAGGCGCCGTGGACCAGCCCTCGGGCTTCGCACTGGCGCAGCAACCGTTCGGAGATGCCCGCACGGGCGATGGCCTCTTCCATGCCGAATCGCGGTTCGGGCTGCGCTGCGGTTGCCGATGCCGATGCCGATGCCGATGCCGATGCCGAATCCGGCGTGCCTTGGTGGCGAGGGTTCTTCATGCGAGCTCCTTCGTGTCGAGAAGGCTCGCAGTCTTCGGCTTCGCACAGTGTCAAGGTCAAGCGGGCGGGCCGCTTTTCCCTTTGGACGGGAGGGCGAAGCGGCCTCCCGCCGGGCTGCCTGCGCCGCCTATCGAAGGCCGTGCGCGTGCAGGGCCGCCTTGAGGCGCCGCACCTCGTGCTGCAGGTCGAGGATCAGCGCGGCGGCATCGAGGTTCACGCCGAAGTCGCGCTCCAGCCTGCGCGCCTCGAGTGCGCACTGCAAGTCGGTGCTCGAGAACTCCCAGCGCTCGGGCGGCGCCTCGGCTGTTTCGATGCGCAGGATGCCGACTTCGACCAGCTGCACGACCCAGGCGGTGTCTGCGCCGACGGCATGCGCCAGTTCGCTCGCCGCGAGCGGCTGCGATGCACTGATGGCGGTGGTGCTCGTGAGGGTGAAATTCACCATGCTCAGACTCCCAGATGCTGGCGTGGGTTGAAGGATGAGGTGGCCTGGGCCAGTTGCTCGTAGGCCTTGCGGGCGTCGTCGCTGTCGGCGGGCGGCACCGCGACTTCGATCAGCAGGTACAGGTCGCCCGGCGTCTTGCCTGCAAGCCCGCGGCCCTTCAGGCGCAGCTTCAGGCCGCTGCGCGCGTTGCGCGGCACGGTCACCTCGACCACGCCGCCGGTCGGCGTCGGCACCTGAACCTGCGCGCCCAGCGCGGCCTCGGTGGGCGTGACGGGCAGCGTCATGTACAGGTCGCGCTCCTCCACGCGGTAGAGCTTGTGCGGGGCGATTCGCACTTCGAGGTACAGGTCGCCCGGCGGCTCGCCGCCGTGGCCGGGCATGCCTTGGCCGGCCAGTCGGATGAACTGGCCCGGGTGGACGCCCGGCGGAATCTTCACGCTGAGCGTGCGGTTGTTCCACTGCGGGTGTCCCTGCGCGTCGATGGTCTGCGCGCGCAGCGTGATCTCGCGCTCGGCGCCGTTGAGGGCGTCTTCCAGGGCGATCTCGATCGCCGCATGGTGGTCTTCGCCGCGCGCGCGGAAGTTCTGCCGCGCGGCGCCGCGCCGCTCGGCCTCGCCGAAGAGCGAAGAGAAGAAGTCGCTGAAGTCGGCATGGTCGGCCGGACCCTGGCGCGGGCCGCGGTGGAACTCGAAGCCTTCGTCCCAGCCCGGCGGCGGACGGAAGTCGCCCTCGGGGCTGCCGCCGCGCGCGACGCGGTCGGCCAGCGCGTCATAGGCGGCGCGCTTCTCCTTGTCGCCCAGCACGTCCTTGGCCTCGTTGATGTCGCGCATGCGCTGCTCGGCATCGGCCTCGGTGCTGACGTCGGGGTGGTACTTGCGGGCGAGCTTGCGGTAGGCCTTGCGCACCTCGTCGTCCGACGCGGTGCGGTCGATGCCCAGTGCGCTGTAGTAGTCCTTGAATTCCATGGTGCGTGGTGGTTCGTTGGGTGGACGGCATCGAGGTGGGGAAGGATCCCCGGCAGCTACTAGGCCAGGGCCGCGTCGCCGTCGGCGTGCCGCAGCAGCGGCGTCACGGCCCATGTGGGGCCGCGGCGCTCGAAACGCAAGGGTTGGGCGTTGCCGAGCAGGCCGAGGTCGACGGGCACGCCCAGCAGGGCGGCCAGCGCGTAGAGCGTACCGCCGTGCGCCACCACCAGCACCGGGGCCGGCAGCCGCAGGGCGGTGTCGATGGCCTCGCGCGTGCGCGCGATGAACTGCGAAAGCGTCTCGCCGCCCTCGGGCTCGCAGGCCCAGTCGATGTTGGCGGACGAGGTGCCGATGAGCGCGCCGAAGTTGCGCTCGCGCAGCGTGGCCTGCGCGGCCGGCACCAGCTTGAGCGCGGTGGCCACCGCATAGGCGGTGTCGTTCGCGCGCCGCGCGTCGCTGCACACCACCGTGCGGATCGGCTCGCCCGCCAGCAGCGTGGCGGCGCGCGCGGCCTGCTGCAGGCCGAGCTCGCTCAGCGGCTCGTCCACCGCCTGGAAGATGCGCAGCGCGTTGCGGCCAGTTTGCCCATGGCGCAGGAAGTAGAAATGGTCGCAGTCGGGCGAGAGCGGCTGGTCCGCGGCGATGCTGATCAGCTGGTCGAGCCCGCTGGGTCTGGTGTGTGCGGGGGTAGCGGTCTGTGTCGACATGGATGGAAGGTGGTATCGATCGGTCAGTAGGCGAGCTGCAGCGGCGCGCCCACGCGCTGCGCCTGCACGTCGGCGCGGTGGAAGGGCAGCGGATGCCACTGCTTGGCCGCGAACAGCGGCAGCTGGTCGTAGGCGCGCGGCGAGGCGGGGTCACTGCTCTGGCCGTAGGTCAGCAGGCCCTGGGCGACGGGGCCGTTGGCGTCGAAGCTCACGACGTGCATGTAGCTGCTGCCGTAGTTGACGTTGTAGCCCTTCGGGTCGATCAGCGACTGGCCCTGCGACTCCAGCTTGTTGAGCACGCCCTCGAACTCGTCGCCGCCGTGCAGCGCGATCTTCTGGCCGCGCACCAGGCGCGACTGCGGCACGCCCAGCGGCACGTCGGCCGCGAAGCCGGCGGTGCGCAGGATGCCGACGGCCTCGCCCAGCGCCTTGAACACGGCCTCGCGCGTGGCCGGCGTGGCCATGTCGAGCCCGGCCGGCGTCGCCACCGGCTGCGCGGGGTCGAAGGGCAGGCGCCAGACCTTCGGGATGTCCTTGGCCTTGCGCCAGAACTCGCGGAAGAGCGGTGCGCCCTTCGAGTCGGCGTTGCTGGTGCGGTCCCAGGCGGAGAGCACGCGGCAGCCCAGCGCCTGGTCGGTGTCGAGCGCGCTGCCGGCGGCGCGGCAGGCTGCCTGCAGGTCGTCCATCACCAGCATGCCGGCGAGGTTCCTGTCGCGGAAGATCACGCTGCGCAGCTCGGCCGCGCCCATGCGGTTGCCGGGCAGGCCGTCGGTGCCCGCCAGGCGGCTGCGGATCTCCAGGATGCCGCTGCGCGTGCGCAGCCGCTGTGGCACGCCGACGGGGCCCACCAGCGGCGAGATGCCCGCCGCCGGTGCGACGTCGGGGTTGCTGAGCCAGAAGCTGTCGTTGCTGTTCTGCACGTAGTCGGGCGTGACGAGCACCGGCATGCGTGCCGGCGCGATGATGCCGGGCGCGGCGGCGGCGCTGTCGCGGTTCCAGGCGCAGGCGCTGCGCGAGCCGTCGAGCACCGCCAGACCGGCCGCGTTGAGCAGCGCCGCGGCGGCGGGCGAGGGCGCGCAGCTCCTGAGCATCTCGGCCGACACGTCGGGCACCACCGACAGGTCTGCGTACATCGCGTTGCCGTCGCGGTCGGCGGCGATGGTGTTGATCCACGGCATGCCCTGGTTGCCCATGGCGGCACGCAGCTCGGTGATGTTGCGCGCCAGCGCCATCTTCATCCACGCGTCGGCCGATCGCACGTTGAGCGTGTTGGCGTCGCGGATGGCGTAGGCCCTCTGCGCGGTCCAGCCCAGGCCGGCGCGCGGCAGCGAGATCACCGGGCCCCAGTCGGTGGAATAGAAGGTGTGCTGTACCTGGGGCGCGCTGCCGCCCGTTGCGGCGGCGGGCAGGGTCACGGTGCGCGCGAGCATCTTGCGCGGCTGCCCGTCGACCAGGTACGTGGTCGGATCGGCGGGGTCGAGCTTCAGTTCGTAGAGCGTGAAGCGCTTGCCGGTCGAGACGGTATGGGTCCAGGCCACGTCCTTGTTGAAGCCGATCGCCACCACGGGGCTCAGGCCGCCGGTCGCGCCCATCACGTCGAGCTTGCCGGGGATGGTCAGGTGCATCTGCCAGAAGCGGTTGGTGCCGTTCCACGGGAAGTGCGGATTGCCCAGCAGCAGGCCGCTGCCGTCCGGCGTGGCGTTGCGCCCGAAGGCCCAGCCGTTGGAGCCGAGCTCGCCGCCCTCGGGGTTGGCGTTGAAGCTGTGGCGGCCGATCTCGGCGACGGCTTCCTTCAGCTCGACCGGCGCGGCGCCAGTCTTCGCGCCGGGCGCGGGCGGCACTGCGGCCAGCACGGCGCCGGCCAGTGCACCCAGGCCGCCCTGGATCATCGACATCTCGGTGGCGCGCGACAGGTCGGCGGCCGTCATCGGGCGAACCCAGGGCTTGCCGCGGCAGGCTTCGGGCAGGCCATTGGGGCCGGCGTCCTGCAGGTAGCGGTTGTAGCCGGCCACGTAGCCGCGCAACGCGGCCTGCACCTCGGGGCTGGTGGTGGCGCCCGCGCGTGCCAGCGCGGCGTCGTCCATGTGATAGCGGATGAACAGGTCGATCTGCGCGTTCGGCGCGCGGCCCAGGCCCAGCTCGCCGGTGTTCTGCGCGCCGAGGAACTGCGAGCGCTCGCCGCGCAGCGTGAGCAGGTGCTCGGCCGTCTGGCAGACGTTGTCCTGCGCATGCGCGTAGGCGCTGCCGTAGGCCAGGCCCTCGTAGTCGGGCGCGGTGATGTGCGCGATGCCGAAGGTGGTGCGCTCGATGGTCACGCTGCGCCCGCCGGGCGGCGGCGTGCTCGCGCAGGCGGTAAGCAGGGCGGCCAGGCCCAGCGAAAGGGCCGTGAGCGGAAACCGGGAGGGCGTGGTGTTCTTCGATGTCATGCGGGCGTCTCTCTTCTTGGATGGGAACAAGCAAGCCGATTAAAGGACGTGCCTTCGCCGCGCGTTGTCACCAGCGCGGCACGCCGCGCCGGGTTCAGCCGAACTTCATGCCCTTGGGACGGGCCTGCAGGCGGTGGATGTACGCATCGATCTTCGGGCGGTTCGAGCGGCCGCCGAATGCGCGGTGCCAGATGAACATCGAGCCGATCATCACGTCGGCCGCCGTGAACTGCGCCCCGAAGAGGTAGGGGCCGTCGCCCAGCTCGCGTTCGACCGCGTCCTTGGCCGCCTCGAAGTCGGTCCAGCCGCGCGCGCTGTTGTTGCTGCGGATCTTCAGGATGGCGTCGCCCATCGCGGGCTCGAGCTGCGAGGTCGAATAGACCATCAGCGACAGGTAGCGGCCCCGCTCGGGCGAGCCGACGGGCGGCGCCAGCCGCTTGCCGGGAAACTTCTCCGCCACGTACATGCAGATGGCCGCGTTCTCGAAGATGCGCGTGCGGCCGTCGACCAGCGCGGGCAGCTTGCCGGCCGGGTTGATCTTGAGGAACTCGGGCGTCTTGTGCGCCTTCTCCCGGATGAGGGTGGGCACGATCTCGTAGTCGACGCCGGCTTCGTCGAGCATCCACTTCGCCACCTGCGCCCGGCTGTGCGGGTCGAAATACAGCTTCATGGTCATGGGTGTGTCTCCTGCGGCCTCGACGGGCGATCGGTCAGAACTTGGGAATGCGCAGCGTCTTGCTGATCATGAGCGTGCCCGAGAGCGCGAACAGCAGCGCCAGCGGATGCAGCTGCCAGGGCCCGACGACCCATGCGCCGCCCCACACGTCGGCGCCGATGCGGCCCTGCCATGCGGCATACGCCAGCACGGCCACCAGCACCACGCTGGTCGGGATGGGCGTGCCCTCGAAGTACTTCACCTTGTCGGAACCGGCCGAAAGCGTCTCGGCCGTCACGTTGAAGCGGGCGAGCCGGCTCACGCCGCAGCAGACGAAATAGACCAGGATGGCGCAGTCCCAGCCGCCATCGAGCCCCGCCGCGAACCCGAGCGCCGCAGGCGCCACGCCGAAGGAGATCACGTCGGCCAGCGAGTCGAGCTCGCGCCCGAGGGCCGACTGCGTCTGCCGCCAGCGCGCGATGCGGCCGTCGAGCACGTCGAAGACGAAGGCCGTGGGCGCGAGCGCCGCGGCCCACATGAACTGCGCGATCGAATGGCTCGCCATGAAGGCCATCGCCAGGAAGACCGCCCCAACGCCGCACGCCGCATTGCCGAGCGTGAACACGTCGGCGAGATGGAACTCCCGGATCATCGAGAAATGCTTGCGGCCCGGCACGGGGGATGGTGTGGTCATGAAGAGCGAAGGAAGAAATAGGACTGGCTGGCGGCCGATGGACCGCACCTTAACCGAAGCGGCGGGCGCAGCCTGTAGTCGCGGTCCGACGCGCGGGCGCCGCCTGTCGGACAGGCCGGGGCAGGCCGGGACAGGGCAGGACAGGCGTTCAGGCCTGCCGGTGCGCCTCGACGATGCGCGCGAAGCGGCCGAGCAGGCTGGCGGCCGCATCGGTGTCGACCACGCCATCGCGCAGCGCGGCCGCGTCGGCGCCCTTGGCGGCCAGCTCGCCGGCCAGCATGCCGATGTAGCCGCGCATGGCGTCGGCGCTGAATTCGGGGTGGAACTGCACGCCCCAGGCGTGCCGGCCGACACGGAAGGCGTGCGCCGGCTCATGGTCGTTGCGGGCCAGCGGCACGGCGCCTTCGGGCAGGCGCAGCGCGCTCTGCCAGTGCACCGCATGCGCGGGGAACTGCGCGGGCAGGCCCTGCAGCAGCGCGTCGGTGGCGGCGGCCTCGCCGAGCGTGACGGTGACGGTGCCGACTTCGGCGCCCTGCGGATGGTCGCCGGCTTCGCCGCCCAGGGCATGCGCGAGCAGCTGGTGGCCGTAGCAGATGCCCAGCACCGGCGTGTCGCGCGCGACCAGCCGCGCGAGCCAGGCGGCGGTGGCTTCGCTCCAGGGCTCGCGGTGCGACACCATCGAATGCGAGCCGGTGACCACTGCGCCGGCCACGCCGGCGGGGTCGGGCAGGGCGTCGCCCCGGCGCGGATCGATCACCAGCAGCGGCAGCGCGTGTTCGCCGAGCCCGTCGGCGATCCAGTGTTCGAAGTCGCCGCCCTGCTGCGCGCGCAGGGCCTCGAAGGTGCTTCCCAGCTTGACGATGACGAGGGGATGCGGTCGGGAGATGTCCATTCCGCGATCATGCCGCAGAGCGAAAGCTCGGTTTCAGCGGGCGGCTTCCCGGCTGTGCAGCAGGTCCATGAAGGCCCGGCTCACCGGCGAGGGCGAGCGGCCCGCCCGCGTCACCAGCCCGATGGGCCGCGACATGACCGGCCTCTGCAGCGGCACCGTCACCAGATCGTCGTTGTGCGCGAGCTGCAGCGCCAGCCGGGGCAGGGCTGTGATGCCCAGCCCTGCCGCGACCAGCGCGCCCGCGGCAGCCACGCTCGGGTACTCCAGCGCCGGCACCACCTGCAATCCGCGCTGCAGGAAGGCCGCGTCGGTGATGGGACGGATGCTGCTGCGGAATCCGCTGGCGATGAAGGGCCGCGTCGCGAACACCGACCACGCGACCGAGGCTCGCGACGCGAGCGGGTCGTCGCGCCGGCACAGCAGCATGAACGGGTCGTCGATGAGATGTCGATAGAGCATCGGCTCCTGCGGCCCGGGACGCACGCTGATGCCGAAGTCGGCCTTGCCTTCGTCCACCGCGGAGCGCACCAGCTCCGCCGGCCCCTCGACGAACGAGAACGCCACCTGCGGATGGCTGCGGCGGAACTCGGCGATCGCATTGGGCAGCAGCGCCACGCCGGTCGATGGCAGCGCCGCGATGGTCAGGTGCCCGCTGCGTCCCTCGAGGAACTGCGACAGCTCGCTGAACGAACTGTTGAAGTTCTCCAGGATGCGCAGCGCGATCGGCAGCAGCTCGCGCCCGGCGGGCGTGAGTTCGACATGCCGCGTGTCTCGGTCGAAGAGCCGTGCGCCGGCCAGGTCCTCGACGATGCGGATGGTGCGGCTCAATGCCGGCTGCGAAACGTGCAGCGCCGATGCGGCGGCGCGGAAGTTCGAGGTCTTCGCGACCTCGGCGAAGGCCTCCAGCTGCTGCAGCGTGATGTCGACTCGCAAGGCACTTCCTTCGGGATTGATCCGCTCAAGTTATCACAGATATAGGAACATTCGTCTTCCCAGATCAGTGAGCGGAGGCCAGACTTCGAGCCATCTACAACGGAGACAACCCCCTGCGGGGGCACGAGTCATGCAAGGAATTCTGGAAGGCATCCGGGTGCTCGAACTCGGACAGGTGCTGGCAGGCCCGTTCGCCGGCGCCATCCTCGCGGACCTGGGCGCCGACGTGGTCAAGCTCGAACGCGTCGAAGGCGGCGACGACGCGCGCCACATGGGCCCGGCGTTCCGGCACGGCGACGCGCTCAACTTCCACGTGTTCAACCGCGGCAAGAAGTCGGTGGCCATCGATCTCAAGAGCGCCGAGGGCATGGCCGTGTTCGAGCGGCTCGCAGGGGAGGCCGACATCCTCATCCACAACCTGCGCCCGGGCGTCACCGAGTCGATGGGCATCGACGGGCCATCGCTGTGCGCGCGCCATCCGCGCCTCGTCTACTGCGCCATTTCCGCCTTCGGCCATACCGGGCCGCTTGCCATTCAGCCGGGCTACGAGCCGCTCATCCAGGCCTTCAGCGGCCTGTCGAGCATCAACGGCGGACCGGACGACCCGCCCATGCGCACCGGTGCCTCGGTGTGCGACCAGGGCACCGGCATGTGGGCGGTGATCGGCGCGCTGGCGCTGCTGCAGCGGCGCCATGTCACAGGCAGGGGCGGCGTGGTGAGCGCCTCGCTGCTGGAGACCGCGCTGGTCTGGACCGGCCAGAAGTCCGACGCCTATGCCAACGAGGGCCGCCAGCCCGATCGCCATCGCTCGGGCCACCCCGGCTTCGTGCCCTACGAGGCTTTCGACACCGCCGACGCGCCGCTGCTGGTGTGCTGCGGGAACGACCGGCTCTTCGCCAAGTTCGCGCACGAACTCGGCCGCGACGACTGGATCGCCGACGAGCGTTTCGCCACCAACCGCATGCGGCTGCGCCACAAGGCCGAGCTGCTCGCGCAGATCGGGACGCTGCTGCGCGCAAGCACCCGCGACGAGTGGAGCGCGCGTTTCGCCGCGGCCGGCGTGCCCTGCGCGCCGGTGCACACGCTGCCCGAGGCCATCGCGCATCCGCAAGTCGAGGCGCTCGGCATGCTGCAGGGCGTGCCGGGAGAAGACTTCAGGCTCACCGCGCTGCCGTTGTCGATCGATGGCCAGCGGCCGTCGCACCGCTCGGTCGCGCCGCGGCTGGGCCAGCACAACGCGGAATTCGGCGCGCCCGCCGTGCCGTCGAAGGAAGGGAGCACCCATGCCTGATCTGCCGCGCCGCGTCCATCTGCACGAGGAAGGCCCGCGCGAGGGCTTCCAGATCGAGGCCGGCCCCATCGCATCCGCCGACAAGGTGCGCTTCATCGAGGCGCTGGCCGAAACCGGGCTGGAGGAGGTGCAGTGCGTCTCCTTCGTGAACCCCGAGCGCGTGCCCGGCATGGCCGACGCCGAGGAGGTCGCCCGGGCCATCCGCAAGCGCGAGGGCGTGCGCTACACCGGCCTGTGGCTCAACCTGCGCGGCATGCAGCGCGCGATGCGCACGCAGCTCGACATCGAAGGCACCATCGGCACCAGCGCGTCGGAAGCCTTCTCGGTGCGCAACAACGGCAAAGGCCTGGACGCGCTGCGGGAGTCGCAGCGCGAGACGCTGGCCTTCTGCATCGACCACGGCGTTGCGGTGACGCGCGGCATCGTCACCACGGCCTTCGGCTGCAATCTCGAAGGCGCGATCGCCCCGGCCACCGTGGTGGAGCGCGTGGCGCAGATGCTCGAGGTGATGGCCGAGTTCGGCCTGCACCTGCCGATCCTGCGGCTGGCGGACACCGTGGGCTGGGCCCAGCCCAACGCCATCGCCTCGGTGGTGGGCGCGGTGCGCGAGCGCTGGCCCGATCTGCGGCTGGGCCTGCACCTGCACGACACGCGCGGCACCGCGATGGCCAATGCGCTCATGGGCCTGCAGATGGGCATCGACACCTTCGACAGCGCCTGCGCCGGCCTGGGCGGCTGCCCGTTCGCAGGCCACACCGGGGCGGCCGGCAACATCTGCACCGAGGACCTGGCCTTCATGTGCGAGGAGATGGGCATCGAGACCGGCGTGGACCTCGATGCGCTCATCGGCTGCGCGCGCATGGCCGAGGAGATCGTCGGTCACCCGCTGCCAGGCAAGCTCATGCGGGCGGGCACGCTCGGGCGCTTCCGCCACTGATCGCTGCCGCCATCCGGCGAGCCGAAGAAGAAAACAAACCACAGAAAGAGACAACACCGTGCAGACCTTCGCTTCCCGACTCCGCGCAGCCACGGCGCTCTGCGCGGCCGTGCTGACCATCGCCTCGGCCCATGCCCAGCCGTACCCCGCCAAGCCCATCACCATCGTCGTGCCCTTCGGCGCCGGCAGCGGCACCGACCAGCAGGCGCGCAGCATGGCGCAGGCGCTGGGCGCCGAGTACAAGGTGCCGGTCATCGTGGACAACCGTGCCGGCGCCAGCGGCTTCATCGCCGCGCAATACGTGGCCAAGGCCGCGCCCGACGGCTACACCGTGCTCATGACCACCAACACCACGCACGCGGCCAACGAACACCTCTTCAGGAAGCTGCCCTACGACCCGGTGAAGGATTTCACGCCGGTCACGCTGCTGTCCAAGGGCCACATGCTGCTGCTGGTGAATGCCGATTCGCCGATCAAGTCGGTGGCCGACCTCATCGCGGCCGCAAAGAAGTCGCCTGGAAAGCTCAACTTCGGCAGCGGCAGTTCGTCCAGCCGTGTGGCCAGCGAGCTGCTCAAGCAGATGGCTGGCATCGACGTGGTGAACGTGCCCTACAAGAGCAATCCTCTGGCCATCACGGACCTGCTGGGCGGGCAGGTCGATTTCATGTTCGCCGACGCGCCGACGGCGCTGCCGCAGGTGAGAAGCGGCAAGCTGCGTGCGCTGGCCGTCAGCGGCAGCAAGCGGCTCGAGGCCGTGCCCGCGCTGCCCACCGTGGAGGAGGCCGGCGTGAAGGGCTACGACATGTCCTACTGGACGGCCGTTTACCTCCCGCCAGGCGCACCGGCCGCCATCACGCAGAAGCTCAACGAGATGATGGTCAAGGTGTCCGCTGCGCCCGCCGTCGTCGCCTATCAGGCCACCACCAGCGGCGAAGCAGCCACCAGCACGCCAGAGGGGCTGGCCCGGTTCCAGGCGGCGGAATCGCAGAAGTGGGGGCAGGTGATCCGCGCGGCCGGCATCCAGCCGGAATGACGACGCCACGGGTGGGGCCGGGTGCCGGGGGGCTCGCAAGCGGATCGGGGTAGGGCTACAGTCGGCCTGTTTCCATCCTTTCCGGGCAACCGACCCATCCGATGCGTTCCCTGGCCATCTTCCTGTCGATCTCCGCCGCTGCGCTCGGTGCGCACGCCGCCGAGGTGGTGCGCTGCACCGATGCCAGCGGGGCCGTGTCGTACACGAACGTGGCCTGCCCGCCGGGCAGCAAGCAGTCGCGGCAGGTGCCGATCCTCGAATCGCCTCCGCCCGACCCGGCGCGGCGCGACTACACGCCGCCGCAGGCCTCGCCGACACCTCCGGTCGCGCCGCCGAGCCGGGTGGCGGGCAATCCGCCCTCCGGGCCGGCCATCATTCCGCGCTATCCGGAAGAGAGCCTGCCGCAGGCCGCGGCGGATCCGCCGGGGGTGGTCATCCTGAGCCCCGACCCGTACTACGACGGCGTGCGCCCCATCCGCAGGCCGCGTCCGCCGCATGCGCAAGACCCCGGTCCGCCGCCCGGCCAGCGGCCTTGCCAGAACCTCGCCGGCATCAAGCGCAACAACTGCTGAAGACCGACCGGATGAGTGCTGGGGACGAACAGGAGGCCGGCAGTGCGCCGTGGGTCGTGCATTGCGACGGCAGCGCCATGCCCAATCCGGGCCGGATGGGCATCGGTGCCGTCATCACCGCGCCGGACGGCAGCCGCCACACGCTCTCGCAGGCCACGCACACCACGGGCTGCAACAACGAAGCCGAACTGCTGGCGCTGACGCTCGCGCTGCGGGACCTCCGCGAGCGCGGTGCGACGGCGGTGCGGGCCTACAGCGACAACAGCATCCTGGTCGAGCAGCTCGGCGCGACCGGGCCCGAGCCCGCACCCATCGTCCGCCTGGCCGGTCTCTTCGACGAAGCGCGTGCACTGCTGGGCAGCTTCGACGACGTGCGCCTGCACTGGATTCCGCGTCATCGCAATGGCGAGGCCGACGCACTGGCGCGCGCCGCCTTGGGGTTCGGCCCCAAGCCGCCACCGCGCCGGCACCGCAAGCGCCGGTAGGCGCCGGTAGGTGCCGACGGGTTCCGGAAAAAGGGAGCCCGTGCCGGAGCCCCTATCATCACGCGCCATGACAGAAGCCACCTCCCGCCCACCTCTCCCCGACCATCTCTCCATCGACCCGCGCAGCCCGCACCACGTGGCTGCCGCCTTCGAGCACGACATCGGCATCCGATTCAACGGCAAGGACCGCCTCGACGTCGAGGAATACTGCATCAGCGAAGGCTGGATCAAGGTGCCCGCCGGCAAGACGCTCGACCGCAAGGGCAAGCCGCTGCTGATCAAGCTCAAGGGCGCTGTCGAGGCGTACTACAAGTAAGAGACACGGCCGCTCATCGCCACTGCAGAAGCAGCGACCAGGGCTGCCGGCTCATGTGGCGATCGATGCAGCCCGGCGTGCCCGAAGCGCATCCCTCGGGCAGGTAGCTCGGGTCCAGCCACCGCGTGCCCGGCGCGAAATCGAGCCGGCGCCGCGTGACCGACTGCAGCACGTTGCCGCCCACGGTATCGAAGCCCGTGGCATCCACCGCCACCACCACGTCGCAGTGCATGGGAAGCGGCTCGCCGCCGGTGGTCCGAGCGGCCAGCACCTCGCCGATCTTTTCGAATGTGTCGAGCTCGGCGCCTGTTCCGCGCGCCTGGCAGACCAGGTCGCCGACGCGCGGCGGCGTGCGCCTGAGGTCACAGGCCCGCAGCGCATAGCGCGTGCCGCGGCCGAAGCCTTCGTCGACACCGGCCTGCCACGCGGCTCCCGCGTAGTCGGCATGCGCTTCGGAGAACACGAATTCCTCTTCGGCCAGTCCGGCCTGCCGTGCCAGCCAGCTGATGAAGGCTGCGGACCAGGGCGTGTCGATCACCGCGGCGCGTGCCAGCGCTGCCTGCACGGCGCGCAGTTCGGATGAATCCAGCCCCTCGTCGGGACCCACGCCCATGCCTTGCAGGCGTCCGGCCGTCGCCTCGTTCAGCGCCTGCATCAGCAGATGGCGGTCGGCCGGCCGCAGGGCGCCGAAGCGCACCTGCGAGGGCAGCCGCGGGTCGACCGCCTTCCAGTAGCCCAGCACGCGCTGCCACGGCGCGAGTCCGGGCACGGTGCGGCGCGTGTCCTCGGCTTCGGAGTCGCCGGCCTCGGTCATGCGGCCTTCGGCGTCCATCGCCTGGCCGCCGAACGCTTCGTGCTCCTGCATGGCGAAGCTGGCCATGGCGAGGGCGCGCGCGGGTGGCGGGACCTGCGTGGCGGTGTCGAGGCAGACCGGCGCGGCGAGTGTCGGTACAGGCATCAGGGCGCCGCACAGCAGCGCTGCACGCAGCGAAGAAGAAAGAGCTGGGAGCTTGGCGGAGGCGTCGTGTCGCGGCATGTGGTCGCGCAGCATAGCCCGGCGACCGCGTGCCGGCATGCCTTCAGTTGCCGTCGGGCGTGCCGGTATCGAACAGGCTGCGCGCACCGTCGTTGGAAGCCGTGATGGCGGCCCTGGCCCATGCGCGCATCGCGGTCTCGTAGACGGAAACGGCAGTGAGCGACGAGCGCTCGCCGGCCATGGCACTGGCGAGCGCCGCCGCGTCCCGCAGCGCCGTGTTGGCGCCGACGCCTCCGGCGGGGCTCATGGTGTGGACCGCGTCGCCGAGCAAAGTGACGGGACCGGAGCTCCATGCCGCGATTTCCGGCGGCGAGCTGCGCACCGGCAGCACCGCGAGAGTGCGAATGTCGCCCTGCTCGAACAGCGTGCGAAGCCTGGGATGCCATTGCCGCACGACCGCCTCGACGAGCGCAGGCAGCCGTGCCTGATCCGGCAATTGCCCGGGACCCAGCCCGAGCCTTGCGCGAGGACCGATGAACGCCCAGTAGAGATAGTCGTCGACAGGCTCCAGCGAGCAGGCGGGTGCAAGCGTCGCCGCCATGGCTGGCAACGGCTGCTGGAACAGCATCGGGTCCAGGATCACCGCGAAGCCGTCGGCGAAGACCACGGAAGTGCCCGCCCAAAGGTCCGCGCCGAGGCTCTCGCGCAGTGCGGCGGTCGCGATGGTCTTGCCGTAGATGCAGGCTGCGCCGGTGTCGACGGGCTCGGCGCCGGGAGCGAGCTGTCTGCGCACGGCCGAGTTCGCTCCGTCGGCGCCGACCAGCAGCGTCGACCTCGCTTCCCTGCCGTCCTCGAAGACGATCCGCACGTCGTTGTCGTCGAGGGCCTCGAAGCGGCGGAAGGTCCTGCCGAAGTGCACGCGGCCTTCCAGTCCGCACAGCAGGATCTCCCGCAGCGTCTGGCGGTTCGCGCTGAGATCGTGGGGCCGGGAAGGCGCATTGCCGGAGTCAGAGGCGCGCCAGCTTCTGGCGGGGCGTCCTGGCACCGGCTCCAGGTCGCTGCCGACAAAGCGGACGCCGCCCGAGCTGCCGCCACAGCTGCGCCGGAACAGTTCGTAGAGCTCCGGCGACAGGCACCGCGCCAGCGCGGCCTGCCCGTCAGCGTCGATCCTGATCCGGTAGCCCTGGCTGCGGCTGGCGGCAGCCGGATCACGCTCGTAGACGTCGAAAGCAATGCCCGCGCGCCGCAGGCCCTGGGCGAGGCAGAGGCCGCCGAGGCCCGCGCCGATGATCGAGACATGTGATTGCTGCTGCATCCGTTGTTTCTCCTTCATTCGAGGCTAAGTGCCGGATGCGGTGGCCTGATAATTTCATCGGGACGAAAAACAATGAGAAACGGCCAACACAGACCAACGTCGGCCCGAGCGGGCACGAGCGCATCTCCCGACCCCAGCGAGCGTGCCGACGGGCCGGTGCTCTTTGCCTTCTGGGGCAGCGACGAGCCTGAAAGCGAATTCCGGCTCGGCACCCGCGAATACGACTGGCACAGCCACGTGCGCGGCCAGCTCTTCTGCATCGATCGTGGATTGGTGCGCGTGCGCACCGCGCGCGGCGCATGGCTGCTGCCGCCGCACCGCGCCGGATGGATTCCGCCCGGGGTCGATCACAAGGTGAGCGTGAGCGGCGCCCTGAGCGGCTGGGGCGTGATGCTCCGGCCCGACGCCAGCACCGGCCTTCCGGATGAGCCCTGCGTGATGGGCGTCGGCGAGGTGCTGCACGCCCTGGTGCGCCGCGCCGCCAGCTGGGGCGGCAGCGAACATCTGCAGCCCGAGCAGGAGCGCCTGGTCGCGGTGCTGCTGGACGAGATCCGGCTCGGTCCGCGCGAGCCGCTCGGCCTGCCGATGCCGACCGAGCGCCGTCTCGTGACGATGGCCAATCTCCTGATCGAGCATCCGGAAGACCCGCGAACGCTCGACGAGCTCGCGGCATGGGCAGGCCTCTCGGCACGAAGCGCGCGCCGCCACTTCGTTGCGCAGACGGGCATGAGCTTCATCCAGTGGCGCCAGCAGGCGCGGCTTGCGACGGCACTCGAGAGGCTTGCCAACGGCGAGTCCGTCGCGGGCGTCGCCGATGCGCTCGGCTATGCGACGCCGAGCAACTTCATCGCGATGTTCCGCAAGGCCTTCGGGGAATCGCCCGGGCGCTATTTCTCGCGGCGAGGCGGCTGAGCCCGCCGGTGAGCGCCGGCATCAGGCCAGGATCACCCGCTCGCAGGCCTTGCGCAGCCCCGAAAGGCCGGGCAGTTCGCGCGCCTTGGCGTCGGTGACGACCACGTCGACGTCCGCCGTGCGCGCGTACGTCACGCGGCTGGCCTGGCCGATCTTCGCGTGGTCGGCCAGCAGTACCAGCTGCTGCGCCTGCTCGGCCATGGCGCGCGCGACGGTGGCCTCGTGGTGCTCGAAGCTCATGGCCCCGTGCTTCGCATGCAGGCCCACGGGCGACAGCAGCGCGATGTCGGCGCGGTAGCGGTGGATGGCTTCCACCGTGGTGTCGCCGAAGGTGGCCTGCGCCTTCACGTCGATCTGGCCGCCCAGCAGGATGGTCTGGTTGCCGGTGAGCCGGCCTTCGCCCGCGCCCGCGAGCTTGAGCGCGATGCTCAGCGAATTGGTGATGACCGTCATGCCGCTGAGCGTGGCGATCTCTTCCGCGCAGATCGACATGGTGCTGCCAGCGTCCATGAAGATGGTCTGGCCCGGCTGCAGCAGGGCGACCGCAGCCTTGGCGATGGCGCGTTTCTCGCGCTGCCGCGCCACCAGCCGCACCGCCAGCGGCGGTTCGGGCTCCGCCTTGACCGCGACTGCGCCGCCGTGCACGCGCCGCAGTTCGCCCAGGCTCTCGAGTTCGACCAGGTCGCGCCGCACGGTTTCGCGCGACACGGCAAGGTCCTGGACGATGCGCTCCACGCTCAGCCGCGAGAAGGTGGCCAGCAGGCTGCGGATACGCAGGAATCGTTCTTCTTGGAGCATGGAAACGCGGCTTGAGGGAAGAAGTGAAAAAGGCGGCGTCGCGAGACGGCCGCCCCGGGCAGGCGCGAAAGCCGCGCCATTGTGCCCGTGTGCCCGAGTACGCCCGTGCGGATGCGCGATCAATCGACCGCACACCCGCACGCCCATGCCGCCCTCAGAGGTCGGTCAGGCCCATGGCCGGGTCGCTCACCGAGTGCCTGCCGGTTTCCACGCGGCCGGCGAAGCGGCGATAGAAGGCCGGGTCGGAGTCGCAGGTGACGGCGAAGTCGTACCACTGCCCGCTGCTGGCCAGCACCCAGGCCTGCTCGGCCTTGGCGCCGCCGTTGACCGTGGCGGTCCACGGGCCGTCGTCGCGGTAGGCCTTGGCGCGCACCGTGAACTTCGCGGCACCGCTGCCGCCGTTGAGCATCTCCACCGAGACGTTGCCGTTGGTCACGTCGTAGCACACGCGCACCTCGGGGTTGGGCCAGCCGCCGGCGCGCAGCTTGTTGAGGTCGCCCTTGAAGTGGCGGTGGAAGCCGTTCGGACCGAGCACCCAAAGGTCGTAGAAGCCGCTGTTGTCGCTGGCGGGGTTCCAGGTGTCGTCGAGCTGCTTGCCGGGTTCGACCATGTAGCGACGGGGCAGGCGGTCGAGGTTGAGCTTGTCGTACACATGGAACACGGCAGCGGCCTTGCCGCTGTTCTTGAAGATCAGCCGCATCTGGCCGTTGACGGCATCGGCGCGGCCGCTCACGTGCAGCTCGTAGGGCAGGGCGCGCGAGGGGCGCGTGCCGGTGGCCTGGCGGGGCAGTTGCGGGTCGAGGGGCAGCGCCACCTGTGCGAGCGCCTGCTGGTCGGCACGCAGCTTGTCGGCGGCGTCCCTGGTGGTGCGCCCTGCCAGCGTGGGCAGCGCTTCGCTGTTGGGCGTCGCGAAGTTGAACGCGCTCGTGAGGTCGCCGCACACCGCACGGCGGAACGGCGAGATGTTCGTCTCCCTCACACCGAAGCGCGCCTCGATGAAGCGCAGCACCGAGGTGTGGTCGAAGGCCTGCGAGTTGACCCAGCCGCCGCGGCTCCAGGGCGAGATGACGTACATCGGCACGCGCACGCCGGGTCCGTAGACGCGGCCGTCGGGTGCGGGCTGGCTGCTGGTGCCCGGCGGCTTCGGGTGGGTGAAGCGTTCCACGGCGAGGTCGGACTCGGGCAGCGTGGTCTTGCCGGCCATCGTGCCGTCGGGGTTGAGCGAGGGCGCTGCCGGCGAGGGATAGTGGTCGAAGTAGCCGTCGTTCTCGTCGAAGTTGATGAGCAGCACGGTCTTGCTCCACACCTCGGGCACGGCGGTGAGCGCGTCCAGCGCCTGCTGGATGTACCAGCCGCCCTGCACGGGGCTCGACGGTCCGGGGTGCTCGGAGTAGGTGGCCGGCGCGATGATCCACGACACCTGCGGCAGCTTGCCGTTCTTGATGTCCTGGCGGAACTGCTCGAGGAAGCCGCCGTCGGGCATGGTGTTGGCGATACCCTTGTAGAGCGGGTTGCCTGCATCGTCGCTGGCCGGGTCGTAGGCGGGTGACGCCGTGTCGTTGCTCACCGGCTTGCCCGAGGCCTCGTTGGCCTGGCGGTATTGCTTGAAGCCCGCCAGCGGGTTGTCGGTGAAGTTGTCGGGCATGTTCTGGTAGATGAACCAGCTGACCTTGGCCTCCTGCAGGCGCTCGGGGTAGGTCTTCCACTCGTAGCCGCTGGTCGAGGGGCCGATGTCGTCCCATTCGTTGACGACCGAGGCCACGCCCGCGACGCCCGTGCCGACCTGGCCCGAGGGGCCGTTGGTGCCGGTCCAGTGGAACATGCGGTTGGAGTTGGTGCCCGTGTGCATGCTGCAGTGATAGCCGTCGCACAGCGTGAAGGCGTTGGCCAGCGCGAACTGGAAGGTGACTTCCGCTTCCTTGAAGTAACCCATCGATGCGTTGTTCTTGTAGCGCGGCCACTGGTAGGCGCGGCCGCCGTCCCAGGCGTTCTGGCCGTCGCTCCACGAATGCGGCGTGCCGCTCACGCGCTGGGCGTTGCCTTTGCGGCTGTCGAGGTGGTAGGGCAGGATGACCTTGCCGTTGGCATCGCTTTGCTGCCACACGTTCAGGCCCTTGGGCAGCGGAATGGTGAAGCGGTCGCCGAAGCCGCGCACGCCCATCAGGGTGCCGAAGTATTGGTCGAAGGAGCGGTTCTCCTGCATCAGGATGACGATGTGCTCGACGTCCTTGATCGTGCCGGTGGCGTTGTTGGCCGGAATGGCCAGCGCGCGGCGGATGCTGGGGGGAAAGGCCGAGAGTGCGAGGGCGGCGGCGCCGGTGGTGGCGGTGCCGGTGAGGAACTTGCGACGTGAATTCGTCATGGGTTTGTTCTTCTCTTGTTGAGGCATGGCTTGGGGCTGGATGTGGGGCTCAGGGTGCGCAACTCTTCACGGGAGCGGCGCCGGTATCGGGTTGCGTGGGCGTGGCAGGCGTGGTGGGCGTGCCTGGAGTCGTCGGCGTGCCGCCGAAGAAGCCGCTGCCGCCACCGCTGCCGCCACCGCAGGCGGACAGGACGCAGGCCAGGACGAGCGCGGGTGCGAGTCGCGCGAGGAGACGTGAATGAAGTTGCATGGTTGATGTCCTCTGTGGGCGTTGTTGTCTTGGGGCTGAAGGTGATCTGGGCTCAGGGCAGGCTCGACAGCGGTTGGCCCGACTTGAAGATGCTGTTGAGCTCGGCGCTCGTGAGCGCACGGTTCCAGATCGCGAAGTCGTTGAAGTCCATGGCGCCGCGCGGCGAACTGCTCTCGCGCTGGTAGTAGAGGCCGGTGCCGTCCTCGTTGAGGCCCAGGCCGTTGCCGAGGCCGCCGAGCTTGTCGACCAGCGCGGTGGTGATGGCGGTGCTGTTCGTCTGCACGCCGCGCACGGGGTCCATCACGTAGCCGCGCATGGTGAGCGCCGCCTTGTCGACGACCACCGCCACGTAGGCCCACTGGCCTGCGCTGAGGCTGTAGCCGTTGCTGTCCGCGCGCGCGCTGCCCGTGCCGACGTTGAAGCGGATCTCGCAGCTGCCGAACAGGCCGATGGCCAGGCCCGCGTTGCCGCCGGTGGTGTAGTTCTTGTTGCCGATCACCGTGCCGCCGTTGCTCACCCCCTGGCTGCAGGTGGCATCGGTGCGCACCCAGAACCCGATGGTGAATGCCGTGACCGCGGCGTTGGTGGTGACGTCGTTGTTCTGCACGAGCCGGTAGCCGGCCATGCCGCTGGCGTTCTTCACAGTGCTGTCGACGCGCAGCGCCTTGGCCTTGTAGGGTGCGCTGTATCCGTCGTCGACCAGAGAACCGCCGTTGGCGTCGGACGCCCACGGCGCTAGCGTGGAGGCGTTCTTGGTGTCCACGCCGGGCAGGGCGTCGAGCGGGTAGTAGTTGACCAGTCCGTTCGCCAGCGTGGGTGCAAGCGTCACCGGCGCCTCGGGCGCGACATACGAGATCTGAGCCGCAAGCGCCACGCTGGCTTCGCCCGCGACGACCGTGTACTGGAAGGCGTAGAGCCCGTCGCTCGCCGCGACGATGGGATCGGTGTAGGCGGTGGAGCCGGCCGGCAGCGTGGCCACTACCTTGCCGTCGCGCAGGACCTGCACCGCGGCGCTGGTGTTGCCGGCAAGGGTCCACGAGAGTTCGATGCTGCGCTTGTCCGCGCCCGTCTTCGCTGCAAGGCTGCGCAGCGAGGTGCTGGCCTGCAAGGCCTGGCCGGCGAAGCGGTAGTCCGTTGCCGCAGGCAGCGCGCCGAGGTGGCGCAGCACCGTCGGCGCGATGTCGGTGGCGGCAGCGAGCGCGAGCAGCGTGGCATCTGCCGGAGCAGCAGCGCCGACGCCCGGCAGGGCTGCCAGGGTCTTGTTGCTCGCGATGAAGACCGTCTTGTTGCCGTTGTCCTGCACGCCGGTGGCGCTGCCGAAGGCATCGAGGCCATGGCCCGTGGTGAGGATCACCAGCCAGTCTTCCTTCGGGTCGTTGGCAGAGCGCTGTGCGACGCGTGCGAGCAGCTGGCCGATGCCTGCCGCGGTGTCGGCGATCGAGCGCTGGTAGGCGTCGCTCTTCAGGCCGTTGCCCGCGGCTGCTGCCGGTGCGCCGTACTGCGCCACCAGCAGGTCGTAGCCGGCGTCGATGAGCTGCGAGGTGCGGTCGGTGACGCAGGCGTCGGCACCCGCGCAGTCGATGGCGCTGTCCACCGTGCCGGCTTCGTTCGCCAGCAGCAGCGGGTACAGCGGGCTCGAGGTGACCGATGCCGTCCTGTAGCCGGCCGCCTTGTTGTTCTGCCTGGCCAGCGCAAAGACGGAAGGTGCGAGCTTGACGTCGATGCGTTGGTCGGCCGTGTCCCAGCGCACGCCGTGGCGCTGTGCCCAGGTGCCGGTCATCAGCGTGGCCCAGCCGGGGCCGTCGGTGGTGCGCTGCTCGCTCGGTGTGCCGTTGGCGCCGCCGGTCCAGGCCGGCGCAACGCGCAGCGATTGAAGGGCCGCGACCTTGTTCTGCGCCATCGCATCGCGAAGCGCCGAATGCGTGAGGCCGTCGATCTCCACGACCAATGCCTTCGGTCCGCTCTTGCCCTGGTTGACCGGCGGCGGCGCGTTGCTGCTGCCGGCGCTGCCACCACTGCCGCTGCTTGCCGGTGGCGTACCGACGAGCGGGAAGCTCGCGCCGGCACCTCCACCACCCCCACCGCAGGCCGCAAGAAGCAGCAGCGTGCAAGCGCTTCCCCACGCACGCGCATGGCGAGCGTTCAATCCTCTGATCATGATTCCCCTCGAAGTGTTGAGATGCCGGCCCGTGGCTCCGACCATGGGATTGCGTGTTCCCGCATGTGGTTGTGCAAGGAAATGCATTTGCAACAAAACGCACAAATGCTCCGAATGCCTCAGATATTGAGCTTCGCGGGTGACAACGGTTTGACAGGACCGTGAAGGTCGACGGCCAAGAAAAACGGGGCCCGAAGGCCCCGTGGAGAGAAATGCAAGAGAAGGGAGTGGGCGAAAGAGCGCGCAGCCTCAGTCGATGTGCGCCTCGTACTCCTGCCCGAGCGCGAGCAGATTCGTCCAGAAGCCCTGCGGCTTGCCGCCCGCCAGGGTTTCGATGAGCACGTCGACATGCGCGTGCCAGCCGCTCGCCACGCTGAGCATGCCCTTGCGGCTGGCCAGCCGGCTGTGCGTGAGCACCAGCCGCGTGGTGTCGCCCTGCGGCGTGAGTTCGAAGGTGACTTCCGATGGTGCCGCGCCTCCCTCGTTCCAGCTGATCGCCAGCAGCCTGGGCGGCTCCATGCGCAGGAGCCGCGACTTCTGCAGGATCGGTTCTCGGCACTCGGCAAAGCGATCGGGCGCCACTTCACCGGTGAGGCTGGTGTGGTCGAAGCGCAGTTCGAAGAGTTCGCCTGGCGCCGGAGGCAGCGCGCCGCCGGCCAGCCATGTGGCGCGCTTGTCGGAGTCGGCGAGGTAGGCCCATACGCGCTCGATGGGCGCGGGCAGGATGCGCTCCATGCGCAGGGTGGTGGCGTCGACCTGGGTGCCCAGGTTGTGCTTGGTCGTCATTTGCTGATGCTCCTTGGGTTGGATGGGGGAGAAACGCTCACTTTCGGGCCTGCGAATCGCGCCGCAGCTCCTGCTCCAGCGCATCGAGGCGATTGCTCCAGAAGCCTTCGTAGTAGCGCAGCCATGCATCCGCCATGGCCAGCGCCTCCGGCTCCAGCCGGCAGACATGTGCGCGGCCCTGCACGGTGCGCGACACCAGGCCCGCGCGCTCCAGCGTCTTCACGTGCTTGGACGCCCCGGCGAAGGACATTTGGAAGGGCGCGCCCAGTTCGCCTACGCTGCACTCGCCATGGGACAGCAGTTGCAGCATCGTGCGGCGCGTGCTGTCGGCAAGGGCGTGGAACACGGCGTCGAGCCGTTCGTCTGCGAGTTCTAGTTCAACCATGTGGTTGAATATAGACGCGATCCCGCTAATGTTCAACTAAATGGTTGAATAATGATGTCCGTTACACCGGATACACCCGGGACGGGAAACGCCGGCATCAGGCTGGATCGTGGCAGGGGGCGCTCCTAGGATTCGTTTCGTTCCATCCACTCGCAAAAAGAAAGAGAAAACGAAATGACATCTCCCATCCAGCGCCGCACCCTGTTGCTCGCCGCCTCCGTCCTGCCGCTTGCCGGCGCCTGCACAGCGTGGTCGGGCGCGGGCTCCCAGTCTTCCGCCGAAGCGCAGCTCGCAGAGCTGGAGCGCGCATCGGGCGGTCGCCTGGGCGTGGCCGGCTTCAACACGGGCAGCGGCGTGCGCCTGCAGCACAGGGCGCACGAGCGCTTTCCTCTGTGCAGCACCTTCAAGCTGATGCTGGCCGCCGCGGTGCTCGAGCGCAGCACCAGGGACGGCAGCCTGCTGTCGCGCAACCTGAGCTACGGCAAGGGCGACCTGATCGACCATTCGCCGATCACCGAGAAGCATGTCGCCACCGGCATGACGGTGGCTGCCATGTGTGCTGCCACCATCCAGTACAGCGACAACGCCGCGGCCAATCTGCTGCTGAAGGAGCTGGGCGGCCCGGCCACGGTCACCGCCTTCGCGCGCGGCATCGGCGACCAGACCTTCAGGCTCGACCGCACCGAGCCCGAACTCAACACCAGCATCCCGGGCGATCCGCGCGACACCACGACGCCGTCGGCCATGAGCGACAGCATCCAGCGCCTCGTGCTCGGCGACGCACTGGGCGCGGCGCAGCGCGATCAGCTCAAGACCTGGCTGCTGGGCAACACCACCAGCACCGAGCGCTTCCTGGCGGGCGTGCCGGCGGGATGGAAGGTGGGCGACAAGACCGGCTCGGGCTCCTATGGCTCGACCAACGACGTCGGCGTGCTGTGGCCGCCGGCCGGTGCGCCCATCGTGCTGTCGGTGTACCTGACCTTCCCGCAGAAGGATGCGAAGGGCCGCAACGACGTGATCGCCTCGGCCGCGCGCATCGCTGCCACCGCGCTGGCCGGTTGAGGACCTGCGGCGTCAGCGCAAGCCGAACAGTCCGGCCGCGTTGCCCCAGGCGATTCGCTGCGCCACATCCTCCGGCAGGTCGCCGAGCCAGACCCGATAGGCGCGCATCGTTTCGTCGTAGCTGCTCCAGCGCTGGTTGATCCAGGTGTCGGAGCCGACCATGAAGCGGCCCGGGTGCTTGAGGATCAGCGCGCGCCATTCGGGGCAGAGCCTGCCGCCTTCGCAGGTCAGCCCCGGCCTGTACGAGAGCTCGCCCATCAGCAGCGGATAGCGCTCCAGCATCGCCTGCACCCGCTCCACCGGCGTGCCGCCGATGCCCGTGTGGGCCCAGATGAGGCGCAGCGACTGTCCCTTCGAAGGCGCATTCGCCATCAGCAGGTCGACCGCCACGTCGTCGACGTGCGCGAGCACCGCGAGCTTCTCGCGCTCCGCCAGCGCGACCAGCTTCTTCGCGACCGGACCGTTGGCGTTGGCGCTCTCGTACAGGTGGAACTCGCCCAGGCCGCGATAGGGGCCGCTGGCCGTGCCGCGCGCAAGCTCTGTCTGCACCATCTCGTAGATGGTCTCGTCGCGGAACCAGTTGGTGTAGTCGTCGCGGTTGCGGTAGAGCCGCACGAAGGGAACCACCGTCACGCCCGCCGCACGCGTCTCGCGAGCCGCCGCCAGCGTCTGCGTGCCGGCATTGGGGCGCGAGTTCGCGATGATCGCCTTCACGTCGTTGCGCTGCATGCGCGCCAGCGCCTCCGAGGGCGGGAAGGGGCCGGTGTTGCCATCCCAGGCTTCCTGGTTGTAGTGCAGGTGCGTGTCGAACAGAGGGCCCTTGTACGGAGCCGGCGTCCCCTGGGCGAACGCCGTGCCGGCGGCCAGGAGCATGGCGATGGCGGATGCGGCGGCTCTCATGCGTACCCCTCGTGATGAAAGGAGCCGGATTATCCGGGCCTGGAGGCGATGCCGGGCGCTAGAGCTTCTTCCAGGTGAGGCCATCGGCAGAGCGATAGGTGCCGCCGCTGGCGCAGCAGCCGCCCGAGCCGAAGGCACGTCGACCGAGCCTTGCCGTGACCTGCCCCGCATCGAAGCTCAGCGACTGGCGCTCGCACGCGGTCGGAAGCGGATACGGTTCGGGAGCCAGCATGCTCGTCCATTCGAGCCGGCCCTGCGGGCCTTGCCGCACGCGAAGCACTTCGCAGTCGTGCACCACCAGATGGACCGGCTGGCCGGCGAGCGTGCCCTGGAACACCTGCTCGGCAGGCGCGGTGCGGATGGCGATTTCTTCGGCGGTGGGTTGCGCGGCGGTGTCGACGCGCTCGCATCCGGCGAGGAGCGCGACCACGGCGCCCGCCACGATTGCGAGCATGGCGTGCAGCGGATGCCGGGGCTTGGACAGCATGGGAGGTTCCGGGAATGTGCTCGAGGAATTGCAGGCTGCAGGTGACAGGCCGCTCGCTCCTCAGGTCTGGATGTACCCCGCGGGCCCGGCCGTGGGAGACGGCGCCACCTGCGGCTCCCCCAGCATCTCGCGCACCGTCGATTCGATGGTGCGGGACATCGCATCCAGCGCCAGGTCGTTGGGCTGCGTGCCGAAGGGCTCCTCGATCTCCGCGCCCAGCGCCTCCAGCGCGAAGAAGGTGTAGGCGATGAAGGCGACCACCACCGGCGTCATCGGGCCGATCGCGTCAACCAGCCCGAAGGGCAGCAGCACGCAGTACAGGTAGATGGTGCGGTGGATGATGACCGAGTACGTGAACGGTATCGGCGTGCCCGCGATGCGCTCGCAGCCGCCCAGCGCTTCGGTCAGTCGGCCCAGCGGGTGCTCCATGGCCTGCGCCAGCGTCGGGTCGAGCCGGCCGTGGCGGCGCTGCTCGCGCAGCCATTCGCCCACCATCAGCAGGAGCACGGCGGGCTTGAAGCGCGCGGCCCGAAGGCGTGCGCAGTCTTGTGCGGGCAGCAGCCGGGCGAGGTCGGTCGAAGCGTCGGTGCCGCGCAGCTGATGGCGCAGCGCGTGGACGAAGGCGACCAGGCGCATGGCCGGCGTGGATGCCTCAGCGGGCGTATCCGTCAGCGTGAGCACTTGCCGGACCAGCGTGCGCGTCTCGTTGAGCAGCGTGCCCCAGAGGGTGCGCGCCTCCCAGTAGCGCGAGTAGCTCGTGCCGTTGCGGAAACCCAGGAAGATGGCAAGCGTCAGCCCGATGAGCGAGAAGGGCACGAAGTTCAGCGGCACCTTCCACTGGAAGAGCCGGCCGTGCAGCACCGTCACCAGCACCGCGAAGGCGGTGGTCCACAGCAGCTGGGGCGCGATGTCCGACAGGACGGAGCCGCGCCATACGAAGAGCATGCGCAGCCAGTGGGGGCGGGGTCGGACGATCATCGGTGGGGGATTATCCCCGCGCCCGCCGACTCGAAGCTCAGAGGACGAACCAGCCCACCGCCACGTAGTGGCTCGTCGTTCCCGCCAGCACGAACAGGTGCCACGCCCCGTGCGCGTGCCTGAAGCCCGAGCGGTTGCGATAGAACACCGTGCCCGTCGTATAGAACACGCCGCCGACCAGCAGCCACACGAGGCCTGCCGTATCGAGCCTTGCAGCCAGCGGCACGGCAGCCAGCACCACCAGCCAGCCCAGGCCGATGTAGATCGGCAGCGACGGCTTCTTCGGCGCGCCATTCCTCGCCGGAACCAGTTCGCGCCGGATGCCGAAGGCGGCCGCGGTCCAGATCGTCGCGAGCAGCAAGAGCCCCCACGGGCCCTGCATCGTGACCAGCGCGAAGGGCGTGTAGGTACCGGCGATCAGCAGGAAGATGGCGCAGTGGTCCGCGCGCTCCCACATGCGCTTGAGGCGCCCGCGCGTGCTGTGAAAGAGGGTGGAGGCGGCATACAGCGCCACCGCCGAGAGGGAGAACACCAGCGCGCCCACGATGCGCGCGGGATCGCCGGTGGGCAACGTCTTGGCGAGCAGCAGGGCCATTGCCGGCAGCGCGAGCAGCAGGCCCAGCAGGTGGCTGTATCCGTTGAGCCGTTCGCCCGGGTACATCGTGCCTCGCCGGAATTCGCCTGCCTGCCTCGCGTGCCTTGCTTCAGCGCCCCGTTTCCTTGAGGTAGGTCTTGCGCGCCGCGAAGGCGGTGTTCGCGAAGTCCGAGAACACGCCGTCGACGCCCGCGCGGAAGAACGCCAGGTACTCGGCCGTCGGGTCGCCCTTGTAGACGCCTGCCAGGTACTTGGCCTCGTTGCGGAAGGTGTAGCTGTGCACGAAGAGGCCGGCCTTGTGCGCGTCGGCGATCAGGCTGGTGGGCTTGACGGTGTTCACGTCGGCCAGGCCCTTGCCTGCGACGAAAGGCACGATGGTGTGCGCCATGACCTGCGGCTTCCACGGCCCGATGCCGTCGGCGTAGGTCTTGACCTCGGCCAGGCCCGCCGGCGTGAGCATCTCGCCGAACCACTTCGGGTTGCCGGCCAGCGTCCAGCTGTACGGGCGGCCGTCGACGAAGGTGTAGACGTCGTTGGTGACGTAGATCATCTCGCCCGTCTGGTAGTTGACGTCGTTGCCGTCGATCAGCTGCACCGCGCGCGCCTTCATGCCGGCCGAGCGCAGGTACTTCAGGCTCTCGGGCTCGAAGCTCTGCACGAAGATGGGCGCATCCTTGCGGTTGAGGTCGTTGAAGTTCATGACCTTCAGCAGCGCGTCTTCCAGCGGATGGCTGCCGGCCGGTCCGCAGCCGTTGGCGATGGCCTGGGCGTTGTTCCAGATCGGGTTCTTGGTTTCCGGGTACACGGTGAGCGTGCGGCCGGTGGCGGCGCTCTTGGCCTTGGCGATGTCGATCAGTTCCTGGAAGCTGATGATGGGCAGCTTGCCGTTGAGGTCGGTGGGGCGCTGGTCCCTGGCGTCGTAGGTGGTCCCGCGGATCCACTGGCGCAGCTCGTCCATCGTGAAGTCGGTGATGGACCAGTCGTTGGTGTGGTCCTCGCCGTCGACGATGAGCGACTTGAGCACCGACTTCGGATCGCTCGGGTCGGTCAGGTCGCTCAGGTATTGCGCCGGGCCGTTGGCTGCGATGGGCGGGTACTTCACGTCGACCAGCACGCCCGGCACGGTGCGCTTGCGGCCGGCGACGGTGGTGTTGGTCTTGGCGACTTCCGCGATGTTGGTGTTGTCGCTCAGCCAGGGGTTGTGGCGCGCGACGAGCACGCAGTCCTTGGTGAGGTGCAGGTCGGTTTCGAGCGAATCGGCGCCGGCGTCGGCGGCGGCCTCGTAGGCGGTCTTCGTTTCTTCCGGATACAGGCCCGGCAGGCCGCGATGGCCGATGACCAGGGGCACGGAGCCGTCGAGCGTGCCCAGCGGCGCTGGCGCGGGCGGAGCGGGCGTGGGAGCCGGTGCGGGGGCGGGCGCCGGTGCCGGCGGAAGCACCGGCAAAGAGATGCCGCCGCCGTTGCCGCCGCCGCAGGCCGTCATCAGGATGCTTCCGCCGATGGCGGTGATTGCGGCGATGGTCGCGAGGACGGGACGGTTCGCAGACGCGGGAACGCTCTTTTTCATATGTGGTTTTCAGGTGTCTGTTGATGAAGAAGCGAAAGCCGGCGGATGCTAGGTTTGCCCCATGACGGGACAGTGACCGGCATGCGCCCCCGCAACTTCCCCTGCAACAGCCTGAAAACCAGCGTCGGATCGACGCCCGGGCGGCTTCTTGTCAGGGCCGCGTGCCCACCAGCACGGGCTGGAAGAAGGCACCGTCGATGCGCCGCACGTCCTTGAGGCCTGCTTCCTGCATGAGCTCGCATAGCCTCGCCGTCGAGATGGCGTAGTAGCGCGATCGCATCACGCGCGTGCTCACCGCCTGCGTCGCGAGATCCTCGGTGACGAAGAAGAAGCCGAGGTCGTAGTGATCGCCACTGCCGCCGTCGTCGAAGTCCCAGACCTGGAAAAGCACATGGCGCCTGCCGTCGTCCAGGCGGGCGCCGTAGTGCTTCACGATGTTGCTGCCGCGCTCTTCCTTCGCGTAGTCGCGCACGCTGACCACGCAGCCGCCGCCGGGGCGAAGGCAGGCGCTCATCTGGCGCAGGGCCGTGAGCAGGTCGGCGTCGGTCTGCAGGTGCGGCATGGAGTTGTCGCATGACATCACGATGTCGAAGCCGCCGCCGTGGTGCGTGTGTGCCTCGCGCATGTCGCACACCGAGAAGGCGATGTCGAGGCCGCGCTGGCCGGCTTCCCGTTTCGCGCGCTCGATCTCATCGGGCGACAGGTCCGACGCCGTCACTGCATGGCCCAGCGCCGCGAGCCCCAGCGCCTGGGTGCCGATGCCGCACGACACGTCGAGCACCCTGCGGCGCGCTTCAGTGCAGGGCCATGCGGTCTCGATGAGCTGCGAGAGCTTCTCGCCCTGTACGCGGATGCTCTCGTTCCAGTCCGGATAGATCAGGTGATAGAGCGGTGCGAGTTGGTCGTAGAAGTCGTTGGTCATCCGCGCATTGTGCGGTGGCTAGCGCGGCACCTTGCCCGCGTTGCCCGGCGCGCGGAGGAAGTCGAAGTCCACGCCCTTGTCGGCCTGCGTCACGGCCTGCAGGAAGAGCTTGCGGTAGCCGCGCTCGGCGGTCGGCACCACGGCTGGCGACTCCTTCGCGCGGCGTGCCAGTTCCTCGTCCCTCACCAGCAGCGAGATCTCGCGGTTCGCCACGCTGAGCCGGATGCGGTCGCCGTTGCGCACATGGGCCAGCGGCCCGCCGATGGCCGACTCGGGCGTCACGTGCAGCACGATGGTGCCGAAGGCGGTGCCGCTCATGCGGCCGTCGGAGATGCGCACCATGTCCTTCACGCCGGCCCGGGCGAGCTTGCGCGGGATCGGCAGGTAGCCCGCCTCCGGCATGCCCGGCGCGCCCTTGGGGCCGATGTTCTTGAGCACCAGCACGTCGTGCGGCGTGACGTCGAGCTCGTCGCCGTCGATGCGGCGGGCCAGGTCCTCGGCGTTCTCGAAGACCACGGCGCGGCCTTCGTGCTCCATCAGCGCCGGGTCGGCGGCCGACTGCTTGATGATCGCGCCGCCCGGTGCCAGGTTGCCCCACAGCACCGCGATGCCGCCCTGCGGGTAGATCGGCTGCGCCGCCGGGCGAACCACGTCCTGCGCGAAGCCGGGGCCGGCGGCCTCGATCTCCTCTCCCAGCGTGCGGCCCGTGACGGTGAGGGCGTCGAGATGCAGCAGCGGCCTGAGTTCGCGCAGCAGCGTGGCCATGCCGCCCGCGGCGTGGAAGTCTTCCATGTAGTGCCGGCCCGAGGGCTTCAGGTCGAGCAGCACCGGCGTCTCGCGGCCCATGCGGTCGAGCGCGTGCAGGTCGATGTCCAGGCCCATGCGGCCGGCGATGGCCGCGAGGTGGACGATGCCGTTGGTCGAGCCGCCGATGGCCAGCAGCACGCGCATCGCGTTCTCGAAGGCGGCGGGAGTCAGCACCTGGTCGATGGTGAGGCGCTCGCGCGCGATCCGCACCGCCTGCGCGCCGGTCTGCTCGGCGATGCGGATGCGGTCGGCCGTGACCGCGGGCGGCGAGGCCCCGCCCGGCATCGTCATGCCCAGCGCTTCGGCGATGCAGGCCATGGTGCTGGCCGTGCCCATGACCGAGCAGGTGCCCACGCTCGCCACCAGCTGGTCGTTGACGTCTGCGGTCTCCTGCGCGTCGATCTCGCCCGCGCGATAGCGGGCCCAGTAGCGGCGGCAGTCGGTGCAGGCGCCCACGCGCTCGCCGCGATGGCTGCCGGTGAGCATCGAGCCGGTGATGAGCTGGATGGCCGGCAGCCCGGCCGACGCCGCGCCCATGAGCTGCGCCGGCACGGTCTTGTCGCAGCCGCCGATCAGCACGACCGCGTCCATGGGCTGCGCGCGCACCATCTCCTCGGTGTCCATGGCCATGAGGTTGCGCAGGTACATGCTCGTCGGCGCGGCGAAGCTCTCGTGCACCGAGATGGTCGGAAACTCCATCGGCAGCCCGCCCGCGAGCATCACGCCGCGCTTCACGGCCTCGACGAGCTGAGGCGCGTTGCCGTGGCAGGGGTTGTAGGCGCTGCCGGTGCTGGCGATGCCGACCACCGGCCGGTCGAGCGCGGCGTCGGTATAGCCCGCGCCCTTGATGAAGGCCTTGCGCAGAAAGAGCGAGAAGCCGCGGTCGCCGTAGCTGGTGAGGCCCTTGCGCATGCCGGCGTTGTCGTCGCTGTCCTCGGACTGGAGCTTGGACTCGGACATGGGGTGTGGGGTTGGTTTTTCTTCAGGGCCGATGCCGGATCAGGCCAGCACCGCTTCGTAGATGGCAAGGTCTGCGGCGGAGAAGCAGCAGAAGACCACTTCTTCCACCGGCGATGCGGCATCCGCCAGGGCTTCCCGCACCGTGCTCACCGCCAGCCTTGCCGCCGGCTCCACCGGGTAGCCATAGATGCCGGTGCTGATGCCCGGAAACGCGATGCTGCGAACGCCCTGTGCCGCCGCGAGCGCCATCGAATGTCGGTAGCACGAGGCCAGCAGCTCCGGCTCGCCCGACCCGCCGCCGCGCCATACGGGTCCGACGGTGTGGATGATGAAGCGGGCGGGCAGCCGGTAGCCCTTGGTGAGCTTCGCATCGCCCGTCTTGCAGCCGCCCAGCAGCCGGCATTCGTGCACCAGTTCGGGCCCGGCCGCGCGATGGATCGCTCCATCCACGCCGCCGCCGCCGAGCAGCGAGGAGTTGGCGGCGTTGACGATGGCGTCCACCCGCAGGGTCGTGATGTCGGCGCGGATGGCGCGCAGCTTGGTCGTATCGGTCATGTGCAGAGGCATCGTAGGCGCGTGGGCCGCAGTCGGGCAAACCCGGTTACGAATAAGGTTTCAAATACTTACGATCGCCGCGCCGGACATGCTGCCCGGCAGCGCCCGCCACCATGGCGTCGATCTTGCATGGGGCCGGGCTGTTTTCAACCCGAGGGAGAGTCGATGAAAAGCTTGTTGCCGTGGCGCCGCGCCGGTGTTTTTCTTTGCATGGCGTTCGCGGGCGCAGTGGCTGCCCATGCGCAGGCGCTGCAGTTCAAGTGGGGCCACGTCTACGAGCCCACGAGCATCTTCCACCAGCAGGCCGAGCTGGCGGCGCGCAAGATCGCCGAACAGTCCGAAGGCAAGATCAAGATCGAGGTGGTGCCTTCCTCCAGGCTGGGGCAGGAGGGCGACTATCCGCTCATGCTGGCCAACGACTCGATGCAGATCGCCTACGTCGGCCAGGCCACGCTGGCCGAGGGCTATCCGCCGCTGAGCCTGGCGAGCTATCCCTTCGCCTTCAAGGACCTCGACCACATGCGCAAGTACCTGGCGAGCCCGCTGCTGGCCGAGCTCATGAAGGGCTACAACGAGAGGAGCGGCAACCGCATGGTCGCCTCCGTCTACTACGGCGCGCGCCAGGTCACATCGGCAAAGCCGCTGGCCAGGCCCGAAGACTTCCGCGACCTGCGCCTGTACGTTCCCACTGCCGCGGCCTATCAGCTCTTCGCCACCGCGGTCGACGCCAAGCCGGTGACGCTGCCCTTCATGAGCCTGTATGGCTCGCTCAAGAAGAACGAGGTCGAGGCGCAGGAAAACCCGCTGGACATCGTCAAGTCGAAGAAGCTCTACGAAGTGCAGAAGTACGTGCTGCTGACTTCGCACGTCTACGACACGCTGGGCATCGTCATCGGCAAGGCGGCGTGGGGCAGGCTGACTCCGCAGCAGCAGGCGATGGTCGAGAAGGTGCTGGCGGACACCGCGAAGTGGACCAACGTCGGCGTGATCGCCGGCGAGCTGGAAGACGAGAAGTTCCTGCGCGACAAGGGCATGACCGTGTCGCCGGCCAACCGGCAGCTGTTCCAAGAGCGCGTCGTCAGGCGTTCCACGCCCGAGCAGCTGGGCGCGCGGCCGGGCGACTATGCGCGGCTGCAGGCGCTGGTGAACTGACTAGGGCTGGGGCGCGGCTTCGAAGGCGCGCTGCAGCGCCGTCGACAGCTGCGCCACCAGGGCCTCGCGCTGCGGCGAAGGACGCCAGAAGCTGCGGGAGGTGATACCGGCGGCTTCCCATTCGGGATGGTTGCGCGCCGGCTGCGCGGCGCGCACCGCGGCGGCGGCCGCGCGCGTGGGCGCATCGCCGTCCTCGGGCGATTCGGCGGTGATGCGCTGCGTGGCTGCGTGCCCGCGCAGTTCCAGGGCCTGGGTCAGCTTCAGCTGCCACGCGGCCAGCGTGAAGAGCACGCCGTCTTCCACGGTGAGCTCGTGCACGTCGCGCAGCTTGTTGGCCAGCTTGCGCCCGAGCGGCCCCAGGCCCTGCGACACCGCGCCGCCGATGGCGCCGCCGAGCGCCGCGCCAGCCCCGAGCGAGATGCCGGCCACCGCGAGGTCGGCCACCACGCCCACCGCCGCGCCGATGACGGCACCCTTGCCTAGGCGCAGGCCGGCATCCTTCATCGCCTCGGGGCTGAAGAAGTCCAGCGTCCAGCGGCCTTCGATGATCGGAAGCGGCGCCTCGTCGGCATCGCCCTGGCGAAAGCCGTAGAGCGCGAGCAGGTCGTCGGTGCAGCGCTGGGCCTTGTCGAACACCTCCTTCTGCAGCGCGGCAACGAGGGACTTGCGGCGCGCGTCGTCGGCGAACTCGGTGGACGGTACCGTGCGCCGCACCGCCGCTGCATCGACCAGCAGGCTGGCGATGCGCGAGCACGCCGATTCGCGCCGACGTGCGGCTTCGGCAGCCAGCGAATCGACCACGCCGCGCAGCAGCTCGCGGCGATCGCGCAGCAGCGTGGAGAGGTCGCCGTACAGGTCGCGCTCGGCGCCCACGAAGGGGGCCGCCGCGTCGAAGCGCACCTGCACGTGCAGGCCGTAGGCCGAGAGCAGTTCCTTCCACGCCGGCTCGCGGCTGGCGGCGTCGCGCACGAAGTTGAGCACCGGCAGCACAGGTCGCGCGCAGGAGTTGAGCAGCTCGATCTCGTCGCGGAACTTGGGCAGCACCGGCTCGCGCACGTCGATGACCAGGAAGGCGGCGTCGATGTCGAGCATGGTGCGCAGAACCTTCGCCTCCTGCTCGAACACGCCGTGCGCCTCGGGCCCGCGCAGGAACTGGCGGATGCGCTCCGGCGGCGTGGCCTGCGCGTCGAAACCGGCGGCCAGGTGCTCGCGCAGCGCGACGGCGTCTTCCAGGCCCGGTGTGTCGAAGAAGCGCACGGCGGTTTCGCCATCCACGTCGAGATCGACCGACTCCACATGGCGCGTGGTACCCGGGCGCTGCGACACCTCGCCGAAGTCGACGCGGCGCGTGAGCGTGCGCAGCAGCGAGGTCTTGCCCGCGTTGGTGTGGCCGACGACGGCGATGCGGATGGGCTGTTGCGTCATGGGGCGATGGCGCTTTCGGGCAGGGCGGCTTCGAGGCGTTCGCTGGCGGCGACGCGATCCAGGCCGGTGTCGCGCAGCCAGTCGAGCCAGCGCTGCGTGGCGTCGGCCCCGGGCGAGTCGGCCAGCCACAGGCGGCATTCGCCGCAGTGCGCCAGCAGCTCGCGAAGGAAGCGCTCGGTGCCGCGGTCGGGGCTCGAGGCTGCGTGGCAGACCATCAGCACGGTGCGCGGATGGATTCGGGCCAGTTGGTCGAGCACGGCGCGCCGCGCGGGGGCGCTGCCGTCGATGCGCTGCGCCTGCGCTGCAATGGCCGCGGGCAGCGCGGCCGGCGGCCAGGGCATGTCGGGCGGCAGCTCGAAGCCGAGGACGAAGAGGGCGTCGTGCAGTTCCGAGGCCGGCAGGCCCGATGGCGTGGCGGCGCGCAGGCGGCCCGGGTCGGCATCGACGATGGCTGCCGGCGCCATCGCGGCGAAGCGGGCCAGCAGCTTGCGGTAGTAGGGCTCGCGCCAGTCGGGCTGCAGCGCCTTGCGGCGGCTGTGCAGGATGGCGCCGCTCAAAAGGGTCAGCACCAGCCGGGGCAGAAAGCCGTAGACCAGGATGCAGCCGGTGAGCCACTGCGCCCAGGTGCGCTGCCCGGCCGCATTCACCGAGCCAGGGGAGCCGGGGGAGGCCATCACGGTCGCGGCATCGGGCACCGGAAAACCCAGCTTCGCCGGAGCCCAGCCGAGCGCCTGCACCGCATGCACGAAGAATTCCGGCTCCAGGATCGTCGTCTCCCAGCTCAGCGTGTAGCTGCGGAACGCGAGCGCGAAAAGCATCGCGGCCAGCACCACCGCGAAAGACAGCGACCAGATTCCGTGGCTCACGAGCCCGAAGGCCCAGGGCAGCAGCTTCGCGCGCGAGAGCAGCCCGGTGGCCGCGCGCACCAGAACCGGCGCCTGCCCGCGCTTGCCGCCGGCCACGCGTGCGGTGAGAGACAGCCAGATCCAGCCCAGCGAGGCGGTGCTGAAGGAGCCCAACGGCAACCACAGCCCTGCGAGCCACAGCACGAGCGTCAGCGCATGCAGGCCGAGCAGGCTTGCGAGCGCGACGATCACGTTGATGTGGCGCTCGCCCCCGCCGACCACGTTGCCCGCGAGCCCGAGGCCGGCGATGACGATCAGCGCCGAAAGACCGATCAGCACCCATGGCGCCCACTGCCGCGCACGCGCGAGTTCAGGCTGCAGGCCGATGCGTTCTCCGAGCAGCAGCGCGCGCTCGGTGACCTGGCGGTGCGGATCGGTCGTGCGGGAGGCCGCGGTGCGCAGCGCCTGTGCATCGTCGAGCGGCCCGCTCTGCTCGGTCCATCGGATGGCCTCGGTGATCACCGCGTCGGTAAAGGCGGGGTCGCGCAGCGCGGTGTTGGTCAACAGGGTCCCTTTGAAGCCGATCTGTATCCGGATGAGTCGATGAGGCCCTGCGCAACGGGCGCGACACGGTGGTCGAGCGGGGCGGGGCCGCGCAAATTATGCCCGGCGGGTTTCGGCGGGTTCCCGCGAGGGCACGACGAAGAACGGGGCCGCGAACGGCCCCGTTTGAAGGGATGAGCAGGGCTCGTGGATCAGCGCAGGCCGAAGAACGAAAGAACGGCAACGACCACCACGACCAGACCGACGATGTAGATGATGGAATTCACGCGATTACTCCTCAGTGTTGACGATGGTTTCAGCATCGCGCCGGTATCGCGGCGCCACTGTCGGCAGGGGGCGGCGGGTGGTGTAGGCGGGTGTGAAGCGCCGAGCCGGAGCGAGCCGTCAGGGTTGACGAGCGGGCCCGAGCGCGCGCTCCAGCAGCCACAGCATCGCGGTGCGGGTTTCCTCGGCGTCCGCGCCTGCGTCGATGGCCAGCGCGGCGCGGTCGAAGGCGGCCGAGAGCAGTGGGGTGAGCGCGTCGAGTGAGGCCTCGTCCCTGCCCACGCCGGCGCGCTCCAGGCCCTGGCGCAGCGACGCGGCCGAGGTGGTGTCGTCCAGCGCCATGATTTCCTCCATGCCGAGCACGGCGGGCCCGTCGATCAGCAGCAGCCGCGTCCGGCCCGGCGCCGTCATCGCGTTCAGATAGGCCTTGCTGCCTTCGAGCAGCGCCTCGCGCGGCGAGAGCTGCTCGGGCGCGGCCGCCTCGATGTCGGCCGCCACGGCCTGGCTTTCGCGCTGCAGCACCTGGCGGAACAGGTCGCGCTTGTCCTCGAAGTGGTGGTACAGCGCTCCGCGCGTAATGCCCGCGGCCACCGCGATCTCGGGCGTGGAGGTGTCGGCGTAGCCCTTGCCGACGAACAGGGCGCGCGCCGCGTCCAGCAGGGCGAGGCGGGTGGTTTCCGTGCGCTCGCGGTTGGTCCTGACGGTCGCCGATGTGGTCTTGCTCATTTACATGCAGCCTGTCTGTAAGTTATATTCAATTTACATGCAGTCTGTATGTTAAATGAAAGGGTCCACCGTGAAAGTGACGAGCTACTACCCCGTTCTCATGACCGCCGACGTCGCGGCGACCGCGGATTTCTACAAGACGCACTTCGGCTTCACGCCGCTCTTCACGAGCGACTGGTACGTGCATCTGCAGATGGCGGACGAGCCCTCGGTGAACCTCGCCGTGCTCGACGGCCGCCACGAGACCATTCCCGCAGCCGCGCGCGGCCAGGTGGCGGGCGGCACGCTGCTGAACTTCGAGGTGGACGACCCCGACGCGGTGCACGACCGGCTGAAGGCCGCCGGCCTGCCGATCCTGCTGCCGCTGCGCGACGAGGCCTTCGGCCAGCGCCACTTCATCACGCGTGATCCGAACGGGGTGCTGATCGACATCATCAAGCCGATCCCGCCGAGCGGGGAGTTCGTCGCCCAATACGAGGCCGGTGCCTTGCCGGGCTAGGTTCTCCCCCAGGCTTCGCGCACTTCGTGTCGCTATGCCAACCCCCTTCCGGGGGCAACACCTGCGGCCCGGCAAAGCCGGTTCCACGGTGTTTCGCGGAGAAGGCTCCTCAGGCGCGCAGCGCCTCGTCCTCTTCGAGGCTGTCGCCCAGGAAGCCACCGCTCTGGTGGGCCCACAGCCGCGCATAGAGACCGCCTTGCGCCATCAGCGTGCGGTGATCGCCTTCTTCCACCACGCGGCCTTCGTCGAGCACGATGAGGCGGTCCATCGCTGCGATGGTCGAGAGCCGGTGCGCGATCGCGATCACGGTCTTGCCTTCCATCAGCGTGTAGAGGCTCTGCTGGATGGCGGCCTCCACCTCCGAGTCGAGCGCGCTGGTGGCTTCGTCGAGCAGCAGGATCGGCGCGTCCTTCAGCATCACGCGCGCGATGGCCACGCGCTGGCGCTGGCCGCCCGACAGCTTCACGCCGCGCTCGCCCACGTGCGCCTCGTAGCCGCGCCGGCCGGTCGCGTCGCCCAGGGTCTGGATGAAGTCGTGCGCCTCCGCACGCCTGGCCGCGGCCTCGATCTGCTCCTTCGTCGCATCGGGCCGGCCGTAGGCCACGTTGTCGGCCACCGAGCGGTGCATGAGCGACGTGTCCTGCGTGACCATGCCGATGTGGCTGCGCAGCGAGTCCTGCGTGACGTGCGCGATGTCCTGGCCGTCGATCAGGATGCGGCCGCTCTCCAGGTCGTGGAAGCGCAGCAGCAGGTTCACCAGCGTCGACTTGCCTGCGCCCGAACGGCCGACCAGGCCGATCTTCTCGCCGGGCCTGACCGTCAGCGTCAGGTCGTCGATCACGCGGCGGCCCGCGTCGCCGTAGCGGAAGCTCGCGTGCTCGAAGCGCACCTCGCCGCGCGGCACCTCCAGCACCCTGGCGTCGGGCGCGTCGAGCACGGCGCGCGGGCGCGAGAGCGTCTTCATGCCGTCCTGCACCGTGCCGATGTTCTCGAACAGGCTGGTCATCTCCCACATGATCCAGTGCGACATGCCCTGCAGCCGCAGCGCCATCGCCGTGGCCGCCGCCACCGCGCCCACGCCGACCGAGCCGTGCGACCACAGCCACAGCGCCACGCCCGCCATGCCGGCCGTGAGCCCCATGCTCAGCGTGTGGTTCACGATCTCGAAGGCGCTCACCAGTCGCATCTGGCCGTAGCCGGTCTTCATGAACTCGCGCATCGCGTCGCGCGCGAAGCCGGCCTCCCGCTGGGTGTGCGAGAACAGCTTGACGGTGGCGATGTTGGTGTAGGCGTCGGTCACGCGGCCGGTCATGAGCGCACGCGCGTCGGCCTGCTCCTTGCCGACCTTGCCCAGGCGCGGCACGAAGTACACGAGCGAGCAGACGTACAGCACCAGCCAGATCAGGAAGGGCCAGACCAGCTGCGTGTCGAGCAGGCCGACCAGGATGATCATCGTGGCCACGTACACGCCCATGGCCACCAGCACGTCGGCCAGCACGAAGATGGTGTCGCGCACCGCCAGCGCGGTCTGCATCACCTTGGCCGTGATGCGGCCGGCGAACTCGTCCTGGTAGAAGGCCATGCTCTGGCCCAGCATCAGCCGATGGAAGTTCCAGCGCAGGCGCATCGGCAGGTTCACCGCGAGCGTCTGGTGCTTCACGATGGTCTGCAGCGCCACCACCACGATGCTGATGACGAGGAAGGCGGCCAGCCACATGAGCGTGCCGCCGCGGTCCTGCCACAGGCGCGAGGGCTCCTGGCCCGCGAGCCAGTCGACGATGCGCCCGAGGATGGCGAACAGTGCCGCCTCGAAGATCGACATCGCGGCGGTGAGCACCGCCATCACCGCGATCTTGCCGCGCACGCCGTGCGTGCAGGCCCAGAGGAAGGCGAAGAAGCCCTGCGGCGGCATCGCGGGCTCGGCGGCAGGGTAGGGGTGGAGGAGTTTTTCGAAGAATCGGAACAAGGGCGCAGTCTCCCGGAGAGCTCAGGACTTTAGCCGCGCATGCATGACCTTGCCCCGAAAAGGTGCGTTCTTCAGCAAGCGTTCAGCGGGCCGCGCGGCCTCCCTGGGCGGCCGCCGGCGGGCCCAGCCGCTCGCCCAGGAAGTCGATGAAGGTGCGCAGCTTGGGCGCCATGTACTGCCGGCTGGTGTAGACCGCGAAGAGCGTCACCGGCGTGGCCTCGAAGTCCGGCAGCAGCCTCAGCAGCCGGCCCTGCGCGATGTCCTCGTCGATCAGCCAGGTGGGCATGTAGGCGATGCCCATGTCCGCGCGCACCGCGTGCAGCGTGAGCGTGGTGTCGTCCGAGCGCATGGCCGGCGCCAGCCGCAGCGGAAACATCCGCCCGCCCGGGCCCCTGAGCGCGAGGTTGTCCAGGTTGACGTAGCTGGGCACGATGGCGCCGAGCTTCGCGAGGTCGGCCGGCACGGCGGGCACGCCGCCCATGCGCTCGAGATAGGAGGGGGTGCCGGCGAGGAAGAAGGGCACCTGGCACAGCGGGCGCGCGATCAGCGCGGGCGAGGGCTCCTGCGTGGCGCGCAATGCGAGGTCGTAGCCGTCGGCCGCGAGGTCGACCTTGCGGTTCTCCAGGTGCATGTCGACCAGCACTTCGGGGTATTTCTCGCGGTAGTCGGCCAGCACCCGGGCAAAGCGCGGCGTGGCGCACCACACGGGCGCGCTCACCTTGAGCAGGCCGCGCGGCACGTCGCTGGTCTGGCCGATGGCGGCCTCGGCCTCGTCGAGCAGGTCGAGCGCGCGGCGGCTCTGCTCGTACCAGGCGGTGCCGGCCTCGGTCAGGCTCAGGTGCCGGCTGGAGCGGTGCAGCAGCCGCGCGCCCAGCGACTTCTCCAGCTGCGCCACGTGCTTGCTCGCCATCGGCGGCGACATGCCCAGCCGTTCGGCCGCCGCCACGAAGCTGCCCGCCTCCACGACTTCGCGGAACACCCGCAGGCTGGTCATCCGGTCCATGTGCGCATCCTTGTCGAAGATTTCCTGGCAGGAACTGATCCGATGCATCGTAGCCTGTCGATTTCCTCCAAGGAAATGTCTACAGTCGATCCAACGCTTTCATCGAGGAGCATCGACTTGACCCACGACAACACTTCCGCTTCGCCCCGCCTGCCCACCTACTTCATCTCCCACGGCGGCGGCCCCTGGCCCTGGATGAAGAAGGAAATGGGCCCGACCTACGACCAGCTCGAGGCCTCGCTGGCCGACATGCCGCGCCAGATCGGCCGCACGCCCGCCGCCATCCTCATGGTCTCGGCGCACTGGGAGGCACCCGTCTTCACCGTGCAGGGCAGCGCGAAGCCGCCGATGATCTACGACTACGGGGGCTTTCCCCCGCACACCTACGAGGTGCACTACGACTCGCCCGGCTCGCCCGAGCTGGCGCAGCGCGTGCAGTCGCTCATCGCCGCCGCCGGCCTGCCGGCGCAGATCGACCCCCAGCGCGGCTACGACCACGGCATGTTCTCGCCGATGGCGGCCATCTATCCCAAGGCCGATGTGCCGGTGGTGCAGCTGTCGCTGCGCCGCGGCCTCGACCCCGCCGAGCACCTCGCGCTGGGCCGCGCGATCGCACCGCTGCGCGACGAGAACGTGCTGATCGTCGGCAGCGGGCTGAGCTACCACAACCTGCGCAACTTCGGTCCGCAGGCGCACGGCGTGTCGAAGGCCTTCGACGACTGGCTCGACGCTGCCGTGGTAAAGAGCTCCCCCGGCGAGCGCAGCGCGCAGCTGCTGCAGTGGGATTCAGCTCCCGCGGCGCGCATGGCGCATCCGCGCGAGGAGCACCTGATTCCGCTGATGGTGGCCGTGGGCGCGGCCGAGGGCGAAGCCGGCGAGCGCGTCTATCACGAGGACGCCTTCATGGGCGGGCTGGTGGTGTCGAGCTTCCGGTTCGGGGCCTGACGCCAGAAATAAGAGACAAGGGGACGGGCGCTCAGCCGCGCCGAGCCCCGTCGGCGTCGACCAGCCCCACCCGCGTCTGCCGGCCCCAGGTGCCGCGCCCCGTCAGGAACGTCCACCAGCCCCACGCCGCACCCGTGTGCCGCAGGATCTGGAAGGTGAAGGGCTCGACCAGCGCGGCCGCGAAGGCCTGCGCGAATCCGACCTTGGCGGCCTCGCCGGCGGCGCCCAGCCAGCGGCGGTACAGGTGCACCGACCACAGGTGGAAGACGAGGTCGAGCACGATCTTCGCGCCGATCACGCCGGCCACGGGCGCCAGCACGCCGAGGTTGCCGCGCACCAGGTACACCAGCAGCAGGCCGAACGCGGCCAGGCCGTAGAGCGGCTGCAGCGTGTCGACGGCCTTCACCGGCAGCATCGCCACGCCGAGCCAGCCGTAGCGCCGGTCGCCCACCATGGCGCGGTACCAGAACTGCGTCTGCAGGAAGCCGCCGAACCAGCGGCGGCGCTGGCGCAGGAAGGCGCCGGTGCTGCTCGGCGCGTCGGTGTGCGCCTGCGCGTCGCCGAGCACGCGCACCGTCCATGGCAGGCCATGGGCCTGGGCGTGGCGGTGCAGGCGGTGGATGAGTTCGTAGTCCTCGACCAGGCAGTCGGTGTCGAAGCCGCCCACCGCGCGCACGGCCTCGGTGCGAAAGCCCGCGAAGGCGCCGGAGATCAGCAGCAGGCCGTTGACGCGCATCCATGCGTAGCGCGAGAGGAAGTTGCGGATGTACTCGTAGGTCTGGAACCACTGGAAGCAGCGGCCGGCCAGAGTGCGGCTGCACACGGGCGTGATGACGCCGGTGGCGGCGACGAGCTCCGGCTCCTGCGAGAACGCACGGCGCACGGCGCCGATGGCGCGGCTGTCGAGCAGGGTGTCGCCGTCGACCGTGAGCACGATGTCGGTGTCGACGCACAGGATGGCCGCGTTCAGCGCCACCGCCTTGCCGCCGTGCGGCAGCCGCAGCCAGCGCAGCGACGGATGCAGAGAGCTGGGAGCGCTCAGCTCGCCGAGTCCGGGAGCGACGAGGCCGTAGCGCGTGGTGAGCAGCTCGGCCGTGCCGTCGCTCGAGCCGTCGTCCGCGATCACGATGCGGTCGGGCAGGTCGGTCTGGGCGAGCAGGGCGGCCAGCGTCACCGGCAGCACGGCGGCCTCGTTGTGCGAGGCGACGATCACGCCCAGGGAGTCGCGCCGCGCGGCTGCCGCGGGCGAAGGCGCCGGCCGCGGCCGCAGGATCGGCAGCGTCATCCACGCGACGAACAGCAGCAGCACCGTGTCGTACAGCACGTAGGCCACGCCCACCGACCACGCCCCGACGTCGACGGCCTTGAACGCCATGGCGAAGAGCAGCACCCACAGCACGAGCACGCCCCCGTGGATGAGCCAGCTGCGCAGCGGCGTGGCGGGGGGAGACAGGCGCGGCGACGCGGCCACGAAGGCGCTTTGTAGAGGATCGTTCAAGGAAAGTGGGCCAGGGCGGCTGTCGATCGGTCGGTCGGAGGTTCGTGATACGCAAATACTCGGCCTGCGGTTTCGAAAAGCCCGAGGAATGCCCGGACAATCGCACGCGCTTCCGACTGAGTCGGCACCCGCCCGAAAATTCCCCGCATGCTCGCACAAACCCGCTACACCCGAACCGCGATCGCGCTGCACTGGCTGATCGCGGTCCTCATGATCATCAACATCGCACTGATCCTGCTGGTCGACCGCTATCCCGACGAGTGGGTGCGCCCGGCCGTCGACACCCACAAGTCCATAGGCATCACGGTGCTGGGCCTGGTCATCATGCGGATCCTCTGGCGCGCCACGCACAAGCCGCCGGCCATGCCGGGCTCCTACGGCGCCTTCGAGCGCTTCGCGGCCCACCTGGCGCACGGTGCGCTGTACGTGCTGATGATCCTGCTGCCGCTGTCGGGCTGGATGCACGACTCGGCCTGGAAGGACGCCGCCACGCACCCGATGCAGCTCTTCGGCCTGTTCGAATGGCCGCGCATCGGCTGGATCATGGCGATCGAGCCGACGGTGAAGGAGACCTGGCACACCGTGCTGGGCGGTGTGCACGAATGGGCCGGCTACGTGCTGTACGTGCTCGTCGGCCTGCACGTGCTGGCCGCGCTGAAGCACCAGTTCCTCGACGGCGAACGCGAACTGCAGAGGATGTGGCCTTGAACGCCGACCTCATCGCGCGCATCGACGCGCTCTCGACCCATCACGACGCGGTGCACGAGGGCGTGCGCGTGCGCTGGCGCCGCTTCGGCTCGGACGCCAGCCGCCCGCCGCTGGTGCTGCTGCACGGCGGCCACGGCAGCTGGATGCACTGGCTGCTCAATGCCGAGGCGCTCTCGGCCGGCCGCACGCTGTGGCTGCCCGACATGCCCGGCTTCAACGAATCGGACGCACCGCCGCGCGCGGCACCCGGCGAAGACCCGCTGCGGCCGCTGCTCGCCGCGCTCGGCGGCACGCTCGACCAGCTCGTCGGCGCGGGCACCGTCATCGACCTCGGCGGCTTCTCCTTCGGGGGGCTCACGGCGGCGCGCTTCGGTGCCGGACGCGGTGCGGTCCGCCGCCTCGCGCTGATCGGCAGCGGCGGCCACGGCACGCTGCGGCGCATGACGGCGCAGATGATCAACTGGCGCGCCGCCCCCGACCGCGAGGCCGAGCGCGCGGCACTGCTGCACAACCTGGGGGCGCTGATGCTGCACGACGCCGCCGCCATCGACGAGCTGGCCTTCGCCATCCACGACGTCTCCTGCCACGGCACGCGCTTCCGCAGCAAGGAGGTGTCTCAGTCGGGCGGGCTGCAGCAGGCGCTGGCAACGATGGGTGTGCCGACGCTGCTGCTGTGGGGCGAGTTCGACGTCACGGCCGATCCGCGCCCGCTGGTGGCGCAACTCGCTGCCGAAGGCCCGGGGCGCGAAGGCGTGGTGATCGACGGCGCCGGGCACTGGGCGCAATACGAGCGCGCCGACGAGGTCAACGCGCGGCTCGTGGAGTTCTTTCGCTGAGCCTCGCTGCGGCCGCGATGGCGGCTGCCATTGAAGCTGCTATTGCTGCTGCTTCACCAGCCCCAGCTTGCGGATGATGTCGCCCCACTGGTCGTAGGTCGAGCGCGTCAGGTCGGCCAGCTGCTTCGGGCTCGACGATTCGGCTTCGTATGCGCCCTGGCGGAAGAAGTCGCGCGTGGCCGGCATCGCCAGCACCTGCGCCAGCGCGGCGTTGAGCTTCTCCACCACCGGCGCCGGCATGCGCGCCGGCCCGTAGAAGCCCAGCCAGCTCGGCATGTCGACGCCGCTCACGCCCTGTTCGCCCATGGTCGGCACGTCGGGCAGCATCGGGCTGCGCTTGGGCGCGGCCACCGCCAGCATGCGCACCTTGCCGGTGGCGGTGTTCTGGATGGCGTTGGGCGCGGCGTCGAAGTAGTACTGCACGCGGCCCGCGAGGAAGTCCTTGGCCGCGTCGGCGCCGCCCTTGTACGGCACGTGCACCACGTCCAGCCCGGCCTGCCGCGCGAAGGCCTCGCCGTAGATGTGCGAGGAGGTGCCGGTGCCGAAGGAGGCGTAGCTCATCTTTCCCGGGTTGGCCTTGATGTACGCCACCAGCTCCTGCACCGTGCGCGCCGGCACGCTCGTGTGCACGGTCAGCACCAGCGGGCCGCGGGCGCCGAGCGAGATCGGCGTGAGGTCCTTGAAGGGGTCGTAGCGCACCTGCGCCAGCGTCTGCGGGTTCTGCGCCACCACGGAGGAGGGCGCGTACATGAAGGTGTAGCCGTCGGGCGCGGAGCGGATCACCTCCTCGGTCGCAAGGATGAAGCTCGCGCCCGGCCGGTTCTCCACGATCACCGGCGTCTGCAGCACCTCGCCGAGCTTGTTCGCGACGAAGCGCGCCTGCGCGTCCGAGGCGCCGCCGGCCGCCAGGCCCAGCACGATGCGGACGGTGCGGCCCTTTTCCGGGAAGGGCGCGGCGGCGCGGGCCGGCAGCAGGGAGCTTGCGGCGCCGAGCGCGAGCCAGGCCGCGAAGCGCCGGCGCTGCAGCGAAGAGGAGAAGGAGGAAGAAGCCGTCATGTCGCTCATTGTTTGACCAATCCGACCTGCTGCACCATCGCGCCCCAGCTGTCGTAGGTCGAGCGCGTGATGCTCGCGAACTCGGCCGGCGTGGTGGCGCCAGCCTCGTAGCCGCCGCTTCGATAGAACTCCTGCACCTGCGGCATCGCCAGCACCTTGGCGAGCGCCGCGTTGAGCTTTTCCACCACTGGCGCCGGCATGCGCGCCGGGCCGTAGAAGCCCAGCCAGCTCGGCAGGTCGAGCCCGGCGTAGCCCTGTTCGGCGAAGGTGGGCACGTCGGGCAGCGCCGCAATGCGCGAGCCGGCGGCCACCGCGAGGATCTTCACCTTGCCGGTGGAGGCGGTGATGATGGCCGAGGAGGCCGAGTCGAACATGTACTGCACGCGCCCGCCGATCAGGTCCTTCGCCGCGTCGGAGCCGCCCTTGTACGGAATGTGCACCGCGTCGATGCCGGTCTTCTTCACGAAGGCCTCGCCGTAGATGTGCGAGGAGGTGCCCGCGCCGAACGAGGCGTAGCTCACCTTGCCGGGGTGCGACTTCACATAGGCCACCAGCTCCTTCACGTTGTTCACCGGCACGCTGGTGCTCAGCGACAGCACCAGCGGCCCGCGCCCGCCCATCGAGATGGCAGTGAAGTCCTTGAACGGGTCGTAGGGCACCTGCGCGAAGGTGTGCGGGTTCTGCGCCATGGTGGAGGAGGGCGCGTACAGCAGCGTGTAGCCGTCGGGCTGGGCGCGCGACACCTCGTTGGCCGCCAGCATGGTGCTGGCGCCGGGCTTGTTGTCGACGATCACGCTGGTGCCCAGCACCTCGCCGAGCTTCTGCGCAACGATGCGCGCCTGCGCGTCGGTGCCGCCGCCGGGGGTGAAGCCCACGACGATGCGGATGGGCTTGCCGCGCGCCGGAAAGTCCTGCGCCATGGCCAGGGGGGCGAGGCCCAGAAGCACTGCGGCGCCGATGGCCGAGCCGAAGGCACGGCGGGTGCCGTGAGGTTTCTTCATCGATGTCTCCGTTGGAATGCTTTTTCAATATTGATCTTCAAATCCATAAAAAGCCATATTTACTAGGGAATACCCCGAATAATCGGCTTTTGAGTTTGACAAAATGGAAAGTGAAATCAAAATACGACGAAACAAGCCAAGCCGAGAACGCATTCATGAAAACTGTCGTCCGCACCGACGAGCGCATCCTGACCTCCGACATCTTCGACCGCGACAGCCGCGTCAAGCGGCCTGACCACGGCAGCTGGGCCGAGCCCGGCAAGAGCATTCCGGTCTATCACCGCTGCGGCGTGCTGGTGGTGGGCGGCGGCCCCTCGGGCACCGCCGCCGCGGCCGCCGCCGCCCGCGCGGGCGCCGACGTGGCGCTGCTGGAGCGCTACAACCACCTGGGCGGCCTGTCGACCGGCGGCCTGGTCATCTGGATCGACCGCATGACCGACTGGGAGGGCAAGCTGGTGATCCGCGGCTTCGCCGAAGAGCTGTTCGACCGCCTGCCGGCCGAGGCCATCGCCGGCCCGGCGCGCGAGGACTGGGGCTCGCAGGACACGGCCAAGGCCGCGCACTGGTCGCAGCGCACCGCCGCCTACCACGGCGTCGTCACCTGGTCGCCCACCATCGACCCCGAGCGGCTGAAGCTGCTCTCGCAGGAGATCGTGCTGGAGCGCAAGGTCAAGCTCATCTATCACTCGTGGGCCGCCATTCCCATCGTGCAGGACGGCGCGGTGAAGGGCGTGGTGTTCGAGAGCAAGGAAGGCCGCATGGCCATCATGGCCGACGTGGTGGTCGACGCCACCGGCGACGGCGACCTGTTCGCCCGCGCCGGCGCCGAGTACGTGAACGACATCGAGGAGGCCGACGTGCATCACTGCATGAACACCTCCTGGCTCTTCGGCGGCGTGGACATGAATCGCTGGATCGAGTTCAAGGCCGGCCAGCCCGAGGCCTTCACCGCCTTCATGGCGGGCGGCCGCGAGCAGTGCGGCCTGTTCGAGCGGCCCTTCGTCTCGTGGCGCAATGACGTGGCGCTCTTCATGGGGCCGCGCCAGTCGGGCTACTCCGCGCTCGACGTGGACGACCTCACCGCCGTGGAGGTGCGCTCGCACCGCGCCATGGCCGCGCACCTCGACTACTTCCGCGCCCATGCGCCGGGTTTCGAGAACGCCTATTTGATGCTGAGCGCGCCGCAGATCGGCGTGCGCCATGCACGGCGACTCGTCGGCGTGGGCTCGGTGCTGCGCAGCCAGTGGCCCGACGGCGTGCCGCTGGCCGACGAGATCGGCGTGTCGCCTGCCGTCTCGCCCAAGTTCCCGAACATCTCCATCCCCTACGGCGCACTGGTGCCGAAGCAGCTCGACGGCCTGCTGGCCTGCGGGCGCCACATCTCCTGCGACCGCAACTCGCACGGCTTCATGCGCGAGATCCCGCAGTGCTGGATCACTGGCCAGGCGGCCGGCGTAGCCGCGGCGATCGCTTCGCGAGGCGGCATCGCCCCCCGCTTCGTCGACGTGGGCGCGCTGCAGTCCGCGCTGCTGGAGCAGGGCGTGTACCTGCGCGCCGGTGCAGGCCAGGGCCAGGGCGCGGCGGCTTCGCCCGCCACGGCCGAGGCCGGCGCCTGATGGCACTGCGCGGCCATGAACCCGGCAACCCTCCGTCCGCGAGCCTCTACATTCGGGAGTCCCGATCCTGAGAGTCTTGCGAAGGGTTCCTCCATGTCCACCGAAAAGAACGACACCTCTTTCCCCCAGGCCGAACAGCAGGCCGACGCGCGCGGCGAGCGCTCCGACACCGTGAGCGCGCTGGAGCGCGGCATCTCGGTGCTGCGCTGCTTCAGCGAAGACCGGCCCGTGCTCGGGCACGCCGATGTGGCGCGCATGACCGGCATTCCGCGCGCCACCGTCAACCGGCTGGTCGCCACGCTGCTCTCGCTGGGCATGCTCAAGCCGGCGCAGGCGCCCGACCGCTTCATGCTCGGCCCGGGCGTGGTGTCGCTGTCGCGCGTGTTCCTCGGCAGCCTCGACGTGCGCGCCGCCGCACGGCCCAGCATGCAGGCGATGGCGGAGGAGGTCGGCGCCTCGGTCTACCTGGCCGTGCGCGACGGCATGGAGATGGTGCTGATCGAAGCCTGCCGCCCGCGCTCGTCGATGCTCTCGGCGCGGCTCGACGTCGGCTCGCGCGCACCCCTTGCCAACTCGGCGCTCGGCCGCGCGTACCTCTCGGCACTGCCCGAGGCGCAGCGCAACCAGCTCGTCGATTCGATGCGCCTCCTGCGCGGCCCCGAATGGGACAGCATCGCGCCCAGCATGAACCGCGCCATCGGCGAGTCGAAGCGGTTGGGCTACTGCCTGTCGCTCGGCGAATTCCACCGCGAGATCAACTCGGTGTCGGTGCCGCTCATCGGGCCCGACGGCGAGGTGATGGCGCTCAACGGCGGCGGCGCCGCCTTCGTGTTCACGGAAGACCGGCTGCGCAACGAACTCGCGCCGCGCCTGCACGACATCGCGCTGAGCATCGCGCGCGACATCGGCGGCCACGTACCCACGCCCTCGCCGGGCTAGCAGCCCGGCCGGGGTTCATTCCCCATGACGACAGAAGAACGGAGACACAGGTCATGCACCTGAGCGATGAAGAAAAAGCCATGTACGACGGCCGCGACGGCCCGGCCGTGCAGAAGGCGATGGACCTGCTGGTGCGCTACGGCGAAGCATTGGGCGCCGAGCGGCTGGTCGAGACGCGCAACGTGTGCGCCACCATCACATCGACCACGCCCTTCCAGCGCGATTTCGCGCTCGCCAAGGGCGGCGGCATGGACGCGGTGTTCTCCGAATTCAGCCTCGACAGCCAGGAGACCGTCGAGATCCCGAAGTTCAAGGTCTTCACCAGCCACCTGCAGCTGGGCTTCGACCCCGGCCAGCCCGAGCGCATGGGCGTGAGCGAGGAGATCGTGCGCTTCTACGAGAAGAGCGAGCGCCATGCCGCCGGCCTCGGCGCTCAGATCATGAACACCTGCACGCCCTACCAGGTCGGCAACATTCCGACGCGCGGCGAGCACTGCGCATGGATGGAGTCGTCGGCGGTCGTGTACTGCAATTCGGTGCTGGGCGCGCGCACCAACACCGAAGGCCGCGAGAGCACCGGCGCTGCCATGCTCACCGGCCGCATCCCTTACTGGGGCTACCACCTCGACCAGAACCGCCATGCCACGCACGTGGTCGAGCTCGACATCGAGGTCGAATCGGTGCAGGACTGGGGCCTGCTCGGCTACTACATCGGCGAGCACGTGCAGGAGCGCGTGCCGGTGGTGCACAGCCGGCGCGGCATCTCGCGGGTGCCGAACCTGCCGAGGCTCAAGCACTTCGGCGCGGCGGCCTCGTCCTCGGGCGGCGTGGAGATGTATCACATCGCGGGCGTCACGCCCGAGGCGCTCACGCTCGAGCAGGCGCTCGGCGCAAGGGCGCCCGTGGAGGTGCTGCGCTACGGAGAGGCCGAGCGCCGCGCCACCTACGAGAAGATCAACATCACGGCCAGGGACGCCGAGGTTCAATACGTGATGCTGGGCTGCCCGCACTACACGATCGAGCAGATCTGGGAGGCCGCGCAGCTCATCGAAGGGCGCAAGGTGCACCCCGACTGCGAGCTGTGGATCTTCACGCCGCGCGCCATCAAGGCGCTGGCCGATCGCAACGGCTACACGAAGATCATCGAGGACGCGGGCGGCATCATCATGGGCGACAGCTGTTCCGCCATGAGCCGCGCCGTGCCCAAGGGCACGAAGACCGTCGCGCTCGATTCCGCCAAGCAGGCGCACTACCTGCCCGCCATCCTGGGCGTGCAGGCCTGGTTCGGCAGCACCGCCGAATGCATCGACGCGGCCTGCACCGGGCGCTGGAACGGAGGCTATGCATGAGCGACGCGCCGGGCCGCCCCAAGCAAGCTCGCACCGCAGTGCGAAGCACGGAGGTATTGCAATGAACGCCGCAGTCATCACCGAACAACAGATCCTCGTCATCCGCGGCCGCAAGGTGGTGGGCGGCGTTGCGGAAGGCGAGGCGCTGGTCACGCGCGACCGCATCTCGGGCTGGGGCGGCATCGATCCGCGCACCGGCACCGTCGTCGAGACGCGGCACGAGCTGCGCGGGCAGAGCTTCGCGGGCAAGGTGCTGGTGTTCCCGGGGGCCAAGGGCTCCTCGGGCTGGTCGGCCATGTTCCACATGACGCGGCTCATGAACTCGGCGCCGGCCGCGTTCCTGTTCAACGAGATGACGACCAAGATGGCGCTGGGCGCCGTGGTCACGCACTCGCCCGCGATGACCGACTTCGAGCGCGACCCGCTCGAATGCATCGAGACCGGCGACTGGGTGCGCGTGGACGCCGACCGCGGCGTGGTAGAGATCACGAAGAAGAAACAGGAAGGTGCCGAATGACCCGCCCACTGCGCAGCAACTTCCCGCGCGGCTCCTACCTCTGGTCGGTGCGCAACGCGCACTGGCGCGCGCTCGGCATTCCCGAGGAGGACTGCGAGAAGCCCAAGATCGCCATCGTCAACAGCTCCTCGGAGCTGGCCGCCTGCTTCAGCCACCTCGACCGCGTGGCGGCGGAGATCAAGGAAGCCATCCGCGCGGCGGGCGGCGTGCCTTTCGAGATCCGCACGGCCGCGCCCAGCGACTTCATCACCGGCGCGGGAGCGCGCGGCGCCTACATGCTGGCGGCGCGCGACCTCGTCACCAACGACATCGAGGTGGCCGTCGAAGGCGCGCAGCTCGACGGGATGGTCTGCCTCACCTCCTGCGACAAGACCGTTCCGGGTCAGCTGATGGCCGCCGCGCGGCTGAACATCCCGACGCTGCTCGTGCCCTGCGGCTATCAGCCCAGCGGCGAGTACAAGGGCCACCACATGGACATCGAGGAAGTGTTCATCGGCGCGATGCATGCGGTCACGGGCAACCTGCCGGTGGAGGAACTCGTGGGCATGAGCCGCGAGGCCATCCGCGGCCCCGGCGTGTGCTCCGGCCTGGGCACTGCCAACTCGATGCACATTGTCTGCGAGGCCCTCGGCATGGCGTTGCCCGGCAGCGCGCCGGTGGCGGCACTGAGCCCGAAGATGATGGCCGACGTGCGCGCGGCCGGCACTCGCATCGTGCAGATGGTGTGGGATGACCTGAAGCCGCGCGACATCCTCACGCCCGGCGCCTTCGCCAATGCGGTGCGCGCGGTGCTGTCGATCGGCGGCTCGCTCAACACCGCCAAGCACCTGCAGGCGGTGGCGACCGAGGGCGAGACCGGCGTCGACGTCTACGGCATGTTCGAGCGCCTGGGCCCCGAGACGCCGGTGCTGGCCGGCGTGCGTCCCATCGGAAGCGATTCCATCGAAGCCTTCGAGGCGGCCGGCGGCTGCCGCGCGCTGATGAAGCAGCTGGAGCCGCTGCTCGACACCGGCGTGCGCACCGTCACCGGCGGCACGCTCGCCGACAACCTGCGCGATGCCGAGGTGGCCAATGCCGAAGTGATCCGCCCCATCGGCCGGCCCGTGGCGCCGCTGCCTGCCATCGTGCTGCTGCGCGGCAACCTCGCGCCGGAGTCGGGCCTCATCAAGACCGGCATCGCCGAGCGCAAGGTGCGCCGCTTCACCGGCCCGGCCGTGTGCTTCTGGACCTCGGACGCAGCCATCGCCGCGCTGAAGAAGGGCGAGATCGTGCCCGGCCAGGTGATCGTGATGCGCGGTGCCGGTGCCTGCGGCGGTCCGGCGATGGGCGGCGGCGCGTCGCGCGTGGTCTTCGCGGTCGACGGCGCGGGGCTCGGCGACCAGGTCGCGCTGCTGACCGACGGCCACCTGTCGGGCCTGGTCTGCAAGGGCCTCGTGGTGGCCGAGGTGTCGCCCGAAGCCGCGCTCGGCGGGCCGCTCGGGCTGGTGCGAGACGGTGACCTCATCACCATCGACCTCGACGCACGCCGCCTCGACATCGACCTGAGCGACGCAGAACTCCAGGCGCGACGCGACGGCTGGCAGTCGCCGCCGCCGGTGAACGACACCGGCTGGCTGCAGCAGTACCGGCGCAACGTGGGGCCGCTGTCGAAGGGCGCCGTGCTCGTGCGTACCGAGCGCATCGAGCGCACCGCGCCACCAGGCTAGACCTCTTCCAACCCCGGCTTTCGCCAACCGGTGCGCACACCCGAGCGCACCCGGTGGCGCAGCCCTGCGCGCCTTCGTTCGTTCGACAGAGTTTTCAACCCAAGAAAAGAAGCAGGAGACAAGCAAACCATGAAGAGAATCTTGATGTGGTCGGCGCTGGGGCTGGCCGGCACCGGCGTGGCACAGGCGCAATCCAGCGTCACCGTGTTCGGCGTGATGGACCTCGGCATCCAGTACACGAACGGCGCGGGCCCGGGCGGCGGCTCGGTGAAGGCGTTGTCGAACGGCGGTCTCTCCACCAGCCGACTCGGCTTTCGCGGCACCGAGGACCTCGGCGGCGGTCTGCGCGCGGGCTTCTGGCTCGAAGGCAGCCTGAATCCCGACACCGGCACCGGCCGCCCGAGCAATTCCAACAACCAGGCGAGCGGCGCGGGCACGGCGGGCCCGATCACCTTCGACCGCATGTCCTTCGTGAGCCTTTCGTCCGACACGCTGGGCGAGCTGCGGCTGGGCCACGACTTCATTCCCACGCACTACAACAGCATCTACTTCGACCCCTTCAACGCCAACGGCGTGGCGCGCGCGGGCAACCTGACCTTCGCGTCCGTGGGCACGGGGCCGCTGCCCACCACCATCACCGGCAGCAACACCGTGAGCTACTGGCTGCCGCCCAACATCGGCGGCTTCTACGGCATGGCAATGGTGGGCACCGGCGAGAACGACTCGACCCTGGCGAACCGCCACGACGGCAACTTCGCCGGCGCACGCTTCGGTTTCGCATCGGGCGCCTTCGATGTGGCGGCGGCCGTCACCCGCTCGAAGTTCAACGCCACCGCCACCGTCGGCAACTACACGCACGCCAACATCGGCGGCTCGTGGGACGCGGGCTTCGCCAAGTTCTTCGCGCTCTACAACAAGGTGACGGTGAAGCTGGCGGCCGGCACGGTGCGCAAGAACACGGCCGAGATCGGCGCGCACATCCCGGCCTTCGAGGTCGGGCGCATCCGCATCAGCTACGCCTACCTCGACGACCGCAGCGACGAGAACCTGCGCAACGCCAACGGCATGCCGCGCAACCGCGACGACGCGCGGCAGTTCGGCATCGGCTACGTGCACAACCTGTCGAAGCGCACCGCGCTCTACGGCACCTATGCGCGGCTGATGAACAGCGGACAGGGGCGCTACGTGGTCAGCGGCGGCGTGGCGCCGGCGGCCGGGCATCGCTCGACCGGCTGGGAATTCGGCGTGCGCCATCTGTTCTGAAACGGAGGCATCTCATGCGACGCAGAACCCTGACCCTGGCGGCCCTCGCGGCCGCGGCACTGCCCGGTGCGGCGGCATGGAGCGCCGATGCGTTCCCCAACAAGCCGCTCAAGCTGATCGTGGGCTTCGCGGCCGGCGGCGGCGCCGACGTGCTCACGCGCATCATCGCGGAGGGGCTGGCCAAGCAGCTCGGCCAGCAGGTGATCGTGGAGAACCGCCCCGGCGCCGACGGCGTGCTCGCCGCGCAGGCCACCTCGTCGGCCAGGCCCGACGGCTACACGCTGCTGATGGGCACCAACACCGCGATGGTGGCCGCGCCCACGCTGCGGCCGACGCCGCCCTACGACCCCTTCAAGGCCTTCACGCCGATCAGCTCGGCCGGGCAGTTCTCGATGTTCCTGGTGGTGCCGGCGAGCCTGCCGGTCAAGAGCGTGAACGAGCTGCTCGCGCTCGTGGCGTCGAAGCCGGGGGCGCTCAATTCGGCGTCGAGCAACAGCGCCTCGGAGCTCGCGATGCTGCAGCTGCTGGGCGACCGCAAGGTGGTCAACGCGCGCTACAAGGGCGACATGCAGGCCATGACCGACCTGCTCGGCGGGCAGATCCAGATGATGTTCACCACCGGCACGCTGGCGCCGGGCTTCGTCAAGGAAGGGCGCATCCGCGCGCTGGTGACGCTGCTGCCGCAGCGCAGCGCCCTGTTGCCCGACGTGCCCACCGGCGGCGAGCTGGGCCTGGGCAAGCTCACCATCACGCCGTGGGCCGGCTTCTTCGGCCCGCCGGGGCTGCCTCAGGCGATCACCGACCGGCTCTCGCAGGAACTGCAGAACACGCTCAAGCGCCCCGAGGTGCACGCGCAACTGGTGCAGCAGGGCTTCGAGGGCTACGGCATGAGCCCCGCGAAGTTCAACGAGTTCTTCCGCACGCAGTACGACGCCTTCGGCGCCACCGTGCGCGAGCACAACGTCAAGTTCGAATAGCGGCGGCCTCGCGGCGCCAGAAGTCCGCATCGGGAAAGCTGCCTGTGCCGGCCGCCGCGTTGTCCGCCATGTGCTCGCCGCGGCTGGTGCCCGGAATCGTGCAGGTCACGGCCGGGTGGCTCAGCACGAACTTCAGCAGCACCTGCGCCCAGCTGGTGCAGCCGATCTCTGCGGCCCAGGGCGGCAGCGGCCTGTCGCGCAGCCGGCGCAGCAGTCCGCCGCCGCCGAAGGGCATGTTGACGATCACCGCCACGCCGCGCTCGGCGGCCAGCGGCAGCAGGCGCTGCTCGGCCTCGCGCGCGTCCAGCGAGTAGTTGATCTGCAGGAAGTCGAGCTTCTCCGCCTTCAGCACGGCCTCGACGTCGCCGTAGGCCGAGGCGGTGTAGTGCGTGATGCCGATGTAGCGCACGCGGCCCTGTTCCTTCCAGCCGCGCAGCGTGGCGAGGTGCGTGCGCCAGTCCACGAGGTTGTGCACCTGCATCAGGTCCATGCGCCGGGTGCGCAGCCGCGAGAACGACTGCTCCATCTGCGCGATGCCGGCCTCGCGGCCCGAGGTCCAGACCTTGGTGGCGAGGAAGGCCCTGGCCTGCTGCTTCGACGCGGCCAGCAGCTCGCCGGTGGTTTCCTCGGAGCGGCCGTACATGGGCGAGCTGTCGATCAGGGTGCCGCCGGCCGCGAAAAGGGCATCGAGCACGCCTGGCAGGCGCGCGTATTCCTCGCTGCCTGGGCGCTGGTCGAAGCCGATCCAGGTGCCGCAGCCGATGACGGGCAGCGCTTCCTTGGTGGAGGGGATGGGGCGGGTGTTCATCGTGGGCTTGGACTGGGTTTGGGCAAGGGCCGGTAGCGCGGCGCTGGCGCACAGCGCGATGCCCAGGCGCAGCAACTCGGCGCGGGTGAGGGCTGGAAAGTCGTTCCGGGGTGGCATCCGGCCCAGTATCCGGCGGCGCGGCGCCGGGCGCGATTCCCCACCCTGTGCTCCAATCCGCCTTTTCGCTGCCTCATATTCACCATGGGAATGCCACTCTCCCTGCTTCGCATGCCCTCTCTGGACCTGGTGCGGGGTTTCGTCGCGGTGGGCCGGCGCATGAGCATCTCGCTCGCGGCGCAGGACCTGTGCCTCACGCAGTCGGCGGTCAGCAAGCAGATCCACGCGCTCGAATCTCTGCTCGGCGTGGCGCTACTGGTGCGCGGGCACCGCTCGATCTCGTTCACGCCCGAGGGCGAGCGGCTCTTTCGCAGCGCCGACGGCGCGGTGCAGCAACTGCAGGACGTGATGGGCGGCATCAGCCGGTCCGGCGAGCAGCGCCCCGTGACGCTGAGCGCGAGCATCGGCATGACCGGGCTGTGGCTGCTGCCGCGGCTGGGCAGGGTGCAGAAGCTGCATCCGGGCGTGGACGTGCGCGTGTCCTCCAACAACCGGCTGGCCGACCTGCGCAACGACGGCATCGACCTGGCCATCCGATACACCACGCCCGCGCTGGCGCCGGCCGGCGCGGTGCGGCTCTTCGGGGAGACGGTGGCACCGGTGGCGCATCCCTCGCTCGGGCTGCGCTCGCTCGATGGGCCCGGTGTGCTGTCCGGCCAGTGCCTTCTGGCCTTCGACGATCCACAGCACCCCTGGCTGCAGTGGAAGGACTGGCTCGCGTCGGTGGGCTGGGCCGACGCGAAGCCGCAGGCGGTGCTGCACTTCAACCAGTACGACCAGCTGATCCAGGCCGCACTGGCCGGGCAGGGCCTGGCGCTGGGGCGGCTGGAGCTGATCCAGCCGCTGCTCGACGACAGCAGGCTGGTGCGCATCGCGGCGCCCTCGCCGGCGCAGCCTTCGGGCCACGCCTACTGGCTGATCCAGGCCGAGGAGTCGCCGCGCGAGGACGTGCGCCACGTCGCCGAATGGCTGGTGGACGAGGCGCGAAGGTCGTCAGTCGGCTGAGGCCTGCGCCTTGCAGAACGCGATCGCCTCGTCGAGCCGGTCGTTGCCCCAGAACATCTCGTCGTCCACGAAGAAGGTGGGCGCGCCGAAGATGCCTTTCTCGGCCGCCGTCTCGGTCTGCCGCCGCAGCCGCAGCTTGTTGGCGTCCGACAGCGCCTCCTCGATGACGCGGTGCGCCGGCAGGCCAAGGGAGCCCAGCAGCTCGTGCATGGCCTGGGGCGAATCGATGTCGCGGTCCTCGGCGAAGTTCATCGACATGGTGCGGCGGCAGAACTCGCCCATCCACGGCTGCGAGGCACCCACCAGCGCGATGCGAAGCGGCAGCACGGCAGGGCGCGGAAAGTGGCTCGGCCGCTGCCACGGCAGGCCGTACTTGCGGCACTGGCGGGCCATGTCCTTCCAGGTGTAGTCGCCCTTTTCCTTCTGCAGCACGAAGGGCGACGACTCCCAGCCGAAGGAGCGGAAGATCGGCCCCAGCAGGAAGGGCCGCCAGCGGACGGCGATGCCGTGCGCGGCGGCTTCGGCCTCGATGCGCATGGTGCTCAGGTAGCTGTAGTTGCTGCCGAAGTCGAACCAGAACTCGATGGCGGCGCTCATTCGAACACCACCAGGCAGCGGGCCTCGATGCTCTCGCGCAGCGGCGCGTCGGCAGGCGTTTCGGGATGGTCGAAGGCAGCGTGCGGGGTGTAGCGCGAGACGCCGCCGAGCTGCGAGTCGTACTGCTTGAAGACCAGCGCCTCGTGCCGGTCCATCGCGGAGAAGTACGACCAGCGGTGCGTGGGCGAATGCGTCGCCAGGTAGATCTCGCCGGTGCGGCGCGGATAGCGCACCTCGGCGCTGACCAGGTCCTTCGCCATCACGGAGCGCGCGTCGCACACGGCCAGCGGCGTGTCGAGCACCGGCCCCTTGATCGAGCGCCAGACATTGACGATGCAGTAGCGGCGCACGGCCGCGGCCTCTTCGGGATCGGTCAGCACCAATGCGAGCCTGCGGCGGCCGGATTCCTCGGTGTAGTCGTTATGGATGCGCCCGTTGGCGGCGGCCCGGCCGTCGGTCGCGCGGCGGCCGAAGCTTAAAGCGGTGCGGTCGGCCTCGCGCCGGCGCACCAGGTGGTCGAACACGAAGGCGCGTGCGCCGCCGGTGACGGCCAGCGCCAGCTCGGCCACCTCGCGGTGGTAGACGGCGGTGACCTCCGCGTCGTCGAGGAAGTCGCGCACTGCCGTGGGCGCGTCGCGCAGCACGAAACCCTCACGCTCGATGTCGGGCGGCGTGGCGGCGGTGCGCGCGTCGGCGATCGGCATGGGGCGCAGTTCGTAGCTGCCGCTTTCCCAAGGCGTGTCTGGCGGCGGCTGGAAGGTGTAGCTGAAGGGGCGCAGGGCGGAAGGCTGGAGGTAGTTCAGGCCTGCGGTGACGGTGCTCTGGGTGGTCATGCGATGGCTCCTTTGGATGGGTCCATTGGAGCGAGGCGGCGCCTCGGGCTCAAACGACTTTTTGGCGCCTTCGCATGAGCATTGGGAATGTGAAAGTCGGCTGTAAAGAAGAAAAACAGGGAAAGCGGCGTTCCTGTTGTAGGCTGCGAAATACTGTATGAAAATACAGTTAACAGTCATCACCATGGGCCTTCCTTTCCTCGATTCCTTTTCCGCTGCCGCGGGCCGTGGCGTCTGGCATGCCGATGAACTCGGCCTGGCCGACGCTCAGGTCGTCGCCACCGGCCATGCGGCGCTCGACGCCGAGCTGCCGGGCGGCGGCTGGCCGGTCGGTGCGATGACGGAACTGCTGCTGCCCGCGCCGGAGGCCCATGTCTGGCGGCTGCTGCTGCCGGCGCTGGCACAGGCGGTGGCCACCCGGGGCGGGCCGGTGGTGCTGATCGGCGCGCCCTACGAGCCCTGCGGCGCCTCGCTCGCGGCGCAGGGGCTGCCGGTGGAGGCGCTGATGTGGGTGCGCAGCGAGGCCCCGGCCGCGCGGCTGTGGGCCTGCGAACAGGCGCTGCGCTGCGCCGACGTGTCCGCCGTCGTGGCCTGGCTGCCGCAGGCGCGCGTGGGCGAGCTGCGTCGGCTGCAGCTGGCGGCCGCGCAGCACGAGGTACTGCTCTTCGTGTGCCGGCCCGAGTCGGTGGCGCTGTCGGCATCGCCCGCGCGGCTGCGCATCCAGGCCGACCGCAGCGAAGCCGACGTGTCGCAGATCGAACTGCACATCCTCAAGCGCCGAGGCCCGCCGCTGGCCGCGCCGGTGATGCTGCCGGCGCGCAACGAGCGCATGACCGCGCTGTTGGCCGCCGCCCGGCTGCGGCGCAAGCTGCGCCTGCAGCAGCAGGGTGTGGCCCCTGCGGGCGAGCCGGCAGCCTCGGCCACGGTGGTGCGCATCGACGCGTGGAAAGGAGGCCCGGATGCACTGGATCGCCTTGCGGTGGTTGCCTGAAGCCGGTACGACCGACACGCCCGAAGCCCTGGCGGCGATGCCTACGCCCGAGTCCCTGGGCTGGTGGGCCCTGAAGTACACGCCCCACGTCGCCTGGCTCGACGAAGCCCTGATGCTCGAAGTCTCCGCCTGCGAGCGCCTCTGGGGCGGGCGCATGACGCTGATGCGCCTGCTGCTGGCCGACAACCCCGTGCCCGACGCGCGCATGCTGGGCGCACAGGGCCCCACCAGCCTGATCGCGCTGGCGCGGCTGCGCCTGTTCGCCCGGGACGAGAAACGGCCGAAGGAGATACCCGCCGGCCTGCCGCTGGACACCTTGACCGCCGCCCATGAGCACCTCGACCTGCTCGCGCGCCTGGGTTGCCGCAGCTGGGGCGATGTGGCTGCGCTGCCGCGCGGCGGCCTCACGCGGCGCTTCGGCACCGGTCTTCGCGAGGCGCTCGACATCGCCTGGGGCCTGCGCCCCGAAAGCCATTCGTGGCTCACGCTGCCCGACGTGTTCGAGCAGAAGCTGGAGCTGCCGGCGCTGGCCGAGACCGCGCCCGAGCTCATGTGGTCGGCCAATCGGCTGCTGACCTCGCTGCAGTTCTGGCTGCGTGCCCGCCAGCGCGGCGCGCGTGCGCTGGAGTTGCAATGGACGCTCGACCTGCGGCGCCTCAACGGCGTGAACCTGCCTCCACACGAGCAGCTCACCGTGCGCACGGCAGAACCCACGCAGGACATGGCGCACCTGCGCCGGCTGCTGTCCGAAAAGCTGGCCCTCGCCACGCTGGCCGCGCCTGCGAGCTGGATCAGGCTGCGCACGCTCGAGACCGATCCTTGGGCCGGCGCCAGCACCAGCTTCCTGCCGGAGGACAACCGCAAGGGCGACAGGCTGCACGAGATGGTCGAGCGGCTCAGCGTGCGGCTCGGGCCGCAGCAGGTGGTGGTGCCGTCGGCGCGGGCCGACCACCGGCCCGAGCGCAAGCAGGCATGGCGGCCTGCATTGCAGAAGGAGAAGGAAAAGGAGAAGCCGGCCGGCGACAAGAGCCGGAAGGAGGCTGCCGCGGCAGCTTCGCAGCCCGATGCCGTCTACCCGCCATGGCTGCTGTCCGAGCCGCTGCTGCTCGAGATGGACGGCGAGCGCCCGTGCTATCGCGGCCCGCTGAGCCGGCTGATCGGCCCGCAGCGTGTCGAAACCGGCTGGTGGGGCGACAAGGAAGAGGGCGGCCAGCCCGCGATGCGCGACTACTACGTCGCGGAAAGCCCCGAGGCGGGGCTGGTGTGGATCTTCCGCGAGCGGCCCGCCGCGCGCTTTTCTTCCGGCGAGGTCCGCTGGTACCTGCAGGGCTTCTATGCCTGAGCTGAGCGACAAGCAGGAGAGCAGGCGGCAGCCCGCCAAGGTGCATGCGCTGCCGGTGCCGTTGCGCAAGGCGCCTTCGCTCGAGTTGCCCGACTACGCGGAGTTGCACTGCCTGACCAACTTCAGCTTTCAGCGTGGCGCTTCGACGCCCGAGGACATCGTGGACCGGGCCTACCAGCTCGGCTACAAGGCGCTGGCCATCACCGACGAGTGCTCAGTGGCCGGCATCGTGCGGGCGCATGTCTGCCTGCGCGGCATGGAGCACAAGCTCGACGAATACGAGCGCGAGAACCCCGACGAGCCGAAGATCCCGCGCAACCCGACCTTCCGCCTGCTGTTCGGCAGCGAGTTCCGCTTCGAGCGCTTCAGGCTCGTGGTGATCGCGGACGACACCGAGGGCTGGGGCAACCTCTGCGAGTTCATCACCGCCGCGCGCAACACCGAGCTGCCCAAGGGCGAGTACCGCGTGAGCTGGGAAGAAAGCGACGTGGCCTCGCTGCAGCATTGCCAGGTTCTTTTCGTGCCCGACCGCAACCCCGGCGGCGCGATGGACACCGCCACGCTGCACGAAGACCTGCTGGCCGCCAAGGCGCTGTACGGCGGGAACCTCTGGCTGGCGGTTGAACTGTTCAACGAACTCGACGACGACCTCTGGCTCGTCTCGCTGATGCAGGCGGGCGAGGACGCGGGCGTGCCGCTGGTGGCTGCCGGCGACGTGCACATGCATGCGCGCTCGTGCAAGCCGCTGCACGACATACTGACGGCGGTTCGCGAAGGCAGGACGGTGGCCGAGTGCGGCTTTGCCCTGCAGTCGAACGCCGAGCGGCACCTGCGCCCGCGCATGCGGCTGGCCGAGCTCTATCTGTCGCGGATGCTGGAGAACACGCTGGTGGTGATGGAGCGGTGCAGGTTCGATCCGGAGGTGATCCGGAAGAACTACGAGTACCCGCTGGAGACCGTGGGCAACCACGAAACCCCGGCGCAGACGCTGGTGCGCAAGACGTGGGAGGGCGCTCGTAAGCGATATCCCGACGGCATTCCCGACAAGGTGCGAACGCAGGTCCAGAAAGAACTCGAGATCATCATCGACCTCAAGTATGAGATGTTCTTCCTCACGGTCGAGAACATCGTCAGTTTCGCCACATCGCAGAGGATCCTTTGCCAGGGGCGTGGGTCGTCGGCCAACTCTACGGTCTGCTTTTGCCTTGGCATCACGGCGATCGATCCGACCAAGGGCCACATGCTGTTCGAGCGCTTCCTGAGCCGTGAACGCCACGAGCCTCCCGACATCGACGTCGACTTCGAGCACCAGCGGCGCGAGGAGGTCATCCAGTACATCTACGAAAAATACGGCCGCGAGCGTGCCGCCATCGCCGCCGTCGTCATCTGCTACCGCTCCCGCAGCGCACTGCGCGACGTGGGCAAGGCCATCGGCATCGACGAGCGGCTGATCGACGAGTTCGCGAAAGACCACTACTGGTTCGACGACACCGTGCTGGGCGAGCAGCTGCAGCGGGCGTCGGAGCGTGCGGGCGTGCGGGAAGACGAGCTCAAGCTGGAACACTGGATCGAGATGACGCGGCGGCTCAAGGGCTTTCCGCGCCACCTGAGCCAGCACGTGGGCGGCTTCGTGCTCACGCACACCAGGCTCACGCGGCTGGTGCCGGTCGAGAAGGCGTCGATGAAGGACCGCTCCGTCATCCAGTGGGAGAAGGACGACCTCGAAGCCATGGGCATGCTCAAGGTCGACGTGCTCGCGCTCGGCATGCTCAGCGCGATCCGCCGCGGGCTGCAGCACATGAACCGCTGGCGCGGCTCGACGTTGCAGATGCACCAGATACCCGGCGACGACCCGAAGGTGTTCGACATGATCTGCGACGCCGACACCATCGGCGTGTTCCAGATCGAGAGCCGTGCGCAGATGTCGATGCTGCCGCGCCTGAAGCCGCGCAGCTACGAAGACCTGGTGATCGAGGTCGCCATCGTGCGGCCGGGGCCCATACAGGGCGGCATGGTGCATCCCTATCTCAAGCAACGCGAGCGCAAGAGGAAGGGGCTGGAGATACGCTACGAGAAGGACGAGCTGCGTCCCGCGCTGGAGCGCACGCTGGGCATCCCGATCTTCCAGGAGCAGGTGATGCAGATCGCGATGATCGCGGCCAAGTTCACCGCCGACGAGGCCGACCAGCTGCGCCGCGCCATGGCCGCCTGGAAGCGCAAGGGCGGCCTCGACAAGTTCCACGACAAGCTCGTGAAAGGCATGGTCGACAACGAATACCCCAGGGCATTCGCCGAAGCCATCTTCAAGCAGGTCATGGGTTTCGGCGACTACGGCTTTCCCGAGAGCCATGCCGCCAGCTTCGCGCTGCTGGTGACGGTGAGCAGCTGGCTCAAGAACTACGAGCCGGCCTGCTTCCTGGCGGCACTGCTCGATTCGCAGCCGATGGGCTTCTACAGCCCCTCGCAGCTGGTGCAGGATGCCCGCCGCCATGGCGTGGAGGTGCGCCCGGTCGACGTCACGCGCAGCGATTTCGACACCACCCTCGAAGCCCGCGACCCCCATGCCCCACGCATGCCGCCCGGCACCGACGAGCGCTATGCCGAACGCCTGGGCAACGAGAACCAGCCCGCGGTGCGGCTGGGCCTGAACCGCATCGCGAGCCTCAGCGAAGGCGGGGCGAAGCGTCTTCTCGCAGCCCGCGCGCAGGCACCCTTCACGAGCACCGAAGACCTCGCCCTGCGCGCCGAACTCGAAGGCAAGGACATGGCGGCGCTGGCCGCGGCCGATGCGCTGATGTCGCTTTCGGGCCATCGGCGCCAGCAGGTGTGGGACGCCACCGCGCAGCGACGAGCACCGGCCCTGCTGCGGGGTGTGCCGATCAACGAGCAGGCGCTGCTGCTGCCGGCCGCGTCCGAGGGCGAGGAGATCGTGGGCGACTACGCGGCGCTGCGGCTCACGCTGCGCCGCCATCCGCTCGCGCTGCTGCGCCCGAGACTTGCGCGCATGAAGCTGATGAGCGCCGCCGAACTGCGTTCGCTCTCCAGCGGACAGACCGCGCGCGCCTGCGGCATCGTCAAGGGACGGCAGCGCCCGCAGACGGCCAACGGCACCATCTTCGTCACGCTGGAGGACGAGACCGGCAATGTCAACGTGATCGTCTGGAGCCATGTCATCGAGGCCTGGCGCGAGCCGCTGCTCAAGTCGCACCTGCTCGCGGTGCAGGGCACCTGGCAGCGCGACGACGACAGCGGCGGCAAGGTGCAGCACCTGATCGCCACCGGCTTCAAGGACCTGACGCCGCTCATGGGCCGGCTCGCGCAGACCAACACCAGCCGGGACTTCCATTGACCCCGCGAAAGCCCCGAATGCAACCGATCGTTTTGCGCCTCGCGCCTTCCGGGACTTTTCGCTAACCTGTTTCCTCCATGTCCGAATCCGCCGTTCTCGCACTCGCCGTCGCAGGCCCCATCGGGCCACCGCCTCCCGCGCCCGACGTGCCCATTCCCGTGCCTCCGCCGCACCAGCCTCCGATGCCGCCGCCGGAGGGCGATCCGCCCCCTGCAGAGCCGCCCGTGACCGACCCGGGCTTTCCGCGTCCGGTCACGGAGCCGCCGCCGATGCAGCACGCAGAGGCGGGTGTGCCCTTCGGCAAGCTGCATGCGCGTCGCCTGCGCGAGATCTACCGCTCGGCCGGCTGGCCGTGCTGCGACACCATCGAGGTCGAGCTGCTCGCGGGCGGCTATCTGGAGCGCGTTCGCACGGCGCATGGCCACGAGACGCTGCGCGTGACCGACGCCGGCATCGCACGCATCGCGACCACCCTCACCATCAACCGCGCCGCGCTGTCGCCGCACGAGGCGCTGGTGGAGCGCGTGGCGCGCGAGATGACGCGCGGCGGCCGCATCGCATGGCGCGGCCTGGGCCTTCGGGCCCGCCTTCCGCCTCTGGAAGAGGGCGGAAAGCCGCGCTGGTGCATGGCCCGGCCTGACGTGTTCTCGATCCGCAACACCAGCGTGGAGGCCTATGCCCATCCCATCGTGCACGAGGTGAAGGTGAGCCGCGCCGACCTGCTGGGCGACCTGCGCAAGCCCGACAAGCGCGCGGCGTACCTCGACCTGGGTGGCGAGTGCTGGTACGTGCTGGGCAACGACGCTAAGGGCCGCTGCATCGCGAAGCCCGAGGAGATACCCGCCGAATGCGGCGTGATGGTGCTGGAGGGAGAACGCCTGGTGGTGGCGCGCGCCGCGGTGCATCGCGCCTTCGAGCGCATTCCGTTCGCGGTGTGGCTGGCGCTGGCCAAGGCCCAGCCGATCCCGGGCTTCGAGGACGACGCGCAGGACATGCTGGTCTGACCGGCGCTGCACTTGCGGTGCGCCGGCGCGGCACCGTCAGGTGATGGCGTCGTAGCTCCGGTGCGCGATGGCGACCACGTCGTCGGGCAGGAACTGGGTCTGCATCTGGCGAAGGCCCTCTTCGCGGTCTTCCGCGCTGGAGGTGCCGTCGAACATCCGGTCGCAGGACTCCAGCAGGCTTTTCACGATGCGCTCGTGGCGGTAGTAGGCGAGGGCCACCGCGTCGATGTCTTCCTTCTTCGCACCGTAGCCTTCTTGGAACAGCGCCTCTTCCCGCTGCTGGTTCCATGCGTGGCCGACACCACCGCCGATGAACATCAGGTCGCGCTCCTTCGGCGCGAGGATGAGCGCGTTCCAGCCGACGATGGCCAGGCGGTCGCCTTCTCCGTCGATATCGCCGACGAGCACGTTGCCCGCGTGGAGGTCGGCGTGGCAGGGCACCAGCTCCGGCCGGCGCTCGAGGAGGATGGAGGCGAGCTGCTCGCTGCGGTAGACGATGTTGTCGATCTCTTCCGCGTGCTCTTCCCAGAAGGCGAGGAAACGCCTGGCGATGTCGTCGCCCTTCACGTCGTTGATGAACCGGCGCTGGTAGCGGCGCACGCCTTCGCGCCAGCGATGGTCGTAGCGTTCGCGGGGAAGCGCGGCCGAGAGTGATTCGGGCAGCTCGGTGCGATGGATGGCGCCCAGTGCCGCGCCGAGCTTGACCCACTGGCCGTCACTCAGCGCGCGTTCGAAGCCGTTGCGGCCATCGAAATAGGGGTAGAGCACCCAGTCGAAGCCGTCGCCTCGCACGCTCAGCTCGCGGCCTGTTGCGGGCAGCGGTGCCATCACCGCTTCGATGCCTTTCTCGTGATGCAGGAAGGCCGGCACCGCGACCACGCTCTGGTCGAGACCGTTGCGGTGCAGCTTGAGGAAGTAGGCGGCGCCGTCGCTCGCGTCGATGCGGAAGGCCGCGGAGTTCGCTTCGGCACCCAGCGGCAGGAATTCGGCGCGGATGTCGTGCAGTCCGTAGGCACCGGCAAGAAGTTGGGTGATGGCTTCTTGCGGCAGGTCGGGAGGTGTGAGCATCCGGGGACTGTAGCGCCGTCGGATGATGGGCGCGCCTCAGTGCAGCGGGTAGGCGCCCAATGGTTCGTGCCGGAAGGGGTAGGTGAAGTGCGACCGGACCAGGCGGAACTCGGTGGCCGTCCAGCGGATGGGTTTCAGCGAGCGGGGGGCTGCCGCCTGTCCGGAATTTCGTGCGATCGTGATGTGCGGCGTCCAGCCCCGTTCGCCGACCCGCAAAGCGAAGCCGGCTTGCACCAATGCGCGGCTGATGTCGTGCTGAAGGCGCCGCAGGCCTTCGTGCTCCGAAGGCTGGACCACCGAGACATCGTTGGCCCATGTGCAGGAGCTGTCGAGCGTGAGCTGCAGCGGCTGCATCGACACTGCGGCGAGCGCCGTGCGCAGGCACTGTTCGGCGTGGCCTTGCTGATCATCGAGGTACTGCAGCGTCAGGTGCATGCGCTCCACTGGTGGAAAGGAACAGCCCTTCGGCCACAACCAGTCCTTGCGGTGCGCTTCGATTTCAGCCTGCACCTGCGTGGTGGGGAAGAGTCCGACGAGAAGTCGATTGCGCTCGGTCATGGTGTGCTCCTTGGGGTGGGTTCAGGATTCCGGCGGCCACCAGCTTTCTGCCGTGGTCCGGATGACGCGCGCAGCGTGGACGCGGATATCGTCCCGAGGGGCCCCGTCGTCGTGGTCCTTGTCGCGGGCCACCTTGAAGGGCCAGGTCGAGATCCGGCCTGTGCGGGTGCGGGATGGCTGCAACCGGTGCAGCCTGGAGAAGAAAAGAACCTGCGCGGTGGGCGCAGGCGGACTGGCGGTGGTCATGGGCGTCGCCTCGATGTTGTTCTTGGAGACGAGGAATTCTAGAGAAATACTGTATGTATGTACAGTATTTCGGGCGCCCGCAAACCCTTGAGAAAAAGGTCTTCAAGGCTGCGCCAGCGGACCCAGAAGTGCCTCGAGGTCGACTGCCGCCGCCATCGCCCTGTAACCGGCATCGCCCGGATGCAGGTGGTCGCCGGAGTCCATCGACGCCTTGAGCCGCGAGGGGTTGGCCGGGTCTCGCAGCAGGGCGTCGAAGTCGACCACGGCATCGAAGGCGCCGCCTTCGCGGATCCAGCGGTTCACGGCCTGGCGCACCTTGTCCTTGGCGGGCGAATGGTGGCCTTCGAGCGGCGTGCCTTCCAGCGCCCGTTCGTTCGGCGGGATGGTGCCGGCCATGATGCGGACGTTGTGGGCGCGGGCCATCTCCGCGAACTGCCTCAGGCCCTGGATGACGGTCTCGGCGCGCATGGCGGGCTCGTCGGGCGCAAAGGGGCCGCCAGGCCAGCCGATGTCGTTGGTGCCCAGCAGGACGATCATGGCGCGCACGCCCGGCTGCGCGAACACGTCCCGGCCCGCACGCTTCAGGGCCGAGCGGCCCATGCCGTCCTTCAGCAGGCGGCCGCCGGAGATGCCGGCGTTGAGCATCCCAACGTTCCGCGCTGCCAGCCGCTCGGCCAGGGCGTCGGGCCAGCGGGTATTGGCGCCGGGCGTGGAGCCGTTGCCATCGGTGATCGAGTCGCCGAGTGCGACGACGGTGGCCGGCGGCCGAGGCGTCTCGACGACCAGTCCGCTGAAGTAGACGCGGGTGCTCCATTGCGTGGCGGTCGCGGGCAGCCGTGCCGCGCCGGTCAGGTCGCCGTCGGCGACGTAGGCCGTCTGGCGCGCGTCGAAGTGGAAGCCCGAGGGCTGGCTGGGCCGCGGCAGGTAGAGCGACACGGCAAGCTCGGCGAGCGCGGGCAGGGCGATGTCCACCGGGTCGCTCACGAGGCGCGCACCGGGCGGCACGGTCACGTCGGCGTGCCCGCCGAAACGCAGCGGCCGGTCCGTGCCCTCGACGATGGCCGAGCCCTCGCCGTGGCGCGCTACGTGCGCGGCGCCGATGTACAGCGGCGCAGTGCCGCCTTCGTTGCTGATCACGACACGCAGCCGCGATCCGCCGATGCTCAGTCGCGCGACCTGCCGCACGGTCTGGCCGTTGAACTGGAAGGGCAGGCCGGTGGGCAGCACGAAATCGCCGCCCCAGACGGGCTGGGTGCTGGCCATCCAGCTGGGACTCCAGTAGGTGGCGGCAGCGGGTTCGGCGGCCGGTGCTGCGGCCGAGCCGATCAATGCGAGTGCGAAGGCGCCATGGCGCAGGGCCGAGGCGAGAGCGGATGTGGACATGGAGTTTTCCGGATGAAAGTTGAAGCGAGGCCACCACTTTCATTCATGCTCATCCAGATGGGTAGAAGGCAGAATGGCATCCACGCCATTCCATATCCGAATACATCATGGACACCCTGCGCGCTCTTGAAGCCTTCGTGCACAGCGTCGAACTGGGTAGCCTTTCGGGCGCGGCCCGCGCGCTCGGCACCACGCAGCCGACCGTCAGCAAGCTGGTCGCGGGGCTGGAGCGCTCGCTGGGCGTGCGCCTGCTGCGCCGCACTGCTGCGGGCCTGAGCCTGACCGAGGAGGGCCAGCGCTTCCATGAGCGTTCCCGGCGCGTGCTCGAGGACTACGGCGACGCGGTGGCCGACGCGCGCCAAGGCGTCCAGCAGCCGCGCGGCCTGCTTCGCGTGAGTGCGCCGGTGACCCTGGGGCAGCGGCACCTCAACGCGATGGCGCTGGAGTTCCTGGGCCTGTACCCCGACATCGAACTGGAGCTGGTGCTCGACGACCGCTTCATCGATCCGCTGGAAGGCCGCATCGACGTCTCTCTGCGCGTCGGCGGCACCTTGCCGCCCGACCTGGTCGCGCGCCGGCTGGGCTCATGGCCGCGCGTGCTGGTCGCTTCGCCCGAGTACGTCGCGGCTCGCGGCAAGCCGCGAAAACCGCAGGACCTGCTGTCGCACGACTACCTGCGCTATGCCCCGGGCGATGACGGCGTGCTGCTCGACGGCCCCGAAGGCCCGGTCGCGGTGCCGGTGCACAGCCGCTACCGGGTGAACAACGCGGTGGCGATGCTCGATGCCGTGCTGGGCGGCGCCGGCATCTCGCTGCAGCCGACCTGGATGGTGGCCGACCTGCTCGCGCAGGGCCGGCTGGTGCGCGTGCTCGGCCGCCATACCGGTCCTGCGCAGGAGATGCACCTGCTGTATGCGGCGCGGCGCCACCAGCCACAGCGGGTGCGGGTGCTGGTGGACTTTCTCGCCGAAAGGGTGGCGAAGCTGCCGGGGGCGTCGGCAGCCTGAGCTTGCCGAATTCCGATCAGTTCAGCGGCAAGCGCAGGTAGGTGCCGCGCAGCGCCTCCTGGCCGACGCTCGGCTTGCTCCAGTCGCAAACGCCGTTCGGGAAGATGGTCTGCAGCCGTGCCAGATCGGCGCCCGCGATGGTCACCGAGTAGTCCGCCGCATTGACCGGCTTCAGCTGGCACTTGAGAACGTCGTTCACCAGCGGCGAGCCGGCCACCATGCGCGGCGTGCTGAAGCGCGGGTAGACCTTGTTGCAGGCGGCGGCCGGATCGCTCGAGGCAGCCTCGTCGATGCGCTTGCCGGCAGCGTCCCAGCAGGCGTCATTGGCGCCCGCGGGCTTGTTGCGCACCACCTTGTCGATCGATGGCGCGGACGTGTCGGCGGCCATGTTGTCCAGCCACTTGTTGATGAGGTCGAGCGAGGCCGACATGTAGTCGACTCCTGACTTCGAGCCCAGCGTCCAGATGATCTGGTTGTCGCTGCGGCCGTTGGCACGCTGCAGCCTTGCGCGGATGATCAGGTCCTGCATCGTGTCGTGGATGTCGCCCACCGAATCGGCGTTGCCGCGCTGCGTGACGATCGGGATGTTCGCCAGACCCGGCCCCTTGAAGCTGTTCTTGAAGCCGCCCGAGTAGGTGGCCTTCAGCGCGTCGAGGTCGGCCTCGGAGCGCGCGGCCTGCGTGTTGCCGTCGCCGTCGTAGCCGCCGACCTTCTCGTTGAGGTCGAGGAACTCCTTCACCGAGATCGCGCCGCTGTTGAGCGCCGCCAGGCCGTACTGGACGCCGGTGTTGTCGATGGGGCGCCGGGCCTCCTGCGTGCCTGCGCGCTTGCCCAGCAGGTTCACGTTGGTCTGGAACAGGTCGCAGCGGATGCCGTTGGGGTTGGTCGCGCGGTTGAACACGTTCGACGCATTGGCCGGCTCCAGGAAGCCGCAGCCCGGTGCGTTGTCGGACTTGATGATGCTCGCGAACGAGAGGTCCCAGGCCAAGCAGGTGTTGGTGTTGAAGCCGTTCACCGCGTTCTGCTTGGCCGTGGTCCAGGTGGCCGTGTCGAGCTTGTAGACGTTGTTGAGCAGCCGGCACTCCATCACCTCGGGCATCAGCGTCTCGGGGAACGAAACGATCGGCTGGATGCCGTCGAGCAGGCCCGGGTAGAGCTGCGCGATCAGGTATTGCTGGATGGCGCCACCCGAGCCGCCGAAGCCGACGGTCCACTTGGGCACGGCGCCGAACTCCTCGATCACGTGCTCCTTCAGCATCATCAGCGTCTCGCCCTGCAGGTGTGGGTTGGCGTGCTGGTTGTTCCAGAGCTCGGTCGAGTTCATGAAGGCGAAGCCGCGCGAGAGCTGGATGTGGCCCGCGTCTCCGAGGATCGATTCGATGGGGTGCACGCCCTGGTTGTACTGGGCGGAGCCACAGCAGTCGAAGTACACGACCAGCTTCCTGTTCCATCCGGGGCCCGGCTTCCAGGTTGCAGGAGCGTTCTTCGCGGGGTTGTCGAGCACCGCGAGCCGGTACACGCCGCGGTTGATGGTGCCGGACTCCACGCGCACGATGTAGGGCACGGTGTTGCCATCGTTGGTGGTCGTGGTCGCGAGGTCGGCAGGGCGCGTGCCCGTCGGGTCCGAAAGCGGTTTGAAAGCATTGGAGGTGCTGCGGTAGTACCAGACCACCTGCGTCGCAGCCGAACAGTCGGCATCGAGCGGCGCGCCCAGGCCGTTCTGCACCGTGCGGCATTCATAGGGCGAGATGTGCGGGCCCGAAAGGATCGGGCCTGTGATCGGGTAGTTGACCAGCTTGACCTCGGTGCGCTGCGCACTGTTGTCGGCATTGCTCACCACCAGTGAATTGGTGCTGCCGGTGCTGCTAGACGCATCGGTCGTGAGCCCGGTGACGAGGCCGCGCAGCACGCGGGCCGTGCTGTCTGCCACCGGCACCTGCGCGCTCACGTCCTTGCCGTTGAGGCTCACGCGCACCTTGTCGAGCGCGACGCCCACGGGTGCCGTGATCTCGAGCAGCGTGTCGCCACCGCTGATCATGTCGGGCGCCGACGAGAGCGTCTTCACCTGGAAGGCCGCTGGCGTCGGCGTCGAAGGCGGCGGGCTGGCACCGGGAATGAACGAGAAACCGGGGCCGCTGTCGGAGCCTCCCCCGCATGCGGCGACCAGCAGTGCGCCGGCCATCGCGACGAGCCCGGCCGCAACGGCACGGGAGGGGCGAGGCCACGGAAAAACCCGCTTGCGCGGGCGGCGGGGTGTAGCGAACATGAACGTCTCCTGTGTTGTATGTCCTTGAAAGAATACGAATGGACGTTCCGGGCCGCGGTCGTTGCGACGACAGATGACGCGCGAATTGCTACAGGTAATCCCTGATCCCCACGATCCCGTCGGCGAGCCTGCCGCCCTGCAGGCGATGGAGGAGATGGTGCGGCGCTCCAGGTGGGCGTCGGCTCTTTCGCACGCCGATCTGGAACATGTGCTCGGCAGCATGCAGGAGCGGCAGTTCGCGCGCGGCGGCTGCATCGCGCGTGCGGGGGAACTGGTCGAGCACTGGATGGCGCTGATCGACGGCTTCGCCAAGATGTCGGTGGCCTCGGAAGACGGGCGGGTGTCCACGCTGACCGGCGTTTCGGCTGGCGTGTGGTTCGGCGAAGGCTCGCTCTTCAAGCACGAGGCCCGCCGCTACGACGTGTTCGCGCTGCGGCCCGCCCGCGTGGCACTCATGCCGCGCCGGACCTTCGAATGGCTGCGTGGCACCAGCGTGCCCTTCAACCACTACTTGCAGGACCTGCTCAACGCACGGCTCAGCCTCTTCATCGGAGCGCTGGAGCACGAACGCCTGCTCGACACCGACGCGCGCGTCGCGAACTGCCTGGCGAGCCTGTTCAATCCTGAGCTCTATCCCCATGCGCCTCGGTTCCTCGAAGTGGGGCAGATCGAGATCGGACTGCTCGCGAACGTGTCGAGGCAGCGCGTGAACGTCGCGCTGCAGCGATTCCAGGCGCTGGGGCTCATCCGGCTCGAAAAGCGCGGGCTGACCGTGCTGGACCCCGCAGGCCTGCGCGGCTACAGGGCCACGTGCAACTGTGCGCTCGCCGAAGAGGGCGGGCGCCATGGCTCAGGTGCTGCGTAGCTGGCGCGTGCCGACAGGCGTCTCCGGGCCCGTGCGCACGTTGCGCTCGATGAACTCCCGCGCAATCGCCTCGACGTTCGCCGGCGGCGGTGTGTTGAAGGACATGCGGTACTTCAGCAGCTTGCCGTTGCGCACCGCGAGGTAGGTGAACGAGTCGTAGGCCTTGCCGTCGCGCGCATGCACGAGGCGGAACGAGACACTGCGAAAAGTCAGCCCTTCGATGCGGACGTCCCTCGTCGGGCCGATCCGCGCGCTTGCATACACGCCCTGCGCTGCGGCGCGCTGCACCTCGGCGATGGTGCTTCGGAAGTGATCGTCGAACTGCGGATCGCCGACGCCCGGCTGCCAGCTGCGGTTCATGTCGTAGACATAGACGTCGATCCAGCCCAGGCTGCTCTCGAATCGATGGCTGTTGCCCAGTCCGGCGTTCAGCGCTTCGTACGACTTGGAGTTGATGTAGCGCCACTGCACCCCGGTCGGCTGGGCCGGCGCCGACTCGGTTGCGGCATCCGTGGCTGAAGGCGTCGTACCCGGAGCGCTGGCACATGCGCACAGGAGCGCGGAGAGGAACAGAGCGAACAGCAGCCTCATGAACTGGCTCCGAAGAAGGTGAAGCCGGATGCTACGTGATCGGGAGGCTGGACGAAGGCGTACTAGCGTGAGGCTTCGTGTGCGGTTGCCACCTTGCGTGGGCAATGCTCAGGGAGCATGGACTGGAGCGGGTGAAGGGAATCGAACCCTCGTATGAAGCTTGGGAAGCTGCCGTTCTACCATTGAACTACACCCGCATTTCATAACCCGTTGATTTCGAACGAGTTATAGACCTAAGTGCCTGATTCTACAGAGGAAAGAAGCCTTTTAGACTTCGACCGTGTTCCCAACGTCATCCGGTCACGACGACAGCCGGGAGTATAGGGGCATGTTGTTCGACGTTCGTGCTGCCAAGCAGCTCAAGCCTGGCGAGCATCTCGTCGTGGAGGGTTGCGAGGGGCTGCGCCTCGTCCCGTCCGCCTCGAGGGATGGCATGGACCTACCGCTACAAGCAGCCGGGAACGGGACGGATGAAGCAGCCCTGGATCGGGCTGTATCTGATCGTCGCTCGGGACGTCAATGATGCATTTGCTGGCGGCCCGTATTTCCGGTCCTTTACTGTGGAACTGCGACTGGAAGACTGGGTGTATGGCTACTCGGAACTTGGTCCCTCCGGTCCCGACATTGCCAGCGCGCCAATAGATCGCTTCCACATGAGGACGCTTCGGGCCAATGAGATCAGGCCGCTCGATTTGACGGCTGACCTTCAGCGGCTCTCTGACTTCCTAAATCTCCGGGTTCCATTTCTACCACCTACCCAACGGCTGAACGCGCTCATTCGAAATCGACCTCAGCCTCCTCGTAGTTGCCTTCATCATCGAACCGGATCACCACCGTCGAGGCACCGTAGAAAGCCTGAGTCGCATCGCGGCACTCAAGATATCCGCCGTCGGGAAAGCTGATGCAAAGTACCTGCGGCTCCATCGCCGCTGCGGCGGAGTCCACCTCACTTGCATAGCGGCGACGATCTTCTTCACTCGCCTCCGATCCGGCTGCTTCTGCTATCTCATCCGCAGCCTGTCGTCTGAGTTGTGCTTCGTTCTTCAACACCTTGGGCAGCAGCGCCTTGGCGTAGGCGATTGATTCGATCTGACGCTCCCGGGAATGATCTTCCTCGTCGAGGTCGATGAGCAGGCGGACGTGGTGCGTACCGACCTGAATGTCGCCCACCCATTCGGAAGTCTCCCAGGAAAGATTGCCGAGGACCGGGTCGAGGTTTTCGGCGAGAAGTTCTTCTGCGTGCGCCATATTCAAGTGCTCGTCTGATTGCTGATTGGGGCGGCGGCTCGTTGCCTGTGTCTTCTGGCGGGACGATGCCACCCGGGTTGCTCGACCGGTTCGCGCTGCATGAATCCCTCACCCAAAAACATGCCGGTTCGATGGCGGCCCCGGGAAGCAGAAAGCCCGCAGGACGCGGGCCGTTCCTCACACCGTCGGGGCTCAATACTGCAGGGCGTAACCCAGCAACCACTCCATCGTGCCTTGGCCTTCGCAGTCGGCTTGGTTGGAGGCGAAGTGGTGTGTCCTGCTGGCGTCGTAGCAGCGGTACAGGGGGTAGTGTTCGGCTGCGGTGATTGGAAGTCGGAGAAGCCATCGCCGCTGTCGCCACTGAGTGTGGAAATGGGAGTGGTCGCGCCTCCCATGCTCCAGGGTTCGAGGCCCGTCGCATAGTTGCTTGTCGCGTTGGCGGAGAAGCCGCGTCGTTCGTTGTTGGACAGCTTGACTTGGCTGAATGTCGTGTCGAGATCGCTGGCGGCCGGCCCCCGGATTGGTGCCGCGATCAGTGTCCGCTACTTTCTCGGCCAGTCCAGCGGTTGCGGGGTGCTGAACTCAAGCACAGGAGAGCCGTTCTGGTAGGCATTGAACTGCACCAGTATCTTCTGCGCCTTTTTGGCCGAGGCAATGAACTTCGCAGCTCCCTGGAGAAAGATGGTCTGGCTGCTGTGGTCGGACGGACCGTTTCCGCTAAATCTGACCGGAGGAGCGTCGTCGAACTTGACGGTGACCTTGCAGTCGTAGCTGCTGCAAAGCATCTGGCCCTTGTCAATTGAGATCAGGACATCGAGACCGTATTGTGGGTGCTGACGAACAGTTATGTAGCCTCTGTTTGTTCCCTTGTACGGGAAGTCGAAATTGAGGCTGTTGTCAGATACCGTTTGAGCCTCCGCCGACTTCTTTCCCGTCATCTTGTCGGTGGAAGCTTCATAGTTCCAGCCCACGGCGTGCGCCATCGAGCACGCGGCTGCCAACAAGGCGATGCCGAGTCTTTTCATTCCCTCACTCCTTTGGTTCGAGCCCATATCCTAACCTTTGGTTACGGACCACTCGTGGGCGAGAACCCCTGCTATTTCGGTTGAGGTGGGAAGAACCGCTCAATGTCCGCAATGGTCTGCTCGATGAGCGCCGTGCCCTCCGGATGCTCGACCAGATCCACCAGCAGATTGGCCAAATTCTTTCGAAGAGTCGGCCGCTGCTGAGCGGCGATCTGGGCCAGGTACTCCACCAGCGCTCGCACTGACGGCTCGGCATCAGCTCCGACGAGCTTGAGCGGCGACCGCTCGGTCTTCGGGCCCCTTGCCAGTCTCCAGCCATTCCGGCGAGACACGCAGCGCCCTGGCGATGGACACGAGTTCCCGCGGGCGTTGCCTCAGGCCGGACTCGATGTTGCCGATGGCGCTCTGCTTTACACCAGCCTCGTCTGCCAGCCGAACCTGGCTCCAGCCAATCTCGCATCTCTGCTCTCCGATGCGACTGCCGATGGACATCGTCGCTACCGCTTCGCTGAGTCTGCGTGGCATCGCGAGCATCGCGGCCTGCTGCGAGCGTGATCATGTTCAGGCCGGCCTCCAAGGTCTCCGGACCGTCACCCGACGGGCCGCGGCTACACTCCACACGTCGAAATGGCAGGCTTGGTCTGGGTAGGCCCAAGCCCTTTCCTTCTCTTCAAAGGAAAGCTCTGGCCGCGCACGCAGTGCGTGACCCCCGACAGTCCCGCGCCGCCGTGCGCTTTGCGGGCCTGTCCAGCGCCATCGATGGTGAGTGGCTCGTTCAGGTCCTTGTTGACGGAGCCATTCCATGACCATCCAGCATCCCTCCAAACCCATCGTTCTCATTCACCTGGCCGCCAGCGTACAGGGCCGTGCCGTGGTGCGCGCCGCGCTGGCTCGGGGGTTCCGAGTGCGAGCCCTGGTGCGTGACCGCGCCGGAGCCAACGCGTTGCCATCGGGCCCAGTCGAATGGGTCGAAGCCGACCTCGACGATGCAGAGGCCCTGCGCGCCGCCAGTGCCGGAGTGGGCCATGCCGTGCTGCAGGTGCCTACCGGCCCTGCCGACACGATGGCCGCCCGGGCGGCCCGTGCCGCCACCGCGCTGGTCGATGCTGGCGTGCGTTCGATCGTGCTCAAGCTGGCCAGTGCGAGTCGGCCCACTCAGTGCGCCGAACCGAGTTTCGTCGGCAACGCCCGCGTCGAAGATGCCGTGCGGCGAGCCGGTCTGGCCTGCGTCACGGTCCGGCCCACGATGTACCTGGACAACCTGCTCAAACCGTCGGCACGCCGGGAGATCGTCGAAGACGGAGTTTTCTCACTGCCGATCGCAGCCTCTCAGCGCATTGCCTGGACATCTGTCGATGACTGCGCCCGTGCAGCGGTTGAGTTGTTGGAGTGCAGCGCCACGGGCGACTACCGCATCGCGGGGCCGCAGAGTCTTGATGGCGATGAGCTTGCGGCCTGTATCTCCGCAGGTCTTGGCCGACCCGTCGCCTACCGCGCACAGGCCATTGACGTGTTCGAACGTGAGGTAGATGCCACCATGGGCGCGGGAATGGGGAAGCGCATTGGCTCGAAGTTTCGATATTTCGAGACCCACCCTGAAGAGGCGGACTCGATCCTGTCCCGGCCTTACACGCCTCAAAGTGGCTTGGAAGAATTCAAACCCACCGACGTGCAGACATGGATACGTCTGCACCAGCGGGACTTTCTTTGCGACGGCGAGCCCCAATAGCCAATTGCCGCGGTGATGACTGTGCCCTCGGCGCACAAGCAGGTTCAGGTAGGCTGCAATGCTGAAAGCCAGAAGCGCAGGCTTGATGCGGCCGTCCGTGAGCGTGATCGATACAGGTCCGGCAATTGACGACGCAGCGCCCGCGGCGGAAGAAGAGCCAGCCGAGGCCTGATTGTTGGCGTAGGTTTTCAGTGAAACTGCGGTGTTCTCACCGGCGGGTGTGCTCTTACCATCGAACTGCACCCGCATCTGACAAGCCGCCGATCGAAAGCCTGCCGTCGACGACAACCTGGAGTACAGATGCATGTCGTTCGAGGCTCGCGCTGCCGCGCAGGCCATTCGACCCCAAACGCCCACCGAGCATGAACCCCAAGTCCGCAAAAATCGCCCTTCAAGCCTTCTTCGTCCTCTCCACGGGCTCGGCCTTCGCTGGCAGCATCACATGCACTCCTGCTCCTGCCGGCGCAGGCCCGGCCTCCTGGATCCGCCGGATCGCCATCGACGACCACTCGCGCACGGTCAACATGGACGTGGTGCGTCACAGGACGAAGGAAGCGGACACCATGGGCAAGATCAGGGCGGACCTGCTCGGCATCGAGGAGGCCCCGGGCGGGGAGCCTGCCTACGTGTTCAACGCGATTGCCGCTGACGGCGCCGAAGTCACGCATCTCTTCAGGCTGCACAAGGCCGGCGAATGGCGGCTGGCGAGTGCGGGTGTCGTGTTCGTCGGCAAGGTGCCGACGTTGCGGACGATCGAGCCCGGCAAGGTCTTCGACTGCAAGCGCTCTGAGCTCGGATAAGCGCTTCTGCGCTCGCCCTCGAAATATTTTTCGAACGCTGCCTCTTTGGTGGGCACCGTGTTGCAGGCCACGCCCAGCAACGCTTCCGAGCGATGCACACACAGTTTTCCACAGCATTGTCCCCATCGGAACGGGAAAACCCGTCATCGGCTTGTGCTAGGCGATCTGGGCGGGATCGGATGCTGGAAAAGGTAGGTGCAGGGTAGGCGGGCGCCGACAGACTGCGCTGCCCTCGGGGAGGAACATGCCCTTTACCGCATCCCTGCGGAAAGGAGCGTGAAATGACGTTCGATTTCCTGTTTCGACCGAATCACACCGCGTACCTGCGGCGCGCGGCAGCCCTCCTGGAAGAGGCACAGATGGCGCGCATCGAGCACCAGGCTGCGGCGGAGCACCACAGCGCGCTTGCCAGGATGTACGCCGAACGCGTCCGGCGTCTTGAGAACGAGCTCTATCGCCAGCCTCAGGGCGCGGCGCATGGGGCAGGGCCTTCGGCTGAAGCTGGTGGCTCCCCGGACGAGCGGCCCCAGCTGTATTCGCTGGACGGGAGCCGGAAGCCCGGCCTGAGCTCGGCGATCTGAGCACTGCGGGCCGGCGCAGGCACGCCAGGCACCCGGCATGGTCGGGGCGTTGGTTGCGTGCGCCTGTCACGCATGCCCGCACGGGCAAAAAAATACCCGCCGGAGCGGGTTGCGAGTGCCCCTCGGGGGCATGCTCTAAGTACTGACAGAGAGCTCTTCTTTTATGCGGCCCTGTTGCGTGACAGCATCGGTATCGTCGTTGCCGGCCTTGACAGGCCGTGTCAGCCGGGAGCAGGCAGTCGCCGTAGGACACTCCTCAGACTGTGAACTAGTTGGCAGTTTGGCGGGGTTGCGCAGCCCTCGAATTCCCATCAGCCGGACTAGTCGCTCCGAAGTGTCGGTCCCGTCCGACAAGGCTGCGGCACATGAAGCCCTAGATTTTGTGGGCTCGCTTGAAGTGCGAGTTCTCTGTGCGTGACAGCACTCAAGAGGTTCAGCCCAGCCTTCGCGCTGGGTTTTTTTTGCGCGGCGCCTTCGTTTTCCCTTCTCCTTTCAGAAAAGTTCGAAGCGGAAGGTGGTCGTCTGCGGCTGGCTCAGCAGCGGGGTCGCGACCTCGCTCGCATGCTCCCAGGCCTCGCGCCAGATGCGGGCATGGGTGATCTGGGTTTCGCTCATCGAATCGATGCCGAATTCGAGCAGGTTCTGCCATGCCCGGTGGCATTTCAGGAGGCGCGAAGAGGGCCCGATGCGCTCTTCGAGCAACCGCAGGAACGTGAAGCGCACCTCCATCAGGTCGCGAATGGTGAGGTTGGCGCCCTCCAGACGGACGGTGTAGAGCTGCTCGCGGTTGGCTGTGTGATCGAACATCGGACGCGCATGCAACAAGGCCGCGAGCGGACTTGCCGGGAGCGCATGCGACCGCGCTTGTCCGAAGGTCTCAGGCCTTGCCTCTGTCTGGATAGAAGGGGGCCGGAAATATTAGCCAAGCGCCTGTTGAGCGAAATGGAATCGGCGTTCCGGTTTGTCGCCATGCGCGACCCCCCGCGCGGCAGTCAGCGCAGGAACACGTGCTCCATGAACTGCCTGATCGGATACTGGATCACGGTCTGCACCTTCGCCGGCAGTTCCAGCGGCCGCATCAGCATCTTGAGCGTGGTGCCCGGACTCAGGTGGGTGCGGATGGTGCCGTTCATGTCGGCGCTCAGCCGCTGCACGTAGGCGATGTCGTCGGCGCGCTCCGGCGAACGCGTCCTGACCACATGGCGGATCGCGCAGTCGGCGTCCTCGCTCTTGAGTTCGAGCGTGCGCCGGCCGATGGTGCCCAGCACGCGCAGGCGGCCCAGCTTCTCTTCTTCTCGGTAGCGCCGGTAGTAGCGGTAGAAGTGCTTGTAGTGGTTGACTTCGTCGGTGGCGATGCGGGTCGCAAGATCCTGCAGGACCGGCTCGTCGGTGCTGCGGGCCATGGCCCGGTAGTAGGTGGCGGTGCCGGTCTCGACCACGCAGCGGGCGGTCATCTCGAGGCCCCGGGTGGGGGCGAGCAGCTCGACCTTGCAGTAGGTCGCGTACTCCTCCAGGAAGTTGCGGTAGGCGGTGTCCCAGTCGAATTCCGGCCACACGTGGCGCACGTAGGCGCGAAGGGCCTTGCCGTGCTGCAGTTCCTCGAGTTCCCAGTGCTGGGAGAGCCAGTCGGTGACCTCCTGGTCGCCCTTGAAGAAGTCGACCAGGTTGTGCGTGTACAGGTCGGAGCCGCTCTCGATGAAAGAGGCGGAGGTCACCAGGTAGAAGAGGTTCTCGTCCGGGCGTACCTTGTCGAGCGCGATGCGCGAGAAATCCAGGTCTTCGATCGTCCAGTGCCTCTCGGCATCTTGGCTTGCCATGCGAACTCCTTGATCTTTTTTGTCCGTACAAGTACGGATGGCGCAGACCGTCGTTGGTTCTCGTTTTTTGCGCCAGGACACATATTAGCCTTGGAGCGCGCATCGTGGTGTCGTCCGGGAGCCCTTGCCCGGCGTGGGCGGCATGGCCAAACCTATAATCGTTTGTTCAAGCAAATCAAGCAGTTAGGCCGGTTCGCCGCAGTGGGTTCGACATGAGGGTCGCCATCGCCGCGCCGCCCTCGACGGCAGAAGACGAATCCAAAGATGAGCCAGCCCACATTCACGGTCGCGGACATCCGCAAGACCTTTATCGATTTCTTCGCTTCCAAGGGCCACACGGCGGTCCCGTCGAGCCCGCTCGTGCCGGGCAACGACCCGACGCTGATGTTCACCAATTCGGGCATGGTGCAGTTCAAGGACGTGTTCCTCGGCACCGACAAGCGCCCCTACAAGCGCGCAGCCTCCGTCCAGGCCTGCCTGCGCGCCGGCGGCAAGCACAACGACCTCGAGAACGTGGGCTACACCGCCCGCCACCACACCTTCTTCGAGATGCTGGGCAACTGGAGCTTCGGCGATTACTTCAAGCGCGAATCGCTCAAGTGGGGCTGGGAGCTGCTCACGCAGGTCTACAAGCTGCCGGCCGACAAGCTCCTGGCCACCGTCTACCACGAGGACGACGAGGCCTACGACATCTGGACCAAGGAAATCGGCCTGCCGCCCGAGCGCGTGATCCGCATCGGCGACAACAAGGGCGGCAAGTACAAGTCCGACAACTTCTGGATGATGGCCGACACCGGCCCCTGCGGCCCGTGTTCCGAGATCTTCTACGACCACGGCCCGCACATCCCCGGCGGCCCGCCGGGCAGCCCCGAGGAAGACGGCGACCGCTTCATCGAGATCTGGAACCACGTGTTCATGCAGTTCGACATGCAGCCCGACGGCAGCGTGGTCAAGCTGCCTGCGCCCTGCGTCGACACCGGCATGGGCCTGGAGCGCCTGGCCGCGATCCTGCAGCACGTGCACAGCAACTACGAGATCGACATCTTCGAGGCACTGATCAAGGCCGCCGCGAAGGCGACCGGCACGCAGGACCTGTCGAACAACTCGCTCAAGGTGATCGCCGACCACATCCGCGCCACCTCGTTCCTGGTGGCCGACGGCGTGATCCCGTCGAACGAAGGCCGCGGCTACGTTCAGCGCCGCATCATCCGCCGCGCGATCCGCCACGGCTACAAGCTGGGCCAGAAGAAGCCCTTCTTCCACAAGCTGGTGCCCGAGCTCGTCAGGCTCATGGGCGAGGCCTATCCGAAGCTGGTGGCCGACGAGAAGCGCATCACCGACACGCTGAAGGCCGAAGAAGAACGCTTCTTCGAGACCCTGGCCAACGGCATGGAAATCCTCGACGCGGCGCTGGCCGGCGGTGCCAAGACGCTGCCCGGCGACGTCGCCTTCAAGCTGCACGACACCTACGGCTTCCCGCTCGACCTCTCGGCCGACGTGTGCCGCGAGCGCGGCGTGAGCGTCGACGAAGCCGGCTTCAATGCCGCCATGGAAAAGCAGAAGGCCGCGGGCCGTGCCGCCGGCAAGTTCAAGATGGACCGCAACGTCGATTACGCCGGCGCGGGCAACACCTTCACCGGCTACGAGCGCCTGGAAGAAAGCGCCAAGGTCGTCGCGCTGTACTTCGAGGGCTCTGCCGTCGACGAGCTCAAGGAAGGCCAGAGCGGCATCGTCGTGCTCGACACCACGCCCTTCTACTCGGAAAGCGGCGGCCAGGTCGGCGACCAGGGCGTGCTCGTGGCCGAAGGCGTGCAGTTCGGCGTGGAAGACACGCAGAAGATCAAGGCCGACGTGTTCGGCCACCATGGCACCCAGACCCAGGGCACGCTGAAGGTCGGCGACACGGTCAAGGCCGCGGTCGACACCGCCCGCCGCGCCGCCACCATGCGCAACCACTCGGTCACCCACCTGATGCACAAGGCCCTGCGCGAAGTGCTCGGCGGCCACGTGCAGCAGAAGGGCTCGCTGGTCGACGCGGACAAGACGCGCTTCGACTTCGCGCACAACGCGCCCGTCACGCACGAGCAGATCCTCGAGATCGAGAAGCGCGTGAACGCCGAGATCCTCGCCAACACCGAGACGCACGCCCGCGTGATGGACATGGAGTCGGCCCAGAAGACCGGCGCGATGATGCTGTTCGGCGAGAAGTACGGCGAGACCGTGCGCGTGCTCGACATCGGCACCAGCCGTGAGCTGTGCGGCGGTACTCACGTGGGCCGCACGGGCGACATCGGTCTCTTCAAGATCGTCAGCGAAGGCGGCGTGGCCGCCGGCGTGCGCCGCATCGAGGCCGTCACCGGCGCGAATGCGCTCTCTTACCTGCAGGACCTCGAATCGACCGTGCAGAGCGTGGCTGCCACGCTCAAGTCGCCGGCCGCCGAACTGCAGGGCCGGCTCTCGCAGGTGCTGGAGCAGGTGAGGGCGCTCGAGCGCGAAGTGGGTGCGCTCAAGGGCAAGCTCGCGTCGTCGCAGGGCGACGAGCTCGTGTCGCAGGCCGTGGACGTCAAGGGCATCAAGGTGCTGGCCGCCAAGCTCGACGGCGCCGACGCCAAGACGCTGCGCGAGACCATGGACAAGCTCAAGGACAAGCTCAAGACCGCCGCCATCGTGCTGGCCGCCGTCGACGGCGAAAAGGTGCAGATCGCAGCCGGCGTCACCGCCGACAGCACGGGCAAGGTCAAGGCCGGCGAGCTGGTCAACTTCGTGGCCCAGCAGGTCGGCGGCAAGGGCGGCGGCAAGGCCGACATGGCCATGGCCGGCGGCACCAACGCGGCGGGCCTTCCGGCCGCGCTGCAGTCGGTGCAGGCCTGGGTATCCGAGCGCGCCTGACGGCCGGCAGCATCACCGGAACGAGCACGCCACCCATGCCAGAAGCGATCCCCGGTGAAGTGCTTGTGATGGGGGCGGGCACCATCGGGTGCTTCATCGGCGGCAGCCTCGCGGCCGCAGGCGTGCCCGTCACCTTCGTCGGCCGTCCGCGCGTGCTCGAGAAGCTCGCCAGGCACGGCCTGACGCTCACCGACATCGACGGCGCGAAGCGCACGCTGCCTGCCGATTCGCTGCGCCTTTGCGGGCAGGTGCCCGCCGGTGCGAAGCCCGCCCTGGTGCTGCTGTGCGTGAAGAGCGGCGCCACGGCCGAGGCCGCGGGCGAACTGGCCTTCTCGCTGCCGGCGGGCACGGCGGTGATCTCGCTGCAGAACGGCATCTCCAACTGCGCGGCGGCCGCGCAGACCGGCCCTTCGCTCAACGTGCGCGCCGGCATGGTTCCCTACAACGTCGCCGAGATCGGCCCGGGCGCCTTCCACCGCGGCACCGGCGGCCGTCTGGCCGCGGAAGACGACGCCGTGCTGCGCCCCTGGGTCCCGGTGTTCGAGCGCGCCGGCGTGCCGCTCGACCTGCATGCCGACCTGCTGCCCGTGCAGTGGGGCAAGCTGATGCTCAACCTCAACAACCCCGTCAACGCGCTCTCGGGCCTGCCGCTGCGCGAGGAGCTGATGCAGCGCGGCTACCGCCGCTGCTTCGCTTCGCTGATCGACGAGGCCCTGGGCGTCCTCAAGGTTGCGGGCATCGCGCCCGCGCAGGTCGCGGCGGTGCCGGCGCACCGGCTGGCCGGCCTGCTGCGGCTGCCCGACTGGATCTTCCGCATCGTCGCGGCGCGCATGCTGCGCATCGACGCCAAGGCGCGCTCCAGCATGGCCGACGACCTCGCGCTGGGCCGCCGCACCGAGATCGACGCGCTCAGCGGCGAGGTGGTGCGCCTCGCCCGCGAGCACGGCCTGAGCGCGCCGCGCAATTCGCGCATGGTTTCGCTGCTCGAAGCCTGGCCGCAGCAGCCGAAGCGCTGGACGGCACGGCAATTGCAGGACGCGCTGGGCCTGTAGCCGGGGCCTGTACCCTCGGCTGCATCTCGGCAGTTTCAAGGGGTTGTTCTGATGCAGGTCCTGATTCTCGGCAGCGGTGTCATCGGCACCTCGATCGCTTACTACCTGGCGCGCGCCGGGCACGAGGTGACGGTGCTGGAGCGCCAGCCGGCGCCGGCGCTCGAAACCAGCTTCGCCAATGCGGGCGAGGTGTCGCCCGGCTATTCGGCACCCTGGGCCGGGCCCGGCGTGCCGGTCAAGGCGATCAAGTGGATGCTGATGCAGCACAGCCCGCTGGTCATCAAGCCGATGCTCGATCCGGCCATGTGGCGCTGGGGCCTCTCGATGCTGCGCAACTGCACGCAGGCGCGCTATGAGGTCAACAAGAGCCGCATGGTGCGGCTCGCCGAGTACAGCCGCGATTGCCTGAAGGCGCTGCGCGCGGACACCGGCATCGCCTACGACGAGCGCATGCAGGGCACGCTGCAGCTCTTTCGCACGCAGCAGCAGCTCGACGGCACCTCGAAGGACGTCGAAGTGCTGCAGGCCTCCGGCGTGCCCTACCAGCTGCTCGACCGCGAAGGCTGCGTGCAGTACGAGCCGGCGCTCGCGGCGGTGAAGGGCAAGTTCGTCGGCGGCCTGCGGCTGCCGGGCGACGAGACCGGCGACTGCTTCAAGTTCACGCAGGCGCTGGCGAAGCTGGCCGAGGCCGAGGGCGTGAAGTTCCGGTTCGGCGTGAACATCCAGGCTCTCGAGCACGACGCGGCCAGGGGCGTGACGGCTGTGCGCACCGACGCGGGCAGCTTCACCGCCGAGCGCTATGTCGTCGCACTCGGCAGCTACTCGCCGGCGCTGGTCAGGCCGCTGGGCATCCGGCTGCCGGTGTATCCGGTCAAGGGCTTCTCGATCACGGTGCCGATCACCGATGCGGGTGGCGCGCCCGAATCCACCGTGATGGACGAGACCTTCAAGGTCGCGGTCACGCGCCTGGGCGACCGCATTCGCGTGGGCGGTACGGCGCAGCTCTCGGGCTTCGACCTGCGGCTCAACGAGCGGCGGCGCGACACGCTCGAACACGTCGTGACCGATCTCTTCCCGCGAGGCGGCAACGTGCGCGACGCCTCCTTCTGGACCGGCCTGCGTCCCATGACGCCCGACGGCACGCCGGTGATCGGCGCCACCCGCGTTCCCAACCTGATGCTGAGCACCGGCCACGGCACGCTCGGCTGGACCATGGCGGCGGGCACCGGTCGGGTGATGGCCGACCTGATCGAGGGCAGGGCGCCTGCGATCGACATGGAAGGCCTCACCGTGGCGCGCTACGGCGGCTGAGGCCTCGTTCTCTCTCAATCCAAACAGGGCGGCCCCCAAAGGCCGCCCTGTTTTCGTTGCGATACAGGAATACGGGTTTTCCCTTAGTCATGAAGTTGTCTTCTTCGATATTCTTCGTGGCGTTCCATTAATAAATCGTTGTTTCTTTAGTGAAACAAACCTCGATCAGACGGACACGATGAAATCGACACGCCGCCATGCCATCGCCGCCGCCATTTCCATGGCCGCCGCTTTCGCCTCCGGACTCGCCTGGGCAGCCGACGGCTACCCGGCCAAGCAGATCACGCTGGTCGTCGCCTATCCGGCCGGCGGCGACACCGACGCGCTGGCGCGCCTGTTCGCGGAGAAGCTGTCGGCGCGCGTCGGCCAGACCGTGCTGGTGGACAACCGCCCCGGCGCCAGCGGCATCATCGGCAGCGCCTATGTGTCGAAGGCCGCGCCCGACGGCTACACGCTGCTGCTCGCGCCCAGCACCTTCTCGATCGCGCAGCTGGTGCTCAAGACCAACGGCTCGGGCTACGACGTGCTGAACGGCTTCACGCCGATCGTGCAGACGGGCAGCCAGCCGCTGTTCCTGGTGGCCGGCGGCAACAGCGGCCTCTCCACGCTGAAGGACGCCGTGGCTGCGGCCAAGGGCGGCAAGTCGCTGAGCTACGCGAGCCCGGGCAGCGGATCGCCGATGCACATCCTGGGTGAAATGTTCGCCCGCGCATCCGGAGCCAGCCTTGCGCACGTTCCATACAAGGGCGTGGCACCGGCCATCAACGACGTGCTGGGCGGCCACGTGCCGGTCACCTTCGTCACACTGGGGCCGGTGGCGCCGTACCTCGCCGGCGGCAAGCTGCGCCCTCTGGCCGTGGCCTCGGCCCAGCGCTCGCCGCTCGCGCCGAACGTGCCCACGCTGGCCGAGCAGGGCTACAAGGACGTCGAGGTGACCGCCTGGAACGGCCTCTGGGGCCCGCGCAACCTGCCGCCTGAGATCGTGAAGACGCTCAACGGCCACTTCAACGAGATCCTGAAGATGCCCGAGATCGTCTCGCGCATGGCCGTGCTCGGCACCACGCCCGTGGGAGGCGACGCCGACGTGCTCGGCAAGACCAACGCCGCCGACTACGCGCGATTCGGCAAGGTCATCAAGGAGCTCGGCATCCAGGCCGACTGATCCGCACGACCGACCCACGCACCTCATTTCCATGACCGAACTCAAAGCCATCGCCGACCCCTCGAGCCTGCAGGCGCTGCTCGCCGAGATGCCCGCCAACCTGCTGGCCGGCCGCCGCGTGCTCGTGACCGGCGGCGCGCGCGGCCTGGGCCTCGCCTTCGCGCAATGCATCGCCGCCGCGGGCGCGAGCGTGGTGCTGGCCGACATCCTCGGCGAACTGGCCGAGACCGAGGCGAAGGCGCTGCGCGAAGCGGGCCGCAACGCCCATGCGCTGCCGGTCGACCTGGCCAACCCGGGCTCCGTGGTGGCCTGCGCCGACGAAGCCATCCGCCTGCTCGGCGGCCTCGACGGTCTCGTCAACAACGCCGCCATCACCAACTCCGGCGGCCGCGACGCGCACCAGCTCGAGATCGACGTGTGGGACCGCGTGATGAACGTCAACGTGCGCGGCAGCTGGCTCATGGGCCGCGCCTGCCGCGCCGCGCTGGCCGAAAGCGGCCGCGGCGCGATCGTCAACCTCGCCTCCGACACCGCGCTGTGGGGCGCGCCCAACCTGCTGGCCTATGCGTCGAGCAAGGGCGCGGTCATTTCCATGACGCGCTCGCTGGCGCGCGAGTGGGGCGGCGACGACATCACCGTCAACGCCGTGGCGCCCGGCCTCACGCTGGTGGAGGCCACCGAATACGTGCCGATGGCGCGCCACCAGAAGTACCTCGAAGGCCGCGCCATCCCGCGCGAGCAGCAGGCCGCCGACGTGTGCGGCGCCACCGTCTTCCTTCTCTCGGGGCTCGCGCGCTTCGTGACGGGCCAGCTGCTGGCCGTCAACGGCGGCTTCGCGATGCACTGAGAGCGAACCCACGCACCTGATTTTTCCGACCAAGGAGTCAACCCGATGAGCGACCTGTCCGAACAGCAGAAGATCAACCCCGCGGCCACCAGCACGCTGGCCCGGCCCGAAGGCAGCAGCCTCGCGGAGTGGATGAACACCCGCATCGCCCGCTACGAGACCCGCAAGTACGACTGGGACGCGCTGAAGTTCCAGGCCGACTTCGACCCCAAGTACCGCCGAGCCCAGATGCGCTACGTGGGCACCGGCGGCACCGGCGTCGCCGCCGACGTCAACACCGTGCCCGCCGAGCACTTCACCTTCTCGACCATGGTGATCCCCGCCGGCCACGAAGGCCCGCCGCACCTGCACACCGACGTGGAGGAGGTGTTCTTCCTGATCCGCGGCAAGCTCAAGGTGGTGATCGAGAAGGACGGCGAGCGCTTCGAGACCATCATGACCGACCGCGACCTGATCTCGGTGCCGCCCGGCGTGTACCGCGAGGAGATCAACATCGGCGACGAGGACGCGCTGATGTGCGTGATGCTCGGCGCGAAGAAGCCGGTGACCCCGACGTACCCGGCCGATCACCCCCTCGCCAAGATCAAGCGATAAGGCGAACCCCTCAGGCCCGCCCACTCCGCGCGGCCGCCGCCCCCTTGCAGGGGCAGTACCTCCGGCCCGGCAAGGCCGGTTCCGCGGTATTCCCGAAAAAAGACCCTCAGCCCATGAACCACGCTGCCCATCCTGATGCGCTCCTGCCGGCCTCCGAGCTGGCACGGCTCGACGCCCGCTTTCCGGCGCGCGATGTCGCGGTCGGCGGCGGCGCGGTGGTGTCGGTGCGCGAGTGCGGGCGGGGCGCGGCCATCGTGTGCCTGCACGGCATCGGCTCGGGCGCGGCATCGTGGATCGACACCGCCGCGCTGCTCGCATCGCAGGCCCGCGTGATTGCCTGGGATGCGCCCGGTTACGGAAGCTCCACGCCGCTCGAGGCCGGTGCGCCGACCGCTGCCGACTACGCGGCGCGCCTGGGCGCCTTGCTCGATGCGCTGGAGATCGATTCCTGCGTGCTGGTCGGCCATTCGCTCGGTGCCATCACCGCCGCCTCGGCCGCGCGCAGCGATGCGCGCATCCGCCGGCTGGTGCTGGTCAGCCCGGCCGTCGGCTACGGCGCGGCGTCTCGTGCGGAAGCCCGCGCCAGGGTCCGCGCCGAGCGCCTCGCCACGCTCGACGAACTCGGCATCGCAGGCATGGCCGCGAAGCGTTCGGCCCGGCTGGTTTCCGACAACGCCTCCGAGCACGCCCGCCAGTGGGTGCGCTGGAACATGGCCCGGCTGAACGACCGCGGCTACCGCCAGGCGGTCGAGCTGCTGTGCAACGCCGACCTTCTGGCCGACCTGCCGCCGCCCATGCAGGTGCGCGTGGCCTGCGGCGCGCTCGACGTGGTCACGCCGCCGTCGGCCTGCGAAGAAGTCGCGCGCCAGTGCGGAGTGCCGCTCGAATTGGTGGAGGATGCGGGCCACGCCGGCTATGTGGAGCAACCACAGGCCGTCGCCAAGCTGCTGCGCGAATCGCTCGCCGGCTGACCGCAACCACACAGAGACATCCGAGGAAGGAACCACTGGCATGGCCAACAACAACAACGACGGCAACGAAGCGATTGAAGAGGGCGCCGACCGCTACAACGTGCCCGCGCTGGAGCGCGGACTGCGCGTGCTGTGCGAGTTCAGCCGCGAAAGCCGCACGCTCTCGGCGCCTGAACTGGCGCGCCGCTTCGATCTGCCGCGCTCGACCGTCTTCCGCCTGCTCACCACGCTGGAGAACATGGGTTTTCTCGAGCGCACCGAGGGCGGTCGCGACTACCGCCTGGGCCTGGCCGTGCTGCGCCTGGGCTTCGAATACCTCGCCTCGCTGGAGCTCACCCAGCTGGGCACGCCGCTGCTCAACCGCCTGTGCGACGAGCTGCGCACACCCTGCAACCTGGTGGTGCGCGACGGCCGCTCCATCGTCTACGTCGCCAAGGTCGCGCCGCCCACGCCCTTCGCGAGCTCGGTCACCGTGGGCACGCGGCTGCCGGCCCATGCCACGGTGCTGGGCCGCATCCTGCTCGAAGACCTCACGTTGCCGCAGCTGCGCGCGCTCTACCCCGAAGACAAGCTCGAGACCTTCTCGCCGAGCACGCCCAAGACCGTGAACGAACTCTTCGACATGGTGCAGGCCGACCGCCAGCGCGGCTACGTGCTGGGCGAGGGCTTCTTCGAATCGAACATCTCCAGCATCGCCGCGCCGGTGCGCGACCACAGCGGCCACATCGTCGCCGCCCTGGGCGCCACCGTCACCGCCAGCCACATCGAGGAAAGCCGCATCGACGAGATGGTGCAGCGCGTGCGCGGCACGGCCGACGAGATCTCCGGCCTGCTCAATTACTCGCCCGCGCGCACCGCCAAGGTGGTGCCGCTGCGCTCCGCATGACCCTGAAACCATGACAGACCAGGCTCTTCCTTCCTTCTTCGCCGCCGATGCGCTGGCCGGCCGCGTGGCCGTGGTCACGGGCGGCTCGTCGGGCATCGGCCTGGCCACCGTCGAGCTGCTGCTGGGCTGCGGCGCCGCCGTCGCGCTGTGCGGCCGCAATGCCGAGCGGCTCGACGGCGCCGTGGCCGGCCTGCGCAGTCAGTTCCCGGACGCGAAGCTCTTCGCTCAGCCTTGCGACGTGCTCGATGCCTCCTCGGTGCGCGCTTTCGCCGCCGCCAGCGAAGCCGCGCTCGGCCCGGCCTCGATGCTGGTCAACAACGCGGGGCAGGGCAGGGTCTCGACTTTCGCGAACACCGACGACGAGGCCTGGACCGAAGAGCTGAACCTGAAATTCTTCTCCGTCATCAACCCCACGCGCGCCTTCCTGCCGCAGCTCGCGGCACAGCGTGCGGTGCTGGGCGATGCCGCCATCGTCTGCGCCAACTCGCTGCTGGCGCGCCAGCCCGAGCCGCACATGGTCGCCACCTCGGCCGCGCGCGCCGGCCTGCTGAACCTCGTGCGTTCCATGGCGACCGAATTCGCGCCGCAGGGCGTGCGCGTCAACGGCATCCTGATCGGCCTGGTGGAGTCGGGCCAGTGGCGCCGCCGCTTCGAGGCGCGCGAAGACAAGTCGCTCGACTGGGCCGCCTGGAGCGGCCAGCTCGCGAAGAACAAGCACATCCCGCTGGGTCGCCTGGGGCTTCCGACCGAAGCCGCGCGCGCGATCCTTTTCCTCGCTTCGCCCCTCGCGTCGTACACGACGGGCAGCCACATCGACATTTCCGGAGGCCTGTCACGCCATGCATAACCCCAACAACACCGTCACCGTCGGCGCCGTCGTCGCCGCCTTTCTCGAACAGTGCGGCGTCAAGGCGGCCTTCGGCGTGATCTCGATCCACAACATGCCGATCCTCGATGCCTTCGCGCAGCGCGGCACGGTGCGTTTCATCTCGGCGCGCGGAGAAGCCGGCGCGGGCAACATGGCAGACGCCTACGCACGCTCCACCGCCAGCCTGGGCGTGTGCATCACCAGCACCGGGCCTGCCGCGGGCAACATCGCGGGCAGCATGGTCGAGGCCCTGACGGCCGGCGCGCCGCTGCTGCACATCACCGGGCAGATCGAGACGCCGTACCTCGACAAGGGCATGTCGTACATCCACGAGGCGCCCGACCAGCTCACCATGCTCAAGGCCGTGTCGAAGGCCGCGCTGCGCGTGCGCAGCGTCGAGACGGTGCTCGGCACGCTCAAGCGCGCGGTGCAGCTCGCGCTGACGGCGCCGACCGGCCCTGTCAGCGTCGAGATCCCGATCGACATCCAGTCGGCGCTGACCACGATGCCGGCCGACCTGTCGCCGCTGCCCATCGAGCGCGCCGTGCCGTCGGCCGCCGCACTCGACGCGCTGGCCGCGCGCCTCGCTGTTGCAAGGCGCCCGATGCTGTGGGTCGGCGGCGGTGCCCGCCATGCCCGCGCCGCCATCCAGCGCCTGCAGAAACTCGGCTTCGGTGTCGTCACGACGACGCAGGGTCGCGGCACGGTGCCCGAGGACGACGCCGGTTCGCTCGGCGCCTACAACATCCAGAAGCCGGTCGAGGCCCTCTACCAGACCTGCGACGCGATGCTCGTGGTCGGTTCGCGCCTGCGCGGCAACGAGACGCTCAAGTACGAGCTGAAGCTGCCCCGCCCGCTTTACCGCATCGACGTCGACGCCGCCGCCGAAGGCCGCTGCTACGCGTCCGAAGCCTTCGTCTGCGGCGATTCCGCGCTGGCCCTCGAAGGCCTGGCCGACCGCCTCGAAGCCGCCAGGTACAAGGCCGACCCGCAGCTGCTGGTCGACCTGCGCGCCGCGCACGACCAGGCGGTTGCGGGGCTGCGCGACGGCCTCGGCCCGTACGCCGAACTCGTGCGCCAGCTCCAGTCGGCGGCCGGGCGCAACTTCAACTGGGTGCGCGACGTGACCGTCTCCAACAGCACCTGGGGCAATCGCGAGCTGCGCGTCTTCGAACCGAGCGCCGGCGTGCACGCCACGGGCGGTGGCATCGGCCAGGGCATGCCGATGGCCATCGGCGCGGCCATCGGCGCGGCGGTGACGGGATCGGGCCGCAAGACTTTCTGCCTGGCCGGCGACGGCGGCTTCATCCTGAACCTGGGCGAGCTGGCCTGCATGGTGCAGGAGAAGGCGCCGATGGTGATCGTGCTCATGAACGACAAGAGCTACGGCGTCATCAAGAACATCCAGGACGCGCAGTACGGCGGCCGCCAGTGCTACGCCGAGCTGCACACGCCCGATTACGACCTGCTGTGCAAGTCGATCGCGCTGCCGCATGCCCGCGTGCAGGACCTGGCCGAGCTGCCCGCCCGCATCGGCGAGGCGCTGGCGGCCGAGGGCCCGTTCCTGCTTGAGATCGACATGCTCTCGATCGGCAGCTTCAAGACCACCTTCGCCGGCCCGCCGACCAACACGGTCACGCAGATCCCGGCGCTCGGCACGGTGGGCAAGTGAGGGAGGGCCATTCCATGCCCACGTCAACGCCCACGCCAACGCGCATCGCACTCGTCGGCTGCGGAGCGATCGGCACCTCGGTGCTGCAACTGCTCCACGGCGATCCCGCGCTGAAGGTGGTGGCTGTCGTCGTGCCCGCCGACGCCATCGCCGCTGCGCAGAAGGCTGCACCCGACGCGCAGGTGGGCAGCGCGGTGCCCGCCGACGGCATCGACCTCGTGGTCGAGACCGCAGGCCATGCCGCCATCGAGCAGCACGTGCTGCCCGCGCTGGCGCGAGGCCTGCCCTGCGTGGTCGCCTCGGTCGGCGCGCTGTCGGCCACCGGCCTTGCGGAGAAGCTCGAAGCCGCGGCGGTTGCCGGCAGCACGCAGGTGCAGCTGATTCCCGGCGCCATCGGCGCCATCGACGCGCTCGCTGCCGCCCGCATCGGCGGCCTCGACAGCGTGCGCTACACCGGCCGCAAGCCGCCGCTGGCCTGGAAGGGCACGCCGGCCGAGCAGGGCCGCGACCTGGGCGCGCTGGCGCATGAAACCGTGATCTTCGAAGGCAGCGCGCGCGAAGCGGCCTTGCTCTATCCGAAGAACGCCAACGTCGCGGCCACCGTCTCGCTCGCGGGGCTTGGGCTGGACAGGACGATGGTGCGCCTCATCGCCGACCCGGCCACCGCCGAGAACGTGCACACCGTCGAGGCCGAGGGCGCCTTCGGCAGCTTCGAGCTGACCATGCGCAACAAGCCGCTGGCGGCCAACCCCAAGACATCCGCGCTCACCGTCTACAGCGCCGTGCGCGCGCTGCGCAACCGCGTGGCCGCGCTCGCCATCTGAATCCGCCGTCTTCCATGATCTCCTCCGAACTCCTTCCGATCTGCATCGCCGGCGAATGGCGCCTGGGTGGCGGCGACGTCTACGAAAGCCTCTACCCGGCCACCGGCGAGCCCATCGCGCGCCTGCGGGCCGCGAGCCTGGCCGACGTCGAGGAAGCCATCGCGGGCGCAGACCGCGCCTTCCGAACCAGTGGCTGGGCGCAGCGCCTGCCCCACGAGCGCGCGGCCGTGCTGCATCGCGTGGCGCAACTGATCCGCGAAGAGGCCGAATCGCTCGCGCAGAAGCAGCGCCTGGACAACGGCAAGCCGATCAACGAGACCCGCAACCTCGTGGCCAGCGCCGCAGGCACCTTCCAGTTCTTCGCTGCGGCGCTGGAGACGCTGGAGGAAACCATCACGCCGTCGCGCGGCGCCTTCGTCACGATGAGCGTGCACGAGCCCATGGGCGTGGTCGCCGCCATCACGCCGTGGAACTCGCCCATCGCCAGCGAGGCGCAGAAGCTGGCGCCCGCGCTGGCCGCGGGCAACGCCGTGGTGGTGAAGCCCGCCGAGGTCACGCCGCTGATGGCGCTGGAGCTGGCGCGCATCTGCGAGAAGGCCGGCGTGCCCAAGGGCATCGTCAGCGTGCTGCCGGGCAGGGGCTCGGTGATCGGCGACGCGATCACCAAGCATCCGCTGATCAAGCGCGTGTCGTTCACCGGCGGCACCACCACCGGCAGGCACATCGCCCACATCGCGGCCGACAAGATGATGCCGGTGTCGCTGGAGCTCGGCGGCAAGTCGCCGACCATGGTGCTGGACGATGCCGATCTCGACCACGCGGTGAACGGCGTGCTCTACGGCATCTTCAGCTCGTCGGGCGAGTCGTGCATCGCGGGTTCGCGCCTGTTCGTGGCGCGCGGCATCTACGACGAGTTCCTCACCCGGCTGGCCGAAGGCGCCAACGCGCTGCGCGTGGGCGATCCGGCTTCGGAGCGCACGCAGATGGGTCCGCTCATCACCGCGAAGCACCGCGAGGGCATCGAGCGCTACGTGGAGCTCGGCGTTTCCGAAGGCGGCAGGATTCGCACGGGCGGCGTACGCCCGCACGGCGACGGCTATGACCGCGGCTACTTCTACAAGCCGACCATCATCGAGGGCCTGACAAACGGCGCCCGCATCAGCCAGGAAGAGATCTTCGGCCCGGTGCTGGTCGCCATGCCCTTCGACAGCGAGGAAGAACTGATCGCGCAGGCCAACGACAGCGTCTACGCGCTGGCGGCCGGCGTGTGGAGCCGCGACTTCAAGCGTGCCTGGAAGCTGGGGCGCGCGGTGCAGGCCGGCACGGTCTGGGTCAACACCTACAAGCAGTTCTCGGTGTCCACGCCCTTCGGCGGCTGGCGCGACAGCGGCCTGGGCCGCGAGAAGGGCCGCGAAGGCATCTTCCAGTACATGGAGCAGAAGAGCATGTACTGGGGCACCAATGACCAGCCTCTGCCTTGGGCAGCACCATGAAAACCCCCGGGGCTTCGCGCACTTCGTGTCGCTGCGCCAACCCCCTTGCGGGGGGCGATACCTGCGGCCCGGCAAAGCCGGTTCCGCGGTATTCCTGGAACGAGATGTTCGGTGCCGCGCGTGTGCCGCTCGGCATGAAAGAAAGATTGAAATGAGCGTACTTGGCATCGACCAGATCACCTACGGCGCGGACGACCTGCCCGCCTGCCGCCGGTTCTTCCAGGACTGGGGCCTTTCCCTGAAGTCGGAGGCCGCCGACGAACTCGTCTTCGAGTGCTTGAACGGCTGCAAGGTGGTGGTCGCGGCGCTGGACAAGCCGGGCCTGCCGCCCGCGATGGAGGAAGGCCCGACGCTGCGCGAAGTGGTGTGGGGCGTGGAAAGCGAAGCCGATCTCGACCGCTACGCCGCCGCCATCGCGCGAGACCCGGCGTTCTTCGACGACACGGTGGACGGCGCCCGCCGCATCGGCTGCATCGACCCCAACGGCCTAGCCGTGCGACTGCAGGTCAGCCGCAAGCACGCGGTGCAGGTCGACTGCGGCGCCATGAACACCTGGAACGCGAAGCTGCGCATCAACCAGCCGGCGCCCATCTATGAACGCGCCACGCCCATCGAGGTCGGCCATGTCGTGTTCTTCGTGAGCGACGTGAAGGCCACCGGCGCCTTCTATGCCGATCGCTTCGGCTTCGTGGCCTCCGACAGCTACCCCAACCGCGGCGCCTTCATGCGCTGCGCGGCCGAAGGCGGCCACCACGACCTGTTCCTGCTGCAGATCCCCTCGGGCAAGCGCGGGCTGAACCACGTGGCCTTCACGGTGCGCGACATCCACGAGGTGTTCGGCGGCGGGCTGCACTTCTCGCGCTGCGGCTGGGAAACCCAGCTCGGCCCGGGCCGCCATCCGGTGTCTTCGGCGTACTTCTGGTACTTCAAGAATCCGGCGGGCGGCCTCATCGAGTACTACGCCGACGAAGACCAGCTCACCGCCGACTGGCAGCCGCGCGAGTTCGAGCCTGGCCCCACGGTCTTCGCCGAATGGGCAGTGGACGGCGGCCTCGATGGCAACACGCGCCGCCAGAAGAATGCCGAAGGGCCCAAGGGCGCCTTCATCACCGAAAAGAAATGACTCACCCGACCACCGACATGCAACGACGTTTCTCTCTTTCCGTCCTGTTCGCCGCAGTCGCGGCCTTCACGCTCGCCGCGCCCGTGCACGCGCAGCAGAGCGAGGCGCAGAAGCAGCTCTCGAGCGAGCGCTTCACCATCATCTCGCCGTTCCCGCCGGGCGGGCCGGTCGATACGCTGGCCCGCGTGCTCTCCGACGGCCTGGCCAAGCGCTACGGCCAGGCGGCGGTGGTCGACAACCAGGTGGGCGCGGCCGGCAACATCGGCATGGACAAGGTCAAGCGCGCCAAGGGCGACGGCCACACGCTGCTGGTGATCCCGGCGGGCAACGTCACCATCAACCCGACGCTGATGCCCAACTTCCCCTTCGACATGGCGAAGGACTTCGTGCCGGTCACCATGCTCGCGAAGGCGCCCAACGTTCTGGTGGCATCGCCCGAATCGGGCATCAGGAACGCGAAGGACCTGGTCGCTCAGGCCAAGGCCAAGCCCGGCACGCTCTCGTATGCCTCGCCCGGCGTGGGCAGCGGCCTGCACCTGGCGGGCGAGCTCTTCAAGCAGCAGGCCGGCATCGACATGCTGCACGTGCCCTACAAGGGCACGGCGCCCGCGCTCAACGACGTGCTCGGCGGCACCGTGCCGCTGATGTTCAGCAACCTGCCGGCGACGCTGCCCTTCCTGAAGAACGGCAAGCTGGTCGCCATCGGCGTGACCGAGGCGAAGCGCAGCGCCGCGGCGCCCGACATCCCCACGCTGGCGGAGCAGGGCATCCAGGGCGTGACCGTGACCTCGTGGTACGGCCTGATGGCGCCCGCGGGCACGCCGCCCGCCGTGGTCGAGCAACTCGCCAAGGACGCTGCCGAAATGCTCTCCAAGCCCGACGTGCGCGAGCGCCTGAAGCTGCAGGGCATGACCGACGCGGCCATGAAGCCGGCCGACTTCGCTGCCTACATCCGCGACGAGACGGCCGTGTGGGCCAAGATCATCAAGGCCCGCAACATCGTTGCCGAGTGAGCCGGCGCAGGAACGAAGGCAAAGTCTCATGAAGACCACCAGCGAATCCACCATCGGCATCGTCGGCGCGGGCATCGGCGGGCTCGTCGCGGCCATCGCGCTGCGCCGCGCAGGCCACGACGTGGTCGTGTTCGAGCAGGCGAAGCAGTTCGCCCGCGTCGGCGCCGACATCAACCTCACGCCCAATGCCGTGCGCGCCCTCGACGGCCTGGGCGTGGGCGAGGCGGCCCGCGTCACGGCGGCGCGCCCCTCGCACCGCATCAGCCGCACCTACGACACCGGCGAGGAGACTTCGCGCCTGGAGATGGCCGACACCGCCGAGCAGTGCTACGGCGCGCCGCAGCTCACCATCCACCGCGCCGACCTGCTGGCGGCGCTGGCCGACATGTTCCCGAACGAGCGCGTCGCGCTCGGCAAGCGGGCCGAGAAGATCGCCGCCGATGAAAGGGGCGTGAGCCTCTCGTTCGCGGACGGCACCGATGCACGCGTCGGCGCACTGATCGGCGCGGACGGCATCCACTCGTGCGTGCGCACCGCGATGTTCGGCGCCGAGAGCCCGCGCTTCACCGGCATCGTGGCCTACCGTGCCGTGGTGCCGGCCGAGCGCGTGGCCGGCGTGCCCAACCTGGGCGCCTTCACCAAGTGGTGGGGCCCGAATCCGCAGAGCCAGATCGTCACCTTCCCGCTGAACCGGGGCAAGGACGTCTTCATCTTCGCGACCACGCCGCAGGACAGCTGGCACCTCGAATCGTGGACCGCGCCCGGCAGCGTCGAGGAACTGCGCGAGCAGTACGTGGCCTACCACCCCGAGGCGCGCGCCTTGCTCGACGCCTGCGACACGGTGCTCAAGACCGCGCTGTATGAACGCGACCCGATGCCCGCCTGGACCAAGGGCCGCATGGCGCTGCTGGGCGATGCCGCGCACCCGATGCTGCCCTTCATGGCGCAGGGCGCGGGCATGGCCATCGAGGACGCTGTGGTGCTGTCGCGCCATCTCGAAGGCGTGGCCATGGCCGACTTGCCTGCCGCGCTGCAGGGCTTCGAGACCGCGCGCATCGAGCGGGCCAGCCAGGTCCAGCTCGGCTCGCGCGGCAACAACTGGCTGCGCGAAGGCGGCAACGCGGACTGGGTCTACGGCTACGACGCCTGGGCCGTGCCGCTCGCGACCCCGGCCATGGCGGCCGCCGCCTGAATCTTCAATTCATTCCGCCCTACGGAGGCCCACGATGCAAACCCAAGACCGCTACCTGCAACCGCACCAGGCGCGCCGGCGCCCCGCGACCACCTACGAAGACCTGCTGGGCGACGTGATCGAGCGCGCCTTCGCAGATGGCATCCACGACCTGCCGGGCCTGGTGCAGCGCCTGAACGACAGCGGCCTCGCCACGCCGGGCGGCCAGCAGTGGACCGAAGAGCTCTACCGCAAGGAAATGGCCGCGCTGGCGGCCTGAGAGGGAAAGGAACATCATGACCATCGCCATCCAACCCGCCGGCAACGCTGCAGCGGACCCGGTCGACCATCTGCTCGAGATCGGGCTGAAGGACCTCTGGTACCCGATCTGCCCCTCGCACTTCATCAAGGAGAACCCGATCTCCCTGCGCCGCCTCGGCCGCAAGATCGCGCTGTGGCGCGACGGCGAAGGCGTGCTGCATGCGCTGGAGGACCGCTGCCCGCACCGCGGCGCGCCGCTGTCGCAGGGCGTGGTGCTGGGCGACCGGCTCTCGTGCCCCTACCACGGCGTGGAAGTGCGCCACGACGGCGTCGTCACCCGCGTGCCGGGCAGCCCCGGCTGCAAGCTCGAGGGCTCGAAGGCCACGATGCACTTCCACGTGCAGGAGCGCGCCGGCGCGGTGTTCCTCTACAACTCGAAGGAGCCGGTCGACGTGCCGCCGCCGCTGGTGCTGCCCGAGCAGCTCACCGACGACGCCGAGTACAGCAGCTTCCTCTGCTACACCGAGTGGAAGGGCGACTACCGCTACGTGCTCGACAACGTGATGGACCCGATGCACGGCACCTACCTGCACAAGCAGTCGCATTCGATGGCCGAGGGCGATTCGAGCGCCAAGTTCGGCATCCGCCAGACCGACACCGGCTTCGTCTTCGAGAAGGAAGGCCAGCGCAACGTCAACTTCGACTGGACCGAGTGGGCCGACACCGGCATCCACTGGATGCGCCTCGAAATCCCGTACCCGAAGACCGGCGGTCCCGGCGGCAACTTCATCATCATCGGCGCCTTCTCGCCCATCGTGAAGGGCATGACGGCGACCTTCTTCTGGCGCGTGCGCAAGCTGCAGCCGGGCTGGCAGCGCGACACCTGGCGCTTCCTGTACCGCAACCGCCTGGAGGCGCGCCACTGGCATGTGCTGGAGCAGGACCGCGTGATGCTGGAAGAGATGGAGCCCGACGCCAACCAGCACGAGAACCTGTACCAGCACGACCTGGGCATCGTCCGCCTGCGCCGCCACATGCGCAACCTGGCCGTTGCGCAGCTGGCCGAGGCAGGCGAAGCCGCCACGGCCTGACGGGGGAGAGAGCTTCGCCATGTCTTCCCCAACGCTCAACGCCCTCGTGCACACCATGCGCTACGAGGCCGAAGGCATCGTGAGCGTCGAGTTCCGGCCGGCCACGCCCGCTGTGGACTTCCCCGCCTTCGAGGCCGGCTCCCACATCGACCTGCACCTGCCCAACGGGCTGGTGCGCAGCTACTCGCTGTGCAATCCGTCGAGCGACCGCCAGCGCTACGTGGTGGGCGTGCTCAACGACCGCAAGAGCCGCGGCGGCTCGCGCTACGTGCACCAGCAGCTGCGCGTGGGCATGACGCTGCCCATCTCGGCACCGCGCAACAACTTCCGGCTGGAGGAGGGCGCCGAGCGCTCGGTGCTCGTGGCCGGCGGCATCGGCGTCACGCCCATCTGGTGCATGCTGCAGCGGCTGGTGGCCATCGGCAAGCCGGTGGAGATCGTCTACTGCGCGCGCACCCGCAAGGAGGCCGCCTTCTGCGACGCCATCGAGGCGCTCGCGAAAGAGAAGTCGGTGCAGCTTACCTGGCATTTCGACGACGAGAAGGGCGCCCCGCCGAACCTCGCCGAGCTGCTGTCCGGCAAGGGCGCCGCCAGCCACTACTACTGCTGCGGCCCCACGCCGATGCTCGATGCCTTCGAGAAGAGCTGCGAGCAGCTGGGCTACGCCAATGCGCACATCGAGCGCTTCGCCGCCGTGCAGGTGGAGGCGGGCGCCGCCTCGCAGGCATGCGTGGTGGAGTGCGCCAGGAGCGGCAAGAGCGTGGAGGTGCCGGCGGGCAAGTCGATCCTCGACAGCCTGATCGATGCCGGCCTCAACCCCGACCACAGCTGCAAGGAAGGCGTGTGCGGCGCCTGCGAGACGGCCGTGCTCGAAGGCGAGGTCGACCACCACGACGGCATCCTCACCAAGATCGAACGTGCGTCGAACAAGACCATGATGATCTGCGTCTCGCGCTGCAAGGGCGCGCGGCTGGTGCTCGACATCTGAACGGGGCCACCGGCCGACAGAAGAAAACCACCCGGGACAACTCAATGAAAAAGTACCTGATCGCGCTGGCTGCGGCCAGCGGGGCTGGCGGAGCGCTGGCCCAGTCTTCCCTCACGCTCTTCGGCGTGGTCGATGCGGCCGTCACCTACACCAAGGGCAGCGGCCCCGGTTCGGCCGGCAAGACGCAGCTGACCAACAGCGGCAACATGTTCAGCCGCCTTGGCTTTCGCGGCACCGAAGACCTGGGCGGCGGCTACTCGGCGAACTTCTGGCTCGAGATGGGCCTGCAGAACGACAGCGCGCAGGGCTTTCCCTCGAACTCCAACAACCAGGCCAGCGGCAACGGCCCGGCCGGCGTGCTGAGCTTCAACCGCCGCTCCACAGTGAGCCTCGCGGGCCCCTTCGGCGAGCTGCGGCTGGGCCGCGACTACGTACCCGCCTTCTGGAACACCGCCATCTTCGACCCCTTCGGCACGGGCGGCGGCATCGGAGCCAACCAGATCTACTTCTCGGGCCTCGGCGGCCTGGTCGCGCCCACCGGCACGCGCGCGTCGAACAGCATCGGCTACCTGCTGCCGGCCGACCTCGGCGGCTTCTACGGCCAGGTGATGTACGCCATGGGCGAGAACGACTCGAACTCGGTGCTGCCAGGCACGCAGGTGTCGAACAGGCACGACGGCGACCACACCGGCGCACGCTTGGGCTACCAGGGCGGCGGGCTCAACATCGCGCTGGCCACCGGCCGTACCCGCTACGCGAGCGGCGACCTGCGCGTGACCAACCTCGGCGCCTCCTACACCTTCGATGCCTCGCTCATGAACCTCAAGCTCACGAGCGAGCTGTACAAGGAGTCGAAGGGCAGCACCGATGCCAAGGGCGTGCTCGTTGGCTTCCAGCTGCCCATCGGGCCGGGCGAGATCAAGGCCTCGTATGCGCGCTACCGGCTGGAGCCGGCCGGTGCGCTGCTGAAGCCCACGTCGTCGAAGCTGGCCATCGGCTACGTGCACAACCTTTCGAAGCGCACGGCGCTCTACGCCACCATCGCGCGCATCAGCAACAGCAACGGTGCGTCGCAGGCCCTCTCGGGCGCGATCACCGCGCCGAACCGTGCCTCCAGCGGCACCGAGTTCGGCATGCGCCACATGTTCTAGGCGCCCCATCACCTTCACCCCGTCAGGACCGGCCATGCAGAACAGCAGCAGCAACAAGAACGGCGGCGCAAGCCTTCGCTGGTACGGCGTCATCACGCTGTTCGTGATCGTCGCCATCTCCTACGTCGACCGCATCAACATCGCCGTGCTCATCACCGATGCAGCGTTCCTCGAGCACGTGGGCCTCGCGGCCACCGACCGCGTGAGCCAGGGCTTCCTGGCGACGGCCTTCATGCTGGGCTACGGCGTGTCGGCCTTCGTGCTCACGCCGTTCTGCTCCGCGCTCTTCGGGGTGCGGCGCAGCCTGGTCTACGGGCTGATCCTCTGGGGCGTGGTGACCTGGGCCTCGCCGATGTTCCACAGCTACGGCCTGCTGCTGGCCTCGCGCGTGCTGCTGGGCGTGTCGGAAGGGCCGCTCTTCTCGCTGGCTTCCGCGTACATCAAGGCGCACTTCCGCAGCGACGAGAACGGCAAGCCCAATGCCTTCGTCAACATGGGCACGGGCCTGGGGCTGGCCATCGGCTATCCGCTCGTCGGCTGGCTGCTCACGCAGTTCGCGTGGGACAGCTCCTTCCACGTGCTCGGCGTCATGAACATCGTGCTGGGCATTCCTCTGGTGCTGGCCTTCGTGCGCATGCCGCCGGGGCACGCCGACGGCGTGAAGCCATCTTCCTTCGGCGAGGCGATGTCGCGCGTCGGCGGCATCGTGAAGGGCGCGCTGCAGACGCGGCACCTCTTCGTCGTCACGCTGCTGACCTCGGCAGCGCTGGCCTACCTCTGGGGCAGCAGCAACTGGCTGCCGACCTACCTGCGCGAGGCGCGCGGCTTCTCGATGCGCGAGATGGGCTGGCTGGCCTCGCTGCCTCAGTACGCCACGGTGCTCGCGGTGTTCGTGGGCGGCGTGCTCATCGACAAGGTGGGCCGCGAGCGGGTGCCCTTCATCTTCATGGGCGCGAGCGTGGGCGTGGCGCTGTCGGTGCTCATGGCCATCAATGCGCATGACCCCTACGTGGCGGCCTGCTGCCTGGTGGCGGCCAATTTCTTCTGGGGGCTGCAGAGCCCGGCCATCCCCAGCACGGTGCAGTACTGCTCGCGTCCCGAGCACACGGCCAGCGCGTTCGGTGTGACCAACGGCGTGGGCAGCCTCGTGGCGGGCTTCATGCCTGCGCTCATGGGCGGCGTGATCGGTGCGATGTCGCATGGGGCTGGTGCCGGCCCGGCGGCGGCAGCTTCATCTGCCTCCGGCTTCTTCGCGGGTTTCGCGCTGCTCATCGGCACGCAGGTGGTCGTGTTCGGCTGCGGCCTCATGCTGTGGCTGCGCGACCGCGCGCGCAGCGCGCACACAGTCTCTGGTTCACAGCTTTCGTAGCTTTTTCGAAGGCTTGTACCTTCGTACTGTCGTGGTCGGGTCACACTGCGGCGACCCGGTTTCCGTCATCTGCGTGAGCAGGTGTTTCGGCGGCTGAACCATCTTCGTATTGCATGGCATGCGTCGCGTGCCATGACGCCATTCGGCCTATCGCGCGCGAACATTTTGAGAAGGAAAAGTTCCGCGATTCATTGAGCACGCAGCGCCCATCAGCTACAACTGCGTGACATCAATGGACGAGGGAATGCGCGTGAAATCAACGACAAGAGCCGCAGCAAGTCTTGCCATCGCCAACACGGTTCGCACCGTTCCCGCTTCGCGGGTGCGTGTCGCGCCGACGATGCGCATGCATTGACGAAGGCCTTCGCGCCACAAGCCCCGCCTGCCCATCCCATCACCCCGCGATCGACGGGAATGGAACCTCTCACGCCTCGCATCCTGGGACCGCCGCCTCGCGCGCGGTGCGACCCTGCATGACCGTGTGGTCCTGACGAACGAACGAGTTCGCCGGGAGGGCACCGTGTTGCCCGTTTCTCCCCGATTCCCCCGTTGTTCATCTCACTCATCACCGCGCGCGTCTTGCGCATCGCCGGCTATCCGCCGGCGGCTGCGAAGCCGGCGCATGTTTCTTCTTACCAAGAGTACTCAGAGGCGATCATGAAAAGATTCAATACACCCGTGCTCCATCATCTTGCCATCACCGCAGTCACCCTTGCCGTCCTCACGGCTTGCGGCGGCGGCGGAGACGGCGGTGGCTCTTCCTTGGGCGGTGCAGGCGTCGGCCTCAGCGCACCTTCGGACCAGGTCGTTTCCGCTCCCGTGTCCGATCCCACCGCCAAGGCGCCCGATGACGGCGTGCCCAACGCGGCGAACAATGCGGTCGCCGCCGTCGACCGCTCGGCGCGGCCGATGGAGCTGCCCGACACCGTCTGGCCCAGCAACTACAAGCTGTGGTTCCGCCCCGATGCGGCGCTCAAGACCTTCGTGGGCCGCGGCGACGTGGAGATCGAAGTGCTAAAGCCTGTCGATGCCATCGTCGTCGCTGCGCACAACCTGAACTTCGCGAGGGGCCGCACCACGCTGCGCAAGGTGTCGAACCCTTCGGAGGCGATTCCGCTGATTCCCACGCCGCAGACGCTGGGCGACTTCGTGCAGCTGCGCCTGAACGACGGCCAGATCGCCAAGGGCAAGTACCTGCTGCACATGGAGTGGGACGGCAAGATCCAGTTCTCCGACGCCGAGTACTGCCCGCCGGCCGAGGTGGCGCGCAACCCGTTCTGCTCGGCCGCCACCGGCATCTTCAAGGTAGGACTCTCCACGCCCGAGGGCGTGAGCAGCGACGCCATCGTGACGCAGGGCGAGACCAACTACGCGCGGCAGTGGTTCCCGGGATGGGACGAGCCGGCCTTCCGCCACACCTTCGAGATATCGGCCGAGGTGCCGGGCGACTGGAAGACGGTGTCCAACGGCGCGCAGATCGAGGCGACGAAACTGCCCGACGGCTACCAGCGCGTGGCCTTCGAGAAGACGCCCTCCATGCCGATGTACCTGACCTTCTTCGGCGGCGGCAAGTTCGACATCCTGGCCGACAAGTTCAAGAACCCGCTCGACGGCAGCGAGATGCCGCTGCGCTGGTTCACGCCGCCGGGCCGCTCCGACTGGGCCAAGTTCGCGATGGAGTGGACCAAGGTGTCGATGGACTACTACTACAACTACACCGGCATTCCGCTGCCGTTCAAGAAGTTCGACACCGTCGCTGCCAACGACAGCTACAACAACAAGCCCAACACCGGCTTCGGCGGCATGGAGAACTGGGGCTCGATCTTCGAGTTTGCCGACTCGGTGCTCACCAAGCCGGGCGACACGCCCACGCTGTACTCGGTGACGGTGGTGACGCACGAGGTGGCGCACCAGTGGTTCGGTGATCTGGTCACGCTCGACTGGTGGGACAACGTGTGGCTCAACGAGTCTTTCGCGCGCTGGTTCGAAAGGCGCACCACGATCAAGTTCCACCCCGAGTACTACAGCTTCTCCGACTACGTGCTCGACAAGCACAACGTGATCGTCGCCGACCTGAAGAGCACGGCCGTGCCGGTGCAGCGCAACCTCAACGACGCGGGCTCGTTCGGCTTCATCAGCCCGTCGATCTTCGTCTACAACAAGGGCAGCCACGTGCTGGAGACCATCCAGAACTACATCGGCGAGGAAGCGATGCAGAAGGGCCTGCGCATCTACCTGAAGGACTACGCCTTCGGCAACGTCACGCCGTCGCGGCTGTGGAGTTCGCTGGAGAAGGCCAGCAACGGCAAGAAGGTGAGCGAGATCGGCGACAGCCTGATCCGCCAGACCGGCATTCCGCTGCTCACGGTGGACGCGCAGTGCGCGGGCAAAAGCACCTACGTGAACATCACGCAGGAAGCCTTCCCCAACCAGAACCTGTACCCAGCATCGACCTGGACCATTCCCGTGACGCTGGCCTATGGCGACTCGATGGAGCAGCGCAAGACCTTCGTGATGTCGGGCAACAGCACGCAGATCGAGCTGCCCGGTTGCACCGCGGTGCTGGCCGGGCCGACCGGGCAGGACTACTACGTGAGCAACTACAGCGCCCCCTCGTGGAGCGCGCTGTTGGCCAGGGCGCAGAACTTCGCGGGCAACAAGCCGCTGCTGCTGAACATCGAGCGCGATGCGTTCCGGCTGCTGAGCGTGGGCCGCATCACGCAGGCGCAGTACGACCAGATCAAGGGCGTGCTGAACCTGCCCGCACCGCTGCTGGCCAAGACCCAGGTGAGCGAGCAGAAGATGGCTGCGGTGGCCACCGGTGCGGAGAAGGAGGAGTACCCGCACGCACTGCGCTTCCAGGGCAGCCTGAAGCTGCGCGAGAACGAGAAGCGCTGAGCGGCATCGGCTGAAACGGCGCGCGCCGTCCTGCATGCGGCATGCAGGGCGGTGCGCGCTCCTTCGACAAGGGATCATCATGAACACAGCACTCAAATGGCTGGCCGCCGGTGCGTCGGCATTGCTGCTCGCCGCCTGCGGCGCGAACAGCGGCGGCGCGCCCGAGGCCGAACTGGTCGGCACCTACGCCGTGAAGCAGAACGGTGCGCTCAAGGAGCTCATCAAGATCGAGAAGCAGGGCGACGCCTACGTGATGCGCGACAAGGTCCGCACGGCCGAGTGGAGCGAGCCGAAGATGACGATGAAGCCAGTGACGCGCGAGCACTGGACGCGCATCACCACCGACCGGGAGAACACCGCCTTCGTCGGCGTGGCGAGCGAGCAGCTCGGAATCTTCAAGGTGCCGGCCGGCTGGAAGAAGAACGGCTTCCAGACCTCGACCGGCTACTTCCTGTTCTATTCGCGAGGGCCGGTGGAGGCGTACAAGCTCTGAACCCGGAGGCTCAGGCGGCCGGCGCCACGCTCGCGCCCTCGATGCGGTGGCGCTTCAGCGCGTCGGCCACGAAGCCGCTGGCCTTCATCTCCTCGACGAAGGCCGCGAGCAGCGCCTGCGCCTGGGCGCCGCGGCTGGCGGGCGTGCCCATGGCCTGCTGGATCACCATGAAGCGCCCCGGCAGCACGCGCACGCCGGGTGCGCGCTGCGCCTCGCCTTCGAGCAGTTGGCGGATGCCGGCCGCCACCTCGACCTCGCCCGAGCGCAATGCCGCCAGTGCGGGCCCCGCGCCCTGGAGGCGGACGATCTCGGCCGCCTTGATCTCGCGCGTGAGGAACAGGTCGTAGGCGCTGCCGGACCCGACCGAGATGCGGTTGCCCTTGGCATCGACCTGCGCGTTGTCCTTCAGGGCCGAGCCTTCGGGCACGAGGTAGCTGCCCTCGATCAGCACGTAGGGCGCGGTGAAGAGCAGCCCTTCGCTGCGCGCCGGGTCGATGGCGAAGAAGCCGATGTCGGCCTTCTCGTTCTTGACCGCGTCCACCGATGCGGCGGCCTTCTCGAACACCACCAGCTCGATGCCCACGCCCAGGCGCCGCGCGAACTCGCGTGCCAGGTCGATGGACACGCCCACGGGTTCGCCGGTTGCGGCGTCCTTGTTGGCGAGGATCGGATTGCCCAGGTTGATCGAGGCGCGCAGCGTGCCGCCGGGCGCGAAGGCGGAAACGAGGGAGGGGGAGATCGTCGTCGGCTGAGGCTGTGTCATGGCGTTCGTTCGTCGGCAGGAGGAGCGCGCCAGTTTACGGGCGGGCCTGCGGAATTTCCTACCGGATGTAGGGAAGCGCGCTCACCGGCGAGGCCCGGCGGCTCCCGTAGGCTCGGGCATATTCGAAGGTAATCTTTTCTCTTTAACTCCTGCCGTTTCCGCCGTGCCGCTTTCCACCTTTCCTGTCGACGACAACGTCCCCGTCCGCCGCAACCTGGTATCGGCGACGGAGAGCGAGCTCGACATTCGTGTGTTCGGCCCCACGATCGACGTGACCGCCCAGCCGGAGGGCCTCCCGCGATGAGCGCCGCCGTCCAACCCTCGATGGCCGAGGTGCTGCGCCCCCTGCGCAATGCCACGCATGCGCTGCACGAAGCGCTCGACAGCCAGCTGCCGATCGCCCGCGAAGATGCCTCGCTGGCCGACTACGCGGATCACCTGCGCGCCCTGCGTCCCTGGCTGGAGGCGGTGCGGCAGGCGCTGGCCGTCCCCGGCGATCCCGGGCTCGACCGCGTGGCGCGGCGCACCGACCGGCGCCTGGCGGCCCTGGCGCTCGATCTGGAGGATGCCGGTGCAGCGCCGGTCGGGGAGCACGCCGCCGCCACGGCCCAGGCGTGCCTTGCGCCTCGGCTCGTGGAGGCCGCCGCCGAGCCTGCGTTCGCCTGGGGCCTGGCCTACGTGCTCGAAGGCTCCCAGCTCGGCGGCCTGGCCATGCACAAGCGCCTGGCGCCGAAGCTGGCGCCGCATCCGATGCGCTACTTCCAGCCCGTCGACGCACCCGACGGCCTGCCCGCGCATTGGAAGGAATTCGTCGCGCAACTGGCCGCGGCGCTGCGCGATCCGGCGGCTGTCGATTCGGCCCAGCGCGGCGCGGTGGCCGGCTTCGAAACCCTCATCCCGCGCTTCGGTTTGCAGCCGGCCGGATTGTAGGAAGCCGCCGACGAATCCCCCGAAGACGCGCTGGCATGATCCTGTCAACCTGTTTCCAGATAAACCAGTGCGGCCGCCGCCGCCTCGCCCGAACTTGACCAACGTGCCGCCGCCCCTGACCCTCACCGAGCCCCAGCCGCAGGCCGGCTCGCGGGCCCTCGAGCCCGTGCCGGTCGACCTGTCCAATTGCGACCTCGAGCCGATCCGCGTTCCGGGCTCGATCCAGCCGCACGGCCGCATGCTGGTGCTCGACGGCGGCTCGCTGGCGCTTGTCGCATGGAGCGAGAACTGGCCCGACGCCGAACTGCCCGCCGCGCTCGAGGCCGTGCGCGGGTTGCGTTTGCCGGCGATGCCGCCGGGCGGCTCTCCGGTGTCGCTCGGGGCGATGAGTCTTGCGCAGAATTTCTTCGACGTTTCCGCGCACCGTGGCGGGAACCACCTGATCGTCGAGTTCGAGGCCGCCTCGCCCCCGGGCGGCAACGAGGCGCCCATCTATTCTCTGGGCCGCGTCTTCCTGCCCCGGCTGCAGGATGCAGCCACGGTGGACGAACTGTGCTGCCTGGCCGCACGCGAGATGAAGCGGCTCACCGGTTTCGGCCGCTGCCTCGTCTACCGCTTCGACGCAGCCGGCCATGGCGAGGTGCTGGCAGAGGCCGCCGAGCCGGGCTACGACAGCTACAGCGGCCATCACTTTCCCGCGTCCGATATTCCGCGCCAGGCGCGCGAGCTGTACCTCGTCAACCACTTCCGGCTGATCGCCGACGCCAACTACCAGCCGGTGCGCCTGCGTGCCAACGACGCGTCGCTCACGGCCGCCGACATCGACCTTTCGCAGGCGCAGCTGCGCAGCGTCTCGCCGATCCACCTCGAGTACATGCGCAACATGGGCACGCTGGCGTCCATGTCGGTGTCGATCGTCATCGACGGCAGGCTCTGGGGCCTGATCTCCTGCCACGACCATGCGCCGCGCTTCCTCGACACGGCGACGCGGCTCGCGTGCGAGCACCTGGGGCAGCTGCTGTCGCTGCAGATCCGTTCGAAGGAAAGCAACGGCGAGGTGGCCGAGCGGCTCGAGCTGCGCAAGCTCACGCTGCAGATCGTCTCGCACCTGTCCAACAGCGACGGCACCCTGCAGCACCTCACGTCCGAGGTCTCGCTGATGCTGCGCGTGATGCGCGCCACGGGCGCCGCCGTGGTGCTCGACGACGAGGTCTGGTGCGTGGGCGACGTGCCGGCGCGCGCGCACGTGCAGGAGCTTGCGGGCTGGATCGCGGGGCTGGGCGTGGAGGTCTATGAGAGCAATGCGCTGGCGGCGCACTTCGCGCCGGCTTCGCAGTTCGTCGACGTGGCGGCGGGCGTGCTCGCCATCTCCATCTCGCAGGTGCACCGGCACCTGATCCTCTGGTTCCGCCCCGAGATCGTGCAGACGGTCCGCTGGGCGGGCGACCCGCAGAAACCGCAGAGCCTGGTCAACGGCCGCATGCATCCTCGCCTGAGCTTTGCGAGCTGGGTGGAGCACATCCGCGGATGCTCCAAGCCCTGGTCGCCGGCCGAGGTCGGGGCGGCCGCCGAACTGCGCCAGGCGCTGATCGGCATCGTGCTGCGCCGCGCGGAGGAACTGGCCTCCGTGGCCTCCGAACTGGGACGCGTCAACAAGGAGCTGGAGGCGTTTTCGTACACCGTGTCGCACGACCTGCGCGCCCCGATGCGGCACATCGCCGGCTACGTCGACCTGGTGGGGCAGACCGAGGGCGAGCAGCTCAGCGAGCGGGGCCGCCGCTATCTTTCGCACGTCAAGGAGGCGGCCGCCTTCGCGGGACAGATGGTCGACGCGCTGCTCGACTTCTCCCGCATGGGCCGCTCCGCGCTCAAGCGGCGGCAGGTCGACAGCGCCTCGCTGGTCGAGGGCCTGGTGCGAGAGCTGACGCGGCTGGAGCCGCAGCGCAAGGTGGAATGGCAGGTCGATGCCGACCTGCCGGCGCTGTATGCCGACCCGCTGCTGCTGCAGGTGGCGGTGCGCAACCTGCTGGCCAATGCGGTCAAGTACTCGCGCACCCGCAGCCTGTCGCGCATCGCGGTGCGCGGGATCCGCAGCGACCTGGGCGACGGGCTCGAAGTGCAGGACAACGGCGTGGGCTTCCAGATGAAATACGTCGACAAGCTGTTCGGCGTGTTCCAGCGGCTGCACCAGGCAGAGGATTTCGAGGGCACGGGCATCGGCCTGGCCAATGTGAAGCGGATCGTGGAGCGCCATGGCGGCACGGTCTGGGCAAAAGGGGAGATCGACGCGGGGGCGAGCTTCGGCTTCATCCTGCCGCGCCAGGGCCCCGACAACGGAGAGGAACATGCTTAAGCCGATCCTGCTTGTCGAGGACGACAAGCGAGACCTCGAACTCACCCTGATCGCGCTGGAGCGCAGCCAGCTCGCCAACGAAGTCGTCGTGCTGCGCGACGGCGCGCAGGCGCTCGAGTACCTGCACCGCCAGGGCGAGCATGCGGACCGCGCCGAGGGCAATCCGGCCGTGATCCTGCTGGACCTGAAGCTGCCCAAGGTCACCGGACTGGAGGTGCTGCAGGCGGTGCGCGCCAATCCGGCGCTGCGCAGCATTCCGGTGGTGATGCTCACCTCGTCGCAGGAAGAGTCGGACGTGCTGCGCAGCTACGAACTGGGCGTGAACGCCTACGTGGTCAAGCCGGTGGCGTTCGACCGGTTCGTCTCCGCAATCGCCGAGCTGGGTGTGTTCTGGGCCGTGCTCAACGAACCGCCGCCGGGCTCCCTGAAGGCTGCGCGCAAACATGAGTAGCGACGGCGGCGCCCCTGCCGCGACCATGCAGCCGACGAGCATCCTGGTACTCGAAGACTCGCGCTTCGACGTCGAGCTGCTGACCGAGGCGCTGGCCCAGACCCTGCCGCTGGCCACGATCCGCGCGGTGCGCGACGAGCGCGGCTTCGTCGAAGCATTGAATGAAGGCGGCTTCTCGCTGATCCTGTCCGACTACGAGCTGCCGGGGTTCTCGGGCGCGCATGCGCTCGAGCTGGCGCGCCGCCTGGCGCCGGAGACGCCGTTCATCTTCGTCTCGGGCGTGATCGGCGAGGACAACGCGGTCGAGCTGCTCAAGAGCGGGGCCACCGACTATGTGAGCAAGGGCCGTCTCGCGCGGCTGCCCGTGGTGCTGGAGCGCGCGCTCAAGGAGGCCGCCGACCGGCGCGCCAAGGGGCTTGCGGAGCGCCGGCTGAACGCGGCCAACGAGGCCATCATGGAAGCCGAAGCGCGCCGCCTGGCCCTGATGGAGCTGGGCGACCGCATCCGCGACATGGACGAGCCGGGCGACATCGCCTATGCGGCCTCCGAAATGCTCGGGCGCAGCCTGGACGTGGACCGCGCCGGATACGGCCTGGTGGACACGGCGGCCGAGACCATCGTCATCGCCCGCGACTGGACCGCGCCCGGCGTGGCCAGCCTCGCGGGCCTGCTGCACTTTCGCGACTACGGCTCCTACATCGACGACCTGCGCAAGGGCGTCACCGTGGCCTTCGCCGACGCACGGCTCGACTCCCGCACACGCGACAACGCGCAGGCGCTGGAGGCCATCACTGCGCGCGCGGTGGTCAACATGCCGCTCACCGAGCGCGGCGGGCTGGTCGGGCTGCTCTATCTCAACCATGGCGAAGTGCGGCCGTGGACGCGCGACGAGTTGGACTTCATCCGCGAGGTCGGCGACCGCGTGCGCTCGGCCATCGCCCGGCGCGAGGCGCAGATCGAGCTGATGGCCCTGGCCGAGTCGCTGGAGCGCCAGGTCGAGGCGCGCACCCACGAGCGCGACCGCACCTGGGCCCTGAGCCAGGACCTGCTGGGCGTGGCCAACTCTCAGGGCTTCTTCGTGAGCGTGAACCCCGCCTGGGAAGCCGTGCTGGGCTGGAACGCCGAAGAGATCTGCGCCATGCCCTTTCGCTCGCTGGTGCATGCCGATGACCTGATCCACACCGAGGCCGAGCTGGAGCGCCTCCTGCAGGGCGAGCGCACCACCGGTTTCGAGAACCGCTACCGCACAAGGAGCGGCGGCTACCGCTGGCTCTCCTGGACCGCCGTGCCCGACAACGGCCTGCTGTACGCCGCTGCGCGCGACATCACCGAGCAGAAGGAGCGCGCCGCCGAACTCGATGCCGCGCGCGAGCAATTGCGCCAGAGCCAGAAGCTGGAGGCCGTGGGCCAGCTCACCGGCGGCCTGGCGCACGACTTCAACAACCTGCTGGCCGCCATCAGCGGCAGCCTCGAACTGATGCGCCGGCGCGGCCTTCAGGGCAATCCGGCGGACATGGAGCGCTACGTGGGCGTGGCGCAGGGCGCGGTCAAGCGCGCGGCCGCGCTCACCCACCGGCTGCTGGCCTTCTCGCGGCGCCAGACGCTGGAGCCCAAGCCGGTCAACGCCAACCGGCTGGTGACGGAAATGGAAGAGCTGCTGCGCCGCACGCTGGGCCCTCACATCTCGCTGGAGACGGTGGCGGCCGTCGGGCTGTGGAACGTGCACGCCGATCCGGGCCAGCTCGAGAACGCGCTGCTCAACCTGTGCATCAACGCGCGCGACGCCATGCCCGAAGGCGGCACCCTGGTGATAGAAACCGCCAACCGCTGGATCGACGCCCGGACCGCGCGCGACCGCGAGTTGCCGATGGGGCAGTACGTGTCGCTCACCGTCAGCGACAACGGCGTGGGAATGCCGCCGGAAGTGGTGGCTCGGGCCTTCGATCCGTTCTTCACCACCAAGCCGATCGGCATGGGCACCGGACTGGGCCTGTCGATGATCTACGGCTTCGCGAAGCAGTCTGGCGGGCAGGTGCGCATCTACTCGGAGGTCGGCAAGGGCACCTCCGTCAGCATCTACCTGCCGCGCCATGACATGCAGGAAGAAGTGTCCGCGGCACCGGCAGTGGCCATGCTCGCGCCGCGCGCCGACCAGGGCGATACCGTGCTGGTGGTCGACGACGAACCCGCGCTGCGCATGATCATCGTCGAGGTGATGCGGGGCCTGGGCTACGCCACGCTGGAAGCCGGGGACGGGGCCGAGGCACTGCGCATCCTCCAGACGCCGCGGCAGCGCATCGATCTGCTGGTGAGCGACGTTGGGCTGCCCGGCGGCATGAACGGCCGTCAGGTGGCCGACGCCGCGCGCACGGCCCGGCCGGGCCTCAAGGTGCTCTTCATCACGGGCTATGCCGAAAACGCCGTGTTGAGCCATGGCCACCTCGACCCCGGCATGCACGTGATGACCAAGCCCTTCGAGATGGACGTGCTGGCGCGCCGCGTGAAGCAGTTGATCGAAGAGCGCTAGCGCCCGACCGTCGGTACGCGCCCGGCCGGGGCTCCGGGAGATCAGCGCGCCGTCAGCGGCTCCAGGCCGGTCTTGGCGATGGTGGGAGCCGCTGCGGGCGAATTGAGGTAGCGGATGAGCTGCCGCGCCGCGTCGGGCTGCTTCGAGGCGCTGGCGATGCCGGCGGAGAACACCGTCACGCGCTGCACTTCGGCAGGCAGCGGTCCGATGTAGTCGATGCCCGCGATGGGCAGCAGTTCGCTGACCTGCTGCAGGCCCAGCGCCGCGTCGCCGCGCGCCACCACGGAGCCGACGCGCTCGCTCAGGATGCGCTTGCTTTTGGGCTTGACCTGGTCCTCGATGCCGAGCTTCTTGAGCAACTCGGTCTCGTAGTAGGTGCCGCTCGCGCTGGCCGAGTAGGCGATCGACGGCGCTGCGATCAGCGTGCGCTTGAGCGCGTCGACCGTGCTGATGTCGGGTTTGGGCGCGCCCTTGCGCACCGCGAAGCCGATGGCCGAGCGCACCAGGTCGACCTGGCTGCCCGGCACCACCTTGCCTTCGGCCACCAGCGCATCGAGCGCGGGGCGCGCGAGGATCACCACGTCGGCCGGCTCGTTGCGGGCGAGGCGGCTGGGGATGGAGTCTTCGGCATTGCCCATCGAGGCGCCGTAGGCGGTCTTCACGCTGCGGCCGGTGCTGCGCTCGAACTCGGGGCGCAGGTCGTTGTAGGCGGCGGTGAAGCCGCCGGAGGTCATGACGTGGATGTCGGCGCCGCCCGCGGGCTTGCTGCTGCTGGTGGTGCCGAGGCTGCCGCAGCCTGCGAGCGCGAGGGCCGCGACCAGCGGTAGCGCGGCGCGGCGGGTGAGGGCGCCGAAGGAAGAGGGGAAGGAAGAGCGGAAAGAAGAGGGGGTCTTGAAGGGCTTCGTCACGATGTCTCCAGGAGGAAGAGGATTGCGGCGCGGTCGCCGCGTGCCGCTGTCATCGTAGAAGCCGGGGCTGTCATTCGGCCTTCAGCGAAGTCGGGGTTATCACTGAGGCGCCTCGGGTGCCTCGGGCTTGTCGGGAGTGCTCCTGCCTGCATCCGCGCCCGGCAGCCGCCCGCGCCGGGCCAGCCCCTCGCGCAGCAGGAACTCGACCTGCGCGTTCGCGCTGCGCAGCTCCTGCGCGGCAAGGCGCTCGATCTCGGCCCACAGGGCCGGATCGATGCGCAGGGGGTAGGCTTTCTTGCCGGGACTGGCCATCGGATGGGTACGGATCGGGAGGGAGCGTACGGTTCGCGCCTCAGGTGTAGAGCGTACCGGTGTTCACCACGGGCTGCGTCTCGCGGTCGGAGCACAGCACCACCAGCAGGTTCGACACCATCGAGGCCTTGCGCTCGTCGTCGAGCACGACGAGGTTGCGTTCCGACAGGCCCTTGAGCGCCGCCTCGACCATGCCGACCGCGCCCGACACGATCTGGTGCCGCGCGCTCACAATGGCCACCGCCTGCTGGCGGCGCAGCATCACCTGTGCGATCTCGGGGGCGTAGGCCAGGTGTGTGAGCTTTGCGTCGAGCACCTCGACGCCCGCGCTGGCGAAGCGGCGGTTCAGGTCGTCACGCAGCGCGTCGGCCACGGTGTCGAGGCCGGCACGCAGCGTGGTTTCCTCGCTGGGCAGGTCGTCGCCGCTGTCGTAGGCGTAGAGGGTGGCCAGGTGCCGGATGGCGGCCTCGGACTGGATGGCGACGAACTTGTTGTAGTCGTCGATCTCGAAGACGGCCTGCGCCGTGTCGTACACCCGCCAGACCACCGCTGCGCCGATCTCCACGGGGTTGCCGCGCTTGTCGTTCACCTTCAGCGGCGGCGTGTTGAGGTTGCGTGCGCGCAGCGAGATCTTCTGGCCGCTTTGCAGCGGGTTGGTCCAGCGCAGGCCCTCGGAGCGGTCGGTGCCCTGGTACTGGCCGAAGAGCGTGAGGATGATGCCCTCGTTGGGCTGCAGCATGTAGAGGCCGGGGATCAGCACGAGGCCGACCACGATCAGCAGGACGCTCATGGGCAGCGGCATGAGGCGCTGCACGATCGCCCAGACGCCGATGGCGATCAGCAGCAGCACCACGGCGGAAACGCCATAGCCGTTGATCGACCGGTAGGGGCGCTCCATGCGGACCGGTCGCGGATTGATGTTGGGGGTCTTCTCTTGCATCACTGCCTCCGTTGAAAGTGATATCACTCTAATATCTTTTTAGGACCAGTCAAGATGTTTTGGATGTCCCGGCAAGCGCGCCGGTTTTCCGCCGCCCGCTGCCGGCGCCAAGGTAAAGACGGCGCGCTTTACCGCCGCTTTACGGGCTCGCAACGCAGGCGACAGCCGCCGCGCCTGAAATTCGCGGTGGCCCTTCGGAGGGCCGGCCACCGAGGACTCCAGCCATGACCATGAACCGCTCCCTGCAACGCCTCGCACTTGCCGCCGCCCTCGTCGCCGTGAGCGGCCAGGGGTTCGCGCAATTCGGTGCTGGTGGAGGTGGTCCCGGCATGGGCGGCGGCCGGCGCGGCGCGCGGCCCGACAGCTCCGCCGCTTCGCGCACCGGCGAAGGCCTCACCACGCCGGCAACAGCCGCAGGGAAGATTCGCGACAAGCTCTACGACCTGCGCCTGCAGCTCATGGTCACGCCCGAGCAGTCGCCGCTGTGGGACCGTTTCTCCGACGCGGTTTGGGAGCTCGCCGGCCGCCCCGGCATGACGGCCGCCGCGCCATCCGACGACCTGAACGCGGTGCAGTTCGTCCAGCAGCGCGCGATGCAGGCACAGGATCGTGCGCACCGCATGCAGGCGGTGAGCGATGCGCTGTCGAAGCTCTACGAGTCGATGACGCCCGAGCAGCGCCACACGGCCGACCAGAACCTGCCGGCGGTCATTCCCTGATCGCCCTGATCAGTCAGTCGATCAGGTCGAAGCAGCAGCCCGCGTAGTAGGGCTTGTCGCCGCCCTCGACGAAAGGCACCTCGATGGGCTTGCCTTCGTTGCGCCACACGTCGCGCTTTCGGTAGCCGGAGCGCGAGAGGTCCGCAAGCAGCTCGTCGTGGTGCTGGATGCGGTAGGGGCACACCGCGATGCCGATGCTGTTGAGCGTGTAGATCGTTCGCTCCGGGTGCACGGCGGTGGTGTTCATCACGATGCGCCGGGGCTTCACCGTCAGTTCGGAAAGGATTGCGTCCATGCGCACCGGCAGGTACTGCAGGCTGCCCGACACGTACAGCACGTCGCAGCCGCTCGCATCGCGGTAGTCGGTGGTGAAGCCCAGCTGCTCGGTCGCCTCGCGCTTGACGGCCATCGCGCGGCCGCTCTCGACCACGCCGGGCACGTCGCACACCGTCCAGCGCAGCGTGGAGGGATAGCTCAGCACGCGGCGGAAGGCGTAGTACTTGATGCCGACGTGTCCGCCGAGGTCGAACACGCGCATCATGCCCGCGTCGATGGAGCGGCCCAGCCAGAAGAGGCCTGGGTAGTCGTAGAAGTAGATCTGCGGGCTGTAGAGCTCCCCTGCGTCGGCGTTGGCATAGCCCACGGCCTTGCTGGAAGGCGCCCCGGCCTCGGCCGCGGCGAAGCTGTCGAACGAGCCCATGAACAGGTTCTCGTCGGTGTTGTTGAGGAACTTGCGCCTGTACGCGCTTTCGCGGGCAGGAAATTGCAGGAGGCTGTTGAGCATCTCGTTCTCCGTTGGCTCGCCCATTCTGGGCGCAACGGGAGCGCGAAGGCGCTATAGCCCAGTGCGGTTGGGGCAGTTACCCCATGGGGGTTACATACCGCTCGCCAACGCCGCGGCGGCCGCCCGCGTCTCCACGCCCAGCTTCTCGAAGATGTGCTCCAGGTGCTTGTTCACCGTGCGCGGGCTGGTGCCCAGGATCTCGCCGATGTCGCGGTTCGTCTTGCCCTTGGCGAGCCACGAGAGCACCTCAGTCTCTCGCGGCGTGAGCGCCGCATCGGCCAGCCGCGCGGCCGGCCCCTCGCGCTGCACGGCGAACAGCAGCATCGTCTCGCCCAGCGCCGCCGCGCCGAGGTTGCGCACCGACAGCCGCATGCCGGTGGACGTGCCGACGGCGATGACCGCACCCGGCGCCAGCGCCGCTTCCAGCGAGCCCGGCAGCAGGCCCGGCGCCGGCGGGACCTCGAGCGCATGCAGCCACAGCGCGGCCTGCGGCGAGCGCCATGCGATGCGCCCGCGCGTGTCGACGAAGACCACGCCCATGCCCGCCACGTCCACCGCGTCGCGGGCCATGCGGGTGATGCGCGCGTTGCGCGCGTGCGTGTGCAGCCGCGCCAGCACTTCCTGCGCGCGGATCGGCTTCACCACGTAGTCGACGCCGCCGCACTCGAAGCCCTCGACCACGTGCGAGGTCTCCGACAGGCCCGTCATGAACAGCACCGGGATGTGCGCGAGCGCCGGGTTGGCCTTGATGCGCCTGCAGGTCTCGAAGCCCGAGAGGCCCGGCATCAGGCCGTCGAGCAGGATCGCGTCGGGCACCACCAGTTCGAGCCGCTGCAGCGCGGCCTCGCCGTCGGCCGCCACCAGCACGGTGTAGCCGCTGGCCTCGAGGGTGTCGCACAGCATCCCGAGGCTGCTGGGGGCGTCGTCCACCACCAGCACCACGGGGCGTTCGGCCGAAGGCGAATCAGGGAGCGAGGGTGTCTGCATCTTCTGACAGTGCGTTGCGGAGTTTGTCGAGTTCGAAGCGCGCGACCATGCCGCGCAGCCAGGTGCATGTGGCCGCCGCCGAGGGCGAGGAAGCGGCCAGCCGGTCGAGCGCGGTGTGCAGGCCGCGCACGTGGCCCATCTGTGCAAGCCGCATGAGCTCGGCGCGGTCGTCTTCGGGCAGGTCGAGCTGCCTGGGGCGCGGTGCGGTGTCCGCATCGTCGTCGCGGGCGTTCGGCGGCAGGGCGTCGCCGGCCGCCAGCCATTCGAGGCCGAGGTGGCGCTCCAGCGTGGCGATGAGCTCCGACTCGATCACCGGCTTGCCCACGAAGGCCTGGCAGCCCGCCGCGCGCAGCCGCTCGGCCTGGTTCTCGAACATGTTGGCCGAGACGATGATGATCGGGATCTCGCCGAAGCCCGAGGCGCGCACCGACGCGGCGGTCTGCCAGCCGTCCATGTCGTCCATCGTCAGGTCGAGCAGGATGGCCGAGGGCAGTTCCTCGCGCAGGCTGTCGAGGCATTCGGTGCCGCTGGCGGCCTCGCGCACCTCGAAGCCCAGCGGCGCGAGCATGCCCGCGAGCATCTGGCGCTGCACCGGCTGGTCGTCCACCACCAGCAGCGTGCGGCGCTCGCCGATGTAGCCCGACACGGGCTGGCGCACGGCACCCGCCTTGCCGGCCTGCGGGCCGGGGTCGGCCACCTCGCGCAGGTACACGCGCACGCTGAATGTGCTGCCCTGCGAGGAGGTCGACGCGAGCTTGAGCTCGCCGCCCATCAGCGAGGTGAGCAGGCCGGTGATGGTCAGGCCCAGCCCCGTGCCCGGCTCGCCGCGCCGGCGGCCCGCCGCGCCGCGCTCGAAGGGCAGGAAGATGCGCTGGTGGTCCTGCGGCGCCACGCCGATGCCGGTGTCGGCCACGTCGAAGCGCAGCACCTCGCGGCGGGCGTCAACGTGCAGCGTGACGGTGCCGCTGTCGGTGAAGCGCACCGCGTTCGTCAGCAGGTTGATGAGGATCTGCCGCAGCCACTTCGCGTCCGCATGCACCCAAGGCGGCAGCCGTCCCGCGTGCGTGTAGACGAAGGCCAGGCCCTTGTTCTCGGCCTGCGGGCGCACCATGTGCACGAGCTGGTCGAGAAAGGCCGGCAGCGCCAGCGGCGCGGGCTCCAGCTGCAGCCGGCCGGCCTCGATGCGCGCGAGGTCGAGCAGGCCGTCGATCAGGCCCAGCATGTGCTCGCCGCTGCGGTGGATGGTCTGCACCGCCTCGCGCGGCGGCTTCACCGAGTCGCCCTTCAGCAGGATCTGCGAATAGCCCAGGATGCTGTTGAGCGGCGTGCGCAGCTCATGCGTCATGCCGGCCACGTAGCGGGTCTTGGCCTGGTTGGCGGCCTCGGCGGCTTCCTTGGCGGCCTGCAGCGCGGCGTCGGTGCGGCGGTGCGCCTCGATCTCCAGCGCCAGCAGGTTGTTGTGGCGGTTCGACTCCTCCTGCGCCATCTGCCGGCTCTCGCTGCCCAGCACCACCCACCACGCGGCCACGGCCGCCACCACGGAAAGCAGCGCGAACACCTTCAGGAAGGCCGTGGCCATGACCGTGTCGCTGGTGCCCGCCAGCGCTTCCTGTGCATAGACCACGCCCACCACGGTGGCCAGCAGCGCGATGAGCGACGCTGCCACGAGCAGGTAGTGCGCCACGCGGAAGTTCAGGCGCGCCGACAGGGCAGGCGGCAGCAGCGCCTGCAGCCAGCCGCTCATCTGCTCGGCCGCGCGCGAATCGGTCTTGCAGCGGTCGTGGCAGCGCGACTCGAGCGTGCAGCACAGCGAGCAGATCGGCGCGCTGTAGGCCGGGCAGTGCGCCATGTCCTCCGACTCGAAGCTGTTGTCGCACACCGAGCACTTCACGGCCTGGCCCGGCGTCCAGCGCTCGATGTCGTTGCGCGCCAGGTAGTAGCGCCCATGCGTGCGCCAGGCCAGCAGCGGCGACAGCGCCATCGCGGTGGCCAGCGCGATGAAGGGCGAGAAGGCCTTCGCCCATTGCCCCAGCGTGCCGGAGTACGCCAGCATGGCCAGCGCCGCCGCCACCAGCATCGACACCAGGCCCACCGGGTTGATGTCGTACAGGTGCGCGCGCTTGAACTCGATGGTGCGCGGGCTCCAGCCCAGCGGCTTGTTGATGACCAGGTCGGCCACCAGCGCGCCCACCCAGGCGATGGCGATGTTGCTGTAGAAGCCCAGCACGTGCTCCAGCGCCGCGAACACGCCCAGCGCCATCAGCAGGATCGCGATGGCCACGTTGAACACCAGCCACACCACGCGCCCCGGGTGGCTGTGCGTGAGCCGCGCGAAGAAGTTCGACCATGCCAGCGAACCCGCATAGGCGTTCGTGAGGTTGATCTTCATCTGCGACACCAGCACGAACAGCACCGTGATGCCCAGCACCCAGGCCGGATCGCGCAGCACGTAGGAGAAGCCCGTGAGGTACATCTGCGTGGGTTCGACCGCATGGTTGGCCGGTATCTCGTGCTGCAGCGCGAGGAAGGCCAGGAAGGCGCCGCCCATCATCTTCAGCATGCCCGGCACGATCCAGCCAGGGCCCGCGACCAGCACCGCCGTCCACCAGCGCACGCGGTTGGCGGCGGTCTTCTCGGGCAGGAAGCGCAGGTAGTCGACCTGCTCGCCGATCTGCACCACCAGCGAGAAGGCCACCGTGGCGGCGGCGCCGAACATCAGCGGGTCGAAGCCGCTGCTGTCGGAGGTGCGGCCTACGAGGCCGGTGAAGTCGGCGTAGAGCTCCGGCTTCTTCACCAGCACCGCGACGAAGGGGCAGATGAACAGCACGATCCAGATCGGCTGCGTCCACAGCTGCAGCCCCGAAATGAGCGTGATGCCCCGCGCAACCAGCGGGATGATGACGATCGACGACACCATGTACAGCAGCCACAGCGGCCAGTCGAGGTACATCTGCAACGCCAGCGCGAGGATGGCCGCCTCCAGCGCGAAGAAGATGAAGGTGAAGCTCGCGTAGATCAGCGAGGTGAGCGTGGAGCCCAGGTAGCCGAAGCCCGCGCCGCGCGTGAGCAGGTCCATGTCCACGCCGTGGCGCGCCGCGTAGTAAGAGATCGGCAGGCCCGTGAGGAAGGTGATGAGGCCGACCACGAGGATGGCCCACAGCGCGTTCGAGAAGCCGTAGCTCAGCGCGATCGCCCCGCCGATGGCTTCCAGCGCCAGGAAGGAGGTGGCGCCGAAGGCTGCGTTGGCGACGCGGAACTCCGACCACTTGCGGAAGCTGCGCGGCGTGTAGCGCAGCGCGTAGTCCTCCAGCGTCTCGTTCGCGACCCAGGCGTTGTAGTCGCGGCGGATGCGGAAGATCTTCTGTCCGGAGACGGATTGCATGGCGGGTTCTCGCGGCGGCGGTGGCATGGCCCGGGTACAGCAAGAAGCGCTCCCTGCGTGCTTCCACCGGTTTCTGGCTCGCGAGTCTGCAGGCACGGGGGGCCCTCGCCGCTACGTTGAATGACGTATTCGCGCATACGCCGGTGATTTCTAAAGTTCCAGCCATGGTGCTCGGGGCACCGTCCGATGCACTTCGATGGTGCGCGGCCTTCCTTTCCAACAACCTGCCTGGAGTTTCCTGATGTCGCGTGATTCCGATCTTTCCCTCGATGCCATGGCATTGCGCCGCCGCCGCCTTCTGCAGGGCGCCGCCGCGCTGCCCGTGATGGGCCTCAGCGGCCTGAGCTTCGGCCAGGGCCAGTTCCCCACGGCCAAGGTCAACACGACGAAGCTCGCCGTGACGGACACCGAGGTGACGGTGGGCCAGCTGCATTCGTCCACCGGCACCATGGCCATCTCGGAGACCGGCTCCATCCAGGCCGAGCAGCTCGCCATCGACCAGATCAACGCCATGGGCGGCATCCTGGGCCGCAAGATCAAGGTCATCAAGGAAGACGGCGCCTCCGACTGGCCCACCTTCGCCGAGAAGTCGAAGAAGCTGCTGGTCAACGACAAGGTCGCGGCCGTCTTCGGCTGCTGGACCAGCGCCTCGCGCAAGGCGGTGCTGCCGGTGTTCGAGAAGGAGAACGGCCTGCTGTACTACCCGACCTTCTACGAAGGCCTGGAGCAGAGCAAGAACGTGATCTACACCGGCCAGGAGGCCACGCAGCAGATCATCTGGGGCCTGGACTGGGGCGCGAAGGAGAAGAAGGCCAAGACCTTCTTCCTGGTGGGCTCCGACTACATCTGGCCGCGCACCTCGATGAAGATCGCGCGCAAGCACATCGAGAACTTCCAGAAGGGCTCGGTCAAGGGCGAGGAGTACTACCCGCTGGGCCACACCAACTTCAACTCGCTGATCAACAAGATCAAGGTGGCCAAGCCCGACTGCATCTTCGCGGCCGTGGTGGGCGGCTCGAACGTGGCCTTCTACAAGCAGCTGAAGGCCGCGGGCATCACCGGCGACAAGCAGTTCCTGCTGACGCTGGCCGTGACCGAGGACGAGATGACCGGCGTGGGCGGCGAGAACTTCGCTGGCTTCTACTCGTCGATGAAGTACTTCCAGACGCTGGACAACGCGAACAACAAGAAGTTCGTCGAAGCCTTCAAGGCCAAGTACGGCAAGGACGCCGTCATCGGCGACGTGACCCAGGCCGGCTACCTCGGACCCTGGCTGTGGAAGGCCGCGGTGGAGAAGGCCGGCAGCTTCGACGTCGACAAGGTGGTGGCCGCATCGCCCGGCATCGAACTCAAGACCGCGCCCGAGGGCTACGTGAAGCTCGACGCCAACCACCACCTGTGGAGCAAGGCGCGCATCGGGCAGGGGCAGGCGGACGGCACCTTCAAGGTGGTGGCGGAGTCGGCCGAGCTGATCAAGCCGGATCCGTTCCCGAAGGGCTACCAGTAACCGTGTCTTTCTCCCTCCCCCTCCGGGGGAGGGCAGGGGTGGGGGCAGGCAACCATCGATGAAGCCTTGCGCTCGCAGGCGCCGTCTGTCCCCATCCCAACCTTCCCCCAAAGGGGGAAGGAGCCAATACCCCAAACATCGGAATCCGTTGCCATGACTCTGTCGGACATGCTGAACATCGGCCTCATGCAGGGCTTCGCGGGGCTGAGCCTCTTCGCGGTGCTGCTGCTGATGGGGCTGGGCCTGGCGATCATCTTCGGCCAGATGGGCGTGATCAACATGGCGCATGGCGAGTTCATGACCATCGGCGCCTACTCGATCTACCTGGCCGCGCGCGTCACCGAGAGCCTCGCGCCCGAGTTCATGCCGTACTACTTCCCGATCGCCATCGCGCTGGCCTTCGTCTTCGCCTTCATCGTCGGCTGGATCGTGGAGTGGGTGCTGATACGCCACCTCTACAAGCGGCCGCTCGACACGCTGCTGGCCACCTGGGGCGTGAGCCTGGGGCTGCAGCAGATCTTCCGCACCTTCATCGGGCCGAAGGAGGTGAGCCCCACGCTGCCCGAATGGCTCATGGGCTCGTGGACGCCGCACGAGGGCCTGGACATCCCGATCAACGGCTTGTTCGTGCTCGCGCTCACCGCGCTGGTCACGGGCGGCGTGCTGGTCGCGCTGCACAAGAGCCGCTGGGGCCTGAGGGTGCGCGCCACCGTGGCCAACCGCACCATGGCCAACGCCACCGGCATCGACACGAAGAAGACCGACCGCCTCACATTCGCCATCGGCTGCGGCATTGCCGGCGTGGCGGGCGCGGCCTTCACCACCATCGGCTCGACCGGGCCCACCTCGGGGTCGCTCTACATCGTCGACGCCTTCCTGGTCGTCACCTTCGGCGGCGCGGCCAGCCTGTTCGGCACGGTGGTCTCGGCCTTCGGCATCGCGCAGACGCAGTCGGTCTCGGAGTTCTTCATGACCGGCTCGATGGCCAAGGTGCTGACGCTGTCGCTGATCGTCTTCATCCTGATGCTGCGCCCGCAGGGTCTCTTCGCCGTCAAGGTCCGCCGTTGAAGGCACGCATGAACCTGCTGCGCGATCCGATCTCGCACCGCTCGCTACGGATCCTGCGCGCCTTCAATTCCCTCTTCCTGCTTTGGAGTCATCGATGAATTTCATCAAGGCCTCGATCCAGCGCTACCAGCTCGGCAGCCTGCTGCTGCTGGTGCTGCTGCTCGCGGTGGTGCTGCCGCTGTCGCTCGACATCTTCCGCCTCAACCTCGTGGGCAAGTACCTCACCTACGCCTTCGTGGCCGTGGGCCTCGTCATGGTGTGGGGCTATGGCGGCGTGCTGAGCCTGGGGCAGGGGGTGTTCTTCGGCATCGGCGGCTATGCGATGGCGATGTTCCTCAAGCTCGAGGCTTCCGATCCGGTGTCGACCAAGATCCAGACCACGCCCGGCATCCCGGACTTCATGGACTGGAACCAGATCACCGAGCTGCCCACGCTGTGGCTGCCGTTCAAGAGCCTGCCGGTGAGCCTCGCGCTCGTGGTGCTCGCGCCGATGGCACTGGCCTGGCTCATCAGCTTCGCGATGTTCAAGCGGCGCGTGGGCGGGGTGTACTTCGCGATCATCACGCAGGCGGTGGCGCTGATCTGCACCGTGCTCATCATCGGCCAGCAGGGCTACACCGGCGGCGTGAACGGCATGACCGACCTGAAGACCCTGCTGGGCTGGGACACGCGCACCGACAGCGCCAAGTACGTCCTCTACTACGTCTGCGTCGGCCTGCTGGTGGGCAGCATCCTGCTGTGCCGCTGGATCCAGACCAGCAAGCTGGGCACGCTGCTGCTGGCGATGCGCGACAAGGAAGACCGCGTGCGCTTCTCCGGCTACGACGTCTCGAACTTCAAGGTCTTCATCTTCTGCCTGGCGGCGGGGCTCTCGGGGATCGGCGGCGCGATGTTCGCGCTGCAGGTGGGCTTCATGTCGCCGAGCTTCGTGGGCATCGTGCCCTCCATCGAGATGGTGATCTTCTGCGCCGTGGGCGGCCGCATGAGCCTGGTGGGCGCGGTGTACGGCGCGCTGCTGGTGAATGCGGGCAAGACGCTGTTCTCGGAGAGTTTCCCCGACCTGTGGCTGTTCCTGATGGCGGCGCTCTTCATCGGCGTGACCATGGCCTTCCCGATGGGGCTCGCCGGGGTGTGGGAAGAGAAGATCCGCCCCTGGTGGAAGTCGCGCCGCCAGGCGCTGCGCGAAGCCGCTGTGAAGCCGCCCGCCGCTTCCGCTGCCGTGCCCGCGCCGTCCGCCACATCGACCCCGCCCGAACCGACGCTGCCCGAAGGCGTCGGCAGCCAGCGCGCCTGACCGGAGCCAGCATCCATGAGCAACACCGACTTCGCGCTCGCCGTGGAAGACCTCACCGTCTCCTTCGATGGCTTCAAGGCCATCGACGACCTGACGCTGTACATCGACCGCAACGAGCTGCGCGTGATCATCGGCCCCAACGGCGCCGGCAAGACCACGCTGCTCGACCTGATCTGCGGCAAGACCCGCGCCAGCGCCGGCAGCATCAAGTTCAGGAACACCGAGCTCACCAGAATGGCGGAGCACAAGCGAGTGCGCCTGGGCATCGGACGCAAGTTCCAGACGCCGTCGATCTACGAGAACCTTTCCGTCTTCCAGAACCTGGAGGTGTCGTTTCCCAAAGGGCGTTCGGTGTTCGGCGCGCTCGCCTTCAAGTGCGACGACGAGGTCAAGGCCAGGGTGCAGGCGGTCGCCGAAGAGATAGGCCTTGCCGACAGGCTCGACACCGAGGCCGGCCTGCTGAGCCACGGCCAGAAGCAGTGGCTGGAGATCGGCATGCTGCTGATGCAGGAGCCCGAGCTGCTGATGCTCGACGAGCCCATCGCCGGCATGAGTGCACGCGAACGCGAGCTCACCGCCGAGCTGCTCAAGCGCATCTGCCAGAACCGCGCCGTGATCGTCATCGAGCACGACATGGCCTTCGTGAAGCAGATCGCGCACAAGGTCACGGTGATGCACCAGGGAAAGATCCTCGCCGAAGGGCCGATGGAGAAGGTGCAGGCCGATCCGAAGGTCATCGACGTCTACCTGGGGCACTGACATGAGCAACATCAACCTCAAGGTCGAGGACCTTCACGTCGCCTACGGCCAGAGCGAGGCCCTGCACGGCATCTCGTTCGACGGCCATGCCAACGAGACCGTCGCCATCATGGGCCGCAACGGCATGGGCAAGACCACGCTGTTCAAGAGCCTCATGGGCGTGCTGCCGCTCAAGAGCGGGCGCATCGAGGTGGCGGGGCAGGACGTCTCGCGCGACGAGAGCTTCCGCCGCGTGGCCAAGGGCATCGCCTACGTGCCCCAGGGCCGCATGATCTTTCCGACGCTGACGGTGGAGGAGAACATCCAGACCGGCCTGGAGAACTCGAAGACGCGGCGCATTCCAGAGGAGATATACGCGCTGTTCCCGGTGCTGTGGGACATGAAGAACCGCAAGGGCGGCAACCTCTCCGGCGGACAGCAGCAGCAGCTGGCGATTGCGCGCGCGCTCGTCACCGACCCCAAGGTGCTCCTGCTCGACGAGCCCACCGAAGGCATCCAGCCTTCGATCATCAAGGACATCGCCAAGGCACTCAACGAGATCCGCAAGCTGCGCGGCATCACCATCGTCGTGTCCGAGCAGGTGCTGAGCTTCGCGATGGACGTGGCCGACCGGCTCTTCGTGATCGAGGGCGGACGCCTCGTGCACGAGACGGCGCGCGACAAGACCGACGTGGAGCGCATCAAGGCCTATCTCTCTGTCTGATTCTTCCGTTCAACACAACCCAACCAGGAGCCACTGCATATGACGGACACGCTGATCAAGGTCGACCTGACCAAGCCGCCCACCGAGAACGAGATGATCCACAACCGCTGGCATCCGGATATCCCGATGGCCTGCTGGGTCAACCCGGGGGACGACTTCATCCTGGAGACCTTCGACTGGACCGGCGGCTTCATCAAGAACAACGACAGCGCCGACGACGTGCGCGACATCGACCTGAGCACCGTGCACTACCTCTCGGGCCCAGTAGGCGTGAAAGGCGCCGAGCCCGGCGACCTGCTGGTGGTCGACCTGCTGGACATCGGCGCCAAGCAGGACAGCCTCTGGGGCTTCAACGGCTTCTTCTCCAAGAAGAACGGCGGCGGCTTCCTCACCGACCATTTCCCCGAAGCGCAGAAATCGATCTGGGACTTCAAGGGCATGTTCACCAGCTCGCGCCACGTGCCGGGCGTGAACTTCGCGGGCCTCATCCACCCCGGCCTCATCGGCTGCCTGCCCGACAAGCCCATGCTCGACATGTGGAACGAGCGCGAGAAGGCGCTCATCGCCACCGACCCGGACCGCGTTCCCGGCCTGGCCAACCCGCCTTTCGCCGGCACCGCCCACATGGGCAAGATGACCGGCGAGGCGAGGGCGAAGGCCGCCGCGGAAGGCGCGCGCACCGTGCCGCCGCGCGAGCACGGCGGCAACTGCGACATCAAGGACCTGTCGCGCGGCTCCAAGGTGTTCTTCCCGGTGTACGTCGATGGGGCGGGCCTGAGCGTGGGCGACCTGCACTTCAGCCAGGGCGACGGCGAGATCACCTTCTGCGGCGCCATCGAGATGGCCGGCTGGGTGCACATGAAGGTCAGCCTCATCAAGGGTGGCATGGCCAAGTACGGCATCAAGAACCCGATCTTCAAGCCCAGCCCCATCACGCCGCAATACAACGACTACCTGATCTTCGAAGGCATCTCGGTCGACGAGAGCGGCAAGCAGCACTACCTCGACGTGAACGTGGCCTACCGCCAGGCCTGCCTGAACGCGATCGAGTACCTGAAGAAGTTCGGCTACTCGGGCGCTCAGGCCTACTCGATCCTCGGCACGGCACCGGTGCAGGGGCACATCAGCGGCGTGGTGGACGTGCCCAATTCGTGCGCCACGCTGTGGCTGCCCACGGGCATCTTCGACTTCGACATCAACCCGAGCGCCGCCGGCCCGGTGAAGATGATCGACGGCAGCGTGAGCATGCCGCTGTCGCCCGACCTGCGTTGAAGAAAGAGAAAGGCGCGCGTCCATGCCCACCTACGACTACGCCTGCGGGCATTGCGGCGGCTTCGAGGCGCTGCGGCCTTCGGGCCTGCGCGACGAGCCGGCCGCGTGTCCCGACTGCGGCAGCGCTTCGCCGCGCGTGCTGTCGGCCGCGCCGCGTCTCGCGCTGATGGCCTCGGGCACGCGCCGCGCCATCGAGACCAACGAGCGCGCGCGGCACGAGCCCGTGAGCTCTCGCGACTATGCGCGGCTTCGCCATCCGGCGGGCTGCGGGTGCTGCGGATCGGGCAAGCGAGGGGCGACGGTGACCGCGCCCAACGGCGCGAAGGCGGCGCCGTCGAGGCGCCCCTGGATGATCAGCCACTGAAGAACAGTGCCGCGAGCCAGGCAGCAGGAAGGAAAAAGGGGGAAGGGGAGGGATGAACCCCCTATTGACCAGTTTCTTTTCAAGAGGCTGCATTGTTTCAATCCTGTGAACGCCGCGGTTCATTTTGCGAGCGTTTTTTGATGCCGATCAGGATCAAACTTCTCCTCACCAACCAACCGTTTGCCCTGAAGGAGATTGAAATGAATGCCTCGAAGATCCTCGCCGCTGCCGCCCTCTCGCTCCTGGCTGCTGCCGGCGCCCAAGCAGAAACCTATGACGGCGTGCACGTCGTGAACTCCTCGGTGAGCCGCGCCGAAGTCGCTCCGCAAGCCGTTGCCGCCGCTCGCGTCGGCAACGAATACAGCGAAGCCTCCTCCGCTGGCGCCCAGGCCTTCACGTCGACCGCCAACCGCGCCACTGTCCAGGCCGAAGCCGTCGCCAAGGCGCACGACCCGCTCGCCAGCCTCGACCGCCGCGCCTTCTACCGCGACGAAGTGCCGGCTGCGTACAAGAAGCCCAGCGTGTCGTTCACGCGCCAGGCTGGCCTGTAATCAGGTGACACCGGCAGCTGCTGCGGCGGTTGCCTGAAAAAGGACGAAGCGGGCCGAAAGGCCCGCTTTTTTCATGGGCGGCCGATTCACCTTGTTGCCCAAGCGCTTTGAAAATATACGCATTGAGTATATATTTGCGGCCATGAACATGCCGCAACAGGTGCTCCTCCGCGACGCGATGCGTCAACTCAACATGACGCGCGACGCCTTCGCGGAGCGCATCGGCAGCCGAAGAAGGGCGCTCGACGCCTGGCTGCTGCCCGATGAATCCAATGAATTCAGGGCCATGCCCGAGGTTGCGCGGCGCTTCGTGAGCGAGATCCTCGCTTCCGACGGTCGGCGCGGTGAATATACGCAAAGCGCACATGATGGGGCGCTGCGCAGGTCCATGGCGGTCGAGGGCTCGCACCACCTGCTGTCGGTCAGCCAGTTCAACCGCGACGCCATCGACGAGCTGTTCCAACTGGCCGACGTGATGCAGCCCATCGCGCGCCGCCGCAAGGTGAGCCGCGTGCTCGAAGGGGCGGTGCTGGCCAATCTGTTCTTCGAGGCCAGCACCCGCACGCGCGTGAGCTTCGGTGCCGCGTTCTGCCGGCTGGGGGGCTCGGTGTGCGACACCACGGGCTTCACCTTCTCCTCGATGGCCAAGGGCGAGTCGATCTACGACACCAGCCGCGTGATCAGCGGCTACGTCGACGCCATCGTGGTGCGGCACCCTGAGCAGGGCTCGGTGACGGAGTTCGCGCGCGCCACCAACGTGCCCGTCATCAACGGCGGCGACGGCCCGGGCGAACATCCGAGCCAGGCGCTGCTCGATCTCTACACCATCCAGCGCGAGTTCTCGCGTCTGGGCAAGCTGGTCGACGGCGCGCACATCGCGATGGTCGGCGACCTGAAATACGGGCGCACCGTGCACTCGCTCATCAAGCTGCTGGCGCTGTACAAGGGCCTGAAGTTCACGCTGATCTCGCCGCCTTCGCTGGCCATGCCGCAGGAGATCGTCGATGCGGTGAGCCGCAACGGCCACGTGGTCGAGACGGCCGCCACGCCGGCCCAGGGGCTGGCCGGCGCCGACATCATCTACGCCACGCGCATCCAGAAGGAGCGCTTCGCGCACGACGAAGTGCTGGAAGGCTTCGACAACGCCTTCGAGATCAACCGCGCGCTCATCGAATCGGCCTGCAAGCCCGAGGTGGTCGTGATGCACCCGCTGCCGCGCGACAGCCGCCCCGGCTCCCACGACCTCAGCGTCGACCTGAACAACGATCCGCGCCTGGCCATCTTCCGCCAGACGGACAACGGCATCCCGGTGCGCATGGCCATCTTCGCCACGCTGCTGGGCGTGGACAAGCTGGTGAGCCGCTCGATGCGCGACGCCGCCTGGACACCGCCTTCGCACATCGGGCCGGACGACAGCATCTTCCACGGGCTCGACTGAGGCCCGCGGCTGTCGGGTGCGTCAGGCGTGTCAGGTGTGGGAGAGGATGTTGACCAGCTTGCCGAACGGATCGCGCACGTAGAAGCGCCGCACGCCCCAGGGCTCGTCGGCCGGGCCGTATTCGATGTCGAAGCCCGAGGCCTTCATGCGCTCGAAGGCTTCGTCCACGTCATCGACCTCGACGGACAGATCGGGCACCGCGGTGCCCGAGCCGCCTTCGGATGCGAAGCTCAGCTGCACCGTCATGCCGGCCTGCGAGCCGTAGGTCTGGATCCAGCCGTGGTCCATGAGCAGGTCGAGGCCGAGGATGTCCTTGTAGAACACGGCGGCGCGTGCGGGATCGGGGGTGGCGAAGTTGGCGACCAGGCGTTTGACTTTCATGAGACCGTTGTTTTCCTGATGGTGAAGGTTCGGGCCCGGCCGTTGCACTCGGCGTGCAGCAGGTTGCCCTCGACGCGGATACCTGTCCATTGATCGACGTGACCGTCGGAACCCACGATCTCGAGACGGTGGGGAGACACGACGCGATAGCTGAAGACGGGGGCGGCCACCGGACCGTTCTTCGTGCCGATGGTGGCGACGACGCTGCCGTCCGAGCGGAACCGATAGGTGCCCGCGTCGGTGTCGGAGACGAGATCCAACGCCCGATCGAAGGGAATGGCGGCGATGGCCATGCGGGCCTCTCTTGAATCCTTCAGATGAAATCCAGCCATTCCCTTGCCCTCCGGACGCCGTGGGCGATCGCCTCGTCGATGTCTTCTAAATGCCAGTCTGGCGCTGGACGGCCGGTGGGGGTGACCAGCGACAGGAATCCCGCTCGGGATCTTTTCGAAGTGACGGCAAGCACCGGGAAGGGTGGCGCGCCGGGCTCTCCTTCCTCGCCACGAAACTGTGCAACGTCATGGAACACCTGGAGCAACGAATTGCCCCAGCGATACGTCATGGCGCGAAAGTCCAGGATCACGCAGTCCGCGTCGAATGCCTTGAGGCCCGTCAGTGTGCTTGTGGCAATGTAGCTGGCATGGCCGTTGCCGAGGCTACCCTCCGGATACTCGCCTTCAAAGGAAACGACAAGCACCGTCATCCGGTCTGTTTGCGCCGGATCAGCCAGAAGGAAGCGGCAGCGAAGGCCCTCGGGAACCAGAGGTGTTGCTTCGGTCAGCGTGAATCGTGTCATCTTGAATCGATCCTCATGTCTTGCGTGCAATGCTGACGGGACTGGATCCGGCGCCGTTGCGGAAAGCTCGCCGGTACTTGACGAAACCTTTCTTCTTCGAGCCGGAGAACCCGCATCGTTCGAAGAAGTTGTGCGCTCTGCCGCGCTCGACGGCGCTCAGCAACATGATCTTGGTGCAGTCACGCGCGATGCATTCCTCTTCGATGTGCCGCAGAAACGCAGTCCCCAGGCCTCTGCCACGAGATGCCAAGCTCACGACGATGTTTTCGACGATCGCGAATGGCTGGGTCGCGTACATCACGTCGGCGCAGAAGATCAGGAGCGCCGTCGTGTGCAGCACACCCTTGTCCTCCATCACGAGCAGCGAGGTTCTTGGGTCATCTTCAAGTTCTGCGATGCGCTCCGGCAACACGCACACGTTCGCGCTGTCTACAAGCTCGCCATAGAGGTTCTCGATGCCCTTGGCATCCCCGGGCCTGGCGCGGCGAATGGCGATCGGCGAGGCTTCGGCGTACGTTGTGTCCACAGATGATTTCCGAGAGCGAAGCGGTCGAATATAGAGCTTGGCTGCGCCGCACATGCTCACGCGTGCCTAAGCGAACCCTCACCCCAACCTAAGCAGCCCCTCAGCGGCCGATAAGTACCGCGCCCTAGAGTGAATCCGTCGTCATCACTCAACTCAAGGAGACAGCCATGAGAGTTCGAACCATTGCCCTGTGCATCGCCGCTGCGCCCGCGCTGGTGCTGGCATCGCTCGCGCATGCGGGCGGGCGTGCCGATCCGGACTACCCGCAGCTCTCGCATTCCACGCAGTCGCGCGATGCGGTGGCCGACGAGGCCGCGCGCGCGAACAACGGCGTCCATGCGACCGAGGTTGCCGAGTCGCAGCCGGCACCGAGCGTGTCCGGCGCCGATCGCGCCCAGGTGCAGGCCGAGGCGATTCGCGCGAACAACGGCATCCACCCGACCGAGGTGATGGAGTCGCAGGTGGCGCCGCCCGTGGCGTCGGCGAACCCGTCGGGTTCGCCGGTCGAGCACGCGATGGGCGAGTAGGACGAGGTGGGGCCGGGCCTCAGTCCCGCGTGAGCACGAAGCGCTTGCGGATGCCGCTCGCGGCCGAAGGCGCCACCCACAGGTCGAATTCGCCAGGCTCCACGATGGGCTTCATGTCGCGGCCGATGAACGATAGGTCGTCGGCCGTGAGCGTGAACTCGACGATCTCCGACGCACCCGGCGCGATGCTCAGCTTGCGGAACCCCTTGAGCTCGCGCACCGGCCGCGTGACGCTCGCGGCGCGTTCGCCGATGTAGAGCTGCACCACTTCCTCGGCCTCCCGGGTGCCGGTGTTGGTGACGGTGGCGCGCACGCGCAGCGTGCCCGACAGCGGCATGCGCTCGCTGCTCAGTTCCACGTTGTCGTAGCGCACGGGTGCATAGCCGAGGCCGAAGCCGAAGGGGTACAGCGCCTCGTTCGTCGCATCGACATAGCGGGTCTTGAAGGCCATGTCGGGTACGTTCTCGGGCGAGGGGCGGCCGGTGCGCTTGTGGCCGTAGTAGTAGGGCACCTGACCGGCCGTCTGCGGAAAGCTCACGGGCAGCCGGCCCGAGGGATTGAAGTCGCCGAACACCACGTCGGCGATCGCGTTGCCGGTCTGCACGCCGAGGAACCAGGTCACTAGGATGGCGCGCGCATTGCGCACCGCGCCCTTGAGCGCCATCGCGCGGCCGTTGCTCAGCAGCACGACCACCGGCTTGCCGGTGGCGGCCACTGCCTCGGCCAGGTCCTGCTGCGCCTGCGGCAGGCCGATGTCGCTGCGCGAGCGTGCCTCGCCCGACATCTTCTGGCTTTCGCCGATGGCCAGCAGCACCACGTCGGCATCGCGCGCGGCGGCCACCGCCGCTTCGATGCCGCCGGGCAGCGCCGATTCGATGCCAGAGCCGCGCACCACGTTCACCGACGAATTGGGCCCCAGCGCCGTGCGCAGGCCCTGGTCGATGCCCACCGGCGCCGACTGTCCGGGGAACAGGCTCCAGGCGCCCATCAGGTCGATGGTGCCCTCGGCGAAGGGGCCGATCAGCGCGATCTTCGTGCCGGCCTTGGGCAGCGGCAGCAGCATGCGCTCGTTCTTCAGCATCACGATGGAGCGGCGTGCGCTCTCGCGGGCCAGCGAGATGAATTCGGGGTTCTCGGGGCGCTGTGCGGCGGGCAGGCCGTCGAGGCCGCGCATGGGGTCGTCGAACAGGCCCAGCTTCTGCTTGACGCGCAGCACGCGGCGCACGGCCTCGTCGAGCCGCGACATCGGCACTTCGCCCGAGGCGACGAGATCGGGCAGGTAGCGCATGTACAGGCCGCTCTGCATGCTCACGTCGGTGCCCGCCATGAAGGCCTGCTTGGCTGCCTCGCGCGGGTTGGCCGCGTAGCCGTGCTCCACGAGTTCCTCGTCGGCCGTGTAGTCGGAGACCACGAAGCCGCGGAACTTCCATTCGTCGCGCAGCACGCCTGTCAGCAGCGCGGGATTGGCGGTGGAGGGCACGCCGCCGATCTCGTTGAAGGCGCTCATCACCGACAGCGCGCCCGCGTCCAGTGCCGCGCGGAACGGAGGCAGGTACACCTCGCGCAGCGTGCGCTCGGAGATGTCGCTCGCGTTGTAGTCCAGCCCGCCCTCGGCCGCCCCGTAGGCCGCGAAGTGCTTGGGCGTGGCCAGCATCGAGTCGGGCCGGGAGAGATCCGGGCCCTGGAAGCCGCGGACTCGCGCGGCCGCGAACTGCTTCGCGAGGAAGACGTCCTCGCCCACGCCTTCGAGGCCGCGGCCCCAGCGCGCGTCGCGTGCGATGTCCACCATTGGCGCGAAGGTCCAGCGGAAGCCGTCGGCCGTGGCTTCCACTGCCGCGGCGCGTGCGGTGCGCTCCGCCAGCGCGGGCTCCCAGCTCGAGGCTTCGGCCAGCGGCATAGGGAACATCGTGCGAAAGCCATGGATCACGTCGGCGCCGAAGATCAGCGGAATGCCCAGGCGCGATTCCCTGGTCGCGATCTGCTGCAGCCTGCGCTTGCCTTCGAGGCCCGCGTTGTTGAAAAGGCCCGTGAGACGGCCGGCGCGAACGTCGGCTGTCTCCTGCTGGGCGTTGCGCCAGCCGGCCTGCGGATTGTTGGGCGTGTCGATGTCGGCGGGCCCGTACAGGCTGAGCTGGCCGGCTTTCTCCTGCACCGTCATGCGGGAGATCAGGGCTTCTATGCGGGCGTCGGCGTCCTGCTGTTGCCGGGACGCAGCCGTCGACGCATCGGGGGCGGCCGATGCGGACGGCAGGAGGAGCGCGAAGGAGAGGAGGGCGCAGGCGGGGGCGAGAGAGCGCGCCGGAAGGCGCGGGAGTCGGACGTGCATGGGCTCCTATTCTGCAGATATCGGGAGTCGTCCCAGGACGGTGGGTTTTGGCGCTGGTTGTTGCCTGATGTGACGCTGGCGGCCATCAGGCATTGATCGGGCGCCAGAGCCGGTTCGCGGCCTGCTGTGAGGCGAGCCGTGCGATTTGTGCCGATGGGAGGTTGGCAAGCGGCAGCGCGAGCGCGGATGCCAAGGCCTGCAGAGCCTGGCGGCGGGTGGGTGCTTGTGTCTTTGTCATCAGGGGTCGATTCACTTGATTGCTATCGCACTGGCAGGGGCGCCGGGCACAGCCACTCGGAACTTGAGGCCTTCGAGCAGCTTGTCCCATAGGGCGATGGCTTCCTCGTCGTTGAGCGATGAGGCCGCAGCCGCACCCACGCGGTCTGATGCCACCTTGGTGAACATCGCCGCTTGCAGCAAGGCCGGACGTGCGACGTTGCCGGTTTCACCGATGAACATCCACTCGAAGTCGTGCGATCCATCGGCTTCGCGAACCAGCGACTCTTCGCCGTCCCAGCCGTGGACTTTCTTCTTTCCCTCGCGCAGCGTCGTCAGCCTGGGATAGCTGCTGCCGGCGTCCCGCTTGCGGTCGTTGATGAGCTTGAGCAGGCCGTAGCCATTGCTGCCCTTCGTGCTCTGGCTCTGGTTGCTCTGGACGCTGAACACGACGTCCGGCAGGGCCGCCATGTGCAGGCCGGCCTGGGACAGAGCCGGGCCTCGAGTGCCGTCGACACGGGTGAAGCCGTATTCATGGCAAAGGCCTTCGTCCGTGGGGACCTCGTCGCGCTCGCGTGCGCGCAGGTTGCTGGCGAGTTCGACAGCATCTCGAAGGATTGAATCTGCGGTCGCGCCATTGTCCGTGCCACGGCCGCTCATGAAGATGTGTGGTCCGACGACGTAGTAGATGCGGAAGCCTTCCAGATCAACCTCTCTAGCGGACGCGCTTTTGAACGATCGGATCAGCCAGGTACCCGGTGCGGGGCCTTTCCCGAAGTAGGTGATCTTGGCTGTCTTGTTGTTGGAAAGAATCCTCGCCCGCTCCGCCTCCATCACCTTCTCTATATCGTTCGCCTGATCGGGGAGCGTCGGAAAGTCGCGCCCGAACGCCAGTCTCGAATCGACCGGTGCGGTTAGCACATAGCGCCCGAAGCAAAGCAGCTTGGTGTGCTCGAACAGTTTCTCGATGCGTCGGCTCATGCAGAAAGTCCTCGTCTTCAGGGTTGGTTGGTGAGTTCAGTTCTTTTCGGACCACCATTGGGTGTCGAAGTCGGCCGCGATGCGCACGATGCCGTAGAGCGTGGCCGCGCTGGCGTTGGCGTCGCTGTAACTGCCCTGGTGGTCGTATCCGGCCTGCACGAACTTGGCTTTCGCGCGCACTTTCGCTGCACTGCGCTCCACGGGCACCGTGCCGTCGCTGGGTGTCATCGGCCGCTGGAGCTTGAGCTTGAGAACTTCGCCCCGGTCGCCTCTGACCCGCAAGGTGCCCTGGCCGTCGTCACCTTGGTCTCCGGGCAGCAATGTCCAGGCCAGCGGATCTCCGGCGATGGCGGGGTCACCATCTACGACGCGCCACACCAGGTCGTTCCAAGCGGGTTGGCTCGGATCACTGCCGTAGTGTGCGTACGTGCGCTGATGGAAGGTGTCCTGGATCGTGTTGGCAAAGCGCATGGCCTCCTTGATGCGCTCTGTCGTTGCCTTCGGACCGATCTGCTCTTCGGTCTTTCCGCCTTTATCAGGAGGCAACTGTCCCTGCCCCGCCGGATCAATCCAATCCGGATTGATCAACCTCCACCACTTGTCCCGATCGAGCGTGTAGATCTCGCTCGTTGCGTCACTACTGGGCCATTTCGCCAGGAACTTGCCGTTGTCGTCCTGCACCTGCAGCCACTGCGTGCCGTAGGCGGCTGCCGGCAGCAGTTCCAGGCCGCCTTGCGCATTGGCCAGCACGGCCGTCACTTCCTCGCCGTTGTCGCCCAGGACGCCCTGCGTGATGCCACCTATCAACCGGGACTTCAGATGCCACCAGGGCTTGTTGCTGCCCTCGAAGCCCGCGCGCATGCGCTTGTATGCGGCGGCCGCGCCGGTGGTGGGCATCACCCCGTGCACCACGCCCAGAATGCGATGCCTGATGCCGCCGTAGTCCGCGTGCATCATCGCCCGCGCCAGGATGCCGCCCATGCTGTGCGTGACGATGATGACGCCGGGGCAGTCGAAGCCGTTGTGGTTGTAGGTGTCGATCAGCAGCTCGATCTTCTTCGCGAGCTGTTTTCCTTCCTCGCCGTTGCTCCTGAGCCAGTTGTAGCCGAAGGCGTGCACCGGATACCAGCAGTTGCCGATCCTGCGGATATCGTCCTCGCTCAGCGGCTGCGCGTCGTGAACGCCGAAGCTCGAAGGTGACCGTCCGATGAGCGCTTCGGGATTGCTCTTGTCGACCCATGCCGGCGACACGACGAGCTTGTTTTCCTCGCGGCGCAGCATGTCGTTGAGCTGGCGTTCCATCGACTGCAGGATGCTGCCGTAGGCGTCGAACATCACTTCGCTCCAGCCGCGTGCACGGGCCTTCTGGGCAGCGGTGAAGCATTGCCGATTGCTCGCCAGCGGGTGCGTCGGATCGGCCTTGGGATCGGTGATGAGCAGCTTGCTGATGTCGCCAAGGTCATCGGGCACGTTGTCGTGGCGCTTGTCGGAGCTGATGGTCGTATCGCCCGTGGCATCGAAGCGGCGGCGCTTCTTGCCCTCGATCTTCTCGTCGGTGACGTTGTAGCGGTCGACCTCCACCTCGTCGGGGTCCAGCCGCATCTGGCGGGCCGCGGCGCTTGCGTTGCGCCGCGAGAACGCATCGCCTTTCTTGTCGGGCCACCATGCGAGGTTGTCGCTTCGTTTGAGCAGCTCCTGCCGCTCGCGGGACAGGCGGAGGTTGCTGCCCATGATGCCGGGCAGGAACACGATCGGGATCAGCTTGCCCGGGGGCACGCGCACGCGGACCTTTCTCCTGTCGTCGAGCGGCGTCGTCACGGCGGTGACCTCCGCGAAGCCGTCCAGGCCCAGGCTGAAGTCCAGCCAGATGTCCTCTTCTTCTCCCTGCACTGCCATCAGGAGGCCCTCCCGAGCCATGCGACCTTGTACGACTCAGGGCCGTCCGAGCGCTGCTGCCGCGTGGTGCCGTCGTTGCTGGTGATGTCGCCAACGGGTGCTTCCTGCGCAAGTGTCCTGCCCGAAGGGGCGGGCGTTGCCGCGCCTTCGCTGTCACGCATCAGCTCGAACAGCTGCCTTGCCGCAGGCGTGTCCTCCTCGTCGATGTGATGAAAAAGCACCTCCTGGTCGAACCGCGTCTGCACATCCCGGTTCATCTTGTCAGGCGTGCGGCTGTCGGGCCCGATGAAGCTGTGCTTCGCCGCGTGCGCCCGCCATGCTCCGCGCGTGCCATGCACGATCCCCGAGGCGTTCCAGCAGGTGTAGCTCGCCCCGCCGTTGATGACGACTTCTTCCGCCGCAGTGATCGTGATCCGGTTGGCCTCCTGGCGGATGTTCATCTTCGCGAGCACGCTGATGCTGTTCTTCAGCGCCACGATGTCGATGTCGGCGTTGCCCGCCACCAGCTTCATGCCGGCCTTGTAGGCGAACATGCGCACGGCGTTCTTTGCCGAGACCAGAAAGCTCTTCGCAGTGGCCACGCTGGTGTGCCCGCCGCTGGTCAGTGCGTTGTGTCCCGCGCTCGCGAAGTGGCTGGAGCCCTGCGCCGTGGCCTGGATGCCGCAGGGGCTCGCGAGCGTGAGGTGCGGCTGGCTGAACTCGTGGAATTCGCTCTGCGCGGCGTGGTTGCCCTTGCCCTGGATCGCGTCGTTCTGCAGCTTGAGTTCAGCGGCGACCTCGTTCTGGTCACCGCTTTCGTGCGCCTTGGCTTCCAGCGCGAGCTGCGACATGCCTTCGTGCACCTCGCGTGCCTGCGTGAGCCGCGCAACGGTCTCGCCCATGTCGGTGATATGCGCCCGTGCGTTCGGCCGCGGTTCGGTGCTCACGAGCAGGCCGCTGGCGGCGCGCAGTGCCCCGTGCCCATCGGTGCGCAGCTCGAAGCCCTGGCCGCGGTCGTCCTTGCGGCCCGTGGTGTCCTCGATGCGGCCTATGTATCCGAGGCTGAGGCTGCTGCAATGGTGGTCGCTCTTGAGCTGGGCCTGCACCTTGCCCGGGCTGTCGTCGAGTGCCAGGTGGTTTCCGCGCAGGCTGGCTCCGAATTCGCGGCTTCGGATGCCTGTCAGGTGCGTCTGGGCGGGCAGCTTCCACGCCGGCATCTCGTCGGCGTTGTGGAAGCGCCCGACGACGATGGGATGGTCGGGGTTGCCGTTGAGGAAATCGACGACCACTTCCTGGCCGATGCGTGGCAGCGCGGCTGTGCCGAACCGGGCCCCGGCCCACCCGTGAGACACGCGCAGCCAGCAGGAGGAGTTCTCGTCTCTGCCGCCCAGGCGGTCCCACTGGAACTGCACCTTGACACGGCCGTACTGGTCGGTCCAGATCTCCTCGCTGGCGGGGCCGACTACCACAGCAGTCTGCGGACCGCCGGTGCGAGGCCTGCGCGTCGTGCGCGGAGGTCGCCAGGCGAAGCTGGTGGGTTGCGCATCGAAGGCGAAGCGCTGAATGGAGCCGCCCGACGTGGCGGCCGTGCCTTCGGTGGCGCGCAGGTTCTCCTGCAGGTGATAGGCCACGCCCAGCACGAGGTACTGGCGGTTCTGGTCGTCGCGAGGATGGCCGGCCAGCCGCAGCGTGTGGCCTGGTGCCAGCGAACGCAGGTTGGAACGGCCGCTGACAAGACTGCGTGCGCTCAGCTGCTCTTCATTGCGGATGCGCGCGTAAGTGTCGCCGTCGCCGTTCAGCAGATAGTGGCCGGGCCATTCGAACACCTCATGGTCGTCGTGATCGTGGCCCGGCGGCATCTGGCGCTGGCTCCGCAGGTCGGCCTTGGGCCTCTCGAAGTCGTAGTCGTCGGTGCAGTGGTGGCCGGAGCGCAGGTCTTCGGCCATCTCCCATGCGTAGATGCGTTCGGCCGGTTCTTCGCCGCCGGTCATGCCGGACTGCTCGTGCGGGTGGTAGCGCACTGTCTCGCCGCCGGGCAGCGGGCCGTGCGAAATGGCGATGTCGTCCGCGAACACCAGCACGTGCTGCGAGGTCTCGTGGCGGAACCAGTAATGGATGCCCTCGTGCTCGCACAGACGCGAGACGAAGTCGAAGTCGCTCTCGCCGTACTGCACGCAGTAGTTCCACACCCGGTAGCTGCGCGTGAGCTTCTGCTCGAAGGGATGCCCGTAGCGGCCGAGTACTTCGGCGACGATCTCGGGAACGCTGCGGTCCTGGAAGATCCTGTAGTCGTGGCGCCTGGTCGCGAGCCACAGCCAGGGGCGCAGCCTCATCGCGTAGAAGCTCTGCCGCGCATCCTCCCGAGCGAGGCCGAAGCGGGTGACGATGCCGGCGAGATGGCGCGTACCGCCGTGCTCGGTCTGCAGCGACACCGTTGCCGTCTTGCCCAGGAGCGCCTTGGGCTCGATGGCGTTGCTGCGGCCGAGCAGGTCGACATCGAAGGCGTAGGCCTGGCTCAGCGCCTCACGGCCGACCAGCCGATGGAATTGCAGCGCCTCGCCGACGGGCGTGGCAATGGTGACGCGACGGCCAGCCAGGATGGGCTTGGTCACGGGATCCTCCCTGAATAATCGATCGCTCGACCGAAATTAGTTTTTTCGGATTATTCGAGCGCGCGATTCGAGGAGGGTGGCCAGTCGCTGAAAGCCAGCCGGTGCGTGAATAAATTCGCAGAGAAAGTGCGTTGGCAGGCCAGTTAAATTCTGACGGGAATAATTTCAGGACGCCTCCGCGCCACCGGAGGTCCAGCGATCAATCCGCGCCCAGCTGCAATCGGCTCGGCAGCCTTTTCTCGATCGCGAACTTCAGCAGTGCCGCCGAGCGGAAGATGCCGTGCGCGAACTTGCCGTAGGGCAGCGTGAGAAAGAGCGCCATCACCACGCCCAGGTGCACCGCCAGCAGCAGCGCCATGAAGCGCGTGTCGCGCCACGCCAGCAGCGCGAGGCCGGTGAGGCTGGTGAGCAGCAGCAGGGCGATAAAGCCGCGGTCCATCGGGCGCTGTGCCGTGTCGCCATGCGCCGGGTCGCGCCGCAGGTTCAGCCACAGCAGGCCCGCAGGGCCGATCAGCAGCCCGAGGCCGCCGGCAGTGCCCAGCAGCACCGGCAGACTGGTCAAGGCATAGGGAGCATGCAGGTCGAGCAGGTAGTGGTAGAGCGTCGCCACGCAGGTCGATGCAAAGCACAGCATGAAGCCGTAGAAGGTGAAGTGGTGGAAGCGCCTGCGCCACGGGGTGAAGCGGTCGTCCTCGTTGTTGCAGCCTTCGCCGTGGCCGCCGTCGAGGTACTTCAGGCGCAGCGCGTCGTGCGCGGCCTCGACGCTGGCGCCGCCGCGCACGCCCGGCAGGTCTGGCGCGTTCTGCGGATCGTTCGCCGGAGACACCTCGCGCCAGAAGCGGCGCACGCCCATCGCCAGCGCGAGCATCACGAAGAGGAACACCGCGCCGAACACCAGCGCGAGCAGGTTGTGGGGAAAGATCGCGTAGAAGTTGCCCGCCATCGGCTCGTGCATCAGCGAGCCCGACATCGCCATGGCCAGCACCAGGAAGAGGGCGAGCCCGCCCGCCAGTGCCAGTGCGACCGTGAGGCCGGCCCTGCGGTACAGCGCCCCCATCGCGGGCGGCCAGGCGTAGTCGTGGTACGTCTGCATGCGCACCCGCGCCATGGCCTGCGGCACGTTCACCGCGAACTCGTGCGGCGGCGCGTACTGGCAGGCGTGCAGGCAGGCGCCGCAGTTGTGGCAGAGGTTGGCGAGGTAGTGGGTGTCGGCCTTGTTGCCGAAGTCCAGCCGGCGCGTCATGGCCGGGAACACGGCGCAGAAGCCTTCGCAGTAGCGGCAGGCGTTGCAGATCTGCAGGATGCGCGCGACTTCCTCTGCGCCGGCAGTCAGCGGCAGCGCGGGGGCGATGGAAATCACGCGCCGTGCTGGCGTGCCCTGGGCATCCGCTTGTGCGCGCGTGATGAGATCAGTGAGCTGCTGCAAGCGCGGCCTCCTTGTCGTTCTTCGTGGAGGCCCGCGCGGCTTTCGCTGCCTGCGTGCCTGCGATGCGGCCGAAGGCCGTGCCGATGCTCATGCCGACGCCCGCGGTGTAGCCCTTGCCCAGCACGTTGCCGGCCATCATCTCGCCGGCAACGAAGAGGTTCGGGCTGGGCCGTCCGCCGAATCGCACGGCCGCCGTTTCGTCGACCTTCAGGCCCAGGTAGGTGAAGGTGATGCCGGGCCGCAGCGGATAGGCATGGAAGGGCGCGGTGTCGATGGGGCGTGCCCAGTGCGTCTTGGCGGGTGCGAGGCCCTCGGTGCGGCAGTCGTCCAGCGTGGTGTGATCGAAGCGGCCGACGCGGCATGCGGCGTTGTAGTCCTCCACGGTGCGCACGAAGGCGGCTTCGTCCAGCCCGATCCTGCGTGCGAGTTCGCCGAGCGTGCCGGCCTGCGTGCCGGGAAACACCGGCGGCATGAAGCGCCCGACCGCCTTCTGGTCGATGACCGACCACGCGATCTGCCCCGGCTGCTGCGCCACCAGCCGGCCCCAGATCGCATAGCGCTTGGGCCAGAAGTCCTCGCCCTCGTCGTAGAAGCGCTTCGCCTCGCGGTTGACCACCACGCCCAGCGACACGCAGTCGATGCGCGTGCATATGCCGCCGTCGTACAGCGGTGCGCGTGCGTCGATGGCCACCATGTGGCCCTGCGACGGGTCGCCGATGCTGTCGGCGCCCGCCTCGATCATGTGCTTCAAGAGCACGCCCTGGTTGAAGCGCGTGCCGCGGATCAGGAAGTTGTCGGCCGGCCATTCGCCGCGCTCGTTCCGTCCCCATGCCTCGCGCAGCCATTCGCGGTTCGACTCGAAGCCGCCGGCGGCCAGCACGCAGCTCCTCGCTTCGATGCGTTCGCCGGCCTCGGTGCGCACGGCCACGAAGCGGTCGCCGTCGAGCTCGACCGAGGCCACGGGCGTGTCGTACCGGATCTGCACGCCGAGCCGTTCGGCGCTGCGGAAATAGGCGTTGACCAGCGCCTTGCCGCCGCCCATGAAGAAGGCGTTGGTGCGCGCGACGTGCAGCGCACCCGACAGCGGAGGCTGGAAGTGCACGCCGTGGCTGCGCATCCAGTCGCGGCAGTTGGACGAGGCGCGGATCACCAGGCGCGCGAGGCGCTCGTCGGTGAGGCCGCCGGTCACCTTCAGGAGGTCCTGCCAGTACTCCTCTTCGGGATAGGCATCGACCAGCACATCCTGTGGCGCGTCGTGCATGCAGCGCAGGTTGCGCGTGTGCTGCGAATTGCCGCCGCGCCATGCCTTGGGCGAGGCTTCGAGCAGCAGCACCGAGGCGCCAGCCTCGCGCGCCATCAGGGCGGCGCAGAGGGCGGCGTTGCCGCCTCCGACAACCAGTACGTCGATCACTCTCACTCGTGGGTCTCCTTGGGATCGGGAGACTGTAGGCAGGCCGGCCTTCAGGCGAAAGGCCGGTTCGGGCAAGGGGTGTTCACGTTTCGAGAAGGCTGGCGCCTGCCCAGAGTCCGTCGCGCACCAGGGCGCGCGCCGTGTCGGCCACCACCACGCGGGTGGCCAGCGCGGCGGGGGAGAGTTCGTCGTCCGACAGGCTCACGAGCAGGTTGCGCCGGCCCACGTGCGCGTCCGCGATCTGGGTGAGCTGCAGGTCGTCGCGGCCATGCCGCGCGGTGGCGGCGCCGGGCTGGATGGTCGCGCCGTGGCCGGCGCGCACCGCATCCATCAGCAGCGCGAGGCCGTCGACCTCGGCCACGATGCGCGGCGAGATGCGGGCCCGCGTGAAGGCGGCCGTCAGCGTGGCGCGCAGGCCGTGGCTGCCGCTGGGCAGGATGAGGGGCAGCTCCGCCAGCTGCGCGAGCCGCACGCGTGCACCGGTGGGGCGGTGCGCCAGCGTGGGAGAGGCGATCACGAAGAGCTTCTCGGCCAGGAGCGGCGTCACGCTCCATCGCCGCGGCGTGTCGGTCTGGAACAGCACGGCCAGGTCGAGCTGCCGTGACTGCAGCATGGTCGTGAGATGGCCCGAGAGCGACTCGACCAGGTGCAGCCGCACCTCGGGGTAGCGCTCGCGCATGGCCCGCATGAGCGGCACGCCGAGCACCGTGGCGGTGGTGGGCGCCAGGCCCACGCTCACGTGGCCCGAGAGCCGCGCCTGCTGCGCCGCGAGCACCGCGTCGTCGGCATGGCGCAGAACGAGCTGGGCCTGGTGAAGGAAGGCCACGCCGGCATCGGTGGGCACCACGCCGCTGGCGCTGCGCTTGAGCAGCCGGGTGGAAAGCTCGCCCTCGAGCCGGCTGATCTGCTGGCTCAGCGCCGAGGTGACGACGCCCAGTTCGACCGCGGCGCGGCCCATGCTGCGAAGCTCGCAGACCTTGACGAAGTAGCGCAGTTGCCTCAGTTCCATCGGGCGATCATCGCACCGGCAACGGGGGCCGGCACCTGTCAGCTGCCCCGGCGGGAAGGCAAAAAAATGGCCGCCGGCACCCGTCGCGCAGGCGCTGGCAGCCGTGGAAACCGGGACCGGCGAAGGGCCTACTGCTTGTAGCTGTCGTCGATGCGGTCGAGCTTGCGGATGAGCGCGGGCCAGACGAACTGCCCGCCCAGGCCGCCGGTCTGCACCTTCATGGCCTGGCCCACGCCTTCCACGATGCGCGGGTCCACGTGCGTGAGTTCACTTCCGCCCGACTGCGCCGCGATCTGGATCTGGCAGGTGGCCTCGAAGGTGTACATCGACAGGAAAGCGTCCGCGATGGTCTTGCCGCAGGTCAGCAGGCCGTGGTTGCGCAGCATGAGGAAATTGGCGTTGCCCATGTCGGCCTGCAGGCGCGGCTTCTCGTCGTCGCGGAAGGCCACGCCCTCGTAGTCGTGATAGGCCAGCGAGGCCAGCACGAAGGTCGACTGCTGGCTGATGGGCAGCACGCCGTTCTTCTGCGCGCTCACGGCGATGCCGGCGCGGGTGTGGGTGTGCAGCACGCACTGGATGTCTTCCCGCGCCGCATGCACCGCGCTGTGGATCACGAAGCCCGCCGGGTTCACCGGGTAGGGCGAATCGATGACCTTGTTGCACTGCTGGTCGACCTTCACTAGGCTCGACGCGGTGATCTCGTCGAACATCAGGCCGTAGGGGTTGATCAGGAAGTGGTGCTCGGGGCCCGGAATGCGCGCGCTGATGTGCGTGAAGACCAGGTCGCTCCATCCGTGCAGCGCCACGAGGCGATAGCAGGCGGCAAGGTCGACGCGCAGCTGCCACTCCTCGGCGGAGACCAGCTTCTGGATTTCGGGTTGTGCGAAGGCGTTCATGGTGGGGTGTCCTTTGGAAGTTGTCGAAATCGGGCGGCCGGACGCGGAGGGTGCGAAGGCTGCGCAGCAGTCGCAGGAGGAAGACCAAGAAATGGTTTCCGGTTTTCTCTTCGACTCCTGCGTGGCTCTTGTCTTCCTTGTGCGTTCGGCTGTCGGACCTCAGGCGGCCTGTGCAGCAGGCTGCAGCGCCGATTTGTAGATGCTCTGCTTCGGCTGCGCCATCACGCGGCGCAGCATGGGTTCGAACTCGCTGATGGGCAGGGTCTCGGCCTTGGGGTCGAAGGCGGGGTTGTCGTAGAGCGCGCAGAACTCGGCGGTGCGCTCGTAGTGCGGGTGCCCCTTGAAGTTGTCGCGCATGTCGCGGTCCAGGCCGATGTGGTGGAAGAAGTAGTGGCCCTGGAAGATGCCGTGGTTCTGCACCATCCAGTGGTTGGCCTCGCTCACGAAGGGCTTGAGGATGGCTGCGGCGATGTCGGGGTGGTTGAAGCTGCCGAGCGTGTCGCCGATGTCGTGCAGCAGGGCGCACACCACGTATTCCTCGTCGCGGCCGTCGCGCAGCGCGCGGGTGGCGGTCTGCAGGGAGTGGGTGTAGCGGTCGACCGGGAAGCCGCCGTAGTCGCCTTCGAGGATCTGCAGGTGCTTGATCACGCGAGCGGGCAGGCCGCCCGCGAACTGCATGAATTCGCCACCGATCAGCTGCCAGTCTTCGCGCGTGCTTTCCTGCATGCTCTTGAAACTTGCGCGTGCATTCATCGCCGGAGTCTCCGTTCTTTTGAGTCCTGTGGGGGAGCTGGCCACTGTATGCCTGCGCTTGACCATCAACTGTCAAGAATTTGACAATGCGGGGTTCTGGTAAACCCCCGTTCCCGCGTCATTCCTTCGTTATTCCTTCGTCATTTCCATCTTCATGGCCGCCACTTCGAAGCCGCGTCTTTCCGCCGCGCACCGTGCCGCGCTGGAAGGCAACCCGTGGTTCATGAGCATGCCGCGCGCTCAGCGCGAGGCACTGGTGGGTGCGGCCGAGCTGCACCACGTACGCCGCGGCGCGATGGTGTTCCGCCAGGGCGACCCCATCCATGCCACCGACGGCGGCTTCTACGGGCTGGTGGCGGGCACCATCAAGGTCTCGTCGCTGCGCCAGGACGGCCGCGAGGCCATCCTCGCCGTGCTGGAGCCGGGCAACTGGTTCGGCGAGATCACGCTGATCGACGGCTCGCCGCGCACGCACGACGCCACCGCGCTGGAGGCGCTCGACCTGCTGGTGGTGCCGCCCGCGGCCTTCCTGCAGCTGATGCGCGATGTGGTTTTCTCCAACGCCATCGCGGCGATGCTCGCTTCGCGCGTGCGCATGCTCTACGGCCTCGCGGAGGACGCCACCCTGCGCAGCCTGCGCGCGCGGGTGGCGCACCGGCTGCTGGTGCTGGCGCGCGGCGACGCCACGCAGTCGGTGCAGCTGCGCCACGAACTGCAGCTGCCGCAGGAGGCGCTGGCCATGATGCTCGGCGTGACGCGCCAGACGCTGTCGAAGGAGCTCAATGCGCTGGCGGCCGAGGGCGTGCTTTCGCTGGGCTACGGGCGCATCGAGCTGCGCTCGCTCGACGCGCTGCGTGCGCTCGTGAGCACCGGCTAGAAGGGCGGGTGCCGCCTACCTCAGCACCCGCCCGTCGGCCGAGATGCTGATCAGGTCGATGTTGCGCACGCTGTCGCGCAGGCCCGGGCGCAGGTTGATGCGGAAGCCCCCCACGTCGTAGTCGGTCATGCCCGACATCACCCGCATGAGGCCCGCGGGGTTCAGCCCCCGGCCGGCGCGCTTCACCGCCTCGCCCGCGGCCTTGGCCGCGATGAAGCCCTCCAGGCCTTCGTACGAGGGGTTCTGGTCGGAGTTGTCGACGGCCGCGAGGTACTCCTTGACGATCGGAATGGCCGAGGGGCGCGGCGAAGGCACCACCTGCGAGATCACGATGCCGCCGATGTCCTTGCCGAGCGTGGCGTAGAGCGGGTCGATGCCGACGATGGAGAAGGCCATGAAGCTGCCCGAGTAGCCGCTCTTGCGCAGCTTGCGGATCGCGTTGGCCGTGGTGCCCGAGAGCGACACCAGCACGATGGCCTGCGGCGACTGCTTCTGCACCTCCTTCAGGGCCGCATCCAGCTTGTCGCCATTGGCCGGCACCAGCGCGCTGGCGACCAGCGGCGTGAGCTTGAGTTCGCTGATGGCCTGCTCCACGGCCGCGAGGCCGGCGCGGCCCATGGCGTCGTCGTCGCCCACCAGCGCCACGCGCGTCTGCCCCACGGTGGCGCACTGCCTCACGATCTTCAGGGCCTCGTCGATCATGCCGGGGCGCACATGGAACACGTTCGGATGATCGGCCCCGCGCAGCGTGTCGGAAGCCGCGAAGGGCGCGAACAGCAGGCTGCCCTGCTGCGTGGCGACGTTCGCGCCGGCCTCGCTGCTGGCCGTGCCGACGAAGCCGAAGAGCATGTCGGCCTTGTCGGTGGTGAGCAGGGTGCGCGCATTGGCGGCGGCGCGGGCCGCGTCGTAGCCGTCGTCGAGCTGCAGCAGCTTGAGCTGCAGGCCGCCGGCCGCATTGCGCTCGTTGAACGCGGTCACCGCGAGGCGGCTGCCGGCCGCGAAGGCGTTGCCGATCTCGGAGGCGCTGCCAGTGAGCGGCACCGATTGCCCCAGCAGCACGACGCGCGCTGCTCCGGCCGCGGCCGCCGTCCGCGCGGTCTGCGCCATGACGGGGTGGGCTATGCCGATGCCGCTTCCGAGCACCAGCGCGCCTGCCTTGCCCAACCATTCCCTGCGTGACGTGTTCATTGGACACCTTCTTTCACATTAGTAAAAAAGTGTAGCAATTTCAGGGCCAGGGTGGAAGGCAGGCATGCCCGCTGAAGGGGCTTCGATCAGTCTCCCTTCACGTAGCCAGCGAGATGCCTGCCTGTGAGCGTCGAGCGCTTGGCGACGAGGTCCGCCGGCGTTCCCTCGAAGACGACGCGCCCGCCCTCGTGCCCCGCGCCGGGGCCGAGGTCGATGATCCAGTCGGCATGCGCCATCACGGCCTGGTGGTGCTCGACCACGATGACCGACTTGCCCGAATCCACCAGCCGGTCGAGCAGGCCCAGCAGCTGCGCCACGTCGGCCAGGTGCAGGCCGGCGGTGGGCTCGTCGAGCACGTAGATGTCGCCTTTCTCGGCCATCTGCGTGGCCAGCTTGAGCCGCTGGCGCTCGCCGCCCGACAGCGTGGTGAGCGGCTGCCCGAGCCGCAGGTAGCCCAGTCCCACGTCGGCCAGCCGCTGCAGGATGGCGTGCGCGGCCGGCGTGCGCGCCTCGCCTTCGCCGAAGAAGGCGAGGGCCTCGTCCACCGGCATCGCCAGCACCTCGGCGATGTCGCGCCCGCCGAAGCGGTACTCCAGCACCGAGGCCTGGAAGCGCTTGCCGCCGCATTCCTCGCAGGGGGTTGCCACGCCGGCCATCATCGCGAGGTCGGTGTAGATCACGCCCGCGCCGTTGCAGGTGGGGCAGGCGCCTTCGGAGTTGGCGCTGAAGAGAGCCGGCTTCACGCCGTTGGCCTTCGCGAAGGCGTTCCGGATCGGGTCGAGCAGCCCGGTGTAGGTGGCCGGGTTGCTGCGCCGCGAGCCGCGGATGGCGCTCTGGTCGATGCTCACCACGCCCGCGCCGGCCGGAATGGAGCCGTGCACCAGCGAGCTCTTGCCCGAGCCAGCCACGCCGGTGACCACGGCGAGCACGCCGAGCGGAATGTCGACGTTCACCTTGCGCAGGTTGTGCGTCGTCGCGCCGCGTATCTCGAGCTTGCCGGTCGGCTTGCGAACCTTCTTCTTCAGCGTCGCCCGGTCGTCCAGGTGCCGCCCCGTGACCGTGCCGCTGCCGCGCAGCCCCTCGACGCTGCCCTCGAAGCAAACGCTGCCGCCGGCCGAGCCCGCGCCCGGGCCGAGGTCGACGACGTGGTCCGCGATGGCGATGACCTCCGGCTTGTGCTCGACCACCAGCACCGTGTTGCCCTTGTCGCGCAGCCGCAGCAGCAACTCGTTCATGCGCTGGATGTCGTGCGGATGCAGGCCGGTGGTGGGTTCGTCGAACACGTAGGTCACGTCGGTGAGCGAGGAGCCGAGATGGCGGATCATCTTCGTGCGCTGCGCCTCGCCTCCCGACAGCGTGCCCGAGGGCCGGTCCAGCGAGAGGTAGCCCAGGCCGATCTCCACGAAGGAATCGAGGCTCGCAGCCAGCGCCTGCAGCAGTGGCGCCACCGAGGGTTCCTTCAGGCCGCGCACCCACTCGGCGAGGTCGCTGATCTGCATCGCGCAGGCGTCGGCGATGTTGACGCCCCTGATCTTCGACGAGCGCGCCGGCGCCGCGAGCCGCGTGCCCTCGCATTCGGGGCAGGTGGAGAACGTCACCACGCGCTCCACGAAGGCGCGCACGTGCGGCTGCATCGCTTCCACGTCCTTCGACAGGAATGATTTCTGGATCGTCGGGATCAGCCCCGCGAAGGTCAGGTTGATGCCGTCCACCTTGATCTTCGTCGGCTCCTTGTAGAGCAGGTCGTGCAGCTCGTTCCTGGTGAACTTGCGGATCGGCTTGTCCGCGTCGAAGAAGCCGCAGCCGCGGAAGATGCGCCCGTACCAGCCTTCCATGCTGTAGCCGGGGATCTTGAGCGCGCCTTCGTTGAGCGACTTGCCGTCGTCGTAGAGCTCGGCGAGGTCGAAGTCGGTGACCGCGCCACGCCCCTCGCAGCGCGGGCACATGCCGCCGATGCGGTTGAAGCTTTCCTTCACCGTCTTCGTCTTCGCACCGCGTTCCACGGTGATCGCACCCGCCGCGCTGACCGAAGGCACGTTGAAGGCGAAGGCGCCAGGCGGCCCGATGTGCGGCTTGCCCAGGCGGCTGAACAGGATGCGCAGCATCGCGTTGGCGTCGGTGACCGTGCCCACGGTCGAGCGCGGGTCGGCGCCCAGGCGCTGCTGGTCGACGATGATCGCGGTGGTCAGGCCGTCGAGCACGTCGACGTCCGGCCGCGCCAGCGTGGGCATGAAGCCCTGCACGAAGGCGCTGTAGGTCTCGTTGATCAGCCGCTGCGACTCGGCCGCGATGGTGCCGAACACCAGCGAGCTCTTGCCCGAGCCCGAGACGCCGGTGAACACCGTCAGCCTGCGCTTCGGGATCTCGATGCTGATGTCCTTGAGGTTGTTCTCGCGCGCGCCGTGCACGCGGATCATGTCGTGGCTGTCGGCGGCGTCTTGCGCCTTCGCAGGCGCCGCCGCCCTCGCTGTCGTCTTTGTTGCTGTCTTTGCGGCTGTCTTTGCGGCCGTGGTCGTCTTCTTCGTCGCCTTGGTGCTCATCGGTCCGTCTCTCCGCCTCAGCCCAGCTGCTGGATGCGGATCAGGCTGCCCGCGGGGTCGCGCACCGCGCAGTCGCGAACGCCGTAGGGCTGGTCGGTCGGCTCCTGGACGATCTCTGTGTCGCTGGCCTGCAGCTTCGCGAAGGTGCCTTCGAGGTCGGGCGTGGCCAGCAGGATGGCAGCGTAGGTGCCCTTGGCCATCATCTCGGCGATGGTGCGGCGCTCGTCGTCGGTGATGCCGGGGTAGGCGGCCGGCGGCGAGAGCACGATGGAAACCCCGGGCTGGCCCGCGGGGCCGACGGTGATCCAGCGCATGCCGCCGTATCCCACGTCATTGCGGACCTCGAAGCCGAGCAGGTCGCGGTAGAAGGCGAGCGAGGCCTCGGGGTCGTTGTGCGGCAGAAAACTCGCGTGGATGCTGATGTTCATCGTGGTCGCTCCGGTGTGTTGTTGTCGAGGAGCGCTCAGTCTAGGTTCGACCGTGGGGCCGGCGCTTCTCGATTCCTGATCGGTCGCGTGACCTGCTTCGACACGCACGGCGGCATGCCCTCGGTCTGCATGGCGGCCTCGCGGCGGTAGGCGCTGGGCGACATGCCCACCAGCTCGGTGAAGCGCGTGCTGAAGGTGCCCAGCGACGAGCACCCGACCTCGAAGCAGACCTCGGTGACGCTCAGGTCGCCCCGGCGCAGCAGCGCCATCGCGCGCTCGATGCGCCGCGTCATCAGGTAGGAATAGGGCGCCTCGCCATACGCGAGCTTGAACTGGCGGCTGAGGTGGCCTGCCGACATGTGCACGCCGAAGGCGAGGGCCTCGACGTCCAGCGGCTGCGCGTACTCGCGGTCGATGCGGTCGCGAACCCGGCGCAGCCGGGCGAGGTCGCGCAGATGGAGCTGCTCTGCGTCAGTCTTGTTGCTGGTCATCCGCGGCATCGTGCCATGCCGCGGCAGCAGGCTCAATCCGGCAAGGCCCGCTCGGGCCGATGCGAGTGCGTCAGGCCTTGCGCTCGAACACCAGGTCCCACACGCCGTGGCCCAGCTTGATGCCGCGGTTCTCGAACTTGGTCAGCGGCCGGTAGTCGGGCTTGGGCGCGTAACCCTCTGCGGTGTTGCGCAGCAGCGGCTCGGCCGAGAGCACCTCGAGCATCTGCTCGGCGTAGGGCTGCCAGTCGGTCGCGCAGTGGATGTAGCCGCCGGGGCGCAGGTGCTGCGCGAGCTTGGTCACGAACCCGGGCTGGATCAGCCGGCGCTTGTTGTGGCGCTTCTTGTGCCACGGGTCGGGAAAGAACACGTGCACGCCGGCCAGGGTGCCGGGCTGCAGCATGTGGTCGAGCACGTCGACCGCGTCGTGCGCGCAGATGCGGATGTTCGACAGCTGCTGCTCGCCGATGCGCTTGAGCAGCGCGCCCACGCCGGGCTCGTGCACTTCGCAGCAGAAGAAATTGGTGTCGGGCAGCACTGTCGCGATGTGCGCGGTGGCCTCGCCCATGCCGAAGCCGATCTCCAGCACCGTCGGGCCGGCGCGGCCGCCGAAGGTGGCGGTCAGGTCGATCGGCTCGGGTTTGTAGGGCACGAGGAACAGCGGCCCCAGCTCGGAGAAGGCGCGCGCCTGTCCCTCGGTGGTGCGGCCGCCGCGCTTGACGAAGCTCTTGAGGCGGCGGTGCAGCGGATGGGGCTTGTCGGCGCCTTCGTCGGCACCCTCGTCATGGCCCGGCGGAAGGTCGTTGGACACGGTATCGGAAAGATTCATCACGGGCGCGAATTGTAGAGAGCACGCCATTCGGGCACCCAGCCGGCCAGCGCCGCAGGGCAGTCGGTGGCCGTGGAAGGGCTCAGGCCCAGCACGCGCGCCGCGGCGTCGAGCGCGGCCAGCGCGGCGGCCGGGGAGCGGGTGTCGATGGAGGTCGCGCCGTTCTGCTTGGAGAGCTTGTCGCCGTCGGCGCCGCGCACCAGCGGCGTGTGCAGGTAACTTGGCGTGGGAAAGCCCAGCGCGCGCTGCAGAAGGATCTGGCGCGCGGTGTTGTCCACGAGGTCCTCGCCGCGTACCACGTCGGTCACGCCCTGTTCGGCGTCGTCGACCACCACCGCGAGCTGGTAGGCCCACGGGCCGTCGGCGCGGCGCAGCACGAAGTCGCCGACCTCGCGGCTCACGTTCTGGCACGGGCGGCCGAGGCGGCGGTCGGTGAAGCAGAGTTCGCCGCCAGCGGTCGCATCGCCGGCGTCTTCCTCCCAGGGTACGCCGGGCGTGGGCGGAAGGTCGGCCTCGAATTTCTCGGTGGCGAAGCGCCAGGCGCGCGCGGGCTTGCCGTGCAGCCCGTCGCGGCAGGTGCCGGGGTACACGCGTTCGCCGTGGCGTTCGTGCCGCTGACCCAGCCTGGCGAGCGCTTCGCTGATGTCCTTGCGCGAGCAGCCGCAGGGATAGGCGAGGCCGCGCGCCTTCAGCCGCTCCAGGGCGGCCTCGTAACGGTCGGTGCGCCGGGTCTGCCACACGGGCGGCTCGTCGGGCAGCAGGGCGCAGGCGGCCAGCTGCTGGAGGATGTGCTCGCCCATGCCGGGCAGGCAGCGTTCGGTGTCGGCGTCTTCGATGCGCACCAGCCAGCGTGCCTGCGGGCCGCGCGCGCGAACGTCGAGCCAGCTCGCGAGCGCGGCCACCAGCGAGCCCGCGTGCAGCGCTCCGGTGGGCGATGGCGCGAAGCGGCCGGTCTCCCTCATCGCGGCCCGGTCAGATCGCGTCGAGCGCGAGCGACAGTCCCGAGAGGAAGGCTTCCTCCACACGGTGGCCGGTGCACCAGTCGCCCGCGACGCCGATGCGGGCCTTGGCGTCCCACAGGTGGGTGGTGCCCACGGGCACCTGGGTCTGGGCTTCGTCCCAGCGGGTGGCCTGCGCATGCGCGGGCGTGGCGTAGATGCCGGTGATCTCGGCGAAGGCGCGCAGCAGCTTGGCTTCCACGCGCGAGGGTGCGTCGCGCAGGTGTTCCTCCGACCAGGCGGCGCTGGCCTGCAGCGTCCAGCGCTCGACCGGCTCGCGCCCGGGCTTGGACGATTCGCGCGCCAGCCAGGCGACGCGGTGGTGCGTGCTGCGGGCCGCGTTCCACTGCGGGCCCAGGTGGGACATGTTGGGCTGGTTGGCCTGGGGGTAGGCGATCATCAGCGTCCAGCAGGGCGCGATGCGCACGGGGGCGATCTTGCGGGCCAGCGTGGCCGAGAGCTTGCCGCCGTCGCCCAGCAGGGCACGGGCAGCGGAGGGCGGCACCGCGAGCAGCACGGCGTCGAAGCCCGAATAGACGTGCTGCGAATCGTCGGCACCGGCGGTGCGCAGTTGCCAGCGCTTCGCGTCGAGCGCATCGGGCTCGATCTGCGTGACGCGCGCGCCGGTGACGAGGCTGTCGCCCAGCGGCTCCGCCCAGCGGGCGACCAGCGAATCCATGCCGGGCTGGGCCACCCAGTGCGGCTCGAGAGAAGGCAGCGCAGCTTCGGCCACGCGGCCGTGTGCGTCGAGCACGCGCACGAGGTTGGCGCTCCAGCGCTTGCACACGCCGGGGGTGTTCTCCAGTGCCAGGGCAAAGCGCGGATCGCGCACGGTGAAGTACTGGGCGCCGCTGTCGAAGCGGCCGAAGGCGGTGTCCACGCTCGCCATGCGCCCGCCGGGGGCGTCGTTGCGCTCGAACAGCGTGACCTTGTGGCCGGCCTGCACCAGCGTCCGCGCGCAGGCCACCCCGGCGATGCCGGCGCCGACGACGGCGAAGTGGCGGGGCTGGGCGGGCTGTTTGGGCTGTTTAGGGGCCGGCGGGGTTCGGTGACGGTCGGCGGCGGCCTTGGCCGGTTTCCTTGCAGTTGCGCGAGTGCTCATGAACGGCTCTTTTCTTCTGGATGGAATGCGGATGGATGTGTCTGCACTCTACATCGGTCCGGCAGCCGCTCCGCCTGAGGGCACACCCTTAGCGGCGCCGCGCGATCCTCGGCAATACTCGTCGGCCCCGTCGATGGAGCGCGGCTGCGTCATCGGCCCCGATGGCGCTCCAGCAGCGCGCGCCGCGTGCCTTCGTGCTCGAACTGCGCGAGCCACCATTCGAGCGCGCGCCCCGGCTTGCCGGCGCTCGGCACCCGCCATGCGCAGTGCAGCGATCCCAGCGGCGGCTTGCGCTCCGTCTTCAGCTCGACAAGATGCCCGGCCTCGATGTACGGCCGCGCCATCGGCTCAGGCAGGAATCCACCGCCCAGCCCGTGCAACTGCGCCGCGATCTTGGCCTGCATGCTCGGCACGGTGAGCACGTCCTGCCCGCCGACCAGGTTCACCGTCATGCTGGGCCCATGGCGCGCCGAATCGGCCGCCGCCACTGCGCGATGCCGGCGCATCACGGCATCGGTCAGCGGCTGGGTTTCGCGTGCGAGCGGGTGGTGCGGCGCCACCGCATAGACGAAGCACAGCTCGCCGATGAGTCGGCTGCGGATGCCGGTGGCGCTGAAGGCCAGGCTCGCGGCATCGAGCACCGCGCCGATGGCGAGGTCGGCTTCGCCCGTGGTCAGTGCCTCGATGGTGCCCAGCAGGGTCTCGTCGCGCAGTTTCAGCCGGGTAGGCGGCTCCAGCGCGAAGAAGGCGGTGGCCAGGTCGAGCAGCGGGTCGCGGGCGATCACGCTGTCGACCGAGATGGTCAGCATCGCCTCCCAGCCGGTGGCCACGCGCTTCACCCGGTTGGCCACCGCGTCGATCTCGCCGAGCAGCCGTTCGGCCTCGCGCAGCAGCTCGGCGCCGGCCTCGGTCATCCGTGCCTGGCGGGTGCTGCGGTCGAACAGCAGCACGTCGAGGGCGTCCTCGATCTGGCGCACCCGGTAGCTCAGTGCGCTGGGCACGAGGTTCAGGGCGCGGGCGGCGGCGGCGAAGCTGCCGGTGGCGGCCACTGCCTGGAGCATGGCAAGTGCGTCGGGGGTCAGCACGTCTCTGGGGCTGGGCATGGCGGTTCCATTGATCAAAATATTTGAATGGTGCCATCAAACCGCGGCGTCTTTCGAGCGGGTGCCGAGACCCAAAATTCTTCACATCCGCTGCGCATCCGGCGCGGCATACGAAGAAGGCCCGCACACCCCCCACAGGGGCAGGGCAGAAGGAGTCAGACGATGTTGCAAGTCCGTAAATCACAGGAACGCGGTTATGCCGACCATGGCTGGCTGCGCTCCTTCCACAGCTTTTCCTTCGCCAACTACTACGACCCGGCCCACATGGGCTTCGGCAACCTGCGCGTGATCAACGAGGACCGCGTGGCGGCAGGTGCCGGCTTCGGCACCCACGGCCACAAGGACATGGAGATCATCAGCTACGTGCTCTCGGGCGAACTGGCGCACAAGGACAGCATGGGCAACGTGGAGAGCATTCCCCCGGGCGACGTCCAGCGCATGAGCGCGGGCCGCGGCGTGATGCACAGCGAGTTCAACCACAAGGCCGACCAGACCACGCACTTCCTGCAGATCTGGATCCTGCCGAAGGAGCGCGGCATCGAGCCCGGCTACGAGCAGAAGAAGTTCAGCGACGACGAGAAGCGCGGCAAGCTGCGCCTGGTGGCGTCGCCCGAAGGCAGCGAAGGCTCGGTGAAGGTGAATGCCGATGCGAGCCTGTACGCCGGTCTCTTCGACGGCGACGAGAAGGCCAGCCTCTCGCTCGACCCGAAGCGCAAGAGCTACGTGCACCTGGTGCGCGGCGAGCTCGAAGTGAACGGCCAGAAGCTCTCCGGCGGCGACGCCGCGATGCTCGAAGGCGAATCGCAGGTGACGCTGGCCGGCGGCAAGGATGCCGAAGTGCTGGTGTTCGACCTGGCCGCCTGATCTCCCCCTTGCCGGGCGCTGGCCGCCCGGCTTTTTTTCACCCGTGTCTTTTTTCCAGTCCAGTCAACAACCGAGGAGTTCTCAACCATGGCAACCGCAAACACCGCACCCAACCCCGCGCAGGACACGCTGGCCCTCATCGGCCGCATCCTGATCGCCTACCTGTTCATTCCGGCCGGCATCGGCAAGCTCATGGGCTTCAGCGGCACCGTCGGCTACATCACGTCCGTCGGCCTGCCGCTGCCCGAGGTGGGCGCGGTCATCGCGATCATCGTGGAGCTGGGCCTGGGCATCGCGCTGCTGCTGGGCTTCAAGACCCGCTGGACCGCGATCGTGATGGCGATCTTCAGCATCGCGACCGCGCTGTTCTTCCACAAGTACTGGTCGGCACCCGATGCGATGAAGATGATGCAGCAGATCAACTTCAACAAGAACATCGCCATCGCCGGCGGCCTGCTCGCGCTCGCCGCCTTCGGTCCTGGACGCTTCAGCATCGACAAAAAGTAAGCTTTCCCCCAGGCTTCGCGCACCTCGTGTCGCTTCGCCGCCCCCTCGCCGGGGGCAACACCTGAGGCCCGGCAGAGCCGGTTCCTCGGTGTTCCGCGAAGAGACCGCCTCCCTTCCTTTTTCATTCAGGAGTTCCAAAAATGGCAAACATCGTCGTCGTCTTCCATTCCGGCTACGGCCACACCCAACGCGTGGCGCAGGCCGTCGCCGACGGCGCGGGCGCGCAGCTGCTCGCCATCGACGCGGACGGCAACCTGCCCGAAGGCGGCTGGGAGCTGCTGGCCGCGGCCGACGCGATCGTCTTCGGCTCGCCGACCTACATGGGCGGCGTGAGCTGGCAGTTCAAGAAGTTCGCCGACGCCTCGTCGAAGGTCTGGTTCACGCAGGGCTGGAAGGACAAGCTCTTCGCCGGCTTCACCAACAGCGCCACCATGAACGGCGACAAGGTCACGACCCTGAACTACCTGTGGACGCTGGCGATGCAGCACAGCGGCATCTGGGTCAGCATGGGCATCCTGCCGAGCAACAACAAGGCGGCCACGCGCGACTCGTTGAACTACGTGGGCGGCTACGGCGGCCTGCTGACGCAGGCACCTTCGGACGCCAGCCCGGCCGAGATGTCCAAGGGCGACTTCGACACCGCCCGCGCCTTCGGCGAGCGCATCGCCACGGTGGCAAGATCGCGGGGCTAGAACTCGCCCCCGGGCTTCGCGCACTTCGTGCCGCTGCGCCAACCCCCTCGCAGGGGGCAGCACCGGCGGCCCGGCAACGCCGGTTGCGCGGTGTTCCGCGAACTGGATGCGACGAACGAAGCCGATCAATCACTCACGGAGAAACACGATGACCGACGCCACCCCCGAAACCCGACTGCTCAAGCCGCACGACAAGGACCTCGGAGGCGGCTTCAAGGTGAGAAGGCTGCTGCCCGCGGCGCAGCAGCGCTCGGTCGGTCCCTTCGTGTTCTTCGACCACTTCGGCCCGGCCACCGAGCAGCCGGGCAGCGAGCATGACGTGCGTCCGCACCCGCACATCGGCCTCTCGACGGTCACCTATCTCTTCAAGGGCGCGATGATGCATCGCGACAGCCTCGGCAGCGTGCAGGAGATCCTGCCCGGCGCCATCAACTGGATGACCGCCGGCCGCGGCATCGTGCACTCCGAGCGCAAGCCAGAGCGCCTGAAGGCCGACACCTACGTGAACCACGGCCTGCAGCTGTGGGCCGCGCTGCCGCAGGCGCACGAAGAAATCGAGCCCAGCTTCGAGCACACCCCGGCCGACGCGATTCCCGAACTGACGCAGCAGGGCGCGGCGGTGCGCGTTCTGGTGGGCGAGGCCTTCGGCGCCCGCTCGCCGGTGAAGACGCTTTCGCAGACCGTGTACCTCGACATCGCGCTGCCGGCAGGCGGGCGCTTCGAGCTGCCCGCGCTGGCGCCCGAGCTGGCCGTCTACGCGGTCGATGCCGACCTTGCGGTGAATGGCGAGCCGGTCGAGGTCCACACCATGGCCGTGCTGCCGCACGGGCAGGGTGGCACCATCACTGCCGACGCCGCCGTGCGCCTCGTGGTGATCGGCGGCGAGCCGCTGGACGGCCCGCGCTACATCACCTGGAACTTCGTCTCCAGCAGCCGCGAGCGCATCCTCGAAGCCGGCGCCGACTGGGCAGCGCAACGTATGGGCCATGTGCCGGGCGAGACCGAGTTCATCCCGCTGCCCGGCAAGCCCTTCGGCGTGCGCGAGCCCGATACGGGCACCACGCCGGTCTGAGCCTCGGCAGGCATGCGGAGGTAAACGCCAAAGAAGAAAGGCCCGCGATGCGGGCCTTTCGTTTTCCTGCCGGGCTGCCTACTTGCCGCCGATCGTCAGGCTCTCTGCAGGCGGTGCGCCCTCGGGCGCCTTCGGCAGCTCGAGCACGGCCTTGCGGCTGCCGCGGCCGCGCCATGCGGAGTAGCTCACGCCCAGCAGCAGCAGCGCGCACAAGCCGATGAAGGTGGCGCTGATCGGCCGCGTCACGAACACCGACATGTCGCCGCGCGACAGCAGCAGCGCGCGGCGGAAGTTCTCCTCCACCATCGGCCCGAGCACGAAGCCCAGCAGGATCGGCGCGACCGAGAACTCCAGCGTCATCAGCACCGCGCCGACGATGCCGAACACCAGCACTTCCCAGATCTGGAAGAGGCTGTTCTGCGTGCTGTACACGCCGGTCGCAATGAAGAACATCGCGGCCGGGAACAGGTACTTGTAGGGCACCTTCAGGAGCTTCACCCACACGCCGATCATCGGGACGTTCAGGATCACGAGGATCACGTTGCCGATCCAGAACGAGGCGATCAGGCCCCAGAAGATGTCCGGGTGCTCGGTGATGAGCTGCGGACCGGGCTGGATGCCCTGGATCAGCAGCGCACCGAGGATCAGCGCCATCACCGCGTCGCCGGGAATGCCCAGGCTCATCGTCGGTATGAAGTCGACCTGCGTCTTCGAGTGGGCCGAGGCCTCGGGGCCGGCCACGCCTTCGATCATGCCGGTGCCGAACTTGTTGGGCGTCTTCGACACCTTGCGCTCCAGCGCGTAGGCGATGAAGGTGGTGATGGTCGGGCCCGTGCCGGGCATCGCGCCGAACACCGTGCCCACCAGCGTGCCGCGGATCATCGCGGGGAAGGCGCGCTTGAGCTCTTCCTTGCTCGGGCGCATGTCGCTGAGCTTGAGCGTGCCGGTGTCGCCGATGGCCTTCATGCGGTTCACGTTCAGCAGGAAGTCGGCCACGCCGAACAGCCCCATCGAGATCGCCACCAGTTCGAGGCCGTCGCTCAGCTCCGGCAGGCCGAACGCGAAGCGGAAACTGCCGCTGTTCACGTCGGTGCCGACCACGCCGCACAGCAGGCCGAAGAGCGTCATCGCCACGCCCTTGAGCGGCGAGCCGCGCGACATGGTGGAGCCGGCCAGCAGGCCCAGCAGCATGATCGAGAAGATCTCGGTCGGGCCGAACTTGAACGCGATCTGCACCAGCAGCGGCGAGGCGAAGATCATCACGATGATGCCGACGGAGGCCGCGAAGAACGAGGCGATCATCGTCACGCCCAGCGCGACGCCTCCCTTGCCCTGCTTGGTCATCGGATACCCGTCGAGACAGGTCACCGCGTGCGGCGGATGCGAGGGCATGTTCATCAGGATGGCGCCGATGGCGCCGCCGTACTGCGAGCCGTAGAAGATGCCGGCCAGCATCAGGATGGCGGGCACCGGATGCATCACGTAGGTGAGCGGCAGCAGGATCGAGATGGCCTGCAGCGCGCCCATGCCCGGCAGCACGCCGATGAGGTTGCCCACCAGCACGCCGAAGAAGGACCACATCAGGTTCGAGCCCTGGAAGGCCACGCCGAAGCCGTACCAGAGGTCGTGGAGCGATTGACCGATCATGGCTTCAGCCTCCCCACTGGAAGAGGGGCAGCTGCAGCTTCAGCGCCCACCAGAACACGACCACTGCGATGAAGCACATCGCAAGCGAAAGCAGCAGCGCCTCGGTCAGCGTGTTGTCGCGGTCGCCGAGCGCCGAGATGAACACGATCGCGAAAGTCGCGGGCAGCAGTCCGCCGTATTCGCCGAAGAGCAGGAAGGCGAGGATGCCGAGGATGATGCAGATGCCGCCGCGCAGGTCGGGCATGCCGCCCGGGTGGCCGTGCGAGGCCGCTTCCTCGCTCGCGCCGCCGCCGGACTTGTCGCCGCGTGCGGACACCGCGATCAGCAGGCCGGTGAGTGCCAGCAGGGCGCCGAGGGCGACAGGGAAGAAACCCGGCCCCATGTGCGCGAGCTCGCCCACGCGGTAGCCGACGCCGGCATAGACGGCTGCCAGCCCGACGACGATCAGCAGGGCGCCGCCGTAGTAGTCCTTCTTGAATTTCGAAGCGGGCCGGGGCGCGTGCGAGGCCGTTTCTTCACCGAGCTGGTGCTGCATATGTCTCCTTCATCTGGAAGGAGCGCAGTCTAGGAAGCGGGGCTTTCAGTCCCCTTTCGGAGGAGGCCTTCACGGCCTTGCGGGCCGCAAAATACGTGTAATCACGTACCGGTGTATCGGGTGAAACCCTTGCGGAAACGGCCTCTGCAAGGCCTTCAGCGGTCTCGCGGAGCGAGCACCGGCAGCCTGAGCGTCGCGCGCAGTCCGCCGCCGTTGGGGCGCTCTGGTGTGTCGGCGTTCGATAGTTCGATCTCGCCGCCGTTGCGCCGCGCGTAGCCGCGCGCGATGGCGAGGCCCAGTCCCGCGCCTTGCGCCGGACCCGTGGTGGTGGAGCTGTCGCGATGGAAGCGCTCGAACACGCTCTCGCGCCGCTCGGGCGCGATGCCGGGTCCGCTGTCGCAGACCTCGGCCAGCGCATGCGTGGCATCGCGCCGCACGGTCACGGTGATATTGCCGCCGCGCGGCGTGTACTTGATGGCGTTGTGCACGAGGTTGGAAAGCACCTCGTGCAGTTCGGCCGCGTTGGCGGCCACGGGCAGCACGGGAGCCTCTCCTTCGTCGTCGCTTGATCGGTCCGTGCCGTCTGCTTCTTCCGTGCCGATGTCGCCGCGCGCGTCGACCCAGCCGAGGTCCTGGTCGTTCTCTCGCGCGAGCGGCAGGTACTGCAGCACCACGCCGCGCGCGATGGCGTTGAGATCGGCCACCGCGGCGCCGGCCGGCGCGGCTTCGTCGCCCGCGGTGGCATGGGCCAGCGCCAGCAGCTGTTCGCTCAGGCGGCGCGTGCGTGCGAGCTGCGCGACGATCGCGTGCAGCGATTCGCGCATGCGCGCCGGGTCGGTCTCGCGCACCGCGTAGCCGGCCTGGATCGACAGGATGCTCAGCGGCGTGCGCAGCTGGTGCGAGGCATCGGCGAGGAACTGCGACTGCTCCGCCACCAGGCGCCGGTGGCCGGCGATGTGGTGGTTGACCGCGTCGACCAGCGGCGCCACCTCGTGGGGGACGCCGCCGGCGTCCAGCGGCGTGAGGTCGTCGCGCGGGCGCTCGCGCAGCGAGCGGCGCAGGCGCTCCAGCGGGCGCAGCGTCCAGGCCACGCCCAGCCACACCAGCAGCGCCATCACCACCACCATGCGCGTGTCGCGCAGGAACTCCTGGCGCAGCGTCTCGGCCTGCGCCTCTGTGCGCGGGCCGGTGCCCTCTGCCGCCTGGATGAGCACGCTGTAGGCCGCGCCGGGATGGACGTTGTCGTACACCGTCTGGCGCAGCGCGGCCACGCGCACCGGGTGCTGCTGGTAGACCGCGTCGTAGAACACGGGAGTGCCGTCGGGCGGGCGATGCGCCGGGCGCGGCAGGCCGGGCACGCCCATGAGGGTGGTCTCGGGCGAGTTCACGTCCAGCGTCTCGCCCTTGGGAATGCGCTGCACGCCGACGTGCAGGTACTTGTAGCGCAGCCGGGTGGACTCGAACATCGCCTGGATCGAGAAGGGTTCCTGCACGCGCACGCTGCCGTCGCTGGCCACCACGATGCCGTTGGCCAGGGCCTGCACCGGCTCCAGCAGGCTCTGGTCGTAGGCGACCACGAGCGAGTCGGTCAGCGCGCGGTAGTCGTTCCAGCTGTCCAGCGCCAGCAGCACGACCAGGCCCGGCAGCAGCAGCGCCAGCAGGCGCGCGCGGATGCCTAAGCGCTGCGGCTGTTGCTGCCGATGCTGCTGCTCAGTCGTGTGCGCCGGGGAATTCGCTGCGGACTGGGGCTGAGGTTCCATCGGCGATGCTCTCCAGCATGTAGCCCAGGCCGCGCACGGTGACGATGCGCACGTCGCTGTCCGCGAGCTTGCGGCGCAGCCGGTGCAGCACCACCTCGATGGCGTCGGGGCCGGCGGTGCTGTCGTTGGTGAACACCTTGGCGAAGAGCTGCGACTTGCCCACCGGGGAGCCGCTGCGCAGCAGCAGGGCGGTGAGCGCGGCCTGCTCGCGCGGCGTGAGCGACAGCAGCGTGCCGCGCAGCGTGAAGGCGCGGCTCTGGCTGTCGTAGGAGAGCGAGGCGCATTGCAGGCGCGGGTGCTGCTTGCCGCGGCTGCGCCGCACCAGCGCCGAGAGCCGCGCCTCGAGCTCCTCCAGCTCGAAGGGCTTGGTGAGGAAGTCGTCGGCGCCGAGGTTCAGGCCGCGCACCCGGTCCTGCAGCGCGCCCTGCGCGGTGAGGATCAGCACCGGCGTGCGGTCGTCGGCGGCCCGCATGTCGGCCAGCACGCTCAGGCCATGCTTGTCTGGCAGGCGAAGGTCGAGAACGATGGCGTCGTATTCGGTGCCGGCCATGAAGGCCTCGGCGGTGCGTGCGTCGGGCGCGTGGTCGGGCACGAAGCCGCTCTGCGTGAGCGCGCGGACCAGCCACGAGGCCATGTCCAGTTCGTCTTCCACCAGGAGGATGCGCATGGGGAGCCTGTGGGTCTCGTCGTCGCCGCGGTTACTGCTTTATGGCGAGGTCGGGGTCTTCGGATGCCCGGGCGCTGGCGCGTGCCGAGCGCGCGCTCAGGTCGGGCGCCAGTGCTTCGCGGCCGTCGAAGACGAAGCAGTCGCCCTTGTAGTGCGCGCCGCCGACTTCCTCGAAGTACTTGAGGATGCCGCCTTCGAGCTGCAGCACGTTCTCGACGCCTTCCTCGTGCATCAGGATGGCCGCCTTCTCGCAGCGGATGCCGCCGGTGCAGAAGCTCACCACCGTCTTGCCCTTGAACTCGTCGCGGTGCGCGCGCAGGGCGGGCGGGAACTCGGTGAACTTGCCGATGCGCCAGTCGATGGCGCCCTCGAAGCTGCCGTAGTCGACCTCGAAGGCGTTGCGGGTGTCGAGCAGGGCGATCTCGCGGCCCTCGTCGTCATGGCCCTGGTCGAGCCAGCGCTTGAGCGTCGGCGCGTCCACGCCGGGCGCACGGCCGGCGGCGGGGCGGATGGCGGGGTGATCCATGCGGATGATCTCGCGCTTGAGCTTCACCAGCATGCGGCGGAACGGCTGCGCGGCAGACCAGCTTTCCTTGGCCTCGAGGTCCGCGAAGCGGGCGTCGGCACGCAGATGCGCCAGGAAGGCCCGCACGTTGTCGGCCGCTCCGGCCAGGAACATGTTGATACCTTCGGGCGCCACCAGGATGGTGCCCATGAGCCCCAGGGCCTGGGTGCGGGCGCGCAGGTCCTCGCGCAGCGCGGGGCCGTCGTCGATGGCCACGAACTTGTAGGCCGCGATATTCAAAATCTCTTGCACGGGGCGGGATTTTAGGTGCCGCCGGAATATCGCCCGGGTGCGGGGCCTCTGCCGGGCTCCCGCGGGGCGCCGCGGAGGGCGGTTTCAGGGATTGCCAACCCACATCGTGGAGGGCCTGCTTTCTACAATGCAGGCATGTTTGTTCACCTGCGCCTGCACACCGAGTTCTCCGTCGTCGACGGCACCACCCGAATCGACGATGTCGTCAAGGCCGCCGCTGCCGACAAGCAGCCCGCGCTGGCCATCACCGACCTGAACAACCTGTTCGGGGCCGTCAAGTTCTACAAGCAGGGGCGCGGCAAGGGCGTCAAGCCGATCGTCGGCGCCGAAGTCTTCGTCGACGGGCTGGGCAAGGAGCCCGGCGCTCTGACCCGCATCGTGCTGCTGGTCCAGAACATGGAGGGCTACCTCAACCTGTCCGAACTGCTGGCGCGGGCCTGGACGCAGAACGTGGGCCGCGGCCAGTCGCAGGCGGCCTGCAAGCTCGAATGGCTGCAGGAGCTTTCGGGCGGGCTGATCGCGCTGTCGGGCGCGCAGGCGGGCCCGCTGGGGCAGCCGCTGCTGCAGGGGCAGGGCGAGCGCGCGGCGGAGCTGGCGCTGCAGCTGGCAGGCATCTTCCCGCACCGCTTCTACATCGAGCTGCAGCGCGCGGGCCGTCCGGAGGACGAGCCTCACGTGGTTGCCGCCGTGCAGCTCGCGGCCCGGCTGCACCTGCCGGTGGTCGCCACGCACCCCGTGCAGTTCGCCGCGCGGGAGGACTACGAGGCGCACGAGGCGCGCGTGTGCATCTCCGAAGGCGAGATCCTCGGCAATCCGCGCCGCGTGCGCCGCTTCACCGAGGAGCAGTACTTCAAGTCGAGCGCGGAGATGAAGGCGCTGTTCGCCGACGTGCCCAGCGCCCTGGCCAACACGGTCGAGATCGCCAAGCGCTGCAACCTCACGCTGGTGCTGGGCAAGCCGCAGCTGCCCGACTTCCCGACGCCCTTCGTCGCAGAAGGCGTGCGCATGCCGATCGACGACTTCTTCCGCCAGGAGTCCTTCGCCGGCCTGGAGCTGCGCCTGAATCACCTGTATCCCGACGAGGCCAAGCGCGACGCCGAGCGCCCGCGCTACGTGGAGCGGCTGGAGTTCGAGATCAACACCATCCTGAAGATGGGGTTCCCGGGCTACTTCCTGATCGTGGGCGACTTCATCCAGTGGGCCAAGAACAACGGCTGTCCGGTGGGCCCGGGCCGGGGCTCGGGTGCGGGTTCGCTCGTGGCCTACGCGCTGAAGATCACCGACCTCGACCCGCTCGAATACAAGCTGCTGTTCGAACGCTTCCTGAACCCCGAGCGCGTCTCGATGCCCGACTTCGACATCGACTTCTGCCAGGGCAACCGCGACCGCGTCATCGACTACGTGAAGGACAAGTACGGCCGCAACGCCGTGAGCCAGATCGCCACCTTCGGCACCATGGCCGCGCGCGCGGCCATCCGCGACGTGGGCCGCGTGCTCGACATGAGCTACATGTTCTGCGACGGCATCAGCAAGCTGATCCCGAACAAGCCCGGCATGTCGGTCACGCTGCAGTATCCGCCCGAGAAGAAGATCGAGGGCGACAAGAACAACTACGCCATCGAGATGGAGCCGCAGCTCGCGGAGCGCATCGAGAAGGAAGAAGAAGTCAGGATGCTGGTCGAGCTCGCGCAGAAGCTCGAAGGCATGACCCGCAACATCGGCATGCACGCCGGCGGCGTGCTCATCGCCCCGGGCAAGCTCACCGACTTCTGCCCGCTCTACCAGCAGCCCGGCAGCGAGTCGGCCGTGAGCCAGTACGACAAGGACGACGTGGAGGCCATCGGCCTCGTGAAGTTCGACTTCCTGGGCCTGGCGACGCTCACGATCCTGGAGATCGCGCGCGAGTTCATCATGAAGCGCCACAAGGGCCAGGAGAACTTCGCGTTCGAGAACATCCCGCTGAACGACGCGGCCACCTACCGGCTCTTCTCCGACGGCAAGACCGAAGCCGTGTTCCAGTTTGAAAGTCGCGGCATGCAGGGCATGCTGAAGGACGCGCGCCCGACGCGCCTGGAAGACCTGATCGCGCTGAACGCGCTGTACCGCCCGGGCCCGATGGACCTGATCCCCAGCTTCGTGGCGCGAAAGCACGGCCGCGAGGACGTGGAGTACCCGCACCCGGCGGTGGCCGAGATGCTCTCCGAGACCTACGGGATCATGGTCTACCAGGAGCAGGTGATGCAGACGGCGCAGATCCTGGGCGGCTACTCGCTCGGCGGCGCCGACCTGCTGCGCCGCGCGATGGGCAAGAAGAAGCTCGAGGAGATGGCCGAGCACCGCGAGAAATTCCGCGCGGGCGCCCTCAAGACCCACGGCATCGAGCAGGACAAGGCCGACGAGATCTTCGACTTGATGGAGAAGTTCGCGGGATACGGCTTCAACAAGTCGCACGCTGCCGCCTACTCGCTGCTGGCGTACCACACGGGCTGGCTCAAGGTCCACTACACGGCCGAGTTCTTCTGCGCCAACATGACCGTCGAAATGGACGACACGGACAAGCTCAAGCTGCTGTTCGAGGACGCCCAGAAGAACTTCGGCATCACCTTCGAGCCGCCGGACGTGAACCGCGGCAACTACCGCTTCGAGCCGGTCACCAACAAGGTGATCCGCTACGGCCTCGGCGCTGTCAAGGGCACCGGCCAGCTCGCGGTCGAGGCCGTGGTGCGCGCACGGGAGGAGGGCGGGCCGTTCAAGAGCCTGTACGACTTCTGCGTTCGCGTGGACCGCCAGCGCATCAACAAGCGCACGGTGGAAGCGCTGATCAAGGCCGGCGCCTTCGACGCCATCCAGCAGAACCGCGCGGCGCTGGTCGCCTCGCTGGACCGCGCCTTCGAATTCGCCAACGCCACGGCGGCCAATGCCTCGCAGGCCGACATCTTCGGCGACTGCGAGCACGGTTCCGCCACCGCCGAGCCCGATCTCGTCGACGCCACGCCCTGGGGCGTGAAGGAACGCCTGACGCTCGAGAAGACGGCCATCGGTTTCTATCTCTCGGGCCACCTGTTCGACGAGGTCTCGCACGAGGTGCGGCGCTTCTGCAAGCGCGAGATCACCGACCTGCTCGACAGCCGCGACCAGCAGGTCATCGCCGGCATCGTGAGCGACTTCCGCGTGATCAATGGCCAGCGCGGCCGGCTGGCGATCTTCAAGCTCGACGACAAGTCCGATTCCATCGAGGCCACGGCCGACGAGGCGCTCATCAACGCCAACCGCAACACGCTGAAGGACGACGAGCTGGTCATCGTCAGCGGCCGGCTGCAGCCCGCGCGCGGCGGCTTCGAGGCGCGCTTCCAGGTGCAGCAGGTGTGGGACCTGGCCTCGGCGCGCTGCCGCTTCGGCAAGTTCCTGCGCGTGGCCGTGAACGGCAAGGCGCCCGACATCGCGCGCCTGCTGAAGGACTTCCCGCCGCGCACCGAGCAGACCGAGGTGGGCGACCTGATCCAGGGCCTGCCGGTGCGCCTGTCGATGGCGCGCGGCGGCGCGCAGGTCGAGCTGCAGCTGGGCGAGCGCGCCAAGTTCTTCCCGACCGACGCCGCGCTGGCCAGCTGGACCGCGCAGGCCGAAGCGGGCAAGGCGCTGATCGTCTACGACTGATTTCTTCCGGCACGGCGCCAAGTGCCCGGCGGGCGTGGGCTCTTTGGAGCCCTGACTACGATGCCTCCTGCATTTCAACCGCGAAGCACAAGGAGGATCCCGTCATGAAGAAACAGTCTCTCGTCATCGCGTCGGCTCTGGCGTTGACCCTGGCATTGCCGTTCGCCGCCTCGGCCCAGTACACCGGCCCGAGCACCCAGCCTGCCGCCGCCTCAGGCACGCCCTATGCCGGCCCGAGCACCGTGCCGGCTATGACGGTCAAGCAGTTGCTGGACACCGGCAAGGACGACCAGTACGTCACGCTGCGCGGCTTCATCGTGTCGCACGACGGCGGCGAGCACTACACCTTCGCCGACGAGACCGGCCGCATCAAGGCGGAGATCGATGCCAAGCATTTCCCGGCGGGCGTGAAGATCGACGACAAGGTGCGCGTGGAGGTCACGGGCGAGTTCGACAAGGACCTGATCGGCAGCAAGGTCGAGCTCGACGTGAAGCGGCTCAGCGTGCTGCGCTGAGCCCGGTCCCGGCCAGGCGGCCTCAGTGCGCCATCGGCGTCACGGCGAGGTCGGGCACCACGTTCATGATGCGCAGCGTCTGCTGCACCACCTGGCTGAACACCGGCGCCGCCACGAGGCCGCCGAAGTACTTGCCGGCGCTGGGCTCGTCGACCATCACCGCGACGATGATGCGCGGCTTGTCGATCGGCGACATGCCCGTGTACCAGGCCCGGTACTTGTTGCTCGCGTAGCCCTTGCCCACCTGCTTGTGCGCAGTGCCGGTCTTGCCGCCCACCGAGTAGCCCACCGTCTGCGCGAGCGGCGCCGTGCCGCCGGGCGCGGCCGCCATGTGCATCATCTGGCGCACCTCGCTGGCGACCAGCGGCGAGAACGCCCGCACGCCTGGAGGCTCCTCCCCCTGGTTCTTCAGCAGGCTGATGGGGATCACCTCGCCGTCGTGCGCGAAGGCCGTGTAGGCGTGCGCGATCTGGAAGAGCGAGGCCGACAGCCCGTAGCCGTAGGACATGGTGGCCTGCTCGATCGGGCGCCATGACTTCCACGGGCGCAGTCGGCCGGTCACCGCGCCGGGGAAGGCGGTCTGCGGCTTCTGGCCGATGCCCACGGCGGTGAGCGAGTTCCACATCTCCTGCGCCGACATGCGCTGCGAGATCTTGGTGGCGCCCACGTTGCTCGACTTCTGGATCACCCCCTCGACCGTGAGCACGCCGAAGTTCTCGTCGTCGTGGATGGTCGCGCCCGACACCGTGATGCGCCCCGGGTTGGTGTCGATGATGGTCTTGGGCGTGACGCGGCCCAGCTGCAAGGCGGTGGCGACGGTGATGGGCTTCATCGTCGAGCCGGGCTCGAACACGTCGGTCATCGCGCGGTTGCGCAACTGCTCGCCCGTGAGGCTGCGGCGGTCGTTGGGGTCGTAGCTCGGGTAGTTGGCCATCGCCAGCAGCTCGCCGGTCTGTGCGTCGACCACGACCACGCTGCCGGCGCGCGCCTTGTTGGCGACCACGGCGTCGCGGATCTTCTCGTACGCCACGAACTGCACCTGGTCGTCGATGCTCAGCTGGATGTCGTGCCCTGGCGTGGGCGGCACCTGGTCCTCGGTGTCCTCGATGATGTGGCCCAGCCGGTCCTTCAGCACGTGGCGCGAGCCGGCCTTGCCGGCCAGCTCGTGGTCGAAGGCCAGCTCGACGCCTTCCTGGCCGATGTCCTCCACGTTGGTGAAGCCCGCCAGGTGCGCCGCCGCCTCGCCCTCGGGGTACTGCCGGCGGTAGTCGCGGCGCAGGTAGATCCCCTTGATGTCGAGCGCCGCGACCTGCTTGGCGATGGGCTCGTCGACCTGGCGCTTGATCCAGACGAAGCTCTTGTCCTCATCCTCGAGCTTCTTGTCGAAGTCCTTCTGCGGCATGCCGAGCAGCTTGGCGGCCTGCTTGAGCTTCTCCTGCGTGGCCGGGTCGTTGCGCTCGATGTCTTCGGGAATGGCCCAGATGCTGGGAGCGGGAATGTCCGATGCCAGGATCAGGCCGTGCCTATCGAGGATGCGGCCCCGGTTGGCGGGCAGCTCCAGCGTGCGCTGGTAGCGGACCTCGCCCTGGTGCTGGAAGAAGTCGTTGGCGAAGATCTGGACGTAGGCCGCGCGTCCGGCGAGCAGCACGAAGCCGAATGCGACGCTGGCCACGATGAACTTGCTGCGCCACACGGGGGTGGGGCTGGCCAGCAGGGGACTGCTGCCATAGCGGATGCGGCCGTTGGGGGTCATGAGCCCTGATTATCGAGTTCCGGGTGACGTGCAAGTCACCCGGAAGGGCCCCGTTTTCTTAGCTGCGCGTTAGGGGCGCAGGGAAATCAGCGCTTGGGCCGCAGCGTGACGATCAGCGACGGGAAGATTCGGCCGTCGGTGTCGCGCGGGAGCTTGTCGGTCTTGCGCAGGCCGCGCTCGGCAGCGTCGTCCCAACCGGGCAGGCCGCTCGACTTGCTGAGCTTCACGCCGACGATGGTGCCGTCGGGCGCCAGGTTCACCTCGAACTCCGCTGCCGGGTTGCCGTTCACGGTGTCGGCATCGGGGAAGGTGATGTTCGGGCGCACCGCTGCGGCGATGCGGCCGGCATAGCCGCTCGACGGACCGGAGCTGCGCTGGGCAGTGCCGCGCGAGTCGTCGCTGCCGGTGGCGTTGGCCAGGCCCTGCATGCGCTTGAGAGCGGCGGCGCGGTCGGCGGCCGCCTGTTTCGCGGCAGCTTCGGCCTTCTTCTGCTCGGCCAGCTTGGCTTCAGCCTCCTGCTGCTTCTTCTGCTCGGCCAGCTTCTTCTGCTGTTCCTTCTTGCGCTCGGCCTCTTCCTCGGCGCGCTGCTTGGCTTCCAGCTCCTTCTTCTTCTGCTGTTGCTGGCGTTCGAGCTCGCGTTCCTGCTGTTCCTTCTGCTCCTTGAGCTTCTTCTCGCGTTCGAGGGCGATGTCCGGGGCCTTGGGTGCAGGAGCGGGCTCTGGCGCCTTCGCAGCCGGAGGAGGCGGCGGCGCAGGGGCGGGCGGCGGCGGCGCGGGAACCGGGGTGGGGGCCGGCGGCGCCTGCAGGCGAGGGGCCGCCTGCTGGACCGTGGACGACCACAACTCCGCGTCGACCGCGCCTTCGTCGGCGTCGCTGCGCCAGCGCACGCCCCAGGTCAGCGCCGCGATCAGCAGGCCGTGGGCGATGAGCGCCAGCACCAGGGCACGCAGCGTGCCGCGCTGCGGCGGCGGTGCGAACTCGGGGCGATCCAGTGCGAGCGACATGCCTTACTTGCCGCCCGTGGTCGTGACCGACAGGCCCACGCGCTCGATGCCGCTGCGCTTGAGCTGGTTCATCGCCTTCACGACGGTTTCGTACTTCACGGCCTTGTCGGCGCTGATGACCACCGGTCGCTGGTCGTCGCCGCCCTGGGCCTGCTTGGCGGCAGAACCGATCTGGGTCATGGGGATCGAGGTGCCGCCCGTGCCGGTGGACGGGTCCTTCTTGATCTGCACTTCGTCTTCGCTCTTGATGACGATCTCGATGGGCTTGTCGGGCTGCTTGTTGGCGCGGTCGACCGAGGGCAGGTTGATCACGCTCGGCGTGATGAGCGGTGCGGTGACCATGAAGATGATCAGCAGCACCAGCATCACGTCGATGAACGGGACCATGTTGATCTCGTTGATCGTCCGGCGGCCGCGGCCGCGGGATGAAACTGCGGGCATGGGCTGCGCCTCCGTTCAGCGGTTGGCCGGAGCCACCGAGGATGCACCGCCCGCGTTCGGGTTGGCCGAAAGGTTGCGCTGCAGGATGTTGGAGAACTCCTCGATGTAGGTCTCGAGGGCGATGGCGATCTTGTCGATCTCGCGGGCGAAGCGGTTGTAGCCCACGACCGCCGGGATGGCGGCGAAGAGACCGATGGCCGTGGCCACCAGCGCCTCGGCGATGCCGGGGGCCACGGTGGCCAGCGTCACCTGCGCCAGCGCGGCCAGGCCGGTGAAGGCGTGCATGATGCCCCAGACCGTGCCGAACAGGCCGACGTACGGTGAGACGGAGCCGACGGTCGCCAGGAACGAGAGGTTCTGCTCGGCTGCGTCCAGTTCGCGCTGGAAGCTCGCGCGCATCGCGCGGCGGGCGCCGTCGAGCAGGGTGCCTGCGTCGGTGACGTGGCGTTCGCGCAGCTTCTGGTACTCGCGCATGCCCGAGGCGAAGATGCGCTCCATGGGGCCGGCGAACTTGGCGTTCTGCGCGGCGGAGGCGAACAGCTCGTTGAGGCTGGTGCCCGACCAGAACTCGCGTTCGAAGTCCTCGTTGAGGGCGCGCATGCGCCGCAGCGCGAAGTACTTGCGGATGATCGCGGCCCAGCTTGCGATCGATACGATCACAAGCAGCGCCACCACCAGTTGCACCACGAAGCTCGCATGGAGCAGGAGATTGATGATGGAAAGGTCTTGGTTCATGGCTTGAAAGTTTGAGTCATGGAGCCGCTGTAGCGCTCGAGGGTTCCCGTCACCTGTTTCGGGATGCGTGCTGGCCGCAGCGTGGCTGCGTCCACCCATCCGATGCGGATCGTGCCTTCGCACAGCAGGACGGGTTCGGAGGCCCCCGTTCGCTCCTGCTCTGTTTTCGATAGCACGCGTTGTCCGATTATCAACGAGGCAGTTCCCAACTGTCGAAGTTCGGCAGTCACGAGGAGTTCGTCGTCCAGCCGCGAGGGCCGATGGTATTTGAGCTGGGTCTCGCTCACCACGAACTGGCCGCCGGTCTCCTCGCGCAGCTTGCGCTGCTCCACGCCCAGCGAGCGCAGCCATTCGGTGCGGCCGCGCTCCATGAACTTCAGGTAGTTGGCATAGAAAACGATGCCGCCGGCGTCGGTGTCTTCCCAGTAGACGCGGATCGGAAACGCGTAGCTCATCGCGCCCGGTTCTCTGCCATCTCGCGCAGGCGCTCGATGGATTCCTGCAGGTGAGCCATCGAGCTGGCGGTGGAGAAGCGGACGAACTTCGCGGTCTCGGCGGTGCCGAAGTCGCGACCGGGCGTGACGGCGACGTGCGCGCGCTTCATGGTCTCGAAGGCGAAGTCCCAGCTGCCCGAGATGCCGAGCTTCTCGGCGAAGGACGTGCAGTCGGCCCAGGCGTAGAAGGCGCCGTCGGGAACCACGGGCGCGTTCAGGCCCAGCGCATTGAGCTGCGGAATGAACCAGTCGCGACGCGCCTTGAATTCGGCGCGGCGGCGTTCGTACTCGGCGATGCTCTCGTCCTCGAAGCAGGCCAGCGCCGCGTACTGCGACACGGTGCTCGCGCAGATGAAGAGGTTCTGCGCCAGCCGCTCGACCACGGGCACCAGCACTTCGGGCACCACCAGCCAGCCCAGGCGCCAGCCGGTCATGTTGAAGTACTTGCTGAAGCTGTTGATGCTGATGACGTTCTCGTCGATGGCCAGCGCGGTCTGCCCGAAGGCGTCGTCGTAGGAGAGGCCCAGGTAGATCTCGTCGATCAGCGTGATGCCACCGCGCTTCGACACCACCTCGTGGATGCGGCGCAGCTCATCTGGCGCAATGGAGGTGCCCGTCGGGTTCGAGGGCGATGCCAGCAGCACGCCGCGCGTCCTGTCGGTCCAGGCGGCCTCGACCTTGGCGGCCGTGAGCTGGAAGCGCTCCTCGGCCGTGGTCGGCAGCAGCACCGCCTTGCCCTCGGCAGCGCTCACGAAGTGGCGGTTGCACGGGTAGCTCGGGTCGGGCATCAGGATCTCGTCGCCCGACTCGATCAGCGCCAGGCAGGCCAGCTGCAGCGCGGCGGAGGCACCTGCGGTGACGACGATGCGGCGCGCCGGCACGTCCACGTTGAAGCGCTGGCGGTACCAGGCGCTGATGCGTTCGCGAAGATGGTCGAGGCCGGTGGCCTGCGTGTACTGCGTTGCGCCGGCGCGCACCGCGCGGGCTGCGGCTTCCTGGACCAGCGGCGGCGCGGTGAAGTCGGGCTCGCCGATGTTCAGGAAGATCATCGGCCGGTCGGTGTGTGCGACCTCGCGGGCGAGCACGCCCGCGGCCTTGGCCACTTCCATCACGTAGAAGGGCTCGATGCGCTGCGCGCGCGTGGAAATTCTCATCGCACCCCCTGGCTGCGGCGCTGTGCGCCTGCGGTCGGCCGAGCGGCGCCGCTCATGCCCTTGCTTTTCCGGAAGCCCGGTCGGCTTCGACCTCGAGCGGGCGAAGCTGCGGCGCCAGGCCGTTGAGCACGGCATTCACGTACTTGTGGCCGTCGGTGCCGCCGAATTCCTTGGCGAGTTCTATGCACTCGTTGAGCACCACGCGCCAGGGCACGTCGGGGCAGTTCTGGAATTCGTAGACGCCGATCCACATCACGGCATGTTCGATCGGCGAGATCTCTTCGAACTTGCGGTCGAGCAGCGGACGGATCAGCGCGTCGAGCTGCTCGGCGCCCTCGATGGAGCCGTGCAGCAGCGCGTCGTAGTGCAGCGCGTCGGCCTTGTGGAAGCCGGCGAGGTCGCGCGTGAAGTGGTCGATGTCGGTCGGGTCGTTGCGGCCCACCAGGTGCTGGTAGAGCGCCTGCAGCGCGAACTCGCGCGCACGGGTGCGGTTCGACTTGGCCGAAGCCTTGCGCGCACCGGTGCTGGTGAGGCCCACGCGCGACTGCTTGGGCTTTTCGCCGGTGGCCTTTAGGGCCTTGAGGGACTTGGAGCTGTCTTCGGTCATGAAAGGGTGGCCAGCAGTTGCGCCATCTCGACAGCCACGCGGGCAGCGTCGCGGCCCTTGTCGGTCTGGCGGGCGACGGCCTGCTCGAGGTTTTCGGTGGTGAGGATCGCGTTGGCGATGGGCAGGCGGTAGTCGAGCGCCACGCGGCTCACGCTCGCGCCCGATTCATTGGCCACGAGTTCGAAGTGGTAGGTCTCGCCGCGGATGATGCAGCCCAGCGCCACCAGCGCGTGGTAGCCGCCGCGCTCGGCGAGCGCCTGCAGCGCCACGGGCACTTCGAGTGCGCCCGGCACCTGCACGTGGTGGATGTCGCTGGCGGCCACGCCCAGCGCCTCGAGCTCCGAGAGGCAGGCCGAGGCCAGCGCGTCGGTGATGTCGGCGTTGAAGCGCGCCTGCACGATGCCGATGCGCAGGCCCTTTCCGTTGAGCAGCTTGGCGTCCGCTCCCTTGTTTGCACCTTGCATGGTCTTCAGTCTTTCGTGAGGTAGCCGGCGATCTCGAGGCCGTAGCCCGCTGCCATGCTGGGCATGCGCCGCGGCGTGCCCAGCAGGTTCATCTTGTGCACGCCGCATTCGCGCAGGATCTGTGCGCCGATGCCGTAGCTGCGCAGGTCCATGCGGCCGCGCTCGGGCGCCTGCGCGGGACGGGCGGTGCCGTCGAACTGCGCGAGCAGCTCGCTGGCGGTCTCGCCGCAGTTCAGCAGCACGGCCACGCCCTTGCCCTCGTTCGCGATGTGCGAGAGGCTGGCATCGAGGCTCCAGGAGTGCAGCGAGCGGTTGATCTCGAGCGCGTCGAGCACCGACAGCGGCTCGTGCACGCGCACCGACACCGTCTCTTCGGGCGCCCACTTGCCGCGCACCAGCGCGAGGTGCACGCCGTTGCTGGGCTTGTCGAGGAAGGCGTGGGCGGTGAAGCTGCCCCAGGCGGTCTGGATCTCGCGGCAGCCGACCTTCTCGACCAGCGATTCGACGCGGCTGCGGTGCTCGATGAGCGCGGCGATGGTGCCGATCTTCAGGCCGTGCTCGGCCGCGAAGACCTGCAGGTCGGGCAGGCGGGCCATGGTGCCGTCTTCGTTCATCACCTCGCAGATCACCGAGGCGGGCGAGCAGCCGGCCATGGCGGCGAGGTCGCAGCCGGCCTCGGTATGGCCCGCGCGCATCAGCACGCCGCCGTCCACCGCCTGCAGCGGGAAGATGTGGCCGGGCTGCACCAGGTCGGCGGCCACGGCATTCGGCGCCACGGCGGCCTGCACCGTGCGCGCACGGTCGGCGGCAGAGATGCCGGTGGTCACGCCCTCGGCCGCCTCGATGGAGACGGTGAAGGCGGTGGAGTGCTTGGCGCCGTTGCGCTGGACCATCGGCGGCAGCTGCAGACGCTCGCACATCTCGCGCGAGAGCGTCAGGCAGATCAGGCCGCGCGCATGGCGGGCCATGAAGTTGATCGCCTCGGGCGTGATGTGGTCGGCAGCGATGACGATGTCGCCTTCGTTCTCGCGGTCTTCCTCGTCGACCAGGATCACCATGCGGCCGGCGGCGAGCTCGGCCACGATCTCTTCGACCGAGGAGATCGGGGCTGGTGCGCGCGCGGCGCGGGAAGCGGCGCCGATCGGCGTGACGGAGGCGTTCATTTGGAGATGTCCTTGGATGGAGTCGGTGCGAGCACGCCCGCCTGGAGCATGCGCTCCACGTAGCGCGCCACGGTGTCGATTTCGAGGTTGACCTTCGAGCCGGCCTTCAGGCCGCCGAGAGAGGTGTTCTCGACGGTGTGCGGGATCAGGTTGATGCTGATCTCCGCGCCGTCGGCGATGTCCCTGACGCTGTTGACCGTGAGGCTCACGCCGTTGATGGTGATCGAGCCCTTGTAGGCGAGGAAGCGGGCGAGGGCGGCGGGAGCCACCACGCGGAGCTCCCAGCTTTCTCCGACCGGCTCGAAGCGGCTGACGCTGCCGATTCCGTCGACGTGGCCCGAGACGATGTGGCCGCCGAGGCGGTCGCTTGCGCGCAGGGCCTTCTCGAGGTTGATGCGGCTGCCTTCGTCGGTCAGGCCGGCGGTCTTGTCGAGCGATTCGGCCGAGATGTCGATGGTGAACTGCTGGCGCTCGGGAGCGAGCGTGGTGACCGTCATGCAGGCGCCGTTGAGCGCGATGCTGTCGCCGAGACCGACGTCGTCGAGATAGCCCGCGGGCACCTCGATGCTGAGTCTCTTGCCATGGGAGGAGGTGGTGCCGAGGTCGTGGATGGCGGCGATGCGCCCCACGCCGGTGATGATTCCGGTGAACATCCCGCCATTTTCGCAGAGAACGAAGGGGCCACGCGGCGGGCGGGCTAGAAGGCGTCCCTTCCGGCGACCCGGGCGACGATGCGAAGGTCGGGACCGACCTGCTCTAAGCCGCGGAATTCGAGGGGCAGGGCGCCCGTCAATTCCGTCAACGGCCCACCAGCGTGGATTTCGGAAGCGATATCCAGCCCGTCGCCGATCAGCTTCGGCGCCAGGTAAATCAGCAATTCGTCGACAAGACCTTCGCGCAGCAGCGAGCCATTGAGCTTGTGCCCGGCCTCCACGTGCAATTCGTTGACTTCCCGGCGGGCAAGGTCTTTCAGCATCGCCGCCAGGTCGACCTTGCCCTGCGCATTCGGCAGGCAGGTGACCGTGGCGCCGCGCGCCTCCAAGGCGGCGGACTTCTGCGCGTCCTGCGTCGCGGCGTAGATCCAGACCGCACGGCCGGGCATGAAGAGCTTCGCATCCGGGGGGGTCTGCAGTTGGCTGTCGATCACCACCACGTGCGGCTGCCGGGTGGTCTGCACCAGCCGTACGTCCAGGCGCGGGTCGTCTTCCAGCACCGTGCCCACGCCAGTCAGGACCGCGCTGGCACGAGCCCGCCAGGCATGGCCGTCGGTGCGCGCCTGCTCGGAAGTGATCCACTGGCTCACGCCGTTGCGCAGGCCGGTCTTGCCGTCGAGCGAGGCCGCCGCCTTGAGCCGCACCCAAGGCGTCTTGCGGACCATGCGGCTGAAGAAGCCGAGGTTGAGCTCCCGCGCCTCATCCGCGCCAGTCCCCACCTCGACCTGAACGCCTGCTGCGCGCAGCCGCCCGAAACCCTGGCCCGAGACCAGCGGATTGGGATCGGCCATCGCCGCCACGACCCGGCCGATGCCTGCCGCGACCAGGGCGTCGCAACACGGACCGGTGCGGCCGTGATGGGAGCAGGGCTCCAGCGTGACCCAGGCAGTTGCCCCTGCCACCGAATTGCCCCGCGCTGCCGCATCGCGCAGCGCCATGACTTCGGCATGCGGACCGCCGACTTGTTGGGTGTGGCCCTCGCCGATCACCGTGCCGTCTGGCGCCACCAGCACGCAGCCGACGCGGGGGTTCGGATCGGTCTCCGGGCCGGCCTGGCGCGCCAGATTCAGCGCCTGGATCATGAAATTCGGATTTTCTTTTGTCATTCTTTTGTTAAATCAAATTCGTTGCAAATGTCAATTCGAAATTGATCGAAAACAATTTGCCGCCAATCCATCTGTTTTGACCGCCCGTCGCGCAATTGACGTTATTGGCCGGTCACTGGGAAACCGGAAAAATAGAATTCGCACCAATTGAAATCAGGGAGGAGCGCCCGCCGGCACGCAGATGCACGCAGCGGGTGGCACGACATGGACAACAACGGATTCTGCGCGTCCGAACGGGGCTTCACGCTCATCGAGATGATGGTCGTGATCGTACTGATGGCCGTGATGCTGGGATTGGCTCTGCCGAGTTTCAACGGCCTCATCGAAACGCATCGGGTCGAGGGCATGGCCAGGGCGCTGATGGCGAGCGTCAGCGATGCGCGCGCCGAGGCGGCCCGCCGAGGGGTGAAGGTGACCATGCAGCAGCGATCGGAGTGCCAGGGCCGGGACTGGAGCTGCGGCTGGGAGACGCTGGTCGGAAGCGGCGAGGCCATCGAAATCCTCAAGCGCCAGGATCCCGACGGACGTGTCGCCATCGAGAAGAGCACCGCGGGCGCCATGTCGTTCGACCCGATAGGCCACTCGACGGGTGGGGGCCGCTTTCGCCTTCGTCCGGCCGACAGCTCCGGTTCGTCCAAGATCGTCGTGGTGTGCCTTGCCCTTGGGGGCCGCGTTCGGCTGGTGAGGGGGAGCGACTCATGCTGATGCGCCGTCCCCGCGTCAGCCGGGCGCAGCGGGTGCAGCCGGGCTTCTCGATGATCGAAGCGCTGGTCGCGCTGCTCGTGCTCTCGCTGGGCCTGCTGGCGCTGGCCGGCTTCCAGGTTCGCGTGCTGGTCGACAGTGTCGGTGCAAGTAACCAGAACCTCGCAATCCAGCTGGCCGGCGACCTGGCCGATCGCATCCGTGCCAATCCCGCAGCAGCGGCGACGACGCCCAGCCGGTACGTGACAGACTGGTCGGCTGCGTCAGCCAACGGGCCCAGACCTTCTTGCGAGGGGCTCAAGGCCGCCTGCAACGCCGCCGAACTTGCGGCGCACGATCTATGGAACTGGAAGCGCGCGATAGCTGCCGCCTTGCCCGGCGGGGCGGCCGACGTGAGGGCCAGCGCCACGGCGGGCGGCGTGCTGCTCATGCACCTTGCCTGGGACGAGCCGGCGGTGCTCGACCCCATCGCGCCCGATCCGGACTGGCAGTGCCCCACAGGCAAGGCCTGCCTCGAAGTCTCCGTCGCGGTGCCGCAGCCATGAAGAGCCGAGCGCCATCCGGCTTCACGCTGGTCGAGTTCCTCGTCGCACTGGTCGTCGGAATGCTGATCGTGCTGGCCGCCATCGCGGCCATGCTCGGCACGCGCAGTAACGCCATGACGGGCGACGACGTCAACACGCTCAACCAATCGTCGGCGCTGGCTTTCAGGATGCTCGGCCAGCAGATACGGCAGGCGGGCTACATCCCCATCGATCCCACCGAGCCGCTCTACTACTTCAACACCAGCGCCGACCGGGGCACCAACCTGACCGACGAGCAGGCCTTCTTCGCGGTCAAGGGCGTGGAGTCCGCGGACGGCTCCAACGACAAGCTGAAGCTGGGCTACGCGCCGAACCCCGACTACTTCAAGGACTGCCTGGGTCAGGAGCCGGGGCGTTCTTCGGGCGGCGAATACGACCGGACCGAGCCCGAAGCGCAGGGCAACGCGCGGCTCATCACCAGCGAGTTCTCCGTGTCGAACGGCACGCTCAGGTGCCAGGGCAGCGGCAATGCGACTCCGCAGCCGGTCATCGACGGTGTGGAGCGTTTCGACGTCATGTATGGGGTCAGCGCCACGTCCGGAAGCCGGCAGGTGGTGCGCTACGTGACGGCCGACGGCGTCGACGATGGCTTCCGCAACGTCCGAACGGTTCGCATCTGCCTTCAACTCGCGGGCGCCTCCAGGAGCAATCCTGCGGGCAGCCATGTCGACTGCGACGGGGTTTCGAAGACGAGCAGCGACGGCAGGCTGCGGCGCGTTTACACGGCAGTGTTCTCGCTGCGCAACGACCTGGGAGCGCTGTGAGCATGACGAAGGCGACGGGGCCCGCGCGCGGGCAGGCCGGCGAACTGCCGGCGCAGCATGGCTTCACGCTCTTCATCGTGATGATCATGCTGCTGCTCTCGGCGCTACTGCTGATAGGCGGGGCGCGCACCGCGGTGCTTCTCGAATCGATGGCAGGCAACCAGCGCGACTACCAGCGCGCCTTCGAGGCCGCCGAGGCAGCGCTGCTGGATGCGGAGCGCGACATCCGGCAACTCGCCTTCGATTCCGCGAGCAAGACCTATGTGGCGTGTACGGCACTCGCCACGGCGCGCTGCCGCAAGTCGGAGGACGGACGCGTCTTTCCCGACCGGGATACGGGCTGGGTCACCGCCTACATGAACGACGGCCCCAACAGCTGCGAGCGGGGCATCTGCTATTTCTCGGAGGCGGGCTCTGTTGTTGCCGCCCACGGCAGCGAGGCCTACCGCTTCTGGCACCGCGATGCATACAAGTCCAAGTACGCCAGGTACGGCCAGTTCACCGGAGCGCTCAAAGCCGGCAGTCCGGCGCTGGATGGCGCCAGGTACTGGATCGAGGTGATCGACCGAAGGAACAGCAAATACCCGCTGTTTCGCATCACGGCCACTGCCACCGGGGCGCGCAGCGTCATCGGCAAAGGGGAGGGGACGAAGGTCGAACTGCAGGTGTCGTTCGATCCGGACCCGGTCTCCCGGATCAACTGAGCATTGGGAGAGAAAGAGATGAGGATCAGGAAGTTGCCAGCACGCGCAGTCATGTCGGGCCTCGTACTTGCACAGACCATCGTCCACGCTGCGCAGTATCCGCTGGCGCAGGTGCCGCGAAATGCCGCGGTCGCAGAGCCCGCGCCGAACGTGATCGTTTCGGTCGACAACTCCGGAAGCATGGACGGCAGCGGCATGGCGACCCTGCGCGCTGCGCTCAAGGAGAACTTTTCCGAGGCCAACATGCCCGATCACCGCATCCGTCTGGCCTGGCAGTCGCTGAACGACGACCACAGCGATCGCAACTGCGCTGCATTCCGAAACGCCGAGCGTCCTTGCCTGATCGGCGGACGCGTCAACGCGAACCTGATGCGTTCGCTGGACCGGACGCACCGAGCCAATTTCATGGCCTGGGTCGACGCCGTTCAGGCGACGGGCGGCACGCCTCTTCATGAGATGATGGCCCGCGCCGGCGAGTACATGCAGACCACCGGTCAGCACAGCCCCTTCTCGGATGAGCCGGGCGTGGCTGGAGCCGCGCAGTCGAGTTGCCGCAGGTCGTTCCATATCTTCATGACGGATGGCGACTATTGGCATCCCACGGGTTTGGAGAGCTTCATGCCCGCGGTTGCCAATGAAGATGGCTCTCGCCGCGTCCTGCCCGACTCAACGCGCTACGAGCCGCGTGCACCCTATGCCGACAACTTCGGCAGGACGAAGCGTCCGACGCTCGCCGACTTGAGCTTTCACTACTGGGCCACCGACTTGCAGCCGGGGGTGCCCAACAACCTGAGGAAGATCATTGCCGAGCCCGGCGACGCGACAGTCGGAAGCGCCAAGCTTCCCGAGTACTGGAATCCCAAGAACGACCCGGCCACCTGGCAGCACCTGACGACTCACTTCATCGGGTTCGGTGCCGCGGGCACGTGGTGGTCGTCGCCGAAAATCTCTGCAACTGCATCGCAGCCCAGCTACAGCGGAGACTATGCCCGCCTGGTCGACGGCTCGATCCGATGGCTGAACCCGTTCGAGGGTAACGAACGCATGGACCTCTGGCATGCCGCCCTCAACAGCCGCGGCACGTTCACGCCGGTCTCCAATGCCCAAGCCTTGAGCGGTGCCTTCAAATCGATCCTCGGACAGGTTCTTGTCAACACCAGCACACCGCTGACGTCGATCTCGGCAAACGCTTCCCGGGTCTCGACCAACACTTCCGTCTATCGGGCCGGCTACGACACGGCCGACTGGTCCGGCAGCCTCAGCGCCACGAAGTTCGGCGCCGACGGCAAGCTCTCTGCCAAAGCCGACTGGTCGGCGCGTGATCTGCTCGATACCCGCATGGCAGGCGCTGGCGCACACGACCGGGATCGCAATGTGCTCAGCTTCTCAGGCACCACGCCTGCGTCGGGTGGGCGTGCGGCGACGACCGGCGTGGGCGTGCCGTTCAGGTGGGCCGCCTTGAGCGACGTGCAGAGAGCCGCGCTCAAGGCCAGCGCCGACACCGGTCCCGAAAGCACCGCCCTGGGCCGGGCCGTGCTCGACTTCCTGCGCGGGGACCGCAGCAACGAGGGCGCCGGTCGCCAGTTCCGCAAACGCGGCCACGTGCTCGGCGATATCGTGGGCTCCAGCGTCTGGTATTCGGGACAACCGAAAAGCGGCTTCACAGGTAACGCCTATGCCGCGTTCGCAGCAGTCCCTCGCGCGCCGATGGTCTATGTCGGCGCCAACGACGGCATGCTGCACGCCTTCAACGCAAGCACTGGCAAGGAGACGTTCGCCTACGTGCCCGAGGGCCTCTACGGCACGGCGGCGGCGCCGAATCTCAAGCGGCTCAGCGAAGGCGGCTACACCCACCGGTACTACGTCGACGGGAGTGCCTTCGTCGCCGACATCTACATGGGGGCGGCATCCTCGGCCAGGACGACCGACGCGCAGAAGGCGGCCCACTGGAAGTCGCTGCTCGTGGGCACCCTGGGCGCGGGTGGCAAGGGGTACTTCGTACTCGACGTCACGCGGCCGGAAAGCATCGACGAAGGCAATGCCGCCGCCGTGGCGCTGATCGACACGACCGCGCTTGCGGACGATGACCTGGGCCATCAGTTCCAGCAGCCTGCGATCGACGCCTTCTCGGGGCGGGCGCTGCAGGTCGCACAGTTGAGCAACGACCGAAAGGCCCTGATCCTGGGCAACGGCTACAACAGCAGGAGCGAGAAGGCGGTGCTGTGGATCCAGTATCTCGATGGGGACAAGGAGATCCTCAAGATTCCCGCGCCGACCACGCAGGCGAAAGACACGGGCAACGGCCTGTCCGCGCCACGTCCGGTGGACCATGACGGCGACGGCAAGGTCGACCTTGTCTACGCCGGCGACCTGCTCGGCAATCTCTGGAAGTTCGATCTCAGCAGCACCGACAGTCGCCGGTGGAAGGCCACCATGGGGCCCTTCGACAGGCGCCGCGCGGCCGGATCGGAATCCGCCTCCGGCCTCGACGACAAGCCGTTGTTTGCAGCAGGAGCCAGCCAGCCGATCACGGCGGCGCCTGTTGTGGTCGGGCATCCCCACGGCGGCTACATGGTGGTGTTCGGCACCGGACGACTTTTCGCCTCGGGTGATGAAGGCTCGACTGCGGACCAGTACCTGTATGGCATCCGGGACCTGGCCAACGGAAGCTCGGGCACTGCGGCCTTCACCGATCTCGTGGCGCAGACCATCGGCGACGCTTCCGTCACTGAGGGCGACGCCGAACTGCGCACCGTCTCCCGCAATGGCGTGAGCTTCGGCGGTTCGCGGGCCCGACGTGGCTGGCATCTGAAGCTGCCGGTGGCCGGCGAGCGCATCGTCTATCCAGGTGACGTCCTGGGCAGCGGCGTGGGTCTGTTCTCGACAACCATCCCTGGTTCGAGCAGCAATTCGGTCGACTGCGCCGCCGGCACGGGCGACGACGGGTGGTCGCTGCTGATCGACTTCTTCAGCGGCTCCGCACCGGCAGGCATTTCGTACACCACATCCGGTGCGGTGGGCGCCTACGCGGGCTTCAGGAACCGGTCCGGCAGGGACGACCTGGTCCTGCAGCCGCAGAACCGGCAGAAGGGCCAGGACGTGATCTGCAATGCCGCTGGCGACTGCAAGTCACCCATCCGGCCGGACATCGTGCGCCGATTCGGCTGGCGCAGTCTGATTTCGAGCGACTGAAACGGAAACCATGGACAGGAATCCCAGAGCACAAGCCCGCCCGTGGGCTCGTTCGTGCGGCTTCACGCTGATCGAACTCATGATCGTGACGGTGGTTATCGGAATCCTCGCTGCCATTGCCTACCCGAGCTACACCCGCTATGTGCTGCGGGCCAAGCGCGCGGACGCAAAGCAGCAACTGCTGCAGGCGGCGCAATGGAACGAGCGCTACCTGACAGCCAACGGCAAATATCCGCTCGGCAGCGTCGGATTGCCCTCCGGGCTGAAGCAGTCACCTTCGTCCGGGTCGGCCAGCTACAACATAGGCTATGTATCTCGCAGCGAAACCAGCTATACCCTGCAGGCCGTACCTCAAGGCGCGTCAACCGCAGACGAGTGCGGAACGCTGACGGTGAACCATCGAGGCGTCAAACTGGCCGCAGGGCGGACAAGCAGCGCGGATTCATTGGTTCAGCTCTGCTGGACCCGCTGAATTCGGGCGGAGAGAGGAGGTTGGGGCGCGCGGCGCGGCTCAGATATCGCGCAGCAACTGCCTGAACTCGTCCACGTCCTCGAAGCTGCGGTACACCGAGGCGAAGCGCACGTAGGCGACCTTGTCGAGCTTCTTGAGTTCGCGCATGACGAGCTCGCCGACCTTGGTCGAATCGATCTCGCGCAGGCCGCTGGCCAGCAGCTTCTGCTCGATGCGCAGCAGCGCGTTGTCGATCTGCTCGATGCTCACGGGGCGTTTGCGCAGCGCCAGCATCATGGAGGCGCGCACCTTGGTCGAATCGAAGTCGGCGCGGCTGCCGTCCTTCTTTACGACCACGGGAAAGTTGACATCGGGCCGTTCGTAGGTGGTGAACCGCTTGTCGCAGGCGCTGCACTGGCGGCGCCTGCGGACGAAGTCGGCGTCTTCTGAAACGCGGGTCTCCACAACCTGCGTTTCAAGATGGCCGCAAAAGGGGCATTTCATGCGGCCAGGTCTTCCTGCTTCTCTCTACGAGCCGACAACAGATCAGCGGTAGACAGGGAAGCGGCTCGTCAGGGCATGAACCTTGGCGCGCACCGCTTCGATGTTCGCCGCGTCGCGCGGGTTCTCGAGCACGTCGGCAACCAGGTTCGCCGTGATGCGGGCCTCTTCGTCCTTGAAGCCGCGGGTGGTCAATGCGGGGGTACCGATGCGCACGCCGCTGGTGACCATCGGCTTTTCCGGGTCGTTGGGGATCGCGTTCTTGTTGATCGTCATGTGGGCGCTGCCCAGCACGGCTTCGGCTTCCTTGCCGGTGATGCCCTTGGAGCGCAGGTCGACCAGCATCACGTGGCTTTCGGTGCGTCCGCTCACGATGCGCAGGCCGCGCTGGGTGAGGGTCTCGGCCACGATCTGGGCGTTCTTGACCACCTGTTGCTGGTAGGCCTTGAACTCGGGCGACATGGCTTCCTTGAACGCCACGGCCTTGGCGGCGATCACGTGCATCAGCGGGCCGCCTTGCAGGCCCGGGAAGATCGCGCTGTTGATCGCCTTCTCGTGCTGCGACTTCATCAGGATGATGCCGCCGCGCGGGCCGCGCAGGCTCTTGTGGGTGGTGGAGGTGACCACGTCTGCGTGCGGCACCGGGTTGGGGTAGACGCCCGCAGCCACGAGGCCGGCGTAGTGGGCGATGTCGACCATGAAGATCGCGCCGACGTCCTTGGCCACCTTGGCGAAGCGCTCGAAGTCGATGCGCAGCGAGTAGGCCGAGGCACCCGCGATGATCAGCTTGGGCATGTGCTCATGCGCCTTGCGCTCCATCGCGTCGTAGTCGATTTCTTCCTTCTCGTTCAGGCCGTAGCTCACCACGTTGAACCACTTGCCGCTCATGTTCAGCGGCATGCCGTGGGTCAGGTGGCCGCCTTCGGCCAGGCTCATGCCCATGATGGTGTCGCCGGGCTTCAGGAAAGCCAGCATCACGGCTTCGTTGGCCGAGGCGCCGCAGTGCGGCTGCACGTTGGCCGCGTCGGCGCCGAAGATCTGCTTGATGCGGTCGATGGCCAGCTGTTCGGCCACGTCGACGTGTTCGCAGCCGCCGTAGTAGCGCTTGCCCGGATAGCCTTCGGCGTACTTGTTGGTGAGCTGCGAGCCCTGGGCGGCCATGACGGCCGGGGAGGCGTAGTTCTCGCTGGCGATCAGCTCGATGTGGTGTTCCTGGCGTGCGTTCTCGGCTTGAATCGCGGCCCAGATTTCGGGGTCGGTCTGTTCGACCAGGATATTGCGTTGGTACATGGCAGTCCTTTGAAGACGAGGTCCTTGTTCTTCAACCAAACAAGGGCTGCCCAGGCGAACGGCTGAACACCTGTGTGACCAGGCGGTACGCTTCCCAGTGGTATTCCACGTCAGCGCGTGGCACCTTGACGGGTGCTGCGCCTATCGCCAGTCGCGTACCGCTCGAGTGTAGCTCAGCAGGCCGCACCCGCGCTGCCGAAACTCCTTCAGGAAACGGAAGACAGCAGGGCCACCTTGGCGGGTTCGCCGCCTTCCTCGCGCTTCGCGGGAGGCGCGACCACCGGGATCGGCTGCGGCCGCACGGTCGGCGGCGTGACGGTGGACGGCGCGCGGCCGTTGGCGACCTGCAGCAGGCGCTCGTGCTCCGCCATCACCTTGGCGGCGTAGCCGCCGTCGTCCTCGAGGTTGGCTGCTCCCACGTAGTAGCGCAGTCCGCCTTCGAGCGAGCCGGCGCGGGCGATGCATTCCTGCAGCACCTTGACGCCGACGCGCATGTTGGTGACCGGGTCGAAGGCGGTGAGCGTGCCGCCCGCGCTTTCGTACTTGTCGCCGTGAACGCGGGTCATGACCTGCATCAGTCCCTGGGCACCGACCTGGCTCTGGGCGAAGGGGTTGAAGCTGGATTCGACGGCCATGATCGCGAGGATCAGGGTCGGATCGATCTTGGTGCGCTTGCCGATGCCGTAGGCCTCGGCTACCAGCACGCTCAGCGGCTCGGCGGCCACGCGGTACTTCTTGCTCAGCCAGTAGGCCACGGCCGCCTGCTGCTTGGGCAGGTCGGCGGGGCTTGCAGCCGTGGTGCGCTCGATGGCCGTGGGCTCGAGGTCCGTGGCTTCGGGCGCGGGCTTGCGCGACTGCAGCCAGCCCATCAGTTCCTCTTCGCCGGTCTTGCGCAGGTCGGGCCGCGCCACCAGGGCGAGGGCCGCGAACACGATGGCCAGGCCGACCAGCGCGAACCCGTTGTGCGTGATTTCAAAAAAGCCGTCTGCCACGTCGGACAAGAAAGTCCGTAGCCCGCGGGCCGTGACATCAAACGCCTTATTCATCGCTCTTCCTTTCTGTGCGGCACCCGGTTCGCAACGCCATGGAAGGCGAGGGATGAAGGCAGCGGCGCTTGGATTGGTACGAATCAGGCTCCGCGCATGGAGTGAAGGGGTTGGTTGGGTGCGTGGTGACCTGATCAAGCCGGGGAACCCGGCAGCGGTTTCAGGTGGCCCCTCTGCGTCGGGCAGTCAGGGCAGCGCGGATTCTAGCGTGGCTAAATACCCGGTCAAGCATAAGCATTTGTTTTCTTATGCTAATAATTGTTTAAAAAGTTGGCCGCCACAGAGGCGTTTCGGCTTAGGGGAAATCCCTTTGTAAAACACGTTTGCAATCGGAGGGAGCCACGCCTAATCTGAACGGGCCTGGATTTTCAGGCGTTCTTCCGAGGCCCGGGAAACCCGAGGTGCAAGTCCGAGGGTTCGGCGGTCGAGGAGCCACGGTGGCAATCTCTTGCTGCCAGCACGGTGGGAACCATCGACTTCCCGTCGCGCGAATCGATGGCATGGGTTTTGGGCCCGCCATCAAGCCCGGTGAGAAGACGCTCGTCGACTCACCGGGCTTTCTTCATTCTGGAAACTCCGCGATGGACTGTCTGCGGTATTTCTCCCGCAGATGCGCGTGCGTCCTTTCTGCGTACGCAGCGCCGGCGCATGTTTGCGGCACACTCCAGCGATGGACGTAGCTTCGATCAAACAGAACAAATGGGTGCGGCGTGGGATCGTCGCTTTGCTTGCGCTCCTGGCCTTCTGGGTCATCGCATGGCTGGCGGTGCCGCCGATCGCCAAGAGCCAGCTCCAGAAGATCGCAAGCGAGAAACTCGGCAGGCAGGTCACCGTCGGCAAGATCGACTTCAAGCCCTGGACTCTCGAGCTCACGCTGAACGACCTGCGCATCGCCACCGCCGACGGCAGCAAGCCGCAGGTGGCCGTCAACCGCATCTACGCCGACGCCGAGCTGCAGTCGATCTTCCGCCTCGCACCGGTGATCGACGCCGTCACCATCGACGGCCCGGCCATCCTGCTCACGCACCTGGCCGACGGCAAATATGACATCGACGACATCCTGGCCAAGCTCTCGGCCGGCCCGCCGCCCGATCCGAACGCCAAGCCCGCGCGCTTCGCCATCTACAACATCGCCATCAATGGCGGCTCGGTCGACTTCGACGACCAGACCGTCAAGCGCAAGCACGAGCTGCGCGACTTCGTGCTGAAGGTGCCTTTCCTGAGCAACCTCGATTCCAAGCGCGACGTCAACACCGAACCCAAGCTCGCGTTCGCGCTCAACGGCAGCAAGTTCGACTCGGCCGCCTTCACCACGCCTTTCGCCGACAGCCGCAAGACCGACGCCCACGTGCAGTTCAAGGGGCTCGATCTGGTGCCTTACCTCGGCTACATCCCCGGTGGGCTGCCGGTGAAGCTGCAGGCGGGCAGCCTTGATGCGGATCTGAAGATCGCCTTCGAGCAGGCGGCCACCACCGGCCTGAAGATCACCGGCACCGTGGAGGCCCACGCCACCAAGGTGGCCGACGCGCGAGGCCGCGACCTGCTGGCCTTCGACTCGCTCAAGCTGGGGCTGGCCGATGTTCGGCCGCTGGAGTCGGCGTTCCACCTCAGCGAGGTCGCGCTGGCCAATCCGCAGCTGGCGGTGGCGCGCGACGCGGCCGGCAAGCTCAACCTGCTGGCCACCGACCCGGCCACCGGCGCGGCGGAAAAGGTCGCTGCGCCGCCCGCAGCGGCGGCGAGCGCACCGGCCGCGGCAGGCCAGCCAGCGCAGAAGCCGGCGCTCAAGGTGCAGGTCGACAAGGTCGCGCTGAGCGGTGGCCGCATCGGCTGGCGCGACGAGACCGTCAATCCGGCCGCCGCCGTGGACCTCACCGGCCTCGGAATCGACGTGTCGGGCGTCACCTGGCCGATGGAGAAGCCCGCCGAGTTCAGCGGCAGCACCGCCATCGCAGGCGCTTCGCTCAAGTTCAAGGGCAGCGCCACCGACAAGGTGGCCGACGTGCAAACCGAGGTCGAGGCATTGCCGCTCTCGCTGGCGGCGCCCTACCTGGCGCAGAGCCTCGAACCCACGCTCGACGGCAAGCTCAGCGGCCAGATCGACATCGCATGGGCCCAGCCCGACCTGAAGTTCAAGGCGCGCCGCGTCGCCGCCGACGGCCTGGCGCTGACCCAGGGCAAGACCGCGCTGGCGAGCGTCGGTCGCTTCGAGCTCGTCGATGCCGAGGCCGACATGACGAAGCACACGCTGAACGTGGCTTCGTTCACCGCGACCAATCCCAAGATCCGCGTCGAGCGCGACAGCGAGAAGCGCTGGATGTTCGAACGCTGGCTCAAGACACCGGCCGGCAGCGGTGCCACGAAGGAAGCGGAGGCGAAGGTCGCCGCGCCCAAGCCCGCGGCCGCCGAGACGCCCCAGCCCGGCGCCAACACCAAGCCGTGGGCGCTGACCATCGGCACGCTGGCGGTCGACAACGGCGCGCTCTCTTATTCAGACAAGGCCGGCGCCGCCCCGGTGACGGTGGAAGTCACGGCCTTCAAGCTGCACGCCCAGAAGCTGGCGCCCGAAACCAGCGCGACCTCGCCGCTGGAGGTGTCGGGCCGCATCGGCTCCGGGCGCTCCGACCCGGGCCGCTTCGACTACAAGGGCAACATCGTGCTCAAGCCGCTGGCGGCCGAGGGCAGGGTCGAGATCGCGTCGTTCCCGGCGCACGCCTTCAAGGCCTACTACGCCGACGCGCTCAATATCGACATCCGCCGTGCCTTCGCGAGCTATCGCGGCACGGTGCGCTATGCGACCTCGCCCGCAGGCATGAGCGTGAAGCTGGCCGGCGACACCGCGCTCGACGACTTCCGCGCCAACAGCGTCTCGCTGACCCAGTCGCCCGGCTTCGACCGCAACAACAACCAGCTGCTGAGCTGGAAGACGCTGAGCCTGCGCGGACTGCAGGTCAGCATGGCGCCCAATACGCCACCGAACGTGGACGTGCGCGAGACCACGCTGACCGACTTCTTCGCCCGCGTGATCGTCGACCCGACCGGCCGCCTGAATCTGCTGAGCCTGACGAAGAAGGGCGAAGCGGAAGCCGCTGCCGCAGCGGCGGCCGCTGGAGAGGCCAACACGCGCAAGGGCCCGGGTGGGACGACCACCACGACGACGGCCAAGGCATCGGCGCCGAAGGCTTCCGCCGGCAGGCCGATGTCGGCCGAGGAAATGGTCGGCGCAGGGCCGGAACCCGCGAAGCCGGTGGCGGCCGCGACCGCCGCCGCCCCGGCGGCCCCGGCCGATGCGGGGCTGGCGCCGGTCATCAACTTCGGCCCGATGAGCCTGGTCAACGGCAAGATCGATTTCACCGACCTGTTCGTCAAGCCCAATTACTCGGCCGACCTGAGCGAGCTGACCGGCAAGCTCAGTTCCTTCTCGTCCAACCCGCCCAAGGGCGAGAGCGGCCGGCCTGCGCTGGCCGACCTCGAGCTGCGCGGCAAGGCGCAGCAGACCGCCGCGCTGGAGATCACGGGCAAGCTCAACCCGCTGGCCAAGCCGCTCGAACTCGACATCACCGCCAAGATGCGCGACCTCGACCTGGCGCCGCTGTCGCCGTACTCGGTGCGCTATGCCGGCCACGGCATCGAGCGCGGCAAGATGAGCATGGACGTCAACTACAAGGTCGCGCCCGACGGCCAGCTCACCGCCACCAACAAGCTGGTGCTCAACCAGCTGCAGTTCGGCGACGAGGTGGCCGGCTCCACCAACAGCCTGCCGGTGAAGCTGGCTGTTGCGCTGCTGGCTGACCGCAACGGCGTGATCGACGTCGACCTGCCGCTCAGCGGATCGCTCAACGACCCGCAGTTCAGCATCGGCCCGCTGATCTGGAAGGCGGTGGTCAACCTGGTCGTCAAGGCGGTGACCGCACCGTTCAGCCTGCTCACGGGCGGCCTGGGCGGCGGCAGCGGCGAATCGAGCGCCATCACTTTCGAGGCGGGCAGCTCCGAACTCAGCGCTTCCGCCAAGGAAAGCCTCGACAAGGTCGCCAAGGCGCTGACCGACCGGCCCACGCTGCAGATGACGGTGGTCGGCACTTCCAGCCTCGAGAAGGAACGCGACGCCTACCAGCGCCAGCGCGTGCGCCAGCTGGCCTATGCCGAGAAGCGCCGCGTCGCGGTGCGCGGCGGCCAGACTGGCACCGACGTGCCGCCCGTGACCGACGCCGAATATCCCGAGCTGCTGACTGCCGTCTACAAGCGCGCCGACATCACCAAGCCGCGCAACATCGTCGGCCTGGCCAAGGATCTGCCGCTGCAGGACATGGAAAAGCTGCTCTTCGCCAGCGTGCCCGTCGACGAGGAGTCGATGCGCCAGCTCGCGGTGGAGCGCGGTGCGGCGGTGCGCGACTACCTGCTGGCCAAGAACGTGCCGAGCGAACGGCTCTTCCTGGGCGCGGTGCGTACCAGTGCGAGCGGCAGCGACTGGAAGCCCGGCGCCGAGCTGAGCCTCACCATGAAGTGAGCCAGGGGAGGGTGCGAGGAGGGCGACGCGCGGTTGGTCGGCGCTTCGTCGCACTCGCCCGGACTTGCCCGCCCCTTGGTTTTTCGCCTGGGCTTGCTATATATGTAGTCCGTCAGCCCCCGGCCCACGGCACCGCGCAGTGCCGCCGTTTCATGGCGGAATTCAGCGAGCGGCCCCAAGTGGGTCAAAATGTCGATCTGCGCCGGCCTTTGCCGGCGCCTTCGCTTTCTCCACCAAGACAACGATTTCGCGCAGTGACCTCTAATTCTTCCAAGCCACACGACATTCAGGCCCTCGACACGCTCACCGGCGGCGCCTTCACCGCGCCGACCTCCGGCGAGCGCGCTGCGCGCATCCGCGACTGGCTCGCGGGCAACCCCGCGCCCGAGCAGATGCAGGAAGTCTTCAAGGAGCTGAGCGGGCGTGACAAGGGCGCCGCACGCCTGCTGCGCGAGAAGCTCGACGAACTCAAGCGCGCCAAGGGCCAGGAGGCCATCGCCGCCGAATGGGCCCAGAAGGCGGAGGCGCTGGTCGCCCAGTCCAAGCTCAACATCGCCGATGCGCTCGCCTGGCAGCGCGACGCCGCCAAGGCCGGCGCGCCCCTGTCGCGCGAGCCGCTGGCGAGCCTGAAGCTCAAGCTGTCGGAGCGCGTCAAGGGCATCGAAGACCTGCAGCACCGCGCGCAGGTTCATCGCGAAGCCGCCGTGCTGCTGGCACAGCGCTTCGAGGTGCTGTCCACCAAGGGCTGGCAGGACGCCCAGGCCGCCGAGGAATCGCTGCGCGCCGATGTGGCGCATTGGCAGCAGCAGGCCGCCGAGATCGTGGCCGATGCCAACTGGAGCAGCCTCGACGCCAAGTTCGCGCCCCAGCTCGAAGCCTCCAAGTCGCAGCTGCTCGTGGTTTCCGACGCGTTCCACAGCGCTCTGGCGCAGGCCGTTGCCGCGGCTTCCGACGCTGCAGCGCCGCTGCCGCCGGTGCCCGTGTGGGCTGACGAGTTGCGCGCCGCGCGCGGCGAAGTCGTGGCGCCCAAGCCTGCGGCGCCGGCCCGTCCGGCCGCGCCCAAGGTCGATCCGGCCGTGCGCGCCGCCGCGCAGGAGGCCGTCCAGGCTGCGCTCGCCAAGCTCGAGCAGGAAACAGCCGAAGGCCATGGCAAGGCCAGCGCCGGCGCGGCTGCCGCGCTGCGCGCCGTGCTCAAGGAGCACGGCAAGCTGGTCGACGCGCCGCTCGAAGCCCGCGTGCACGCCGCGCTGGTCGCTGCGGGCGAACTCGAAGGCTGGCAGCGCTGGAGTGCCGACAAGGTGCGCGAAGACCTGGTCGCCAAGGCCGAAGGCCTGCTGAAGCGCCCCGAAGGCCAGGCGCTGGGCGGCCGCAAGATGCAGGAAACACTGCGCTCGCTGCGCGACCAGTGGAAGCAGGCCGACCAGGGCGGGGTGCCGAACCACGCGTTGTGGAAGCGCTTCGACGAGGCCTGCAACGAAGCCCACAAGGTGGTCGAGGCCTGGCTCGAGAAGGTGCGCGCCGATGCGGCCGAGCATCGCGCGCTGCGCGTCGCCCTGATCGAGGAGGTCAAGGCCTGGGCCGCCGAACACGCCGGGGCCACCGACCTGAAGGCGCATAACCGCGCGCTGCACCAGTTCGCCGACCGCTGGCGCGATGCCGGCCACGTGGGCGAGAAGGTGTTCGCAGAACTGCAGCCGTTGTGGAACGAGGCTTTCGGCGCCGCCCGTGCCCCGTTCGAGAAGGCTCAGAAGGCCAGCATCGAACGCCGCCAGTCCATGATCGCCGAGGCGGCCGAGCTCGGCGCCCAGCCGGTGCTGCGCATCGATGCCGTCAAGGCGCTGCAGCAGCGCTGGCAGGCCGAAGCTCAGACCGTGCCGCTGGATCGCCGCCAGGAACAGAAGCTCTGGGATGCCTTCCGCGCGCCCATCGACGAGGCCTTCAATCGCAAGACGGCCGAGCGCGAGAAGGCATCGGCCGCGATGAACGAGCATGACCGTCATGTGCTGGAGGCCTCCAAGGCGCTCGACGCGGCCAATGCCACCGGCGACGCGCAGAAGATCCGCTCGGCCATCGCGCGCCTCGAAGGCGCCCTGCGCGGCGAAGCGCCGCCGCCCGCGCCGAAGGCCGACGGCCCGGCGGTCGGCGCGACCGAGATCGTGGCGCCTGGGCAGGCAGCCGCAGAATTCAGTGAAAGCGCCGAACAAGCGCCGAGCCCGGCTGATGCGGAAGCGTCTCCCGGCACGTTCCACGAAGCAGGCGCGGCATCCGCTGCTGCCGAGGACCTGGTGGCGCCCGCCGACGGTGCCGACGCTTCGGCGCGCGCCGATGCTGCGGCGCACGACGCCGGTGAAGCCGCCGCAGTCGTCCAGGCACCGGCTTCTGCGCCGAAGGCTCCACCCAAGCCCGTCGTTGCGATGCGCGGCGACGACCGTCCGAGCAGCAAGAAGGCCGAGGCGGCGCCTGCCGCGCGCGGCGGTGCCGGTGGCCGCTTCGGCGACCGCCGCGATGGCGGCCGTCCCGGTGCCGGCGGTCCGGGTCGTCCCGGCGGTGATCGCGGCGACCGTGGGGCTCCTCGTGGTGGCGATCGCGGCGCCCCGGGCGGCCGCTTCGGCGACCGTCCTCCGCGCGAAGACCGCGGCCCGCGCCTGGGCGACGCAGCCTTCAGGGCACAGCGCGAGGCACTCGAGCGCGCCGACATGGCACTGCGCAAGCTCGCTGCCCAGGCCCATGGCGAGGCCCTGACCCAGGTGCTGGGCGCGTGGGAGCAGCGCGATGCCAGCCGCCTGCCGAGCGTGCAGGAGCTTGGCCGGGCGGTCACGCCGGCCGTGCGCAGCGGCTGGTCGCAAGCCATCGGCTCCGCGCCCACGGCTGCTGCCAACGATGCCGCCGAAGCGCTGCTGCGCCTCGAGATGGCAGCGGAGGTGCCGACGCCAGCCGAACAGCTCGAGGCGCGCCGTGCGCTGCAGCTGAAGCTGCTGACGAAGCGCGGCGACCCGGCACCGTCGCAGACCTGGGGCCAGGACGCCGGCAAGGTGCTCGCCGCTGCGCACGATGCCGCCAGCGCACGCCGCCTGCAGAACGCGCTGAAGGCTCTGCTGCGCAAGTAAGGCGCAGGTCGCTTCCTCCATGAAAAAGGCGCCCCGCGGGGCGCCTTTTCTTTTTTCGTTTCAGGCCGGTCGGGACCCGGCCCGGCTCAGACCTTCTCTCCGATGGCCGGCGTCTGCACGGCGCCGGCCTGCTCGGCCAGGTAGCCGTCGCGGATCTTCCGGCGGACCAGCAGCCCGCCGATGCCCAGCAGCAGCGCGAGTGCGCCGACGATCAGCGTGCCCTTGTCGGTCGCGCTCGAGGCGGCCGCCTTGTCCTTCACCTCCATGATCTTCTGCACGTCGGCCAGCGACACCACGGGCTTGCCCTTGAGCTTCACTTCGTAGACCAGGTTGTTGTCCGAGGGATCGACCCTCACCTCGACGGCTTCGTCGATCAGCGGCTCGAGCTTGCTGCGGCCGACCGCGTAGTCGACGCGCCATTTCTCGGTGTTGCCATCGGCCAGTTTCGCGTCGAGCATGAAGTAGCGGCGCGTGCTGGTTCCGCCGCGACGGCGCTTGGTGGTCTCGGTGACCTCGCTGCCGCTGACGATCGTGCCGCTTTTCGCGACGAGGTCCTCGACGGCCGTGCCGTGCGTATCGGAGCTTGCCTTGAACTGCGCATACGCAGCCCAGCCCAGGATGCCGATGCCGAACAGCAGCGCGATCCATGCCTTGCCCGTGAGTTGATAGAGCCAGTCCCTCATGTTGTGTACCTTTTTGGACGAGTTGATAACCCGTCGATGTTAAGGGTTGAATCGCTATCAAATAGATAGCTGACAACTGAGTCTGGGTGTGGGCTTAAGGCTGTTTAGGAAGAAAGAATTCGTCGAAGATCGCCAGCACTCCAGGGAAGTCCCGCGCGAAGTTCGGGCGGTTCACGAAGTAGGCCTCGCAAGCCACCGCGAAGAACTCGCTGATCGAGGTGGCGCCGTAGGCATCGAGCCACGGCGCCTCGGTGCCGAAGCGTTCGGCCTTGATGGTCTGCTCGCGGAAGTCTTCGTAGGCGGGCTGCAGCACGGCCAGCCAGGCCTCGCGGGCCGCGCGCGAGCTGCGCTGACCGGCGAAGCCCGGCGGCAGCGGCGGACAGCCGTTGGCCTCGCCGTTGCGCATGTCGATCTTGTGGGCGAACTCGTGGATCACGACGTTGTAGCCGCGCTCGCTGGTGATGCTGCTGGCCAGCACGTCGTCCCAGCTCAGCATGACGGGGCCGCGGTCCATGGCCTCGCCGGCGACGACTTCGCCGTATTCGTGCACCACCTGCGCTTCGTCGACCACCTTGCGCCGCGCCACCACCTCGGAGCGATGCACGACGATACCGACGAAATCGTCGTACCAGTTCAGCCCGCCCTTCAGGTGCAGCACCGGCAGCACCGCCTGGGCCGCGATGGCCAGCGCGACCTCGTTGGTGATGGTGAAGCCCTTGGCGCCGTGGAATTCCTTGTCGCGCAGGAACTCGGCCGTGAGCGTGCGCAGCCGCTGGCGGTCGGACTCGGACAGCGCCCCCAGGAAGGCGTAGCGCCGCAGCGTGGCCTGCCAGGCGGCTTCGGGGATCGGGGGCAGGGCGCGCAGGCGGCGCAGCCACTTGAACATCGTCGTCGGCGGCGCGGCTAGCGCAGGTCGACGCGCTGCGCGCCGGCGGGCGAGAGGCACAGCAGCTGCGCGCGCGGAGGATGCGCGGCGGCATCCCAGTCGCTCAGCACGATGCGGCGCAGGCCGTCGCCCAGGTCATGGTCGGCAGGCCGGTGGGTGTGGCCGTGCACCAGCGCGTGGGCATTCGCCTGCCGCAGCCAGTCGCGCGCGGCCGGCGTATCGACGTCGGCCCAGACCATCGACGGGTTGCGCTTGCGGTCTTCGCTCTGCACGCGCATGGAACGCGCGAGCGCGCGACGCTCTTCGAGGGGGCGGGCGAGGAACGCGGCCTGCCATCCGGGCGTGCGAACCTGGGCGCGGAACTTCAGGTATTCCGTGTCTTCCAGGCAGAGGATGTCGCCGTGGCTCAGCAGCCAGCGCTGGCCGTGCAGCACCAGCACGGTCGGGTCGTCGAGCAGCGTGATGTTGCATTGCGCCGCGAAGGCGGGGCCGACGAGGAAGTCGCGGTTGCCGTGCATGAAGAACACCGGCAGGCGCTGCGCGGTGCGGCGCAGAAGCTCGGCGCACTGGGCCTCGAAGGTCGCGGGCTCGCCGGGCTGCGCGGCGGAATCGTCGCCCACCCACACCTCGAAGAGGTCGCCGAGGATGAAGAGCGCGTCCGCCGGCGTGGTCTGCAGATAGCCCTGCCAGGCCTCGAAGGTGGCGGGCTCGCCGGCCTGCAGGTGCAGGTCGGAGATGAGGTCGACCGTGCGCCACCCGGGCGGCGCCACCAGCTCAGCGAAAGCCGGGTTCGCCGCCATGCTCATGCTGCCGGCGCCGTTGCCGCCGAGCTGGCCCGGTCGAGGATCATTCCGCGGTGACGACGGCCTTCTCGATCACGACGTCCTCGAGCGGCACGTCGTCATGGAAGCCCTTGCGGCCGGTCTTCACGCCCTTGATCTTGTCGACCACATCGGTGCCGTTGATGACCTTGCCGAACACGGCGTAGCCCCAGCCCTGGGCCGTGGGAGCGGTGTGGTTCAGGAAACCGTTGTCGGCCACGTTGATGAAGAACTGGGCGGTGGCCGAGTGGGGCGCGCTGGTGCGGGCCATGGCCACGGTGTAGTTGTCGTTCTTCAGGCCGTTGTTGGCTTCGTTCTGGATCTCGGCATCGGTGGGCTTCTGCTTCATGCCGGGCTCGAAACCGCCGCCTTGCACCATGAAGCCGGGGATGACGCGGTGGAACACCGTGTTGTCGTAGTGGCCCTTCTTCACGTAGGAGACGAAGTTCTCGACCGACTTCGGCGCCTTGGCGGCGTCGAGTTCGAGCGTGATCACGCCGAGGTTCTTGATGTGCAGTTCGACTTGGGGGTTGCTCATGTTGGGCTCCTGCTTGGGAAGGGAAAAACCGATTCGAAAACCGATGCGATGCGATTACTTCGCCACGACGGTGGCGGACTTGATGGTGACGGCTTCGAGCGGCACGTTCTGCATGCCGCCCTTGTTGCCGGTGGCCACGGCGCGGATCTTGTCGACCACGTCGGTGCCGGAGACGACCTTGCCGAACACGGTGTAGCCGTAGCCATCGGGGTTGGGCGCGTTGAGCGAGTCGTTGTTCTTCACGTTGATGAAGAACTGCGAGGTCGCCGAGTTGGGATTGCCGGTGCGCGCCATGGCGATCGTGTACTTGTCGTTCTTCAGGCCGTTGCTCGCCTCGAGCGGAATGGGCGCGCGCGTGGGCTTTTGCTGCAGGTCGGCCGTGAAGCCGCCGCCCTGGATCATGAAGCCGTCGATCACGCGGTGGAACACAGTGCCGTCGTAGTGCTTGTCCTTGACGTACTGCAGGAAGTTCTCGACCGTCTTGGGCGCCTTGGCTTCGTCGAGTTCGACCACGATGTCGCCGGCCGTGGTGGCGAGCTTGACGCGCGGCGTGGCCGATTGCGCATGGCCGCTGGCGGCGAGCGCGAATGCGGCGGCCAGGGCGAGGGCGCCGCGGCGGCTGAAGCGAGAGAGGGAATGAATCGTCAAGTGAGGCTCCGTATGCGGATGGAGGAACGGTGCCGCGCCGTGCAGACCATGGCGGTGCCGCGGCGGCGACGGATTGGATGACCTGGCTACTTGCTCGTACGGCCGACCGGCTTGCGGATCACCGCCGGCGCGGGGGGCAGGGCGGCCGCCTCGGCTTCGGTCTTGGGGGTGAAGATCTGGCGGATCAGCGCGAGCTTGGGCGCGACGCTGGCGTTGGTGCTCGCGAACTGCTGCGCACGCACGTATTCCTGCGCAGCCAGGCGGGCATACACGTCGCCGAGGTTCTCGTGCGCCGTGGCGTAGTTCGGGTTGAGCTTGAGGGCCTGTTCCAGCGCGGCGCGCGCCTGGTCGAACTTGCTCTGTGACGCATAGAGCGCCGCGAGGTTGTTGTAGGGCTCGGAAAGCTCGGGGAAGTCCTGCGTGAGCTGGGTGAAGGCGGCAATGGCCTCGGCCTGCTTGTTCTGCTCGGTGAGGATCACGCCGCGAAGAAAGCGCATCTGCGGATCGCGGGGCTTGCCGGCAATGTAGGTGTCGGCCTTGGCGAGCGCCTCGTTCGACTTGCCCTGGCGCAGCAGCGCGTTCACGTCGTCGTATTCGTTCGCGTGCGCGGCGGAGCCCCAGAGGCTGAACAGCAGTGCGAAGGCAATGGAGAGTCTGGAGAAGGCGGCGTGCTTCATGAAGCCTCGGCGGAATTGGGGGAGATGCGGGGGGCGAGCTCGGGGTGCGGGCTTGGGGAACACCCGGACGCTACCCGACGGCGGCCGTTTATACTTGAGCGGATTGTAACCGAGGGGCTATCTCGACCCCCTCGCGAACACAGTCCCAGCCACCCCTGAAAAACACCGTCTTTCGCCCGTGCCGCACGTGCGCGAAACGACGTTTTCCGAATCTCATGAGTCTGCGCATCTACAACACGCTGTCGCGTGAATTGGAGGAATTCTCCCCATTGCAACCGGGAAAGGTGCGCATGTACGTTTGCGGCATGACGGTCTACGACTTCTGCCACATCGGCCACGCCCGGATGATGATGGCGTTCGACGTGGTGCAGCGCTGGCTGCGCGCGAGCGACTACGAGGTGACCTATGTGCGCAACATCACCGACATCGACGACAAGATCATCGCCCGCTCGGTGCAGCGCGGCATCACCATCCGCCAGCTGACCGACGAGGTGATCGCGGCGATGCACGAGGACATCGGCGCGCTCGGCATCGAGCCGCCCACCATCGAGCCGCGCGCCACCGAATACGTGCCGCAGATGCTCGGCATCATCGAGAAGCTCGAGCAGAAGGGCCTGGCCTACCGCTCCGAGAACGGCGACGTGAACTACGCGGTGCGCAAGTTCCCGGGCTACGGCAAGCTCTCTGGCAAGTCCCTCGACGAGCTGCACGCGGGTGAACGCGTCGCGGTGCTCGACGGCAAGCAGGACCCGCTCGACTTCGTGCTCTGGAAGGCCGCCAAGCCGACCGAACCCGCCGATGCCAAATGGGAAAGCGCCTACGGCACGGGCCGTCCGGGCTGGCACATCGAGTGCTCGGCCATGAGCTGCGCCACCCTCGGCGAGACCTTCGACATCCACGGCGGCGGCGCCGACCTGCAGTTCCCGCACCACGAGAACGAGATCGCGCAGAGCGAGGGTGCCAACGGCAAGCCGCTGTCGCGCTTCTGGGTGCACAACGGCTTCGTGCGCGTGGACAACGAGAAGATGTCCAAGAGCCTGGGCAACTTCTTCACCATCCGCGAGGTGCTGCAGAAGTACGACGCCGAGACCCTGCGCTTCTTCCTGGTGCGCACGCATTACCGCAGCGCGCTCAACTACAGCGACGCACATCTCGACGACGCGCGCAATTCGCTGAAGCGCCTGTACACCGCGCTCGACCTGGTCGTGCCGGCCGACGTCGAGATCGACTGGACCCAGCCCCATGCCGCGCGCTTCAAGGCCGCCATGGATGAGGACTTCGGCACGCCGGAAGCCATTGCCGTGCTGTTCGAGCTGGCCGGCGAGGTCAACCGCACCAAGTCCGCCGAAACCGCCGGGCTGCTGAAGGCGCTGGCGGCGTCGCTGGGCATCCTGCAGGGCGACCCGCGCGCCTTCCTGCAGGCCGGCAGCACGCTCGACGAAGCCACCATCCAGGCCAAGATCGATGCGCGCGCCGCAGCCAAGGCCGCGAAGAACTTCGCCGAAGCCGACCGCATCCGCCAGGAACTCCTCGAGCAGGGCATCGTGCTCAAGGATTCGCCCACGGGCACGACCTGGGCGGCTGCGCAGTGAACGGAACGACGAACCCCATGCCCGCCCCCAGGAAGCCCAGCGTCAAGATCTATACGCCGGACTATTGGGAAGAGGCGTGCAAGCACCTCTCGCGCAAGGACCGCGTGATGAAGCGGCTGATCCCGAAGTTCGGCGACGCCTGCCTGGAGTCGCGCGGCGACGCGTTCACCACGCTCGCGCGCAGCGTGGTCGGCCAGCAGATCTCGGTCAAGGCCGCGCAATCGGTGTGGGACAAGTTCGCCGCGCTGCCGCGCAAGCTGACACCGGCCAACGTGCTCAAGCTCAAGGTCGACGACATGCGCGGCGCGGGGCTGTCGGCACGCAAGATCGAGTACCTCGTCGACCTGGCCCTGCATTTCGACTCGGGCCTGGTGCACGTCGATGCGTGGAAGGACATGGACGACGAGCAGATCATCGAGGAGCTCGTCGCGATCCGCGGCATCGGCCGCTGGACGGCCGAGATGTTCCTCATCTTCCACCTGATGCGCCCGAACGTGCTGCCCGTGGACGACCTGGGGCTGCTCAACGGCATCAGCGTCAACTACTTTTCGGGAGACCCCGTCAGCCGCAGCGATGCCCGCGACGTCGCAGTGGCGTGGGCGCCTTATTGCAGCGTGGCGACTTGGTATATTTGGCGATCGCTGGATCCCGCTCCAGTCGTGTATTAGCAACACCCCCAGGCTGCGCGCACTTCGTGTCGCTTCGCCAACCCCCTCTAGGGGGCAACACCTGCGGCCCGGCGAAGCCGGTTCCGCGGTGTTCCTGGAATGGATGGTGCGGTGGTTGAGCGGGCAGCAAACTGAAATAAACAGGAGAAGACGTTGGCGAAACGAACCTTCCTCGACTTCGAGCAGCCGATTGCCGAGCTCGAAACAAAGATCGAAGAATTGCGCTATGTGCAGACCGAATCCGCGGTCGACATCTCTGAAGAAATCGATCAGCTCGGCAAGAAGAGCCTTCAGCTCACCAAGGACATCTACAGCGACCTGACGCCCTGGCAGATCACCAAGATCGCGCGGCACCCGGAGCGCCCCTACACGCTGGACTACGTCAACGAGATCTTCACCGACTTCGTCGAACTGCACGGCGACCGGCACTTCGCCGACGACCTGTCGATTGTGGGCGGCCTCGCACGCTTCAACGGCGTGCCTTGCATGGTCATCGGCCACCAGAAGGGCCGCGACACGAAGGAGCGCACGGCGCGCAACTTCGGCATGAGCAAGCCCGAGGGCTACCGCAAGGCGCTGCGCCTGATGAAGACGGCCGAGAAGTTCAAGCTGCCGGTCTTCACCTTCGTCGATACCCCCGGCGCATACCCCGGCATCGATGCCGAAGAGCGCGGCCAGTCGGAAGCCATCGGCCGCAACATCTTCGAGATGGCGCAGCTCGAGGTGCCGATCATCGTCACCATCATCGGCGAGGGCGGCTCAGGCGGCGCGCTGGCGATCTCGGTCGGCGACCAGCTGCTGATGCTGCAGTACTCGATCTATTCGGTGATCAGCCCCGAGGGCTGCGCTTCCATCCTCTGGAAGACCGGCGAGAAGGCTCAGGAAGCCGCCGACGCGCTGGGCATCACCGCCCACCGCCTGAAGGCGCTGGGTCTGGTCGACAAGATCGTCAACGAGCCCGTGGGCGGCGCGCACCGCGACCATCGCCAGATGGCCGCCTTCCTCAAGCGTGCCCTCAACGACGCCTTCCGCCAGGTCAGCGACCTGAAACCGAAGGAGCTGCTGGAGCGCCGCTACGAGCGCCTGCAGAGCTACGGCCGCTTCAACGACACCAAGGCCGATACCGGCAGGTGATTCCCGCCCGGGCGCTGCCATGAACTCCGCTTTCGAACGCGCCATCGCCGCGTTCGAGCCGGCGCAATGGCCGCTGGCGGTGGGGTTCAGCGGGGGTGCCGATTCGACCGCCTTGCTGGCTGCCTGCGCGGCGCGCTGGCCGGGGCAGGTGGTCGCCTTCCATGTGCATCACGGGCTGCAGGCAGCGGCCGATGGCTTCGAGCGGCATTGCCGCTCGGTGTGCGAGCGCCTTGGCGTGCCGCTGGTCGTCCATCGCGTCGATGCCCGGCATGCGCCGGGCGAAAGCCCAGAGGACGCGGCCCGCCGGGCCCGCTATGCGGCGTTCGCCGAAATGGCGCATGCCGATGGGGCGAGGGCGGCAATCCGGTCCGTGGCGCTGGGGCACCATGCCGACGACCAAGTCGAGACGCTGCTGCTCGCCTTGTCGCGCGGGGCAGGGCTGCCGGGGCTGGCTGCCATGCCGGCGCTGGCCCAGCGCAGCGGGCTCGACATCTACCGGCCGCTGCTCGCGGTGCCGGGGGCGGAGATCCGCGAATGGCTGGCCGGCCGCGACCTGCCCTGGATCGAGGACCCGACCAACGACGACGCGCGCTACACCCGCAACAGGATCCGCTCCGTGCTCCTGCCCGCGCTGGAGCAGGCCTTTCCGCAGTTCCGGGCCACCTTCGCGCGCAGCGTGGGCCATGCCGCCCAGGCTCAGCAGCTGCTGGGCGAGCTGGCGGCGCAGGACCTGGAAAGCGTCGGCAGCCCGCCGCGCATCGCCGCGCTGCAGGCGCTGTCGCGCGCCCGGCAGGCCAACTTGCTGCGCCACTGGCTGATGCGCTCGCACGGATGTGCGCCTAGCGCGGCGCAGCTCGATCAGCTGCTCGACCAGGTTCGGGCCTGCACCACGCGCGGCCATCGCATCCACCTGAAGGTGGCCGCCGGTTTCGTCGAACGCAGGGGTGACTTGCTGCATTGGTACAATGCTGCGCCCTCGCCGAAGACTTCGCTCTGACCGCTTGCAGGGCGCCGCCTATCCAGCGGCCCTTTCCTTTTCTCTGATTTCACCCATGGCATTGATCGTTCACAAATACGGCGGTACGTCGATGGGCTCGACCGAGCGCATCAAGAATGTCGCCAAGCGCGTCGCCAAGTGGGCGCGCGCAGGCCACCAGATGATCGTGGTTCCGAGTGCCATGAGCGGCGAGACCAACCGCCTGCTCGGCCTGGCCAAGGAGCTGGCGCCCAGCAAACCCGGCGTGGCCCATAACCGCGAACTCGACATGCTGGCCTCCACCGGCGAGCAGGCTTCGTCGGCGCTGCTGGCCATCGCGCTGCAGGCCGAGGGCGTCGAGGCCGTGAGCTACGCGGGCTGGCAGGTTTCGGTGCGCACCGACAACTCCTACACCAAGGCCCGCATCGAGAGCATCGACAACGAGCGCGTGATGGCCGACCTGAACGCCAACAAGGTGGTGGTCATCACCGGCTTCCAGGGCGTGGACGACGAGGGCAACATCACCACGCTGGGTCGCGGCGGCAGCGACACCTCTGCCGTGGCCATCGCGGCTGCGATGAAGGCGAACGAGTGCCTGATCTACACCGACGTCGACGGCGTCTACACGACCGACCCGCGCGTCGAGCCCGACGCACGTCGGCTGACGACCGTGAGCTTCGAAGAGATGCTCGAGATGGCGAGCCTGGGCTCCAAGGTTCTGCAGATCCGCTCGGTGGAATTCGCCGGCAAGTACAAGGTGCCGCTGCGTGTGCTTTCGAGCTTCACGCCGTGGGACATCGATATCAATGAAGAGGCCAAGTCCGGCACGCTGATCACTTTCGAGGAAGACGAAAACATGGAACAAGCCGTCGTATCCGGCATCGCATTCAACCGCGACGAAGCCAAGATCTCGGTGCTGGGCGTGCCCGACAAGCCGGGCATTGCGTATCACATCCTCGGTGCAGTGGCCGACGCCAACATCGAAGTCGACGTGATCATCCAGAACCTGAGCAAGGACGGAAAGACCGACTTCAGCTTCACCGTCCACCGCAACGAATACGCGCGCACCATCGACCTGCTGCAGTCGAAGGTGATGCCCTCGCTGGGCGCGACCGAAGTGGTCGGCGACACCAAGATCTGCAAGGTCAGCATCGTGGGCATCGGCATGCGCAGCCACGTCGGTGTGGCGAGCAAGATGTTCCGCGTTCTGGCCGAAGAGGGCATCAACATCCAGATGATCTCGACCAGCGAAATCAAGACCTCGGTCGTGATCGACGAAAAATATATGGAATTGGCAGTGCGCGCACTGCACAAAGCCTTCGATCTTGATCAGCCGGGCGCCTAAGTAGTGGCATAATCTCAGCTTCTTTCTGGAACTGTGACCGAGTGGCCGAAGGTGCTCCCCTGCTAAGGGAGTATGGGGTGTAGAGCCTCATCGAGGGTTCGAATCCCTCCGGTTCCGCCAAGATGCAACCCCTGTAGCAACCCAGCTACAGGGGTTTTTTCTTTCCAGGTCCGGACTCCGTCCGGGGCGCCTCAGGCGCCATGCAATTCCGGGAACCCCGCCAGTACCGTCCGGCACCGCTCGCAGAGCATCGCTTGCTCGGCGTCGTCGCCCATCACGGTGGCGTCGTGCCGCCAGCACCTGCGGCAGCGAAGGAACGAGGTCGGCCTGACGCGGACTTCGACCTTGTCGCCTACCTTCAGCACCACGTCGGCGACCATGAAGATCGAGGCCAGTTCCGAACCCAGCAGCGCGAGCGACTCGAGGATCTCCACGGGCGCCTCGATCACCAGATTCGCCTCGCTGGAACGGCCGATGCTTCCCGACGAGCGCAGGTCTTCGATCGCCTTCATCACGCTCGGGCGCAGCTGCCTTGCATGGCGCCAGAAGTCGCGGACGTCCGGGTCTTCCATGCCGGGCGGCAGCGCTTCGTCCCAGGTGTGAAGGAACACGCTGTCGCCTTTCTCCTCTTCTGCATCGAACAGCACCGTCCATGCCTCCTCGGCGGTGAAGCTGAGGATGGGCGCCGAAAGCAGCAGCAGGTTCTTCAGGATCGCATGCAGCGCAGTCTGTGCGGACCGCCTTTCGTGGCTGTCCCGCGCGCTCGCGTACAGCCGGTCCTTCAGCACGTCGAGATAGAAGCCGCCGAGTTCGTCGGCGCAATAGCCATGGATGAGCCGCGTCACCGCGACGAAGTCGTAGTCCCTGTAGCTCCTGCGGCACTGCTCGCCGAGTTCGCGGCAGCGGGCCATGGCGTAGCGGTCGACGCTCGCGAGATCGTGCTCGGACACTGCATCGGCTTGCGCGTCGAAGTCCGACACGTTCAGCAGCAGGAAGCGGATCGTGTTGCGGATTCGCCGGTACATCTCGACGACGCGATCCAGGATCTCCTCGGAGACGGAGATGTCCGTCGAGTAGTCGGTGCTCGCGATCCACAGCCGGATGATCTCCGCGCCCCGCGTGCTCGCCACCTCCTGCGGGCTGACGGTGTTGCCCAGCGACTTGCTCATCTTCTTGCCGTTCCCGTCGACGGCGAAGCCGTGCGTGAGCACGGCCTTGAAGGGCGCGCGGCCGTCCGCCGCGCAGCCCGTCATGAGCGAGGAGCCGAACCAGCCCCTGTGCTGGTCGGAGCCCTCCAGGTACAGGTCGGCCGGGTGGTCGTGCGCGTCAAGGCGGCGCGGGTCCCTGTAGACGGTTGCGTGGATGGAGCCGGAGTCGAACCACACGTCGAGGGTATCGGACAGCTTTTCGAACTCCGACTCATCCACGCCCAGGTCCGCGGGACTCAGTCGAGTCCAGGCGGAAATTCCTTCGCGCTCCACGCGCTGTGCCACTTCCTCGACGAGGCGCGAGGTCTCGGGGTGCAGCGAGTTGTCGCTGCGCCTGACGAAGAAGGCGAGGGGCACGCCCCATGCGCGCTGGCGCGAGATGCACCAGTCGGGGCGGCCGTCGATCATCGCTTCCATGCGCGAGCGGCCGGATGCCGGATAGAACGGCACGTCCCTGATCGCCTCGCGCGCGGTCTCGCGCAGCGTACGCTCGTCGCCCTTCGCGGGATGGTCCATGGCGATGAACCATTGCGTCGTCGAGCGGAAGAGGATCGGCGTCTTGTGCCGCCAGCAATGGGGATACGAATGCTCGATGCGCTCCTGCCGCAGCAGCGAGCCGTCGGCCTTCAGCATTTCGAGGATGGTCCTGCTGCCTTCCTCCAGCGACATGCCGCCGATCACCGGCAGGCCAGGCACGAAGCGCCCGGCACCGTCGATCACGTTGTCGCCGGTGATGCCCAGCCCGCGGCACAGCTCGAAGTCTTCCGCGCCGTGCGCCGGCGCCAGGTGCACGAGGCCGGTGCCGGTGTCCAGCGAGACGAAATCGGCCGCCACCATGGGCACTGCTTTGTCGTGCAGCGGATGCTTCAGCATCGCGCCCACGAGGTCGATGCCGGGCGCGACCGCGCGGAGTTCGTGCGCGATGCCGAAGCCGCCCAGCAGCTTCGCAGCGCTATCCGAGGCCAGCACCAGCAGGCCCTCGGGCGTGTCGTACAGGCCATAGCTCGCCTCCGGGTCCAGGCCGACGGCGGCGTTGCCGGGCAGCGTCCATGGCGTCGTGGTCCAGATCACGACACGCGCCGGCTTGCCTGCGACGGGAGCGCACTTGAAGCGCGACGCCAGGTCGGCCGCGTCGATGGCCTGCATGCCGACGTAGGCCGTCGTCGAGCGCTTGTGCGCGTATTCGAGCTCCGCCTCCGCCAGCGCCGACTGGCAGTCGACGCACCAGTTCACCGGCTTCTGGCCGCGAAACAGCAGGCCGCGCTGCCGGATGCGATCGAGAAAGCGGATCTCGTTGGCTTCGGTCTCGAAGTCCATGGTGCGAAAGGCGTTGTCCCAGTCGCCGAGCAGGCCCAGGCGCAGGAAATCCTTCTTCTGGCTCTGCGTCTGCGAGAAGGCGTATTCGCGGCATAGCGCCTGGACCTGCTCGGTCGGCAGGCCCCGGCCGTTCATCTGCTCGATGCGGTGCTCGATGGGCATGCCGTGGCAATCCCAGCCAGGAATCCACTGCGAGTCGAAGCCGTCGAAGAAGCGGCTCTTGAAGACCATGTCCTTGAGCACCTTGTTCACCGCGTGCCCGATGTGGATGTCGCCGTTCGCGTACGGCGGGCCGTCGTGAAGGATGAAGGGTGGGCGGCCGGCAGCCGCCTCGCGCATCCGCTCGTAGATGCGCTGCCGCGCCCAGCGCTCGACCAGTGCGGGTTCGCGCCTGGGCAGGTCTCCCTTCATCGGGAACGGAGTGGTCAGCAGGTTCAGTGTGTTCTTCAGGTCTGACATGTGGTGGCTTCGTCGATTTCTTTTCTTCTCGTCGATGGGGTGAGCGGCCGCGTGGTGCTCAGTCTTTGTTGCGCAGGGCCGAGCCGGCGGCCAGCAGCGCGACGAGGCTGGCCGCCGCGGCGAACACCACGTACCAGGCGGGAGCGAGCGGATTCCCGGTCCGCGCGATCAGCGCCGTTGCAATGAAGGGCGCGAAGCCTCCGAAGATCGTGACAGCGAAGTTGTAGGCAATGGAAAGGCCTGTGGAGCGCACCTGCGGCGGATAGAGCTCCGCCATGGCGGCGGGCGCAGGCCCGGTGAAGCCGGCGATCAGCACCGCGAACACGAGCAGCACGATGGTCAGCGTCGACGGGTTGGGCACGGCCGTGAGAAGCCAGAGCGCCGGATAGGCCAGCACCAGGATCGCAGTGGCGAAGCCGATCAGCAGGGGCCTGCGCCCGATCCGGTCCGACAGCGCGCCAAAGAAGGGCGCCAGCACCACCAGCACCATCAGCCCCGCGCCATTGGCCCACAGCGACACGCTCTGCGGCAGCTTCAGCGTGCGCACCGCGTACGTCGGCATGTAGACGAGAAAGAAATACGTGCACACCGTCCATACGATGGTCACGCCGAAGCCCGCGATGATTTCCCGGCGGTAGGAGCCCAGTGCCTGCTTCAGCGGCGAGGTCTGCCTGTTGGCGGCCCTCACCTGTTCGAAGCTCTCTGATTCGTGCGTGCGGGTGCGGATGTACCAGCCCACCGGTCCGATGACCAGGCCGAAGAGAAACGGCACGCGCCATCCCCACGCCTCGAGCTGCTCCGGCGTCAGCACGTCCGTGAGCGTCGCGCCGAAGACAGAGCCCAGCAGCAGCGCGCCGGCCTGGCTCGCCTGCTGCCAGCTCGCGAAGTAGCCCCTGCGGCCCTTGGGCGCGTGCTCGACGAGGAATGCGGTCGCGCCGCCCACTTCGCCGCCGGCGGAGAAGCCCTGGATGAGCCGCGCCAGCACGATCCAGGCCGGCGCCCACAGGCCCACGTCGGCATACGTCGGCGCGAAGCCGATCATGGCCGTGCCCAGTGCCATCAGCAGGATGGTCGTGGACAGCGCGACCTTGCGCCCGCGCGAGTCCCCCAGCGCACCCAGCACTACCGCGCCGACGGGCCGCATCACGAAGCCCACGCCGAAGGTCGCCACCGTCAGCAGCAGCGACGAAGTCTCGTCGCCCGTCGGGAAGAAGAGCCGGGAGATGGTGAGCGCGAAGAAGCCGTAGACCGCGAAGTCGAACCACTCCAGCGTGTTGCCGATGACGGCGGCGAGGATCGTCCGGCGCGTGGCGTCGCGAGTCCCTGCGCCCTGTGCAGGGAGGCCGTGAGCGGAGGAGAGAGATGAAGAAGAGGAAGAAGGGGGAGAGGAGGAGAGGGGAGCGAGGCTGCTCGTGGCGTCCGCCAGCGCGGCTGCGTCGAGGTTTTTCATGCTGTCTTGAGGGTTGGAGTGGTGGAACGGTCGGTGGCCCCGGAAAGAGCCCATGCGCCGGCCGACTGCATGAAGCGGTCGGCGGCCTGCAGTTGGCTTGCGGCGATCCATTCGTCGGGCTGGTGCGCCTGGGCGATGGAGCCGGGGCCGCATACCACCGTCGAGATGCCGACCTGCTGGAAGAACCCCGCCTCGGTGCCGAAGGGCAGTTCCGCCTCGGGCCAGAGCGCGCCCAGTTCGCGCGCCACCGAGACGGCCGCGTCGTTGTCGCGCGCCGAAAGCGCCGGCACGCCCGCGACCTGCCCGGCCTCGACGGTGACGCCTTCGGGAAGCTCGGCCAGCGCCTCGCGCACCGTGTCGCGCACCAGCTGGGCCGTGGCCTCGTCCTGCGGACGGAATTCCCACAGCACTTCGCAGCTGCCCGGCACGATGTTGATCGCGGTGCCCCCGTTGATCTGGCCGATGTTGATGGTGGCCTCGCCGCCTTTCCCGGCCAGGTTGCGCCGCAGCCCGGCCAGACGCGTGACGAGGTAGGCCGCCGGCTCGATCGCGCTGGCGCCCAGCGAGGGATCGCTCGAATGGGCGGGCAGCCCCGTGAAAAGCGCGCGGTGTCCGAAGAAGCCGCGATGCCGCACCCCCACGCGCATCTCGGTCGGCTCGCCGACGATGGCCAGCGCGGGTGCCTCGATCTGCGTCTTCAGGCGCTCCACGAGCTGCGGAACGCCCAGGCAGCCGATCTCCTCGTCATAGGAGAAGGCCAGGTGGATCGGGCGGCGCAACGGCTGCCGCCGCCACGCGGGCACCGCCGACAGGCAGGCCGCGATGAAGCCCTTCATGTCCGCCGCGCCGCGCCCGTGGAGCCGGCCGTTGCGCTCGACCAGCGCGAAGGGGCTGGCGCTCCAGTTCTGGTCGGTCACGGGGACGGCATCGCTGTGCCCCGAGAGCACCATGCCGCCCGCAGCGTCGGGTCCGATGCTCGCGAGCAGGTTGGCCTTGCGCCTGTCCTCGCTGTGCACCAGGTGCACCTTGACGCCGTGCCCCGAGAGGTAGTTGCCGATCCAGTGGATCAGGTCGAGGTTGGAGCGGTGCGAGGTCGTGTCGAACGCCACCAGGGCCCGCAGGATGTCGATGGTGGTCATGCGATGCGCTCGGCAAGGGGCCGCTCATTGGTGTTGTTGTTCGCGGCGGCGCCGCCCGGCCTGCCGGTGCTGCCCAATCGCTCCTGCACGAGCCGCATCGCGGCCGACTGGGTCGGCGTGCCGTCGCGGTCGGCGAGCTCGAAGATGCGGCGCAGCGTGGCGCCGATGCCTTTCACCTGCGCATCCACCTTCGCGGCATTGAAGCCTTCATGCTCCGACGCCACGCGGATCAGCCCGCCCGCGTTGATGACGAAGTCGGGTGCGTAGAGGATCTCCCGCTCGCGCAGCTGCCTGCCGTGCTCGTCGCGTGCGAGCTGGTTGTTCGCGCCGCCCGCGATCACGCGAAAGCGCATCTGCGGCAGCGTCTTGTCGTTCACCACCGCGCCCATCGCGCAGGGCGCGAACACGTCGGCCTGCACCGCGTAGATCGCATCGGGCTCGACGATGCGTGCATCGAATTCGGCGCTCGCCCTGGCTGCAAGTGCCGGATCGACGTCGCACACGACGAGTCGCGCACCGGCCTCGTCGAGCAGCCGGCACAGGTTCCAGCCGACGTTGCCAAGGCCTTGCACCGCCACGGTCAGCCCCTGCAGCCCGCAGCCCAGGCGGTGCGCGACGCTGGCCACGATGCCGTGGTAGACCCCCAGCGCCGTGGTCGGCGACGGATCTCCCGTGCCGCCCAGCGCTTCGGGCAGGCCGACCACATGCCGTGTGCTCTGCCGTACCCAGGCGAAGTCGTCGACCGTGGTGCCCACGTCCTCGGCCGTGATGTAGCGGCCGCCCAGGCGGTTGACCGCCACGCCCATGGCGCGCAGCAGGTCGGGTGTCTTGCTCTTGCGGGGATCGCCGAGGATCACCGACTTTCCGCCGCCCAGGCCGAGCCCGGCCGCCGCGGCCTTGAAGGTCATTCCGCGCGACAGCCGGAGCACGTCGCGCAGGGCCGAGGCCTCGTCTGCGTAGGGATACATCCGGCATCCGCCCAGCGCGGGCCCCAGCCTCGTGCTGTGGATGGCGATGATGGCGCGCAGCCCGACCTTGTCGTCGGATATGAAAACGACCTGCTCGTGGTCCGCGAAAGACTCGGTGGAAAAGACTGTCATCTGGTTCTTCTTCTGAATTTCGTTTGAACGAGTGCGGACCGGCTTCGCGCTATGCAGGGCCGCCGCATCCATGCCTGGTCAAGCAGGCTAGGAACAGCAACAGTCGACGTAGATATAGCAGCAGCTCGATGTGCTGCACATCGAATTCCGTGCCACATAGCGGCAGGATTTCAGGGCTTGCTTGGCGAAATGATTGCGTCATGTGTTGGCCTCGCTTTGAGGTGCAGCATGACAGGGAAGGTCGCCGCGATATTGGCGAAAATTTCGATCGACGAAGAATCAGCTTCGAGAAGCATGAAGCGCCTGAAGCGTACTCGCCTGACTCATCTCGTTGATCAGTCTTCTGTATTCGTTAATGGCAAGATCGATTTGTGAATCGCCAAGGAGATCGTTTGAAAGTTTGAAATCGAATGTCTCGTCGACCAGACCATGCACCACGGCGCCCGAAGCAATTTCGGGAATCGCAGCTTCGTCTTCGGGTATGAGGCAGGTCCAGATAAGTCCGTGCCGCTCGACGGCCGGAAACGCAGTGATCCTGAAGCAGTCCGGTGTCTTGGGCGCCAGCTTCTCCGGAACCTTGCTGCAGCTGCCGTCCGATGCGAAGCGCAGGCCGTGGTAGGCGCAGACGAGTTCTTCGCCTTCGATTCGCCCGCTGCTCAGCGGCAATCCGCGGTGCGGGCACATGTCGCGGCCGATGCGGATGCCCTCGGGCATTCGGTAGACGGCCAGCCGCAGGTTCAGCAGCACGACCTGCCGCGGTTTCGCGAGCGGATCGTCCGCGCGCACCAGGGGAAACCACAGCCGCGCCAGCACGGGCCAGTCCTGCTCCGTGTAGGTGCAGTTCGGCGGGAGAAAGCCCTCGGGCAGCGGGCGGGCAGAAGCCGCTTCGACGGTCATGTCTCGCCTCCCTGTGCGCGTTGAATCGGTCTACTTCACCAGCCCGATCCGGATCCGCCGGTTGTGCTGGCCCTTGTTCTCGATCTTCATGATGCGCAGCGGCGCCGATTGCGAAGTCTTCGAGAGATGCGTGCCGCCGCAGGCCTGGCGATCGAGGCCCACGATCTCGATGATGCGGGTGGTGCCGTCGTCCTGCGGAGGTGGCGCGACCGAGCGGCTGCGCAGCACGCCCGGCTCGCGTGCGAGCGCGGTGGAGTCGAGGTAGACCGCATTCACCTGCAGGCCGTCGGAGATCAGGCTGTTGAGCTCCGGCTCCAGCTTCCGCAGTTCGTTGTTGTCGACCGCGGGCAGGTCGAAGTCGATGCGGGCGGTGCCGTCGGCGGCCATCTGCACGCCGGTGACCAGCGAGCCTTCGAAGCGCTGGTAGACCAGCGCGTTGAGGATGTGCAGGCCGGTGTGCAGCTGGCACATCATGAGGCGGAAGTCGGGGTCCACGCTGGCGACCACCTTCTCGCCAGGGGCCTTGCCGATGTCCGCCTCGTCGAAGACGTGCCAGGCGTTCTTGCCTTCCATCTCGATGCGGTCGATCTTCACGGTGCTGCCGTTCCATTGCAGCGTGCCGCGATCCGCCAGCTGCCCGCCGCCTCCCGGATAGAAATAGGACTTGTCGAGAAGAACTGCATTCGGCCTGCGCGCGATGACGTCGGCCTCGAACTGGAGGCGGTCGGGTTCGATGTGGCAAAGATACTGGGACATGGATTCCTCGGTTGTGCGGAATGCTGGGTTGCTTGCTTGCGGGTTGCCGCTCAGGAGAATCGCCGGGCCGTCACGATGCCGGCGAGGATGATCACGGCACCCACGAACTCGGTGACGCTCAGGTACTCGTGGAAGAGGTAGGCGCCGAACACCGTCGCGATGACGGGCTGTATCAGCAGCGTGATCGACGACATCGCGGCCGGCAGCTTGGCCAGCGCATAGGCGATCAGGCCCTGGCCGCCGACGTGCGACACCACGGCGAGCGCCACCAGCATCAGCACGCCGTGGAGCGTGTGCGGCACCAGCGATTCGCCGCGCAGCAGCGTGATCGGCAGCAGCACGATGAAGGTGCCGACGCTGCTCCATGCCATGACGGTCATCGTCCGGTAGTTGGAGCGCACGAGGCTCACCGCCAGCAGATAGGAGCCGTAGAAGACCGCGGTGAGCAGCCCCAGCAGGTTGCCTGCCATGTAGCTGGAGCCGAAGTCGAGCCGGTGGCCGATGAGGATGAATGCGCCGGTCAGCGCGAACAGCATGCCGAACAGGAAGCCCGGCTTGAACCTCTTGCCGAGGAAGATCCTGGAGCCGAGCACCACGAAGATCGGCGCCAGGTTGGCCAGCAGGTTGGAGTTGGCCAGCGTGGTCAGCGTCATCGACCAGTGGTAGAGCGCGAGGTTTCCCGAGAAGATGAAGCCCACGAGGATGAGCTTGAAGGGAATGCCTGGCGTGGATTTCTGCGCGGGTTGCTGCGTGCCTGCAGGCGCCGGCTCGGCCCTTGCCGAGAGCATGTCGAGCAGGAAGAAGATCGGGATCGCGAGCGCGACCCGGTAGACCGCGCTCGCGGTCGGCGGCAGTTCGCTGTGGCGCAGGAACACGCCGCCCAGCGCCAATGCCGCCGCGCCCAGCAGGAGCGCGACGAAAGAGAAGAAGCTGCTCTTCGATGCAGCCGGTAGTGCGATGGTTGTCGTCATGTTCTGCTTGATGCGACCGAGTCTCCATCGGTCGCATCCTTCGGTTTGTTGTGAATCGTCTGAAGCACGGACATGGCGAAGGCGACGGGCTAGGGCCGTAGTAGCGGCGGCTCTTCGAAACCTTCGATCACCATGAGCTGCATGTCGACCGCGGCGTCCTTGCGCAACCCTCTTGCGTGGGTGTACTCGGGCGACTCGTAGAACTTCCTCGCCGCGTCCGCGGTCTTGAACTCGACAAGAACCACTCGCCTGTCATCGGGAGCGCCTTCCAGGTGCATGCGCTCGCCTCCCCGCGTCAGGAACCTGCCGCCGAATTTCTCGACAATGCCGGGCGTGAGTTGCTTGTATCGGTTGTACTGGTCCGGATTCACGATGGACATCCGGCCGATCAGATAGGCGACCATCTGGCGTTCCCGAGGTTGCTCAGCCGCGGGCGCTGCTAGACGTAGGCCACCTTCTTCTGCGTCGCGACGCCCGACTGCAGCAGCGCCGCGTCCAGGACGTCCCAGAGGCCGGTCAGCGAATCGAGGAAGTCGTCCGCGCCTTCGATGACCAGGTGGGCGTACTCCGTCTTCAGCGCGAGCTCGACCGCGGTGCGCGCGTTCTGCTCATGGTGCTGCTCGGCGCCGACTTCGCCCCAGTGCTCCAGCAGGTAGTGCATCTCGGGCTTTTCGAGGTCGGCGTTGTAGATGCCGCTGTCCACCAGGCAGTACTTCTCGCCCGGGATCAGCTGCTGGTTCGAGATCATCTCCAGCGCCAGCGTGGTGCCGAGGTTGCGGTAGGTGTTCTCGATGTCCGTCAGCTTGCGGTGGTCGAACACGCCGATGGCCTTGCGCACCTGCGTGGTCAGCCCGGTCTCCATGTCGTAGCCCGGCAGCGAACCGAGCAGCTGGTCGGAGAAGGCCTTCAGCTTCGCCTCGACCTTCTCCTGGTTGTAGAGGTCCGCGAAGACGGGCTGGTCCGCCGACTGGTTCACGATGAAGCCGGCCATCGTCGCGAGTTCGGGTCCGTGGCCCGATTCGCTCTCGACGATCTCCTCGAGCAGCTCGCTCTGCTTGTGCAGACCGTGCTTCTTCAGCGCATCGGGAAAGCTCCAGCCCGGCCGCGTCGAGGCGCAGAAGCTCTGGATCTGATGGAACAGCGCGCCGACGACGGGCGGCTCCGGTTCGACTTTGGCCCAATTCTTGAAAATCGGGTGTGAATAGCACCGATGATTTTTGACTCTGTCAACCAGATCGGAAATGGTCACGCTCATTTCTTGCTCCTAATCACAGTGGGTTGAAAAAAATACCAAGGGGAAAATTCGATTGCTCGTGTTTCAAAGGGTGGGGTGGGTTACTTGCTTGCCATCAACATGCGCCCTCCAGGGTGGTCGAGTACTTCGATCCTGACGTTTGAAAATCCCGCGCGGAAAAGCTTTTCCGTCCATTCCTCCTCGCTCAGGAGCCTTCTGGACATGAAATGGTTGTGCAGATGATTGAATGCGGCGGCGAACGGTTTTTCCCAATTCGACTGGGCGACCGGAATTGCGTCGACGATGATCAGCGTGCCCTTGATGGCATGGGCGCAGCAGGCGCGCAGCAACGAATCCAGCGTTTCTTCTTCCGCGGGAAGAAGGTCGTGCATGACGAAGCCCGCGTGGATGATGTCCGCGTCCTTGATGAGGGAGGCGTCCTCCACGAGCACCTGGATGGGTGCGGTCACGAACTGGAGCCTGTCGCTCATGCCGGCCTCGCGCGCCGCCTGCACCGCCTGCTCGGTGGCCGACGGGCTGAGGTCGATGCCCACGCCGGTGGAGCCCGGGATCTTGCGCAGCATGCGGATCAGGAAGCCGCCGGAGCCCGATCCAAGATCCACGATTTTCTTTGGTGCCATCGCGACGATGGCGTTCTCCGGCTGGGGATAGAACGACTTCTCGCCCATCCACTTCGAGGTGCGCGCCACCAGGCCGCCGCTGCGCGGGTACTTGGCCTGCGCCTCCTCGTTGTTCTCGGAGAACTCCTTCGCGTTGTTGATCAGCGGCGCGCAGGCGCGAAGCGCCCACGAGAGATAGCCGACCTCGTTGATCAGCTCGTCGAAGTTGCTTCCCACCTTGTAGGTCGCCGGCGCCTTGGTGCCGAGGTCTTCGATGATGCCGGCCTTGCTCAGCGAATCGAGGTACGCCGAAATGACCGACTCCTTGATGCCGCAGGAACGGGATGCCGCGGCGGCATCCACGACCGGCGATTTCTGGAGGAATTCAATGACTCCGTATTCGGCGCCTATTTCCAGCAGGATTGCGGAACCTGCGAGGGAAGAACCAGTAATGCCGCGATCAACGTTTTGCATGGGTCACCTGTGGGTTGAAAGCTATTGAAAACGAACTGATTAATCTGCTCTGGCCGAAACCATTTAGTTGCACGATAGAGGGGGCGCCCGAACCCGTATTGGCAAAAATTGCGGCACAGCAGCAATCCGCAAAAAAGTGGGCCGAAGAATTCCAGTCGGGCGTGCGAATGCATTCGCGCGCGGCACGTGGCCGGCGCGGCGTTCAGCTGCCAGAGGCTTGTGAAGGGAAGGGTGCGAACCCCTCGACGTGCATCGCGAGGGTGGGCGGCGATCAGGCTGTCAGTTGATCCGCGCGCGCACGTACTGCAGCGGCGTCATGCCGAAGGTGCGCTTGAAATGCCGCGTGAGTGCGCTCTGGTCGTAGAAGCCGCTCGCCACCGCGGCCTCGATGAGCGGGCGGCCCGCGGTGAGAAGGCCGATCGCGGCCCTGAGCCGCAGCTGCGTCAGGTACATGTGAGGCGTCAGGCCGATCGTGCGGTTGAATGCGCCGATCAGCTGGAAGGGCGTGAGGTCGGCGGCCGACGCCATCTGCTCGAGCGTCAGCCGCTCGGCGAACGCGTCGCGCAGCAACTCGAGCACCGGCGCGAGCACGCTCGCATCCGCCGGCACAGGAAGCACGCGCTGTCCCGGCTGCGCATGGTTCTGGAAGAGCGTGCCGAAGCTATGGACGAACAGTTCCTGCTGCCGCAATGGGTCCCACTGGCCGCTGTCTCCATCGAAGGCGCGGTGCAACTCCAGGAAGCAGGCGATGAGTTCGGGGTCGTCGTAGATGTTGGAACCAAAGTATCGGGTCTGGTCGATGCCCAGCGTCGACATCAAATGCCTGATGCCCGGGTCTGCGAGGTAGAGGGCACGGTACCGCCAGCGCGCGCTGCCGCCCATGCGGCCCGAGTGGGGCTCGGAAGGATTGAAGACGAGCAGCGCCTGCTGATGCGCGATGCCCGTGCGCCCGCGGCTCTTGAATTCCGCGCCTCCCACTTCGGTGACCGCGATCACGAAGGAATGATGCACGTGCGGCGCGTACTCGTGCGTTGTGAAGTCGGCATGCAGCATGTCCATGCCGGGAATTCCGGATGCATGCCAGTAGCGCGACGTGTTCAGAGGGTCCAGCTTGGCCAATGAAAACCTCCGTTTGCATCGGCGGTTGCCACACATCCCGCCAGCGTCGTCGAACCGATCGATGGCACCTGAATGGTGAGCAAGGCCGTCTCGTTGCGGTGATTACAGCGCGATCTTGGTGGATGCGGAAAGCCTCCAGCCTCGATGCGGAAATCAAGCAAGCGGTGTGCCATTCGGCGGCCCCTGCATGGCCCGCAGCCGCTGCGGGAAAGATCAGATTCACGAACGGCGGCGAATGCCTCAACATACTTCGCGGCGCAGCCATCTTGCCGCCGCTCATTGGAGACCTTCATGAACATGCCTCTCGAGAGCACCGAACTGGCGTTTCAGTTTTCGCTTGCCGATGGCGTCGAAACGCACAAGGTATTCAACCAGGCCGAGCCATGCATCGGCCACAACGCGTTCATCGACGACGTGGCGCTACGTGGGCTGGTGGAGCGCCATGCACCATGGAGCATTCCGCATGCGATGGCCGTCGGTGCATTGGCGGGCGACGAGCAGGTGCAGGACCTCGCGCGGCTGGCCAACGAGCACAACCCGCAGCTGCGCACGCACGACCGCTTCGGCAACCGGCTCGACTGGGTCGAGTTCCATCCCGCATGGCACCAGCTGATGAGCCTGGCCTTCGCGCATGGCGTGCCCGGGCTTGCATGGACCACGAGCGAAAGCTCGGGCCACTTCGCACGCGCCGTGCTCAGCTACCTGTGGAACCAGGTCGAGAACGGCACGGGCTGCCCCACGGGCATGGCGTATGCCGCATGCGCCGGCTTCGAGGGAAGGCCCGAGTTCGCGCTCTGGAGAGAGAAGACGCTCTCCGGAAAGTACGATCCGCGCCGCCTTCCGCTTTCGCACAAGACAGGAGCCGTGATCGGCTACGCGATGACCGAGAAGCAGGGCGGCTCCGACCTGCGCCAGACGCAGACCACCGCCACCTTCGTCGGAACCGAGAACGGCGTGCAGGTCTACAGCGTCACCGGCCACAAGTGGTTCTTCTCGGTGCCCACTTCCGATGGCTTCTATACGCTCGCGCAAACCAGGTCGGGCGTGAGCTGCCTCTTCGTTCCGCGCTTCCTGCCCGACGGCAGTGCCAACCGCGTCGCGGTGCAGCGCCTGAAGGACAAGTGCGGCAACCGCTCCAACGCATCGAGCGAGGTCGAGTTCAACAAGACATGGGCGATGCTGGTCGGCGAGGAGGGGCGCGGCATCCGCGAGATCCTCTCGCATGCGCACCTCACGCGGCTGGACTTCGCCGTCGGCTCGGCGGGCCTGATGCGCCAGGCGCTGACGCTGGCGATCGGCCACGCATCGACGCGCGACGGCTTCGGCCGCCGCATGGCCGACCTGCCGATGCAGACCAACGTGCTCGCGGACCTCGCGCTGGAGAGCGAAGCGGCCATGCTTTGCGCAATGCGCGTGGCGCGCGCGACCGACGGCATGGCGTCGGACGAACGCGAGCGGCTTCTTGCACGCGTGGCAACGCCGGTGGCCAAGTACTGGAACTGCCAGAGGGCGACGTACTTCGTCTACGAGGCGCTGCAGGTGCACGGCGGCAACGGCTTCATCATGGAGAACCCGATCGCCAGGCTGTACCGCGAGGCGCCGCTCAATTCGATCTGGGAAGGCACGACCAACATGATGTGCATGGACGTGCTGCGCGCGCTGGGGCGCGAGAAGGGCGCGCTCGAGGTCTTCATGGACGAGGTTTCGCCGCCGCAGGCACAGGCCAACGCCGCGCACGCGAAGTTCGTTGCCGCGCTGCGCGACGACCTTGCCGCGGGCGCGATCGACGAGGGCAACGCACGCGCGATCGTGACGCGCATGGCGCTTGCGCTGCAGGCGAGCGAGATGCTGAAGCACAGCGATGGCGCGGTTGCGCAGCGCTTCGTCGAATCGCGCCTGGGTGGCCGTCATGCCGGTGTGATGGGCACGCTGGAGGCCGGAGCCGACCTGCGCGGGATCGTCTCCCGCGCGTCGGTCGCGCCCGTGCGTCAGGCCGCCTGAGCCTGGCGCCGCAGCGGCAGCCACAGCACGAAGCGCGTTCCCCTCGGCAGCGGCTCCCAGCTGACGGTGCCGTTGATCGAGCGCGCACGCCGCCGCTGGTTCTGCAGGCCCCGGCCCGATGATGCGGCCATGGCCTTGTCGATGTCGAAGCCTTGTCCGTTGTCCTCGATTGTCACGCGCACGCCGCCGTCACCCAGCGAGGTGCCCACGCGGATTTCGGTCGCGCGCGTGTGGCGCAGGATGTTGGAGATGCTCTCCTGCACGATGCGCAGGATGTGCAGCGCGCTCGACGGATCGAGCCACTCCAGCGCGGGCAGCTCCTGCACCTCCCAGCGCAGCGAGACGCCCGTGCCTTCTAGGCGCGGCTCGAGCCGGTAGCGCAGCGTGGCCAGCAGCACGAGCAGGTCGGCCTCGATGGGCTCCAGCGAATCGAGCGTGAGCTTCAAGTCGTCCAGGCAGCTCTTGAGGATCTGCGAGACCTTGTCGTCGCTCATGCCGCCGCCCTCCACCGAGCGGATGGCGCTGATCAGCGAGGAGCCCAGCCCGTCGTGCATGTCCTGCATCAGCCGCTGGCGCTCGTCGCTGATGGTCTGCAGGCGCTCGACCTCGCGCAGCCTGCGGTGGCTGAGCTCGAGCTCGGCCTCGCGCACCTGCAGGCGGTGCGCGAGGCTCGCGTTGAGCTCCTCGACCTCGCCGATGGCATGCACGTACCGGCGGTACATGAGCACGCCGAACACGATGAAGGTGGCCGCGTTCGTGTACGCACCGAGATACCAGCCTTCGGGGCTGATGAAGTTGTTCTGCAGCAGCCAGTCGGTGACGCCCAGCAGCACGCAGACGCCGATGCCCACCGCCACCAGCCGTCCTTCGCTGGAGCGGCGCCAGGCACTGACGCCGCCCACGAGGCAAACGGCGGTGCCCATCATCGCGGCGATCGCGTAGATCAGCGGCGTCACCTGGGGCGTGTTCTGCACGATGGCAAGACCGGGAATCGTGACGATGCCGATGGCCGTGGTGGTCACGACGACGCCGCGGGTCAGCCACACGAGCTGCCGCCCATGAAGCTGGCGCAGGAAGAAGTGCACGACCATCACCAGCCAGAACAGCGAGTTGACGGTCAGCCACGCGAACCAGTCGTTGAGCACCGGCAGGCCCACGTAGAAGTGCAGCCCCCGCATGAACGAGGTGGCCGAGAGGTTGAAGAACAGCAGGTAGCCGGTCTCGTCGCGGCGCCTGAACCACACGAAGAGGGCGAACACGCCCACCGCCATGAAGGCCGCGCCCAGCATCGCGGGCAGTTCCTGCTGCAGCCACTGGCGCATGCCGTGGCGGCCCCTGAGCGCATCCACCGGGCCGATCCACAGTGAGGACAGCGCCACCTGCGCGCTATGGGTGTGCTCCAGGCGCAGGAGGATCTCCGCAGGCGGCGCGTTGCCGCCGGCGCCATGTCCGTCGAGCTGCACCCACAGCGGCGTGCGGGTGCTGTTCCACAGCGGGCCCGACTGCTGCGCGCGATGAACCAACTGGCCATCGGCATAGACGGCAATGGTGCCGTCGGTCTTGATGCGCGCGCCGTACAGCGCCCAGGGGCCGGCGCCGGCCGGCAGGCCGCGGGTGCCGAGCCTGATCCAGGTCGTGCGCGTGGTGCTGGTGGAGGTGTTCCCGGCCTGCCTCAGGAGCGCGATGGGCAGGGCCAGCGGAAGCTCGATCTGCTTCCAGTCCTGCGGCAGCGCGCCGCTGTCCTGCCGGGCCGGCGGCGTGCTGAAGCCCGAAGCGTCCTGCACCTGCCAGTCGGCGTGCGTCATGTGCAGGAGCGCGTCGGATTGCCGCACGCCGGTCGCCCCGACCAGGTAGACGCCGATGATGCCCAGCAGTGCGATCGAGAGAACGAGCACCACGGAGGCGAATAAGGGTGCGGGGCGGTAGTTCAAGGGATGCTGGAAGTGCCGCGACCCGGGCCGGCGCGGAGGTTTATGTAACCTATTTTCTCACTTTGTTACCAGCCGGCCCATCGGGTGAGCCCCGATGGCCTCACCGCGGGGCGGGTTGCGAGAGGATCCACTGCGCCAGCACCTGTGCGTCGGCCTCCGACACCTGGGTCTGCCTCGGCATGATCACGCGGCCCCAGGTGCCGACACTGCCGTTGCGAATCTTCCCGGCCAGCCGCGCGGCCGCCTCCGCATCGCCGCGATAGCGCTCGGCGATCTGCGCGAAGCCCGGGCCCACCTGCTTGTGCACGAGGCCGTGGCAGGCCATGCATGCGTTCTTGCGGGCCAGCTCGGCCGGCGTCTGGGCGATGGCGGAGAGCGAATGGATGGCCAACGCACAGCCCGCGAGGAACTGGCAAAGGCGCTGGACGGGAGTCTGGATCTTCATGGGTGGGGCGGTGCCTGCGCCCGTCATCGTCGCATGCCGCTTGCGCGGGGCCGGCCGTCGTGCATTCACGACAAGACGATTCAAGAGTAACTATATGTATGGTTAAATCCCCGCAACTATCGCGAAGAAGACGAGGGATTGCATGAAGCTGCTGCTGAGCATTGCGTTCGCCGCCGTGGCCCTGGCCGGTTGCGCCAGCGCTCCGACCACCCCCACCGAACCCGGAACGGGCAGGGGGACTTCCTATGTGCCGATGGTGGCCATGGAAGGCGTGGACAAGGTGCGCTACGACCAGGACGTGGCCGACTGCCGCACCGCCGCCAACCGCATCACCGCCCGCAGCGAAACCGGCGACGCCATGTGGGGCGCGCTGGGCGTGGGCCTGATCACCGTGTACGGGCAGGGCATCGTCGCCGCGGCGTCGTACACCGGCATCACGGCGGCCGTCATCGACTGGAACGGCCGCCCGAGTTCCGAACTCATCGCCGATCATCAGCAGATCGCCATCGTGCATTGCATGGCCAAGCGCGGCTACCGCAACCTCGACCCGAACGTGCGCGACACCTTCTACGGCAACACCTTCGATCCGGGCGTGATCGTCAAGCCGCGCCGCACCGGCGTCGACACCTACAACGTCGAAGCGCTGGCCAAGGCCGGCCGCTGCAACATCCAGCCGCGCGCCGAGCTGACGGCCAAGGGCCCCGGCTACGAGAGCTACAACGTGCCTTGCGACAACGGCGGAACCTGGGCGGTGCGCTGCGAGTTCGGCAAGTGCCGCGTGCTGGCACAGGCGGCGATACGCCGCTCCTGAGTCGGCGGCTTCCCGCCCTCGGCAAGGCAAACGGGCCCGCGACGCGGGCCCGTTTTTCATTTGACGATCATTCCCTTCAGCGCCGGATCGGGCGCGGGCGGCTTGAGCTTCATCTGCCGCATGGTCTTCACCAGCAGCTGGGCGATCATCACGTTGCGGTGCCGCTTGCTGTTGGCCGGCACCACGTGCCACGGCGCATGGTCGCTCGACGTGGCCACCAGGGCGTTCTGGTAGGCCTGCTGGTAGGCGCTCCACTTGGTGCGCACCGACAGGTCGTCCATGCTGAACTTCCATTGCTTGCCGGGCGTATCGATGCGGGCCTGGAGGCGCTCGCGCTGCTCGTCCTTGTCGATGTGCAGCATGCACTTGACGACCACCGTGCCGGTTTCCGTCAGCAGGCGCTCGAAGTCGTTGATCTGTGCGTAGCGGCGCTTCGCCTCGGCCTTGTCGATCCAGCCTTCCACCACGGGCACCAGCACGTCCTCGTAGTGGCTGCGGTTCCAGACCATGATCTCGCCGGTGCGCGGCACCACGGCATGGCAGCGCCAGAGGTAGTCGCGCGCGCGCTCGTCCACCGTCGGGGCCTTGAATGCGGTCACGCGCACGCCCAGCGGCGAGGTGCGCGAGAACACCCAGCGAACGGTGCCGTCCTTGCCGCTGGTGTCCATGCCTTGCAGCACCAGCAGCAGCTTGCGCTTGCCCTCGGCGTTCAGCAGATCCTGCAGCTCGTCGAGCTCCACGGCGAGGGCATCGAGCTCGACGCGCTGGGCGTTCTCGTCGCCTTCGCAGAAGGGCGTGTCGTCGGGGTCGATGTGGGTGAGCTTGAACTTGCCGCCGACGCGGTACTTCTTGAAGCTGGCCATGTAGCTGGACTCCGTGTTGGGAAGGGAACGACGAAGCCCGCAGGTTAAGCGATTGCTCAGGACTCGTCGTCCTCGGGCAGCGATGCGCTCCAGCGGTTGTCCCACTCGGCATGCTGGCGCACCGCGCCGTCGAGCTCGCGCCGGTCGCGCTTGGTGGGGCGGCCCTGCTCGATGGTCAGTGCCGGTTCGATGCCCGCGCGGCGCATCTCGCGGAAGGCGGCCTGCGCCGCCAGGCTCTCCGCCGTTTCCTCGTAGAGCTGCTGCGCCACCGGCGCCGGCCCGCGCTGGCCGCTGAGACCGCGCACCGTGACGGTCCGCGTCAGCGGGCCCATGCGCATCGCGACGGTGTCGCCCGCCTTGACCTCGCGCGAGGCCTTGGCGACGTCTCCGTTCACCTGAACGCGGTTCTTGCCGATTTCTTCCGCAGCCAGCGAGCGCGTCTTGAAGAAGCGGGCGGCCCAGAGCCATTTGTCGATGCGCAGACGGTCCATGAAATTCGAGGAGTGGAGGTCAGGCATTGTGCCGCGACGGCACCGGCTGCGGCGACGCGAGCGGAAGGCGCACGACGGCGTCCAGCCCGACGATCCGTCCGCTGCCGTCGGGCTCGGTACGGTTGTCCAGGCTGATGTGCCCGTCCAGCGCCAGCACGATCTCGCGGCAGATCGCCAGACCCAGCCCCGAGCCGCTGGAGGTGCTGCCAGCCGAGAAGGGCGCGAACAGGCGCTGGCGAAGCTCGGGCGAGATGCCGGGGCCGTCGTCGCTCACCACCAGCACCGCGTCGGCGCCCTCCGCGCGCACCGCCACCGAAAGCGCGGCGCCCGGCGGGCTCTGCTTGATCGCGTTGTGCAGCAGGTTGCGCGTGAGCTCCTGCAGCATCCACTGGTGGGCACGCACAGGCACGGGCTCGTCGACGGCGAGCTCGAAGTCGAGCGCCTTGTCGGCCACCAGCGGCGACAGGTCGAGCGCGATGTCGCGTGCCACCTCGGCGAAATCGAGCGTCACCGATTCCGGCTGCTGCCGCAGCTGTTCCACCTTGGCGAGCGACAGCATCTGGTTGGCCAGCATGGTCGCGCGGTCGACGGTGCCGCTGATCTCGTCCAGCGCCTGCTCCGGCACCACGTCGCCGCGCTGCGCGGACTGCACCTGCGCCTTGAGCACCGCCAGCGGCGTGCGCAGCTGGTGGGCGCTGTCGCGCACGAAGCGCTTCTGGTGGTCCAGCAGGCGCTGCAGCCGGCCCATGACCTGGGTGGTGGCGTCGATCAGCGGGCGCAGTTCGCGCGGCGCGTCGGGGGCGTCGATGGGCGAGAGGTCGTCGGCCTGGCGCTTCTCGATCGCCTCGCCCAGTTCGCGCACCGGCCGCGTGGCGCGCTGCACCACGAACACGGTCACCAGCGCGATCACGCCCATCAGCAGCAGCTGGCGCCACAGCGTGTCGATGAGCAGCTTGCGCGCCAGCGTCTCGCGGATCTCCAGCGTCTCGGCCACCTGCACCACGGCCATGCCGCGGCCGGTGGCGCTGGCGACGGGCTGCAGGAGCACCGCCACGCGCACCGGCTGGTTGCGGAACTGCGCGTCGTAGAAGTCGACCAGGGCCGCATAGGCGCTGCGGTCAGGGATGCGGCCGTGCCAGAAGGGCAGCTCCGCGAAGCCCGAGATCATCTCGCCGTTGAGTGCCGAGACCCGGTAGAAGAGCCGGCTGCGGTTGTCGGCCTCGAAGGCCTCCAGCGCGGAGTAGGGCACGATGGCGCGCAGCCGAGCCATGTCGTCGTAGCCCTCCACGTCGAGCTGCTCGCCGATGGTCTTGGCCGAGGCCAGCAGCGTGCGGTCGTAGGCGGTGGTGGCCGCCGCCAGGCTCTGGCGGTACAGGCTCACGCTGTTGATCACGATGAACACCGTGACCGGCGCGAGGATGCCGATCAGCAGCCGCGCGCGCAACGAGATCGCGCGGATCATCGAATGCGCGCGCAGGCCGGCGAACGCCGCGGAACCGGCTTCGCCGGGCCGCAGGCGCTGTCCCCTGCAAGAGTGTTGGCGAGGCGGCACGAAGTGCGCGCAGCCTGGGGGTTTGTCATGTTTCAGGGCGCAGCAGATAGCCGAGTCCGCGCATCGTCATCAGCACGGCGCCGGTGCCGACCAGCTTCTTGCGAAGCCGGTACACCACCACCTCGATGGCCTCGTACTGCACGTCGGTCTCGCCCGGGAACACCAGTTCGAACAGGCGCTCCTTGGTCACTGCGTGGCCGGGCTTCATCATCAGCGCCTTCAGCAGGGCCAGTTCGCGCGGGGTGAGCTCGAGCAGCTCGGCGCGGTTGTAGATGGCACCGTTGTCGGGCTCGAAGCGCAGGCCGCCGATCTCCTGCGGGTTCAGGCCCGCGTCCGGCCCGGTGGCGCCGTGGCTGCGGCGGCGCAGCGCGCGGATGCGCGCTTCCAGTTCGTCGAGGTCGAAGGGCTTGGGCAGGTAGTCGTCGGCGCCGGCGTTCAGGCCGACGATGCGGTCGCCCACCGTGCCGCGCGCGGTCAGCAGCAGCACCGGTGTGCGCAAACCTTCGGCGCGGGCCTGGGCCAGCACCTGCAGGCCGTCCAGGTTCGGCAGGCTCAGGTCGAGGGCGACCACGTCGGGTTCGATGGCTCGCCACTGGGTGACGGCCTGGGCGCCGTCTCCGCAGACGCGCACGTCGATGCGGCGGCGCCCGAGGGTGCGCTGCAGGGTGATTTGCATCGTGGGGTCGTCTTCGACCAGCAGCAGCTTCATACGTGGGGCTTCGGGGTGCGTACTTTGGTGTTTTCCCCAGTCTGGCGGACAGCCAACTGACAGCGGGGCGGCGCATGATAGCGCTCAGCTACAAGTCAGCTTCCTTTCAAGTTACTTCCAATCAGGAGACCTAAGCATGCGTCGCGACACCTTTCTGAAGTCACTGGCCGCCATGGCCGCCGTGGGAGCGCTGCCACTGTCGGCGCGCGCGGCCGCCAACGTCAAGATGATGATCCCCGCCAACCCGGGCGGCGGCTGGGACACCACCGGCCGTGCGCTGGGCAAGGCGCTGACCGACGCCAAGGTGGCCGACACCGTCACCTACGACAACAAGGGCGGCGCCGCCGGCGCGCTGGGCCTGGCCCAGTTCGTCAACGGCTCCAAGGGCGACGCCAACGCGCTGATGGTCATGGGCTCGGTCATGCTGGGCGGCATCATCACCGGCAAGCCGCCGGTCAACCTGTCGCAGGCCACGCCCATCGCGCGCCTGACCACCGAATACAACGTGTTCGTACTGCCGGCCAACTCGCCGTTCAAGACCATGAAGGACGTGGTCGAGCAGCTCAAGAAGGACCCGGGCAGCGTCAAGTGGGGCGGCGGTTCGCGCGGCTCCACCGAGCACATCGCCGCGGCGATGATCGCGCAGAAGGTCGGCGCCGATCCGTCCAAGATCAACTACGTCGCCTTCCGTGGGGGCGGTGAGGCCACCGCCGCCGTCCTGGGCGGCAACGTCACCGTCGGCGGCAGCGGCTACAGCGAGTTCGCCGAGTACATCGCCGCCGGCAAGATGAAGCCCATCGCCGTCACCTCCGCCCAGCGCCTGCCGGGCGTCGACGTGCCCACGCTGAAGGAGCAAGGCATCGACGTCGAGATCGGCAACTGGCGCGGCGTCTACGGCGCTCCCGGCATCTCGGCCGAGCAGCGCAAGGCGCTGACCGACATGGTGCTGGCCGCGATGAAGAGCGCCTCGTGGGCCGAATCGCTCAAGAAGAACGACTGGACGGCGGCGGTGCTCTCGGGCGACGCCTTCGCCAAGTTCGTGGACGACGACTTCGCGAACCTGCGCGCGATCATGACGAAGTCCGGCATGGTCTGAACCTGGTTCTCCCCCGGGCTGCGCGCACTTCGTGACGCGCGCGCCTTCCCCCTTCGGGGTCAACACCCGAGGCCCGGCAAAGCCGGCTCCTCGGTGTTTCTTGCCGAAGGGGCTCTCTTTCCCCTCGATGCGGGAGCAAAAAATGACAACTCCAGACTCCTCGGCCTCGCCGCAACCTGCGGCCACGTGGCCCCAAACCCTTGTCGGCGCCGGCGTGCTGCTGACCGGCGTGGCGCTGGCCTTCGGCGCCATCGGCATTTCCTCCGACGCGGGCTACGGCGGCGTCGGTCCCAACTTCCTGCCCTGGCTGGTGTCCGTGGTGCTCGTGCTGTGCGGCGCCTGGATTCTGTGGGAGGCGCGCACCGGCGGCTTTCGCGAACTCGATGCGCCGTCGGGCGCCGAGCATGCCTACTGGCCCGGCTTCATCTGGGTGTCGGCGGGCCTGCTGCTCAATGCGGCGCTCATCACCACGCTGGGCTTCATCCTGAGCTGCACGCTGTGCTACCTGCTGGCGGTGCAGGGCCTGCGCCGCGCGAGCGGGCAGGCCGGCGTCAATTCGCCGCGCACCTGGGCGACCGACTTCGTCACCGGCGCCGTGATCTCCGCCCCGGTGTTCTGGATGTTCACGCAATTCCTGGCCATCAACCTGCCTGGCCTCACTTCGACCGGCTGGATCTGACATGGAAATCTTCAACGCCCTGATGGCCGGCTTCGCGGCCGCCATCACTCCCGTCAATCTCCTCTGGTGCCTGGTCGGCTGCGCCCTGGGTACCGCCGTCGGCGTGCTGCCCGGCATCGGCCCGGCCGTGGCGGTGGCCATGCTGCTGCCGATCACCGGCAAGGTCGACATCACGGCCTCGATGATCTTCTTCTCGGGCATCTACTACGGCGCCATGTACGGCGGGTCGACCACCTCCATCCTGCTGAACACGCCCGGCGAAACCGCCAGCATGGTGACGGCAATGGAGGGCAACAAGATGGCCAAGAGCGGCCGTGCGGGTGCGGCGCTCGCCACGGCCGCCATCGGCTCCTTCGTGGCCGGCACCATCGCCACCGTCATCGTCACGCTGTTCGCGCCCTTCGTGGCCGACTTCGCGGTCAAGCTCGGCCCGCCGGAATACTTCATGCTGATGCTGCTGGCCTTCACCACGGTGAGCGCGGTGCTCGGCAAGAGCACGCTGCGCGGCATGACGGCGCTGTTCGTCGGCCTTGCCGCAGGCTGCATCGGCCTAGACCAGATCTCGGGCCAGGGCCGCTACACCGGCGGCATCCCCGAACTGCTCGACGGCATCGAGATCGTGCTGGTGGCTGTGGGCCTGTTCGCCGTGGCCGAGGTGCTGTACGCCGTGCTGTACGAAGGCCGCGTGGTGGAAGGGCAGAACAAGCTCAGCCGCGTGCACATGTCCAGGCGCGACTGGAAGCGCTCCATCCCGGCCTGGCTGCGCGGCACCGCCATCGGCACGCCCTTCGGCTGCATTCCGGCTGGCGGCACAGAGATCCCGACCTTCCTGAGCTACGCCACCGAGAAGAAGCTGGCCAAGGACGAGGCGGCCAAGGCCGAGTTCGGCACCACCGGCGCCATCGAAGGCGTGGCCGGCCCCGAGGCCGCCAACAACGCGACGGTGACGGCCGCGCTGATCCCGCTGCTCACGCTGGGCATTCCGACCTCGAACACCACCGCCATCCTGCTGGGCGCGTTCCAGAACTACGGCATCCAGCCGGGGCCGCAGCTCTTCACCACCTCCGCCGCGCTGGTGTGGGCGCTGATCGCGTCGCTGTACATCGGCAACGTGATGCTGCTGGTGCTGAACCTGCCGATGGTCGGCCTGTGGGTGAAGCTGCTGAAGATCCCGAAGCCCCAGCTCTACGCCGGCATCCTGATCTTCGCGACGGTGGGTGCCTACGGCATGCGCCAGAGCGCGTTCGACCTGTTCCTGCTGTACGCCATCGGCCTGCTGGGTGTGGTGATGCGCCGCTTCGACTTCCCGACCGCTCCCGTGGTGGTCGGCATGATCCTCGGCCCGCTGGCCGAAGCGCAGCTGCGCAACGCGATGTCGATCGGCGAGGGCAGCGCGGCGGTGTTCTTCCAGCGCCCGATGTCGATCGCCCTGGTCGTCATCGTGGTGGCCGTGCTGGTCCTGCCGCGCCTTGCCAAGCGCATGAGCGAACGCAAGCTGGCGAAACTGGCGCAGATGGACGCCTGATCTTCCGAAGGCTTCGTTCGAGGCCTGGCCAAAAAAAAGCTGCGGCATTGCCGCAGCTTTTTTTGTTTGCGCAGCAGCTTCTTGCTATCGCCCCGGCGCGGGCGTCTCGACCAGGTCGTCGTCGATGTGCGGATCCGCCGGCTGCCCGCGCAGCCTGCGCACCGTCCGCTTGATCCAGTGCTCGATATCGTCGACGTAGGTGAAGACGGCCGGCACCACCAGGAGGCTCAGCACAGTGGAGGTGATCAGGCCGCCGATCACCGCCATTGCCATCGGCGAGCGGAAGCTGGAGTCGGCCGCACCGAAGCCCACCGCAATGGGCAGCATGCCCGCGCCCATGGCCAGCGTGGTCATGATGATGGGGCGCGCGCGCTTGTGGCAGGCGTCGCGCAGGGCGTCCCAGCGGTTCATGCCGTGGTCGCGGCGCGCCACGATGGCGTACTCCACCAGAAGAATGGAGTTCTTCGTGGCGATGCCCATCAGCATGATCAGCCCGATCAGCGAAGGCATCGACAGCGCCTTCTGCCCAATCAGCAGGCCCACGAAGGCGCCGCCCAGCGCGAGCGGCAGCGCGCACAGGATGGTCACCGGGTGCAGGAAGTCCTTGAAGAGCAGCACCAGCACGATGTAGATGCACAGCACGCCCGTGAGCATGGCCAGGCCGAAGCTGGCGAACAGCTCGGTCATCACTTCCGCGTCGCCCACCTCGGCGATGCGCACGCCCGGCGGCAGGTTCTGGATCGACGGCAGCTTCTGCACCGCGTCCTTCGCGTCGCCCAGGCCCACGCCCGAGAGCTCGATCTCGAAGTTCACGTTGCGCGAACGGTCGTAGCGGTCGATCACCGCCGGGCCGCCTTCCATGCTCAGCGATGCCACCTGGTTCAGCATGACCGGCCCGCGCGTGCCGGGCACGGACAGACGCCCCAGCAGGTCGATGTCGGTGCGCGCGGAGTCCTCGAGCTTCACCAGGATCGGCACCTGACGCTGCGCGAGGTTGAGCTTGGCCAGCGACTGGTCGTAGTCGCCCAGCGTGGCCACGCGCAGCGTCTCGGCGATGGCCGAACTGGTCACGCCCAGGTCGGCGGCGCGCGCGAAGTCGGGGCGCACGGCGATCTCGGGACGGATCAGGCTCGCGGTCGAGGTGATGTTGCCCAGGCCGGGGATGGTGCGCAGGTCTTTCTCCACCGCGCTGGCCGCGCTCGACAGCGCCACCGGGTCCTCGCCCGTGAGCGCCAGGATGTACTTCTCGCCCGAGCCGCCCAAGCCCACCGTGCTGCGCACGCCGGGCAGGGTCTCGAGCGCCGCGCGGATCTGGTTCTCGATCACCTGCTTGCGCGGCCGGTCGCCGCGCGGGTCGAGCTTGATGGTGAGCGTCGCCTTGCGCGTTTCGGGCGTGCCGAAGTTCGCGAACGGGTCGCCGCCCGCGCTGCCCCCGGCCACTGTGGTGTAGACGCTGCGCACATGCTGGATCTTCATCACGCGGTTGCGGGTTTCCTCCGCCGCCGCCGTGGTCTGCGCCAGCGTGGAGCCCGGCGGCAGCGACAGGTAGATCTGCGTCTGCGAGTTGTCGTCCGGCGGAATGAAGCCGGTCTTGAGCAGCGGGATCATCGCCAGCGAGCCGAAGAAGAAGAGGGTGGCCAGCACCATCGTCTTGAAGCGGTTGTGCGTGCTCCAGGTCACGGCGCGCATGTACCAGCGCATCCAGCCCGGCTCCGTCTCGGCCGTGACCACCGGCTTGAGCATGTAGGCCGCCATCATCGGCGTGAGCACCCGCGCCACCACCAGCGACGCGAACACCGCGAGCGAGGCCGTCCAGCCGAACTGCTTGAAGAACTTGCCGGCCACGCCGCTCATGAAGGCCGTGGGCAGGAACACCGCGATCAGCGTGAAGGTGGTGGCGATCACCGCCAGCCCGATCTCGTCGGCCGCTTCCATGGCCGCCTGGTAGGGCGTCTTGCCCATCCGCAGGTGGCGCACGATGTTCTCGACCTCCACGATCGCGTCGTCCACCAATATGCCGACCACCAGCGACAGCGCCAGCAGCGAGATCACGTTCACCGAGAAGCCCAGCAGGTGCATGCCGATGAAGGCCGGTATCACCGACATCGGCAGCGCCACGGCAGAGACGAAGGTGGCGCGCCAGTCGCGCAGGAACAGCCACACCACCACCACCGCGAGGATGGCGCCCTCGTACAGCAGGTGCAGCGAGCCGTTGTATTCCTCTTCCACCGGCTCGACGAAGTTGAAGGCTTCGGTCAGCTCGATGTCGGGGCGCGCGGCGCGCATGTCGGCCAGCGCCTTCATCACTGCATGGCCCACCTCCACCTCGCTGGCGCCGCGGCTGCGGGCCACCTCGAAGCCCACCACGGGCTTGCCGTTGAGCAGCGCGGCAGCGCGCGGCTCGGCGATGGTGTCGCTCACGCGCGCCACCTGGTCGAGGCGGATGCGGCGGCCGTCGCTCAGCGCGATCTGCATGTCGGCGAGCTGGTCGGCCGACTTCACCGTGGCCATGGTGCGCACCGGCTGCTCGCTGCCGCCCAGGTCGAAGCGGCCGCCCGCGCTCTCGGTCTGCACCTGCCGCAACTGGCGCGAGATGTCGGCCGCGGTGGCGCCCAGCGCCTGCAGCTTGGCCGGATCGAGGTCGACGTGAACCTGCCGCGTGACGCCGCCCACGCGGTTCACCGCACCCACGCCGGGCAAGGCGAGCAGCTTCTTGGTGACGTCGTTGTCGACGAACCAGCTCAGCGCCTCGGCATCCATGGCCGAGGAGGCGATGGTGAAGGCCAGCACCGGCTGCGCCGCGAAGTCGAGCTTGGTGACCACGGGGTCGCGCACGTCGGCCGGAAGGTCGGCACGCACGCGCTGCACGGCGGAGCGCACGTCGTCGACCGCCTCCTGCACGGGCTTCTCGAGGCGGAATTCGACGATCAGCGTGGCGGCGCCGTCCTGCACCTTGGTGGTGATGTGCTTGAGGCCCTGCACCGTGGCGATGGAGTTCTCGAGCTTGCGCGCGACGTCGGTCTCCAGCTGCGAAGGCGCGGCGCCGGGCAGCGAGGCCGAGACCGTCACGGTCGGCAGGTCGATGTCCGGAAAGTTCTGCACCTTCATCGCGTTGAACGACAGCAGCCCACCGAAGGTGAGCAGCACGAACAGCATCACCGCCGGAATCGGGTTTCGTATGGACCAGGCGGAAACGTTCATGGGCGTGTCCTTTGCATTGCTTACTTCGCCGCAGCGTCGGATGCCGCCGGCCTGGCGGGCTGGGCCGCGGCGGATGAAGAAGGCGAGGGCGCATCGACCACGCGCACCAGGTCGCCGTCGTTGAGGAAGCCCGCGCCCTGCACCACCACCTGGGCACCCTCGGGCAGCGCGCTGGTGATCTCGATGCGGTCGTTCAGCCGCCGGCCGATCTGCACCTTCATCTGCGCCACCTTGTTGTCGGGCTTCAGGATGAACACGTTGTTGAAGCCGTCGCGCGGCACCACGGCGGCCTGCGGCACCGTCGGTGCCGTGCTGCGGCCGAGTTCGAAGTCGCCGCGCGCGAACATGCCGGCCTTGACGCCGGTGTTCTGCTGCACGTTGGGCAGGTCCACGTACACCAGGGCCGCCCGCGTCTGCGGATCGACCGTGGGCGCGATGCTGCGCACCTTGCCGCGCACCTGCGCGCCGCTGGCGCTCACCACGAAGGCGGTGGTGCCGACCGCGACGCGGCTCAGCTCGGCCGAGGTCACCTCGGCGCGCCATTCGAGGCGGCCCTGGCGGATCAGCCGGAAGAGCTCGGTGCCCGCCGCGACCACGCTGCCCACCGTGGCGGTGCGCGCCGAGATCACGCCGTCGTCGGGTGCCAGCACCTGGGTGTTGCGGCCGCGAACCTGCTGCGCGGCCAGCACGGCCTCGGCCGCTTCAACGCGCGCCTTGGCGGTCTGCTCGGTGGTCTGGTACTGGTTGATCTGCTGCTGGCTGAGTGCGCCCGTGGCCTGCAGCGTGCGTGCGCGCGCCGCGTTGCCGGCGGCGTCGGCCGCGGTGGCGCGGGCCTCGGCCAGCGAGGCGCGTGCCTGCGCGATGTCGGCCTGCACCGTCTCGGGCGAGAACACGGCGAGCACCTGGCCCTTCTTCACCGTGTCGCCCACGTTCACGCGCACTTCGGCCAGCTTCAGGCCGTTGGACTCGGAGCCGATGACTGCCTCCTGCCACGCGGCCACGTTGCCGTTGGCCGCGAGCGTGAGCATCAGTTCGGTGGGCTCTGGCTTGGCGACGGTGACGGTCAGCGCGGGCTTGGGTGCCGCGGCGCCGTCCTTGCCCTTGGTTGCCGCGACCTGGTCGCCGGCCTTGCCCCAGGGCTTGCCGCCCCTCATGAAGAAGATCGCCGCGATGACGACGACCAGCGCGATCAGCGCGATGGCGAGAGTGGAACGCTTCATTGTTTTCATGGCGACGTCGCGACCTTCGCGGCCGGGGATGTGGTCATTGAGGACGATTCGAAAGAGGGGCCCTGCGCGGCCTGGCGATTCCAGCCGCCGCCCATCGAGCGGTACAGCGCCACCCATGCCTCGGTGCGCTCGCGCTGCAGCGAGACGCGCGCGGTCTGTGCCGAGAACAGCGTGCGGCGCGAGTCTTCCAGCTCGAACAGGCTTGCGAGACCGGTGCTGTAGCGCGCCTGCGTGGCGTCGAAGGAGGCCTGGTAGTTCTTCACCGCGGCATCGGCGTCTGCCGTGCGGGTGTCGGTAGCGTCGAGATTGACCAGTGCCTCCTCGACCTCGCGCACGGCCTGCCGCACGTTGGCACGGTAGAGCGACACGGCCTCGGCATAGCGTGCCTTGGCCGCATCGACGTTCGCCTTGCGCGAGCCGCCGTCGAGCAGCGGCACCGTCAGCGCGACGGGGCCCACGGTCCAGGTCTCGAGCGACTGGCGCACGCCGCTCACGCGGTACTGCGAGCGGCCGATGGAGCCCGACACCGTGAGCTTGGGATAACGCTCGGCCTCGGCCGAACCCACGTCCGCGCTCGCGGAGGCCACGCCGAGCTCGGCCGCGTACACGTCGGGGCGCTGCGAGATCGCCTCGGCCGGCACGCTCGCGACGCTGCCCACGGCCGGCAGAGCGCGCTGCGCCGGCGCGGCGGCGAGCTTGCCTTCGAGCGTGGCCTCGTCGATGCCGCTGAGCGCGACCAGCGCCTTGCGCTGCACGGCGCACTGGGCGCGCTGCTGCGTGAGCCGGCCCGATGCATCGGATGCGCTGGCGCGTGCAAGGGCCGCATCGGCGGGCGCGGTGAAGCCGGCCTTCGCCGACAGGTCGGTGAGCCGCGAAGTCTCGGCACGCGAGCGTGCATCGGCCTCCGACACGCGAAGCTGCTGCTGGCAGGCGCGTTCTGCGAAATAGGCGTTGGCGGTTTCCGCCGCTACCGCCACGCGGGCGTCGTGCCACTTGGCGTTGGCGCTGTTCTGCTTGGCTTCGGCCGCGTCGCGGTCGGCGCGCAGGCGGCCGAACAGATCGACTTCCCACTTCGACTGCAGGCCCGCCTGCAGCGTGGTGATCGGCGTGCTGGAAGAGAGTCCGCCGCTGCTGCTGCTGCTTCCTGAACCTGCACCCGTGCCCGCGCCCGTGCCCGCGCCAGATGGGCTGCCGCCGGAAACGCCCACCGGCCCGCGGCTTGCCGAAGCGGTGCCGTCGAGGCTGGGCAGCAGCGCCGCACCGGCCTGCACACGCGTGAAGCGCGCCTCGGCCACGCGCGCGGCTGCGCTTGCGACGTTGGGGCTCGCGGCCTCGGCGGCGGCGATGAGTTCGACCAGCAGCGGATCGTCGAGCTGGCTCCACCAGTTGGCCAGCGAGGCCAGCGAGCCGCCATGGGGCAGGGGCGCGCGCCATTGCGCGGGCACCGGCGCTTCGACCTGCGCGGGCGGACGCGTCAGCGAGCAGCCCGAGAGGCCGATGCCGATCCCCATGCAGAGGACGGCCGTCAGCCTGGATCTGAATCGGAGTTTTCTCATTGTTTCTTCTGCTTTCTCTCGGCCTGCCTGCGCGCCGCCTCGGTCTGGACCAGCGCCAGCGCGTAGGAAGTAAGGCGATCGGCCCAGGTGTCGATGGCGCGCGGTGTGCGCAGCAGCGACGGACGCAGGGCCTCGATGAAGTCCTGGCTCACGTAGAGCTGCATCGACAATCCGGTGATCGCGAAGGTCAGGCGATGGATGTCGTCGTCGGGCCGCTCCACCTTCAGGTGGCGGCACAGCAGCTCGGCGATGGCGCGGTGCGGCCCCTTGATGTCGCGCTCCAGCTCCTCGGCCCAGCGGCTCGTGGGCTCCAGCATCTCGCGCATGTGCAGCTGTATGCACTGCCGCACGATCTCGCCTTGCTTGAGCGGGTCGATCATCAACACCATGCATCTGCGCAGCGTGGCCTCGAGCGGCTGGCCGGGCACGTTGCAGGCGGCGATGAGGTCGCTGGAGTCGCCGCCCATCGGTTCGCTGAAGGTGGCCGCATAGAGCCCCTCCTTGTCGCCGAAGTAATAGCTGATGGCCGAGATGTTGACCTCGGCCTCGCGGGCGATCTCGCGCGTGGAGGTTTTTGCGAAGCCCTTCTGCGCGAACAGCCTCAAGGCGGTGTGGAGCAGCCGGTGGCGTGCCTCGGCACCGTCTGCGCGCGGTGCGCGGCGAGGTGCCTGGGTGATCGGATCTCTCGCGTTCATGCCCGGCATTACACCACGTACAAAATCAAACGATTGATTAACTTAAGGCTTCCTGAAGGTCTTTGCCGGACCGTGCCCGTCGAAGCGAATCCTTAAGACTTAAGGGGCGGGCCCGGCCCGCGCTACGATCCCGGCATGCCTGCAGCCTCCACCGCAACACCCTCGCTGCCTCTCGATGCCGAGGGCATTCTCGCGCTCGCCGCGCGCTCGATGTTTCATTTGTTTTCGAGCATCAGCCAGGGCATGTTCCTGGTCGACAGCACCGGGCGCATCGTGTGGGTCAACGAAGGCTACCGGCGCTTCCTGCCCGCGCTGGGCTTCTCGTCCATCGACGAGTTCATGGGCCACATGGTGGAGGACGTGATCCCCAACACCCAGATGCGGCGCGTGCTCGAGACCGGCGAGCCCATCCTGGTCGACCTGCTGACCAACAAGGCCGGTACCTTCGTCGTCAGCCGCATTCCGCTGCGCGAAGAGCGCGGTGGCGGGGAGGGCGGCATGGGCAAGGTCATCGGTGCGATCGGCATCGTGCTCTTCGACCAGCCCGAGACCACGCTGCAGCCGCTCATCAGCAAGTTCGCGCTGCTGCAGCGCGACCTCGACGACGCCCGCCGCGAACTCGCGAGCCAGCGCAACAACCCGCTCTACCAGCACTCGGGCGATGGCCAGCGTCGCTCCAAGTACACCTTCGCGAGCTTCATCGGCAGCAGCCCGGCGGCGGTGGAGGTGAAGCGGCATGCTCGGCGCGCGGCGCAATCGACGAGCCCGGTGCTGCTGCTGGGCGAGACCGGCACCGGCAAGGAGCTGCTCGCGCATGCGATCCATGCCTCGTCGGCGCGGGCCAGGGGCCAGTTCGTCAGCGTCAACATCGCGGCCGTGCCCGACACGCTGCTGGAAGCCGAGTTCTTCGGCTTCGCGCCCGGCGCGTTCACTGGCGCCGACCGCAAGGGCCGCGAAGGCAAGTTCAAGCTGGCCGATGGCGGGAGCCTCTTCCTCGACGAGATCGGCGACATGCCGCTGGGCCTGCAGGCCAAGCTGCTGCGCGCGCTGCAGGAGGGCGAGATCGAGCCGCTGGGCTCCAACAAGCTCGTACCCTTCGACGCCCGCGTGATCGCCGCCACCTCGCGCGACCTGCCTGAACTCGTGCGCCGCGGCCAGTTCCGCGAAGACCTGTACTACCGCCTCAACGTGCTCCCGCTGCGTGTGCCGCCGCTGCGCGAGCGGCGCGCCGACATCCCCGCGCTCGTCGAGGCGCTGGGCGAAGACATGGCGCTGCGCAGCGGCGAAGCGCCCCCCGAACTTACGCCCGACGCGCTCGCGCTGCTCGCCGGCCAGCACTGGCGCGGCAACATCCGCGAACTGCGCAACGTGCTGGAGCAGGTGACGATGCGAAGCGACTCGCAGCGCATCGACGCCGTGCAGCTCGAACGCATCCTGCGCGAAGCCGGGCTGGAGCAGATCGAGTTGCCTGCCACCCTGCAGACCAGCCACGACGCCGACGAGCAGGCCGCGCTGCTGCGGCCGCTGTCGCAGCAGGTGGCCGAGCTGGAACGCAAGGCGATCGCCGCGGCAATGGCGTCCACCGGCGGCAACAAGCTGGCGACTGCGCGGCTGCTGGGCATTTCGCGCGCGACGCTCTATGAGCGGATGACGAGTCAGGAGCAATCGACGTGAATCCGCTGCTTGCAATGCGCAGGATAGATCGGGCGGACATCGAGCTTGGCGAGCGATTGATCTCCATCGAGATGTCGCCGGCGGACTTCAGCAGTCGGTTTGGTGAAAGGCATTCGGACCATCCCCCCGACTGGGATGCGCCGGGACCCGTAGAACTATGGTTCTTCGAGCTCCCATGGGGACACAAGATCACCCTCGAGCGCCACACTTCCATCGATTGGTTCAATATCTATCTGGAATCACTGGAGATCGAGGCCGTGCTGGATTTTCTGAAGCTCAGTGATTTCAAGATGCACGTTGATGCGCACATGGTGGAGTTGCTGAGGACGAAGTCTCCGGCCTTCACAAAGCACCTGCAGCACTGCCGTCTTTTTCGGCTGGACGACAACGGAAATCGCATTCTGATGCGCGAATACGAGAGCCGCCGGGTTGCCGATTACTACCGGCGAGTCTACGAGGCACGTTGTCACAAGCAGCTCTACTGGGTGGAGCCTGCAGGGCCTGAACACTGAGCCCGAGCGATACTCCCGCCCCATCCCACAACCCCGACGCCACATCCGATGAAGAAGGCCCTCGTCCGTATCGCCGCCTGTCTTGGCCTCTGCGCAGTCGCCGGCATGGCCAACGCCGCGCCGCAGTGTTCCGGCGAAGCCGTCTCCCGCGCAAAGAAGCTGCTGACCTTCCACTTCGGCGAGGACGACCGCATCCGCATCAGTCCCGACGTGAAGGAGCTGCCGCCGATCCGCAACCCCGCCAACAAGAAGCAGCAGTTCAAGGTGCTCGAGGTCTGGGGCAGCATCTACAAGGGGCAGTACCGCATGCGGCTCATCTACTACGTGTCGGGCAACGACTGCACGCTGATGGGTCAGGAGATCCTGGAGTACGCGGACCTGTGAGCGTCAAGGCCCTGCGTTCCACCTTCGGCCCCAACTGCCACTGGTGCGGGCTGCCGATGGACTTCGACGAGCCGGCGGGCCGGCCGGAGTCGGCCACCATCGAGCATCTGGTGGATTCGACCTTCGGCGGAGTGCGCTCCTCGAAGCACCGGCGGCTCGCGCACGCCGCCTGCAACCATGCGCGCAACGAGTTCCGCCAGCAGGCCGAGCGCCAGTTCGAGCAGTGGATCGCCCAGCGTCAGGTCTCCGCGAAAACCCTGACTGAAAATCAGACATTCGACTGAAATTCAGACACTGCGAGTGTTCTGAATTCAGCCGGAGAGCGCTTCTCTCGAATGGAGAAACGTTTGTTATCAATGGCTTAGCGGGTGGCACGAACTGTGCAATATTCAGTCACCTTTTTCAGGAGACAAAGAATGAACCGTCGCCACCTCGTCGCTCTGGCCGCGCTCGCCGCCTGTGCCGCAGCCACCGCTCCGGCCTGGGCACAGTCCAACGAAATCCGCATCGCCCACATCTACAGCAAGACCGGCGCGCTGGAGGCCTACGGCAAGCAGACCCAGACCGGCTTCATGATGGGCCTGGACTACGCCACCGGCGGCACGATGACCGTGGCGGGCAAGAAGCTGGTGGTCATCGAGAAGGACGACCAGGGCAAGCCCGACCTGGGCAAGTCGCTGCTGGCCGCCGCGTATTCCGACGACAAGGCCGCGCTGGCCGTGGGCCCGACGGCCTCGGGCGTGGCGCTGGCGATGCTGCCGGTGGCCGAGGAGTACAAGAAGATCCTGATCGTCGAGCCCGCGGTTGCCGACTCGATCACCGGCGACAAGTGGAACAAGTACATCTTCCGCACCGGCCGCAATTCGAGCCAGGACGCGATCTCCAACGCGGTGGCCATCGACAAGCCCGGCGTCACCGTCGCCACGCTGGCGCAGGACAACGCCTTCGGCCGCGACGGCGTGAAGGCCTTCGGCGCCGCGCTCAAGAAGGCCAAGCTGGTCCACGAGGAATACCTGCCGCCCGCCACCACCGACTTCACCGCCGGCGCGCAGCGCCTGATCGACAAGCTGAAGGACCAGCCGGGCCGCAAGATCATCTGGATCGTCTGGGCCGGCGCGGGCAACCCGTTCAAGATCGTCGACCTCGACCTCAAGCGCTACGGCATCGAGATCGCCACCGGCGGCAACATCCTGCCGGCCATGGCCGCCTACAAGGCGCTGCCGGGCATGGAAGGCGCGGCCTACTACTACTTCGGCATTCCGAAGAACCCGGTGAACGAGGCGATGGTGTCGGCCCACTACAAGGAATTCAAGACGCCGCCCGACTTCTTCACGGCCGGCGGCTTCTCGGCCGCGATGGCGGTGGTGACCGCGCTGAAGAAGACCAACGGCGACACCAACACCAACAAGCTCATCAGCACGATGGAAGGCATGAGCTTCGACACGCCCAAGGGCAAGATGACCTTCCGCAAGGAAGACCATCAGGCGATGCAGTCGATGTACCACTTCAAGATCAAGGTCGACCCGGCGTTCGCCTGGGGCGTGCCGGAGCTGGTGCACGAGATCAAGCCTGAAGAGATGGACATCCCGATCAAGAACAAGAGGTAAGAACTCGCCCCCAGGCTACGCGCCCTTCGTGTCGCTACGCCAACCCCTACAGGGGGGCAACACCTGCGGCCCGGCAAAGCCGGTTCCGCGGTGTTCCTCGACTTAATTTCAGTTTCGCCCCGGATGGCCGCCGGGCGAAGCGCCAGCCTGCGTCCTTCTTCGCGGCGGCATGTTGTTCCCCCGGCCGATTCGATTCGTCAGTCAGCAAAGCAAGCGTTCGATACCCACAACACAAGGAGACAGCGATGCCAGCGATGAAATGGAACAAGTGGAAGAACTGGAAGGCGCTCGCCGCAGCCGCGGCGATGACGGCGGCGGTGCACGCCGCGCAGGCGGCCGTGCCGCTGCCCGCGCTCGGTGCCAATCCGGCGGAGGTGAGCGTGTCGGGACTGTCGGCCGGCGGCTTCATGGCCGTGCAGCTGCACGTGGCGTACTCCGCCACGTTCAAGCGCGGCGCGGGCGTGGTGGCGGGCGGCCCGTACTACTGCGCCGAAGGTTCGGTGCTCAACGCCACGGGGCGTTGCATGACGCACAGCACCAGCATCCCGGTGTCCTCGCTCGTGAGCACCACCAACAGCTGGGCTGCCAGCGGTGCGATCGACCCGGTGTCGAACATGAGCGGCTCCAAGGTCTACATGTTCTCGGGCACCTCGGACAACACCGTCAAGCAGGCGGTGATGGACGACCTCAAGACCTACTACCAGAGCTTCGTGCCCGCGGCCAACGTCGTCTACAAGAACAACATCGGCGCGGGCCACGCGATGGTCACCGACGACTACGGCAGCGCCTGCAGCACCACTGCAGCCCCCTACATCAACAACTGCGGCTTCGACCTCGCGGGCGAGATCCTCACGCAGCTGTACGGCCCGCTGAACCCGCGCAACAACGGCGCGCTCGGCGGCACCTTCACCGAGTTCAACCAGTCGGAGTTCGTCAGCGGCCACGGCATGGCCGCGACCGGCTGGATCTACGTGCCGCAGGCCTGCACCACCACCTCGTGCCGCGTGCACCTGGTGCTGCACGGCTGCAAGCAGAACTACACCGACGTGGGCGACCAGTACGTTCGCAAGACCGGCTACAACCGCTGGGCCGACACCAACAACATCGTGCTGATCTATCCGCAGACCAGCACGGCCGCCACCAACAGCTGCTGGGACTGGTGGGGCTACGACAACGCCAACTATGCGAAGAAGTCGGGCCCGCAGATGGCCGCTATGAAGGCGATGATCGACCGCGTCACCGGCTCCTCGGGCGGCAGCGGCCTGCCGGCGCCGACCGGCGTGGGCACGTCGGGCGCCACCGCCAGCAGCATGGTGATCGCCTGGAACGCAGTGAGCGGCGCCAGCGGCTACAACGTGTACCGCGGCGGCAGCAAGGTCAACGCCTCGCCGGTGACTGCCACCAGCTACACCGACAGCGGCCTTGCCGCGTCGACCACCTACAGCTGGACCGTGGCCGCGCTGAACGCGAGCAACGTCGAGGGCGCCATGTCGTCGGCCGCCACCGGCACCACCACCGGAGGCGGCAGCGGCGGCACCTGCTACACCGCCAGCAACTACACGCACACCATCGCCGGGCGCGCCTATGCCTTGTACGGCCTGACCTATGCGTACGGCTCGAACCAGTCGATGGGGCTGTGGAACATCTACGTGACGACCACGCTGAAGCAGACGGGGCCCAACTACTACGTGATCGGCACCTGTTGAGGCCGGTCTTCTTTCCTGTTTTCCGATTCGCAATGACCAACGACGATGCTTGAGACCCGAGATCTGACCATCCGCTTCGGTGGGCACGTGGCCGTCAACAGCGTGAGCTGCGCCTTCGCGCCCGGCACGCTGACGGCCATCGTGGGCCCCAACGGCGCGGGCAAGACCACCTACTTCAACCTGATCTCGGGCCAGCTCAAGGCGAGTGCGGGCACCGTGTCGCTCGACGGGCAGTCGTTGTCGGGCCTGTCCCCCTCCGCGCGCACGCACGCGGGGCTGGGGCGGGCGTTCCAGCTGACCAACCTTTTCCCCAACCTCACGGTGCTGGAGAACGTGCGCCTCGCGGTGCAGGCCACGCGCGAAGGCGCGCACCGGCGCGGGCTCAACCTGTGGAGCATCTGGAGCGACCACAGGGCGCTGACCGAGCGCGCCGACCAGATCCTGGCCGACGTGGCGCTGAAGTCGCGCGAGCACGCCACGGTGGCGAGCCTGCCGCACGGCGACCAGCGCAAGCTGGAAGTGGCGCTGCTGATGGCGCTGGAGCCCAAGGTCTTCATGTTCGACGAGCCCACGGCCGGCATGAACGCGGCCGAGGCGCCCGTCATCCTCGACCTGATCCGCAAGCTCAAGAAGGACAAGACCAAGACCATCCTGCTGGTTGAGCACAAGATGGACGTGGTGCGCGAACTCGCCGACCGCATCATCGTGCTGCACAACGGCACGCTGGTGGCCGACGGAGAGCCGGCCGAGGTGATCGCCTCGCCGGTGGTGCAGGAGGCCTACCTGGGCGTTTCGAAGGAGGCCGCATGAGCGCGAACAATCTGCTGACCCTCGAGGGCGTGCACACGCACATCGGGGCGTATCACATCCTGCACGGCGTCGACCTCGCCGTGCCGCGCGGGCAGCTCACCATGCTGCTGGGCCGCAACGGCGCGGGCAAGACGACCACGCTGCGGACCATCATGGGCCTGTGGCATGCGTCGCAGGGCAGGGTGCGCTTCGGCGAGAAAGAAATCACCGCCCAGCACACACCGCAGATCGCCGGCCTGGGCATCGCCTACGTACCGGAGAACATGGGCATCTTCTCCGACCTCACGGTGAAGGAGAACATGCTGCTGGCCGCGCGCGGCGCGAAGAACGCGGCGCAGATCGACGACACGCGGCTGAAGTGGATCTTCAAGCTCTTCCCCGCGGTCGAGAAGTTCTGGAACCACCCGGCGGGCAAGCTCTCGGGCGGGCAGAAGCAGATGTTGGCCGTCTCGCGCGCCATCGTGGAGCCGCGCGAGCTGCTGATCATCGACGAGCCCAGCAAGGGCCTGGCGCCCGTGATGATCAACAACATGATCGACGCCTTCGCAGAGCTCAAGCGCAGCGGCGTGACCATCCTGCTGGTGGAGCAGAACATCAACTTCGCCCAGCGGCTGGGCGACACCGTCGCGGTGATGGACAACGGGCGCGTGGTGCATGCGGGCTCCATGGCGGAGTTTTCTGCGGACGCGCAATTGCAGCAATCGCTGCTGGGACTGGCTCTATGAAGAAACTCGACTTCGACTTGCGGCCCCTGCTGCTCGCGCCGGCGCTCGCGCTCGTCGCGCTGCCGCTCACCGGCTCCTTCTCCACCTGGCTCACGCTCACGGTGGCGGGGCTGGCCATGGGCATGATCATCTTCATCATCGCCTCGGGCCTCACGCTGGTGTTCGGCCTCATGGACGTGCTGAACTTCGGCCACGGCGTGTTCATCGCGCTGGGCGCCTTCGTGGCCAGCAGCGTGCTCGGCCTCATGGGCGACTGGACCGGTTCGGGCGAGCTGTGGCGCAACCTCGTGGCGGTGTTCCCGGCAATGCTGGCCGCGATGGCGGTGGCGGGCGCGATCGGTTTCGCCTTCGAGCGCTTCATCGTGCGGCCGGTGTACGGCCAGCACCTGAAGCAGATCCTAATCACCATGGGCGGCATGATCATCGGCGAGGAGCTCATCAAGGTGATCTGGGGCCCGGCGCAGGTTCCGCTGCCGCTGCCCGAGGCGCTGCGCGGCTCGCTGCTGGTGGGCGATGCGGCCATCAGCAAGTACCGCCTGCTCGCGGTGGCCGTGGGCGTGGTGGTGTTCGGCGTGCTCGCATGGACGCTGGGCCGAACCAAGATCGGCCTGCTGATCCGTGCCGGCGTGCAGGACCGCGAGATGGTCGAGTCGCTGGGCTACCGCATCGGGCGGCTCTTCGTCGGGGTGTTCGTGGTCGGCAGCGCGCTTGCCGGGCTGGGCGGCGTGATGTGGGGCCTCTTCCAGCAGAACCTGGTGCCGCAGATGGGCGCGCAGGTCAACGTGCTGATCTTCATCGTGATCATCATTGGCGGGCTGGGCTCGACGGGCGGGGCACTCATCGGCGCGCTGCTGGTGGGGCTGATGACCAACTACGTGGGCTTCCTGCTGCCCACGCTCACGCAGTTCGCGAGCATCTTCCTGATGGTGGCCGTCCTGCTGTGGCGCCCGCAGGGCGTGTACCCGGTGGCCAACCGCTGAAGGGGGAGAAGACCACATGTTCCTGAAACGACTTCTCTCCAACGACATGCCCCGCAGCCGCCTGCTGGCGGTGCTGCTGATCGCGGTGTTCGTCGCGCTGGCCTTCGCGCCGTTCATCTTCCCGGGCGTGAAGGCGCTGAGCGTGGCGGCCAAGATTCTGGTGTTCGTGGTGCTGGTGGCCAGCTTCGACCTGCTGCTAGGCTACACGGGCATCGTGAGCTTCGCGCACACCATGTTCTTCGGCATCGGTGCCTACGGCATCGCCATCTCCGCCTCGCGGCTCGGGCCCAACTGGGGCGCGGTGCTCGTGGGGCTGGGCGCTTCGCTGGCGATCTCGCTGGTGCTTTCGTTCGCCATCGGCCTGTTCTCGCTGCGGGTGCGCGCGATCTTCTTCGCGATGATCACGCTGGCCGTGGCTTCGGCCTTCCAGACGCTGGCCTCGCAGATGTCGGACTTCACCGGCGGCGAGGACGGCCTCACCTTCAAGCTGCCCGAGCTGATCTCGCCGAGCTTCGAGTTCGCCGAAGAGCCTTTCCTCGGCGTCTCGCTCGACGGCCGGCTGCTTTGCTACTACCTGCTGTTCGTGGCGGCGGTGGTGCTGGTGCTGGCGCTGCTGCGCATCGTGAACTCGCCCTTCGGCCGCGTGCTGCAGGCGATCCGCGAGAACGAGTTCCGCGCCGAGGCCATCGGCTACCGCGTGGTGGTCTACCGCACCACGGCCGCGGTGCTGTCGGCGCTCTTCGCCACGCTGGCCGGCGCGATGCTCGCGATCTGGCTGCGCTACAACGGGCCCGACACCTCGCTGAGCTTCGAGATCATGATCGACGTGCTGCTGATCGTGGTGATCGGCGGCATGGGCACCATCTACGGCGCGGCCATCGGCGCGGTGCTCTTCGTGGTGGCGCAGAGCTACCTGCAGGACCTGCTTCGCATCGGCAACGAGGCCGCAAGCGGCCTGCCATGGCTGGCCGCGCTGCTGTCGCCCGACCGCTGGCTGCTGTGGCTGGGCCTGCTGTTCGTGCTCTCCGTCTATTACTTTCCCACCGGCATCGTCGGAAAACTGCGAGCAAGGGCAGCGCGATGAGCGACAACCAGATTCCACTTTCCCGCTACGCCCGGCTCGCGGGCCGCGAGATCCACTGGCTCGAATGGGGCGCGCCCGAGGCGCCCGTGGTCATCGCCTGGCACGGCCTCGCACGCACGGGCCGCGACATGGACGAACTGGCCCAGCACTTCGCCTCGCGCGGTTTCCGCGTGATCTGCCCCGACACCATCGGCCGCGGCCTGAGCCAGTGGAGCCCGCTGCCCGACGAGGAATACACGCTCGCGTTCTATGCGCGCATCGCCAACGCGCTGTGCGACGAGCTGCGGCTGGGGCGCGTGCATTGGGTCGGCACCTCGATGGGCGGCGCCATCGGCACCGTATGCGCCTCGGGCCTCTTCGAGCCGCGCATGAAGGCGCGCATCGCGAGCCTGGTGCTCAACGACAACGCGCCGGAGCTGGCGCAGCCCGCCATCGAGCGCATCCGCGCCTACGCGGGCAATCCGCCGGCCTTCGACACGGTGGCCGAGCTGGAGGCCTTCTTCCGCACGGTCTACAAGCCCTACGGCTGGCTCAGCGGCGCGCAGTGGCGCCGCCTGACCGAGACCTCCACGCGCCGCCTGCCCGACGGCCGCGTGACGCCGCACTACGACCCGGCCATGGTCCGGCAGTTCAGCGCACACGACAACGACTACCTGATCTGGCCGCACTACGACGCCATCGAGGTGCCCGTGCTGTGCCTGCGCGGAGCCGAGTCCGACCTGGTGCTGCCCGGCGTGGTCGAGGAAATGAAGCGGCGCGGCCCCGGCGTGGCCGGCAGGCTGCAGGTGATCGAAGTTCCTGCCTGCGGTCACGCGCCCGCGCTCAACGTGCCCGAACAACTTGATCCCGTCGAGGGGTTTATCCGGGCGGCCGGCCGCTGAGGCTGCGGCGGCGTGACAATCGCCGCCCACCTCAACCACAAGGCCGAGACAAGGCCTCGAACACCATGGCGCTCTCGATGTACGACCTGTCCGTGCCTGTCTTCACGCGCGGACTCGGCCAGCTCACCCATATCCTCGACAAGAGCCTCGCGCATGCGAAGGCCAACGGTATCGACCCGGCCTCGCTGGTCGATGCGCGGCTGGCGCCCGACATGCTCACGCTGGTCGGCCAGATCCAGCGTGCGAGCGATGCCTCCAAGCTCGGCACGGCCCGCATCGCCGGCATCGCGGCGCCGAGCTTTCCCGACGAGGAAAAGACCTGGGACGACCTGGTCGCGCGCATCGCGAAGACACACGACTTCCTGGCCGGCGTCGATCGCGCCCTGATCGACGGCCACGAGGATCGCGCCGTGACCATCAAGACCCGCGAAGGCGAGGCGACCTTCACGGCGCAGCGCTACCTGCTGCAGTTCGCGCTGCCGAACTTCTTCTTCCACGTGACCACCGCCTACGACGTGCTGCGCCACAAGGGCATGCCCATCGGCAAGCTGGATTACCTGGGCAAGTTCTGATCCGGGCAGGCCGTCACGCCGCCGGGACAAACTTCAAATTGCCGTGACACATGCGCACGCGGGGCGTGCGCCGCGAACAATCGCGCCTGACCGCTTTCGGTCTGACACTCGAGCGAGGTTCGCGATCATGAAGATGTTGTCCAGAAGGGCGTTCTCGGGGCTCGCCATCGGCTCCTCGGCGCTCGCGGCCGCTGCGGGCGGCGCATGGCCGGTGCGCACCGCGCTGGCTGCGTCGCCGGGCCTGCGGGACTACGGCAAGGCGCCCGAATTCACGGGCATCGACAAATGGCTCAACTCGGAGCCGCTCACAATGCAGGGCCTGGCGGGCAAGGTGGTGCTGGTCGATTTCTGGACCTACTCCTGCATCAACTGCATCCGCACGCTGCCCTACGTCGTGAGCTGGTACGAGAAGTACAAGGAGCGGGGCTTCGTGGTGGTGGGCGTGCATTCGCCCGAGTTCGCCTACGAGAAGTCGACGCGCAACGTGCAGGACGCGATCCAGCGCTTCGGCATCCGCTACCCGGTGGCGCAGGACAACGGCTTTGCTACCTGGAAGGCCTACAACAACCAGTATTGGCCGGCCTTCTACCTGGCCGACAGCAACGGGCAGGTGATGCGGCAGCACTTCGGCGAAGGGGAGTACGCCGAGATGGAGGCCGCGATCGAGGCGCTGCTGGCGCGCAGGCCGCCGGCCTGAATCAGCGGCGCTACTTCGCCGACTCGATGATGCGCCGCACCGCCGCCTTGCCCACTGGCGTGAGCACGGGGTCGAGCTCGGTGTAGGGCACTTCGATCTCGATCTCACAACCGTTGCCGTAGGCGGGCTGGGCGAAGCGCATGCCCTTGGCTTCCAGCGTGAGGTCGTAGTAGGCGCCTTCTTCGTAGTTCGACCGGCAGTTGTCCTCGGCCTTCGAGGGATCGATGCCCGCATGGCGGAACAGGAAGCGGCGCAGCTTCGGTGTCATCGAGGCGCCTCCGGTGCCGGATATCCGGCCTTCGGCCGGGCGGGCCTTCGACAGCGAGCGCAGTCCGAACCAGGACCACGGGTCGATCTGCCTGCCGGTCTGCAGGTCCCATGTGCGGTAGAACCATGAGATGCCCGAGCGGCCCATGCCGGCCGCCCAGGTGTAGTTGCGGATGCTGAGCCACTGCGAGGTCCAGTACTCGGGGTCGGCGGTGTTCTCGTCCTCCGCCGGCACGCCGACGCGGCCGAGGAACTCGCGGCGCTTGTCGAAGTATTCCGTGACCGCGTCCTTGCTGGTGTCGAAGTCGCGCCGCAGTTCGCGGTTGATGGCCGCCAGCGTGGGCTCGGGGCCGGAGAGCTCGATGGTTTCCTGTCCGGCGAAGCGCAGCCGGCGGAAGCTGCGGCCGGCGGCGAACTCCTCCTTCTTTCCGATCTCGATCTTCGGCGGCGTCTCGAGCTGGCCTGCATAGCCTTCGCTTCCGCAGGCCCTGTCGCCGCCCGTGGCGTCGGCAAGGTCGAGCTTGATCGGCAGCGTGACGGGTGTTCCTTTCACGCTCTTCCAGGTGCCGGTGAGCGTATTGCCCCTGGCCGGCTCGAGCGACCAGAGGCCGGTGTCGCCGGTTTCGTGCCAGAAGCTGTCCTTCTCGATGCGGCTCAGCGGAATCGGCTTCTTGTACTGCCTGTAGAAGTAGCTCCCGCTCGGAAACTCCGCGTTGAAGCAGGCCACGATGGCCTTGGTGCCGAGCGTGCCTTCCCATACGCCCTTGGGTACGTCCGCGGTTGCGGCCGGGCAGGGCAGCAGGTGCAGCAGCGGGATCAGGCCGGCGAGGCACCGGGCGCGGAGATGTTTCATGGCTTGCGGGCGGAGATGGAATACATGAGCGGAATGCGCGGCATGCCCTCGGGCGGTGCCATGCGGCGCCCGCCGATGTCGCGCATGCCCTCGAAGGGCTTCCAGCCGTTGGCGTACGGATACTCGTCGAACTGCTCGATGACGAGGCCGGCCTGCGACAGCGCGGTCGTCACCTGGCCCACACCCCAGGTGAACTCGAAGCTCGGGTGCGGGTTGCTGAAGTTCTCCACGCCGCGCTCGTAACCTTCGCGCACCAGGCCGTCGCCGGACTCCGCCACGTAGTCGCCCACGCCCTCTTCGGGCACGGCGGCGTCGTTGAAATAGTCGTAGTGGAACTTCCAGGCCGGATCGAACACCAGCGCGAAGGGGTGGAATTCGACGATGACGAAGCGCCCGCCGGGCTTGAGCATCTGCGCCACGCCGCGTGCCCATGCAGCGATGTCGGAGAGCCAGCAAAGCGTGCCGTACGAACAGAACACGATGTCGAAGCGCTCGCCGCGCACCTGTGCGTCACGGAAGTAGTCGTAGACGTCCGAGCGCACGAAGCGCGCGGCAATGCCCGACTGCAGCGATAGCCGCGCTGCGAAGTCGACGGCTTCGTCGGAGATGTCCACGCCCGTCACGTCGGCGCCCAGACGCGCGATGCTCAGGCTGTCCTGACCCGCGTTGCACTGAAGGTGCAGCACCGACAGGCCCTTCACGTCGCCGAGCAGGCCGGCTTCTTCGGGAAAGAGCGTGGAGCCGCCTTGGCGGAAGAAGGTGGCCTGGTCGCCCTTGTGGCTGTTGTGCGCGACGGTGGCCGCGTTCCATGAGAGCCGGTTGGCTTCGTGCAGGTCCTTCTTCATCGGGCTGCGGGCACCGTTTGCGTGGGCCAGCCGGCGAGGTTGCGTTCGGCGATGCCCGCGAGCGCGGTGATCCATGCGGGGCTGTCGTTCAGGCAGGGGATGTAGCTGAAGGCTTCGCCTCCCGAGTGCAGGAAGGCTTCGCGGCCTTCCATGGCGATTTCTTCCAGGGTCTCGAGGCAGTCGGCCGGAAAGCCCGGGCACACCACGTCCACGCGCTTCACGCCGGACGCACCGAGCTCGCGCAGCGTAGGCTCTGTGTAGGGCTCCAGCCACTTGGCGCGGCCGAATCGCGACTGGAAGGTCACGCGGTGCTGCGAGTCCGACAGGCCCAGGCGCGCGGCGAGGAGACGGGCCGTTTCGAGGCACTGCGCCTGGTACGGATCGCCCAGCGCGATGTTGCGTGCGGGAATGCCGTGGAAGCTCATGAGGAGCACCTGGCCGCGGCCTTCGGTCTTCCAGTGCTTCTCGATACTCTGCGCGAGCGCCTCGATGTAGGCCGGGTCGTCGTGGTAGTCGTTGACGAAGCGGAATTCGGGCACGCGGCGCTGCCTGCTGCTCCAGGCGTTCACCGCGTCGATCACGCTCGCGGTGGTCGTGCCCGAGTACTGCGGATAGGCCTGCAGCACCAGCACGCGGCCGACGCCTTCGGCCTGCAGCGCGTCGAGCCGCGAGGCGATGGAAGGGCTGCCGTAGCGCATCGCGTCGCGCACGGTCGCGCGATGGCCGCGCTCCCCGAGCCAGCCGGCCAGCAGGGTGGCCTGCTTCTGCGTCCACACCTTCAGCGGCGAGCCTTCGCGCATCCAGATGCTCGCGTACTTGGCGGCCGACTTGGCCGGGCGCGTGCGAAGAATGATGCCGTGCAGGATCAGCGCCCACAGCGCCTTCGGGATCTCGACCACGCGCGGGTCGCCCAGGAAGTCGGCGAGGTAGGGGCGTACCGCGGCGGCGGTGGGGGCGTCGGGAGAGCCCAGGTTGCACCAGAGCACTGCGGTGCGAAGGGAACCGGGGGTACTCGGAGTGGCGTTCTCTTGGATCGAAGGCATGCGGTATTCTGCGGCATGACTTCCGCTTCCCCGGTGCCAGCGGGCGCCGCGCCTCTCGATCTCAAGCCTCTCGAGCTCAAGCGCATTTCGGCGATCTCACTGGACCTCGACGACACCCTCTGGCCGATCTGGCCCACCATCGAACGCGCCGAGGCCGTGCTGCACCAGTGGCTGCTGCGCGAGGCGCCCAAGACCGCCACGCTGCTGATGACCCCGGGCATCCTGCGCGAGCTGCGCGAAGCCACTGCCAAGGAGCGTTCCGACCTCGCGCACGACCTGAGCGCGCTGCGCCGGGAGTCGATCCGCACCGCACTCACCCGCGCGGGGGAAGACCCGGCGCTGGCCGAACCGGCCTTCGATGCCTTCTTCGCCGAGCGCCAGCGCGTGACGCTGTACGACGACGCGCTGCCCGCGCTGAAGTGGCTCAGTGAACGCTATCCGCTGGTGGCCATTTCCAACGGCAACGCCGACATCCACAAGACGGGCGTCGGCCGCTGGTTCCGCACCGCCTTCAATGCGCGGGCCTTCGGCAGCGGCAAGCCGCACGCGCCCATCTTCCGCGCCGCCGCCGCATCGGTCGGCCTGCTGCCCAAGGACGTGCTGCACGTGGGCGACGATGCGGAGCTCGACGTGGTCGGCGCGCTCAACGCCGGCATGCAGGCCGCCTGGCTGGTGCGCGACGAACGCCCCTGGGTGCACGGCGCGCGGCCGCAGCTGATCGTGCCGAACCTGCACGCCCTGTGCATGGCGCTCGACGGCTGAGGCGCCACCAGTCCGACAAGAGCCGCGCGCCTTTCAAAACCCCGCGGAACCGGCTTTGCCGGGCCGCAGGTGTCGCACCCTGCAAGGGGGCGTCGCGAAACGAAGTGCGCGAAGCCTTGGGGGGTCAGCCGAATACAGGTCGGAAGAAGCTGCGTTCGTAGCTGAGGATGCAGCGCGTCTCCTCCGCGTACTTGAAGGCGGCCTGGCACTCCGCGTCCTGCATCGAATCGGCGCGGTACTTTTCGTAGTCGGCCAGGCTCGGGAAGCTGAACATCGCCAGCGCGACGTTGTTCGTGCCTTCCGAGGGCAGGAAGTAGCCGTGGTGCTTGCCGCCGAACTTCTCGACGAGCGGGATCCAGAGCCTGCCGTAGTGCTCGAATTCCTTCAGCTTGTAGGGATCGACGATGTAGCGCAGGTAGCAGGTGACCATGAGGGATGTCTTTCGGGATGCAGGTCGGGGAGTGGTGAGGGGTATTGCTCGCGGCGTCTGCGGCCGCGCGCGGGGCTGACTATAGTTTCCCGGCTGTTGTCCCACCCTCCGCGGCCTCGCGCCGGACAGGAAACCCGAAGTGCATCTCTCCAACTGGCTCATCTTCTGCGGCGTCACGCTGCTCGTTGCGTTCACCCCCGGACCGGCCGTGCTGCTGGCGGTCTCGAACTCGATGAGCGTGGGCCCGCGACGGGCGATGATCAGTTCGCTGGGCAATGCGGCGGGGCTCTTCATGGTGTCCGCTGCCGCCATGGCCGGGCTGGGCGTGGTGCTCTCCACCTCGGCCCATGCCTTCATGGTGCTGAAGCTGGCTGGTGCGGCCTACCTGATCTACCTGGGCATCAAGCAGTGGCGCAGCCAGGGCAGCGTGTTCGCCGACGTGCAGGGCGGCCAGGGCGGCGCGGCACCGCGATCGAGCTGGCGCCTCTTCGGCCACGGGATGACGGTAGCGCTGACCAACCCCAAGGGCATTCTTTTCTTCTCCGCGCTGTTCCCGCAGTTCCTCACGCAGGACGCGCCGATGCTCACGCAGTTCGCGGTACTGACCGGCACCTTCGCAGCAGCGTCGGTGATCGCGCATTCGTTCTACGTGCTGCTGGCGCGCCTGCTGCGCAAGCAGCTTTCCGACGTGCGCCGCACGCGCATCTTCAACAAGGTGTCGGGCGCGGCCTTCGTGCTGCTGGGGCTGAGCCTGCTGAGACTGCGCAACAAGGCAGCCTGAGCCCGGCCTTCCTTCTGCTTCAGTCGATCCCGAAGCGTTCGCGCAGCGCCGCGCAGAAGTCGGCGGTGCCGCTGATCGAGAGGGTGATGGTCTCGTAGCGCGGATCGTCCTCGCTCGATTCCTGCAGGTCGTAGTCCCACGTGCCGCCGTCTTCGAGGGCGCCGCGCGCATCGGGAAACGCGGCCTCGGCCCACGCGAGCACCTGCGCGACTTCGGCCCGCACCTCGGGTGTCTTGTCGGGCGAGGTCGATGCCATGGCGTCGAAGGTGCCGTGGCCCTCGGTGTCCTCGCTGTAGTCGAAATCGAGGTAGCGCAGTTCGGTCGTCATGTGGTCAATCCAGTGATCTGGCGGCGGCGAGACCGCTGAGCACCGCGCCTTCGAGCGTGGCGGGGTAGGGGCCTTCGACGTAGTCGCCGCAGGCCTGCAGGCCCGGTGCGATGGTCGAGGGCGGCCGCGCGAGGCCGGGCGTGCAGGCGAAGGTGGCGCGTTTCTCGATCACCGTCTGCACCAGCTCCAGATTCGACTGGCCCAGCTGGGCTTCGGCCTGCGCGATGACCTGCGCTTCCAGCACCTCGCGCGACGCCTCGTTCGCGCTCACCACCATCGCGAGCACGCCCTGCAGGCCGCCGAGCTGGCTCCTGTCGAAGGCGAACTGGGCCGGTGCCGTGGCCGGATCGCTGCGAAGCGCGAGCATCGGCTCGGCCAGCGGCTTGGCGCCGCGCACGTAGACTGTCGCGATGGCCTCGAAGCGCAGCGCCTCGGTGGTCTCGCACCAGCGGTCCGCCGGCAGGCCCGAGCTGCGGACAAGGCGCGCCGCGTCCCATGGCGCGCAGGCCAGCACGACCCGATCGAAGGCTTCACCATCGAGCAGCCACTGCCCCGCCTTCGATGCGATGGCACGCACGCGCGTGCCGATGTGTACCTGGGCGCCGTGCTGCCCCATCCAGTGGATCGCGGCGTCGGGCAGCAGCGCTCCGAGATCCGCCCGCGGCAGCAACAGGTCGGCGCCGCCGCTTCCGCTGAAGAGCGCGTCATTCAGCACACGCAGGAAGACTTCGCCGCTCGACTGCGCGACGGGCGTATTGAGCGCGGAAACGCAAAGCGGTTCGATCAGCTCCCGCATCACGCGCGGAGTGAGCCCGGCGCAAAGATCGGCAACCGTCGCGGCGCGGCCGCAGCGAAAGCCCGAGAGCCTCCAGCCGATGGCGGTGCGCAGCAGCGACGACTTGTCGCGCCACGTCCAGCCCCGCGCCGTGAAGATGCCCGCCAGCAGATCGAGCGGCGCAGGCAGCCGCGGCAGCTTCAGCCCGCCGCCGTCGGCGAAACGCAGCGAAAGAGGCAGCCGCAGCAGCGCGCCTTCGACGTCGACGCCCACATCGCGCATCAGCTGCAGCGTTGCGGTGTATGCGCCGATCAGGATGTGCTGGCCGTTGTCCAGGGCCAGCCCGTGCATGTCGTCGACCCGCCGCGCCCGCCCGCCCGGCGTGTGCGCCGCCTCGAACAGCGTCACGGCATGGCCGAGCCGCGTGGCCTCCACCGCACAGGCGAGGCCGGCCCAGCCGGCGCCGATGACGGCGGTCTTCTTCTTGCTCAAGCTCAGATGCGTCCGAGGGCCTGGACTTTCCAGGCCAGCCAGAACTTGCGCACTGGCGTCAGACTCACGCGCTGGTTGAGCACCTGGAAGTTGTCGCGTTCGATCTCGCGCAGCAGGGTGCGGTAGATGCTGGCCATCATCAGGCCGGGCTTCTGCGAGCGGCGGTCGGCCAGCGGGAGGAGGGCGAGCGCTTCGTCGTAGGCGGCGTGGGCGCGCGCGGCCTGGAACTTCATGAGTTCGACGAAGCGCTCGGAGTGCACGCGGTTCAGGATCTCGTGCGCCTTCACGTCGAACTTCTGCAGCTCGTTGACCGGCAGGTAGATGCGACCGCGCATGGCGTCCTCGCCCACGTCGCGCAGGATGTTGGTGAGCTGCAGCGCCAGGCCCAGCTTGTGGGCGTAGGCGGTGGTCTGGGCTTCGGTCTGGCCGAAGATGCGGGCGGCGACCTCGCCGACCACGCCAGCCACAAGGTGGCAGTAGCGCGCGAGGCCCTGGAAGTCGAGGTAGCGCGTCTGATCGAGGTCCATCTGGCAGCCGTCGATCACCTCGTTGAGCTGGCGCGCCTCGATGCCGTAGGCCGCGGCGTGCGGCATCAGCGCCTGCATGACCGGATGGCGCGGCGTGCCCGCGAAGGACTGCGAGACCTCGGTGCGCCACCAGGCGAGCTTGGTGGCGGCCACGCCCGGGTCGCTGACCTCGTCGACCACGTCGTCGACCTCGCGGCAGAAGGCATAGAAGGCCGTGATCGCGGCGCGGCGCGGCTTGGGAAGGAACAGGAAGGCGTAATAGAAACTGCTGCCCGAGGCGGCGGCCTTGTCTTGCACGTATTGCTCGGGGGTCATCGGGGAGGCGCTGCTTTCATGGGGCGTGATTGTCTCCGCATCCGCACGGCCTTCCAGAGCAGCACCGGAGCGTCGAGCTTGCCGATGGTGGGGCGCTGGCTGAAGGTGTCGAAGCCCAGCTCCTGGATCTTGTCGAGGATGCGCAGTCCCCCCTGCACCACGAGGCGCAGCTCCCAGCCGGCGCGACCGGGCAGCCGGTGCACAAGCGGCGCGCCCTCGGTCATGAGCTCGCGCGCCCAGTAACACATCACTGCTATGAGATTGATAGCTTCCTGCGGAGGCTCCGCGCGCGAGAGCGGCGCGAAGACCTTGAAGTTCTCGGGCGAGAGGCCGCGCCGGTCGCAGTCGGTCAGCGGAAAGTAGAAGCGGCCGCGCGGCAGGTCGACGCTCGGGTCCTGCCAGAAGTTGATGAGCTGCAGCGCGCTGCAGATGGCGTCGCTCTGCGCCAGGGCCTGTGCGTCATGCACGCCGTACAGGTGCAGCAGGAGGCGCCCGACGGGGTTGGCGGAGCGGCGGCAGTAGTCGAGCAGCTCGGCGCGGTCGGCGTAGGTGCTGCGGTCGCGGGTCTTCTCGATGTCCTGCACGAAGGCGCTCAGCAGGTCGGCGAGCAGGCCTTCGGGCAGGCCATGGTGGGCGATGCTGTGGGCCAGCGGGCCGAAGACGTGGGGCCAGCGCGATTCGGGCAGCACTTCGCCGCGGGCTGCGGCTGCGAGTTCTTCCCGGTAGGCGTGCAGGTCGGCCAGGCGCTCGGCGGGCGAGGCGCTGCCTTCGTCGGCGATGTCGTCCGCGGTGCGCGCGAAGTGGTAGATCGCCGCGATGGGCGGGCGCAGGTGCGGCGGACATAGCCACGAGGCTACGGGAAAGTTTTCGTAGTGCGCCGGCGGCGCGGCGTGTTGGGGAGTGGCGGACACGCCACGATTGTCAGCCACGATGCAATGCCCCGGCACTATGCTCGCAGCGTCGCCACTACGAACTCCCGCTTCATGAAAGCATCCGCTCCGGCTTCCGGGCCACAGGTTTCAGCGTACGGCGAGGCGGCGCACCCGGCGGGGCCGGCGCTCATGGTCGCAGCGCTGGGCGTCGTGTTCGGCGACATCGGCACCTCGCCGCTGTACGCCTTCAAGGAGACGATGAACCCCGAGCACGGCGTGCCGTTCACGCCCGATTCGGTGCTGGGCCTGCTCTCGCTGATCTTCTGGGGGCTGATGTTCGTGGTCACGCTGAAGTACGTGGTGTTCGTGCTGCGCGCCGACCACGACGGCGAGGGCGGCATCCTGGCGCTGCAGGCGCTCGCGCGAAGCGCCGTGTCTGGGCCTAAGACGAAGCCCTGGGTGTGGAACGTCATCGGGCTGCTGGGCCTCGTGGGCGCGGCCATGTTCTACGGCGACAGCCTGATCACGCCGGCCATCTCGGTGCTGTCGGCGGTCGAGGGGCTGGAGGTGCAGGCGCCGGTGCTGCAGCGTGCGGTGCTGCCGATCACGGTGGCGATCCTGATCGCGCTCTTCATGGTGCAGAAGAAGGGCACCGGCACGGTGGGCAAGATCTTCGGGCCGGTCATGCTGCTGTGGTTCATCGTGCTGGCGGCGGCCGGCGCGTGGCAGGTGCTGCAGCAGCCCCAGGTGCTCGCCGCGCTCGATCCGCGCCGTGCCCTGGGCTTCCTGGTCGAGCACCGGGCGCAGTCGCTGGCGGTGCTGGGCGCGGTGTTCCTGGCCTTCACGGGCGGCGAGGCGCTGTATGCCGACATGGGGCACTTCGGCGCCCGCCCGATCCGCCTTGCGTGGCTCTTCATCGCGCTGCCGGGCCTGGTGCTCAACTACTTCGGGCAGGGCGCGCTGGTGCTGGCGAACCCGGCGGCCATCGACAACCCGTTCTTCCGGCTCTTTCCCTCGTGGGGCGTGCTGCCGATGGTGGTGCTCGCCGCGATGGCGACGGTGATCGCCTCGCAGGCGGTGATCTCGGGCGCGTTCTCGCTCACGGCGCATGCGATGCGCATGGGCTACCTGCCGCGCATGCGGGTGATCCAGACCTCGGGCACGGCCATCGGGCAGATCTACGTGCCGACGGTCAACTGGCTGCTGATGGTGGGCGTGCTGCTGCTGGTGCTGGGCTTCAGGAGCTCGGGGGCACTGTCGGCGGCCTACGGCATCGCGGTGTCGATCACCATGGTGACGACCACGCTGCTGGCCGGCATCGTGGCCTGGGGGCTGTGGCGCTGGAACAAGGTGGCGGTGGTGATCGGCGTCGCGGCCTTCGCGGTGGTCGACCTGACTTTCGTGATCGCCAACAGCCTGAAGGTGGCCGAGGGCGGCTGGCTCACGCTGGCCGTGGCGGCTGTGGTGATGGTGCTCTTCACCACCTGGGCGAAGGGGCGCCGGCTGGGCCTGGAAGCGGCCGCCGCCGAGAGCCTGCCGCTGCGGCCCTTCGTCGAGTCGCTGGCGCAGCACATGCCGCACCGGGTGAGCGGAACGGCCGTGTTCCTGAACCCCGACGCCACGGCGGTGCCGCATGCGCTGCTGCACAACCTCAAGCACAACCAGGTGCTGCACGAGCAGGTGATCGTGCTGCGCGTGCTGGCCTGCGACACGCCGCGCGTCGACGCGCGCATCCGCATCGAGGCCGAGCAGCTGATGGAGGGCATCTGGATGGTCACGGCGCGCCACGGCTTCATGGAGCGGCCCGACGTGCCGGAATTCATCCGCATCCTGGCCTACCAGAAGACGCTGGCGATCGATTCGATGAAGACCTCGTACTTCGTCTCGCGCGCCTCGGTGGGCGAGGAGAACCTGCCGGGCATGAACCCGGTCCGGCGTGCGCTCTTCGGCTGGCTGCAGCGCAATGCGGGACGGGCATCGGACTACTTCGAGCTTCCTGACAACCGCCTCGTGGAGATGGGCCAGCGCACCTAGATTTTTTCGGCGGGCGGGCGTCCTAGTGACCAACGGGTCATTGACACTGGTTCACGTTTACCCTAGATTACTAACCAGTGGGTCAGTAATGACTCGGTTCGTCCTATCCAGGGTGTCTCATGACCGCCTCCACCGTCTCTCCGTTCCGTGTGCGCAGCGCCGCCTGGCTGCTGCTTCCCGCCGTGCTTCTGGCCGGCTGCTCTCCGAAGCCCGCGGCCGAAGATCCGGTCCGGGCGGTCAAGTTCGTGACCGTGGGGACCAGCGAATTCGATGCCCAGCCCGAGTTCTCGGCCGAGGTGCGAGCCCGCGTCGAATCGCGCCTGGGCTTTCGCGTGGGAGGCAAGATCACGAAGCGCCAGGCCGAGCTCGGCCAGCACGTGCAGGCCGGCCAGGTCCTGGCCCAGCTCGATCCGCAGGACTATCGCCTGGCCGCCGAAGCCGCACGCGCCCAGCAGGCCGCTGCGCTCACCAATCGCGACCTCGCTGCCGCCGACCTCAAGCGCTACACCGAACTGCGGGCCCAGAACTTCATCAGCGGCGCCGAGCTGGAGCGCCGCGAAACCACCTGGAAGGCCGCGCAGGCCCAGCTCGAACAGGCCCAGGCGCAGCTCGCATCGCAGGGCAACCAGGCCAACTACACGACGCTGGTGGCCGACGTGGCCGGCATCGTCACCGCCATCGAGGCCGAGCCGGGCCAGGTGGTGCAGGCCGGTACGCCGGTGGTGCGCATCGCCCAGGACGGCGCGCGCGACGTGGTGTTCGCGGTGCCCGAAGACCGCGCCACGCTGATCAAGACCGGCTCGCCCGTCACGGTGCGCGGCTGGTCCGGAGGCAATGAGCTGCAGGGCCAGGTGCGCGAGGTGGCGGCCAGTGCCGACGCGGTCACGCGCACCTACTCGGTCAAGGTAGCGATCGACGCCGCCACCGCGCCGCCGCTCGGGGCCACGGTCTATGCGCGCCCGCAGGCGCTCGCGCACTCCAGCGCTCCCGTGATGAAGCTTCCGACGAGCGCGCTGCGCCAGGAAGGCAAGGGCACGGCCGTGTGGGTGCTCGACAAGTCGACCATGACCGTGCGCTCGCAGCCCGTGCAGGTGGCCACCGCCGACGGCAACGAAGCCGTGATCGCCGGCGGCATCTCGCCCGGCATGATGGTCGTGGCGGCCGGCGTGCACGTGCTGTCGCCGGGGCAGAAGGTCACCATCTACCAGTCCAGGGAGGCGGCCGCGGCTGCCGCCAATGCCGTTGCGAAGGAGTCGGCACAGCCCGTCACGGCTGTCGCTGCGACGAACAAGGAGATCGCATCGGGTGCCGCCAAATGAGCGGCGGCGCAGCGAACCCCACCGACAAGCCTTCCGGCTTCAATCTCTCCAAATGGGCGCTGGACCACGCGCCCCTCACGCGCTACCTGATGGTGGTGCTGATGGTGCTGGGCGCATTCGCGTACTTCCAGCTCGGGCAGGACGAGGACCCTCCCTTCACCTTCCGTGCGATGGTGGTGCGCACCTACTGGCCCGGCGCCACAGCGCAGCAGGTGGCCGAGCAGGTCACCGACAAGCTCGAACGCACGCTGCAGGAGGCCCCGTACGCCGACAAGATCCGCAGCTACTCGAAGCCCGGCGAGTCGCAGATCATCTTCAACATCAAGGATTCGTCGAAGTCCACCGAGGTGGCCAACGTCTGGTACACGGTGCGCAAGAAGATCGGCGACATGCGCGCCACGCTCCCGGCAGGCGTGCAGGGACCGTTCTTCAATGACGACTTCGGCGACGTCTATGGCGTGATCTACGCGCTGGAGAGCGAGGGCTTCAGCTACGCCGAGCTCAAGACGATGGCCGACGACGTGCGCCAGCAGCTGCTGCGCGTGAAGGACGTGGCCAAGGTCGACCAGTTCGGCGTGCAGGACGAGAAGATCTACATCGAGATCTCGCAGAAGCGCCTGGCCCAGCTGGGGCTCGACTTCAACGCGGTGCTTTCGCAGCTCGGCTCGCAGAACGCGGTGGAGAGCGCAGGCACGATCCAGTCGCCGGCGGACGTGGTGCAGGTGCGCGTCGCGGGGCAGTTCACCAGCGTCGACCAGCTGCGCGAGATGCCCATCCGCGGCAGCTCGGGCAACCAGCTCAAGCTCGGCGACATCGCCGACATCCATCGCGGCTACATCGATCCGCCTTCGGTCAAGGTGCACCACCAGGGCAAGGAAGTGATCGGCCTGGGCGTGTCGATGGCCAAGGGCGGCGACATCATCGCGCTGGGCAAGGCGCTGAAGGCCACGGCCGTGACCATCGGGCAGCGGCTGCCGGCCGGCGTGAAGCTGGCGCAGGTGCAGGACCAGCCGGTGGCGGTGGCCAGCTCGGTCAACGAGTTCGTGGGCGTGCTGATCGAGGCCGTGGCCATCGTGCTGGGCGTGAGCATCGTCTCGCTCGGCCTGCACAAGGGCGGACGCTTCGGCTGGTACATCGACATGCGCCCGGGGCTGGTGGTGGCGATCACTATTCCGCTGGTGCTGGCCGTGACCTTCCTGGCCATGAACTACTTCGGCATCGGGCTGCACAAGATATCGCTGGGCTCGCTCATCATCGCGCTGGGCCTGCTGGTGGACGACGCGATCATCGCGGTCGAGATGATGGTGCGGAAGATGGAAGAGGGCTACGACAAGGTCCGCGCCGCCACCTTCGCCTACGACGTGACGGCCAAGCCGATGCTCACGGGCACGCTCATCACGGCGGCTGGCTTCCTGCCGATCGGCATCGCCAAGTCGGTGACGGGCGAATACACCTTCGCGATCTTCGCGGTGACGGTGATCGCGCTGGTGCTGTCGTGGATCGTCTCGGTGTACTTCGTGCCCTACCTCGGCACGCTGCTGCTCAAGGTGAAGCCGCACGCGGCTGCGACGGAGTCGCCTGGCCAGTCCACTCCTGACGCGACGCCGCACGAGCTCTTCGACTCGCCCTTCTACAACGCCTTCCGCAAGACGGTGAACTGGTGCGTGCAGCACCGCTGGATGACCATCGGCGCCACGGTGCTGATCTTCGCGCTGGGCATCTTCGGCATGGGCAAGGTGCAGCAGCAGTTCTTCCCGGATTCGAGCCGGCCCGAGATCCTGGTCGACATCTGGTTCCCAGAAGGCACCTCGTTCGCCGCGAACGAGGAAGTGGCCAAGCGCGTCGAGAAACGCATCATGCAGGAGGCCGGCGTGAGCACCGTCAGCACCTGGATCGGCTCGGGCGTGCCGCGCTTCTACCTGCCGCTGGACCAGGTGTTCCCGCAGACCAACGTGTCGCAGCTCATCGTGCTGCCCACGGACCTGAAGGTGCGCGAGACCCTGCGCATCAGGCTGCCGCAGCTGCTGGCGCAGGAATTCCCCGAGGTGCGCGGCCGCGTCAAGCTGCTGCCCAACGGCCCGCCGGTGCCTTACCCGGTCCAGTTCCGCGTGATCGGCCCCGACCCGGCGCTGCTGCGCGGCCATGCCGACGAGGTGAAGGCCGTGCTGCGCGACAACGCCAACATGCGCGGCGTGAACGACAACTGGAACGAGTCGGTGAAGGTGATCCGCCTCGAGATCGACCAGGCCAAAGCGCGCGCCCTGGGCGTGACGAGCCAGGCCATCGCGCAGGCTTCCAAGACCATGTTCAGCGGCACGACGGTGGGCCAGTACCGCGAGAACGACCTGCTGATCGACATCGTGCTGCGCCAGGCGCCCGACGAGCGTCAGGCCATTTCCGACATCGGCAACGCCTACATCCCGACGGCCTCGGGCCGCTCGATTCCGCTCACGCAGATCGCCAAGCCGGTGTTCACCTGGGAGCCGGGCGTGATGTGGCGCGAGAACCGCGACTACGCCATCACCGTGCAGGGCGACGTGGTCGAGGGCCTGCAGGGCGCCACCGTGACCGCGCAGCTGCTGCCGAAGCTGCGCGAGCTCGAGGCCGGCTGGGTCGCGGCCGGGCAGGGCGCCTACCGCATCGAGGTGGCCGGTGCGGTGGAGGAAAGCAGCAAGGGCTCCGCCTCCATCGTGGCGGGCGTGCCGATCATGCTGTTCCTGGTGTTCACGCTGCTGATGCTGCAGCTGCACAGCTTCAGCCGCTCGCTGCTGGTGTTCATCACCGGTCCGATGGGTATCGCCGGCGTGGCAGGTGCGCTGCTGGTGCTGAACCGGCCCTTCGGCTTCGTCGCGCTGCTGGGCGTGATCGCGCTGATGGGAATGATCCAGCGCAACGCGGTGATCCTGATCGACCAGATCGAGCTCGACCGCGCGGCGGGCGTGCCGGCGTGGGATGCGATCGTCGAATCCGCGGTGCGCCGACTGCGGCCCATCGTGCTGACGGCCGCCGCGGCGGTGCTGGCGATGATCCCGCTGTCGCGCAGCGTGTTCTGGGGGCCGATGGCCGTCGCCATCATGGGCGGACTGATCGTGGCGACGGTGCTGACCCTGCTCGCGCTGCCTGCGATGTACGCCGCTGCATTCCGTGTGAAGCGTGAGCCGGAAACGCGGCCGATTAGCGTCTAAAATCGCTGGCTGACCGATTTCAAGCGGATGGTCTTTGGCCCACGGGAATCCGTGGTGCGAAAAGGCCGTCCGCTTTTGCATTCACCTGAAAAAAGATTGGCATCGCGCGGGTGGCGAAATTGGTAGACGCACCAGGTTTAGGTCCTGACGTTCGCAAGAACGTGCCGGTTCGAGTCCGGCCCCGCGCACCAGCCCTGCACGTAGCCCGTTCTATCGAGCAGACTAAAAGCCCCGTTCCGAAAGGAGCGGGGCTTTTTCCTTCTGCCTCTTCGTTTTCTTCACCAGTCGTTGTCGCTGCTGCCGCTGTCGAAGCTGCCGCCGCTGCTGCTCGAGTCGTCCCAGGAGCTCGTGTCCTTGATGCCGAAGTCGTTGTCGACGAAGCGGTCGGGCTCCTGCGAGGTCGAGGGCGTGGACGACGAGGGCCAGAGGCTTCGGCCCATCTCGGTGTTGCCGCTGTCGGGCACGTGCGTCGTCGTGCCGCTGTCGTTCCTGTCGAACACGCCGTTGTCGCTGCGCCCGTGCATCCAGTGGCGCACGGCTTCTTCCGCAACCACCGCGCCGACGCCCACGGCCGCACCGGTGGCGAGGGCTGAGCCGAGGCCCATGCCGGGGCTTGCCGCAGGCGGGGGCGCAGGCGTCCAGTTGCCGCCGGGACCGTAGCTTCCGTAGCCCGCCGGCATGCCTTGCGCGCCGGGTGCGCCGGGCACGGGACCGTACGACGGCGAAGGCGCGGCCGCGGGCGGCGCCACCCGGCTGCGGAAGGCCAGGTAGCCCACGACCAGCAGGCCGACGAGGGCGATCGGCATCCACGGCACGGAGCCCGTCCTGCCTTCGCTTGTCACAGGTGCGGGAGTGGGAGCGGACTCGCTGACGCGCGAAGGCGTGTTCACGGATCGCGGCGCGGGCGAGTCGAGCTTGTTCGTGAGCCGTTCGACGGCTTCCGGCCTGGCGAAATCGAGGCCGGGTGAGAGCTTCTTCGCCTTCGCGAGCTCACCTCTCGCGTCCTGCAGCCTGCCTTCTGCCGCGAGCAGTTCGGCGTGGACGAAATGGGCCTTCGCGCTGTCGGGATGATCCTTCAGCACCTTCGCGATCATGGCGTCGGCATCGGACATGCGCCCGCCGTTGGCCGCTTCGTAGATCTGCTGGATGGTGGGGTCTTTCGGCGCGGCCGCCTCGGTCCCGGCCTGCGCGAGCGAGGGCAGGCCCAGTGCCAGGGCAAGGGTGAAGGCGAGGGCGGCGAACATTCGCTGGAGCATGAGATTTTCCTGTGCGTTCCTGTGCAGGAGGATGACACGGCCACTCTACGGGCTGAATATTGGACGAACCTGACCGCCGCCGGGCCCCGGCTCCAACCCCGTGAAAACCCGCTTTGCGGCCAGATTAGAATTGCAGGTTGCCCAGTTTTGCAGGCGGCACACGCGTGCCTCCGCTTAAATCCCGCCAGCGCGTGCAAGTCTTTGATCCGTATCGACAAAAGACACAGGCATTGCGCGGCAGCCCCTCACCAGGAAGACATCATGACCGTGACCGTTGAAACCCTCGAGAAGCTCGAACGCAAGATCACGCTGACCCTGCCGGTCGGCACCATCCAGTCCGAAGTCGATTCGCGCCTCAAGAGGCTCGCGCGCACCGTCAAGATGGACGGCTTCCGCCCCGGCAAGGTGCCGATGAACGTCGTGGCCCAGCGCTATGGCTACTCGGTGCACTACGAAGTCATGAACGACAAGGTCGGCGAGGCCTTCTCGCAGGCCGCCAACGAAGCCAAGCTGCGCGTCGCGGGCCAGCCCCGCATCACCGAGAAGGAAGGCGCGCCCGAAGGCGAACTGGCCTTCGACGCCGTCTTCGAAGTGTTCCCCGACGTCAAGATCAACGACCTGTCGGGTGCCGAAGTCGAGAAGCTGTCGGCCGAAGTCGGTGAAGACGCCATCGACAAGACCCTGGACATCCTGCGCAAGCAGCGCCGCACCTTCGCCCAGCGCGCCCAGGACGCCGTGGCCCAGGACGGCGACCGCGTGACCGTCGACTTCGAAGGCAAGATCGACGGCGAGCCCTTCCAGGGCGGCAAGGCCGAAGACTTCCAGTTCGTCGTCGGCGAAGGCCAGATGCTGAAGGAATTCGAGGACGCCGTGCGCGGCATGAAGTCGGGCGACAGCCGCACCTTCCCGCTGTCGTTCCCGGCCGACTACCACGGCAAGGACGTGGCCGGCAAGCAGGCCGACTTCCTCGTCACCGTGAAGAAGATCGAAGCCTCGCACCTGCCCGAAGTCAACGAGCAGCTCGCCAAGTCGCTCGGCATCGCCGAAGCCACCGTCGAAGGCCTGCGCGCCGACATCAAGCGCAACCTCGAGCGCGAGGTGAAGTTCCGCCTGCTGGCGCGCAACAAGAACGCCGTCATGGATGCCCTGGTCGCCAACGCCGAGCTCGACCTGCCCAACGCCAGCGTGCAGGCGGAAGTCAACCGCATGATCGAAGGCGCCCGCGCCGAGCTGAAGCAGCGCGGCATCAAGGATGCCGACAAGGCTCCGATCCCCGACGAAGTGTTCCGCCCGCAAGCCGAGCGCCGCGTGCGCCTGGGCCTGGTGGTCGCCGAGCTGGTGCGTGCCAACAACCTGCAGGCTAAGCCCGAGCAGATCAAGGCCCACATCGACGAGCTGGCCGCCAGCTACGAGAAGCCCGCCGACGTGGTGCGCTGGTACTTCAGCGACAACAACCGCCTGGCGGAAGTCGAAGCCGTGGTCATCGAGAACAACGTGACCGATTTCGTGCTGGGCAAGGCCAAGGTCAACGAAAAGTCGGTCTCGTTCGACGAGCTGATGGCTCAGCAGCAGGGCTGATCTCCGTCTTCGCCCGCTACGCCGATGGGGCTTGTGCTTTGCGGCACGAGCCCCATTTCACTCAAGGCGTACATTCCAGAAACAGCGAACGATCCCTTTTCCCGGAGAGCAAATTCATGAGCGCACAGGATATCCAGGCCCTCGGCATGATCCCGATGGTCATCGAGCAATCGGGCCGCGGCGAGCGGTCGTATGACATCTACTCGCGCCTCCTCAAGGAGCGCATCGTCTTCCTGGTGGGCGAGGTCAACGACCAGACCGCCAACCTCGTGGTGGCCCAGCTGCTGTTCCTCGAGAGCGAGAACCCGGACAAGGACATTTCCTTCTACATCAACTCCCCGGGCGGCAGCGTGAGCGCCGGCATGGCCATCTACGACACCATGCAGTTCATCAAGCCCGACGTTTCGACCATGTGCCTGGGCTTCGCGGCCAGCATGGGTGCCTTCCTGCTGGCTGCCGGCGAGAAGGGCAAGCGATTCTCGCTGCCCAACTCGAAGATCATGATCCACCAGGTGCTCGGCGGCGCACGCGGCCAGGCCACGGACATCGAGATCCACGCACGGGACATCCTGCGTACAAAGGACCAGATGAACCGTATCCTGGCCGAGCGCACCGGCCAGCCGCTGGAAAAGGTCAAGGCCGACACGGAGCGCGACTATTTCCTCACGGCTGACGAGGCCAAGGAGTACGGCCTGGTGGACCAGGTCGTCACCAAGCGCGGTTAAACGCCGGCGCCGAGGGCGCCAAATGGCAAAAGACGGCGTTTTCCACACGGGGAACGCCGTTTTTGTTTAGTTATCATTGTCCCTACCCTGTAACGAGGCAAATGTCCATGGCCGATAAAAAAGGCTCCTCCAGCGAAAAAACGCTTTATTGCTCGTTCTGCGGCAAGAGCCAGCACGAGGTCAAGAAGCTGATCGCGGGCCCTTCGGTCTTCATCTGCGACGAGTGCATCGACCTTTGCAACGAGATCATCCGCGACGAGCTCCCGGCGGGTGAGGAAGCGCGCGAAGCGCGCAGCGACCTGCCGACGCCGCTGGAGATCAAGGCCAACCTCGACAACTACGTGATCGGCCAGGAGCCGGCGAAGCGCATGCTGTCGGTGGCCGTCTACAACCACTACAAGCGCCTGCGCCACAAGGAAAAGGCCAAGGGCGACGACGTGGAGCTCAGCAAGAGCAACATCCTGCTGATCGGTCCCACCGGCTCGGGCAAGACGCTGCTGGCGCAGACCCTGGCGCGCATGCTCGACGTACCCTTCGTGATGGCCGACGCCACCACGCTGACCGAAGCCGGCTACGTCGGCGAGGACGTCGAGAACATCATCCAGAAGCTGCTGCAGAGCTGCAACTACGAAGTCGAGCGCGCCCAGCGCGGCATCGTCTACATCGACGAGATCGACAAGATCTCGCGCAAGTCCGACAACCCCTCCATCACGCGCGACGTGTCGGGCGAGGGTGTGCAGCAGGCCCTGCTGAAGCTCATCGAAGGCACCATGGCCAGCGTGCCGCCCCAGGGCGGGCGCAAGCACCCGAACCAGGACTTCCTGCAGATCGACACGACCAACATCCTGTTCATCTGCGGCGGCGCGTTCGCGGGCCTGGAGAAGGTCATCGAAAACCGCACCGAGGCCTCGGGCATCGGGTTCGGGGCAGCGGTCAAGAGCAAGCAGCAGCGCAGCCTCACGGAAGTGTTCCGCGAGGTCGAGCCAGAGGACCTGATCAAGTTCGGCCTGATTCCCGAACTGGTGGGCCGCATGCCCGTGGTCGCCTCGCTCGCCGAGCTCTCCGAGGACGCGCTGGTGCAGATCCTCACCGAGCCCAAGAACGCGGTGGTCAAGCAGTTCACCAAGCTGCTGCAGATGGAAGGCGTGGACCTCGAGATCCGTCCGGCGGCGCTCAAGGCGATCGCCCGCAAGGCGCTGGCCCGCAAGACCGGTGCACGCGGTCTGCGTTCGATCCTTGAACAGTCGCTGATCGACACCATGTTCGAGTTGCCGAACGCGACCAATGTCGACAAGGTGGTGGTCGAGGAATCGACCATCGACGAAAACAAGCCCCCGCTGCTCGTGTACCGCGAAGCGGCGAAAAAGGCTTAAAGCCTAAGACGCGAAGGATTTGCATGTCTGGCCACACCCCCTTGCCTCCCGAAGCCCTCGACCTGCCGCTGCTGCCGCTGCGCGACGTCGTGGTGTTTCCCCACATGGTGATCCCGCTGTTCGTGGGACGCCCCAAGAGCATCAAGGCGCTCGAGCTGGCCATGGAGGCGGAGCGCCGCATCATGCTCGTGGCCCAGAAGGCCGCGGCCAAGGACGAGCCCTCCGTCGAGGACATGTTCGAGGTCGGCTGCGTCTCGACCATCCTGCAGATGCTCAAGCTGCCCGACGGCACTGTGAAGGTGCTCGTCGAGGGCCAGCAGCGCGCCCGCGTCAACCGCATCGATGACGGCGAGACCCATTTCTCCGCCAACGTGACGCCCGTCGAGGCGCCCGAAGGTGGCGAGAAGGGCACCGAGGTCGAGGCGCTGCGCCGCGCGGTGATGCAGCAGTTCGACCAGTACGTCAAGCTGAACAAGAAGATTCCGCCCGAGATCCTCACCTCGATCTCGAGCATCGACGATCCGGGCCGCCTCGCGGACACCATAGCCGCGCACCTGCCGCTCAAGCTCGACAACAAGCAGGCCGTGCTCGACCTCGACGACGTCAAGGAGCGTCTGGAAAACCTGTTCGGGCAGCTCGAGCGCGAGGTCGACATCCTCAACGTCGACAAGAAGATCCGCGGGCGCGTGAAGCGCCAGATGGAGAAGAACCAGCGCGACTTCTATCTCAACGAGCAGGTCAAGGCCATCCAGAAGGAGCTCGGCGAAGGCGAAGAGGGCGCGGACATCGAGGAGATCGAGAAGAAGATCAAGCTCGCGAAGATGTCCAAGGAAGGCCTGAAGAAGGCCGAGGGCGAGCTCAAGAAGCTCAAGCTCATGTCGCCCATGTCGGCCGAGGCCACCGTGGTGCGCAACTACATCGACGTGCTGGTCGGCCTGCCCTGGAGCAAGAAGACCAAGATCAAGCACGACCTCGCCAATGCCGAGGCGGTGCTCAATGCCGACCACTACGGCCTCGAGAAGGTCAAGGACCGCATCCTCGAGTACCTCGCGGTGCAGCAGCGCGTGGACAAGGTGAAGGCGCCGATCCTGTGCCTCGTTGGACCTCCGGGCGTGGGCAAGACCTCGCTGGGTCAGTCGATCGCCAAGGCGACCGGCCGCAAGTACACCCGCATGGCGCTGGGCGGCATGCGCGACGAAGCCGAGATCCGCGGCCACCGCCGCACCTACATCGGCGCGCTGCCGGGCAAGGTGCTGCAGGGCCTGAGCAAGATCGGCACGCGCAATCCGCTGTTCCTGCTCGACGAGATCGACAAGCTGGGCACCGACTTCCGCGGCGACCCGTCGAGCGCGCTGCTCGAGGTGCTCGATCCCGAGCAGAACCACACCTTCGGCGACCACTACGTGGAAGTCGACTTCGACCTGAGCGACGTGATGTTCGTCGCCACCTCGAACTCGATGAACATCCCGCCGGCGCTGCTGGACCGCATGGAAGTCATCCGCCTCTCGGGCTACACCGAGGACGAGAAGACCAACATCGCGATCAAGTACCTGCTGCCCAAGCAGATGAAGAACAACGGCGTGAAGGACGACGAGCTCGCGGTCACCGAAGAAGCGGTGCGCGACATCGTGCGCTACTACACGCGTGAGGCCGGCGTCCGCTCGCTCGAGCGCGAGCTATCGAAGATCTGCCGCAAGGTGGTGAAGGGCCTGCTGCTCAAGCAGCTCACGCCGAAGGTCACCGTCACGGGCGAGAACCTCAACGACTTCCTCGGCGTGCGCAAGTACACCTTCGGGCTGGCCGAGAAGCAGAACCAGGTCGGCCAGGTGGTCGGCCTTGCGTGGACCGAAGTCGGCGGCGACCTGCTGACGATCGAGGCGGTCACCATGCCCGGCAAGGGCGTGATCAGCCGCACCGGTTCGCTCGGCGACGTGATGAAGGAGTCGGTCGAGGCCGCGCGCACCGTGGTGCGCAGCCGCTCGCGCCGCTTGGGCATCAAGGACGAGGTCTTCGAAAAGCGCGACATCCACATCCACGTGCCCGATGGCGCGACGCCAAAGGACGGCCCGAGTGCGGGCGCCGCGATGACGACGGCCTTCGTGTCGGCGCTCACGGGCATTCCTGTGCGCAGCGATGTCGCGATGACGGGCGAGATCACGCTGCGAGGCGAGGTCACGGCCATCGGCGGCCTGAAGGAAAAGCTGCTGGCGGCGCTGCGTGGCGGCATCAAGACCGTGCTGATCCCGGAAGAGAACGCCAAGGACCTGCAGGACATTCCCGAGAACGTGAAGAACGGCCTCGAGATCGTGCCGGTGAAGTGGATCGACAAGGTGCTCGAGATCGCCCTCGAGAAGATGCCCGAGCCGCTGTCGGACGAAGAGGTGGCTGCATCCGCTGCTGCGATGGCCGAGTTGGCCAAGCAGCGCGCGCCTGCACCGGCTTCGGAAGGCTCGGTCAAGCACTGATCGAAGCGTCGCAGAAGTTGCGGGACCTTGAAAAATTGGTATATACTTCAAGGCTCGAAACGCGGGAATAGCTCAGTTGGTAGAGCGCAACCTTGCCAAGGTTGAGGTCGAGAGTTCGAGACTCTTTTCCCGCTCCAGTTTTGAAAAAGGGAAGCTCCAGCTTCCCTTTTTTTCGCTAGGTCGATTTCGTATTTCAGCGTGGCGCGATAGCAAAGCGGTTATGCAACGGATTGCAAATCCGTCTAGTCCGGTTCGACTCCGGATCGCGCCTCCACTCTCCTCTCGGTTCAAACTGATTCGACCCCGAACACCAAGCCCCGCCAACCGACGTTGCCGGGGCTTGTTTTATTTGGGTTATCGTCGATGTCCAACCTGATGCCCGGATGGTGAAATTGGTAGACACATCGGACTTAAAATCCGCCGCTTCCTTAATCGGGGCATACGGGTTCGACCCCCGTTCCGGGTACCACACTTAAAAGGGAGCATTAGATGCCTCGCTACAACGCTCCATTTGAAATTCATGTGCACGGCGACGTGCCGCTGCGTTCGGACGTGACCTTCGATCAGATCCAGGAAGCGCTCAAGCCGCTGTGGAAGTACGCCGGCGCCAAGTCGCTGGCCGATGGCGCGACCAGTTCCTACGAGGAAGAGCCCGGCATCCGCTACGAGCAGAAGGACCACATGCTCCAGATGTGCTGGACCGTGGCCGGCGACGAAGACTTCCGCCAGGCGCTCGACGAGATGTGCATGGGCCTGAACGAGCTTTCCGAGCGCGGTGCGGCCATCGAGGTCACCTTCTACGACACCGACTTCGACGAGGAAGAAGGCGACCCCGAGGAAGAATCGCGCGACGACTTCCTGATGCTGTTCGTCGGCCCGAACCCGGCCGCGATCATGCAGGTGCAGCGCGACCTGCTGGTGGAAGACGTGGTCAATCTCATGGAGCGTCATTTCGACGGCTCCGAACTGGGCGGCGTGGTTGCCGAGATCGACCGCCTGTTCAGCGACCGTTTCGACGCGCTCGTGAACTCGCTCGAAATCGGCAAACGCCCGCGCGGTACGGGCGGGCCGGGCAGCGGCGGTGGTCACGGCGGCGGTCGTCGTCCGCGCCATCTGCACTGAGCAGAGTCCCCCGCCTGCCCGGGCGGGACTCCGCAACTCCGCAACTCCGGGCATGGCGCGGCCTGCAGGCCGCGCAGCGCGCTTTCTCCTGACCGCCGGCGATCAGGGCCGCTTGTCGCCAAACAGGCTGTCGTTGGTCAGCGGCCACCCGACTTCGGGTGCGTAGCGCACCGTCCAGTTCGCCGGGTTCTTCACGCGCGCCGCGAAGGCTGCCAGGTCCGAGCGATCGAGTGAACCCGTGTAGATCGCGTTGGTCTGGTTGGCGGGGCTCACCGTGAAGCTGAAGGCGGTGCCTGCGGCCGTGACGGCGTCGGGAATGGTGCCCGCGGTGCCGCCCAGCGTGATGGTCGCGAGGTAGTCGCCGACGGCGGTGATCTGTCCCGCTACGCCGTCGCCCAGTCCGGCGATGGTGCCGCCCGCGATGGCATAGACGGTTTCCGACTTGCCGATGCCGCCCGGCGACCCGAGCGTGAAGCCCTTGTCCGCGATCGGATTGCCCGTCACGTCGGTCTGGATCGTCACGATGGTGCCTGCCGGCAGGTTGCGGTCGGCGGTCCAGAAGAAGGCGGTCTCGTTGGTGATGCCGGAGAACTCGTTGGTGCCCGACTTGCGGTCGCGGTCGGTGAAGAGCACCTTCGTGCCGCCGTTGACCGCCTTCAGCAGCACGAAGGCGTAGGCGTCGGGCGCCTCGGCGTTGGCCGCCATGAAGAGCAGGTCGCCGGTGGCGAGCGTGGTGGCGCCAGCGGTGGTGGTGAAGCTCAGCGTCGTCGCGTCGCCGATGCCGGGGAAGGCGTTGCCGGTGGGATCGGTGATGGCGTTGCCGTCGATCGTGACGTAATAGCCGCTGCTTGCCGACAGCAGTGCGGTCGGCACCAGCTTCAGCTTGTTGAAGGCCACCTGCAGGCGTGCGGCGGGGCTGTTGGAGTTGAAGGTCTCGACCACGCTGCCGTCGGCCTTGTGCAGCACGATGCTGCCCGAGCCCAGGCGAACGGCTTCGTTGAACGTCAGCGTGAGCGACGCATCGAGGTTCACGCCGACGAGGCCCGCCGGTGATGCCTTCTTCAGCTTCGGCGCTGTGGTGTCGACCAGGGGCGCACCCAGGCGGACCACGAAGCCGTCGAATTTCTGGTCGGCGGGCGGCAGGTCCTTCGAGGCGGTCTTGCCGTCCCACTTGGTATCGCCGTTGTCCAGCAGCAGCTGGACCACCGTGCCGGCCTTCACGGGGCCCGGCACCTCCACGACGGACTCGAAGCTGCCGCCGGTTTTCTTCGACAGGGAATCGAGGTCGTTCGACAGCTCGACTGGTGCGCTGCCAGGGTTGCCGTTCCACGCGAACAGCGCGAAGTTGCGGTCCACGTCCGGGCTCGCGGGGCCTGCCGGGCCGGCGACGATCAGGTAGTTGCCATCGGTGCCCTTGTCGATCGAGCGGATGCCGCGGCCGCCCAGTTCGAGCTCGATGGGCGTACCGAAGGCGGCCTGGGTGGCGGTGCCGGCGACCAGCGCCGCGTAGTTCTGCAGCGGCACGATCAGCGCCTTGGAGCGTACGGCGGCGCCCGTCTGCGGCGCACGGAAGCCCAGCCATAGCGCGGTGTCGCCCGGCGAACTGGTCATGCCCTCGATGGAGAAGCCGTCGACCCGCTCAGGCGCGATGCCGGCCCCTGCCGATACGGCAAAGCCGAAGTGGTTGGCGCCGAGGCCGTGCGCATTGCCGGAATCCCACGCGATGAGCTGCGCTTCGAGCAGCGCGAACTGGCCGACATAGTCGAACGCGGTGGCCGCGCCGGTGCCGCTGACCCTGACGGCGAACAGGTGCGAGCGGTCGGAGGCGGCGTCCGCGCCGTCCTTCTTGTTGCTGTTGGAGCCGGTGAGGTACAGCGTGTCGCCGATGCGCGTGCCGGCCTCGAGGTCGAGTTCCTTGGTGAGCTTGGGGCCGTCGAGCTTGTAGCTCCATTCCTTCACCGCCGCGCCGCCGGCGCGCGGGTAGACGCGCAGCACGTTGGCTTCGTCGTCCGCGACGATCATGAAGTTGTCGGGCAGCGCGATGGCGGTCGATGCGTCGGACGAGCCTTCGGTGGTGCCCGCATTGGGCGTGAACCGCGCCTCGGAGACGAACTGGCCGGGCTCGGAGGGCGTTGCCGGCGGCTGCGCGGGTTGCTGTGCGGGAGGCTGGGCAGCGGGCGGCGCCGAACTGACTGGCGGAAAGATCCCGCCAAGCCCTGAGCCTCCACCGCCGCCTCCGCAGGCGCCAAGGGCCAGCGCGAGGGCGCCGACGAGGATCAGGGGCTTGAAGGGAATGCGAAGCTGGGGGAGGGAGTTCATTGTGCGCGGCAATACTTTTTGACAAACCGCGCATGCTGGTACTTCTGTGTGACGGCCCGGTGAAAAAGCGGGCCCTGGATCAGCCTCCCGTCAGGGAATCTGCTGCTGGAGCGACTTCGGCACCTTGAAGCGCTCGCCGTCGTAGCGCAGCGTGACGGTGTTGAACTTCGGGGGCAGGGCCTTCTCGATGCAGCCCTGGTCTTCCTGCTCCTGCGCGCGGCTTTGCAGCAAGGTGCGAGACAGCTGCAGGTCGGCGAAGCCGTTGCTGATGCCCTTGCCGACCGAGAGCATGGTGCGCAGCTTCTCGAAGTGGCCGGTGCAGGTGGAGTCCCAGCCGCCATGGTCGTGGTCGAGCTCGATCTCCTGCAGCACCTGGCGCAGCTGTTTGCCGTGATGCACGTACAGCCGCACCGTCTCGCTCGCCAGCGGGCTGCCGGGCCCGTTGCTGCCCTTGTAGCGCACGCGCAGCCCGAAGGCGCGCGCCTCGGGCGAGAGCACGTACCGCGAGGTGTCGATGCGGATGTCCTGGATGGAGGTGGTGGCGTCCTCGTCGAGCGCCTCGGGCTGCACGAGCCGGCCGATGACGGTGTCGCGCTCCGTGTTGCCGTTGTCGGGGCGCTGGATCAGCAGGATCTCGAGGTCGAATACCTTGGCGCCGCGGTCGGTGGTTTCGCGCGGCATCGGCAGCACGACGATGCTGCGCCCCGGAAAGGCCGGCCACACCTTGCAGGCTGCGAGCCGCTCGTCGAGCTGGCGTTTGGGGTGCAGCTTGGCATGCATGCGCTCGGCAAGGCCGCTCTCGCAGGCCGCATGGCTCACTCCGGCGACCGAGAGGCCCAGGAGGAAGAAGGCCCACGGGGCGGCGCGGCGCGGAAGCGGCAGGCGCATGGCTCGGTTCAGGCCGTGGCGGCTGCGGAAAGCCCGAGCCACCTGGCAGCCGCGGCTTCGAGCACCGCGACGTCGCCGCTGCTCTGCAGCAGCAGGCTCCCGACGGCGCCGGTTGCTTCGGTGGCGTCGGCGAGCCGGCCCGCCGATGCGAGCAGGCGCCGCGTCTGCTGCGCAACCGGCACGCCGGTGTCGATGAAGCGCAGTGTGGCCGGCGCATGCTTGGCCAGCTCGTCCTTCACCAGCGGATAGTGGGTGCAGCCGAGCACCACCGTGTCGACTTCGTCGGGGCCGTCGCCGAAAGGGCCGGCTTCGGCCATGTAGCGCTCGGCCAGCGCCGCGATGCCGGCCGAGTCGAAGCCTTCGATGGCCTTCACCAACCCGTCGCAGGGCACGGGCCGCACGTCGGCCGATCCCGCGAAGGAGGCGCGCAGGGTTGCGTACTTCGCACTGGCCAGCGTGCCGCGCGTGGCGAGCACCGAGACGTGCCCGGTGCGGCTTGCCGCCACCGCGGGCTTGAGGCCGGGTTCCAGCCCGACGATCGGCAGGTCGGGATGGTCTGCCCGCAGCAGGTGGATGGCGGCGGTGGTGGCCGTGTTGCAGGCCACCACCAGCGCCTTGACCCCGTGCTCGCGCAGCAGGTGTTCGACCACCGCGCGCGAGCGTTCGATCACGTAGGCGTCTCCACGCTCGCCGTAGGGCGCATAGGCCGTGTCGGCGAAGTAGACGAAGTGCTCGTGCGGGAGTTCGGCCCTCAGCGCGGCCAGCACGCTGAGCCCGCCGACCCCGCTGTCGAAGACGCCTACCGGGCTCAACTCAGGCTTCTTCCATCATGATGGTCTTGTACTCGCCCGTGGCGATGCGCTTCTGCCACTCGGCCGGGCCGGTGATGTGCGCGCTGGTGCCGCCGGCGTCGACCGCCACCGTCACCGGCATGTCGACCACGTCGAATTCGTAGATGGCTTCCATGCCCAGGTCCTCGAAGCCCACCACCTTGGCGGTCTTGATGGCCTTGCTGACCAGGTAGGCGGCGCCGCCCACGGCCATGAGGTATGCGCTCTTGTGCTTCTTGATGGCCTCGATGGCGACCGGGCCGCGCTCGGCCTTGCCGATCATGGCGATCAGGCCGGTCTGCGCCAGCATCATCTCGGTGAAGCCGTCCATGCGGGTGGCGGTGGTGGGGCCGGCGGGGCCGACGGCCTCGTCGCCCACCGGGTCGACCGGGCCGACGTAGTAGATGACGCGGTTGGTGAAATCGACCGGCAGCTTCTCGCCCTTGGCCAGCATGCCCTGGATGCGCTTGTGCGCGGCGTCGCGGCCGGTGAGCATCTTGCCGTTGAGCAGCAGCGTTTCGCCCGGCTTCCAGCTCGCCACTTCGGCGGGCGTGAGCTTGTCGAGGTCGACGCGCTTGCTCTTCTTCTCGTCGGGGGCCCAGTTCACCTCGGGCCACAGGTCGAGAGAGGGCGCCTCGAGGTAGACCGGACCGCTGCCGTCCATCACGAAGTGCGCGTGGCGCGTGGCCGCGCAGTTGGGGATCATCGCCACGGGTTTGCTCGCCGCGTGCGTGGGGTACATCTGGATCTTGACGTCCAGCACGGTGGCCAGGCCGCCCAGGCCCTGTGCGCCGATGCCCAGGGCGTTGACCTTCTCGTACAGCTCGACGCGCAGCGCCTCGACCTTGCTCAGTTCTGCGCCGGAATTCTTCTTGGCCAGCAGCTCGTGCATGTCGAGGTCGTCCATCAGGCTTTCCTTGGCCATCAGCGCGGCCTTCTCGGCCGTGCCGCCGATGCCGATGCCCAGCATGCCCGGCGGGCACCAGCCGGCGCCCATGGTGGGCACGGTCTTGAGCACCCAGTCGACCACGCTGTCGCCGGGGTTGAGCATGACCAGCTTGCTCTTGTTCTCGCTGCCGCCGCCCTTGGCGGCCACGGTGACCTCCAGTTTGTCGCCCGGAACGATCTCCGTGAAGATCACTGCGGGCGTGTTGTCCTTGGTGTTCTTGCGGTCGAACTGCGGATCGGCCACGACCGAGGCGCGCAGCGTGTTGTCGGGGTGGTTGTAGCCGCGGCGCACGCCTTCGTTGATGGCGTCGTCCAGGCTGCCGGTGAAGCCGCCCCAGCGCACGTCCATGCCCACCTTGAGGAACACGTTGACGATGCCGGTGTCCTGGCAGATCGGGCGCTGGCCGGTCGCGCTCATCTTGCTGTTGGTCAGGATCTGCGCGATGGCGTCCTTGGCCGCCGGGCTCTGCTCGCGCTCGTAGGCGCGCGCCAGGTGGGCGATGTAGTCGGCGGGGTGGTAGTAGCTGATGTACTGCAGCGCGGCGCTGATCGATTCGATCAGGTCGGCCTGCTGGATCGTGGTCGTCATGGTGGGGGCTTTGTAGGAGTGTGGAAACGCCCCCCGATTATCTCAGCCGCGGCGCCTGCCCCGCCTGGCCCACCCGTGCCGCCCGTCCCGCCTACCTTGCCGCGGCACGGGCCTGCTCGACCCAGCCGTCGAACAGCTCCTGGTGCGCCCGGATCCATCCGTCGGCATGGCGCTCCACGTCCTGCTGCGTGTTGGCGCCCTGGCTCATGCGCAGGTTCTGGGCGTTGATGTCGCCGATCGGCAGCTTCATCACCTCGAAGAGCTTCGCCGCGGCGGGATTCTTCTCGATGAAGGCCCGGTTGGCGACGATCTGCTCGTCGTTGGCCTGGAATCCGTAGTTCCGGCCGTTGGGCAGCTGCGTGTCGACGTTGCCGCCGTCGCCTTGCGACGACGAGAAGGGCACCTGCAGCCACACCACGTCCTTGCCGGGGCGCAGCACGGCGCTGACCCAGTACGGCGTCCACGTGTAGTACAGCACCGGCTTGTCCTGCTTGAATCGCGCGATGGTGTCGGCCATCAGCGCGGCGTAGCTGCCTTGCCGGTGGCTGACGGTGTCGCGCAGCTGGTAGGCCGTCAGGTGGCTCTCGATGGCCAGTTCGCATCCCCAGCCCGGGTTGCAGCCCGTGAGGTCGGCCTTGCCGTCGCCGTCCGTGTCGAACAGCTTCGCGATGGCAGGGTCCTTCAGCTGCGCGATGTTGGTGATGCCGTACTGCTCGGCCGTCTTGCGGTCGATCAGGTAGCCCTGGACCGCGCCTGCGGAATACACGCCCTTGCGCCACAGCTTGGCGTCGCCGCCGCTGTTCTTGTAGAAGTCTGCGTGCAGCAGGCTCCAGTGGTTGGCCATGAAGGTGGCGTCGCCGTTGGCGATGGCCAGGTGCTCGGTGGCGGGCTCCAGGTCCTTCATGGGCTCGACCTTGTAGCCGAGCTTCTCCAGGCCGCGCATCACCAGCAGCGTCTGGAAGGCTTCTTCCGCAAGCGAGCTCTTCAGCGGCTGCACGGTGGCGCCCTTGCCGGGCAGGTCGTTGGAGGCCTGGGCGGCCGCGCCCGAGGCCACGAAGGCTAGGGCGAGCAGGCCGCGGGCGATGAGTCCGGTCTTGTTGCCGACGAAGTTCATGTGGCGGGTTCCTCCGTTCATCGCACCTGGGCGGAAAGGGCGGGCGCGGGCTCGGCGTCGGTACGCGACGGCGCCACGGCACGCTGCAGCAGGCGAAGCGCGAAACCCACCGGCCCGGTGTGCCACCAGCGGCGTCCGCCGCCGCGGCGCGACTTGCCCATGGCCTGCGTCAGGCGGTCCAGCGAGATCGCCAGCAGCACGATGCCCAGGCCGCCCACGGTGGCCAGGCCCATGTCGAGCCGGCCGATGCCGCGCAGCACCATCTGGCCGAGGCCGCCCACCGCGATCATCGAAGCGATGACCACCATCGACAGCGACAGCATCAGCGCCTGGTTGATGCCCGCCATGATCGACGGCATGGCCAGCGGCAGCTGCACCTTCACCAGCATCTGCCAGGGCGAGGCGCCGTAGGCGCGCGCGGCCTCGATCAGGTCGGGGCGCACCTGGCGCAGGCCGAGGTTGGTCAGGCGCACCAGCGGCGCCAGCGCGAAGACGATGGTCACGATCACGCCCGGCACGTTGCCGATGCCGAACAGCATCACCACCGGCACCAGGTACACGAAGGCCGGCGTCGTCTGCATCGCGTCGAGCACCGGGCGCATCACGCGCTGGGCCCGGTCGCTGCTGGCCAGCAGCACGCCCAGCGGCAGGCCGACGGCCATGCAGAACACCAGCGAGGTCAGCACCAGCGACAGCGTCACCATCGCCTCGGGCCAGATGCCCAGCATGGCCACCAGCAGCAGCGCCACCGTGGTGCCGATGGCCAGCGCGCGGCCAGCGAACTGCCAGGCCAGCAGGCCGATGAGCGCGATCATCGCCAGCGTGGGCAGGCCGGTGAGCAGGCCCTGGATCCAGTTCAGCGTGCCGTCGATGGGCAGGCGCACGGTCTGGAAGAAGGGGCGGAAGTGCTCGACCACCCAGCCCAGGCCGCTGTTGATCCAGGATTCGACGGGCAGCGAGCCGTCCCACAGGCGGTGCAGCTGCAGGCCGCCGGCGGCATCCGCGTGGTCGGCGAGCTGATGGGCGCCATCGAGCGGCGCGGGGGCGTCGAGCCAGGCGCTGGTCGCGGAGGTGTCGGGCGCTGCCGACAGGGCTTCCCACGGGTCGACAGGCATCGGCGCAGGCGAGGGCGTCGCGAGCGCGGTCGATGCGTCGTTCAGCGGTGCGAGTTCGGAAGACAGTGCGGTGTCGTTCATCTGATGTGTCCTTCGAGTTCGTTCAGGCCGCGTTGGCGGCGTCGGCGGTGGCGGCCACGGGTTGCTGCGGCTGGTGCGCCGGGTCGATGGGCGGCGTGTCGCGGTCCAGGAACTTCAGCAGCGTCGTCTTGCTGATCGCGCCGCAGAAGCGGCCGTCGGCAGCCACCACCGGCATCGCGCACGGCGCCTGGGCCACCTGGCCGAAGAGTCCCGCCACGGGGGCATCGGCGTCGATCGTGCCGAGGTCGTTCAGGAACGCGTGGCGCAGCCCCAGCGGCCCCGAATGGCCGTCGAGCGCGGCGCGCAGGGTGTCGGCCGACACGGTTCCCAGGTAGCGCTTGTTGGGGCTGGTCACGTAGGCGAAGTCGCGGTCCTGGTCCTCCAGTTGCTTGAGCGCCGCACGCGCGCCGCGCTCCGGGTGTTCGCTGACCACGGTGAGTTGCTTGCGCGCGATGTCGCCCGCCTTGAACACCGCCGCCGCGTCCACGCCGCGCACGAAGCTGCGCACGTAGTCGTTGGCGGGGCTGCGCAGGATCTCGTCGGGCGTGCCGACCTGGATCACCTGGCCGTCCTTCATGATCGCGATCCGGTCGCCGATGCGCATCGCCTCGTCGAGGTCGTGCGAGATGAAGACGATCGTGCGGCGCTGCTCCTGCTGCAGGCGCAGCAGCTCCGACTGCATCTCGGTGCGGATGATCGGATCGAGCGCCGAGAAGGCCTCGTCCATCAGCAGGATCGATGGGTCGGATGCCAGCGCGCGCGCCAGGCCCACGCGCTGCTGCATGCCGCCCGAGAGCTCGTCGGGATAGCTGTCGCCCCAGCCCGCCAGGCCCACCTGCGCGAGTGCCTTGTCGGCCTGCGCGAGGCGCTCCTTCTTGCCGGTGCCCGAGAGCTCGAGGCCGAAGGCGGTGTTCTCGCGCACCGTCATATGCGGCATCAGCGCGAACGACTGGAACACCATGCTGATGTCCTTGCGGCGCAGCGCGCGCAGCTTGATGTCGGAATGTTCGTTGATGTCCGCGCCGTCGATCACGATGCGGCCCGCGGTCGGCTCGATCAGCCGGTTCAGCAGGCGCACCAGCGTCGACTTGCCCGAGCCCGAGAGGCCCATGATGACGAAGATTTCTCCGGCCTGGATCTCGAAGGTGGCGTCGAACACGCCGATCGACTGGCCGGTGCGCGCCAGGATCTCCTTCTTCGAAAGTCCTTGCCGGACCAGCTCCAGGGCTTGTTCGGGCTCGTCGCCGAACACCTTGAAGACATGGTCGATGAGAATTCCTTTGGCCATAAGTCGGGGCTCTCCTTGGTTGAAGGTTGACTGAGAGTTCGCCGTCCCGAAGGAACGGCGCAGCCACGCCCCGGCCCGTCAGAAGAAGGGGCGGCCGACAGGCACTGAAGACGACAGGGCGACGAAGCCAGTGCCCGCCGGATGCTTCATTCGCAGCGCGACGGGCCTGGTCGAGGGGCGCCGGCTGGAAGAGCGTGACGTGGCAATGGAGCCGGAAAAATCCGGCCGATTTGCCGGGCAGGGCCCGGCGGGAGCACCTTGCACCGCGACGGGATTCGGAGATCCGCGAGTAGTGCAGGCTTGACCAGCGGCGTCATCATCATGACTTGCTGGTCGTCAGAGGACGTTGATTATAACTTTTCGACATGATGCGGTCAAGGCGAGCCGCTGGCCGGCGGTGTCGGCGGCGGCGCAATGCCCTCGTCAGATGAGAGCTACTCTCATCGGGGCGATACTCCGGGTCGCGCCGGCAAGCGGCGCGACCTTTCACGATCCTGCGGAGCTTTTTCTCATGACGACTTCCCCCAAGACCCGTGCCGAGCGCGACACCTTCGGACCGATCGACGTTCCGGCCGACAAGCTGTGGGGCGCGCAGACACAGCGCTCGCTGCAGAACTTCGACATCTCCGGCGAGCAGCAGCCGCGCGAGATCATCAAGGCGCTGGCCCAGGTCAAGCGCGCCTCCGCCGTGGTCAACCATGCGCTGGGCCTGCAGGACGAGAAGAAGACCCAGGCCATCGTGGCCGCGGCCGACGAAGTCATCGCCGGCAAGCACCCGGGCGAGTTCCCGCTGGTGGTCTGGCAGACCGGCTCTGGCACGCAGACCAACATGAACGTCAACGAGGTGCTGGCCAACCGCGCCAGCGAAATCCTCGGCGGCGAGCGCGGCGAAGGGCGCCTCGTTCATCCCAACGACGACGTGAACCGCAGCCAGTCGAGCAACGACGTGTTCCCGACGGCGATGCACGTGGCCGCCGTCGAGGCCATCACCCACAAGCTGCTGCCGGCCATCGGCAAGCTGCGCGCCACGCTGGAGCAGAAGTCGAATGACTTCGCCGACATCGTGAAGATCGGCCGCACCCACCTGCAGGACGCCACGCCCCTCACGCTGGGCCAGGAGTTCTCGGGCTATGTCGCCCAGCTCGCCCATGGCGAGGCACATGTGCGCGCCGCGCTGCCGCACCTGTGCGAACTGGCGCTGGGCGGCACGGCCGTCGGCACCGGCCTCAACGCGCCCAAGGGCTATGCGGAACAGGTGGCAGCGGAGCTGGCGAAGCTCACCGGCCTGCCTTTCGTGACCGCACCGAACAAGTTCGAGGCCATGGCCAGCGTCGATGCGCTGGTGCACGCCCACGGCGCGCTGAAGACGCTGGCTGCCAGCATGAACAAGATCGCCAACGACGTGCGCTGGCTCGCCAGCGGCCCGCGCAGCGGCATCGGCGAACTGAGCATTCCCGAGAACGAGCCTGGTTCGTCGATCATGCCGGGCAAGGTCAACCCGACGCAGAGCGAAGCCGTGACGATGCTGGCCGCGCAGGTGTTCGGCAACGACGTCGCCATCAACATCGGCGGCGCCTCGGGCAACTTCGAACTGAACGTGTTCCGTCCGATGGTGGCGCACAACTTCCTGCAGAGCGTGCGCCTCCTGGCAGACGGCATGGTGAGCTTCAACGACCACTGCGCCGTGGGCATCGAGCCCAACCGCGAGCGCATCACCGAGCTGGTGCAGCGCTCGCTGATGCTCGTGACGGCGCTCAATACGCACATCGGCTACGACAAGGCCGCCTTCATCGCCAAGAAGGCGCACAAGGAAGGCACCAGCCTGCGCGAGGCGGCGATCGCTTCGGGCCACCTGACGGCCGAGCAGTTCGACCAGTGGGTGGTGCCGGAGAACATGACCGGGCGTTGATCCGGCCAGCGCAAGCAAACAAGGACCCGCGAGGGTCCTTTTTTTGTTGTTGCCTGCGGCTCAGTAGCCGATGGTGTAGCGCTGGCGGGAATGCGCCGGCTTTTCCAGTTCGTCGATGAACGCGATCGCGTAGTCCGCGAAGCTGATCCAGCTGCGGCCTTCGGCGCTCACGAGCAGGTCGTCCTTGCCCAGGCGGAACTTGCCGGTGCGCTCGCCTTCGACGAATTCGGCCGAGGGCGAGAGGAGGGTCCAGTCCAGGTCCTTCTCGTTGCGCAGCGTGTCGAGGAACACGCCGCCGGCAGAGGCTTCGGCGCGGTACGCGTCGGGGAAGTTGGGCGTGTCGATCACCTTCAGGCCGGGCGCCGCCAACAGGCTGCCCGCGCCTCCGACGACCAGCAGGCGCTTCACGCCGGCACGCTTCGTCGGCTCGATGATGGCCGCGGGCGGCACGGTGGCGAAGTGCGCTGCGCTGAACACTGCGTCGTGGCCGGCAAGTGCCTTCTCGAGCGCTGCGCCGTCGAGCACGTCGAGGTCGACGGCCTTCACGTTGGCACGGCCCGCCAGCTTGGCGCTGGCCTTGCGGGCGATGGCGGTGACGGTGTGGCCGCGGCGCAGGGCCTCCTCGAGAAGCTGGCTGCCGGCACGTCCGGTGGCGCCGATGATGGCGATGTGGCTCATGGTGACTCCTGTGAAAGATCGGATGGGATGAGCCGCATCTTAGGTTTCTGCTTTCGAAAGAAATACCTCGATTTACGCGCTTGTTTATTCCTAGAATCGTTCGAATGGACCGATTGAACGCAATGCGCGTGTTCGTTACCGTGGTCGATTCAGGCAGCCTTTCGGCCGCGGCCGACAAGCTCGACATGTCCCGCCCGGTCGTCACGCGCTATGTCGCCGAGCTGGAGCAATGGACCGGCGCGCGCCTGCTGCACCGCACGACGCGCCGCCTGAGCCTCACTGCGGCGGGCGAGGAACTGCTGCCGCGATGCCGGCAGGTGCTGGAGCTCACCGGCGACATGCAGGCGGCGGTGCGCCATCCGGCGGAGGCGCCGCGGGGGCAGCTTCGGATCACCACCGGCACTTCCTTCGCGCAGGCCCAGCTTGCTGATGCGATCGCGGACTACGTGCGGCTCCATCCGGCCGTGATGGTCGACCTGGTTCTGCTGGATCGCACCGTGAACCTGGTCGATGAGCGCATCGACCTTGCGATCCGCACCGCGGCCGAGATCGACCCCAACCTCATCGCACGCCGTCTCACGACCTGCCGTTCGGTGGTCTGCGCCTCACCGGCCTATCTGGCCCGGCATGGGCACCCGCAGCGCGTGGACGAACTGGCGCAGCGCAACTGCCTCACGCATTCGTATTTCGGCCGCAGCCTCTGGAACTTCACGCGAAAGAGCGACGGCGAGCCGGTGTCGGTGGCAGTCGACGGGAACGTGTCGGCGAACGACGCGGTCAGCCTGATGTCGCTGGCGCGCGCCGGCGCGGGCATCGCGATGCTGCCGACCTACCTGACTGCGCAGCGGGTACATGACGGGGAGCTGGTGCCGCTCTTCCCCGATTTCGAGCCGCAGGTGGTGGGCATGTATGCGGTGTACGCCTCGCGCAAGCACATGCCGGCCACGCTGCGCACGATGCTCGACTTCCTTGCCGAGCGCTTCTCCGACCCGCCCGCCTGGGACGTTGCATCGCAGGCAGGCCAGGGTCGGGGCTAGGGGAGATCAGTGTGGGTCGGCGGGCGGATGGGCGGGCGCCATCAGCCGGTCGGTGTAGGCGATGGCCATCGCCGAGAACAGGAACGCGATGTGGATCACGGTCTGCGCGATCAGCACGCGGTCGGTGTAGTTGTCTGCGTTGATGAAGGTCTTCAGCAGGTGGATGGAGCTGATGCCGATGATGGCGGTGGCCAGCTTCACCTTGAGCACCGAGGCGTTCACGTGGCTCAGCCACTCGGGCTGGTCGCGGTGGCCTTCGAGGTCCATGCGGCTCACGAAGGTCTCGTAGCCGCCCACGATCACCATGATGAGCAGGTTGGAAATCATCACCACGTCGATCAGCGCGAGCACCACGAGCATGATGACCGTCTCGTTCAGCGTGCCCACGGGAGCCGTGGTCTTGTAGCCGATGCTGGTGATCAGCGCCTGCAGCGCCTCCTTGGAGCCGAAGGCGGCCTCCACCAGATGCAGCAGCTCGACCAGGAAGTGCACCACGTACACAGCCTGCGCCACGATCAGGCCCAGGTACAGCGGCAGCTGCAGCCAGCGGCTCGCGAAGATCAGCTTGGGCAGGGGGCGAAGCGGCGAACCACGGCGTGGTACGGGCGGGTTCCGGGTGTCGAAAGGGTCGGGAGCAGACATCTGCAGTGCGGTTGTGGAGGACCGGGAATTCTAGGGGTGTCCCGGTGACGCACTCGTGATAACCCCGAGAGGGCCATCGAACAGGCTCTAACATGGCACCCGTCAGTGACCCGTAAGTGGGTCCGCCGACATTACGGCCGCACCCATCCTGGAGACAAAGAGCATGAGCAGCAGCGCATCGAAGAACATTGAATCCGTCCTGGTCGAGAACCGCGTCTTCCCGCCGGACGCCCGCGCCACGCAGGGCGCGCGCATTTCCGGCATGGCCGCCTACGAGGCCCTGTGCAAGGAGGCCGAGCAGGATTTCGAGGGTTTCTGGACCCGCCTGGCCAAGGACAACCTGAACTGGACCAAGCCCTTCACGAAGACGCTCGACGAATCGAATGCGCCGTTCTACCAGTGGTTCGGCGACGGCGAACTCAACGCCAGTGCCAACTGCCTCGACAGGCACATCGGCACCCCGGTCGAGAACAAGACGGCCATCGTCTTCGAGGCCGACGACGGCGCCGTCACCAAGGTCACCTACAAGGAACTGCTCGCGCGCGTGAGCCAGTTCGCCAACGCGCTGAAGGCACGCGGCATCAAGAAGGGCGACCGCGTCATCGTCTACATGCCCATGACCATCGAGGGCGTCGTCGCCATGCAGGCCTGTGCGCGCATCGGCGCCACCCACAGCGTGGTGTTCGGTGGCTTCTCTGCCAAGGCGCTGCAGGAGCGCATCATCGACGCGGGCGCGGTGGCCGTCATCACCGCCAACTACCAGCTGCGCGGCGGCAAGGAACTGCCGCTGAAGGCCATCGTGGACGACGGCATCGCGCTGGGCGGCTGCGAGTCGATCAAGACCGTGCTGGTTTACGAGCGCACGCCCACCGCGTGGAACCGCGTCGAGGGGCGCGACATCACCTTCACCGAGGCGCTGAAGGGGCAGGGCACCGAATGCGCGCCCGTTGCTGTCAACGCCGAGCATCCGCTCTTCATCCTCTATACGTCGGGCTCCACCGGCAAGCCCAAGGGCGTGCAACACTCCACCGGCGGCTACCTGCTGTGGGCGAAGCTCACGATGGACTGGACCTTCGACATCCGCCCCGAGGACGTGTTCTGGTGCACCGCCGACATCGGCTGGATCACCGGCCACACCTACGTCGCCTACGGCCCGCTCGCCGCCGGCGCGACGCAGGTGGTGTTCGAGGGCATCCCGACCTTCCCGCACGCGGGCCGCTTCTGGCAGATGATCGAGAAGCACAAGGTCAGCGTCTTCTACACGGCGCCCACCGCGATCCGCTCGCTCATCAAGGCGGCCGACGGCGACGAGAAGGTGCATCCGAAGAACTGGGACCTCACCAGCCTGCGCATCCTCGGTTCGGTCGGCGAGCCGATCAATCCCGAGGCCTGGATGTGGTACCACCGCAATGTGGGCGGCGAGCGCTGCCCCATCGTCGACACCTTCTGGCAGACCGAGACCGGCGGCCACGTCATCACGCCGCTGCCGGGCGCCACGCCGCTGGTGCCGGGCTCGTGCACGCTGCCGCTGCCGGGCATCATGGCCGCCATCGTCGACGAGACGGGCAAGGACCTGCCCAACGGCGCGGGCGGCATGCTGGTCATCAAGCGGCCCTGGCCCTCGATGATCCGTACGATCTGGAACGACCCCGAGCGCTTCAAGAAGAGCTACTTCCCCGAGGAGATGGGCGGCACGATCTACCTCGCCGGCGACGGCGCGGTGCGCAGCGCCGACCGCGGCTACTTCCGCATCACCGGCCGCATCGACGATGTGCTGAACGTGTCGGGCCACCGCCTGGGCACGATGGAGATCGAATCGGCGCTGGTCGCCAAGACCGACCTGGTGGCCGAGGCCGCGGTGGTGGGCCGCCCCGACGACGTGACCGGCGAGGCCGTGTGCGCCTTCGTCGTGCTCAAGCGCGCCCGCCCGACCGGCGAGGAAGCCAAGCAGATCGCCAACGAACTGCGCAACTGGGTCGCCAAGGAAATCGGCCCGATCGCCAAGCCCAAGGACATCCGCTTCGGCGACAACCTGCCCAAGACCCGCAGCGGCAAGATCATGCGCCGCCTTCTGCGCAGCATCGCCAAGGGCGAGGCGATCACGCAGGACACCTCCACGCTGGAGAACCCTGCGATCCTGGAGCAGTTGTCGCAGACGAACTGATCCGGGATCCGGCCGCAGGCTGGTGCGTGCGAAGC